>NZ_JAGMUJ010000055.1 GCF_019049255.1 Streptomyces sp. AC558_RSS880 | reverse complement strand
GTCGCCGGTGCGGTACATCCGTTCGCCGTCCGTGCCGTACGGGTCGGCGACGAACCGTTCGGAGGTGAGTGCGGCCCGTCCCAGGTAGCCGCGGGCCAGGCCCGCGCCCGCGATGTACAGCTCGCCCGCCACACCGTCCGGCACCGGCCGAAGACCTGGATCCAGTACGTACACCCGCGAGTTGGCCACGGGCCGGCCGATCACCGGGGTGCCCGTGCCCGCGATGAGTGGGGTGCTGGTGGTGGCCATGACGGTGGACTCGGTGGGTCCGTAGGCGTTGACCATGCGGCGGCCGGGTGCCCAGCGGTCCACCAGTTCCGCCGAGGTGGCGTCACCGCCGACGATCAGGCTGCGGAAGTCGGGGAAGTCGCCGGGGCCGGTCTTGACGGTGGCCAGGGCGGCGGGCGGGATCAGCGCGTGTGTCACCCGGCTGCCGCGCAGCACGTCGGCGAGGACGTCGTCGGCGAGCGGGCCGGGCGGCGGGACGACGAGTGTCGCGCCGGCCGCGTAGGTCATGACGATCTCCAGGACGGAGGCGTCGAAGCTGGGTGAGGCGTACTGCAGTACCCGGCTGTCGGCCGTGACGTCGAACCGCTCCAGCTCGGCCGCGGCGAAGGAGGCCAGGCCCCGGTGGGTGACGATCACGCCCTTGGGCTTGCCGGTCGAGCCGGAGGTGTAGATCAGGTAGGCGGGCTGGTCGGGGTGTACCGGTACTCCGGGGTTGTGCCGGGGCCGGTCCGAGGTGTCGGTGGCGTCGATCAGCAGGTGTTCCACCGGGCTGTCCACGGGCAGCCGGGCGGTGTTGCCGCTGTCGGTGACGATCAGCGCGGGCGCCGCGTCGTGGAGGATGTAGCGGATGCGGTCGGCCGGGTAGTCGGGGTCGACGGGCAGGTAGGCGGCGCCCGCCTTGACGACGGCGAGCTGGGCGAGGGCGATGTCGACCGAGCGGGGCAGCGCGAGCGCCACGGTCTGCTCGGCGCCGATACCGCGCTCGATCAGCAGATGGGCGAGCTGGTTGGCGCGGGCGTTGAGCTCCTCGTAGGAGTAGCGGACCTCCGCCGACTCCAGGGCCCTGGCCCCCGGCGTCCGCGCCGCCCGTGCCTCGAAGAGACCGGCCAGCGTGACGGGCTCGACGGGACGCGCGGTGTCGTTCCACTCCACCAGGACCCGCTCGCGCTCCCGC
>NZ_JAGMUJ010000054.1 GCF_019049255.1 Streptomyces sp. AC558_RSS880 | reverse complement strand
TCCGCGCCGCCCGTGCCTCGAAGAGACCGGCCAGCGTGACGGGCTCGACGGGACGCGCGGTGTCGTTCCACTCCACCAGGACCCGCTCGCGCTCCCGCGCGGTCAGCACATCGACCGTGGACACCACCCGGTCCGGATCCGCCACCACCGTTTCCAGCAACTGGAAGAGGCGCACGGCCAGTTGTTCGATCGACGAGCGGTCGAAGAGATCGGTCGCGAACTCGATCGCACCCTCCAGCCCCGCCGGTGAGCCGTCGCTGGAGAACCGCTCCGCCAGTTCGAAGGAGAGGTCGAACTTGGCGGTGTCGAGAGCCACCGGAAGCGGAGCCGCCGAGAGGCTGCCCAGCTTCGTTCCGGCCGCAGGGGTGTTCTGCATCGACAGCATGACCTGGAAGAGCGGATGCCGCGCCATGGACCGAACCGGGTTGAGCTCGTCAACCAGGCGTTCGAAGGGCACCTCCTGGTGGGCGTAGGCCGCCAGGTCGGCTTCCTTGACGCGCTCGACGAGCGCGCGGAAGGTCGGGTTACCGGAGAGATCGGTGCGTAGGACCAGCGTGTTCACGAAGAAACCGACGAGGTCGTCGAGCGCTTCGTCGGTGCGCCCCGCCACCGCGGTACCGATGGGGATGTCCTCACCACCGCTGACCTTGCCCAGCAGGGCGGCGATGGCGGCCTGGAGCACCATGAAGACGGTGCCACCCGCATCCCGGGCCAAGTCGACCAGCGAGGTGTGCAGTTCGGGGCTGAAGCGGAGGGTCACCTGCTCGCCGCGGTAGCTCATCTCCGCGGGCCGCGGCCGGTCGGTGGGGAGGTTCAGCTCCTCGGGGAGATCCGCGAGCGTCCTGCGCCAGTAGTCCAGCTGGCCGTTCAGCACGCTCTCGGGGGCGTTCTCGTCCCCGAGTACGTCATGTTGCCAGAGGGTGTAGTCGGCGTACTGGACCGGCAGCGGCTGCCAGTCCGGCGCCGTACCGTTGCAGCGCGCGGTGTACGCGGTGGACAGATCCCTCGACAGCGGCGCGTTGGACCAGCCGTCACTGGCGATGTGGTGGACGACCAGCAGCAGCACGTGATCCTCGTCCGACAGACGGAACAGGTGTGCACGGAGGGGCGGTTCGACGACGAGGTCATAAGGGACCGAGGCGGCACGGCTGAGCGCCGCACCGAGGTCTTCGGGGGTGACGTCGTCGACCGTCAGGTCCACGGTCGCCCGCTCGGGGGCGAGGATCTCCTGGCGGGGGCGGCCGTCGGTGTCCGGGAACGTGGTGCGCAGGCTCTCGTGCCGGGTCACCACATCGTTCAGGGCCGCACGCAGGGCCGGCACGTCCAGCGCACCGGACAGACGCAGGGAGAGGCCCGTGTTGTAGTTGCCGCCCGAATCCCCGAGGCGGTTGATGAACCAGAGGCGGCGTTGGGCGGCGGAGAGGGGGATCTTGGGGGGGCGTGTCCTGGTGGTCAGGGCGGGGCGGGTGGTGCGGGCGGTGTCGAGCCGGCGGGCGAGTCCGGCGACGGTGGGTTCCTCGAACACGGCGCGTACGTCGAGTTCGGTGTCCAGGACGGTGCGGATGCGGCTGATGAGGCGGGTGGCGAGCAGGGAGTGCCCGCCCAGGTGGAAGAAGCTGTCGTCGATGCCGACGGTGTCCAGGCCCAGGACGTCGGCGAAGAGGGTGCACAGGGTCTCTTCGCGGGGGGTGCGGGG
>NZ_JAGMUJ010000053.1 GCF_019049255.1 Streptomyces sp. AC558_RSS880 | reverse complement strand
GAAGGCCAGCAGGTTCGCCACGTGCTGTCCGCGCGCGTCCCGGCCGGCGTCGGGCAGCTCGTAGGCCTTCACCCGGTAGACCCGGCCCTTGTTGGTGAAGAACAGCAGCCAGTGGTGGGTGGTGGACACGAAGAAGTGGTTGACGATGTCGTCTTCCTTGAGCTTCGCGCCGCGCACCCCCTTGCCGCCGCGCTTCTGGGCCCGGTAGTCGTCGGTCTTGGTGCGCTTGATGTAGCCGCCGCGCGTGACCGTGACGACGATGTCCTCCTCGGCGATC
The DNA here is from genome assembly GCF_019049255.1 of Streptomyces sp. AC558_RSS880. GTDB lineage: Bacteria > Actinomycetota > Actinomycetes > Streptomycetales > Streptomycetaceae > Streptomyces. The sequence continues at coordinate 50,811 of NZ_JAGMUJ010000053.1, read as the reverse complement.
AGGTCCTCGATGGACATGTCGCCCTCGTAGGGGATCAGCTTCGTCTTGCGGTCGTCGCCGTACTTCTCGACGATCGCGGCCAGCTCCTGGCTGACGATGCCGCGCTGGCGGACCGGGGAGGCGAGGATCTCGTTGTACTCGTTGATCTTCGCCTGGAGTTCGTCGTGCTCCTGGACGATCTTCTGGCGCTCCAGGGCGGCCAGTCGGCGCAACTGCATCTCGAGGATGGCGTTGGCCTGGATGTCGTCGATCTCCAGGAGGTCCATCAGGCCCCCGCGCGCGATCTCCACGGTGTCACTGCGCCGGATCAGCGCGATGACCTCGTCGATGGCGTCCAGGGCCTTCAGCAGGCCGCGCAGGATGTGCGCCCGCTCCTCGGCCTTGCGCAGCCTGAAACGCGTACGGCGGACGATGACCTCGATCTGGTGCGTCACCCAGTGGCGGATGAACGCGTCCAGGGAGAGCGTGCGCGGCACGCCGTCGACCAGGGCCAGCATGTTGGCGCCGAAGTTGGTCTGCAGGTCGGTGTGCTTGTAGAGGTTGTTCAGGACGACCTTGGCGACCGCGTCCCGCTTCAGCACGATGACCAGGCGCTGACCGGTCCGGGACGACGTCTCGTCGCGGACGTCGGCGATGCCGCCGATCTTGCCGTCCTTCACCAGGTCGGCGATCTTCTGCGCGAGGTTGTCGGGGTTGGTCTGGTAGGGCAGCTCCGTGACCACCAGGCACTGGCGGTTCTGGATCTCCTCGACCTCGACCACCGCGCGCATGGTGATCGAGCCGCGGCCCGTGCGGTACGCCTCCTCGATGCCCTTGCGGCCGACCACCAGGGCGCCGGTCGGGAAGTCGGGGCCCTTGATGCGCTCGATGAGCGCGTCCAGCAGCTCCTCGTGCGAGGACTCGAAGTTCTCCAGGTACCACTGGGCGCCGGCCGCGACCTCGCGCAGGTTGTGCGGCGGGATGTTGGTCGCCATGCCGACCGCGATGCCGGCCGAGCCGTTGATCAGCAGGTTCGGGAAACGGGCCGGCAGGACGGTCGGCTCCTGGGAGCGGCCGTCGTAGTTGTCCGTGAAGTCGACGGTCTCCTCGTCGATGTCACGGACCATCTCCATCGCCAGCGGCGCCATCTTCGACTCGGTGTACCGCATGGCCGCCGCCGGGTCGTTGCCCGGCGAGCCGAAGTTGCCGTTGGAGTCGACGAGCGGCATCCGCATCGACCAGGGCTGGGCGAGGCGCACCAGGGCGTCGTAGATGGAGGTGTCGCCGTGCGGGTGGTAGTTGCCCATGACGTCGCCGACGACGCGGGCGCACTTGTAGAAGCCGCGCTCGGGGCGGTAGCCGCCGTCGTACATGGCGTACAGCACGCGGCGGTGCACGGGCTTGAGGCCGTCACGGACGTCCGGCAGCGCGCGCGAGACGATGACGGACATCGCGTAGTCGAGGTAGGAGCGCTGCATCTCCGTCTCGAGCCCGACGGGCTCGACGCGCATCGCCAGGGCGTCACCCTCGGGCGTCGTCACAGGAGTGTTCTCGTCGGTCATTGCTGGTGAAGGTCCTTCCTGGTGCGGTCAGCTGAGACCGACTCAGATGTCGAGGAAGCGGACGTCCTTGGCGTTGCGCTGGATGAACGCGCGGCGGGCTTCGACGTCCTCGCCCATGAGGACCGAGAACAGGTCGTCGGCCTGGGCGGCGTCGTCCAGGGTGACCTGGCCGAGGACCCGGTGCTCCTGGTCCATCGTGGTGACGCGCAGCTCCTCGGCGTTCATCTCGCCGAGACCCTTGAAGCGCTGGACGGAGTCCTCGCGGATGCGCTTGCCGGCCTGACGGCCCATCTCGATCAGCGCGTCACGCTCACGGTCGGAGTACGCGTACTCGAAGTCGTCCCGGCCCCACTTGATCTTGTAGAGCGGCGGACGGGACAGGTACACGTGTCCGGCCTCGACCAGCGGCCGCATGAAGCGGAACAGGAAGGTCAGCAGCAGGGTGTTGATGTGCTGGCCGTCGACGTCGGCGTCCGCCATCAGAATGATCTTGTGATAGCGGAGCTTCTCGATGTCGAAGTCCTCGTGCACACCCGTGCCGAACGCGGAGATCATCGCCTGGATCTCCTGGTTCTGCAGGATCCGGTCGATGCGCGCCTTCTCGACATTGAGGATCTTGCCGCGGATCGGGAGGATCGCCTGGTACTGCGGGTTGCGGCCGGACTTGGCCGAACCGCCGGCGGAGTCACCCTCGACGATGAAAATCTCGCACTTGGTGGGGTCGTTCGACTGGCAGTCGGACAGCTTGCCCGGCAGCGACGCCGACTCCAGCAGGCCCTTGCGGCGGGTCAGGTCGCGCGCCTTGCGGGCCGCCACCCGCGCGGTGGCCGCCGCGATGCCCTTGCGGATGATGTCCGCGGCCTCGTTGGGGTTGCGGTCCAGCCAGTCGTTGAGGTGCTCGTAGACGACCTTCTGGACGAAGGTCTTCACCTCGGTGTTGCCCAGCTTGGTCTTGGTCTGGCCCTCGAACTGCGGCTCGCTCAGCTTGACCGAGATGATCGCGGTCAGACCCTCGCGGATGTCGTCGCCCGTGAGGTTGTCGTCCTTTTCGCGCAGCAGCTTCTTGTCCCGCGCGTACTTGTTGATGAGCGAGGTGAGCGCCGCGCGGAAGCCCTCTTCGTGCGTACCGCCCTCGTGGGTGTGGATGATGTTGGCGAAGGAGTACACGCCCTCGCTGTAGCCGCCGTTCCACTGCATCGCGAGCTCGAGGGACAGGTTCCTGTCCTTGTCCTCCGCCTCGAGGTCGATCACGGTGGGGTGCACCACTTCCCCCTTGCGGGAGTTGAGGTACTTCACGAAGTCGACGATGCCACCCTCGTAGTGGTACGAGACGCTCTTGACCTCGTACTTCTCGTCCTCGCCCGCCTCGTCCGCCCCGGCCGTGGCCTTCGCCGACTCGCGCTCGTCGGTGAGGTTGATGCGCAGGCCCTTGTTGAGGAACGCCATCTCCTGGAAGCGCCGCGACAGCGTCTCGAAGGAGTAGTCGGTGGTCTCGAAGATGTCCGGGTCGGCCCAGAAGGTGACCGAGGTGCCGTGCTCGTCCGTGGCCTCGTGCTTGGCGAGCGGGGCCGTCGGGACGCCCAACTTGTAGTCCTGCGTCCAGCGGTGGCCGTCGGTCTTGATCTCGACGGACACCCTGGTCGACAGGGCGTTCACGACGGAGACGCCCACGCCGTGCAGACCGCCGGAGACCGCGTAGCCGCCGCCACCGAACTTGCCGCCCGCGTGCAGGACCGTCAGCACGACCTCGACGGCCGGCTTGCCCTCGGAGGGGACGATGCCGACCGGGATGCCACGTCCGTTGTCGACGACCCGCACGCCGCCGTCGGCGAGGATCGTGACGTCGATGGTGTCCGCGTGACCGGCCAGCGCCTCGTCGACCGAGTTGTCGACGACCTCCTGCACCAGGTGGTGCAGTCCTCGCTCACCGGTGGAACCGATGTACATACCGGGTCGCTTGCGGACCGCGTCCAGACCCTCGAGGACGGTGATGGCACTGGCGTCGTACGAGGCGGTGACCTCGTTGCCCGAGGTGCTCGCCGCGCTGTTCACGCCGGTGTCGGTGGACGGGATGTTCTCGTTGGGGTTGCCGGAATCGGCCACGAAGCGCCCTTTCTGGCACAGCACGAGCCGGGCTCGTCGGCAGGTTGCCGGAGCGGCTGCGGCATGTTGCGTTGGTAAGCCTTGATCAGCGTTGCTCAGCTTTTCCCGGGCGGTCCCCACGTGCGGGGCGGGATTGTCTTCCATTCTACCGGTAGCACTGACATCGATGGGGGTTTGCGGGCACCTGAGTCCGCATGTGCCGCCCTCAACCGGTCTCGTCCGACTCCCGATATGCGGATGGGGGCTCCAGGAGCCCCACGAGGGCACTCAGCGCTTCGGGCCGTCAACCCTTGGCTACTTAGGAGTCAGGTGGTGATTCGCAACCGTGTGCGGTGCCACGACGAAACGGGCACCGACGGCGGAACGGCACCACCGAGACCCGTGTTGTGATGTCCATCACGTGTGACCGAAGGGCCCGAAACGGGCGCCGGGTCACCCGTACGTGTCCCCGGGACCCGTGCTTCCAGGAGCGCGCAGGGGCCCGAAGCGACGGGCGGGACCACCGGGGCCGACGACCTTGATCAGCCGCACGGTGCCGTGTCCGAGGTCCTCGTTCAGACGCGCGACCAGAGTCGGCGCGAGCAACCGCAGATTCGTCGCCCACGCCGTGGAGTCACAGCGCACGACCAGCACCCGCTCGTCCTCGTCGTACCGCTCCGGCTCGCAGTGCTTGGCCACGTCCTCCCCGACCATCTCCGGCCAGCGCCCCATCACCCCGCCCACCGCGGCCGGGGCCTCCCAGCCGCGCTCGGCGAGCAACCGGTTGATCGCCGGGCCGAGCGCCATCGGATCACGCCGGTCGGCGCGCGCCCCGGAGCGCAGGCCACCGCGCCGCGCCTGCTTCCGCTGCTGCGCCGCGTCCCCCCGCGCGCGTGCCGCCTCCCTGGCCGCGCGCAACGCCACACGCGCCAGGTCGACACCGGACGGCTCCGGGGCCTTGCCGGCACCGCCCGGAGGCGTGTCCGACCCGCTCATACGCGCTCCACCGCCCCCTCGGCCACGGCGAACCGCGCGCCCGCCAGCACATGGGGCACGTCGTCGTCGACCGCCGCGGTCACCAGAACCTGCTCGCCGGGCGCCACCAGCTCGGCCAGCCGCTCGCGCCGCCGCGCGTCCAGCTCGGCGAAGACGTCGTCGAGCACCAGCACCGGCTCGTTGCCCTCCGCCCGCAGCAGGTCGTACGAGGCCAGCCGCAACGCCAGCGCGTACGACCAGGACTCACCGTGGGAGGCATAGCCCTTGGCGGGCAGCTGGCCCAGCTTGAGCAGCAGATCGTCGCGGTGCGGACCGACCAGGGTGACGCCCCGCTCGATCTCCGGCTTGCGCGCCTCCGCGAGAGCGGCCATCAGCTGCTCGAACAGGTCCTCGCGCGTATGCGCCTCGCCGGGCGCGGACGGCCTGTACTCCAGGGCGACCGGCCCGCCGCCGGGCGCGAGCTGCTCGTACGCCTTGTCGGCCAGCGGCTGGAGCGCGCCGATCAGATCCAGCCGCTGCGCCAGGAGCTCGGCACCCGCACGCGCCAGGTGCTGGTCCCACACGTCGAGCGTGGACAGGTCCAGGGTGCGGCCGCCGTGCCGGCGCGCCAGCGCGGCCGACTTCAGCAGCGTGTTGCGCTGCTTCAGCACCCGGTCGTAGTCGGAGCGGACACCGGCCATGCGCGGGGAGCGCGCGGTGATCAGCTCGTCCAGGAAGCGGCGCCGCTCACCGGGGTCGCCCTTGATCAGGGCCAGGTCCTCGGGCGCGAACAGCACCGTACGGACGATCCCCAGCACGTCCCGGGGCCTGACCTGCGAGGACCTGTTGATACGGGCGCGGTTGGCGCGGCCCGGGTTCAGCTCCAGCTCGATCAGCTGCTGCCGCTCGCCCTGACGCACCTGGGCCCGGACGATCGCGCGGTCGGCACCCATCCGGACCAGCGGGGCGTCGGAGGAGACCCGGTGGCTGCCGAGGGTGGCGAGATAGCCGACCGCCTCGACCAGATTCGTCTTGCCCTGCCCGTTGGGCCCGACGAAGGCCGTCACCCCCGGGTCGAGCGGGACCTCGACCCGGGGATAGGACCGGAAGTCGGCCAGCGACAGATGCGTGACGTGCATGGTCGTTCCGCCGACCTCCCCCGGCGTTGTGGACCGCCGCGCGGTCCTGTGGATACGGGACGTGCCCTGTGGACTACTTCTTCTCGACCGCGTGGCCGCCGAACTGGTTCCGCAGCGCCGCGATCATCTTCATCTGCGGCGAGTCCTCCTGACGCGAGGCGAACCGCGCGAACAGCGAGGCGGTGATCGCCGGCAGCGGGACCGCGTTGTCGATGGCGGCCTCCACGGTCCAGCGTCCCTCACCGGAGTCCTGTGCAAAACCCCGGAGCCCGTCCAGGTGCTCGTCCTCGTCCAGGGCGTTCACCGCGAGGTCGAGCAGCCAGGAGCGGATGACGGTGCCCTCCTGCCAGGAGCGGAACACCTCGCGGACGTCGGTCACCGAGTCGACCTTCTCCAGGAGCTCCCAGCCCTCGGCGTAGGCCTGCATCATGGCGTACTCGATGCCGTTGTGGACCATCTTCGCGAAGTGGCCCGCGCCGACCTTGCCCGCGTGCACCGAACCGAAGTCACCCTCCGGCTTGAGGGCGTCGAACACCGGCTGCACCTTGGCGACGTTCTCCTTGTCGCCGCCGTACATCAGCGCGTAGCCGTTCTCCAGGCCCCAGACGCCGCCCGAGACGCCGCAGTCGACGAAGCCTATGCCCTTGGCCGCCAGCTCGCCGGCGTGCTTCTCGTCGTCCGTCCAGCGGGAGTTGCCGCCGTCCACGACGACGTCACCCGGCTCGAGCAGCTCGGCGAGCTCGTCGATCGTGGACTGGGTCGGCTCACCCGCCGGAACCATCACCCACACCACACGGGGGCCGCTGAGCTTGTCCACAAGCTCCCGCAGGCTGTGGACATCGGCGAGGTCCGGGTTGCGGTCGTATCCGAGGACGGTGTGACCCGCGCGGCGAATCCGCTCGCGCATGTTGCCGCCCATCTTGCCGAGGCCGACGAGACCGAGCTCCATCAGTTGTGATCCTTAGGTATGCGACGTGGCGTGACGGCACGTACGTGCCGGCGTCCGAGCCTAAACCCGGACGCCCGCGCACATCTGTGGGCATACGCGCTCACACGTAGCCCTCACCTGCGGCTTTGCTCGGGACGACGCTGAGCCGCCGAGCCGCACCGGCATGCTGCGATCGTGTGAGGGCAACCCTCACACCCCCGGCAGCCGCTGCAGCCGCTGCGGCGGGTGCGGCGGGTGCGTCTCAGCCGCTGAGCCGCACCGGCATGATCAGGTACTTGTAGGCATCGTCCGCCTCCGCGTCCACCGCCGGACGGCCGCTGAGCAGCGCCGGCTTGGTGGACGTGGTGAAGGACAGCTGGGCCACCGGGGAGTCGATGGCGCTCAGACCGTCCAGCAGGAACGTCGGGTTGAAGGCGATCGAGATGTCGTCGCCCTCCAGCTGGGCGTCGACCCTTTCCACAGCCTGTGCGTCGTCGCTGGAACCGGCCTCCAGGATGAGCACGCCCTGCTCGAAGCTCAGCCGCACCGGGGTGTTGCGCTCGGCGACCAGGGCCACGCGCTTGACGGCCTCCACGAAGGGGGCGGTCTCGATCACGGCGACGCTGTTGAACTCGGTCGGGAACAGCGTGCGGTACTTCGGGAGGTCGCCCTCCAGCAGGCGCGTGGTGGTACGGCGGCCGGCACCCTCGAAGCCGATCAGGCCCTCGCCCGCGCCCGAGCCGGACAGCGCCAGGATCACCTGGTCACCGCTGGTCAGCGCCTTGGCAGTGTCCTGGAGCGTCTTGGCGGGCACCAAGGCGACCGCGGAGACCTCCGGGTTCTCCGGCTTCCACAGGAACTCGCGGACCGCGAAGCGGTAGCGGTCGGTGGAGGCCAGCGTGACGGTGTCGCCCTCGATCTCGATGCGCACGCCGGTGAGCACGGGCAGCGTGTCGTCGCGGCCGGCCGCGATGGCGACCTGCTGCACGGCGGAGGCGAAGACCTCGCCGGGGACCGTGCCCGTCGCGTTCGGCATCTGCGGCAGGGCCGGGTACTCCTCCACAGGCAGTGTGTGGAGGGTGAACCGCGAGGAGCCGCACACCACCGTCGCCCGTACACCGTCTGTGGAAATCTCCACCGGCCGGTTGGGGAGGGCGCGGGAGATGTCGGCCAGCAGACGGCCCGAGACGAGGACCGTGCCCTCCTCCTCGACCTCCGCCTCCACCGACACCCGCGCGGAGACCTCGTAGTCGAAGCTGGACAGGCTCAGCTGGCCGTCCTCGGCCTTCAGGAGCAGGCCGGCGAGGACAGGGGCCGGCGGACGGGCCGGGAGGCTGCGCGCCGCCCAGGCCACTGCCTCCGCGAGTACGTCGCGTTCCACCCGGATCTTCACTGTTGCCGCCTCCTGCTGTTGCCGGCGCTTCTCGCCCTGCCTGGCTTCGTCGTCTGACTCGGTGTCGTCAGCCCCTGGGAGGGGAAGGACACCGGGGACCAGTCTGACGCACCGCACTGACAGTAGGTGCCCCTCGGGGTCAAGTCGTGACGAGTGGCAGCCGGGGCCGAGACAGCGAGTTGTGCACAGGACCCTCTTCGAAACGAATTCCTCGCTCTCTCTAGTTGGGAGTAGTAGTAGGGCCTGTGGATACCGTGGATAACCCTGTTTCCGCAGGTCAGCCTGGATATTTTGTCCACGGGGCCTGTGGGCGGAGGCCGTGGACAACTGGGCGTCTCTGTGGAGAACGGAAAGTTCTGCACATCCCGTACACAGGGAGAGGCGAGTTCTCCCCAGCTCCGTCCCCAGGTTTGCGGGTCTTTCCCACAGGCCCCTGCGGCAGCCCGATGTGACGCCTTTCACTCGCCCCGGTGAAAAGGCGCGTCATGTTGCCGAACAGTGGACAGTCATGTGGAGAACCGGTCGATCACTGGGGACAACGGCCTCCCGCCTGTGGGCTACCCGTGGACAACTCGATGCCCAGGCTGTGGGTCTCCGAGTTGTCCACAGCCTGTGGAGATCGTTCGTCCACGTATCCACAGCCCACTGACCTGGCCCGATGACCTCTCGACAGGCTGCCCTGTGGACAAGATCGGGACAACTTCCCGGTCCCCAGGATGTGGACGGGAAAAAGTCACCGAATCTGTGGAGGAAGGCCGTAACCCGGCTCCGGAATCGAACAGTGCCGGGGGCTCCACGAAGAGGCGAGGTGCCCCGGGACACGAAGAAGGGCGTCCCCGGATCGCTCCGGGGACGCCCTCGACGAAGTCGGCCGGGCCTGTGCGGGCCGTTCAGCCGGCCTTGATGCGGTTGGTGAGCTCGGTGACCTGGTTGTAGATGGAGCGCCGCTCGGCCATCAGATTGCGGATCTTCCGGTCGGCGTGCATCACCGTGGTGTGGTCGCGGCCGCCGAACAGCGCACCGATCTTCGGCAGCGACAGGTCCGTCAGCTCGCGGCACAGGTACATGGCGATCTGCCGGGCCGTCACCAGCTGGCGGCCCCGGGAGCTGCCGCACAGGTCCTCGACCGTGAGGCCGAAGTAGTCGGCCGTGGCGCTCATGATGGCCGTCGAGGTGATCTCCGGCGTCGAGTCGTCACCGCCGGGCATGAGGTCCTTGAGGACGATCTCCGTCAGGCCCAGGTCCACCGGCTGCCGGTTGAGCGAGGCGAACGCCGTCACCCGGATCAGCGCGCCCTCCAGCTCGCGGATGTTCCGCGAGATCCGGGAGGCGATGAACTCCAGCACCTCCGGCGGGGCGTTGAGCTGCTCCTGCACCGCCTTCTTGCGCAGGATCGCGATGCGCGTCTCCAGCTCCGGCGGCTGGACGTCGGTGATCAGACCCCACTCGAAACGGTTCCGCAGCCGGTCCTCCAGCGTGACCAGCTGCTTGGGCGGCCGGTCGCTGGAGAGCACGATCTGCTTGTTGGCGTTGTGGAGCGTGTTGAAGGTGTGGAAGAACTCCTCCTGCGTCGACTCCTTGTCCGCCAGGAACTGGATGTCGTCGACGAGCAGGATGTCCATCTCGCGGTACCGCTTGCGGAAGCTGTCGCCCTTGCCGTCGCGGATGGAGTTGATGAACTCGTTGGTGAACTCCTCCGAGCTCACGTACCGCACGCGCGTGCCGGGATACAGGCTCCGCGCGTAGTGCCCGATCGCGTGCAGCAGGTGGGTCTTGCCGAGCCCGGACTCCCCGTAGATGAACAGCGGGTTGTAGGCCTTCGCCGGCGCCTCGGCGACGGCGACCGCGGCCGCGTGCGCGAAGCGGTTGGACGCGCCGATGACGAACGTGTCGAAGAGGTACTTCGGGTTCAGCCGCGCGGTCGGCTCACCGGGGCCGGCCGCCGGTGCCGGCTGTGCCGCCAGCGGGCCGGGCGCGCCGGTGGTGGGCAGGTTGGGGCCCACGGGGCCGCCGCGGTGGACGTGTCCGGAGCCGGAGGGGGTGTCGGGCAGTTCGCGGCGCATGGCGTCGCGCTGGTCGTAGTCGCCGCGTGACGTCTCGTAGTCGGGGCGCTGCTGGTCGTACGACGGCCGGTCCACGGGCTGCGGACGGTAGTCCTGTACGGGCGGGTTGCCGCTGTAGCCGTCCTGCGGGCCGTAGGCGTCCTGCGGGGGTGTGGCGTACGGGTCCCGCTCCGGGAAGCCGAGGCGCTGCTGCTGCCAGCCGTACTCCTCCTGCGCCGGCCGCGGCCAGGCACCGGGCTCCGGACGCTGGTACTCCGAGGGGTAGGCGGGCCGGGCGGTGGGCAGCTGGTCACCGGAGGGGCCCTGCTGCTGGTCGGTGCGGCGGCGTCCGTATCCCTCGTAGCCGTCGTATCCCTCGTACGGCTCGCGCTCCTGCCGGTCCGGTCGCTCGAGGCGCTCGGGGCGGTCCTGGCGGACAGCCGGGAGCTCGGGTTCCTCGTAGCGCGGCTGGGGACGGGGCGCCGGTGGGGGCGAGGGCTCGCCGGCGGTGTCGTCGACGGTGATCGCGATGCGGATCGGGCGTCCGCACTCGCGGCTCAGGCTCTCGCTGACGACGGGGGCGAGGCGGCCCTCGAGCACGCCCTTCGCGAACTCGTTGGGCACGGCGAGCAGCGCGGTGTCGGCGACGAGTGCCAGCGGCTGGCAGCGCCGGATCCAGTGCTCGTCCTTGACCTCGACCCCCTGTCCGCGGCCCTCTCCGAGGAGCTGCTCCAGTACGCGTGGCCACACTGCGGCAAGATCGGCAGGTACGTCAGCCACAGGGCACGCTCTCTCACAGGTCCTTCGATCGTGTGATGCGAAGGACGGGTCGGGATGTAAATCGGGTGGTGGAGGGTCAAGAGAAGGAATCGTCAAGGGAACGAATCGGAGTCAAGCCACGGTAGTCAGCGCGGCCGGTACGGTTCAAGTTGTTGTCCCCAGGCTGTGGACAAGTGTCTCCCAGTCGTCGCCGGTTTGACCGAATGGCGCAGTCGCGCGTACCGTGACCAGGTCGAGTTGTCGATGGCTGCTGCCGCCTGCCTCCGATGGGCACAGATCACGCAAGGTGATCGGTCAGCGGTGCACTCGGGCGTAACGCGAGCTACTCGTGGGCGCACGGTGACAGCCAGGACGGCACCCCGCAAACACCGAGTCTTTCTGGAGCCCCCGAGTGAGCAAGCGCACCTTCCAGCCGAACAACCGTCGTCGCGCCAAGACCCACGGCTTCCGGCTGCGTATGCGCACCCGTGCCGGCCGCGCGATTCTCGCGTCCCGCCGTAGCAAGGGTCGCGCCCGTCTGTCCGCCTGATCCCGGTCAGGTCATGCCGTCGTGCTGCCCACCGAGAACCGGCTGAGGCGGCGCGAGGACTTCGCGACCGCGGTACGACGAGGGCGCCGGGCAGGAAGCCGGCATCTCGTCGTCCATCTTCGTAGCGGTGCCACGGACCCGCATGCGCCTGGGGAGAGCGCTCCCCCGCCGTGTGCGGGTTTCGTCGTGAGCAAGGCCGTGGGTGGCGCGGTGGTGCGCAACAAGGTGAAGCGCAGGCTTCGCCATCTGATGCGCGAGCGAGTCGACCAGTTGCCCCCCGGTAGCCTGGTAGTCGTACGAGCGCTGCCCGGTGCGGGTGACGCCGACCATGCACAACTGGCCCGAGACCTGGACACCGCCCTGCGGCGGCTACTGGGAGGGGGCGCGCGATGAAGTACCCGCTGCTGGCTCTGATCAAGATCTACCAGTGGACGATCAGTCCGCTGCTGGGGCCGGTGTGCAAGTACTACCCGTCGTGTTCCCACTACGGCTACACGGCCATCGACCGGCACGGTGCCGTCAAGGGCACAGCGCTCACGGCCTGGCGCATCCTCCGGTGCAATCCGTGGTCGCTGGGTGGTGTGGACCACGTCCCTCCGCGCAAGCGTCCGCGGTGGCACGAAATGCTGCGTGACGCCTGGCGTGCACGTAGGGGCGGGACCTCCGCCGCCGAACCGGCCATCGAGGGACGGATCTCTCCCGCAGGTCCGACGAGTCCTTCGAGCCCGGCCGCAGAGACCTCGTCCCATGCCCAAGGAGCATGATTAGTGGACACGATTGCCAGCCTCTTCAGCTTCATCACGACACCTGTCTCCTGGGTCATCGTCCAGTTCCACAAGGTGTACGGCGCCGTCTTCGGCCCTGACACCGGGTGGGCCTGGGGCCTGTCGATCGTGTCCCTGGTGATTCTGATCCGTATCTGCCTGATCCCGCTCTTCGTGAAGCAGATCAAGGCGACGCGCGCGATGCAGACGCTCCAGCCGGAGATGAAGAAGATCCAGGAGCGCTACAAGAACGACCGGCAGCGCCAGTCCGAAGAGATGATGAAGCTGTACAAGGAGACGGGTACCAACCCGCTCTCCTCGTGCCTTCCCATCCTGGCGCAGTCGCCGTTCTTCTTCGCCCTCTACCACGTGCTCAACAGCATCGCGTCGAACGACACCGTCGGTGTGATCAACGATCGGCTGCTGGAGAGCGCGCAGAAGGCCCACATCTTCGGTGCCCCGCTCGCGGCGAAGTTCACGGACAGCTCGGACAAGGTCGAGGCGCTCAACTCCTCGCTGACCGATGTCCGCGTCGTCACGGCCATCATGATCGTCCTGATGTCGCTGTCGCAGTTCTACACGCAGCGCCAGCTGATGACGAAGAACGTCGACACCACGGTGAAGACGCCGTTCATGCAGCAGCAGAAGATGCTGATGTACGTCTTCCCCATCATCTTCGCCGTCTTCGGCATCAACTTCCCGGTCGGTGTCCTCGTCTACTGGCTGACCACCAACGTGTGGACCATGGGCCAGCAGATGTACGTCATCCGCAACAACCCCACGCCGGGTTCCAAGGCACAGGCCGCGTACCTGGAGCGACTCTCCCACCACGTCGCCAAGCACGGCAGGACCCGCAGCCGCGGTGAGCGGGCCATCGTCAAGGCCATCGTCGCGAAGGGCCGGGACCGCAACGAGTACGAGCGCAAGTTCGTCAACGGTCTGAACAAGGCGGGCCTCGCGGCCCAGGCCGACGGCACGGTGATCAAGAGCGAGAACACGGCCGCGGCCCAGGCCGAGGAGGTCGCCGCCGCCAAGCGGCAGCAGCCCAAGCGGCAGACCAAGGCCAAGCGCCAGTCCGGTACGGCCAAGGCGGCCGGTGAGCCCACCTCGCTGACCAAGTCCGAGGAGCCTGAGGACGCCAAGCCCGCCGGCCCTGCCAAGAAGGACAACGCCAAGCCTGCCGGCAGTACCCGCAGCAGGGCCCAGTCCGGGCAGCGCAAGGGTCCGCAGCGGCCCAAGTCCCCGTCCAAGAAGTAAGAAGGAGACCATCCCGTGACGGAAGGCACCACCTCCGCCGCTGCCGAGGGCACAGACACCCTGACCCGCCTGGAGCAGGAGGGCGAGATCGCGGCGGACTATCTGGAGGGTCTGCTCGACATCGCCGACCTCGACGGCGACATCGACATGGACGTCGAGGCCGACCGAGCCTCCGTCTCGATCATCAGCGACACGGACAGCCGTGACCTGCAGAAGCTGGTGGGCCGTGACGGTGAGGTGCTGGAGGCGCTCCAGGAGCTCACGCGTCTGGCCGTGCACCGGGAGACCGGGGACCGCAGCCGTCTCATGCTCGACATCGCCGGCTACCGGTCCAAGAAGCGGACCGAGCTGTCCGAGCTGGGTGCCAAGGCCGCGGCCGAGGCCAAGAGCAGCGGTGAGGCCGTGAAGCTGGACCCGATGACGCCGTTCGAGCGCAAGGTCGTGCACGACGCGGTCAAGGCGGCCGGCCTGCGCAGCGAGTCCGAGGGCGAGGAGCCGCAGCGCTTCGTCGTCGTGCTTCCCGCCTGATCGGTTCTACGTTCCACCGGCCCCGTCTGTTGCGCAGACGGGGCCGAACTTTGTCAGCCTGATAGTTCTGTGGTTCTGGTGTCGGCGCCCGGTGCCGGCACGGTACGGAAGGACGGTCCCCCGTGACGGAGGCAGCGGAGCTTCCCCCCGCGCCCGAGCAAGCACGTGAAGTGTTCGGCGATCGCTTCGAGGACGCGGTCCGGTACGCGGAGCTGCTCGCCGAGGCGGGCGTGCAGCGCGGCTTGATCGGGCCGCGCGAGGTGCCCCGCCTGTGGGAGCGGCATCTGTTGAACTGCGCGGTGCTCTCGGAGGTCGTACCCGAGGGCGTGACGGTGTGCGATGTGGGCTCGGGTGCCGGCCTGCCGGGTATCCCCCTGGCGCTGGTCCGGGAGGACCTCAAGATCACTCTGCTGGAGCCGCTGCTCCGGCGTACCAATTTCCTGACCGAGGTCGTCGAGCTGCTCGGACTGGACCACGTGACGGTCGTGCGTGGCCGGGCCGAGGAGGTCATGGGGAAGCTCCCTCCGGTGCATGTGGTGACCGCTCGTGCCGTGGCCCCGCTCGACCGCCTGGCCACATGGGGCATTCCCCTGCTGCGGCCCTACGGCGAGATGCTGGCGCTCAAGGGCGACACCGCCGAGGAGGAGCTGAAGAGCGCGGCGACGGCACTGAGCAAGCTCGGTGCCGTGGAGACGTCCATCGTGCATGTGGGCGAGGGCGTCGTGGATCCGATGTCCACGGTGGTGCGGGTCGAGGTAGGGGAGAGCCCGGGCGGTGTGCGGTTCGCGGCGAAGCGCGCGAAGGCTGCTCGTACGGGACGGGCTCGGCGCCGCCGTTGAGAGCGAGCGGGGCTGAGCCGACGATTACCGAATCGTCGGAGTACGGTCCGACGGAGCGGGGTCCGTCCTGAGAGCCGGACGTACTCCACACAAGCTGCCGAACCCATGCAGGCCGGAGTGTCGCGGCAGTGCCGCCTCGGCCGCTGTGCATCGTGTTTCACGTGAAACATCGCTCACTGCTGCACGGCATCATCAGTCGGGGCCGCGCTGCGGCCGAACCCCGTGACCGGAAGCCTCTCGGTTCGCTCGGAGAGGCTTCTGTTCCCGACGAGACACCGGCCTCCTCAAGGGGTATGGAGTTGTCCACAGAGGTGGATTTCTCCACAGAAGGTCAGGGCTCACTGGTTCGCGACCCCGAAGGCATGGGAGGCTCTGTTCATAGCGAGCCTGAAGTCGAGGAGAGTGAATCCTTGCGGTCCGACGCCAACATCGCGGGACCGATGACCGATCCGGTCCCCGGTCCCCGTACCGAGTCGACGGGAGCGGATGTTTCACGTGAAACACCGCCTCCGATGGACGACACTCCCATCGGTCGTGCTGCCCAACTGGCGGTGGAGGCTCTGGGGCGAGCCGGTGAGGGCCTGCCACGGCCCGAGCAGACCCGCGTCATCGTGGTCGCCAACCAGAAGGGCGGTGTCGGTAAGACGACGACCACCGTCAATCTTGCCGCGTCGCTCGCTCTGCACGGCAGCCGCGTCCTGGTGATCGACCTTGACCCCCAGGGAAATGCGTCCACGGCCCTGGGCATCGATCACCACGCGGAAGTCCCCTCCATCTACGACGTCTTGGTGGAGAGCAAGCCGCTCGCGGAGGTCGTCCAGCCGGTCCCCGATGTCGAAGGGCTCTTCTGCGCACCCGCCACGATCGATCTCGCCGGCGCGGAGATCGAGCTGGTGTCGTTGGTGGCGCGGGAAAGCCGGCTGCAGCGGGCGATCCAGGCGTATGAGCAGCCGCTGGACTACATCCTCATCGACTGCCCGCCCTCGCTCGGCCTGCTGACGGTCAACGCGATGGTGGCCGGTCGGGAGGTCCTGATCCCGATCCAGTGCGAGTACTACGCGCTGGAAGGGCTGGGGCAGCTGCTGCGCAATGTCGACCTGGTGCGGGGGCACCTCAACCCCGCCCTGCACGTATCGACGATCCTGCTCACCATGTACGACGGCCGGACGCGCCTCGCGTCGCAGGTCGCGGACGAGGTGCGCACCCACTTCGGCGACGAGGTACTACGGACGAGCATCCCCCGCTCCGTCCGTATCTCGGAGGCGCCGAGCTATGGGCAGACGGTGCTGACTTACGATCCTGGATCAAGTGGTGCCCTCTCCTACTTCGAGGCGGCACGAGAGATCGCGCTGAGGGGCGTCGGCGTCAGCTATGACGCATCACAGGCTCACCTCGGCGTACAGCAGAATGATCCGAGCATGGTGGAGGGCGTCCAGTGAGCGAGCGACGGAGAGGGCTGGGCCGTGGTCTCGGCGCACTGATCCCTGCTCCCCCGACAGAGAAGGCGGCGACACCGCCCGCGGTGAGCGGCGCTGCTTCCCCGTCTCCTTCGGTGGTGTCGATGCTGCCGAACGAGCGTGGAGCCACGCTGCCGACTGTTTCACGTGAAACGGAAGAGGCTTCGGTTCACGGCACTGCAGCCGTACCCGCACCTCCCATGGGCGCGTACTTCGCTGAAATCCCTCTCGATGCCATTACGCCGAACCCCCGGCAGCCGCGTGAGGTCTTCGACGAGGATGCGCTGTCCGAGCTCATCACCTCCATCAAGGAGGTCGGTCTCCTCCAGCCGGTCGTCGTACGGCAGGTGGGCCCCGCGAGCTATGAGCTCATCATGGGTGAGCGCCGGTGGCGGGCCTGCCATGAGGCGGGACTCGAGGCGATCCCGGCGATCGTGCGGGCCACGGAGGACGAGAAGCTCCTCCTGGACGCACTGCTGGAGAACCTGCACCGTGCTCAGCTGAACCCGCTGGAAGAGGCCGCCGCCTACGACCAGTTGCTGAAGGACTTCAACTGCACGCACGACCAGCTGGCGGACCGCATCGGCCGATCCCGGCCGCAGGTGTCCAATACGCTGCGTCTGCTGAAGCTGTCCCCGACCGTTCAGCGCAGGGTGGCTGCCGGTGTGCTGTCCGCCGGACACGCACGCGCGCTGCTGTCCGTCGAGGACGCCGAGGAGCAGGACCGGCTGGCCCACCGGATCGTGGCCGAAGGGCTCTCGGTGCGGGCGGTCGAGGAGATCGTGACCCTGATGGGTTCACACCCCGAGAAGGTGCAGCGGTCCAAGGGACCGCGCGCCGGAGCTCTTGTCTCCCCGGCGCTGACGGATCTGGCGACGCGTCTCTCGGATCGCTTCGAGACGCGGGTGAAGGTCGACCTGGGGCAGAAGAAGGGCAAGATCACCGTCGAGTTCGCCTCCATGGAGGACCTCGAGCGCATCCTCGGAACTCTTGCTCCGGGTGAGGGACCCGTTCTGCAGAAGAGCCTGGTGGACGACGAATCCGTGGAGAGCGAGTCCTGACCCCTCGGCGGGTTCGGTTGAGCGGCTGATGGGGTGACCAGAGGTGGGCCGTGTTCCGGTGTGTACCGGAACACGGCCCGCCCTTTGCTTTTTGGCGGTATCGATGGAATCGCTTCATGGATACGATGCGTTCGGACAGGGCGCATCCACCCGGCAGTACCTCTGAGAGCAAGGCAGGGGCCATGCGAATGACGAGCCGCACCGGACTGGTGAGCGCGGGGCTGGGGGTGGGAGCCGTCAGCGGCTTCATCGGTAGCCTGCTCAGGGAACGGAGCGCTCTGACAGCCGCCCGCGAGGCAGCGGGCGAAGGAAGCGAGGAACAGCCTTCATGGGCCGTCGGCTCGTACCGCTCACGCTGGACAACCTTCCGGATCTCCCCCAGCGCTGCCGCTCGTGCGTCTTCTGGGAACTCGACCCCGTCAGCGGCGAGGCAGCGGTAAAGGCGGGCACGTCGGCGGTCGAGAAGGAGTCGTGGATCTCGGCCGTCCTCCTGGACTGGGGATCCTGCGGAAGGATCGTCTACGTCGATGACGTCCCCGTGGGCTTCGTGCTCTACGCTCCACCCGCCTATGTGCCACGCTCCGCGGCATTTCCCACCAGCCCCGTGTCGCCCGATGCGGTGCAGTTGATGACCGCGTTCATCATGCCGGGGTATCAGGGGCAAGGGCTGGGCCGGGTGATGGTGCAGACGGTGGCCAAGGACTTGCTGCGCCGGGGCTTCAAAGCGATCGAGGCGTTCGGCGACGCCCGCTGGAAAGAACCGGCCTGTGTCCTGCCCGCCGACCATCTGCTGGCCGTGGGTTTCAAGACGGTTCGACAGCACCCCACCTATCCTCGGCTGAGACTGGAGCTGAGGACGACGCTCTCCTGGAGGGAAGACGTCGAGATGGCGCTGGACCGGCTGCTCGGAGCGGTGCAGAAGGAGCCGGCGCTGCGGCCTCTCTGATGGTCCTCATACGAATGGGCCGACCCAGGTGGGTCGGCCCATTCGTGTTTCACGTGAAACACGCGCCGCCGGTGAGGCGGTCGGTCATCCCTTGGTGACGGTGATGAACTCCTCGAGGTCGCGGACGATCGCGGCCTTCGGCTTGGCGCCGACGATGGTCTTGGCGACCTCGCCATCCTGGTAGACGTTCAGGGTCGGGATGGACATGACGCCGTACTTGGCGGCCGTGGCCGGGTTCTCGTCGATGTTCAGTTTGACGATCTCGATCTTGTCCCCGTACTCGGAGGCGATCGCCTCGAGGGACGGAGCGATCTGACGGCACGGACCGCACCAGGCGGCCCAGAAGTCCACCAGGACGGGCTTGTCGCTCTTGAGGACGTCCTGCTCGAAGGAGTCGTCGGTCACGTTCTTCAGGGTGCCGGCCACAGCGGGCTCCTTAACTGGTTGGTGCGTGGGGCGGGTGGGGGTCAGACAGCGGTCTTCTCGGGCTCGGCCTTCTCCTCGTCCGCGAGAGCGGCGAGGAAGCGCTCGGCGTCGAGGGCGGCGGAACAGCCCGTACCGGCCGCGGTGATCGCCTGGCGGTAGGTGTGGTCGACCACGTCACCGGCACCGAAGACACCGGTGAGGTTCGTGCGCGTCGAGGGCGCCTCGACCTTCAGGTAACCCTCCTCGTCCAGCTCCAGCTGGCCCTTGAAGAGCTCGGTGCGCGGGTCGTGGCCGATCGCGATGAACAGGCCGGTCACCGCCAGGTCGGAGAGTTCGCCGGTCTTGACGTTGCGCAGCTTCAGACCCGAGAGCTTCTGGTCGCCCTGGACCTCGGCGACCTCGCTGTCCCAGACGAACGAGATCTTCGGGTCGGCGAAGGCACGCTCCTGCATCGCCTTGGAGGCGCGCAGGGTGTCACGGCGGTGGACGATCGTCACGGACTTGGCGAAGCGGGAGAGGAAGGTGGCCTCCTCCATCGCGGTATCGCCCCCGCCGATCACGGCGATGTCATGGTCCTTGAAGAAGAACCCGTCACAGGTGGCACACCACGAGACACCGCGGCCGGAGAGGGCGTCCTCGTTGGGCAGGCCGAGCTTGCGGTGCTGCGAGCCGGTGGTGACGATGACGGCCTTCGCCTTGTGGACCGTGCCGGCGGTGTCCGTGACGGTCTTGATCTCACCAGTCAGATCGACGGCGACCACGTCGTCCGGGACGAGCTCGGCACCGAAGCGCTCCGCCTGGGCCCGCATGTTGTCCATGAGCTCGGGGCCCATGATGCCGTCCTGGAAGCCGGGGAAGTTCTCGACTTCGGTGGTGTTCATCAGCGCGCCGCCGGCGGTGACAGCGCCCTCGAACACGAGGGGCTTCAACGACGCACGGGCGGTGTAGAGCGCCGCCGTGTAGCCGGCGGGCCCCGAGCCGATGATGATCACGTTACGGACGTCGCTCACGGCTTGATTCCTCGTCTCTGGACTGCGTCGGTCGACCGGGGGAGCTTCTTTCGGAACTCTCCTCCCGTCCAACGGATCCTAAGGGGCGCGCATTCCCGCCGTGCCCGGGCACACGGGCACGGCCCGCTTCCGGCAGGGAGAAGCGCACGCCGTACGGGATACCACTCAGGAGGAAGACGAAGCGCCGGTCGTCAGGCGCGCGTGCGGACGGGTTTCAGGAGCGTGGGTGTCGGTCGTCAGGAGCGCGTGTAGGAGTGCTTCAGCAGAACCTTCGCCGTGGCGGCCGCGGACGGGTTGTCCACACAGGTCGCCTCGACGACGTACGCGGTCACACGGGTGTCGTCCGAGGCGTCGGGAAGCACGACGAGCATCGCTTCCTTCCCCTTGTACGTGCCCTTCTTGGTGGCGAGTGCGGTGTCGTTGCGGCCGATGCCGTCACTGACGCACTTCGGCACCACGGAATCCTTGAGGACCCGGGGACTGACGGCGTCGGACTCCGACTGCGACCCGAAGGTGTGCGCGGTGCTCGAGCCCTTCATCTCTCCTTGGCTCTGTGCGAGGAGATCGGTGACCTGCTTCTCCAGCTTCCCCTCGGAGAAGGTGTCCGAGGCGGCCGTCCGGGGCCCCTCGTCCTGACCGGTGCCGTCGTCCATGGAGGACAGCACCGCCGACCCGAGTCCCAGAGCGGCGACCGTGAAGACGGTCCCCAGGACGGCGATCCGGCGGCGCCCGCCGCGCAGGCGGCCCTTGCGTCCCGGTCCGGTCGTGGTGGAGCGGGGGCGCCCGGCCGGCCGGTCCTGGGACGTCGATGTTTCACGTGAAACATGCGCGGTCTCGTCGTCGGAGGCGTCGGGTTCCCCGGCAGCCTCGGGCTCCGGTGCCGTGGCGTGCAGCAGGGCTTCCGCGGCCAGTGCGGCGTCGATGCGGCCCGCCACCTCGGCGGGCATACGGGGCGGGCCCGGCGCCGTGCCGAGCAGGTCACGGATCTCCTCGAGCGAGGCATGGACGTCCGCGCAGAGCGCACACTCGTCCAGATGCCGGCGCACGTCGGCGCTCCGGGCGGACGGGAGGAGCCCTTCGGTCAGGTCGGAGATCTCCGCGACGTCCGGGTGCTCGGCCATGTCTGTCGTCGACGTCACGCTCGCCCACCTCCGCCCTTCACTGCAGCCGGGTCGTTCGATCCTGGGTCCGGCGGATCCGCTTGCCGCGGGTCCGCTGCGGATGGGACGGGCGTCCCCTGCGTCCGGTTCCGTCCCTCACCCTGTTTCTTGCTCTCACCGGGGCCGTCCGGCCGTAGATGAGCGAGCAGGGGCAGGAGTCTGGCTCTGCCCCGTGCACAGCGGCTCTTCACCGTGCCGGTGGGTACATCGAGGACGCGGGCGGCTTCGGCGACCGGATAGCCCTGCATGTCCACGAGGACGAGCGCGGCCCGCTGATCGGGCGGGAGGGTGCCCATGGCTTCGATGAGCTGGCGGTGCAGATCGTTGCGCTCCGCGGGCGCGGAGGCGGACTCGTGGGGTTCGAGCAACTGCTCCAGACGTTCCGTGTCGTCGACCGGAGCGGTCTTGCGGGAGGCCGCCTTGCGGGCGCGGTCGAGGCAGGCGTTCACCGTGATCCGGTGCAGCCATGTCGTGACGGCCGACTGGCCGCGGAAGGTGTGGGCGGCCCGGTAGGCGGAGACGAGGGCGTCCTGGACGGCGTCAGCGGCCTCCTCGCGGTCACCGAGCGTCCGGAGGGCCACGGCCCACAGCCGGTCACGGTGCCGGCGTACGAGCTCACCGAAGGCCTCGGGGTCGCCCTCCACATGGCGGGCGAGGAGGTCCTGATCACTGACGTTGCCGTAGGTGCTGTCGTCTGCCATCGGACCCCCTCCCCTGGGATGCGGCGAGCTGTCAGCCGAGGATTTCGATATCGGTGATGGCCTGCTTGTAGCCGGGCTGGCTGTAGTTGACGGAATCCTGGCCGGAGTACGGCATCGCGGTCAGCCACACCAACACGTAGCGGCTCTTCACCGGCTTGTCGACCGTCACCTTCGCGGAAGTGCTGCTCGTCGTCGCCTCGCCCAGCTCCTTCATCGAGCTCAGGGGTGTGGACGAGTCCAGCGAGTCGGTGGCGTACAGCTTGACGGTGGTGTGATCACCGCCGTACCGCAGGGAGAGCGTCGCGGCCGACACCTCCTGGTCGGAGCCGAGGTCGTAGACGATGCCGACTCCGGGCTTGATCACTATTTTCGGACCGTCCCTGTAGCTGTTGGTCCGCCACCCCGTCGATGTGCTGTCGTCGTACGTCAGGTTCACGTCTTCCGGATGCTGGGCGTCTCCCTCGGCCACGTACTCCTGGGCGCCCTCGATGCCGAGCGGCTTGGCCGGCTTGGGATTGTCGTCGCTCTTGTCGTCGCCGTCCGTCGTCTGTGTCTGGTTGGTGTCGTCGGACTGTTTGTCCTGCTCCAGGAGCGCGTCCGCGAGCTGCCAGCTGCCCAGGCCCAGCGCGGCGATCAGCAGGGCCGAGACGGCCCACTTCAGCGCCTTGCCCGTGCGGCTCTGCAACGGGGGAGGCGGAGCCGGCACCGGCTGGGTGACGCCGGGGTGCGGTGCCGACCGGCCGTAGGTGCCCTGCTGATAGGTGGTGCGCTGGTACTCGGGCGGGGTCGTGAACGCGGGCTCCGGCGGGCGGATGCGGGGCATCTCGCCGATCGCCTTCACCAGTTCCTCGGGCGTGGTGCACGCCGACTCGTGGCGCGAGGCCGTGGCGCCGTCGTTGGCCAGCGCGCGCATGGCCAGCTCGGACAGCCCGCGGTGGACACCGGCGCGCACCTGGTCGGGCGGGATCAGCCCGATGTCCTTCGGTAGACCGGACATGCCATAGGCGTCGTTCTCGTACGGCCAGCGCTGGGTGAGCGCCGCGTAGAGCAGGGCGCCGATGGACTCGGTGTCGGTGCGCTGCGGGGTGTCGGAGCTGATGCCGCGCAGCGCCGCGTTCACCGCGAGGCCGCGGATGCGCCACTGGCCGGTCGAGGTGCGCAGGACCGCGTTGGGGTTCAGCCGCAGGTGGGCGAGGCCCTCGCGGTGGGCCGCGGCCATGGCGGCGGAGACCTGACTGACCATCTGGTAGGCGTCGTACACCTCCAGCGGGCCGGCCGCCAGGAGCGTCGTCAGTTCGGTGGCGTCGGGGAGCCACTCGTGCACGACGTAGACGACGTCGTTCTCCTCGACGGCGTCCAGGACCTGGACGAAGCGCGGATCGCCCAGCAGGGCGGAGGAGCGGGCCGCGGCCAGGACCGACCGGGCGCGCGCGTGATCCGCGGGCAGGATGTGCACGCCGACGGCACGGCGGAGCTTCTCGTCCACGGCACGCCAACTGCTGAACCCGTCCAGACGGGTGACGCACTCCTCGAGGCGATAGCGCCTGGCGAGCTTGTGACCGCTGTGCAGTTCGGGTGGCGAGGTCATCGCGGAACCGTCGGCCCCGGTGCTCTCCTGTGCCTCGTCGTTGTCCGTGTCCCGCTCCCGGTTCTGGGCCACCCCGTCGGCCGTGGACTGGTCCGCCTGTGCGGTCAGCGGCTGCTCACCGCTGTTGTCTGCCACGTCGACGGCAGCTGTGCTCCGTTCGGCCACCGTCGTTCCCTGCCTCCCCATCCCATGCGCGTCGGCCGGCGTCCGTCGCGCGCCGTTCGACGCCGAGACCAATTGTGCCCACAGTCCGCCGCTATGCACGACACACAGTGGCTGACGATGGTTGTGCGCCTACCCCTTGGCTCAACGTCCAAGGCGTCCGCGCACCATACCGACCAGCGAGTTGACTTCCTCGATCCGCATCCGGCGGGCGGCCACGAAGAAGACTCCGAACAGTACGGCCCCACCGGCCAGCAGTGCCGCGAAGGAGCCCAGGACGCCCTGGCCGAGCGTCCGCACGATCCCGTAGCAGGCCGCGCCGCTGAGCAGTGCGGCGGGAACGGAGGCGATGCACAGCCGTGCGTAGGTCCGCAGCACCCTGGAGCCGTCCAGGTCCCCGCCCAGCCGCTTGCGCAGCCGGCGCCAGGCGACGCCGACACCGATCACGTAGGCCAGGCCGTAGGAGGCGGACATGCCGACCACGGCCCAGCGGGCCGGGAGCACGAAGTAGCAGATGCCCGAGGCGATCGCGTTGCCCGCGGCCACGATGACCGTGTTGTAGAAGGGGGTTCGGGTGTCCTCGTACGCGTAGAAGGCCCGCAGGACGACGTACTGCACGGAGTAGGGGATCAGGCCGAGGCCGAAGGCCATCAGCATGTAGCCCATGTTGGTGGCCGCTTCGGTACCCGAGGCACCGAACATCAGCGTGCACATCGGGATGCCGAGCGAGACGAAGCCGAAGGCGACCGGCACGATGGCGACGGCCGTGGTGCGCAGGCCCTGGGAGATGTCGTCCCGGACGGCACCGGCGTCGCCCTCGGCCGCCGAGCGTGAGATGCGCGGCAGGAGAGCGGCCATCAAGGAGACGGTGATGATGGCCTGGGGCAGACCCCAGATCAGCTGGGCGTTGGAGTAGGCACTGAAGCCGGTGCCGTCGATGTTCGTGTCCTTGACCGACGCGGTGGCCAACTGGGTGACCACCAGTGCGCCCGCCTGGTTGGCGAGGACGAACAGGATGGTCCACTTGGCGAGCATGGCTGCCTTGCCGAGCCCGTGGCCCTTCCAGTCGAAGCGCAGACGGATACGGAATCCGGTCTCGCGCAGGTACGGAATCATCGCCAGGGCCTGGACGACGAGTCCGAGCAGGACGCCGACACCCAGCAGCCGCAGTCCCTCCGGAGGGATGTTCGTGACCTTCATCTGTGAGTCCGCGGCGGTGCCGTAGACCCAGATGAACGTGCCGAGCGTGACGATGATGACGATGTTGTTCAGGACCGGGGTCCACATCATCGCGCCGAACCGGCCGCGCGCGTTGAGGATCTGACCCATCACCACGTGAATGCCCATGAAGAAGATCGAGGGCAGGAAGAAGCGGGTGAAGGTGACAGCGACGTCATTGGCCGCGGGGTCGTCGGCGACCGGGACCGACAGGGCGCGCACCAGGAAGGGCGCGGCCAGCCACGCGAGGGCGGTGAGCGCGGCCAAGGCGACCATCACGAGCGTCAGCAGACGGTTGGCGTAGGCCTCGCCCCCGTCCTCGTCGTCCTTCATCGCTCGCACGAGCTGGGGCACGAAGACGGAGTTGAGGCCGCCGCCGACGGTCAGGATGTAGATCATCGTCGGTAGCTGGTACGCGATCTGGAAGGACTCGCCCAGCAGGGCGAGACCGAGTGCCGAGACGATCATCGCGGACCGGATGAACCCCGTGAGACGGGACACCATCGTGCCCGCCGCCATCACGGCGCTCGACTTCAGCAGTCCCCCGGCCCGGCCGCCCTTCTTCGGGGCGGGGGCGGGAGCCGGTTCGGGTACGGGGGCCTCCGCGGCGGGAGGCGGCGTGGCTCCCGCGTAGTGGCCGGGCGTCGGGGCTGCCGGGCCCGGCACCGGTGCGGGGGCGTAGGGCTGCGGTCCGCTCACCGGCGGATGGGCCGGGTGTCCGCCGCCGTACTGCTGGGGGTACCCGCCACCCTGCTGGTCGGGGAAGGCGCCGCTCTGCTGCTGGTCGCGGAACAGATGGGCGAAGGCGTCCGGCTCATGTCGCTGGTCCCCGGCCTGGCCGACCAGGTCGTCCACGCCCACGAACTGTGTGGTGCGCGGGTCGTCGCCGTACGGCAGGTATTGCGTCGGTCCGTCCGGCTCCGGCGCGGGGGTCTGGGCCCACACCCGCGGGTCGGGAGCGTACGGAGACTGGGGCGGCTGCCCGTACAGCGGCTGCTGAGGGGGGTAGGCGCCGGGAGGGGGCGGCGGGTGCGCGGCGCGGTCGTAGAGCGCCTCGGCGACCGGGTCCTGGGCGGTGAGGTCCTGTGCCCGGTAGGGATCCTGGGCGTAGGCGTCCTGGAGGTACGGGTCGGCGGGCGGCTGCGGCACCTGGTCGTGCCCGGGCGGCGGACCCTGCGGGGGGTCCGACTCGGGATGGCCCGAGTTGCCCGCGGCATGGCCGCGGTCACCGTCGTACGGCGCGTTCATGGTTACCCCACCTCATCGTCCCGGGCCCACCGGCCACGACATCCTCAACGGTCCACTCTCTCACCCGTGCCGGACGGGTCGGCGTTCTCCGGTGCGGTGTCCGGTGCCGGGTCACCCGGCTGCTCCGGGGCGTCCGCCCGAGCGTCCGTGCCGGGCTCCCGGGTGAGACGCTCCCCGGCGGCTTCCGGGTTCTGCGGGTCGTCGGCGTCCTCGTCCGCCTCGCGGGCCGCGGCCCGCTTGCGCTGGGTGTACATCCGGAAGCCGGCGAGGACGAGCAACAACACGCCACCGCCGATGACCAGCATCACCGTGGCGGTGATCTCGGTGACCTTCACGTCGAACGTGACGGGTTCGCCGTACCTCTGGCCGTCCTGCGTGTACAGCTGGGCGACCACCGTCGCCCGTCCGTTGGCGTTGGCGGACGTGGTGAACTTCACCGACTGGCTGTGGCCGCCGGAGACCGCGACGGGCTGTTCCTCGTAGGAGTCCCCACCGATCTCGAGACGGGTCGGGTTGGTCGAGGTGAGCCGCAGCACCAGGTGCTCGACGCCCTGCACCAGGTTGTTCTGGACCGTCACGGGGATGGTCGCACTGCGGCCGGAGAGTTTCGTCTCCGACTTGTCGATCAGCCTGACCTGCCCGATGAGCGTGTCGAGGTACGACTCGATGCCGCTCCGGTAGATCGCGGCCTCGGACTGCCGGCCCCTCCACGACACGGACATCGACCGGTTCAGGGCACGTCCGAACGGGGTCACCACCCGGGACTGGTCGGAGAGGATCACCTTGAACTTGTCGAGCTTGGCCTGCGTCCTCCCGATCTGCTCGAACGTCGCACGCGGCAGCTCGTGCTTGCGCAACGAGGAGGGGTACGCGGAGGCCGAGGGGACCTTGGTGGTGGCGGCGGGGTCCGGTTCGGCCTCGGCGGCCGCCGTGAGGTCCTGCGACTCGGACCAGGTTCCGTCCTGGAGGATCGTGAGCGCCTCGGCCATCGTCTGGGCCTGGCTCGCGGACGGCGTGCGCTGCGGCGCGACGACGACGCTGCGCTGCTGCCCCGTCTGCAGGCCGAGGGTCAGGCTCTGGGCCAGGAACCGCTGCACCGCGAGCGTGGAGGTGGAGGCCTTGGTCATGTCGCCCTGGAACGCCGTGGACAGCCGTGCGTCCGCGACGACGGCCGTGGTGCCGCCGCCGATGGGCCGGGGCGCGGAGGGCGTGTACGACAGGCCGTCGGTCTCCTCGAAGGTGTCGCTGCGGGCGATCACCTTGTCGGCTCCGGCGGATGTGGCGACCTTGACGATGGAGGGGTCGACGGCGCCGTTGACGGGCCAGGCGAAGTCCGTGCTGGGCTGGACGTGGAGGATCGCGTCCACGGTGCTGGAGGCGACGTCGGTGGCTTCCTTGAGGTGGCTCAGCGAGCCGGTGACGGACGTGCCGTTGTGCGCGAGGGAGGCCAGGTCGGGGTCGCCGAACGGCAGCGCGACGACCTCCTTGTCCGCCACGGCCTCCTGCACCTCGGTGAGCCAACGCTTGGCGACCGCCTGGTGGCCGCCGAGGACGGTGTCGTCACCCTCGCCGGGAACCTCGTAACGTTTGGTCATCGCCTCGACGGACGCCAGCAGGTCCGGATCGATCACCCAGGTGACGTCGAGGTCCTTGCCCAGAGCCACCATCCGGTCCAGCCGGCCGCCCGGGGAGATCTCCTTGGCGAGGTCGTCGTCGTGGAAGACCGGCGTCTGCTGTTCGTCCGAACCCGTCTCCGCCGTCATGTGGACGGTGGAGATCAGCGGCCACATGAACGTCGTCTTCGTCTTCGTGCCGGCTTCGTCGGGCTGCCACGGCAGGAGCGTGCGCTGGACGCCGAGGGTCTGCTCCCACGACTGGGCGGAGGTCTCCCCGGAGAGTGACACGGCCAGCTGGTAGACGCCGTCCTGCCCGAGGTTCAGCTTGTCCACCGGCACCGCGATGGTGAAGGGCTGCGAGACACCCGGAGTGAGTTTGGCGAACTCCTCCGAGTACTTGTCGCCGACCTCGGGGCCGATGGCGCTCTGCACGTCGGTGCTGCTCTTGGCGACGCTGTCGATACTCGAGCGGGTGTTCAGCAGCGGACCCACATGCAGCCCCACGTGGGCGTCGGTGACGGTCTGCTTGCCCTTGTTGGTCACCGTTCCGGACACGGTGACGGTGTCGCCCTCGGCGGGGGCGCCGGGGGTGAGGGTGTCGACCGAGACGGAGACCGAGCCCGCACCGGAGGCGGCCTGTGACGCGTCCGCCCCCGCGGCGTCCGCGGGGGGCGCGGCGGGCAGCTGGACGAGCCCTGTCAGCAGGGGTGCTCCGGCGAGCAGGGCTCCGGTACGCCGCAGCCAGCGGCGGGCAGGTGAGGGACTGGTTCCCTGGAAGTCTGCCGCCTCGGCCACGCGCTCGCCCGTCCCTCGTCTTCGTCAGTGGTTGTCGGAATGTGCGTCCACGCATGGTAACGATGCGCGCCGGGAGGAAGTGCCGCGGACCGGTCCACAAGATCGGGAGACGCGGGCCTTGTCCGTGTATCGGCGAGGGTGTCCGCGCGCGTTTATGGAGGAGCCCCCGGCGGTTCGGGCCACGTACCCTCTTCTGTTGTGCCGAACGCCAACGAAGAAACCAGTGCCCTGAGCCAGGCGCAGGACCGCGCCGTGAGTGAACTGCTGCGGGTCGCCCCTGTCGCCGACGACCTCGCCCGCCGCTTCCAGGAAGCCGGGTTCTCACTCGCCCTGGTGGGCGGCTCGGTGCGGGACGCGCTGCTCGGCCGCCTCGGCAACGATCTGGACTTCACGACCGACGCCCGCCCACAGGACGTACTGAAGATCATGCGTCCCTGGGCGGACGCCGTCTGGGACGTCGGGATCGCCTTCGGCACGGTCGGTGCACAGAAGGAAACCCGCGTCGAAGACGCCGACCGGAGCTTCCAGATCGAGGTGACCACCTATCGTTCGGAAGCGTACGACCGCACCTCACGCAAGCCGGAGGTGTCGTACGGCGACTCGATCGAGGAAGATCTGGTCCGCCGTGACTTCACGGTGAACGCGATGGCCGTCGCGCTGCCGGAGAAGCGGTTCATCGATCCGCACGGCGGTCGCGCCGACCTGGCCGCGCGGGTGCTGCGCACCCCGGGCACGCCCGAGGAGTCCTTCTCGGACGATCCACTGCGGATGATGCGGGCCGCCCGTTTCGCCGCCCAGCTCGACTTCGAGGTGGCACCCGAGGTCGTCACGGCGATGAAGGAGATGGCCGGGCGCATCGAGATCGTTTCCGCCGAGCGCGTACGGGACGAGCTGAACAAGCTGATCCTCTCCACGCACCCGCGCAAGGGGCTCTCCCTGCTCGTGGACACCGGGATCGCCGAGTACGTGCTGCCCGAGCTGCCGGCCCTGCACCTGGAGCGGGACGAGCACCACCGGCACAAGGACGTCTACGACCACACGTTGATCGTCCTGGAGCAGGCGATGGCCCTGGAGGAGGACGGCCCCGATCTGACCCTTCGCCTTGCGGCCCTGCTGCACGACATCGGCAAGCCGCGCACGCGGCGTTTCGAGAAGGACGGCCGCGTCTCGTTCCACCACCACGAAGTGGTCGGAGCGAAGATGACCAAGAAGCGCATGACGGCGCTCAAGTACTCCAACGAGCTGGTGAAGGACGTCTCGCGTCTCGTCGAACTCCATCTGCGCTTCCACGGCTACGGCATGGGAGAGTGGACGGACTCCGCTGTGCGTCGCTATGTCCGTGACGCCGGACCGCTTCTCGGCCGGCTCCACAAGCTGACCCGTTCGGACTGCACCACGCGTAACCGGCGCAAGGCCGCCGCGCTCTCCCGTGCGTACGACGGTCTGGAAGCGCGCATCGCCCAGCTTCAGGAGCAGGAGGAGTTGGACGCCATTCGCCCGGACCTCGACGGCAACCAGATCATGGAGATCCTCGGCGTCAAGCCGGGCCCGGCCGTCGGCCAGGCGTACAAGCACCTGCTGGAGCTCCGACTGGAGAACGGTCCGATGGGGCACGACGCGGCGGTGGCGGCGCTCAAGGAGTGGTGGGCCGGTCGGCAGGCCTGAGGATGTGAAACGGGGCGATGTTTCACGTGAAACATCGCCCCGCGGATGTGCGTGAGGGGTGGCGTTTCACGTGAAACGCCACCCCTCATCGTCTGCCCTACTTGTCCTTCAGGCAGAGGAGGAAGCTCTGGCTGCCGTTGGTCTCCGTGTACACGTACTCGAAGTCCTTGGCCGCCGCGTCGCACTTGCTCTGAGCCGTGAGACCGGAGAAGTCGCCCTCGATCTTGGCGAGCACCGTGTACTGCGCCTTCGCGTCACCGCAGTCGACGACCTCGAGGTCCGGGCTGTTGTCGTTCGTGCTGCCCCGGTGCATGCAGTCGCCGACGGCGGCGGTGTTGGCGTCGTCCTGGCTGGTGATCCAGCCGCCGATGGCCACACCGGCGACGATCAGGACGATGACGATGTTCTTGATCGTCTTGAAGCTGAGCTTGCGCCCCTGCTGCGGGGGAACCGGCGCACCGGGCGGGGGGAACCCGGGCTGACCCGCCTGCTGCGGGAAGGGGGGCTGACCCTGGGGCTGGCCGTAGGGCTGCTGCTGGCCCTGTGCGAACGGATTGCCCTGAGGCGGCGGAGTGGTCACTTGGGGTCCCCCTAGAACATGGGTACGTGGCGCGAAAGACGCGTTGATAAGACGCACGTAAGCTACCGGCCAGCACGGACGACTCCGTAGCTCAATAAGGCTCTGTGGCGTTGATGTGACACTTACTGACGCTCAAAACGAGCCATACCCACAGCTACTGCTCCGTAGATAACGGCGATCGTTACCACCAGCGGAACCGATCGGCCGTCCGGCGGCAGCATCAGGGCAGCCACTCCCGCGGCGCCGACGAAGGCCACGTTGAACAGGACGTCGTACACGGAGAAGATCCGGCCGCGGAAGTCGTCGTCGACACAGGCCTGGACGACGGTGTCCGTGGCGATCTTCGCGCCCTGGGTGGTCAGGCCCAGGACGAACGCCCCGGCCAGCAAGGGGCCGGAGGCGAAGGGCAGACCGAGCGCCGGCTCCAGTACGGCCGCCGCCGCGGCGCACACCACGATCCAGCGGCCGGGACCGAGCCGTCCCGCGGCCCAGGGCGTGAGGACGGCAGCGGCGAAGAAGCCGGCGCCGGACACGCCCAACGCCAGGCCCAGCAGGGCGAGTCCCTCGTCGGTGGTAGACGTCAGGGCGTACCGGCAGAGCATCAGCAGCATGACGAGCATCGCGCCGTAGCAGAACCGCATGAGCGACATAGCCGTGAGCGCCCAGGCGGCCTCCCTGCGCCGGGGCGCGGTGAGGTGCCGTACGCCCGCCACCAGGTCCCGAGCGGTC
Source organism: Streptomyces sp. AC558_RSS880 (assembly GCF_019049255.1). Classification (GTDB taxonomy): domain Bacteria; phylum Actinomycetota; class Actinomycetes; order Streptomycetales; family Streptomycetaceae; genus Streptomyces. Next base: position 19,652 of record NZ_JAGMUJ010000053.1, on the reverse strand, counting down.
CCGGTGAGTGCCGTGGCCAGCCGGGGGTGTACCAACGCGCGGTCGGGACCGAGCAGTTCCTTCGCGATGCGGAGCGATGCCACAGCCGCGCACAGGTACAGCGCGGCGCCCACGAGCACCACGGCCGCGTCGGAGTCGGCGACGACCAGGCGGACGACGAAGGCGAGACCACCGCCCGCGGTCGCGGCGAGCGTTCCGGCGGTCGGGGACAGGGAGTTGGCGACGACCAGCCGCTCGCTGTCCACCACGCGAGGCAGCGCGGCGGACAGCCCGGCGAGGACGAAGCGGTTGACGCCCGTGACGCACAGGGCGGCGACGAAGAGAAGCCAGTCGGGCACCCGGCCGAGGATCAGGAGGGCGGTCACCGAGGCCATCAGGGCGCGCAGCAGGTTGCCGTAGAGGAAGACCTGGCGGCGGCGCCAGCGGTCCAGGAGGACTCCCGCGAAGGGGCCGACCACGGAGTACGGGAGGAGCAGGACCGCCATCGCGGAGGCGATCGCCGTGGCCGACGTCTGCTTCTCGGGGGAGAAGACCACGTAGGCGGCGAGCGCGACCTGGAAGACGCCGTCGGCGCCCTGGGAGAGCAGCCGGACGGCGAGCAGGCGCCTGAAGCCCTGGAGGCACAGCAGAACGCGCAGGTCACGGACGACGGCCATGGGGCACAGCCTCACATACGAAGAGGGTCTCCGGGTCGTACGACCCGGAGACCCTCAACTGCCCACAAGAGGGAGGTCTTAGCGCTCGACCTCGCCCTGGATGAACTTCTCGACGTTCGCGCGGGCCTCGTCGTCGAAGTACTGCACCGGCGGGGACTTCATGAAGTACGAGGACGCCGAGAGGATCGGGCCGCCGATGCCCCGGTCCTTGGCGATCTTCGCGGCGCGCAGGGCGTCGATGATGACACCGGCCGAGTTCGGGGAGTCCCAGACCTCGAGCTTGTACTCCAGGTTCAGCGGGACGTCACCGAAGGCACGGCCCTCGAGGCGGACGTAGGCCCACTTGCGGTCGTCCAGCCAGGCGACGTAGTCGGACGGGCCGATGTGGACGTTCTTCTCGCCGAGGTCCCGGTCGGGGATCTGCGAGGTGACGGCCTGCGTCTTGGAGATCTTCTTGGACTCGAGGCGGTCGCGCTCGAGCATGTTCTTGAAGTCCATGTTGCCGCCGACGTTCAGCTGCATCGTGCGGTCCAGGACGACACCGCGGTCCTCGAACAGCTTCGCCATGACGCGGTGCGTGATGGTGGCGCCGACCTGCGACTTGATGTCGTCACCGACGATCGGGACGCCCGCCTCGGTGAACTTGTCCGCCCACTCCTTGGTGCCGGCGATGAAGACCGGGAGGGCGTTGACGAAGGCGACCTTGGCGTCGATGGCGCACTGGGCGTAGAACTTCGCCGCGTCCTCGGAGCCGACGGGCAGGTAGCAGACGAGGACGTCGACCTGCTTGTCCTTGAGGACCTGGACGACGTCGACCGGGGCCTCGGCGGATTCCTCGATGGTCTCCCGGTAGTACTTGCCGAGACCGTCGAGGGTGTGGCCACGCTGGACCTGGACGCCGCTGTTCGGCACGTCGCAGATCTTGATGGTGTTGTTCTCGGAGGCGCCGATGGCGTCCGCGAGGTCCAGGCCGACCTTCTTGGCGTCCACGTCGAAGGCGGCGACGAACTCGATGTCACGGACGTGATAGTCGCCGAACTGGACGTGCATCAGGCCCGGGACCTTGGACGCCGGGTCGGCGTCCTTGTAGTACTCGACGCCCTGCACCAGCGATGCGGCGCAGTTGCCCACGCCGACGATGGCTACGCGAACCGAACCCATTCCGGTTGCTCCCTGTGTGTACGAGTGAGGCCCTTCAGGGGTCTCACGTGGCGGTGTCGTCGGGCGTATCCGGCCGGGGGTCGTCCCCGGTCCGGGGCAGGCCGCCCGTCGCTCCAGATGTGGTGTCCTGCTGAGCGGGCCCCCCGGTGGCGGATCCCTTCAGGTCCCGCCCGGCCCGCTCGCTCTCGATGAGCTCGTTCAGCCAGCGCACTTCGCGCTCCACGGACTCCATTCCGTGGCGCTGGAGCTCGAGCGTGTAGTCGTCGAGGCGCTCCCGGGTCCGGGCCAGGGAGGCGCGCATCTTCTCGAGGCGCTCCTCCAGCCGGCTGCGGCGGCCCTCGAGCACGCGCATGCGTACGTCGCGCGACGTCTGCCCGAAGAAGGCGAACCGCGCGGCGAAGGTCTCGTCCTCGTACGCGTCCGGTCCCGTCTGGGAGAGCAGCTGCTCGAAGTGCTCCTTACCCTCCGCCGTCAACCGGTAGACGATCTTGGCGCGGCGCCCCGCGAGCGGGGCTGCGAGGGCGTCCTCGGTGGTGTTCCCCGGTTCCTCGATCAACCAGCCGTTGGCGAGCAGCGTCTTGAGGCAGGGGTAGAGCGTCCCGTAGCTGAACGCACGGAACACACCCAGTGACGTATTGAGTCGTTTGCGCAGCTCATAGCCGTGCATCGGAGATTCGCGGAGCAGGCCGAGTACGGCGAACTCGAGGATCCCGGAACGCCGGCTCATCGTCGCCTCCTCTCTGCCGCGGTCACGCCGTGACGGGCTCGTGTGCGGCTCGTCGCCGTCTTTATGCCGAGCTGATGTATCGACTCGATACATCACGACGATAGAACGGCCTCCCGGATGCGACAAGGGGGAAAAAGGTGAACGGGATCACATCACCGATTCATCGAGAGCAAGTTGCCTGATTTGAGGTGAACTTCTGTGCTCGGCGGGTTTTGGCGGTGCGTAGTCTGTGCGCCATGCACACCACCGGGAACCGAGTGACGCCCGGGGGCGTCTTGGTCCCCGGTGTAGTACGGGTGAATGCGCGAAGCGCCGCATCCGTACTTCGGGGGGACCGGAAACCAGCCGCCGCTTCCAGGCGCGCAAAGGTGCGCCTGCCCGAGGAGTAGTCGTTCGATGAGCGAGCACCGTCGCAAACCGCCGCAGCCGCAGGGAGGCGGACGTGCCGCGGCCCGACGCGGCCAGTCCGGTTCGTCCTCCGGCCGCCGCGCGGCACCGCGAGGCGCCACCGGGTCTCCGTCCGATTCCTATGGGTCGGGCTCCCGCGGCTCGGGGGGTGAGGAACGTACGTACGGCAGCCGTGCCGAGGCGCGACGCGCGGCACAGAGAGGCGGGGGCCGCCGTGCCGGCACCGCAGGCCCCGGCCGGGGCGGGGGGCGTGCGGCCCCTCCCGGAAAGAAGCGGATCATCGACTATCCGCGCTGGGACAAGGACGGCTGGCGCCGCTGGATGCCGTCCTGGAAGCTCGTGTCCGGGCTGTGTCTCGCATTCTTCGGCAGCCTGGTCGCCGTGGCGGGGATCGGGTACGCGATGGTGAGCGTGCCCAGCGAGGAGAACGCCATGGCGTTGTCCGAGAACAACGTCTACTACTGGGCCGACGAGACCCAGATGGTCGCCACCGGCAGCGGCCAGAACCGGCAGAACGTCACGATCGACCGCATCCCCGAGGCCATGCAGTGGGCGGTGATCTCGGCCGAGAACAAGAGCTTCTACGACGACTCGGGCATCGATCCCATGGGTATCGCCCGGGCGCTCGGCAACATGGCCACGGGCGGTGACACTCAGGGTGGCTCGACGATCACCCAGCAGTTCGTGAAGAACACCTACCTGAGCCAGGATCAGACGATCTCCCGGAAGTTCAAGGAGATGTTCATCTCGATCAAGGTGGGCACCAAGATGTCCAAGGCCGAGATCCTCCAGGGCTACCTGAACACCTCGTACTACGGACGTGGCGCCTACGGCATCCAGGCCGCCGCCCAGACCTACTACGGCAAGGACGCGGTCGATCTCACGCCCAGCGAGTGCGCCTTCCTCGCCGCCCTGCTCAAGGGGCCGACGTACTACGACCCGGCGGGCAACACGAACCTCGACTCCTCCGCCACCGCGGAGAAGAACCGTGAGCGGTCCGAGGAGCGCTGGGGCTGGATCCTCGAGCAGATGCACGCGGACGAGCACCTCTCGGACGCCGAGTACCAGGAGGCGACCAAGGAGTACCCCGAGCCCCAGGGCCGCAAGGCGGTCAAGGGCATGACCGGCCAGATCAGCTACCTCGTCGACACGGCGAAGCGCTACGTCCTGAAGAACTCCGACATCACGGAGGCGCAGTTCGACCAGGGCGGCTACCAGATCTACACGACCTTCGAGAAGGACAAGGTCGACGCGCTGGCCAAGGCCGTGAAGAAGGTCGAGAAGGAGAAGCTCGACCCGGAGAAGCGCGAGAAGGACCAGCACGTCCAGTTCGGCGCGGCGTCGGTGAAGCCGAATGACGGTGCGATCGTCGCTCTCTACGGTGGTGCCGGCTTCGAGAACGGTCACTTCAACAACAACGCGGACACCTCGGGTGTCCCCGTCGGCTCGACGTGGAAGCCGTTCGTGCTGGCCGCCGCGATGGAGCACGGCACGTACAAGACCAATGGTGAAGGCGTCTCACCGCAGAGCAAGTACAACGGCAACGACCACCTGCAGATCAGGAACAACGACGGCTCCCTCGTCCTCAAGAAGGACAACACGCCCTTCTTCCAGGAGAACGAGACCGACTACAAGTGGGGTTACATCACCCTGCACAAGGCGATGGAGCAGTCCGTCAACACCCCCTTCGTGCAGCTCGGCATGGACGTGGGAATGAAGAACGTGGCGGACGTCGCCGAGAAGTCCGGCATCCTGAAGGACAGCTTCGCCGACCTCAACGCGTCGTTCGCCCTGGGCACGTCGACTCCCAGCGCGATCCGCATGGCCGACGCCTACGCGACCTTCGCGGCGTCCGGCAAGCAGGCCGACCCGTACTCGGTGACCGCCGTCAAGCACAAGGGGACGGAGCTTCCCAACTTCGAGAAGCCGCGCATCAAGCAGGCGATGTCGGAGAACGTGGCGCACAACATCACCAATGTCCTCGAGAACGTGATCGAGAACGGTACCGGTTACAGGGCGCAAGGGCTGGGGCGTGCAGCAGCCGGCAAGACGGGTACGACCGACAAGAACAAGTCCGCGTGGTGGGTCGGCTACACCCAGCAGCTCGCGACCGCGGTCGCCATGTTCCGCGAGGACCCCAAGGACCACGAACTGCTCTCCATGAACGGCACGGCGGGTGATGAGTCCATCCACGGTGGTGACGTTCCCACGCAGATCTGGACCGAGTACATGAAGGTCGCGCTGAAGGGCGAGGACGACCCCGGATTCCCCAAGGCCGAGAAGATCGGCGAGATCGCGGACGGGATCGGAGCGCCGTCTCCCACTCCGACCGCCACGGAGACCGAGGAAGAGGAGAAGGAGACGCCGACGGCGCCTCCGTCGCCCACGCAGACCGAGGTCACGCCACCGTCACCGACCAATACCGCCACGTGTGGGCCGTTCGGCTTCAACTGCGAAGACGACGGCGATGAATCGGGCGGCACCGATGTGGGCGGCACGGACAGCGGCGGCACCGACGGGGGTGCGACCAGCTCGCCGGATCCCACGACCAGCAGCGACACCGGAAACAGCAGAGGCAACGGCAACGGAAGTGATGGCGGTCTCTTCGGTTAGTCGGCTTATCGCCTGGCTTGGGTGTTTCACGTGAAACATGGGCCGCCGTACCTCCGGGTGCGGCGGCCCTCGGCGTATCCCCAGCCATATGCGGCAGGATGTGCGGCATGCCCAGTGGAGAATCGACGCAAGCGAGCGTCCACGAGCCGGAGCCGGAGCCGGTGCGGCCGACCGAGGAGGACCGGGTCGCCGCGGCCGGCAGCGAGCTGATCGGCGGTCCGCTCGGGCGGCGCGCTCTGACCGGGACCTCCTGGTGGACCCCGGTGCGGGTGATCGCACTCGTGGCGATCGGCATGTTCGTCCTCGGCCTGGTGCAGAAGGCGCCCTGCTACAACGGCGCCTGGTTCTTCGGCGCCAGTTCCCAGTACACGCATGCGTGCTACTCGGACATCCCGCACCTCTACCAGGGGCGCGGCTTCGCCGACGGGCTGGTGCCGTACTTCGACAGGCTCCCCGGGGACATGCAGTACCTCGAGTACCCGGTGCTGACCGGCCTGTTCATGGAGGTCGCCGCCTGGCTCACCCCCGGCAGCGGCAGCATCCAGGACCAGGAGCAGTGGTACTGGATGGTCAACGCCGGGATGTTGATGGCGTGCGCGTCCGTCATCGCGGTCTGTGTGACCCGTACGCACGGGCGGCGGCCCTGGGACGGCCTGCTGGTCGCGCTGGCACCGGCCTTCGCGCTGACCGCGACCATTAACTGGGACCTGCTGGCGGTCGCTCTGACGGCCGCCGCGATGCTGATGTGGTCGCGCGGGCGTTCCCTCGCCTTCGGCGTCCTCCTCGGGCTCGCCACGGCCGCCAAGCTCTACCCCGTGCTGCTGCTCGGGCCGCTGCTGGTGCTGTGCTGGCGCGCGGGACGGTGGCGGGAGTACGGCACGGCCCTCGGTGGCGCGGCCGTCGCCTGGCTCGTCGTGAACGGGCCCGTGATGCTCTTCGCGTTCGACGGCTGGTCGAAGTTCTACACGTTCAGCCAGGAGCGGGGCGTCGACTTCGGGTCCTTCTGGCTGATCCTGGCGCAGAACTCGGACGACCCGCTGAGCACCGACACGGTCAACACGCTCGCCACGGCGCTGATGCTGCTGTGCTGCGCGGGTGTCGCGGCGCTCGCGCTCATGGCTCCCCGCCGGCCGCGTTTCGCCCAGCTCGCCTTCCTGATCGTCGCGGCGTTCATCCTCACCAACAAGGTCTACTCGCCGCAGTACGTCCTGTGGCTGGTGCCGCTGGCGGCCCTAGCCCGGCCGAAGTGGCGGGACTTCCTCGTCTGGCAGGTCTGCGAGGTGGTCTACTTCCTGGGTATCTGGATGTACCTCGCCTACACGACCAGCGGGGACGCCCACAAGGGACTGCCCACCGACGGCTACCACTGGGCGATCGGCGTGCACCTGCTGGGGACGCTCTACCTGTGTGCCATGGTCCTGCGCGACATCCTGATGCCAGAGCGGGACCCGGTGCGCCGGTCCGGTGACGACGACCCCTCGGGCGGGGTGCTGGACGGGGCGGAGGACGTGTTCGTGCTCGGACCCGCGGCTCACCCGGCGCGGCACGCGGCCCACTTCGAGGGGACCCCGGTCGAATGGGGCAGGAAGGAAGCCGCCGGAGGTTCGCTCTGAGCGAACAGTCAAGAGGGTGACGCCCGCTCAGGGCAGAGGAAAGGCCGTACGCGGGAGAACCGTGTACGGCCTTCTCGCTGTCAGCGGTCGAGCAGCCGGTCGAACTGCGTGGTGGTGTGCCGGAGGTGGGCCACCAGTTCCTCGCCCACCTTCGGTTCCGGCGCGTCCGCGGGCACGAACAGGATCGACACCTGCATGTGCGGCGGTTCGGCGAACCAGCGCTGCTTGCCGCCCCAGACGAACGGCGAAAGGTTCCGGTTGACCGTGGCGAGGCCGGCGCGGGCGACGCCCTTGGCGCGCGGCATGACGCCGTGCAGGGCCTTGGGGGCCTCCAGGCCCACCCCGTGCGACGTACCACCCGCCACGACCACCAGATAGCCGTCGGAGGCGGCCTTCTGCTGCCGGTAGCCGAACCGGTCCCCCTTGGCGACGCGGGTGACGTCCAGCACCGCGCCCCGGTACTCGGTGGCCTCGTGGTCCCCCAGCCAGAGCCGGGTGCCGATCCGGGCGCGGAAGCGGGTCTGCGGGAACTGCTGCTGCAGCCGGGCGAGGTCGTCGGCCTTGAGATGGCTCACGAACATGGTGTGCAGCGGGAGACGGGCCGCCCGCAGGCGGTCCATCCAGCCGATGACCTCCTCGACGGCGTCCGAGCCGTCGGTGCGGTCCAGCGGCAGGTGGATGGCGAAGCCCTCCAGCCGGACGTTCTCTATCGCCGAGTGCAGCTGGGGCAGGTCCTGCTCGCTGATGCCGTGCCGCTTCATCGAGGACATCACCTCGATGACCACCCGGGCGCCGACCAGGCCGTACACGCCGTCGACGGACGACACCGAGCGGATGACCCGGTCGGGCAGCGGCACCGGCTCCTCGCCGCGCCGGTACGGCGTCAGCACCAGCAGGTCACCGCCGAACCAGTCCTTGATCCGGGCGGCCTCGTACGTCGTGCCGACCGCGAGGACGTCCGAGCCCAGCCGGGTGGCCTCCTCGGCCAGCCGCTCGTGGCCGAAGCCGTAGCCGTTGCCCTTGCAGACCGGGACCAGCCCAGGGAACTGCTCCTGCACGTGCTTGTGATGCGCCCGCCAGCGCGCGGTGTCGACGTAGAGCGTGAGCGCCATGGCCGGACCTGGAACCTTTCTCGTGGCTGCGGTGTATCAGAGGTATGGGAGCTTATGGAGCCGTCGGAGCGGCGCAACAGGGGTCAGCGGCGCGACATGTAGATGTCGAGCGCCTTGTGGAGCAGCTTGTTCAGCGGGAAGTCCCACTCGCCGAGGTACTCGGCGGCCTGGCCGCCGGTGCCCACCTTGAACTGGATCAGACCGAAGAGGTGGTCGGTCTCGTCCAGCGAGTCGGAGATGCCGCGCAGGTCGTAGACGGTCGCGCCGAGCGCGTAGGCGTCGCGCAGCATCCGCCACTGCATCGCGTTCGAGGGCCGGACCTCGCGGCCGATGTTGTCGGAGGCGCCGTAGGAGTACCAGACGTGCCCGCCGACGATCAGCATCGTCGCCGCGGACAGGTTCACGCCGTTGTGCCGGGCGAAGTACAGCCGCATGCGGTTGGGGTCCTCGGTGTTGAGGGCCGTCCACATGCGCTGGAAGTACGACAGCGGGCGGGGCCGGAAGTGGTCGCGCACGGCCGTGATCTCGTACAGCCGCTGCCACTCGGGCAGATCGTTGTAACCGCCCTGGACGACCTCGACGCCGGCCTTCTCCGCCTTCTTGATGTTGCGGCGCCACAGCTGGTTGAAGTTCTTGTGGACCTCTTCCAGGGCACGGTTGGCCAGCGGCACCTGGTAGACGTAGCGGGGCTGGACGTCTCCGAATCCGGCGCCGCCGTCCTCACCCTGCTGCCAGCCCATACGGCGCAGCTTGTCGGCGACCTCGAAGGCGCGGGGCTCGATGAAGTCGGCCTCCAGGTCGCGCAGGCGCTTCACGTCCTGGTCCTGGATGCCCTTCTTGATGGTCGAGGCCTCCCAGCGCCGGATGATCACCGGCGGGCCCATCTTCACCGAGAACGCGCCCTGCTGCTTCAGATGGGCGAGCATCGGCTCGATCCACTCCTGAAGATTCGGCGCGAACCAGTTGATGACCGGGCCCTCGGGCAGATAGGCGAGGTAGCGCTTGATCTTGGGCAGCTGCCGGTAGAGGACGAGACCGGCACCGACCAGCTCACCGGTCCGGTCGTCGAACCAGCCGAGGTTCTCCGAGCGCCATTCCGCCTTGACATCGGCCCAGGCCGGGACCTGCATGTGACTCGCCGACGGCAGGCTCTGGATGTAGGCCAGATGCTGCTCTCGGCTGATGGTCCTCAGGGTCAGGCTCATTCGGGGCGCTCCTCGGGCTGGTGTGTCCCCATGGGTTCAGGGGCTCCGGCTCTCGCGCGAAGCCTACTGCGCCTCGGGGGCGCCCCGGTTGGGCGCACGGGACCTTCGCCCCGGCCCGTCGCCGGCCGGGGCGTTCGGTGGTGTTCGAAAAAGAGTGGTGTCCGACGTCAGTCGAAGAGCCCGCCGAAGAGGCCCCCGTGCGCCATGCCCAGGAAGAACCCGACCGCCGCGGCACCGAGGCCCAGGACGAGGCCGAAGCGCTCGCGGGTCGTCACCGAGATCCATTGGCCGTACGCGCCGATGAGGATCCCCACCAGGCCGGTCCAGGAGCTGAGCAGGTGCAGATGGTGGAACATCGCCGTGATGAAGGACGTGATGCCCAGCACCAGGGTCACCGCCATGAGGGTGTCCTGGAGCGGGTGGGACTTGCCGTCCGTGGCGAAAAGGCCTCCGGTGGTGTTGGGTCGCAATGCCTGTGCCATGGGGCACCTCCTGCGAAAGGCGGCGGATCGTAGCGCCGTACACACCCGATGTGTACAGATTGACTGTCCCCGCGGCCGGATTTCAACCGGAAGCTGCTGTGCGGGTACTCTGTACCGTCCGCACCGGTGTCTGTCCGGACAGAGCCAGGCGAGTCGAGGAAGGGCCACGGTCCGTCCCGGCCGACCTGGGAGATCGCCGCCCGGCCTCGATTGTCAGTGGCGGCTGTTTTACTGACAGGCATCGTTGCAGCAACGCATCACGACCCTCCTGCCACGGAACGACCGTGGCCGCTGAGTCCAAAGGAGGTGGGTTCCACATGCGTCACTACGAGGTGATGGTCATCCTCGACCCCGACACCGAGGAGCGCGCTGTCTCCCCGCTGATCGAGAACTTCCTCTCTGTCGTCCGTGACGGCGGCGGAAAGGTCGAGAAGGTCGACACCTGGGGCCGTCGTCGTCTCTCGTACGAGATCAAGAAGAAGCCCGAGGGCATCTACTCGGTCATCGACCTGCAGGCCGAGCCTGCGGTCGTCAAGGAGCTCGACCGCCAGATGAACCTGAACGAGTCGGTCCTCCGGACCAAGGTCCTCCGCCCCGAGACCCACTGAGCTCTTCCGCTCAGCTGGTCCCGGGACCCGAGTAGCAGCACAAGCAGCCAGCAGCAAACCCGCCGAGAGGTTCCCCATGGCAGGCGAGACCGTCATCACGGTCGTCGGCAATCTTGTCGACGACCCCGAGCTGCGCTTCACCCCGTCCGGTGCGGCCGTCGCGAAGTTCCGTGTCGCGTCGACTCCCCGCACCTTCGACCGTCAGACGAACGAGTGGAAGGACGGCGAGAGCCTGTTCCTGACCTGCTCGGTCTGGCGTCAGGCGGCGGAGAACGTCGCCGAGTCGCTCCAGCGAGGCATGCGCGTCATCGTGCAGGGCCGGCTGAAGCAGCGGTCCTACGAGGACCGTGAGGGCGTCAAGCGCACGGTCTACGAGCTGGACGTCGAGGAAGTCGGCGCCAGCCTGCGCAACGCCACGGCCAAGGTCACCAAGACCACCGGTCGCGGTGGCCAGGGTGGCGGCGGCTACGGCGGCGGTGGCGGCCAGGGTGGCGGCGGCTGGGGCGGCGGCCCCGGCGGTGGCCAGCAGGGCGGCGGCGCTCCCGCCGACGACCCGTGGGCGACCGGCGCTCCCGCCGGTGGCCAGCAGGGTGGCGGCGGCGGTGGCTGGGGCGGTGGCTCCGGCGGCAGCGGCGGCGGCTACTCGGACGAGCCCCCCTTCTAGGCGGGCCGTACCCACACTTCTTGATCACACAGGAGAAACATCATGGCGAAGCCGCCTGTGCGCAAGCCTAAGAAGAAGGTCTGCGCATTCTGCAAGGACAAGGTCACGTACGTGGACTACAAGGACACGAACATGCTGCGGAAGTTCATTTCCGACCGCGGCAAGATCCGTGCCCGCCGCGTGACCGGCAACTGCACGCAGCACCAGCGTGACGTCGCCACGGCCGTCAAGAACAGCCGTGAGATGGCGCTGCTGCCCTACACCTCCACCGCGCGATAAGGGAAGGGTGACCGACTCATGAAGATCATCCTCACCCACGAGGTCTCCGGCCTCGGTGCCGCGGGCGACGTCGTCGACGTCAAGGACGGTTACGCTCGCAACTACCTGGTTCCGCGGAAGCTCGCGATCCGCTGGACCAAGGGTGGCGAGAAGGACGTCGAGCAGATCCGCCGTGCTCGCAAGATCCACGAGATCCAGACCATCGAGCAGGCCAACCAGGTGAAGGCCCAGCTCGAGGGCGTCAAGGTCCGCCTGGCCGTCCGCTCCGGCGACGCCGGTCGTCTCTTCGGTTCCGTCACCCCGGCCGACATCGCTTCGGCGATCAAGTCCGCCGGTGGTCCCGAGGTCGACAAGCGCCGCATCGAGCTGGGCTCGCCGATCAAGACGCTGGGCGCCCACGAGACGTCCGTGCGTCTGCACCCCGAGGTGGCCGCCAAGGTCAGCATCGAGGTCGTCGCCGGCTGAGTGCCGCGCTCGCTGAAGCAGTGAGCATGGGGGCCGCACCCTTCGGGGTGCGGCCCCCATCGCCGTGTTCCACGTGAAACGGTCAGCGTGCGGCACCCGTGACGATCCAGCGGCCGGAGCGAGTACGGAGCCACAGGGTCAGCATCCGCACGGTCATCATGAGCGTCATCGTGGCCCACAGCGCGGTGAGTCCGCCCCCGAGCGAGGGAACCAGCAGGGCGGCGGGAGTGAACACCGCGAGGGTCAGCAGCATCGCCCAGGCCAGATACGGTCCGTCGCCCGCGCCCATCAGGACCCCGTCCAGGACGAAGACGATGCCGCAGATCGGCTGGGACAACGCCACCAGCACCAGGGCGGGCAGGGCAGCGTCCGTGACCGTGGCGTCACTGGTGAACAGGGGCAGGAAGACCGGTCGGGCGAGCACCACCAGGACGCCGAGGACGACACCGACCGCGATGCCCCACTCGACCATGCGGCGGCATGCCTCACGGGCACCCCGGACGTCGCCGGCACCCAGATAACGCCCGATGATGGCCTGCCCGGCGATGGCGATGGCGTCCAGCGCGAAGGCGAGCAGGCTCCACAGGGAGAGGATGATCTGGTGGGCCGCGATGTCGGAGTCGCCGAGACGTGCGGCGACGGCTGTCGTGATCATCAGGATCGCCCGGAGTGAGAGGGTGCGCACCAGCAGCGGAACGCCCGCTTGGGCGGACGCCCTGATGCCCGCGGCGTCCGGCCGCAGCGATGCCCCGTGCCTGCGCGCCCCGCGCAGCACCACGGCCAGATAGACCGCGGCCATGCCGCACTGGGCGATGACGGTGCCCCAGGCGGAGCCCGCGATGCCGAGGCCGGCGCCGTAGACCAGCGCGACATTGAGCACACCGTTGGCGATGAAGCCGGCGAGGGCGACGTAGAGCGGTGTCCTGGTGTTCTGCAGTCCGCGGAGGACACCGGTCGCGGCGAGCACGATCAGCATGGCCGGTATGCCGAGTGCGGAGATCCGCAGATAGGTGGTCGCGTAGGGGGCCGCTGTGTCGGAGGCGCCGAAGAGGTCCACGAGGGCGGGTGCCGTGGGCAGGACGACGGCCATGACGGTGGCGCCGAGGAGCAGGGCCAGCCAGATTCCGTCGATGCCCTGGCGGATGGCCGACGGGAGGTCGCCGGCTCCGACGCGCCGGGCTACGGCGGCCGTGGTGGCGTAGGCCAGGAAGACGAAGACGCTGACGGCGGTCATCAGGAGGGCCGAGGCGACGCCGAGACCGGCGAGCTGTGCCGTGCCCAGATGGCCGACGATGGCGCTGTCCGCCATGACGAAGAGCGGCTCGGCGACGAGGGCGCCGAAGGCGGGGACTGCCAGCATGACGATCTCGCGGTCATGCTGCCGTCGAGCGGCTCCGGGCCGCGCGGGGGCCTGTGTCATGTGCACCAATCTAATCGTCCACAGGTAAGAGATGCAAAGCTTTGGAGACCCTTACTTTGTGGCTCTGGGTGTGGGCTTGCGTACACCGCATGAACCGATCTTGATCCGACTGGGAAACTTTTTCTTCTGCACAGCCGGTGGACGATGAACTCGCAGGTCAAAGCCTTGTCGGCGTCAAAGGTGCGGGCTTGTTCACAGGGCTGTCCACCGGCTCGTGCACAGGTTTCGCCGAGTTCTCCACAGCATTGGGCCGGTCGTCCACATGGCCTGTGGATAACCAGATTGGCTGTCGGTGCCGACGGGCCTACGGTGGTCCGGCGCTCGCTCCGTCCACCGGTTTCAGAAACGCCACAAATCCGGCGCACGACAACTGGAGTTGGGCCTCTTATCTGTCAGTGCCGTGCCGTAGAACAGAGAGGCACGGCGAGGTCCGTTCCGGCGGACGGGAGGAGGTGGCTCGGTGAGCATTTCCGAGCCCTTGGACGACCCGTGGGCCGAGAGCGGACCCAGTGATCGTCTGCCCGCTTCCCGGCGCCGCGAGGACCGGGGCAGGGGCCGCGACGAGCAGCACGACCGCGGCCGGGACAACGGTGTGTGGGACGGCGGAGGCTCCGCGTTCGAAAGGGTGCCGCCGCAGGACCTCGAGGCCGAGCAGTCCGTGCTGGGCGGCATGCTGCTGTCCAAGGACGCCATCGCCGACGTCGTCGAGGTCCTCAAGGGCCACGACTTCTACAAGCCGGCCCACGAGACCATCTACACGGCCATCCTCGACGTCTACGCCAAGGGCGAGCCGGCCGACCCCATCACCATCGCCGCGGAGCTGACCAAGCGCGGTGAGATCAACAAGGTCGGCGGGGCCTCGTATCTGCACAACCTCGTCCAGACGGTGCCCACGGCGGCCAACGCGGCCTACTACGCGGAGATCGTGCACGAGCGTGCCGTGCTGCGCCGCCTGGTCGAGGCCGGCACGCGCATCACGCAGATGGGATACGCGGCCGACGACGACGTCGACGAGATCGTCAACCGCGCGCAGGCGGAGATCTACGCGGTCACCGAGCAGCGCACCAGCGAGGACTACCTGCCGCTCGGCGACATCATGGAGGGCGCGCTCGACGAGATCGAGGCGATCGGATCGCGCAGCGGCGAGATGACCGGGGTGCCCACCGGGTTCACCGACTTCGACTCGCTCACCAACGGCCTGCACCCGGGACAGATGATCGTCATCGCCGCGCGTCCCGCGATGGGCAAGTCGACGCTCGCCCTGGACTTCGCGCGGGCCGCCTCCATCAAGAACAACCTGCCGAGTGTCATCTTCTCGCTCGAGATGGGGCGCAACGAGATCGCGATGCGCCTGCTGTCCGCCGAGGCCCGGGTCGCCCTGCACCACATGCGCTCCGGCACGATGACCGACGAGGACTGGACCCGCCTGGCGCGCCGGATGCCGGACGTCTCGGCGGCACCGCTCTACATCGACGACTCCCCGAACCTGTCGATGATGGAGATCCGCGCCAAGTGCCGTCGCCTCAAGCAGCGCAATGACCTGAAGCTGGTCGTCATCGACTACCTCCAGCTGATGCAGTCCGGCGGTAAACGGTCCGAGAGCCGTCAGCAGGAGGTCTCGGACATGTCCCGTAACCTCAAGCTGCTCGCCAAGGAGCTGGAGATCCCGGTCATCGCGCTCTCCCAGCTCAACCGTGGCCCCGAGCAGCGCACGGACAAGAAGCCGATGGTCTCCGACCTGCGTGAGTCCGGTTCCATCGAGCAGGACGCCGACATGGTCATCCTGCTGCACCGCGAGGACGCCTACGAGAAGGAGTCCCCGCGCGCGGGTGAGGCGGACCTGATCGTGGCGAAGCACCGTAACGGTCCGACGGCCACGATCACGGTCGCCTTCCAGGGCCACTACTCGCGCTTCGTGGACATGGCACAAACCTGATCCGTTCCTGCTGAACTGAGGGCATGACGACACCTCATCAGGAAGAACTGCTGCCCGGTACGCGGCGGGCGCTGCTGCACAGGATCGCCGTCGCCCAGAGCGAAGGACGCGCGCCGTCACTCGTCGCGGCCGTGGTGCGGGGCGGGAAGGCCGTGTGGACGGGAGCGCGGACGTCGGTGGAAGGACATGCTCCGGACGAGCACGTGCAGTACCGGATCGGTTCGATCACCAAGACCTTCACCGCCGTTCTGGTGCTCCGGCTGCGTGACGAGGGAGCGCTCGATCTCGCCGACCCGCTGGAGAAGCACCTGCCGGACACGGGCGTGGGCGGGGCGACCGTCGCCGAACTGCTCGCCCACAGCGGCGGGCTGGCCGCCGAGACCCCCGGGCCCTGGTGGGAACGGACCCCCGGGTCCCTGCGTCCAGGCCTCGCCGACGTGCTGGGCGAGCGGCCCCTGGTGCACCCCGTCGGCCGGCGGTTCCACTACTCGAACCCCGGATACGCGTTGCTCGGCGCCCTGGTCGAGAAGCTGCGCGGTGCCCCGTGGGAGGAGGTGCTTCGGCGGGAAGTACTCGCACCTCTGGGCCTGCGTCGCACGACTGTGCGCGCGGAAGCGCCGCACGCGGGTGGCTGGGCGGTGCATCCGTGGGCCGATGTGATGCTGCCCGAGCCCTTGGAGGATCTCGGGGTGATGGCGCCCGCCGGACAACTGTGGTCCACCGCAGGTGATCTGGCGCGCTTCGCCGCCTTCCTGGTCGAGGGCGACGAACGGGTGCTGAGCGCCGAGTCGTTGCGGGAGATGAGGACACCGGCCGCGCCGGTCGAGGCGGCGGACGTGGCGAGCGGCTACGCGTACTGCCTGGGCATGGAGATCCGTCACCAGCACGGACGCTCCCTCGTCGGGCACACGGGTTCGCTGCCGGGCTTCCTCGCCTGCCTCACGATCAGCGTGGCGGACGACGTGGGCGCGGTGGTCCTGGCCAACTGCACGTCCGGGCCAGCGCCGTTCACGGTCGCGGCCGACCTCGTCCGGATCGTCGCCGAGGCGGAACCGCGTATCCCGGCTCCCTGGCAGCCGCTGCGAGAGGCGGATCCGGCGGCACTGGAGCTGGTGGGGCAGTGGTACTGGGGGACGTCCGCGTTCGCGCTCCGGCTCTCGGCCGACGGCCTCGTCTCGTTGGAGCCGTTGTCCGGCAACGGCCGACGCTCGCGTTTCCGCCCGACGGAGGACGGCACCTGGGTGGGCCTGGAGGGCTACTACGCCGGAGAACTCCTGAAGCCCGTACGGCGGTCGGACGGGGCGCTGAGCCATCTCGACCTGGGCTCGTTCGTGTTCACGCGTCAGCCGTACGACGAGGGGGCTCCTGTGCCGGGCGGCGTGGATCCGGAGGGATGGCGGGGTATCGGCTAGCTCCCGGCCGCCAGGGAGTGGACGCGGGTCCTGTTTCACGTGGAACAGGACCCGGCCCCTTCGTCACAGCGGCAGTTTGAAGCCCACGTGGGAGGCCGTGAAGCCGAGTCGCTCGTAGAAGCGGTGGGCAGCGGTCCGGGTGTTGTCGGAGGTCAGCTGGACCAGTTGGCAGCCCTCGCGGCGGGACGCGTCGATCGCCCACTCGACGAGCCGGCTTCCCAGTCCGCTGCCGCGCTCGTCCGCGTGGACGCGGACCGCTTCGATGATCGACCGGGTGGCGCCGCGGCGGGAGAGTCCGGGAACGACCGTGAGCTGAAGCGTGCCGACGACGCGTCCTTCGCGGACCGCGACGACCAGGTGCTGGTTCGGGTCGGCGCTGAGCCGCTCCAGGGCGGACAGGTACGGGCTGAGGTCGTCCGGCGACTCGCGCTGCGCGCCCAGGGGGTCGTCCGCGAGCATGCCGACGATCGCGGGAACGTCGTCGGCGACCGCGGCCCGTATCTCCAGATCTTCCATGCCGGCACCCTACGCGGGCACCGGCGCCTTCAGTGTCTCCACGGCCCGGACCAGGGGAGCGAGGTCGGGGTTCTCCGCCGCCGTGTCGAGGGCTTCGCGCAGGGCCGTGTCGTTGGTCGGCCGTGCCTCACCCAGCAGCTTGAGACCGGCCTCGGTGACGTTGGTGTAGATACCCCGGCGGTCGGTGGGGCACAGGTAGCGCTCCAGCAGTCCGCGGTCCTCGAGACGGGTGACCAGGCGCGTGGTGGCGCTCTGGCTGAGCACGACCGCGTCGGCGACCTGCTTCATCTGCAGATGGCCCCCGTCGCCGTCGTGCTGCCGGCTCAGTACGTCGAGCAGGGAGTACTCCCGCACGCTCAGGTCGTGCCGGGCCTGAAGGACGCGCTCGATGTGGGCCTCGATCCTCCCGTGCAGCAGGGAGAGTGCGCACCAGCCCTGAGCGAGGGCGGTGAGCGCGGGGTCCGTGGCTGTCATGGGCGTTTCCTCCGTCCAGGAGCTGCTGACACCAGGGTAGAGCAAGGCCGCAATATACGGCGCTTGCAAGTAGCCAGCGTCTGCAATTATTGTCGAGGCACGCAAAGCGCTCCTGCAATCGTCTGGGAAGGTCTCTCCCCCATGCCTCTCGCGCTTCTGGCCCTCGCGATCGGGGCCTTCGGGATCGGAACCACGGAGTTCGTGATCATGGGCTTGCTGCCCGAGGTCGCGGGTGACTTCGGTGTCTCCATCCCCACCGCCGGCTATCTGGTGACCGGCTACGCGCTGGGCGTCATGTTCGGCGCCCCGCTGATGACCGTGCTCGGCACCAGGGTCTCCCGCAAGCGGATGCTGATGCTGCTGATGGGACTGTTCATCGCGGGGAACCTGCTCTCCGCGCTGGCCCCGTCCTTCGGCCTCATGCTGACCGGGCGGGTGGTCGCCTCGCTGGCGCACGGCGCCTTCTTCGGTATCGGCTCGGTGGTCGCGGCCGACCTGGTCGCCCCGGACAAGAAGGCCGGAGCCATCGCCCTGATGTTCACCGGACTGACCGTCGCCAATGTCGTCGGCGTTCCGCTGGGCACGCTCGTCGGCCAGTCCATCGGCTGGCGGGTCACCTTCGGCATCGTCGCCGCCCTCGGCGTCGTCGGCCTGGCCGGCATCGCCAGGCTCGTCCCCGACATGCCCAAGGCCGAGGGCGTGCGGCTACGTCACGAACTGGCCGCCCTGAAGAACGTCCAGGTCCTGCTCGCCATGGCGATGACCGTCCTGGGATTCGGTGGCGTCTTCGCGGCCATCACCTACATCGCGCCGATGATGACGCGCGTCGCCGGCTTCGCCGACGGCTCCGTGACCTGGCTGCTGGTCCTCTTCGGCCTCGGCATGGTCGGCGGCAACCTCATCGGCGGCAGGTACGCGGACCGTGCCCTGATGCCCATGCTGTACCTCTCCCTGGGCGCCCTCGCCGTCGTCCTCGCGCTCTTCACCCTGACCGCGCACAACAAGATCGCCGCCGCCGTCACCATCGCCCTCATCGGCGCCCTGGGATTCGCCACGGTGCCGCCCCTGCAGAAGCGGGTCCTCGACCAGGCGCACGGCGCCCCCACCCTGGCCTCGGCCCTGAACATCGGCGCCTTCAACCTCGGCAACGCGCTGTCCGCCTGGCTCGGCGGCCTCGTGATCGGGGCCGGCCTCGGCTACACCGCACCCAACTGGGTCGGTGCCGTTCTCGCCGCGAGTGCCCTGGTGCTGGCGTTCGTCTCGGCCGCTCTCGAGCGCCGCGACACCCCGCCCGGCACCGTGCTCGCCGACCCGATGCTCACCGAGCGGCGGACCGTCGTCTCCCACTGACCCACAGGACCGGCAGACGCGGGGCCAGGGCCGTCCCTCCGTCCGCCGGTTCCCCACCCGGAACCACCGACATCACCGAGTACCGCAAGGAGAACCCCCCCTCATGAGCACCACCACCGCCGTCACCCCGCTCACCACCGCGGAGGCCGAAGCCCTGGTCAGCGCGGCGTATCAGGCCGCGGACGCGGCCGGCGTCACGGTCAGCGTCACCGTCCTCGACGCGGGCGGGCATCTGCTCGCCTTCCGCCGGGACGACCGTGCCGTGCTGATCTCCGGGGAGACCAGCACCCGCAAGGCGTACACCGCGCTCCAGCTGAACGCGCCGACCGCCGACCTCGTGGACGCCGTGCAGCCCGGAGGCCTCTTCCACACCCTGCCCACCGCACTTGACCGGCCGCTGCTGTTCATTGCCGGAGGCGTACCCGTCCGGCGCGACGGCCGGCTGATCGGCGCGATCGGTGTCGGCGGTGGCGCCCCGGAGCAGGACCATGCCTTCGCCACGGCCGCCGTGGAGTCCCTCGTCTGACGGCAACGCTCACCGGACGCGACGG
>NZ_JAGMUJ010000052.1 GCF_019049255.1 Streptomyces sp. AC558_RSS880 | reverse complement strand
CCCCCCGACCGCCCCATCCCCACCCCCGGCGAGGTCTTCCCCCGCCGCAAACCCGCTCCGCCCCCGTCGGACCGGCACCTGGCCGTCGGCTGACGGCCCCCGCTGTCCTACCCTGGACCCATGGACTACGTCTCCGCGCTCCTCCCCCCGGCCGTCATGGCCGTCTTCTTCATCGGCGTGATCCGGGTGATCGTGAAGACCCAGGGCGGCGCCAACAAGACCAAGGAGGACGCCGCGGTCGACGCGGCCCTCGCGCGGGCGCAGGGCTCCCGGCCCGCCCCCGAGAACGAAGCCTGACCCCAGCCACCCCCTCCCGGCGTACGACCCAAGGTCGTACGCCCTTTTTGTTCGTTTTTGTCGGCGATCACGCCCGTTCGGCACGCCATTGTCGTGATTCACCACTATTGTTCTGAGTTGTGCCTCGCCCACTGGGAGAACTCGAAGACGCGGTCATGACGCGGGTGTGGAAGTGGAACCGCCCGGTGACCGTTCGGGAAGTCCTGGAAGATCTTCAGAAGGAACGGTCCATCGCGTACACCACGGTGATGACCGTTTTGGACAATCTCCATCAGAAGGGCTGGGTGCGCCGAGAGGCGGAAGGCAGGGCCTATCGATATGAGGCGGTCTCCACTCGCGCCGCCTACGCCGCCGCGCTGATGAACGAAGCGTGGTCGCAGAGCGACAACGCCGCCGCCGCTCTCGTCGCGTTCTTCGGCATGATGAGCGAGGAACAGCGTCAGGCTCTCACCGACGCGGTCCGCATCGTCCAGCTCCCGGAAACCCCCGCCGACGAGAACCCCGGCTCCACAGAGGGTCGGAGCGGACGATAGCGTCCGCACATGTCCGCAGACAGCCCTGAAGTCCCCGCAAAAGCCATCACGGTCCGACGGGCCCGCACCAGCGATGTCCCCGCCGTGCGCCGGCTCCTTGACGCCTACGTCCGCGGGCGCATCCTGCTCGACAAAGCGACGGTGACGCTTTACGAGGACATCCAGGAGTTCTGGGTCGCGGAACGGGACGACAACGCGGAGGTGGTCGGCTGCGGTGCCCTGCACGTGATGTGGGAAGACCTCGCGGAAGTCCGCACTCTCGCCGTGAAGCCGGGCCTGAAGGGCGCGGGCGTCGGGCACCGGTTGCTGGAGAAGTTGCTGGAGACCGCCCGCTGGCTCGGCGTTCGGCGCGTATTCTGCCTGACCTTCGAAGTGGACTTCTTCGGCAAGCACGGCTTCGTGGAGATCGGTGAGACGCCCGTCGACACCGATGTGTACGCGGAGTTGCTGCGCTCCTATGACGAGGGCGTCGCGGAGTTCCTCGGCCTCGAACGCGTGAAACCGAACACCTTGGGCAACAGCCGGATGCTTCTGCATCTGTGATCTGCGCGAGGTGCCCTATGTCCGAAACGCGCACGTTTCCGTGCCGGATGCGGGCGGCAGGTCTCTGTCAGGGGTTTGTGTTTTTACGGCAAAAGCGGTTTGCTTTCCGGAGTACTGCAGTACTGCATATAACAAGGGGCGGCGATACGGCGGACGCCGGCACACCCCGGCCCTCAAGTTATCGATGAAAGGAAATCCGGTGGCACAGAAGGTTCAGGTCCTTCTTGTCGATGACCTCGACGGCGGCGAGGCGGACGAGACCGTGACGTTCGCGTTGGACGGCAAGACGTACGAGATCGATCTCACCACCGCCAATGCGGACAAGCTCCGTGGCCTTCTCGACCCTTACGTGAAGGGCGGTCGTCGTACCGGGGGCCGTGCTTCGGGCGGTCGCGGAAAGGCGCGTGCTTCTTCCGGCGGCAGCCAGGACACCGCGGCCATCCGCGCGTGGGCGAAGGAGAACGGTTACGAGGTCAACGACCGCGGCCGTGTCCCCGCGTCCATCCGCGAGGCCTACGAGAAGGCCAACGGCTGACCGTCGGCCCGTACGGCGGCGACCGCATCCGCGCGCCGCAGCCGGACCCGGTGGATCTGCGTCGCCACCGTGTCCACCAGCCGCACGAGATCCGGGGGGCCGTCACCGTCCCCCCGCGCACCACTCCTCGTGCCCATCGCCGACAGCGTCGGCAGCGAGGCCTCGGCCTCATGTCCCGGCTCGGGGGGCCGCAGCCACACGGCGGCCCCCTGCGATCCACCACGGCCCAGGGGGAGCGGCCGGGTGGTGGGACCGGCATCGCCGTCGGCACAGGCGCCTGCACCGGCACCGGTACCGGCATCGCCGCCGGCACTGACACTGACACCGGCATCAGGGGGCCAGGGGGCGTCCATGAGCCCTCCCGCGCCGATCGCCACCAGGTCCAACTCCAGTGCGCCCCAGTCCAGCCACTCCAGCAGCCCCGGCAACTCCTCCGCGCTGCCCGCTGCCACCAGCAGCCGCATCCGGTCGTCCCGCAGGGCCACCGGGAACCCCCGGCCGAGCCCTCCCGAGCGTTCCAGGCGCTCCAGCGCCGCGCGTCCCGCCTCCGCGGGCACGTCCAGGACGTCGAAGCGCACCCCCACCGCCAGCCGCACCGGCACTCCGGGCACCGTGGGCCACCCCAGCGCGTTCTCGTACCAGAGCCGCACCTCGTCGTCGCTCGGCGCGAGCGACCGGTGGGGGAACGGCACTGCGGGGGCGACGGACCGAACCATGCCCGACGCAACGCCCCGGCGCCCTTCGGGTTACGCTGGGTGTCCATGCGTAAGCGAGGGGTGTCGAACAAGGGGGCGCGCGGGGGTGCGGGGAGGCGCAAGGTTGTTCGCCCGTAGCGGAGGGAACCCGTGCACGCGGCATGGACTGTCCGTAGCAGCGGGTAAGACATCCCTAGTGGGAGGGGGCGACACGCAGGACGGGACGTCTTCCGTTCGCCATGGGCGTACTGGCGAAGGGGGTAACTGCCTGGCCTGCGGGAACATCGTCTCGCACCATCGGGTTGGAGCAGATGTCGGCGTGAGCGGGGTCAGGAGGCCATCGACGGTGTCGGCAGTTGGAATGAGCGGTCCCCGCTTGCGGGACTAAGCTGCGGAAGGACAGGGAGGGGAAGTTCCCCCCACTGCCTGACCGCTCTGAGGAGCGATTAACGATGTTCGAGAGGTTCACCGACCGCGCGCGGCGGGTTGTCGTCCTGGCTCAGGAAGAAGCCCGGATGCTCAACCACAACTACATCGGCACCGAGCACATCCTCCTGGGCCTGATCCACGAGGGTGAGGGTGTCGCCGCCAAGGCCCTTGAGAGCCTCGGGATTTCGCTCGAGGCGGTCCGCCAGCAGGTGGAGGAGATCATCGGGCAGGGCCAGCAGGCCCCGTCGGGTCACATCCCCTTCACCCCCCGTGCCAAGAAGGTCCTGGAGCTGTCGCTCCGCGAGGCCCTTCAGCTGGGCCACAACTACATCGGCACGGAGCACATCCTGCTCGGCCTGATCCGTGAGGGCGAGGGCGTCGCCGCCCAGGTCCTGGTCAAGCTGGGTGCAGACCTCAACCGCGTGCGGCAGCAGGTGATCCAGCTGCTCTCCGGTTACCAGGGCAAGGAGACCGCCACCGCCGGCGGTCCTGCCGAGGGCACTCCCTCCACGTCCCTGGTCCTCGACCAGTTCGGCCGGAACCTCACCCAGGCCGCTCGTGAGTCCAAGCTCGACCCGGTCATCGGGCGCGAGAAGGAGATCGAGCGGGTCATGCAGGTGCTGTCCCGCCGTACCAAGAACAACCCGGTGCTGATCGGTGAGCCCGGCGTCGGCAAGACCGCCGTCGTCGAGGGCCTCGCCCAGGCCATCGTCAAGGGCGAGGTGCCCGAGACCCTCAAGGACAAGCACCTCTACACCCTGGACCTCGGTGCCCTGGTCGCCGGCTCCCGTTACCGCGGTGACTTCGAGGAGCGCCTGAAGAAGGTGCTCAAGGAGATCCGCACCCGCGGCGACATCATCCTGTTCATCGACGAGCTGCACACGCTGGTCGGTGCGGGTGCCGCCGAGGGCGCCATCGACGCCGCGAGCATCCTCAAGCCGATGCTGGCCCGCGGTGAGCTGCAGACCATCGGTGCGACCACGCTGGACGAGTACCGCAAGCACCTGGAGAAGGACGCGGCCCTGGAGCGCCGCTTCCAGCCGATCCAGGTCGCGGAGCCGTCCCTGCCGCACACGATCGAGATCCTCAAGGGCCTGCGCGACCGTTACGAGGCGCACCACCGCGTCTCCATCACGGACGAGGCCCTGGTGCAGGCGGCGACGCTCGCCGACCGCTACATCTCGGACCGCTTCCTGCCGGACAAGGCGATCGACCTGATCGACGAGGCCGGCTCGAGGATGCGCATCCGCCGGATGACCGCGCCGCCGGACCTGCGTGAGTTCGACGAGAAGATCGCCGGCGTCCGCCGCGACAAGGAGTCCGCGATCGACTCGCAGGACTTCGAGAAGGCCGCCTCCCTGCGCGACAAGGAGAAGCAGCTCCTCGCCGCCAAGGCGAAGCGGGAGAAGGAGTGGAAGGCCGGCGACATGGACGTCGTCGCCGAGGTCGACGGCGAGCTGATCGCCGAGGTCCTCGCCACGGCCACGGGCATCCCGGTCTTCAAGCTGACCGAGGAGGAGTCGTCCCGCCTGCTGCGCATGGAGGACGAGCTCCACAAGCGGGTCATCGGCCAGAACGACGCCGTCAAGGCGCTGTCGAAGGCGATCCGCCGTACCCGTGCGGGTCTGAAGGACCCGAAGCGTCCCGGTGGCTCGTTCATCTTCGCCGGCCCGTCCGGTGTCGGTAAGACCGAGCTGTCCAAGGCGCTGGCGGAGTTCCTCTTCGGTGACGAGGACGCGCTGATCTCCCTCGACATGTCGGAGTTCAGCGAGAAGCACACGGTCTCCCGCCTCTTCGGTTCGCCCCCCGGCTACGTGGGCTACGAGGAGGGCGGTCAGCTGACGGAGAAGGTGCGCCGCAAGCCGTTCTCGGTCGTCCTCTTCGACGAGGTCGAGAAGGCCCACCCGGACATCTTCAACTCGCTGCTGCAGATCCTGGAGGACGGTCGCCTGACCGACTCCCAGGGCCGGGTCGTGGACTTCAAGAACACGGTCATCATCATGACGACCAACCTCGGCACCCGGGACATCTCCAAGGGCTTCAACCTGGGCTTCGCCGCCGCGGGCGACACGAAGACCAACTACGAGCGCATGAAGAACAAGGTCTCGGACGAGCTCAAGCAGCACTTCCGGCCCGAGTTCCTCAACCGCGTCGACGACGTGGTGGTCTTCCCGCAGCTCACGCAGAGCGACATCCTGCGGATCGTCGACCTGATGATCGACAAGGTGGACGAGCGTCTGAAGGACCGGGACATGGGCATCGAGCTCTCCCAGTCCGCCAAGGAGCTGCTGTCCAAGAAGGGCTACGACCCCGTGCTGGGCGCCCGGCCGCTGCGCCGGACCATCCAGCGGGAGATCGAGGACTCGCTGTCGGAGAAGATCCTCTTCGGCGAGCTGCGTCCCGGTCACATCGTGGTCGTGGACACCGAGGGCGAGGGCGAGTCCCAGACCTTCACCTTCCGCGGTGAGGAGAAGTCGGCCCTGCCCGACGTCCCGCCGATCGAGCAGGCGGCCGGCGGAGCCGGCCCGAACCTGAGCAAGGAGGCGTAGCCGCCGCGCTCGGCCTGAACGGAAAAAGGGGTCTGCCCCGGGACACACGTCCCGGGGCAGACCCCTTTTCCGCGGCTGCGGCCGGTTCAGGAGAGCTGACCGTCGTAGTCCGGCAGCTTGAAGGTCCTCTCGGCGTGGCCGCCCGACAGGTCGGTCGCGCTGTTGCCGATGTTGGCGATGATCGTGTAGCCCTTGGCCTCGATGTTGACGCGCTGCGCGGTCTTGTAGTCGGCGACGTTCTTGAACAGGTCGAAGAACCCGCGGACGTACAGGCCGGCGGACTCGTAGCCGGCCTGGTCGAGGTTCCACTCGGTGGGCGCGTGGATGATGCCCGGGCGGGCGGTCACGAAGAACACGGCGACGCCGTGCTCCTGGGCGTACTCCGCGGCCTCCAGGACCGGCTCGTTGGCGGGCTGCGGGAAGCTGAACCCGAAGTCGGTCTCCAGCGCGGTGTTGTCGACGTCGAGGACGATCGCCTGCTTCTCGCCCGGCGCGGTGTCACCGATCCGCTGCTTCAGGTAGGGCAGGGCCTGGTCCATGACCGCCCGGCAGTCCCGCTGCCAGGTGTCGTAGTCGACGTCCGCCGCCGCGGTGGCGGCTGCCACCGGGGAAACGGCCGGTGAAGCGGGGGTCGTGGCTTCGGCCGGTGCGGCCAGGGCCACCAGGGCGGCCGCGGAGACGGCGGTGACCGATGCGCGGATCGGCCAGGAGCGGCGGCTTCTCATCTCGTGGGGGTCCTCTCACGTCCGTGACGCTGCCAACGTGTCGTGTGCATGTTCGTCTGCGAGGGTGACGCGAGGTGAACCGTAGGGTTACCGGACGGTAGGCGCCTAGAGGCCTGCGCCACATTCGTGGAATGGCCGAACCCGGTCGCCGGTGACATGCCGCACAGGCGCTTTGTCCGGTACTAGGCGGAATAGTGGCCAAAGCCCTCCTTTAAAACGGACATTTACCCCACCTTTCTGATCGATCAGCTCTAAATGGGGGGTTTCACCCGGTAAGGGTGATGCGTCAAGAGACGTGCATCTCAGTGCAGATCTACGAGCTTCCGTCGTAGGTCACACCTTTGCGCCGTTATGTCCGGAGGGGCTACCAATGAATCACCACCGAGGCGCGGATCCGTCCGCCGGGTGGTTTTCCTCTGTCCCCCTCCTGATGAGGTGTGTATGTCCCAGCGCGTCACGTCCCGTTCCTCCCGCACCGCGTCCCTGATCCGCACCCGCGCGGCCGTGCTGGCCGCCGGACTGGGGGCCTCGGTCGTGATGGGAGCCGGGGTCGCGGCCGCCGCCGACACCACGGCCGCGTCCGGCGTCGCCAGTGCCGTCGAGGCGCAGGCCGCCGCCCAGGCCCAGGCCGCGAAGGCCCAGGCCGCCCAGGTCGAGAAGGCCGCCGAGGCGAAGGCCGCCCAGGCCGAGAAGGCCGCTCAGGCCGCCGCCGAGAAGCAGGCGTCCTGGATCGACCCGGTGAAGAGCTACAAGCTGTCCGCGAGCTTCGCCCAGAACGGCGGCATGTGGGCGTCCAAGCACAGCGGTCAGGACTACGCCGTCCCCACCGGCACCCCGGT
>NZ_JAGMUJ010000051.1 GCF_019049255.1 Streptomyces sp. AC558_RSS880 | reverse complement strand
CGCCAGGCCGCCAGGACCGGCTCGACCAGCTCCCAGCGGGCATCGGACAGGTCACTCGGATACGCACGACGTTCGCTCATGACCTGGATGTACCGCCGGCAGACGAGTGCGCCCAGGCGCACGTTCTGCCTTGTGGAAGCGCGACGCGATCAGGCGTCCTGGAATGAAACAGACACGAGCCGCCTCCAGCCCCAGCCGTCACCTCATCCAGCCCCTGAGCCCCACTTGGATCGGCAGCCTCATCAACACCACACCAGCCCACCGCAGAAAACCGGCTATAACAATGCATTACAGGTGAAAACGACCTCT
>NZ_JAGMUJ010000050.1 GCF_019049255.1 Streptomyces sp. AC558_RSS880 | reverse complement strand
CGGACTGCCCGCCGGCCGGGGGGTCCGGGGGGGGGGGGGCTGGTCGGGTGGTGTCACGCAGCCCGGCGTGTGCGGGGTGCCTCCCCCACTCTCGGCTTCGCTCGAGCGGGGGGACCCCCACCGCCCACCCGTGCCGCCCCTGGGGGCACCTCCCAGGCCTTTGAGGCACTGGGGGAGGCACGACTGTCCGCGGTCACGGCGGCGCGAGTGCCCGCAGTCGTGACCTCCTCCGCGGGACCCCGTTGCCGCACCGTGGGAGGCGGGGATACCGGGGTGACCGGTGTTTGTGGGGCCACGGGCGCTCCCGCCGGGCGGGGTGCCGCCCGGCTCAGCAACAGCACGCCCCGGGCGGCGAGCCCCGCGCCGGTCAGCGCGAGCAGGATGCCCGCCGGGCCGCCGCGGAGGCGTTCGCCGAGGAGGGAGAGGCCGATCACCGCGGCCGCCAGCGGGTTCGTCAGGGTGACCACCGCGAGCGGGGCGCCCAGGCCGCCGCGGTAGGCGGTCTGGGACAGCAGCAGCCCGCCGGCCGCGAAGGCGGCCACCAGCAGCGCCACCACGGCCACCTGGACGCCGGGCAGCGGACCGGACCGGTCCGTCGCCGCGACCGTCACGGTCTGGGTGAGCGCCGAGGCCACCCCGGAGGCGATGCCCGACGCGGTCGCGTGCCGCAGACCGGGCCGGGACCCCGGCCACGACAGCAGGCCGATCAGGGTCGCCGTACCGCCCGCGACGGCCAGCGCCTCGGGCACGCCCAGCACGTCGTCGGGCGCCGGTCCGGACGCCGTGGCCAGCACCGCCGCCAGACCGGCGAGGGTGAACGCCGTCCCCCGCCACTCGACCGCGCTCACCGGCCGCCCCGCGATCCGCGCCCCCAGGGGCACCGCCGCGACCAGGGTGAGGGCGCCCAGCGGCTGGACCACGGTGAGCGGGCCGTACGTGAGCGCCACCACGTGGAGCAGCGCGGCCGAGGCGTTCAGCGCGACCGCCCACCACCAGGCGCCGTCGGCCAGCAGCCGCAGCGTGCCGGTGCCGGAGGACCGGGAGGCCAGCCGTTCCTGGGCCACCGCCGCGGCGGCGTAGGCGACGGCGGAGACGAGGGACAGCAGGACGGCCACGACGACGGCGCTCACCGGCCCGCCCCCGCGAGCGCCCGGTCCCGCGCCGGCACCTGACGGGCCCGGACCCGGCCCGCCCCCGTCGCCGTGTGCCGCGGCGGGCGCAGCACCACGAGCGCGAGGCCCAGCAGCGCCGCCGCCACGAGCGCGTCCAGCCAGAAGTGGTTCGCCGTCCCCACGATCACCAGCAGCGTCACCAGCGGGTGCAGCAGCCACAGCCACCGCCACCCCGCGCGGGTGGCGACGACCAGGCCGACCGCCACCATCAGCGCCCACCCGAAGTGCAGCGAGGGCATCGCCGCGAACTGGTTCGACAGCTGGTCGGTTTCCGGCGGGCCGTACACCGACGGCCCGTACACCCGCGCGGTGTCCACCAGGCCCGTGGCGGCGAGCATCCGCGGCGGGGCGAGCGGGAACGTCAGGTGCAGCACCAGCGCGGCGGCGGTGACCGCCGCCAGGATCCGGCGCGCCCAGACGTAGTGGGCCGGGCGGCGCAGGTAGAGCCAGACCAGGAAGACCGCGGTGGCCGGGAAGTGGACGACCGCGTAGTAGGTGTTCGCGAGGTGCGCGAGCCCGTCGCCGTGCAGCAGCAGGGACTGCACCGCGCCCTCGCCGGGCAGGCGGAGCGCGCGCTCCAGGTCCCACACCCCGTGGCCGTTGCGGTACGCCTCGCCGGTGTGGCCGGTCGCCATCCGCCGGCCGAGCTTGTAGACGAGGAAGAGCCCCGCCACCAGCAGGAGTTCACGTACGAGCGGCGGGCGCACCGGTGCGTCGGACCCCGCGGGTCCAGGCTCCTCGCGGCCATTCATCCCCGGCCCTTTCTGTCGTGGTGCAGACGGTGCGCGCGGGTACCGACTCTCATCGATACGGGTTCGTACCGATACGACAGTGTACCGATACGGTTGCGTACCGGTACGGGTGCGTACCGGTACACTGGTGTACCGATGACGCACGCCTCACGTGAGGGACAAGGAGCCGAGCCGATGACGTCGCAGGACGCGGACCGCCCCGGGCCGGCCGGGACCTCGCGCCGCTCCAAGATCACGCCGGAGCGTGAGCGGGAGTTCTTCGACGCCGTGCTGGACCAGATCCGCGAGTGCGGCTACGACGCCGTCACCATGGAGGGCGTCGCCGCCAGTACGCGGTGCAGCAAGTCCACGCTGTACCGGCAGTGGCGGACCAAGCCCCGGTTCGTCGCCGCCGCCCTGCGCTCCAGCCGGCAGGCGCGGTTCGCCCGCGTCGACACCGGCACCCTCGCCGGGGACCTGCGCGAGGTCGCGCGGTGCGCGGGGGAGTGGTCGCCGAAGGACACCACGCTGCTCCAGGCGCTCGGGCACGCGGTCGTCCAGGACCGGGAACTGGCGCAGGCGCTGCGCGAGGCACTGGTCGACCCGGAGATCAGCGCACTGGAGGAGATCCTGCGGCGCGGCGTCGAGCGCGGGGAGGTCGCCGCCGGGAACCCGGCGCTGGAGTACGTTCCGGCGCAGATCTTCGGTGTGCTGCGGGTCCGGCCCATACTGGAAGGCCGCAACGCGGACCCGGACTATCTGCTCCGGTTCGTGGAGGCCGCCGTACTGCCGGCCCTCGGCCTCGAATGAGACGCAGGCCGCCGTCGACGGGATGACCGTACGGCGGCCTGACCGCGCCGCACCGTGGGGACGGGGGCGGCGCCCACCCCGGCCGGGTGGGACACCTCTTGAGCGGAGGGGTGTCCCACCCGGCCGTCACGGTGCGGGTGTCAGACGTCCTGGCCGTTGCCGCCGCCGCCCGACGAGACCTCGATGCCCTCGGTGATCTCGTCGAGCACGGACTGCTTCTGATCGGTGTCCACCCCGAAGCGGACCACGACGATCTGCTGCGGCTGCGCGGGGGACGGGAAGGCCAGCGACTGGACGTACCCGTCGGAGCCCTTGCTGGTCACCGCCTTCCAGCGCACCAGATAGCCCTTCTGCCCGGCCACGGTCACGGCCTTGGACGCGAGGACGTCGTGCGAGGTGATCTTCCCGTACGCCGCACCGCCGTAGCTCTCCTCCGCGTTGGCGGAGATGTCCGCCTTGGCGACCTCCTCGGCGGTGGAGCCGCGGCTGCCGAACGCCAGGGCCGGCGCCGAGTACGCCCCGCCCTTGGTGCACGTCTTGGAGGTGTCACCGGGGCAGTCGTACGAGTCCTCCGACGTCACCGAGGCACCCACCTGCAGCTCCTGGCCGTACCAGCCGTCCGGGATGGGCAGGCTGATCCCGCTCAGCCCGTCGGTCACCGACCCGCTCTCCACCCGCGGCGCCTCGGACCCGTCCGGCGCGGGCTCCTCGCCACCGGAACCACCGGAGTCCCCGTCCGACCCGCCGGAGCCCCCGTCCTGCCCTCCCGAGTCGCCGAACGGCCCGCCGTCCCGTCCGCCCGGCCCTTGCGAGGTCGCGGTACCGCCGCCCCCGCCGTCGTCCGTCAGCGCGTACACACCCACACCGATGCTCGCCAGGACGGCGACGGCCACCGCCACGGCTATCCCGTTCCGCACCCGTCGCCCCCGCCCGGGCGGGGCCGGAGCGGGATACGCCGGATACGCCGGCCCGCCCGCGCCGCCCGGCGCCGGGGGACCCCAGGCGGCGGCCCGCCCCACCGGACGGACCTGCTCCGTCCAGGCGTTGCCGTCCCACCAGCGCTCGGTGGCCGGCCCCTCATTCGTCTGCCCGGGGTCGGGGTACCACCCGGGAGGAGTCACCTGCGTCATGCCCCCACCGTATGAGGCCTCGGTGAAAGCCGGATGAGAGAGCCCCGTCACACCCCCGTACGGACCGCCCGGTGATTGCCGTCTCCCCGCCCCTTGACAGCAGTTGACCATCAGGACCCCTGGTGAGGGGTGGTACGCGTCGATTCCGTGGGGCCGTGTCACCCGTCACGGCAACACGTGGCGCGAGCGGGCACCGCTCGGACGGCAGGAGGACTAGGCTCAAGGTCTGTACGTCATTCGGGCGACTCTGGGGAGGTAGCGGGATGACGGAGGTACGGCCCCCGGCCGTCCCCACGGCCGCTCTGTGGGAGCGCGACGAGGAAGTCGCCGCGATCACGGAGGCCGTCGACACCCTGTGCGCGGACCGCTCCTCGCCGGGCGGCCTGCTGGTGCTCCGGGGCGAGGCCGGGCTCGGCAAGACCGCGCTGCTGGCCGAGACCCGCCGCATCGCCGAACAGCGCGGCTGCACCGTGTGGTCGGCCCGCGGCGGCGAGACCCTGCGCTCCGTCCCCTTCAACGTCGTGCGCCAACTCCTCCAGCCCGCGCTGGTGTCGATGCTGCCGGAGGAGGCACGCGAGTACCTCGGCGACTGGTACGACATCGCCGGCCCCGCCCTCGGCATCGCCGACCCCGGCGAGGGGCACGCCGACCCGCGGGGCGTGTGCGAGGGACTGGTCGCCGCCGTGCGCCGGCTGGCCCGCAGGGACTGGCCGCTGGTCCTGCTGATCGACGACGCGCACTGGGCCGACCAGGAGACCCTGCGCTGGCTCGCCTCCTTCGCCGAACGCCTGGTGGACCTGTCCGTCCTCGTCGTGATCGCCCGCCGGCCCGGCGAGATCTCCGGAGCGAGCGCCCGGTACCTGGACGCCGTCGCCGCCGACCGGCCCGTCACCACCCTCAGCGCCCTCACCCCGGAGGCCACGGCCGGACTCACCCGCGCCGCACTGGGCGAGAACGCCGACGCCGCGTTCTGCCGCGAGGTCTGGGCCGTCACCGGCGGCAACCCCTACGAGACCGTCGAACTCCTCGCCAAGGTCCAGGACAGCGAACTCGAACCCGTCGAGGCCCACGCCGGCGAACTGCGCGACCTGAACCGCTCCGCCCGCGGCGGCGGACTCGTCGAACGCCTGGAAGAACTCGGCATAGACGCCACCCGGTTCGCCTGGGCCGCCGCCATCCTCGGCAACGACATCACCGTCGGCCTGGTGGCCCGGCTCGCCACCCTGGACGTCGACGCCGCCGCCCGCTGCGCCGAGCTCCTGCGCGGCGCCCGCATCCTCACCGCCCCGGACCCGTCCACCACGGGCCGCAGCGCACCCGCCGACCTCGAGTTCGTCCACCCCCTGATCGCCACCGCCGTCTACAACTCCATCCCCGACGCGCTGCGCCGCGCCATGCACGGCATAGCCGCCCGGATCGTCACCGACTCCGGACACGGCGCCGCCGCGGCGGCCCGCCACCTCCTCGAAGTGCACCCGGACGACGACGAGGAACTCGTCTGGCAACTGCGCGAGGCCGCCCGCGAACACCTCGCCGTCGGCGCCCCGGACGCCGCCCGCCGCTGCCTGGAACGCGCCCTGGAGGAACCGCCCCGCCCCGAGGTCCACGCGCAGGTCCTCTACGAACTGGGCTGCGCCACCTTCCTCACCGCACCCGCCCGCACCATCGGCCATCTGCGGGCCGCCCTCGGCATGCCCGGCCTCGACGGCGACCGACGGGTGGACGCCGTGGTCCGCCTCTCCCAGGCGCTGCTGCACAACGACCAGCTGGAGGAGGCCGTCCGCACCGTCGAGGCGGAGGCCGCCCGGCTCGAACCCGGCCCCGCACAGATGCGGCTGCGGACCGTGCAGTTCATGTGGGAGGGCATCCACGCCGGCGAGGCCGCCTCCCCCGGCCGCTCCGAACGGCTGGCCGAACTCGCCGCCACCTGCACCGGCCGGGACAACTCCGAACGCGCGCTGCTCATCGTGCGCGGCTTCGACGCCATGATGCGCGGCGAGAACGCCGAGGAGATCGTCGAGATCTGCGACCGCGCCCTCGTCAACGGCCGCCTCGCCCCCGGCCTCGGCTGGACCGACTCCGAGTGGGGCGTCGAGCTGCTGCTGATGCTGGCCGACGCCTACGCCTACACCGACCGCCTCGACCGCGCCGAGAGCCTCTACAACGAGGCCCTGCACGCCTACGACACGGCGGGCTGGAGCGGCGGCCACCTGGCGCTGGCCCACGCCTACGTGGGACTCGGGCACCGCAGACGGGGCCGGCTGGAGGCGGCGGAGGCGGAACTGCGCGAGTCCCTGCGCCTGGCCGAACGCGTCGGCCGCGGACTGCCCCTGTACTGGACGGCCACCTGCAACCTCGTCGACACCCTGCTCGCCCGCGGTCACGTCGACGAGGCCTGGGCGGTGGCCGAACAGCACGACTTCGCACCGCCCTACCCGTCCACCATCGTGCTGCCCGACCCGCGCTCCGTGCGCGGCCGGCTGCTGCTCGCCGTCGGCCGCGTCCAGGAGGGCGTCAACGAACTGGAGGAGGCCCAGAAGGCGGCGGCCGCGCGCGGCCACCACAATCCGGTGCACGTCTTCTGGGCCGCCGACCTCGCCCGCGCCCTCGCCACCGAGGACCCCGCCCGTGCCGCCCGGCTCGCCGTCGACGTACGCCGGCAGGCCGAACGCTTCGGCACGGACACCGCCATAGGGGAGGCCCTGCGCGTCGCCGCCGCCCTGGAGACCGGCCAGCGCGCGGTCCGCCTCGCCGCCCAGGCGGTCACCTTCCTGGAGTCCTCCCCCTGCCAGTACGAGCACGCCGTGGCCCGCGTCGAGTACGGCATCCTCGCCCGTTCCGTACCCGACCTCGAACGCGGCCTCGCCCTGGCCCGCTCCTGCGGCGCGGACGGCCTGGTGAAGCGGGCCCGGGAGGAGCTCAAGGCGGGTGGGGGACCGCGCTAGCCGTTCTGTCCCGGGAGGACGCCCCCGGCTACTCGTCCTCCTCCGCCAGCACCCGCTGGGCCGTCGCGAACGCCGAGTTCGCCGCCGGGACCCCGCAGTACACGGCCGTCTGGAGCAGCACCGCCCCGATCTCCTCGGGGGTGAGCCCGCCCCGACGCGCCGCGCGGACGTGCAGGGCGAGCTCGTCGTAGTGGCCGTGCGCGACCAGCGCCGTGAGCGTGATCATGCTGCGTTCGCGGCGGGTGAGGGTCGGGTCGGTCCAGATCTCGCCCCAGGCGTAGCGCGAGATGAAGTCCTGGAAGCGTGCCGTGAACGGCGTCTGCCGGGCCTGCGCCCGGTCCACGTGCGCGTCGCCCAGCACCTCCCGGCGCACCTCCATGCCGCGCCGGGCCGTCCCGTCGAAGTGCGCCCGCAACGCGGCCAGCACCGCCTCCGGGCGCTGGGCCGGCGCCAGGTGCGAGGCACCCGGGATCTCCACGAGCGCGGCGTCCGGCACCGCGTCCGCGATCTCCCGCAGATGCTCGGGCGGCGTCGCCGGGTCCTCCCGGCCGGCCACCAGCAGCGTCGGCACGGACACCTCCGCCAGCCGGTCCCGCAGATCGAACGCGGCCAGCGCGTCACAGCAGGCGGCGTACGCCTCCGGGTCGGCCTCCCGGTGGTCCCGGACCAGTCCCGGCACGGTGAACCCGGACGTGAACCACCGGGCGTCCGCGCCCTCCGCGAGTCCGGCGAGCCCTTCGCTCCGCACCCGCGCCGCCCGCTCCTCCCACGGCTTCGCGCCGTTGAAGTGCGCCGAGGAGCAGATCACGGCCAGCGACGACAGCCGGTCCGGACGGTGCACGGCCAGATGCAGCCCCACCGCACCGCCCAGCGAGACGCCCGCGTACGCGAACCGCTCGATGCCGAGCGCGTCGGCGAGCGCGAGCACCAGCCCGGCGAGGTCGCCGACGGTGGCACCGGGGCCGATCAGCCCCGCCGCCGAACCGCCGTGCCCCGGCAGGTCCCAGCGGACCACGCGGTGCGCGGCCGACAGCTCGGGCGCCACCCCGTCCCACAGGGCGTACGACGTGCCGAGCGAGGGGCCGAGCAGCAGCGGGGGAGCGGAAGCGGGGCCCTCTTCGCAGTGGTTGAGAAGTCGGTCGGTCAACGTCGCTCCAGAGCACGGTCGGTGAGGGGTCCGGCGGAGCCGGTGTAACGGGCGGGGTCGATGAGGGAGGAGACGTCGGTCTCCTTCAACTCGGCTTCGGCGGCGAGCAGTTCGCCGAGGTCACGTCCTTCCCGGTACGCCCGCCGGGCCAGCTCCGTGAGCAGCTCCTTCGCGCGGGCGCGGCCGAGGACCGGCGCCAGCTCGGCGGACAGCCGCTCGGAGACGATCAGTCCGTGGGTGAGCCGGAGGTGTTCGTCCATGACCTCCGGACGCACCCGCAGCCCCTCGGTCAGTTCGGCGGCGTCCCGGGCGGCACCGCCCACCAGACGGAGCAGGTCCCTCAGCGGTTCCCATTCGGCGTGCCAGGCGCCGGCCGGCCGCTCGTCCTCGGCCACCAGTGAGCCGTACAGCGTCGCCGCGAGCTGCGGTGCGCGCCGTGCCGCCGCCGCGATCAGTGTCGAGCGCACCGGGTTCGCCTTGTGCGGCATGGCCGAGGAGCCGCCGCCGCTGCCCTCGGCGACCTCGGCGATCTCCGTGCGGGAGAGGGTGAGGACGTCCGCCGCGAGCTTGCCCAGCGCGCCGGCGGCGAAGGCGAGACAGCCGGCGAGATCGGCGACCGGCGTGCGGAGCGTGTGCCAGGGCAACAGGGGTTCGGCGAGCCCGAGTTCACGGGCGTACGCGCCCGGCAGCGCGGTGGCGTCCTTAGCCCCGTACGCGGAGAAGGCCGCCAGCGTTCCGGCCGCACCGCCGAGTTGGGCGGGCAGTGAGCCGCGTACCGCCGTCACCCGGTCCCGCGCGTCCAGCACCAGCGACCGCCACCCGGCCGCCTTCAGCCCGAACGTCGTCGGTACGGCGTGCTGGGTCAGCGTCCGGCCCGGCATCGGGGTGTCACGGTGCGCGGCGGCCAGTTCGGTCAGGGCCCGCCGGCAGCGGTCGAGGTCGGCGAGGACCGGGCCCAGGGCGCGGTGGGCGACCAGCATCATGGCGGTGTCCATGATGTCCTGGCTGGTCGCACCCCGGTGCACGTACGGGCCGTACTCCTCGCCGACCGCCCGGGTCAGCTCCGCGACCAGCGGGATCACCGGATTCCCG
Organism: Streptomyces sp. AC558_RSS880; assembly: GCF_019049255.1. Classification (GTDB taxonomy): domain Bacteria; phylum Actinomycetota; class Actinomycetes; order Streptomycetales; family Streptomycetaceae; genus Streptomyces. Next base: position 58,127 of record NZ_JAGMUJ010000050.1, on the reverse strand, counting down.
CCGCCCCGCGCCCGCACGGCGAGGGACGCGACGTCGAAACCGGCCGGATCGGCGGCCTCCGTCACCGCCGTCGCCGCCTGCGCCGGGGCGAGCCCCAGTGAGGCCTGGGCGCGGGTCAGCGCGGCCTCCGCGTCGAGCAGCGCCCGCAGGAACGCCGCGTCCGCCGTCTCGGCGGCGGCCGGGGAACCGGCCCACCCGGGGGCGAGCAGACCGGTGTCGGTGTCGGCTGATGTCACTGGAACTCCAGGAAGACCGTCTCGCCCTCGCCCTGAAGACGGATGTCGAAACGGTACGTGCCGGCGCCCTCCTCGCCCGCGACCAGCGTGTCGCGGCGCCCGGCGTCGAGCCGGGACAGCAGCGGGTCCGCCGCCAGCGCCGCCTCGTCGCCCGGCAGGTAGATCCGGGTGAACAGGTGCACCAGCAGACCCCGCGCGAACACGCACACACTGAGGTACGGCGCGTTCCCCCCGCGTGCTCCGGGGCGCAGCGTACGGGCGTACCAGTGACCGTTCGCGTCGGTCTGGATCCGCCCGAAGCCGGTGAACTCCACGCCGTTGCGGCCGAGGAAGCCGCCCGTCGCCGGGTCGCGCCGCATCGAGCCGTCGACCCGGGACACGTTGCCGTCCGGGTCCGGGCCCCACAGCTCCAGGAAGGCGTCCGGCAGCGGGTCGCCGTCGCCGTCGTACACGTACCCCTGGAGGGCGATGGTGTCCGGGTGGCCGACGGGCGCGATGTCGCCGCCGCCGGGGAAGGGCAGGGCGTGGCCGTAGAAGGGGCCGACCGTGTGGGACGGGGTGGGCAGCACGGTCTCCGGACGCGTGGTGTCGATCTTCGTCATGGCGGGTCAGCGCCCCTCTTCCATCCAGGTGGCCTGCGGTCCGTCGAGCACGATGTCCCAGTGGTAGCCCATCGAGAACTCCGGCACCGACAGGTTGTGGTCGTACGTCGCGATCAGCCGCTGCCGTGCGGCGTCGTCCGTCACCGACTGGATGATCGGGTCGTACGGGAAGAGCGGATCGCTGGGGAAGTACATCTGCGTCACCAGCCGCTGGGTGAACGACGTGCCGAAGACCGAGAAGTGGATGTGGGCGGGCCGCCAGGCGTTGAGGTGCTGGCGCCAGGGGTACGGGCCCGGCTGGACGGTGGTGAAGTGGTAGCGGCCCTCGTCGTCGCTGAGGGTGCGGCCCACGCCGGTGAAGTTCGGGTCCAGCGGGGCGTCGTGCTGCTCGCGCTGATGGGCGTAGCGGCCCGCCGAGTTGGCCTGCCAGATCTCGATGAGCTGGCCGCGGATCGGGCGCCCGGCGCGGTCCAGCAGCCGGCCGGAGACGGTGATGCGCTCGCCGATCGGCTCGCCGGTGTGCTGCCGGGTCAGGTCGTTGTCGATCTCCGTGATGTCCCGTTCGCCGAACGCGGGGGAGGACAGCTCCACCAGCTCCGGGTCCTTGGTGACGTCGATGGCGACCGGGGGCTGCTTCGGGTGGCGCAGCACCGAGGAGCGGTACGGCGCGTAGTCACGGCGCGGCTGGTGCTCGACGGGCGCGCCGTCGGCGACCCGCTTCTCGTACGCGGCGTGCTCGGCCGCGATCTCCCGGTCGATGTCGGCTTGAGTGAGTACGTCGGTCACGACAGGCCCTTCCCGAGGGTGAGTTCGGCTCCGGTCTTGGCGGTGATCTCCTCGGCGGTGACACCGGGAGCGGTCTCGACGAGGACGAGCCCGTCGTCGGTGACGTCGAGGACGCCGAGGTCGGTGATGATCCGGTCCACGCACGCCTTGCCGGTCAGCGGCAGCGCGCACTCCGTCACGATCTTCGGCGAGCCGTCCTTGGCGGTGTGGGTCATCACCACGATCACCGTGCGGGCGCCGTGGACCAGGTCCATCGCGCCGCCGATGCCGGTGACGAGCTTGCCGGGCACCGCCCAGTTGGCCAGGTCGCCCCGCGCGGAGACCTGCATCGCGCCCAGCACCGCGACGTCGATGTGCCCGCCCCGGATCATCCCGAAGGACAGCGCCGAGTCGAAGAAGGAGGCGCCCGGAAGGACGGTGACGGTCTCCTTGCCCGCGTTGATCAGGTCCGGGTCGACGGCGTCCTCGGTGGGGTACGGGCCGGTGCCCAGGATGCCGTTCTCGCTCTCCAGCACCACCTCGACACCGGCCGGGAGATGGTTGGGGATCAGCGTGGGCAGGCCGATGCCGAGGTTGACGTACTGGCCGTCGCGCAGTTCCCGGGCCGCCCGCGCGGCCATCTCTTCCCGTGTCCAGGCCATCAGCCGCTCACCGTCCGCCGCTCGATCTTCTTGTCCGCCGCCTGCTCGGGCGTGAGGGCGACCACCCGCTGCACGAAGACGCCCGGCAGGTGCACGGCGTCCGGCTCGATCTCCCCGGGCTCGACCAGCTCCTCCACCTCGGCGACGGTGACCTTGCCCGCCATCGCCGCGAGGGGGTTGAAGTTGCGGGCGGACTTGTTGAACACCAGGTTCCCGTGCCGGTCGCCCTTCGCCGCCCGCACCAGCGCGTAGTCGGTGCGGATGCCGCGCTCCAGCACGTACTCCGTGCCGTCGAACTCCCGGACCTCCTTGGGCGGCGAGGCGATGGCCACTCCGCCGGAGCCGTCGTAGCGCCAGGGCAGTCCGCCCTCGGCGACCTGTGTGCCCACACCCGCCGGGGTGTAGAACGCGGGGACGCCGGCGCCCCCGGCGCGCAGCCTTTCGGCGAGCGTGCCCTGCGGGATCAGCTCCACCTCCAGCTCGCCGGCCAGGTACTGCCGCGCGAACTCCTTGTTCGCGCCGATGTAGGAACCGGTCACCCGGGCGATCCGGCCCGCCGCCAGCAGCACCGCGAGCCCGGACTCCATCGCCCCGCAGTTGTTCGAGACGACCGACAGACCGTCGACCCCCCGCTCGTACAGCGCCTGGATCAGCACGTTCGGCACGCCGCTGAGGCCGAAGCCGCCCACCGCCAGTGACGCGCCGTCCGGCACGTCAGCCACCGCCTCCGCAGCCGAGGCGACCACCTTGTCCATCCGAGGAATCCCGTCCCTTCGAGGCGGCCCGACCGAGTTAGTCAGGGCACTGAGTATTTCCGCGAGATCGGCCTCACGCTGTCATCGAGAGGGCCGGAGCGTCAATAGCCTGGTCATTTCCGCATCGAACGACACACGAGGTCACGGCGAAGGCGCACCCGTGCGGGTATTGTTCAGTGCACCAACGAAAACGACCGGGGAGCGCACATGGCCGCGGTGGACCTCACCACCCATCCCGGGCACCTCGCCCGGCGGCTCCAGCAGGCGCACTACCTGCTGTGGAACACGATGGTCTCCGAGGAGATCACCTCGCCGCAGTTCGCGGTCCTCAACGCGCTCGTCGCCGAGCCGGGCCTGGACCAGCGCACCGTGGGGGAGCGGGTCGGCCTTGACCGGTCCACCATCGCCGAGGTGATCGGCCGGCTCATCCGGCGCGGGCTGCTGGACAAGGTCCGCGATCCGCAGGACGGCCGCCGCTTCCTGCTGCGCCTCACCGACGACGGCGTGCGCACCCACCGCAGGCTGACGGTGCGCACCGCGCGGATGAACCAGGTCTTCCTGGCCCCGCTCGACGCCGACGAGCAGGCGCTCTTCATCGACCTGATCCGGCGGGTCGCGGACGCGGCCGAAGGACTGCGCGATCCGGCGCCCTCCCTGGCCGCACCGCGCTGAGACTCAGGGCGTCTTCGCGTACACCACCCAGACCTGGCCGTGGGCGAAGTTCATCCGTTCGCCCGCCTCGGTGGTGAACGAGGTGCCGTCCTCGGCGGCCGGACGGCTCCAGTTCGCCTCGTACCCGCGTCCGTCGCGCAGCACGGTGGCCTCCCCGGAGCCCACCGTCTCGGTGTACGGGGTGTTGTTGCCGAGGAAGTCCCGGAACCCGGAGGGGCGCACGGTCACGTACTGCACGACCACCGTCGCGGGCGCCAGTCGCTCGCCCTCCGCGGTGAGTGCCGGGGTGCCGTCCATCGAGACCAGCCAGCGGTCGCGGGCATCGGACCAGGTGAAGGTGGTACGGGAGGCCGGGTACCGCACCGTGAGTTCGTTTCGGGGCTCGCCGTCCGCCGGGGGCCGGCCGAAGCGGAAACCGGTGGTCAGGGCGGCCTCGCCGGGCGGGTCGTCCATGAGCCGCTCCGGTCGCAGGTACAGGTTGTGGGGAGCGGACCGGCCGGGGTCCCGGGTGTAGGCCTCGGGCTCCGACCCGGGTGTCACCGCCTCGAGCGGTGCCCGCTCGATCAGCGGCATCAGCTTGCTCTGCGCCCCGGAGTGGGCCAGCACCGGCCGGTCGAACTGGTGCAGCAGTTCCAGATCCGACTCCCGGGCGCTGCGCACCGGACCGACGGACTCCGGCAGCTCGGTGGCGTACACGGCGATCAGTCTGCTGGTCCCGCCCTCGACCTGCTCGGCGTACACCACGTCGGCGGCGTCCACGCCTGTCTGAGGCCGGGCTGCGGGGGCGTTGTCGATCTTCACGGCGAGTACCGGCGGGCTGTCCTGTCCGCCGGGCCGTGTCGGCGACCCCCGCCCGTCGTCACGCGGCCCGTCCGACGTCGTGCAGCCCGCCACCGGCCCGGCCGCGAGCACCGCGGCCACCAGCACCCCCACCCCCGTGCCGCGCCGTCGGCGCGTCCCTCGCTCCGTGCCCGCCGTCGCCACCGCATTCGCCTCATATCATCCGTTGTCTTGATTATGCGCTTTTCTGATCGCCGTTGGCCATGGTCGATCAGAGGTGCTCCCGCGCGGTGGCCTCCGCCGATCGGCTCGAGAGCCGGCGGTTCGGCATGCGGCCGCTCGGGTACCCGGACGCCCACCGCACGAGCGACACACCGGCCACCACGGAGGGAGCGGGCGGCGATGAGGGCACTGACCTGGCAGGGAAAGCGGGACGTGAGGGTGGAGAACGTGCCCGATCCCCGGATCGAGGAGCCGACGGACGCGGTCATCCGCATCACCTCCACCGGACTGTGCGGATCCGATCTGCATCTGTACGAGGTCCTCACCCCGTTCATGACCCCGGGCGACATCCTCGGCCACGAGCCGATGGGCATCGTCGAGGAGGTCGGCGCGGCGGTGCCCGACCTCCAGGTCGGCGACCGGGTCGTGGTGCCGTTCCAGATCGCCTGCGGCAACTGCTGGATGTGCCTCACCGGACTGCCCACCCAGTGCGAGACCACCCAGGTCAGCGCCGAGGGCATGGGCGCGGCCCTGTTCGGCTACACCCGGCTGTACGGCGCGGTTCCGGGCGCCCAGGCCGAGTACCTGCGGGTCCCGCAGGCCCAGTACGGCCCGATCAAGGTGCCCGAGGGGCCGTCCGACGACCGGTTCGTCTACCTCTCCGACGTCCTGCCCACCGCCTGGCAGGCGGTCGCCTACGCCGGTGTCCCGCAGGGCGGCAGCGTCGCCGTGCTCGGGCTCGGCCCCATCGGCGACATGGCCTGCCGGATCGCCCAGGTCAGGGGCGCCGGGCGGGTGTTCGGCGTGGACCTGGTCCCCGAGCGGCTGAACCGGGCGCGCGAGCGGGGCGTGGAGACCTTCGACCTGCGCTCCTTCGACGACGAGAAGGAACTCGTCGCCGCGATCCGCGACCAGACCGACGGCCGCGGCCCCGACGCCGTGATCGACGCCGTCGGCACCGAGGCGCACGGCAGCGCGGCGGCCCGCATGGTGCAGAACGCCTCGGCGCTGCTGCCCCGCAAACTCAGCGGCCCGATGGCGGAACGCTTCAGCGTCGACCGGCTCGCCGCCCTGCACACCGCCATCGAACTGGTGCGGCGCGGCGGCACCATCTCGATCAGCGGCGTCTACGGCGGCATGGCCGACCCGATGCCCATGCTCACCCTGTTCGACAAGCAGATCCAGATGCGCATGGGTCAGGCGAACGTACGCCGCTGGAGCGACGAGATCATCCCCTACCTCACCGACGAGGACCCGCTCGGCGTCGACGACTTCGCCACCCACCGCGTGCCGCTCGACGAGGCACCGCGGGCCTACGACATGTTCCAGAAGAAGCAGGACGGCGCGGTCAAGGTACTGATCAAGCCCTGACCCGGGAGCCGGGGGACCCGCCGGGTGCGGCCGAGCCGGGTCGGGAGACCGGAACGAACCCCCGGCCTCCCGACCCGCCGTGACTACAGCTCCCTGATCCGGACGTCCCGGTAGGAGACGACGTCCGTCGTGCCGTGCACCTGCAGTCCGATGTAGCCGGAGGCGAACCGCCGCCCGTCCGTGCCCGGGTCGTCCGAGCGCGGCGGGGTGAAGTCCTGGCCGCCGGTGTTGTCGAACTCGTTGATCAGCACACCGTTGCGGTAGACCGAGTAGTGCTGGTCCACCACGCGGATCTCATAGTCGTTCCAGGTGCCCTTCTGCGTCACGCCCGCGCCGGCCAGGCCGACCCGGTCGAAGCCGTAGACGGAGCCCGTCTTGTACATGTCGCCGGTCGGCGAGTCGAACACCTGGATCTCGTGGCCGTACTTGATGGCGGCCCACTCCGGCCGTGGCTCCTCCGGGTGGTCGTGGATCTGCGGGAACCGCACGAACACACCCGAGTTGGCGTTGCCGGTGCCCGGGGCGTCGTCACGCCACTGGAGCTTCAGCGAGAAGTCGCCGTACGTACGCTCGGGGAACCACAGCATGCCGAGCCCGCCCTTGGTGGTGCCGGAGGTGATCGACCCGTCCGGGTTCAGCGCGAACGAACCGCCGCCCACCTGCTCCCACTTGGCGAACGACTCCTGGGTGCCGTCCATGATCTTGCGGTAGCCGTCGGTCTGGCCGGGCTTGCCGATGCCGGACTGGCGGGCCGCCTTGTTGATCGCCCGGTACTCCCGCTGGTCGACGACCCCTTCCTTCTTGAGCTTGTCCAGCACGCTCTTCACGTGCTTCAGGAACAGCGCCTGCGAGGTCCACTCCTTCTCGTCCTCGATCAGCTCGCCGATCCGGCACCGGTTGTTGGTGACCCGGTTCGGCACGCCCGAGTCGACCGTGCCGACGATCACCGTCAACCGCTCGTCGTACTCGGGGCAGTTCGGCGCGGGCACCCCGCCGTCCGCCACGACCGTGAAGCTCACCGTGAGCGGTTCGGAGGTGTTGCCGGCCTTGTCGCTCGCCCGGTACGCGACCGTGTGCCGGCCCGCCCGGTCGACGACCACGGGCTCGGTGTAGGCCAGGTACGGCCCGCCGTCGAGCGAGTACTCGATGGCCGCGACACCCGAACCGCCGTGTCCGTCGTCGGCGCTGAGGGTCACCGTGGCGTCACCGACGTAGGCGCCGTCGGAGTTCTTGGTCCCCTCCACGGTCACACCGGTCGCCGGCGGGGTGGTGTCCTGCGGGGGAGCGGCGACGACCGTGAACTCCACGCTCTTCTCCGCCGCCGTGTTGCCCGCCCTGTCGGTGGCGCGGTAGCGCACGGTGTGGGTGCCCACCTGGTGCACCATCACCGGACCGGTGTACGCCTGCCAGGCACCGTCGGCGCCGATCGCGTACTCGATGGTGTTGACGCCGGTGCCGGTGTCCGACGCGGTGACGGTGACCGTCGCCATGTCGATGTAGGCACCGTCGGCGTTCTTCTCGCCGTCCACCGTGGCCGAGGTCTCCGGCGCTGTGGTGTCGTCCGTCGGAGGTGCGACGACCGTGAAGGCGACGCTCTTCTCCGCCGAGACATTGCCCGCCTTGTCCAGGGCGCGGTAGCGCACGGTGTGCGCGCCGACCTGGTCGACCACGACCGGGGCGGTGTACGGCTGCCAGGCGCCGTCGGCCCCGACCGCGTACTCGATCCGGTCCACGCCCGAGCCCTCGTCGGTGGCCTCGACCGTCACGCTCGCCGAACCCACGTACTGGCCCTCGGCGTTCTGCGAGCCGGTCACCTTCGCCGTGGCCTCGGGCGCGGTGGTGTCCTCGCCACTGCCCTCGGTCACCGTCAGGATGCCCTGCATCTCGCCGTGGCCGGGGATGGTGCAGTGGTAGAAGTAGCGGCCCGGGGTGAGCGTCACCTCGGCGGTGTGCTTACCGCCCTGGGCGTCGGCCGGGTTGGCCAGGATGTTCAGCTGGACGTCGTTGTTGAACTCCGGGTCGGAGGTCACGAACGTCAGCGTGTGCGGCATCCCGGTGGTGTTGCCGGTCGCCGCGCTGTTCTCGAACACGATGGTCGCCGGACCGGCCACCGCGGTCGTCGGCGCGGACGTGTACTCGGTGATGCTGTCACCGGCGGTCCAGGTGAGCACCTGCTCCGCCGCCGCCGTATCGGCGGAACCGGTTCCGTCGGCCGCGGAGGTCGTCGCCTGCAGGCCGAGCATCATGAGGAGGGCGGCCAGCAGGGCGGCCCACATTCTTCGTTGCCGTATCACTCGGTTCCCCTCGCCAGCTGACCGGCGGCCGGGGTCGGCCCGCCGCCCGTGTAGGTGACCCGCCACAGCGCGGACTTGGTGTCGGAGGTGAAGAAGCCGCGCCCGTAGTCGAGGACGTACAGCGAGCCGTCCGGACCGAACTTCCAGTCCATCAGGTTCTTGATGCCGTCGTTGCCGACCGGCACGATCTTCTTCAGGGACTCCGAGTGCACCGGAAGACCGCCGTCGCCCTGCGTCTTCGGGTCCATCAGCACCGCGTTGCGCGGCTGGTCGGTGTCGTAGAAGTCACCGACGAACCACTTGCCGTCCCAGTACGCCGGCCACTTCACGTCACTGGCGCTGTCGGCGTCGTAGCGGTAGACCGGGCCGTTCATCGCGGCCTGGCCGCCGCCCTTCAGCCAGGGCAGCCGGTACGTGGCCTCGCTCTGCTCGTACGACGGGACGCCGTTCTCGTCGCGCGGGTAGTCGGGGCCGCCGCCCTGCGGCGAGTACCAGATGTTGTTGCCGGTCACCGGCGGCAGGTTGACCAGACCGTCGTTGTTCGGCGACTCGTTCTTCGGGGCGTCGCAGTCGTACCAGCCCAGCGGCTTGGACGGGTCCGGCAGGTTCCGGTCCCGGTACGGCTGCTTGTTGCCCATGCAGTAGGGCCAGCCGCGGTTGGACGCCTCGGTGATCGCGGCGAACGTGTCGTACTTCGCCGGCCCCCAGGTGGGCGAGGGGGCGCCGGCGTCCGGGCCGACCCAGCCCGCGTAGAGGACGTCGGTCTCCTTGTCGACGGAGATGCGCGCCGGGTTGCGCACACCCATCACGTAGATCTCGCCGCGCGTCTTGCCGCCGCCCTCGGCGGTCTCCTTGCCGGTGAACAGGTTGCCCTCGGGGAGGGTGTACGTGCCGTCCGGCTCGGGGTGGATGCGCAGGATCTTGCCGTTGAGGTTGTTGGTGTTGCCGGCGGTGCGGCGCGCGTCCGCGAAGGACACGCCCTTGAAGTCGGGCTCGGGGTTGTTGCCCGAGTAACCGTCGCTGAACCCGCTGGAGTTGTTGTCACCGGTGGCGATGTACAGGTTCCCCTTGGAGTCCCAGGCCATCCCGCCGCCCGCGTGGCAGCAGCTGTGGATCTGCACCGGCCACTTCAGCAGCACCTTCTCGCTGGCCAGGTCCAGCTTGTTCGTGGCCTGATCGAGCGTGAAGCGGGAGACCCGCCGCTCGGCCATGTGCGTGTCCCGGTTGATCTCGGAGTGGGGCGTGTAGTGCAGGTACACCCACCCGTTCTGCTCGAACGCGGGGTCCAGCTCGATGCCGAGCAGGCCCTCCTCGACCTTCCGCAGCTCGTCGCCGCCGCCCTTGTTGCCGAAGACGGTGAGCGCCCCGGCGAGGGTGACCTTCTCGGTCTTCGGGTCGTAGACGTGGATCTCGCCCGTGCCCTTGCCGATGTCCGGGTCGTTCCAGTCGGTGACGACGGGCTGGGAGGCGTCCGCGCCGCCCCGGCCGATGTAGAAGACCCGGCCGTCGGGGGCGGTGACCAGGCCGTGCGGTTCGCCGATCTGGTCGTTCTGGCCCGGCTGGTTGGGCCGGGTCAGCCGCTCCGCCTTGTAGTTGCCGGTGATGGTCGCCTTGCAGTCGGCCTGCACCAGGCGGTTGGTCCACAGCAGGGCGCCGCGCAGATGGTCACGGAAGTCGGTCTCGTCGTACGACGACACCGTGCCGCCCATGCCGGTGTAGAAGGACCGGCCGCCGTCGTAGTCACGGCACCAGCTCACCGGATGGTCCCAGCCGTTGGCGCTCGCACCGGGCTGGTAGGTCGACTCGCGCACCCTGGCGACCGTGTGCACGTCGCCGGAGGGGTTCTTCACCCAGTTCAGCCACTTGTCGGGCCGCTTCCACTGCGTCGGCAGGCTCTTGGTCGCCGGGTGCGCGCGGTCGCCGACCTCGACGGTCGCCCGCTGCACCTTGTCGGGGCCGGACGCGGCCGGGCGGGCGCCGATCAGACCGGTGAACCAGTCCGAGTACGGCTCCGCGCGGGCCGCGTCGTGCAGGCCGACGAAACCGCCGCCGGCCTCCATGTACGCCTCCAGGCCCGCCTCCTGGTCCGGGTCGAGGACGTCCCCGCCGCCGGTCAGGAACACGATGGTGTTGAACCGGCCCAGCTTCCTGGCATCGGTGAAGACCGAGGCGTCGTCGGTGGCGGTGACCTTGAACCGCTGGTCCGCCGGGCCGGACAGCCCGATCTTCTCGATCGCCGCGATCCCGGCGTTCACGAGCGGCGACTCGTCACCGCCGGCCGCGGAGCCGTGGAACAGCAGCACGCGTACGTTCGCGCCGCCCGGGGGCGACTTGATGGACATCGTTATCAGGGACGGATCCGGGGCCGGGCGCGCGCTGGCGGCGGGACCCGACAGCAGCCCGGCGGCGACGACCCCGGCGGTCACGCCGACCGCCCAGACGCGTCGTCTCGTTCTCGTCCTCCGTGCGTTCCTGGTGCTTCTCGTGCTCAACCCTCGTAAGCGCATGGGTTCTTGATGCGATGTGGACCGCATGTGGCCACCCACCCCTCCTCGGTCGCAGCAACAGCGTCAAGGAAGCTAGACCTCTTTGCGCCATACGCCAATACCTATCGCAGCAATGAAACGAACTTTGTCCTGAGTGTGGATAAACAACGGGGCGGCCGCTACGGTTTCACAGGTTCATGACAGCCACGTGGGGAGTTCGGCATGGACAGACGCGGTTTCAACCGGCGGGTACTCCTGGGCGGCGCGGTCGCCGCGACATCGTTGTCCGTCGCGCCCGAGGCCGTGGGCGCGGCGGCACCGGCGAAGACCGCGCCCGCCGGGGGCGAGGTGCGGCGCGTCAAGATGTACGCCGAGCGGCTGGACGGCGGACAGATGGGCTACGGCTTCGAGAAGGGCAAGGCGTCCATCCCCGGCCCGCTGATCGAGCTCAACGAGGGCGACACCCTGCACGTCGAGTTCGAGAACACCATGGACGTGCCCGTGAGCCTGCACGTCCACGGCCTGGACTACGAGATCTCCAGCGACGGCACCAAGCAGAACAAGAGCGACGTCGAGCCCGGCGGCACCCGCACCTACACCTGGCGCACCCACAAACCCGGCCGGCGCTCCGACGGCACCTGGCGCGCCGGCAGCGCGGGCTACTGGCACTACCACGACCACGTCGTCGGCACCGTGCACGGCACCGGCGGCATCCGCAACGGGCTGTACGGCCCGGTGATCGTCCGCCGCAAGGGCGACGTCCTGCCCGACGCGACCCACACCATCGTCTTCAACGACATGATGATCAACAACAAGCCGGCCCACACCGGCCCGAACTTCGAGGCCACCGTGGGCGACCGCGTCGAGATCGTCATGATCACGCACGGCGAGTACTACCACACCTTCCACATGCACGGTCACCGCTGGGCCGACAACCGCACCGGCATGCTCACCGGACCCGACGACCCGAGCCAGGTCATCGACAACAAGATCTGCGGCCCGGCCGACTCCTTCGGCTTCCAGATCATCGCGGGGGAGGGCGTCGGAGCGGGCGCCTGGATGTACCACTGCCACGTCCAGAGCCACTCCGACATGGGCATGGTCGGCCTGTTCCTGGTGAAGAAACCGGACGGCACCATCCCGGGCTACGACCCGCACGAGCACGTCCACGGGGCGGCCGCGGAGGAGGGGCACGAGCACGAGCACTGACGCGCCGGACATGATCCGGGAGCGCTCTCGCCCGTGGCCGGGCCGGGGCTATCCTTGCCCGCAGCCGCAGGTGAGGAGCCCCGAAGTGACCGACACAGTGCCGCGCCCCACGCTGGAGGCCGTGGCCGCGCGGGCCGGGGTCTCCCGGGCCACGGTCTCCCGCGTGGTCAACGGCTCCGACGGGGTGCGGGAACGCCTGGCCGAACGGGTGAGGAGGGCGGTGGAGGAACTCGGGTACGTGCCGAACCAGGCCGCCCGCAGCCTGGTGACGAAGCGGCACGACGCCATCGCCGTCATCGTCGCCGAACCGGAGACCCGGGTCTTCGCCGACCCCTTCTTCGCCCGGCAGCTGCGCGGCATCAGCAAGGAGCTGACGGCCCACGACAACCAGCTCGTCCTGCTGCTCACCGAGGACCGCGACGACCACGCGCGCGTCGGCCGCTACCTCGCCGGGGGCCACGTCGACGGCGCCCTGGTGTTCTCCCTGCACATCGACGACCCGCTGCCCGAACTGATTCAGCGGGCCGGCCTGCCGACGGTGTACGGCGGCCGGCCCGACTGGAACGGCGGCCGGCGCGGCGTCTCCTACGTCGACAGCGACAACCGGGGCGGCGCCCGCGACGCCGTACGGCACCTGCTCGGCCTCGGCCGCGACCGCATCGCCCACATCACCGGCGCCCTCGACCAGACCGCGGCGGTGGACCGGCTCGACGGCTTCCGGGACGTCATGACCGACGCCGATCCCCGGCTGGTCGTGGAGGGCGACTTCACCCCCGCGAGCGGCGAGCGGGCGATGCGGCGGCTCCTCGACCGCTGCCCCGGCCTGGACGCGGTGTTCGCCGGCAACGACCTCATGGCGGCGGGCGCCCTGCGTGTGCTGCGCGAGCACGGGCGGCGGGTGCCGGACGACGTGGCGGTCGTCGGGTTCGACGACATGCTGCCGATCGCCGAACAGACCGAACCACCGCTCACCACGGTCCGCCAGGACATCGAGGAGATGGGCCGCCTGATGGCCCGCCTCCTGCTGCGCGACCTCGACCGCACCGGCACGCCGGAGGAGGCCGCGGGCGCCGGCCCCGACGGCCTGATCCTCCCGACGACGCTGATCCGACGGTCGTCCGCGTAGAACGCCGGCGCCGAGCCCTGACCCGCCGGGGGTTCCACGGCCCCACCGTGACGGCGGGGGCGAGGAACGGTTCGGCCGTGCGGGTGCCCCGGCGGTGATTGTCAGTGGGCGGTGGAAGACTCGGCAGAGCAGGCGACGGGACCTCTCGGAGGAGGCACCATGCTCACCACCCGCTTCGTCGACGGCGCCCCGAACTGGATCGACGTCGGCACGTCCGACATCGAAGGCGCCGCGTCCTTCTACGGCGGCCTGTTCGGCTGGGAGTTCGCCCCGGCGGGACCCGACGCCGGCGGCTACGGCTTCTTCCGGCTGGCCGGGCGGATCGTCGCGGGCGGTGTGCGGTCCGCACCGGAGCAGGGTCCGCCCGCGTGGACCGTCTACTTCCAGAGCCCCGACGCGGACGCCACCGCGAAGGCCGTCCAGCAGGCCCGCGGCGGCGTGACCGTGCCACCCATGGACGTGAGGGAACAGGGCAGAACGGCGATCCTCGCCGACCAGGCGGGCGTCCCCTTCGGCATTTGGGAGCCGGCGCTGCGCAAAGGCATCGAGGCCGCAGGCGAGGCCGGCACACTGTGCTGGGTCGAGCTCTACACCCCGGACATCGCCCGGACCGCCGCCTTCTACCACTCCACCCTCGGCTGGGAGACCTCGGCGGTGACCTTCCCCGGCGGCGTCTACACCTCCGTCAACCCCGCCGGGACGGGGGAGGACGGCATGTTCGGCGGGCTGGTCCCGCTGGCCGACGATCCCGTCGAGGCGCGGAGCGGGCGCCCCTACTGGCTGCCCTACATCGGGGTGGAGGACCCGGACGCCGTCGTCGACAGGGCCGTCGAGCTGGGCGGCAGGGTGCGGATGCCCGCCACCTCCCTCGCCGGTGTCGGCCGGCTGGCCCGCCTGGAGGATCCGTACGGCGCGCGCTTCGCGGTCATCGAGGGCGATGCGCGCCAGACCTGAACGCCCGGCGCGCCGCCGTGCGCGCCGGGTTCCCCGGCGCCATCATCATGCGGTCACGGAAGGCAGGGGCAGGGGGAGGAGCCCCAGGAGGACCGCGGTGCGGACCCGCGTTGATGTGGCGTTGATCGAACGTTTTTCGCCGCCCGGCATGCTTCCGGCCATGCACATCGACACGTTCCCGTCGCCCGACCTCGCCTGGCAGGAGGAGGCGTTGTGCGCGCAGACGGGAGGAGACTTCTTCTTTCCCGAGCCCGGTAGCTCGGTTCGCGAGGCCAAGCGCATCTGCGGTCTCTGCCCGATCCGCGCCGCCTGCCTGGAGTACGCCCTGACCCACGACATGCGCTTCGGCGTCTGGGGCGGCATGTCGGAGAAGGAGCGCCTGGAACTGCGGCGCGTCGCACGGTAGTTCCCGCCGGTCACCGGCGGTCGGCCCGTGAAAAACCGGTACGGCCGGCGCCGCCCCCGTGGCTAGGATCAACGCGCGGCCGGACGTGGCGCAGAGGCAGACGCACCGCCTTGCTCAGGCGGACACGCCGGTTCGAATCCGGTCGTCCGGGCCGCACGGGGGTCGGCGGTGCAGAGGGCGGGCGCACCTCCATGACACGGAGGGCACACCGGTCCGCATCCGGGTTCGGCCCTCGGCACGGCACACAAGGGGGCGTCTCATGGGCGACGGCATCACCGAGGAAGAGCTGTCCGCCTTCCACCGCACGGTCGGCCGGCTGCGCCGGCTGCCCGCGGACGACCCGGTGCGCCTGCACGCCGAACACGTCGCGGCCTCTTTCACCCGCGACGGCCAGGCGCGGCGCCGCAGGGCCCGCAACGAGGCGGCGTCCGCGGCCGACGCCGCGACGATGGCCGCCACGGCCACCGGCGCCCCGCACCGCCGCGAGGACGCACCCCTGACGGCCCCGGGCCGCCCGGGCGTCTTCCACAAGGGCCGCCGCTGCTACGTCTGCAAGACGTCCTATCGACAGGTCGACGCCTTCTACCACCGGCTCTGCCCGAGCTGCGCCGTCGACAACCGCGCCCGGCGCGCACTCGCCACCGACCTGACCGGCCGCCGCGCCCTGCTCACCGGCGGCCGGGTGAAGATCGGCTTCCAGCTGGCGCTCATGATGCTGCGCGACGGCGTCGAACTGATCGTCACCAGCCGCTTCCCGCACGACACCGCCCGCCGCTTCCGGGCCGAGCCGGACAGCGCGAAGTGGCTCGACCGGCTCCGTATACTCGCCGTCGACCTGCGCGACCCCCGTCAGGTGCTGGGCCTGTGCGAGGAACTGCGCCACGAGGGCGCGCCCCTGGACATCCTCGTCAACAACGCCGCGCAGACCGTACGGCGGCCGCCGGAGTCGTACGCGCTGCTCGCTTCGGGGGAGCGGGACGGACTGCCCGAAGGCGCGCGGCAGGCACCGGGCTTCACCCCGATGCGGATGCTCGGCGACGGGGGCGCCACGCTGCCGGTGGCCCTGCGGGAGGCCGACGAGGCCGGGCTGCTGCCCGACCCGTCCCCGGAGAACTCCTGGTCGGCCCGGCTCGGAGCGCTCGACCCCGCCGAAGTCCTGGAGACCCAGCTCGTCAACGCCCTCGCCCCGGTGCTGCTGTGCGACCGGCTGCTGCCCCTGCTGCTCGCCTCACCGCACCCACGGCGCTACGTCGTCAACGTGACCGCGGTGGAGGGCCGGTTCGCGGTGCGCAACAAGATGCCGGGCCATCCGCACACCAACATGGCCAAGGCCGCGCTCAACATGCTCACCCGCACCAGCGCGGCCGGACTTGTCGAGCAGGGCGTGTACATGTGCGCCGTGGACACCGGCTGGATCACCGACGAGAACCCCGCGCCGAAGAAGTCCCGCATGGCGCGGGCCGGTTTCCGCACCCCGCTGGACGTCGTCGACGGGGCGGCCCGGGTGTACGACCCCATCGTGCGGGGAGAGGCCGGGGATCCGGTGGCCGGAGTGTTCCTGAAGGACTACAAGGAGGCGGAGTGGTGACCGCCGGCCCCCTCGCACGACCCGGGTCGGGCTTCGGCTCCGCGCCGTCCCCCGCCCGCTCGCCGAACCCGGCCCGCTGCTCGCGTGGCTGCGCACCGGACGCCCGGCGGAGCAGCGGCCGGACTTTCCGGCCGGCACCGCCGACGAGCGGCCGGTAACCACGGGTGAGACCCGGCACCGGACCTCTGTGCCGCAGCCCGAGGACGGGGCCGTGGCGCGGAGGCCGACGCGCCGGGTCTCCAGAACCGGGACAGGCTGGTTCACATCCAGCCGCCCCGCCCCCTCACGTCCGGGCCGGTGCTCCGTGGCCGGCGCGGGCCGCCATCCGGGCCTTGCGGGCCGCCAGCTTCTCGTCGAACTTCGAGGCCTCCGCGTCCAGGCCGCCCATGAACAGGCCCAGTTCCTCCTGGGCCTTGAGGCCCTCGGGGCCCAGCCCGTCGATCTCCATGACCTTCAGGAAGCGCAGCACCGGCTGGAGCACGTCGTCGTGGTGGATGCGCAGGTTGTAGACCTCGCCGATCGCCATCTGCGCCGCGGCCCGCTCGAAGCCGGGGATGCCGTGGCCGGGCATCCGGAAGTTCACGACGACGTCGCGGACCGCCTGCATCGTGAGGTCCGGAGTCAGTTCGAACGCCGCCTTGAGCAGGTTGCGGTAGAAGACCATGTGCAGGTTCTCGTCGGTCGCGATGCGGGCCAGCATGCGGTCGCAGACCGGGTCACCGGACTGGTGGCCGGTGTTGCGGTGCGAGATGCGGGTGGCCAGCTCCTGGAAGGCGACGTAGGCGATCGAGTGGAGCATCGAGTGCCGGTTGTCCGACTCGAAGCCCTCGCTCATGTGCGACATGCGGAACTGCTCCAGCTTGTCCGGGTCCACCGCCCGCGAGGCGAGCAGGTAGTCCCGCATCACGATGCCGTGCCGGCCCTCCTCGGCCGTCCAGCGGTGCACCCAGGTGCCCCAGGCCCCCTCCCGGCCGAACAGGGTGGCGATCTCGTGGTGGTAGCTGGGGAGGTTGTCCTCGGTCAGCAGGTTGACCACCAGGGCGATCTTGCCGACCTCGGTGACCTTCGACTGCTCCTTGTCCCAGGCCTCGCCGTCCTCGAAGAAGCCCGGGAAGTTGCGGCCGTCGCTCCACGGCACGTACTCGTGCGGCATCCAGTCCTTGGTGACCTTCAGATGCCGGTTGAGCTCCTTCTCGACCACTTCCTCCAGTGCGTACAACAGCCGGGCGTCGGTCCAGACCGAGGGGCTGCCGAGATGGGGAGAAGTGAGCGACACGGGTGACTCCAGGGGGACGGTGACATGTGGAAGTCCCGGCGAGCGGGCCGGGAACCTACGGAATCGTAGGCTACGTAGCCGTAGGTTACGTAGCCGTAGGTTAAGGGTGCCGTAAAGAGCCCTGATCAGCGGGGTCCAGATGGAGTACCTTCCCGGCGTCGAGCCGCAGGTCGCTGCGCCGTACGGGTGACACGGGCACCGGTCAGGCGTACAGCTCCCGCAGACGCACCGAGAGGCACGTCACACAACCCTCGAGCTTCTCGAACTCGCCGATGTCCACCGGGACCGGCTCGTAGCCGAGGTCCGCGAACAGTTCCGCGGTCTTCGGCGCGCTCGCCGCCATCAGCAGCCTGTCCCCGCCGAGCAGCACCACGTGCGCCCCGGCCGCCTCCGGCACCGGAAGGAAGCGCGGGAACAGCGACGGCGCGTCCATGTGCGGGACGTACCCGACGACCGTCCCGTCCGGCAGCGCCGTGACCGCCGACTTCAGGTGCAGCACCTTGGCGACCGGCACGGCGACCACCCGCGCCCCCAGCGGCTCGAACGCGGCCCGCACCTGCCGCACCCCGGCCGCGTTGGTCCTCCCGCCGCGGCCCACGTACACCGTGTCGCCGACCTTCAGCACGTCCCCGCCGTCCAGGGTGCCCGGCTCCCAGACCCAGTTCACCGAGCAGCCCAGCGACGCCACGGCCTCCTCGACGCCCAGGGTCTCCGCGCGGCGGGACTCGGCTCCGGAACGGGCGATCAGCGCCACGTTCCGGTACATCACCACCGTGTCCTCGACGAACACGGAGTCCGGGCAGTCGTCGGCCGGGTCGACCTCGATCGTCTCCCAGCTGTGGGCGCGCAACGCCTCCGTGTACGCCTCCCACTGCTCCACCGCGCGGTCGACGTCGACGCCCTCCCGCTCGATGTGCGTCACCAGCCCCTCCGCCAGACGGGGAGCGGGACGACGGACGAGGGCCTTCTTGCTGGGCACGGGGCGCCTTTCGGATCGGACGGGGCCTGTCTGCGCCGCGCCGGGGAGTCCGTGGAGCGGTCTGCCTCCCGCGGGCGTCGCGCAGCCATCATGCAGGCCGGATCCGGACAGGACCACCCAGGACGGCGACGGGATGTACCATCGGTAACGGTCTCAACGTCCGGCCCGCCGCAGATGCTCCCCGGTGAAGGACCCCTGGGAGGCCAGCAACTCGGCCGGTGTGCCCTCGAAGACCACCCGACCACCGTCCCTCCCGCCGTCCGGACCGAGGTCGATCACCCAGTCGGCGCGTGCGACGACATCGAGGTTGTGCTCGACGACGATCACGGTGTTGCCCGCGTCCACCAGCCGGTCCAGGAGACCGACGAGACCGTCCACGTCCGCCATGTGCAGCCCGGTCGTCGGCTCGTCCAGCACGTACACCACCCCTTTTCGGTGCAGCCGGGTGGCGAGCTTGATCCGCTGTCGTTCACCGCCGGAAAGGGTGGACAGCGGCTGGCCCAGCGTGAGGTAAGTGAGGCCCACGTCCCGCAGGGCGCGCAGCCGGCGCCGTACGCCCGTGTCGTGGAAGAAGTCCAGCGCCTCCTCGGCGGTCATCCCGAGCACATCGGCGACGGAGCGGCCGCCGACCACCAGCCGCAGCACCTCGTCCTTGAACCGCCGCCCCTCGCAGGCGGGGCAGGTCGTGGTCACCGGGTCCATGAAGGCCAGGTCGGTGTACATGATCCCGCGGCCCTCGCAGGTCCCGCAGGCGCCGCCGGAGTTGAAGCTGAACAGCCCCGGCTCCGCTCCCGTCTCCCGCGCGAAGATTTTCCGTACCGTGTCCATGATCCCGAGGTACGTCGCCGGAGTGGACCGCGCCGAAATGCCGATCGAGGACTGGTCGACCACCACGGTGTCACGGTGCACGGCGGTGAACTCGGCGACCAGTGTGCTCTTGCCCGAGCCGGCCACCCCGGTCACGGCGGTGAGCACCCCGGCCGGGAACCGCACGGTGACCTCCCGCAGATTGTGCCGGTCGGCCCCCTTCACCCACAGCTCGCCCGTCGCCCCCCGCACCGCTCCCTTGACCGTCGTGCGCCGTCCGAGGCACCGCCCCGTCAGGGTGCCCGAGGCGGCCAGCTCCCGCGGGGTCCCCTCGAACACCACCCGGCCGCCCCCGGCCCCCGCGCCCGGGCCCATGTCGACCACGTGGTCGGCCAGCGCGATGACGTCCGGGTCGTGCTCGACGACCAGCACGGTGTTGCCCTTGTCGCGCAGCCGCAGCAGCAGTTCGCCGAGGCGGTGCACGTCACGCGGATGCAGTCCGACGCTGGGTTCGTCGAAGATGTACGTCATCCCGGTCAGGCTCGATCCGAGGTGCCGTACGGTCTTCAGCCGCTGCCCCTCGCCGCCGGAGAGCGTGCTCGTCTCCCGGTCCAGGCTCAGATAGCCGAGCCCGATCGTCTCGATCCGCTCCAGGGCGGCGACGGCGGCCCCGGCGACCGCGCCGGCCACCGGATCGTCGATCTCCCTCAGTGCGGCGATGAGATCGGTGACCTGCATGGCTGCGCAGTCGGCGATGGACCGGCCCCCGATCCGGGAGGCCAGCGCCGCCTCGTTCAGCCTCGCGCCCCGGCAGGCCGGGCAGACACCCTCGGCCAGGAACTCCCGCACCATGTCACGGGTCTTCTGGCTCATCCCCGCCAGGTCCCGCTTCAGGTACAGCCGTTCGAAGCGGTCGGCGAGCCCTTCGTACTCGGTGGTCCAGGTGCCGCCCGTGCCGTTCACGGTGACCTTGCTTCCGGGGCGCCCCCGCATCAGGAACTCCCGCTCGGCCGTGGTGAACTCCCGCACCGGTTTGTGCGGGTCCAGCTCGTCGCTGTTGGTGTACGCCTGCCCCTGCCAGGTCCCCGCGGTGAACGGCGGGAAGCGGACCGCCCCCTCGGCGAGGGAGCGGTCCGCATCGAGGATGCGGTCCCAGTCCGGCCGTACGGTCCGGCCCAGGCCGTCGCACACGCGGCACATGCCCGACGGGTCGTTGAACGAGTACGCCGTCGCCGGTCCGGCGCTCGGCGTGCCGTGCCGCGAGAACAGCACCCGCAGCACCGAGTACACGTCCGTCATCGTGCCGACCGTCGACCGGGAGTGGCCGCCGACGGGCCGCTGGTCGACGACGATCGCGGGCGTCAGATCCTCCAGGGTCTCCGCGTGCGGCCGCTCGTACTTCGGCAGCCGGTTGCGGACGAACCAGGTGAACGTCTCGTTGAGCTGCCGCTGAGACTCGACCGCGATCGTGTCGAAGACGACCGACGACTTCCCCGACCCCGAAACGCCGGTGAACACGGTCAGCCGGCCCTTCGGGATGCGGAGCGTGACGTCCTTGAGGTTGTTCTCCCTGGCTCCGGTGATGGTGATGAACTCGCTGGACTGGCTCATGCTGCCGACGCTAGGCGGAATACCCGACAGCTTCTGTCGTGATTTCCTTCAGCTCCCCTTCCTCCATCAGCAGCCACCGGGTGATGCCGATCGACTCCAGGAACGGCAGATCGTGACTGGCCACGATCAGGGCACCCTCGTACGACTCCAGCGCCGTGGTCAGCTGCCGGACGCTCGCCATGTCGAGGTTGTTGGTCGGCTCGTCCAGCATCAGCAGCTGTGGCGCGGGCTCCGCCAGCATCAGCGCCGCCAGCGCCGCACGGAAGCGCTCGCCGCCGGAGAGCGTCGCCGCCTTCTGGTCGGCGCGGGCGCCCCGGAACAGGAAGCGGGCGAGCCGGGCCCGGACCCGGTTGTTGGTGGCGCCCGGCGCGAACCGGGCCACGTTCTCGGCGACGGTCAGCTCCGCGTCGAGGACGTCGAGCCGCTGCGGCAGGAACCGCAGGGGCACGTGGGCCCGCACCTCGCCGGAGACCGGCTCCAGCTCCCCGGCGATCGTGCGCAGCAAGGTCGTCTTGCCGGCGCCGTTGCGCCCGATCAGCGCCACCCGCTCCGGGCCGCGCAGATCGAAGCCGCCGTCCACCCGGGCGCCGTACGCCAGTTCCAGGTCCATGAGGGTGAGGACGTCACGGCCCGGCGGTACGGCCGTGTACGGCAGGTCGACGCGGATCTCGTCGTCGTCCCGTACGGCGTCCACCGCGTCGTCGAGGCGTTCCCTGGCCTCGGCGAGCTTCTCCTCGTGCATGATGCGGTGCTTGCCCGCGGACTCCTGCGCCGCGCGCTTGCGCGCCCCCATGACGATCTTCGGCTCGCGTTTCTGCTCGAACATCTTCTGCCCGTACCGCTTGCGGCGGGCCAGCTTGACCTGGGCGTCGGCCAGTTCGCGCTTCTGCTTGCGGAAGTCCGCCTCGGCGACGCGCACCATGCGCTCGGCGGCCTCCTGTTCGACGGCCAGGGCCTCCTCGTACGCCGAGAAGTTGCCGCCGTACCAGGTGACCTCCCCGGAGCGCAGATCCGCGATCTGGTCCACCAGTTCCAGCAGTTCACGGTCGTGGCTGACCACGACCATGACACCCGGCCAGTTGGCGACGGCCGCGTACAGCCGCCTGCGGGCGTACAGGTCGAGGTTGTTGGTGGGCTCGTCGAGCAGCAGCACGTCCGGGCGGCCCAGCAGCAGCGCGGCCAGCCGCAGCAGCACCGACTCGCCGCCGGACACCTCGCCGACGGTGCGGTCGAGCCCGATGTGCCCGAGGCCGAGTTCGCCGAGCGTGGCCAGGGCGCGCTCCTCGACGTCCCAGTCGTCACCGACGGTCTCGAAGTGCTCCTCGGCCACGTCGCCCGCCTCGATGGCGTGCAGCGCGGCCCGCCGGCCGGCGATGCCGAGCGCCTCGTCGACCCTCAGCGCGGTGTCGAGCGTCACGTTCTGCGGCAGGTACCCCACCTCGCCGGCGACCCGGACGGTGCCGTCGGCCGGCCGGAGCTCACCGGCGATCAGCTTCAACAGGGTCGACTTCCCCGACCCGTTGACGCCGACGAGGCCGGTGCGACCGGGGCCGAAGGCGACGTCGAGGCCCTCGAGGACGGCGGTGCCGTCGGGCCAGGTGAAGGCGAGGGACGTACAGGTGATGGATGGTGACATGCGGGCCTCCGCGGTTGCTCGGGGCGATCAGGGGCAAACGCGTATCGAGACACCGCGGGACGAGGACCGGCAGCCGGGAGGGAAGGCCTGGGCATGAGAAGAGCCCTGTTCCGCAAGGACCGCAAGGACGGCTCGAACGCCGAGGTCGCACGCGACGTACACACACGTGTGGTGTGACGCGGTGTCTCAGAACCTCAGACGAGCAACGTCCTTCTCCATTCGACGGCAACAGGACCGCTGTACACCGTAGGAGTGCCCGGAACGGCTGTCAACGGCTTTTCGGAGCACGACGTCACCGCCCCCGAGGAGGCCCCGTGCCCAACGGCCCGCTCTCGCTGCCGGCCCGCCTGTCCCTGCTGGTCTGGGACGCCGACCCGTCCCGGCAGGCCCCCGTGGTGCGGGCCGGAGCCCTCGCCGAGCTGGCCCGGCGGGGCCTGCTGATCGACGACGACGGCATCGCCGCACCCCGTGACCTCGACTCCCGGACCGGTGACCCGGTGCTGGACGGTCTTCTGGAACTGGTCAGCGAGTCCTGCCCGCACCGCTGGCGCGTCTGGGTGACGCTGCGCGCGCGGTACACCCTGGACGCGGTCCGGGAACAACTGGTGGCCCAGGGAGTGCTGCGCGCCGAGAAGCACCGGGTCCTCGGGGTGTTCCCGTCGGTGGAGCACGTCCTGGCCGACGCGGGCCGGGTACGGGCCCTGCGGCGGCAGGCGCGGCAGATCCTCGACGGACCGACACCGCCCGAGGACGTCCCCGAGCAGACGGCGACGGCCCTCGTCCTCGCACGGGCGTCGGGCCTGCTGCCGGGCCCGGAGGGCTCCTCCCACGACCGGTGCGCCGAGGCGCTGGCGCACCACGCCGCAACGACGCCCGCCCTCGGTGCCGTCCTGCGCGAGCTGCGCGCGGGGCTGGCCGACACCGCGCCGCTGCCCACGCTCGCGCGGGGGCGGTGACCCAGGGCCCGCGGGGCCACGAGGGCCGCCCACGGGCGATCACGGGAGCCACGAAGGACCACGGGAGCCACGGAGGGCCACGGCGGATGGCTCCGCCGGTCGGGCGACGCCCGCGCTCGCGCCTACGCCGTCGTCTTCGCCGGACTCCGCGCTCCGTGGCCACGCGCGGTGCCGGGGGAGTGGACGCGGCACCCCGGAGCGCGCCACCTCCGGCCCCGCCCGGGTGCCGACGCGACGGGATCTTCGTCCCCGGGGCCGTCGACCCGGGGACCGTGGAGGGAGCCGCCGACGGAACCGGTGCGCCGGGCGCCGCCCGCGCGAACGCCGGTCGGCGCGCAGGCCGACGGTCCGGCGTACTGCGCGCTCAACACCCCGACGGACGGCGGGCGTCGGACCGGCCCCTCACGCGTCGCGCATCAGCTCCGCGAGCTCGTGGTCCAGGTCGAGCCGGAGGTGCTCCAGACCGGTCGGCACCAGCTCGCCGGTGGCCTCCAGGAACCGGCGCAGCTCGCCCGAGCGGACATGCACGACGGCGGTCCCCTCGGGGGCGTGGAACTCCAGCACGGTGCGGTCGTAGCCGTACGGCCGGACCCGTACGTCGCCGTCGCCCTCGGGCTCCTGCATCCCCGCGGCGAGCAGATCGCGGGCGAAGGTCCAGCAGACCTCGACGCCCTCCAGGGTGGCGGGCGCGGGGAAGGTCATGCGGACGGCGAACGGGTCGTCGCGGTCGTAGTGCAGGGTGGCGGGAATGCTCGGCATCCGCGGCGCGGCGGCGACGAGACGGGCCTCGACGGTCTGCTCGATGACGGTGGACAACGCCTTGCTCCCTCATGACGGCTGGACAGGCTTCCGGGGCGGATCGGGTCGGCTACTGGATGAGACGACGGAATCGACCAATCCGTGCACACGAAAGGCGAGTGACCTCTGTCACCGCCTTCATGCACCCGAGTGACACGGCTCTTCCCGGACGTCCTCCGGGACGCTCGTGCCGCCCGCCTGGAGCACTGATGCGTGCGGTGTGCCCTGATCGCTGCCGACGTGGGTACCCGTGCGCTGTACGCGAGAGGAAGTGAGCGGACATGCCACGCGGTTCCAGCCCCAAACGGGAGCGTCAGTACGAGCACATCAAGGACAGCGCCGAGGACCGGGGCGAGAGCACCGGACGCGCCAAGGAGATCGCCGCCCGGACGGTGAACAAGGAGCGTGCCCGGTCCGGTGAGTCGAAGACGGCCAGCCGCACCTCCACGCAGGACATGTCGTCCGGCAAGCGCGGCGGCCAGCGGTCCGGCAAGGGATCCCAGGGCCCCACGCGCGACCAGCTGTACGAGGAGGCCAAGAAGCGCGGCATCGAGGGCCGTTCGAACATGAACAAGGGTCAGCTCCAGCGGGCGCTCGGCAAGTGAGCCGCCTCCGCGCGGAGGCGGCGGGCCGGGAGGCACCCTCCGCGCGGAGCACGCGCACCCCAGTAGGCTCAGGGGCACCATGACGACCGTACGCACACCGGCCGACTGGCCCGTGACCGAGGAAGAGGCCCGCGCGGTCCAGGACGCACTCCGCGCGCGGGTGGTGCTCGACGAACCGGGCCCGCCGCCCGGGACGGGCCATGTCACCGGAGTCGACGTGGCGTACGACGACGAGCGGGACGTCGTCGCCGCCGCGGCCGTCGTCCTCGACGCGGTGACCCTCGACGTCGTCGCCGAGTCCACGGCCGTCGGCCGGATCTCCTTCCCGTACGTCCCCGGACTGCTCGCCTTCCGCGAGATCCCCACCGTGCTGGCCGCCCTCGAAGCCCTGCCGTGCCCGCCCGGCCTGGTGGTCTGCGACGGCTACGGCCTCGCCCACCCCCGCCGCTTCGGCCTGGCCAGCCACCTCGGCGTCCTCACCGGCCTGCCGACGATCGGCGTCGCCAAGAACCCCTTCACCTTCACCCACGACGAACCGGGCACCCCGCGCGGCAGCACCTCTCCGCTGCTCGCCGGCCGCGAGGAGGTCGGCCGTGCCCTGCGCACCAGGGACGCCGTCAAGCCGGTGTTCGTCTCGGTCGGCCACCGCGTGGGCCTGGACAACGCCTGCGCCCACACCCTCGCCCTGAGCCCCGCCTACCGTCTCCCGGAGACCACCCGCAGGGCCGACGCCCTGTGCCGCCGGGCGCTCGCCGAGGCCGCCCCGCAGGAGGCTTCCGGGTGACCGTGCGGTCTGAGTACCGGTCCTGAGTACCGGTCCTGAGTACCGGTCCTGAGTACCGGTCCTGAGTACCGGTCCTGAGTACCTGTACGGATGCCGTCCCCCGCCCGCCCCGCCAGGCTGGCGTGCATGACAACGCACCGCGCACCCAAGCCTGTCGCCGCCGACGGACGGCCCGTCGAGCGGGCCGTGACCGTCGGGCTCACCCTCGCCGTACTGGCGGGGCTGGGCTGGATCGCCGGGATGATCTACACGCTGGTCGAGTGGCCGCTGTAACCTCCGCCCGGCCGGACGTCAGCGGGTCGCGGCGACGCGGAAGCGGAGTCCCGCCGCGCGGAGGCGGCCGATCAGCGCGTCGCCCATCGCCACCGCCGTCGTGACCTGGCCGGCCGTCGGCGGGAGGTCGTCGAAGGCCAGGCAGAGAGCACCCTCGGCCAGCATCTTCGCCGTCTCGTCGTAACCGGGGTCACCGCCCGCGACCTCCGTGTACACCCGGCGCCCGCCGCCCTCGCCGACGAAGCGGACGGAGAACCAGCTCCGGGCGCGCTTCTCGGGGCCCGGCCCGTCGCCGGGCCCGAGCCGGTCGGAGAGCCTGCGCCGCAGTGGCGGGAGCTGGGCCGCCGTCACCAGCGCGCCCACGGCCGCCACCCCGCCCACCGCCACCGGGAGCCGCCGCACGGCCGCGTAGTGCCGGTAGCGGAAGTCGGGGCCGTACCGGTCGAGTGCCCTGGCCGAACGGCGCACGATCCGCGCGTCGAGGGTCGGCAGGGGCAGGGCCCAGGCGCTGACCTCCGGCGCGTAGCGCGGCGCGCCGGCCGAAGCGGACACCCGGCGGCCCACCAGCCGCGGTTCATGGCGCCGGCGGTCCAGGGCCGCCGCGCGGAGCCCGCGGTGCCGGGCGAACTGGTTCAGCGCCGAGGCGAAGGTCCCGCCCGAGAAGGCCGCGTCGACGGTCACGAAGCCGTCCACGGTCAGCGGCACCCCTTCCGGAAGCTGCCGCACGGTGAAGTACGCGCCCAGGTCGTGCGGCACCGAGTCGAAGCCGCAGGCGTGCACCAGCCGCGCCCCGGTCTCCCGCGCGCGGGCGTCGTGCCGGACGTACACCAGGTCCACGAACTCCGGTTCACCCGTGAGGTCGACGTAGTCCGCCCCGGTGTCCGCGCAGGCGGCGACGAGTTCCTCGCCGTACTCCACGTAGGGGCCGACGGTGGTGGCGACCACGCGCGCGTGCTCGGCGAGGGCGCGCAGCGAGGCCGGGTCGGACACGTCCGCCCGCAGCAGCCCGATCCCCGCGCCGCCGGGCAGCCGCTCCCGCAGCCGTTCCAGCTTCTCCGTGCTGCGGCCGGCGATCGCCCAGCGCAGCCCGGCGGGGGCATGGTCGGCGAGGTACTCCGCGGTCAGCGTGCCGACGAAGCCGGTCGCTCCGAAGAGCACGATGTCGTACGGACGGTCCGTCCTGTTCAGCCTGCTCATGACACCCCTTGGTCGTGCAGCCGCGCCGCTGTCGCTGGCCGAGGCTAGCGTGAGGGGTGCGGAGCCCGACGGCGAGCCCGGAGGAGACCGATGGCCGTGTCCCCGAACGCCCTGAAGAGACCCGAACGCCCTGAAGAAAGGGGAAAAGGCGCGTGACCGTGCCCTGGGGGCGACGGTGGAGCTCGAGGGCGAGACGGCGCACGCCCACGCGCTGACCCGCCCCGGTGCCGAGCCCGCCGGGTACGGCACCGGGGAGCAGTGCCGCGCCGTAAAGTGGCCAAGCGCTTGCTCGCCCGGTCTTGTGCCGGGTGGAACGCGTTCCTAACATCGCAGGTGTTACACCAGTAGTGTCACAGCCGATGGGGGCTCGATGACGGAGGCGAAGGCGCCGGGACACGGTCCGCTCAGCGGCGTGCGCGTGGTCGAGCTGGCCGGGATCGGGCCCGGCCCGTTCGCCGCCATGCTCCTCGCCGACCTGGGCGCCGACGTCGTACGCGTGGACCGCCCCGGGGGCCCCGCACTCGGGATCGACCCCGCCCTCGACGTGACCAACCGCAACAAGCGCTCCGTGATCGTCGACCTGAAGGCCCCCGACGGTCCGGCGCGCGTCCTCGACCTGGCCGAACGCGCCGACGTCCTCATCGAGGGCTACCGCCCCGGAGTCGCCGAGCGGCTCGGCGTCGGCCCCGGGGACTGCCGCACCCGCAACCCGCGCCTGGTCTACGGCCGGATGACCGGCTGGGGCCAGCAAGGGCCCCTCGCCGACCGCGCGGGCCACGACATCGCCTACATCGCCCTCACCGGCACCCTCGGCATGATCGGCGACCCGGACAGGCCCCCGGCCGTCCCGGCCAACCTGCTCGGCGACTACGCGGGCGGCTCCCTCTACCTCGTCGTCGGTGTCCTCGCCGCGCTGCACCACGCACGCGCGACCGGCACCGGGCAGGTCGTCGACGCCGCCATCGTGGACGGCACCACCCACCTCTCCACGATGATCCACGGCATGCTCGCCGCCGGCGCCTGGCAGGACGGGCGCGGCGCCAACCTCCTCGACGGCGGCTGCCCCTACTACGGCACCTACGAGACCGCCGACGGCAAGCACATGGCGGTGGGCGCGCTGGAACCGCGGTTCTACGCCGAGTTCCTGCGCCTGCTCGGCCTGGACGACCAGACCGGGGCGCACACCGACGTCACCCGCTGGCCGGAGCTGCGCGCACAGGTCACCGCCCGCTTCAGGACCCGCACCCGCGACGAGTGGACGGCCCGTTTCGACGGCTCCGACGCGTGCGTGGCGCCGGTGCTGTCCCTGCGCGAGGCCCCGCACCACCCGCACCTCGCCGCCCGCTCCACCTTCACCGACCACGCCGGCATCACCCAGCCCGCACCGGCCCCGCGGTTCTCCGCGACCCCCACCACCGTGCGCACCGGGCCCGCCCGGCCGGGCGCCGACACCGACGACGTGGCCCGCGACTGGGACGTACCCGGACTGACGGCCCCGGCCCCCTCGCACTCCTCCAAGCCCTCGAACCCTCAGTGAAAGGCCCCCTCGTGAGCACCGAAGCGTACGTGTACGACGCGATCCGCACCCCGCGCGGGCGCGGCAAGGCCAACGGCGCCCTGCACGGCACCAAGCCCGTCGACCTGGTCGTCGGCCTCATCCACGAGATCCGCGACCGCTTCCCCGGCCTCGACCCGGCGGCCGTCGACGACATCGTGCTCGGCGTCGTCGGCCCGGTCGGCGACCAGGGCTCCGACATCGCCCGCATCGCCGCCATCGCGGCCGGACTGCCCGACACGGTGGCCGGCGTCCAGGAGAACCGCTTCTGCGCCTCGGGCCTCGAGGCCGTCAACCTGGCCGCCGCCAAGGTCCGTTCCGGCTGGGAGGACCTGGTCCTCGCGGGCGGCGTCGAGTCGATGTCCCGGGTGCCGATGGCCTCGGACGGCGGCGCCTGGTTCAACGACCCGATGACCAACCTCGCTACCAATTTCGTCCCCCAGGGCATCGGCGCCGACCTGATCGCCACCATCGAGGGCTTCTCCCGGCGGGACGTCGACGAGTACGCCGCCCTGTCGCAGGAGCGCGCGGCCACGGCCTGGAAGGAGAACCGCTTCGAGCGGTCCGTCGTCCCGGTGCGGGACCGCAGCGGCCTCACCGTCCTCGACCACGACGAGCACCTGCGCCCCGGCACCACCGCCGACTCGCTGGCCAAGCTGAAGCCGTCCTTCGCCGACATCGGCGAGCTGGGCGGTTTCGACGCCGTGGCCCTGCAGAAGTACCACTGGGTCGAGAAGATCGACCACGTCCACCACGCGGGCAACTCCTCCGGCATCGTCGACGGCGCCGCGCTCGTCGCCATCGGCTCCAAGGAGGTCGGCGACCGCTACGGACTCACCCCGCGCGCCAGGATCGTCTCCGCCGCCGTGTCCGGTTCCGAGCCCACCATCATGCTCACCGGTCCCGCCCCCGCCACCCGCAAGGCCCTCGCCAAGGCCGGCCTGACCATCGACGACATCGACCTCGTCGAGATCAACGAGGCGTTCGCCGCCGTCGTCCTGCGTTTCGTGAAGGACATGGGCCTGTCCCTGGACAAGGTCAACGTCAACGGCGGCGCCATCGCGCTGGGCCACCCGCTCGGCGCCACCGGCGCGATGATCCTCGGCACCCTCGTCGACGAACTCGAACGCCAGGACAAGCGCTACGGCCTCGCCACGCTGTGCGTGGGCGGCGGCATGGGCATCGCCACCGTCGTCGAACGCCTCTGAACCCCAGCGACCCGCCACCTCACTCACGGAGACTTCCCCATGACCGAGAGCACCACCATCCGCTGGGAACAGGACCGCACCGGCGTCGTCACGCTCGTCATCGACGATCCCCACCAGTCCGCGAACACCATGAACCAGGCGTTCCGGGACTCCCTCGCCGTGATCACCGACCGCCTGGAGGCGGAGAAGGACTCCCTCCGCGGCGTCATCATCACCTCCGCCAAGAAGACCTTCTTCGCCGGCGGCGACCTGCGCGACCTGATCCGGGTCACCCCCGAGACGGCACAGGACCTCTTCGACGGCGGCATGGCCCTCAAGCGGCACCTGCGCCGCATCGAGACCCTCGGCAAGCCCGTCGTCGCGGCGATCAACGGCGCCGCCCTCGGCGGCGGCTACGAACTCGCCCTCGCCTGCCACCACCGGATCGCCCTCGACGCCCCCGGCTCCAAGATCGGCTGCCCCGAGGTCACCCTCGGACTGCTCCCCGGAGGCGGCGGCGTCGTCCGCACCGTCCGCATGCTCGGCATCACCGACGCGCTGCTGAAGGTGCTCCTCCAGGGCACCCAGTACAGCCCGCGCCGCGCCCTGGACAACGGCCTGGTCGACGAGGTCGCCGACACGCGCGAGGACATGCTCGCCAAGGCCCGCGCCTTCATCGACGCCCACCCCGAGTCCGCCCAGCCCTGGGACCGGCCCGGCTACCGCATCCCGGGCGGCACCCCCGCCCACCCGAAGTTCGCCGCCAACCTCCCCGCCTTCCCGGCCAACCTGCGCAAGCAGACGGGCGGCGCCCCCTACCCGGCCCCGCGCAACATCATGGCCGCCGCCGTCGAGGGCTCCCAGGTCGACTTCGAGACCGCCCAGGTCATCGAGGCCCGCTACTTCGTCGAACTGGCCGCCGGACAGACCGCGAAGAACATGATCCAGGCGTTCTTCTTCGACCTGCAGGCCGTCAACTCCGGCGCCAACCGCCCCCAGGGCATCGAGCCGCGCAAGGTCACCAAGGTCGCCGTCCTCGGCGCCGGGATGATGGGCGCCGGCATCGCCTACTCGTGCGCCCGCGCGGGGATCGACGTCGTCCTGAAGGACGTCTCCCTGGAAGCCGCCGTCAAGGGCAAGGGCTACTCCGAGAAGCTGTGCGCCAAGGCCGTCGCCAAGGGCCGTACCAGCCAGGAGAAGGCCGACGCGCTGCTCGCCCGCATCACGCCCACCGCCGAGGCCGCCGACCTCGCCGGCTGCGACGCGGTCATCGAGGCCGTCTTCGAGGACACCTCCCTCAAGCACAAGGTGTTCCAGGAGGTCCAGGACGTCGTCGCCCCCGACGCGCTGCTGTGCTCCAACACCTCCACCCTGCCCATCACCGCCCTCGCCGAGGGCGTCGAGCGCCAGGCCGACTTCATCGGGCTGCACTTCTTCTCGCCCGTCGACAGGATGCCGCTGGTCGAGATCATCAAGGGCGGGCGCACCGGCGACGAGGCGCTGGCCCGCGCCTTCGACCTGGTCCGGCAGATCGACAAGACCCCGATCGTCGTCAACGACTCGCGCGGCTTCTTCACCTCGCGCGTCATCGGGCACTTCATCAACGAGGGCGTCGCCATGGTCGGCGAGGGCATCGAGCCCGCGTCGGTCGAGCAGGCGGCGGCCCAGGCGGGCTACCCGGCCAAGGTGCTCTCCCTGATGGACGAGCTGACGCTCACCCTCCCGCGCAAGATCCGGAACGAGACGAAGCGGGCCGTCGAGGAGGCCGGCGGCACCTGGACCGCGCACCCCGCCGAAGCGGTTATCGACCGCATGGTCGACGAGTTCGGGCGCCCCGGCCGCAGCGGCGGAGCGGGCTTCTACGAGTACGGCGAGGACGGCAAGCGCGGCAGCCTGTGGCCCGGGCTGCGCGAGCATTTCGGGGGTTCCGGGGGTCGTCCCCCGGGCAAGCACAGCACGAAGGCCGGACACGAGATCCCGTTCCGCGACATGCAGGAGCGCATGCTGTTCGCCGAGGCACTGGACACCGTCCGGCTGCTGGAGGAAGGCGTGCTGACCTCCGTCGCCGACGCCAACATCGGCTCCATCCTCGGCATCGGCTTCCCCGGCTGGACCGGCGGCGTACTCCAGTACATCAACGGCTACGAGGGCGGCCTGCCCGGATTCGTGGCCCGCGCGCGGGAACTCGCCGAGCGCTACGGCGAGCGCTTCACCCCGCCGGCGCTGCTGGTGGCGAAGGCGGAGCGGGGTGAGGTCTTCACGGACGCCCGCTGATCCGCAGCGAGGGGTGACGGGGCGCGCCCCGTCACCCCTCCTCGTCGAGCCACTGGGCCAGTTCCTCTCGCAGCGACCGCTGGAACGTGGTCAGCAGCGCCTGCACCACCAGCGGATGCATCCGGGCGGACAGGGACCGCACGTCCCGCGCGTCCCGCTCCGCGACCGCGTCGCGCAGCAGCCGCGACAGCTCGCGGGCGGCCGCGCGGGAGTGCTCGATGAGCGCGGTGCGCGCGGCGAGGACCGTCTCGTGGGACAGCGGTACGTCCAGCAGCTCCGCCCCGAGCCGCAGCAGCCCGGGGTCGACCCGGAACACCTCGCCGTCCCGCTCGACGACTCCCATCGCCGCCAGCCGCTGGAGATCCTCCTCGCCCAGCGCCCGCCCCGCCCGGCGCTCCAGCTCCCCGCGCGACACCGTCTCCACCGCCTCGGGCGCCCAGGAGGCCACCACCGCCCGCTGGATCGCCAGGTCCCGGACGCTCAGATCCGGCGGCAGCTGCCCCAGGTACCGTTCGATCGCCGCCAGCGTCATGCCCCGGTGCTGCAACTCCTCGATGAGCTCCAGCCGGGCCAGGTGCTCCCGCCCGTAGTGACCGACCCGCCGGGGACCGATCACCGGCGGCGGCAGCAGCCCCTTGGTGCCGTAGAAGCGGACCGTGCGCACGGTGACACCGGCCCGGGCCGCCAGTTCGTCGATCGTGAGCGGCTGCTCGGTCTCGGTCGTCATGCGCAGCAGTATCGCTGTCCCACCACCGCTGTGACACCTCGGCTGTCACCCCGCGCGGGCGTGTGAGATGTTCCGCGGTGTGACGTGCGCCATCGCGTGAGGCACCGCACTTCGGGAAAGGTGCCCCCTCGGTCTGTGCCGTGATCCGAGCGCGCCGGCCGAGGCAATCCGGACACCCGGGCGCGATCCGCCCGAGCGCACCAGAGAGTGGAACCACTTCGTGAGCAAGGACGCCGTCACCACGGCAACGGCCGCAGAGCGCACCGCCGCGGCCCCGACGCCCGCGGACGCGGGCGAC
This sequence comes from Streptomyces sp. AC558_RSS880, assembly GCF_019049255.1. Taxonomy (GTDB): domain Bacteria; phylum Actinomycetota; class Actinomycetes; order Streptomycetales; family Streptomycetaceae; genus Streptomyces. The sequence goes on along the minus strand of NZ_JAGMUJ010000050.1, from coordinate 25,036 downwards.
GCCGGCTACAGCAAGGACCTCAAGGCCCGCCACGTCAACATGATCGCCATCGGAGGCGCGATCGGCACCGGACTCTTCCTGGGCGCCGGAGGACGCCTGCACGACGCGGGCCCGGCGCTCGCGATCGCCTACCTGGTCTGCGGCGTCTTCGCCTTCTTCGTCGTGCGCGCCCTGGGCGAGCTGGTCCTGTACCGGCCGTCGTCCGGATCCTTCGTGTCGTACGCGCGCGAGTTCCTCGGCGAGAAGGGCGCGTACGTCGCCGGCTGGATGTACTTCCTGAACTGGTCGACCACCGGCATCGCCGACATCACCGCGATCGCCCTCTACACGCACTACTGGAGCGCGTTTACCGACATCCCGCAGTGGGTGCTCGCGCTGATCGCCCTCGCCGTGGTCCTGGCGGTGAACCTGATCTCGGTGAAGATCTTCGGCGAGATGGAGTTCTGGTTCGCGATCGTCAAGGTCGCCACCCTCGTCGCCTTCATGTTCGTCGGCGTCTTCCTGCTCGCCACCCGGCACGAGGTGGGCGGCGGCACCCCCGGCCTGAACATGATCACCGACAACGGCGGAATCCTCCCGCACGGCGTGCTGCCCGTCGTCCTCGTCATGCAGGGCGTGATCTTCGCGTACGCGGCGCTGGAACTGGTCGGCGTCGCCGCGGGCGAGACCGCCGAACCGGAGAAGGTCGTCCCCCGCGCGGTGAACTCCATCATGTGGCGCGTCGGCCTCTTCTACGTCGGCTCCGTCGTCCTGCTCGCCCTCCTGCTCCCCGGCTCGATGTACTCGGCCGGCGAGAGCCCCTTCGTCACGGTCCTGTCGAAGATCGGCGTCCCGGCCGCCGGCGACGTGATGAACCTCGTCGTCCTCACGGCCGCGATGTCGTCCCTGAACTCCGGCCTGTACTCCACCGGCCGCATCCTGCGCTCCATGGCCATGGCGGGCTCCGCCCCGAAGTTCACCGCCCGCATGAACCGCAGCCAGGTGCCCTACGGCGGCATCCTGCTGACCTGCGGCGTGTGCGTCCTCGGTGTCGGCCTGAACTTCCTCATGCCGGCCCAGGCCTTCGAGATCGTGCTGAACGTCGCCTCCCTCGGCATCATCAGCACCTGGGTGATCATCATGATCTGCCACCTGGTCTTCGTCCGCCGCGCCCGCGCCGGACTCGTCGCCCGCCCGTCCTTCCGGCTCCCCGGCAGCCCGGTGACCGAGATCGCCACCATCGCCTTCCTGCTCTCCGTCCTCGGCCTGATGTGGAACGACCCGGAGGTCGGCCGCAAGACGCTGCTGCTCGTCCCCGTGATCGCCGCGATGCTGGTCGGCGGCTGGTACGGCGTCCGCCGCCGGGTGGCGCGGAACGCGGACCGGGAACTCTCGCGGCTGACGAAGTAGCGGGCCGGAGCCACTGTCAGTGGCGAGGTCTACGGTGGCGTCATGTCGGAGATCACTTACGTCCGGGGTGACGCCACCGTTCCGTCGGCGAAGGGCGTCAAGGTCATCGCCCATGTCTGCAACGACATCGGCGGGTGGGGGAAGGGCTTCGTCCTGGCCGTGTCGCGCCGCTGGCCCGAACCGGAGGCCGCCTACCGCGCCTGGCACCGGGACCGCGCCGCGAACGACTTCGGTCTGGGCGCGGTCCAGCTGGTCCAGGTCGAGCGGTACGTCTGGGTGGCCAACATGATCGGCCAGCGCGGCACACGGACGGGCAGCAAGGGCGTGCCCGTCCGCTACGAGGCGATCGACACGGCGCTCGGCCGCCTCGCCGACAGGGCGACGGAGCTGAACGCCTCCGTGCACATGCCCCGCATCGGCTGCGGCCTGGCCGGCGGCAAGTGGTCCCGCGTCGAACCCCTGATCACCGAGCGGCTGGTACGGCGCGGGATACCGGTGACGGTGTACGACCACGGTGACTGAGCGGACCCGTCACCGCTCCCGCGTGTGAACCGGCGCGTCCCACCAGGCGTGGTTTCAGCCACCGGTGACTTCATGGGGCGCCAACCGCCCTCTTCTGCACCCGAGTTCGCCCCTGTACCGTCCCGCGCATGCCAAAACGCACGCGCTTCACGACCTGGAGACCGCTCGCGACGGTGGCCACCGCCGCCCTGACGGCCACGCTCCTCACCCCCGTGGCGGCACACGCCGCGCCGCCGCGCGAGAGCCTGCCCGTCCACTCCTACGCCGACGCCGTCCGCGAGGCCGTCTGGGTGGACACCGGACTCGACGAGGACCGGGACGGACGCACCGACCGGGTCGCCGTCGACATCGTCCGGCCCCGCGAACCCGCACAGCGGGGCCGGAAGGTTCCCGTCATCATGGACGCCAGCCCGTACTACTCCTGCTGCGGGCGCGGCAACGAGAGCCAGAAGAAGACCTACGACGCGAACGGCGACGTCGTCCAGATGCCGCTGTTCTACGACAACTACTTCGTGCCGCGCGGCTACGCCGTCGTCGGCGTCGACCTGGCCGGAACCAACCGGTCCGACGGCTGTGTGGACGTCGGGGGCCGCTCCGACATCCAGTCCGCGAAGGCCGTCGTCGACTGGCTGAACGGCCGCGGCACGGCGTACACCACCCGCACCGGCACCGAACGGGCCCGGGCCGACTGGACCAACGGCCGCACCGGCATGATCGGCAAGAGCTGGGACGGCACCATCGCCAACGGCGTCGCCGCCACCGGCGTCGAGGGTCTGGAGACCATCGTCCCGATCGCCGCCATCTCCTCCTGGTACGACTACTACTTCACCCAGGGCGCCCCGCTCTACGACTCGGGCCCCGACTGGCTGTCCCAGTACGTCGAGACGCCCGAGGCCCGCGACCGGTGCGACGAGGTCCAGCGCGAACTCGTCGAGGGCGCCCCGCGCACCGGCGACCGGACACCCCTGTGGACCGAACGCGACTACGTGCGCGCCGCGAAGAAGGTGAAGGCCAGCGTCTTCCTGGTGCACGGAATGCAGGACCTCAACGTACGGATGCAGCACGTCGGCCCCTGGTGGGACGCCCTCGCGAAGAACGGCGTCGAGCGCAAGATCTGGCTCTCCCAGACCGGCCACGTCGACCCCTTCGACTTCCGCCGCGCCGAGTGGGTCGACACCCTGCACCGCTGGTTCGACCACGAACTCCTCGGCTACGACAACGGCATCGACCGCGAGCCCGTGGCCGACATCGAACGCCGGCCCGACCAGTGGGTGACCTCGAAGAGCTGGCCGCCGCGCGGCACGCACACCACGACCCTGCGCCCCGCGCAGGGCACCGAGGCCGGCGTCGGCACCCTCGGCCTGAGCAAGGGCAAGGGGACCGAGGCCTTCACCGACGACCCGCGGCTGAGCGAGACCGACTGGGCCGCCCGCGTCGACACCCCGACCCCGGACAAGGCCGGCTTCGTCACCGGCCCGCTCACCCGCGACCTGCGTCTGTCCGGCGCCTCCCGGGTCACCGTCACCGCCACCCCCAGCACGCCCACGGCCCACCTCTCCGCCGTACTCGTGGACCTCGGCCCCGACACCGTCCGCGACTACACCGCCGACGGAGAAGGCATCACCACCCTTCCCGAGCGCACCTGCTGGGGCGCGAGCACCGCGGGCGACAGCTCCTGCTTCCAGGAGACCCGCGCCACGACCACCGACGTCGAGCACACGATCGTCAGCCGTGGCTGGGCCGACCTCGGCAACCACGCCGACGACGGGAAGGGCGAGCCGCTCACCCCCGGCAAGCGGTACACCCTCACCCTCGACCTGGCGGCCACCGACCACGTCGTCCCCCGGGGCCACCGCCTGGCACTGATCGTCGCCGGTACCGACCGGGGCCTGATCGATCCCCCGGCCGACACCCCGACGCTCACCCTCGACCTGGCCCGCACCTCCGCGCGGGTGCCGTTCGTCGGCGGAACGGCCGCTTTCGCCCGCGCCACGGCGGGGTCGCACACCACGGCCCCGGACACCGTCCTGGACGGCGTGGGCCGACCGGACGTCACCACCCACCGCGTCCCCGGGGAGACCCGGTGAAACGAGCCCGCGCGGCGCGTCACCCGGTGGAAGGGGAGGTTGACACTTTCCGTCGCTGAGGTGAGTTTTGCGCCAAAGGTGGTAGGGGCGTAACGGGAGGAGTGCTCTCCGCCCAACGGCTCTGAGGGAAGGTGCCGCCTGTGACGCACGACCAGCACAGCGACAAGGACGACACGGCGGGCCCGCTGCCGGGCTCCGAAGCGGGCCTGCCGGGCCGGGGGCACCCACGGACCGACCGGGTGGTGTTCGGCGTCACGGCCGTACTCACCCTCGCGTTCGTGCTGTGGGGCGCCGTCGGGACGGACTCGCTCGAAGACGCGTCCGGCACCCTGCTCGGCGGGCTGATGCACAACGGCGGCTGGGCGTTCATGCTGGCAGCCTCCGGCTTCGTCGTCTTCGCCCTCTGGCTGGCGGCCAGCCGCTACGGCCGGATCCACCTCGGCACCGAGGGCGAGAAGCCGGAGTTCCGCACGGTGTCGTGGATCGCCATGATGTTCAGCGCCGGCATGGGCATCGGCCTGATGTTCTGGGGCGTGAGCGAACCGCTCGCGCACTACACGACACCCCCGCCGGGCACCAGCCCGGCCGACTCGGGCGATCGCATGGAGACGGCCATGGCGACCACCCTCTTCCACTGGACGCTCCACCCGTGGGCGATCTACGCGGTGGTCGGCCTCGCCATCGCCTACAGCACCTTCCGCAGGCGCCGCCGGCAGACCATCAGCGCCGTGTTCACCCCGCTCATCGGGGAGAAGAACGCGGGCGGCGTCGGCGGCCGGGTCATCGACGTGCTCGCCATCATCGCGACGGTCTTCGGCTCCGCGGCCTCGCTCGGCCTCGGCGCGCTGCAGATCGGCTCCGGTGTGGAGAAGCTCGACTGGATGGACAAGGTCAGCACCGGGCTGCTGGTCGGCATCATCGCGGTGCTGACCCTGGCGTTCGTGGCCTCCGCGGTCTCCGGTGTGGAGAAGGGCATCCAGTGGCTGTCCAACACCAACATGGTGCTGGCCCTGATCCTCGCCGTGTTCGTGTTCGCCGCGGGCCCGACCATCCTCATCCTGGACCTGCTGCCGACCTCGGTCTTCGCCTACCTCGGCGATCTGCCCGACCTGGCCGGCCGCACCGAGATCAGCGGCGGCGAGGGCGTCGCCGACTGGCTGGGCAGCTGGACCGTCTTCTACTGGGCCTGGTGGATCTCCTGGACGCCCTTCGTCGGCATGTTCATCGCCCGGATCAGCCGGGGCCGGACCATCCGCCAGTTCATCGGCGGAGTCATCCTCGTGCCCAGCACGGTCAGCCTGGTCTGGTTCGCGGTCTTCGGCGGCTCGGCGATGAGGCTCCAGGAGCAGAACCGGCTCGGCGACGAGACGACCCCCGAGGGCCGGCTCTTCGCCGTGCTGCAGGAGTACCCCGTCGCCACCGCCACCAGCCTGCTGGTGATGGTCCTCGTCGGCATCTTCTTCGTCTCGGGCGCCGACGCGGCCTCCATCGTGATGGGCACCCTCTCGCAGAAGGGCGCGCTCGAGCCCAGCCGCTGGGTGGTGGTGTTCTGGGGCGTGGTCACCGGCGCGGTGGCGGCGATCATGCTGCTGGTCGGCAGCGGGCAGGGTGACGCGCTGACCGGCCTGCAGAACCTCACGATCCTCGCGGCGGCCCCGTTCGTCGTCGTGATGGTCTTCATGTGCGTGGCACTCATGCGCGACCTGCGCCGCGATCCGCTCATCGTGCGGGGCGAGATGGGCTCGGAAGCGGTGGAACTCGCGGTCATCGAGGGCCACAAGAAATACGACGGCGAATTCGAGATCCGAGTGGGCCCGGGCCGAGGCCCGGACGTGGAGGGCGACCCCATCGGCAAACACTGACACCCCCTGGCGAGCCGCGCGACGCCCGTGCCCTCAGCGCAGCACGGGCCCCGCGCGACACCATGGGCCATCCCCACCACGGTCAGTCGCGCCTCCCCACGCCGTGCCAACCGCGGGCAGTCGTGCCGCAGGGCGGCACGGGTGGGCGCTGGGGGTACCCCCTCTGGGGGAGGCACCTTGCGAACGCCAGTCGGCCAGGCACGGCCCCGGCCCGGTTCAGCGGGCGGCAAGCACTGCCGCCTCCTCCGCACAACCCCACGCCACCGTGACCCCCGCACCCCCGTGACCGTAGTTGTGCACCAGCACCCGCCCGCCCGGCAGCGGCACACGCTCCAGACGCACCGCGTCCCGAGCCGGCCGCAACCCCACCCGGTGCTCCAGAACACGCGCCCCCGCGACGGCCGGGCACAGCACCGCACACCGCCGCACGATCGCCTCGGCCACCCCCGGATCCGGCTCCGGGGACCACACGTCCTCCTCCGCCGTACCCCCCAGCACCAGCCGCCGCCCCGGCTGCGGGAAGAGGTACGCCATCGAACCGTCCGCCCCCGTGGACACCGTCCACGTACGGACCCCCGGGTTCTCCACGACCACCAGCTGCCCCCGCACCGGCCGCACCGAGGGATCCGGCACCAGCTCCCGCGCCCCCAGCCCGGAGCAGTTGACCACGACCGGCACACCGGTCTCCGACAGGTCCGCCACCGTACGGGCCTCGACGACACCTCCCGCCGCCAGGAACCGCTCCCGCAGCCACGGCAGGTGAACCGGCATGTCGATGAGCGGCAGCCGCGCCCGCACCCCCGACCCGAGGGGATACTCCTCGACCGTCGCCACGCGCAGCCCCGGCAGACGCGCGGCGGCCCACGCGCCGACCTCGTCGAGCCCCGTCTCGCCCAGCACCCCTTCGACCATCCGTACGCCCGTGGCCTCCGGCCGCGCCGCCAGCTCCTCGTACACCTCCAGCGAGCGCAGCGCCCACGCGCGCACCGGCACCACCGGCTCGATCCGGTACGGCCACCACAGCGCGCCCGCGACCGCCGAGGTGGTCCGTTCGACCGGGTCGCGCGTCCACAGCCGTACCCGTACGCCGCGCTCGGCGAGCACCACGGCCGTCGTCAGCCCGACGACCCCGCCGCCGATCACCAGGACATCGCAGTCCAGTTCGGTTCCCATCGGTGGACCGTAGCGGAATATGTCATGCCGTGCTCAGGTCCGTCCCCCGGTGGGAATACTCACGGCATGTCTGCCGAGTACGCGACCTTCGGCCTGGCACCGGCGACGAGAGCCGGTGGACTCCTCGCCAACGGTGACTACCAAGTCCACCGGGACTTCGTCGACTTCGTCGTCGACGGCCGCCCGCTGCTCTTCCGCCTCTCCGACCTGGACGCCGTCTCCCCGCTCGCCTCCGACGTCCCGCCCTCCCTCTTCACCGCCCAGATCCACAGCCTGCTGCTGGAGACCGAGGCGCCGCTGCCCGCCGGCCGGTACATCGTCTACGGCTGCCCCGAGTGCGAGGACCTCGCCTGCGGCGCGGTGACCGCGGTCATCGAACGGGACGGCGAGGACGTCATCTGGCGCGACTTCGCCTGGCAGACCGACGAGCACGCCGACCTGGACCTCAACGGCTACCATGGCATAGGCCCGTTCCGCTTCCGCGGCACCGAGTACCGTACGGCCCTCACCGCCCTCCTCGACGGCCACGCCCCCGGCGCCCGCCGCCGCGTCCTGCTGATCGGCGCCCGGGTCGCCCTGCTCGCCCGGCTCGCCGCGGCCCTGCGCACCATCGGCATCGGCGCCGACATCGCCCACGACGCCGACGGCGTCCCCGCCGACGAACTGCGCGGCTACGGCGCCGTGGTCTTCGGCCGGTCGGTGAGCGACGGCGAACGCGCGGCCGTCCGCCACGCCTTCGCCACCGCCGGCGTCGACGTGCCCTGCGTCGACGGCTTCGCCCCGGTCGTCCCGCTCCTCGTCGCCCAGACCGAACAGGCCCTGGAACGAGGCGCGCGGGACCGGCGCCGCCTGACGGAACTCACCGCCACCGGCGACGCGGCGGAGCTGGAGGTCACCTCGTCCTGCCGGGTCCGGCTCACCGCGTACCGGCTCGACCGCCTCTCCCGCACCCACGTCCAGGACCTCTTCGACGGCGTACTCGAACCCGGCCGCCACCGGGTCCCGCTGGACGGCAAGGCGGTGAAGGGCGAGGCGTACCTCGTCGCGCGCACCGGCGGGACGGTACGGGTGACGGAGGTGGGGCGGTGAGAACCGGGGCGCGACCGGCCGCGCCCGGCCGTTAGGATCGGCGGTCTGATGACTGCCACCCTCGTCGCCAAGAACCTCGCCGCCGGGCACGGCGACCGCTCCCTGTTCACCGGTCTCGACCTCGTCGTCGCGCCCGGCGACGTGATCGGCCTGGTCGGTGCCAACGGCGCGGGCAAGTCCACGCTGCTGCGCCTGCTCGCCGGCCTCACCGCACCGGAACAGGGCGAGCTGCGCCTCTCGCCGCCCACCGCGACCGTCGGGCACCTCCCGCAGGAGCCGGAGCGCCGGCCCGGCGAGAGCGTACGGGCGTTCCTGGCCCGCCGTACCGGCGTCGCCGAGGCCCAGCGGGCGATGGACGAGGCGACCCAGGCCCTGGTCGACGGCGCGCCGGGCGCGGACGACGCGTACGCCACCAGCCTGGAGCGCTGGCTGTCCCTGGGCGGCGCCGACCTCGACGAGCGCGCCGAGGAGGTCGCCGACTCCCTCGGCCTGGCCGTCGGCCTGGACCAGCCGATGACCTCACTGTCCGGCGGCCAGGCGGCCCGCGCCGGACTCGCCTCCCTCCTCCTCTCCCGCTACGACGTCTTCCTCCTCGACGAGCCGACCAACGACCTCGACCTGGACGGCCTGGAACGCCTCGAACGCTTCGTGACCGGCCTGCGCGCCGGCACGGTCGTCGTCAGCCACGACCGCGAGTTCCTCACCCGCACGGTCACCAAGGTCCTCGAACTCGACCTCGCCCAGCGGCAGATCAACCTCTACGGCGGTGGCTACGAGGCCTACCTGGAGGAGCGGGACGTGGCCCGCCGGCACGCCCGCGACGAGTACGAGGAGTACGCCGACAAGAAGACCGCGCTCCAGGACCGGGCGCAGACACAGCGGGCCTGGATGGACAAGGGCGTGAAGAACGCGCGCCGCAAGGCGGGCAACGACAACGACAAGATCGGCCGCAAGTTCCGCAGCGAGGCCAGCGAGAAACAGGCCGCGAAGGCGCGTCAGACGCAGCGCATGATCGAACGCCTGGAGGTGGTCGAGGAGCCGCGCAAGGAGTGGGAGCTGCGCATGGAGATCGCGTCGGCGCCCCGCTCCGGCGCGGTGGTGGCGACGCTGCGGGACGCCGAGGTACGGCGCGGCGACTTCACCCTCGGCCCGGTGTCCCTGCAGATCGACTGGGCGGACCGGGTGGCCGTCACGGGCGCCAACGGCGCGGGCAAGTCCACGCTCCTCGGCGCCCTGCTGGGCCGCGTCCCGCTCGACGCCGGGCACGCCGCCCTGGGCTCGGGCGTACTCCTCGGCGAGGTCGACCAGGCCCGCGCGCTGTTCCACGGCCCCGAAGCCCTGCTCGACGCGTTCCGCCCGGCGGTCCCCGACCTGGAACCGGCCGACATCCGCACGCTGCTGGCCAAGTTCGGCCTCAAGGCGGACCACGTCATGCGCCCGGCGGCCACCCTCTCCCCGGGCGAACGCACGAGGGCCGCCCTGGCCCTCCTCCAGGGCAGGGGCGTCAACCTCCTGATCCTCGACGAGCCGACCAACCACCTGGACCTGCCGGCCATCGAACAACTCGAATCAGCCCTCAACACCTACCAGGGCACCCTCCTCCTGATCACCCACGACCGCCGCATGCTCGACGCGGTGAAGGTGACCAGACGCCTGGAGGTAACGAACGGCAAGGTGACGGAGACCCCTGCCTGACTGCGGGCTGTCGCCCCGCCCCCTCCGCGGGCAATCGTGCCGCAGGGCGGCACGGGTGGGCGCTGGGGGTGCCCCCTCTGGGGGAGGCACCCAGTAAGCACCGGCCCACGCGCACCACCCCCGCCCAGCCACAACGCCGGGCGCCTACGCCAACCCGGCCCGCCGCAACGCGTCAGCCATCGCCCCGTTGGCCGGAGCAGGCGCAGCGGACTGCCCCTTCCCTCCGGAGGAACGCCCCTGCTGCCGCTGCTTCGGCGGCCGGCCCCCCTGCCGCTCCCCGCGCTGCCCCCGCTGCTCCCCCTGAGGCGCAGCCTCGTCGTCCAGCCGCAACGTCAGCGAGATCCGCTTCCGCGGGATGTCCACATCAAGCACCTTCACCTTGACGATGTCCCCCGGCTTCACCACGTCCCGCGGATCCTTGACGAACGTCTTCGACATGGCCGACACATGCACCAGCCCGTCCTGGTGCACACCGACGTCCACGAACGCCCCGAACGCGGCCACGTTCGTGACGACACCCTCCAGCACCATCCCGGAGGCCAGGTCGGAGATCTTCTCCACCCCCTCCTTGAAGACGGCGGTCTTGAACGCCGGCCGCGGGTCCCGCCCCGGCTTCTCCAGCTCCTTCAGGATGTCGCTCACGGTCGGCAGACCGAACGTCTCGTCCACGAAGTCCCCCGGCCGCAGCGACCGCAGCACCGCCGTGTTCCCGATCAGCGCGGCGACCTCCGTCCCGGAGGACTTCACCATCCGCCGCACCACCGGGTACGCCTCCGGGTGCACACTGGACGCGTCCAGCGGATCGTCACCGCCGCGGATCCGCAGGAAGCCCGCACACTGCTCGTACGCCTTCGGGCCGAGCCGCGCCACCTTCTTCAGCTCGCCGCGCGACCGGAACGGCCCGTTGGAGTCCCGGTGCGCCACGATGTTCTCGGCGAGCCCGGAGGTGATGCCGGAGACCCGCGCGAGCAGCGGTGCCGACGCGGTGTTGACGTCCACGCCCACGCCGTTCACACAGTCCTCCACGACCGCGTCCAGCGAACGCGACAGCTTCACCTCGGACAGGTCGTGCTGGTACTGGCCGACCCCGATCGACTTCGGGTCGATCTTCACCAGCTCGGCCAGCGGGTCCTGGAGCCGGCGCGCGATCGACACCGCGCCGCGCAGCGACACGTCCATGTCGGGCAGCTCCTGGGAGGCGAAGGCGGAGGCCGAGTACACGGAGGCGCCCGCCTCGGACACCATCACCTTGGTCAGCTTCAGCTCGGGGTGCTTGGTGATGAGTTCACCGGCGAGCTTGTCGGTCTCACGGGACGCCGTGCCGTTGCCGATCGCGATCAGCTCGACCGCGTGCTCCCTCGCCAGCCGCGCCAGCTTCGCGATCGCCTCGTCCCACCGGTTGGCCGGGACATGCGGATGGATGACGTCCGTGGCGACGACCTTGCCGGTCGCGTCCACCACGGCGACCTTCACACCCGTACGGAAACCGGGGTCGAGGCCGAGCGTCGCGCGCGTACCGGCCGGGGCGGCGAGCAGCAGGTCGCGCAGGTTCGCCGCGAAGACCCGCACCGCCTCGTCCTCGGCCGCCGTACGCAGCCGCAGCCGCAGATCGATGCCGAGGTGCACCAGGATGCGCGTGCGCCAGGCCCAGCGGACCGTGTCGCCCAGCCACTTGTCGGCCGGACGCCCTCGGTCGGAGATCCCGAACCGGTTCGCGACGATCCCCTCGTACGACGACGGGCCGTCCACCGGCTCCTCCGGCTCCAGGACGAGATCGAGGACCTCCTCCTTCTCGCCGCGCAGCATCGCCAGGATCCGGTGCGAGGGCAGGTCGGTGAACGGCTCGGCGAAGTCGAAGTAGTCGGAGAACTTCGCGCCCGCCTCCTCCTTGCCGTCGCGCACCTTCGCGGCCAGCCGCCCGCGCACCCACATGCGCTCGCGCAGCTCACCGATCAGGTCGGCGTCCTCCGAGAACCGCTCGGTGAGGATGGCCCGCGCGCCGTCCAGGGCGGCCCCCGGATCGGCGACACCCTTCTCCGCGTCCACGAACGCGGCGGCCGCGGCGAGGGGCTCGACACCCGGATCACCGAGCAGCCCCTCCGCCAGCGGCTCGAGCCCCGCCTCACGCGCGATCTGCGCCTTGGTGCGCCGCTTGGGCTTGTACGGCAGATAGACGTCCTCCAGGCGCGCCTTGGTCTCCGCACCGCGGATCCGCGCCTCGAGCTCGTCCGTCAGCTTGCCCTGCTCGCGCACCGACTCCAGGATCGCCGTCCGGCGCTCCTCCAGCTCCCGCAGATAGCGCAGCCGCTCCTCGAGCGTGCGCAGCTGCGCGTCGTCGAGCATCTCGGTCGCTTCCTTGCGGTAGCGGGCGATGAAGGGCACCGTCGAACCGCCGTCGAGCAGTTCGACGGCAGCCCTGACCTGCCGCTCCCGTACGCCGAGCTCTTCGGCGATCCTGCCTTCGATGGACCCTGCGAGGGGTGTCGTCACGTTCCCGTACCGCCTTCTCCACTGAGGTTGCGCGGCAATTGTGGCAGGTGACGCCGACAACCGGGGATCAGGGCGGCGACTCGCCCGGGGACCGCACGGGCGGCGTCAGGCGCGACGGCCGCGGGTGGCGGACGAGGCCCCGCCGAACAGCCGGGCGAGCGCCCGGAACGGCAGTGTCACGACGGTGGCGACGGCACCGCCGATCTGGCGCAGGACATCTGCGATGGCACGGAACACGTGTTTCCCCTTTCGTCTCCCGGCCTTCCCGGCCGGGGGAGATGCGGGTACCTCGTCAACGCTTCAACATGCATGGCAGGAAAGGTGGGGAACCCGTCGTTGCAGCCACCACGGGCATCGCGAAGAATCGTCCGCATGGCGCAGCGAACCGTTCTCGTCGTCCTCTTCGACCAGGTGCAGAGCCTCGACGTCACCGGTCCCGTGGAGGTCTTCGCGGGCGCCGAGCAGCACACCCCGGGGACGTACCGGCTGCGCACCGCCTCCCTGGACGGCGCTCCCGTACGCACGACCAGCGGACTGACCGTCGTACCGGACGGAGCGCTGGCCGACGCGCCGGAACCGCACACGCTGCTCGTGCCCGGTGGTTGGGGCACCCGCCGGCCCGACCCGCGGCTGACCGACTGGCTGCGGCGGCACGCGCCGCGCGCCGAGCGGCTGGTCTCCGTCTGCACGGGAGCGGCCCTGCTCGCCGGGGCCGGACTGCTGGACGGCCGACGCGCCACCACGCACTGGGCCTACTGCGACACGCTGGCCCGGAACCACCCGGCCGTCGAGGTCGACCCGGACCCCATCTACGTCCGGGACGGCCACGTCGCCACCTCCGCCGGCGTCACCTCGGGCATCGACCTCGCGCTCGCCCTGGTCGAGGAGGACCTCGGCCGCCAGGTCGCGCTCACGGTGGCCCGGCACCTGGTGGTGTTCCTGCGCCGGCCCGGGAACCAGGCCCAGTTCAGCGCCCAGCTCGCCGCCCAGACCGCACGGCGCGAGCCGCTGCGCGAGGTGCAGCAGTGGATCACCGAGCACCCCGACGCCGATCTGAGCGTCGAGGCGCTCGCCGCCCGCGCGGCCCTCTCGCCGCGCCACTTCGCCCGTGCCTTCCGCACCGAGACCGGCATGACGCCGGGCCGCTACGTCGACCGCGTACGCCTCGAACACGCCCGGCGGCTGCTGGAGGACACCGGTGACGGTGTCGAGGAGATCTCCCGCGCCAGCGGCTACGGCACCTCCGAGGCGATGCGGCGCGCCTTCGTCCGGACCCTCGGGGCGTCACCGGCGGAGTACCGCCGCCGCTTCCGGCCCGCCCCCGCACCCGCCCACATCTGAAAGGCCGCCGATGCAGATCGCCATCGTCCTCTTCGACCGCTTCACCGCCCTCGACGCGGTGGGCCCGTACGAGACCCTCGGCCGGCTCCCGGACGCGGAGACCGTGTTCGTCGCCGAGCGGACCGGTCCCGTGCGCACCGACACCGGCACGCTCGCGATCACCGCGGACCGTGCCCTGGCCGAGGTGCCGCACCCGGACGTCGTCGTCGTCCCCGGCGGCCCCGGACAGACTCCCCAGATGGAGAACGAGGTGCTGCTGGACTGGCTGCGCGCCGCCGACGCGTCCAGCGCTTGGACGACGTCCGTGTGCACCGGATCCCTGCTGCTGGCCGCGGCCGGGCTCCTCCGAGGACGCCGGGCCACCTCCCACTGGCTCGCGCTCGACCACCTGAAGCGGTACGGCGCCGAGCCGACCGGGGAGCGGGTGGTGACCGACGGCAAGTACGTCACCGCGGCCGGCGTCTCCTCCGGCATCGACATGGGGCTCACCCTGCTCGGCCGGATCGCCGGCGACGAACACGCCCAGGCCGTCCAGCTGCTCACCGAGTACGACCCGCAGCCGCCCTACGACGCGGGCTCCCCGCGGAAGGCGCCCGCGCACCTCGTCGAGGAGTTCCGGTCGAAGAGCCGCTTCATCCTGACGTAGACACGCTCCAGGTGAAGCGCGGCGCCCGGCGCTCCAGGAACGCGGCGACGCCCTCCGCGGTGTCGCCGCTCTCCCCGGCCCGCTCGCCCCAGTACGCGTCCCGGTCGGTGCGGCCGTCCGCGAACTCCTTCGCCGCCGCCTGCGTCAGCTGCGACCGGGACGCCAGGATCCGGGTGAACCCGGCCACCCGCCCGTCCAGTTCCCCCTCGGGCAGCACCTCGTCCACCAGACCGGTGCGCAGCGCCCGTCCGGCCTCGATCAACTCGCCGGAGAACAAGAGGTACTTGGCGGTGGCCGGGCCGACCAGGGACACCAGCCGCCGGGTCGCGGAGGCCGGGTAGACGATGCCGAGCTTGGCCGGGGTCACCCCGAACCGCGCCCCCTCCTCGGCGAACCGCAGATCACAGGCCGCCGCCAGCTGTGCCCCGCCGCCCACGCAGTGCCCGCGGACCGCCGCCAGGGTCGGCTTGGGGAAGGCGGCGAGCGCCTCCTCCGCCGCCACGGCCAGCCGCTGCGCCTGAAGCGGCGACCCCCGGAGCGTGGAGATGTCGGCACCGGCGCAGAACGTCCCGCCCTCACCGGTGAGCACCAGCACCCGTACGTCAGGGTCGGCCGCCAGCGTTTCCAGCAGCGGCGGCAGGGAACCCCACATCGCGGCCGTCATGGCGTTGCGCTTCGCGGGATTGCGGATGACGACCGTGGCGACGTGCTCGGTGACGCCGTGCAGCAGCTGGGGCTCCATGCGCCGGATGCTATCCGCCCGGGCCGGCGCCCCGGCCGGCAGGGACTCCACCCGGCGGGAGGCGGGCGGACGGCGGAGACTGGGAGAGGGGAGACGGGAGCGAGGAGGCAGTCATGGCCAAGTCCACCAAGCCCCAGGGCGAGGCCGCGAAACTGAGCCGCGGCTTCAGCTGGCTCGCCGTGCTCGGCGTGGTCCTGGTCGTCGCGGGCCTGATCGGCCTGGTCTACACCGGCCTCGCCACCCTGACCTCGATGGTGCTGTTCGGCTGGCTGCTGCTGATCGGCGGCCTGGTCGGACTGCTGCACGCCGTCCAGGCGCGGCACACCAACTTCTTCTGGCTCGGCGTGGTCGTCGCGGCCCTGAACATCGCGGCCGGCGTGGTCGTCCTGAGGACACCGGAGGCCGCGGCCGAGGCGCTCACCATGTTCGCCGCGCTGCTGTTCCTCACCGGCGGGGTGTTCCGTCTCGTCGGCAGCCTGGTGGTGCGCGGGCCGCAGTTCGGCTGGACGCTGGTGCAGGGCGCCTTCGGGCTGCTCCTCGGCGTCCTGGTGCTGGCCACCTGGCCCAGCAGCAGCCAGTACGTCATCGGTACGTTCTTCTCCCTCTCCCTGCTCTTCGACGGGCTCGGCCTGATCGCCACCGGCTACGGCGGACGCCGGATCGTCGGCATGGTCTCCGACCGGCTGGCCGGCGAGGAGACCGCGCGGGCGCAGGAGAAGGGGCCGCACGGCGGCGATCACCGGGCCGCCGAACCCGTACAACCCGAATAGTTCGCCGTTCCGGCACGGGGCGGGCCGGAACGGTCCCACAAGCGACTTTGTCATGCACGGGCGGTCGAGAACGCTCGATATCCGCTGACTTCTGTTCAGGGTCGAGGTGCGGAGCCGGCCGGTGCCAACACTCGACGTGTGGTGACAATCGAGCGTGAGAGCGGCGATTCGCTGCCGTACGAAGGTGTCTGGCGGTTCACCGCCCCGGCCGTCGACGCCTCGGTCCCGCAGGCCCGCCACGCCGTGCGGGACCTGCTGCTGCGCCAAGGGGTGCCGGTCGCGGACGACGTAGTGCAGGGACTGCTGCTGATCGTCTCCGAGCTGGTCACCAACGCCGTACGGCACGCGGCACTGCTGTCCCCGACGCTGGCCGTCGAGGTCGCCGTCGGCGCCGAGTGGATCCGGGTGTCCGTGGAGGACAACCACCCCTACCGGCCCACCGCCCTGGAGACCGACCACGGCCGCACCGGCGGCCGCGGACTGCTCCTGGTGCGGGAGATCACCCGCGAGGCGGGCGGGGCGTGCGACGTCGAGCACACCGCCACCGGCGGCAAGGTGATCTGGGCCGCCCTGCCGCTCAAACCCACGCGGACCGTCTAGGTCACCAGCCCGCCGACGGTCCGGTCAGTTCGCGGACCGCCGGGCGGGCCGCGTCCAGGACGGTCGGGAACCAGGCCGAGAAGGCGTCCTCGGCGTGCCGCTCCGCCAGCTCCGCCGGCGTCACGAACGCCGTGGACGCCACCTCCCGCGGATCCGGCCGCGGCGACGACTGCACCATGCCGACGAAGAGGTGGTTGTACTCCTGCTCCACCAGGCCCGAGGCCGGGTCCGGGTGGTTGTAGCGGACCGTGCCGGCCTCGGCGAGCAGCGACGGGGACACGCCCAGCTCCTCGAAGGTCCGCCGGGCCGCCGCCGCGAACGGCGCCTCACCGGGGTAGGGGTGACCGCAGCAGGTGTTGGACCACACACCGGGGGAGTGGTACTTGCCCAGCGCCCGCTGCTGCAGCAGCAGCCGCCCGTGCTCGTCGAACAGGAACACCGAGAACGCCCGGTGCAGCAGCCCCGGCGGCTGATGGGCGGCGAGCTTCTCCGCCGTGCCGGTCGTCACGCCGTCCTCGTCGACCAGTTCCAGCAAAATCGGCTCGGCGGCGCCGTTCGACGGACTGTGCGTCGCGGTGGCAGGTGTGATCGGCATACCCATCCTTCACTCGGTCTTCGCGCCCCAAGTCTGCCGCACGAATCCGGCACTCCCGGCACTCCCCGACGCGCCCGCATGTCCCCAGGGCGCCCGCGCGGGGGGCGGAAGGCCGCGCTCTCCGGCGCATTGACGCGCGGTGGCGCGTGCGGACCGGTCCTAATGGCAGAGGCGCGCCTCGTGCTCCGCGTGCCCGCCGGGCTCCAGCTGGAAGGTGCAGTGCTCCACGTCGAAGTGGGCGCCCAGGCAGTTCTGCAGCTCGTGCAGCATCTTCTCGTGTCCGATGGTGTTCAGGACGTCGGAGCTGACGACCACGTGCGCGGAGAGCACCGGCATCCCCGAGGTGATCGTCCAGGCGTGCAGGTCGTGCACGTCCTCCACGCCGTCCGTGGCCAGGATGTGCGCCCGTACCTGCCCCATGTCGACGCCCTTGGGCGCGGCCTCCAGCAGCACGTCCAGGGTCTCGCGCAGCAGCTTCCACGTCCGCGGCACGATCATCACCGCGATCACCAGGGAGGCGATCGGGTCGGCGGCCGTCCAGCCGGTGGCCAGGATCACCAGCGCGGACACGATCACCGTGACCGAGCCGAGCGCGTCCGCCGCCACCTCCAGGAAGGCGCCGCGCACGTTCAGGCTCTCCTTCTGCCCGCGCATCAGCAGCATGAGCGACACCAGGTTGGCGACCAGGCCGATCGCGCCGAACACCACCGTCAGGCCGCCCTTGGTGTCGGCCGGGGTGACGAACCGCTCGATCGCCTCGTACAGCACATAACCGCCGACGCCGAGCAGCAGCAGGCAGTTGGCCAGCGCGGCCAGGATCTCCGCGCGGGCCAGCCCGAAGGTGCGGCGCTCGCTCGGCGGGCGGCTCGCGAAGTGGATCGCGAGCAGCGCCATGCCCAGGCCCAGGGCGTCCGTCGCCATGTGGGCCGCGTCCGCGACCAGGGCGAGCGAGTCGGCCAGTACGCCGCCGACGAGCTGGACCACCATGACACCGAGCGTGATCGCCAGCGCCACCCGCAGCCTGCCGCGGTACGCCGCACTCGCGGTACCGCCGGCGGGCGCGCCGTGCGCATGCCCGTGATCGTGCCCAGCCCCCATCGAAAGGCCCCTTCCCGTGTCCCCGTCCGGATCACAGTGAACTACGGGGAGGGGGTATCCGCAACGCGGCACTGAACACCGTTGTCATCTGCCCTGACCTGCGCAAACGATCCGCAGGTCAGGTGGTGGCCGACGCCGCTCGCGGCTCAGCCGCCGTGGTGCAGCCGCCACCCCCGCCACGCCGACTCGATCATCTCGGGCACCGAGCGCCGGGCGGTCCAGCCGAGCCGCTCGGCCGCGAGGGCGGCCGACGCCACCGCGCGGGGCGCGTCGCCGGGGCGGCGGCCCTCGACGAGCGGGGCCCGGGTGTCGCCGGTGACCTCGCCGATGACCGTGATCAGCTCGCGCACCGAGACGCCCTCGCCGCGGCCGATGTTCACCGTCAGGTCTCCCGTGAGCTTCCCCTCGGACAGCTTGCGGGCCGCCGCCAGGTGCGCCTCCGCCAGATCGGCCACGTGGATGTAGTCACGGACGCACGTGCCGTCCGGCGTCGGATAGTCGTCGCCGAAGACGCGCGGGGCCTCGTCACGGGTGAGCCGGTCGAAGACCATCGGCACGATGTTGAAGACACCGGTGTCGGCCAGCTCCGGCGCCGCCGCCCCCGCCACGTTGAAGTAGCGCAGGCACACCGTGTCGATGCCGTGCGCCCGGCCCGCCGCCCGGACCAGCCACTCACCGGCGAGCTTGGTCTCGCCGTAGGGGTTCACCGGGGCGCAGGGCGCGTCCTCCGTGATGAGGTCCACACCGGGGTCGCCGTACACGGCCGCGGACGAGGAGAAGACGAAGCGCTCGATCCCGGCGTCGGTGACGGCGTCCAGGAGCGTCGCGAGGCCGCCCACGTTCTCCCGGTAGTACCGGGTCGGCTGCGCCACGGACTCACCGGCCTGCTTGCGCGCGGCGAGGTGCACCACGCCCGTCACCCCGTGCTCCGCGCACACCCGCCTCAGCAGCGCGCCGTCCAGCGACGAGCCCCTGACCAGCGGGACGCCGGCGGGCAACCGCGCCGGTACCCCGGCCGAGAGGTCGTCCAGCGCCACGACCCGTTCCCCGGCACCGGTCATGGCCCGCGCCACGTGTGCCCCGATGTAACCGGCCCCGCCGGTGATCAGCCATGTCATGGTCGCCCACCCTATGCCGAGCGGATGCGACGGTCCCCGATGTCCCGATCCATGCCATATTTCCGTTCTGGTGGAGCGGTTTGTGGGTCGAGCCCCGCATCACCGATGATGATCGCGGCAGAGGCGCGCGGGCGAACCATGCCGGTCCAATCGTCGAACGGGCGGTGAACGCGGGCTTCCGGGCATCCGATAACCTCTGCCGACATGCCGCCCGGGGGTCCGCACGGGCACCTCAATCGTGTACATGACCGGCGTCGACGCGTCGGCACCCAGGGAGTGAGATTCGGTTGTCGACCGCCATCCTGACCGGTCAACCGGTCCCCGGTTCGTCACTCGAGGGCGATCTGCGCTCCCTCGGATTCGACGTGCGGATCGCGTCCGGCACCGCGGAGGCCGGGACCCTGCTCGCCGGGGTGCCCGCCGGACAGCGGGTCGCCGTGGTCGACGCCCGCTTCGTGGGCCATGTGCACGCGCTGCGCCTCGGCCTTACCGACCCCCGCTTCCCGCTCTCCGCGATCCCCGGCGCCGTCACCGCGCAGCCGGCCGGCCGCCAGGCCCTGATCCGCGCGATGGCCCGCGAGGACTCCGCGGTCACCGCGGAGCGGGCCGGCGGCACCACCCTGGTCGACAGCCTCGCCGACCGCGTCGTCGCGGCCCTCGACGCCGACGGCGCCGACGTGCACCGCCCCGAGCTCGGCAGCCTCGTCGCCACCGTCCCCGGCGACCCCCAGACCCGCAACGAGGCCCGGCAGGCCGTCGCCGCCGTCGACGACGAGGCCGTACGCCTGAAGTCGGCCGTCAAGGCCCGCGACGGCTTCTTCACCACCTACTTCATCAGCCCGTACTCGCGCTACATCGCCCGCTGGTGCGCCCGCCGCGGACTGACCCCCAACCAGGTCACCACCGCCTCCCTGCTCACCGCGCTCATAGCCGCCGCCTGCGCCGCCACCGGCACCCGCGGCGGCTTCGTCGCCGCCGGCGCGCTGCTCATCGCCTCCTTCGTGCTGGACTGCACCGACGGCCAGCTCGCCCGCTACTCCCTGCAGTACTCCACCCTCGGCGCCTGGCTCGACGCCACCTTCGACCGGGCCAAGGAGTACGCGTACTACGCCGGCCTCGCGCTCGGCGCGGCCCGCGGCGGTGACGACGTGTGGGCCCTCGCGCTCGGCGCGATGGTGCTGCAGACCTGCCGGCACGTGGTCGACTTCTCCTTCAACGAGGCCAACCACGACGCCACCGCCAACACCAGCCCCACCGCCGCGCTCTCCGACAAGCTCGACAGCGTCGGCTGGACGGTCTGGGTGCGCCGCATGATCGTCCTGCCCATCGGCGAACGCTGGGCGATGATCGCCGTCCTCACGGCCGTCACGACCCCCCGGATCACCTTCTACGCCCTGCTCGTCGGCTGCGCCTTCGCCGCGACGTACACCACGGCGGGCCGTGTCCTGCGCTCGCTGACCCGCAAGGCCCGCCGCACCGACCGGGCCGCGCAGGCGCTGGCGGACCTCGCCGACTCCGGCCCGCTCGCCCAGGCCCTCACCGGCCCGCTGAAGCACGCCGCGCGGCGGCTGCCCGGCTTCACCGCCCCCGCCGTCGCCCTGACCGGCGGTCTCGCGGTCGTCGCCACGGCCGTGCTCACCGGCTTCGGCGGTCCCTGGACGACCGTCGCCGCCTGCGGCTACGTCCTGACCTCCGCCCTCGCCGTCGCCCGCCCCCTCAAGGGCGCCCTCGACTGGCTGGTCCCGCCGTTCCTCCGCGCCGCCGAGTACGGCACCGTCCTGGCACTGGCGGCCGACGCGGACGTGAACGGAGCCCTTCCGGCGGCCTACGGGCTGGTGGCCGCGGTCGCCTACCATCACTACGACACGGTCTACCGCATCCGCGGCAACGCGGGCGCGTCCCCGCGCTGGCTGGTGCGGGCGATCGGGGGGCACGAGGGCCGCACCCTGGTGGTCGCCGCCCTGGCGGCACTGCTCACCGCCTTGCAGTTCACGGTCGCACTCACGGTCCTCGCCGTGGCCGTGGCCCTGGTGGTGCTCGTCGAGAGCATCCGCTTCTGGGCGTCCGCAGGGGCGCCCGCCGTACACGATGAAGGAGAAACCGCATGATCGGCCTCGTGCTGGCGGCCGGCGCCGGACGGCGTCTGCGCCCCTACACCGACAGCCTTCCCAAGGCGCTGGTGCCGGTGGGGCCCGCGGGCATAGAGGGCGAACCGACGGTCCTGGACCTCACCCTCGGCAACTTCGCCGAGATCGGTTTGACCGAGGTCGCGGTCATCGTCGGCTACCGCAAGGAGGCCGTGTACGAGCGCAAGGCGGCCCTGGAGGCGAAGTACGGCCTCAAGCTCACCCTCATCGACAACGACAAGGCCGAGGAGTGGAACAACGCCTACTCCCTGTGGTGCGGCCGTGACGCCCTCAAGGACGGCGTGATCCTCGCCAACGGCGACACCGTGCACCCGGTCTCCGTCGAGAAGACCCTGCTCGCCGCCCGTGGCGAGGGCAGGCGGATCATCCTCGCCCTCGACACGGTCAAGCGGCTCGCCGACGAGGAGATGAAGGTCGTCGTCGACCCCGCCAAGGGCATGACGAGGATCACCAAGCTGATGGACCCCGCCGAGGCCACCGGCGAGTACATCGGCGTCACCCTGATCGAGGGCGACGCCGCCCCCGAACTGGCCGACGCCCTGAAGACCGTGTGGGAGACCGACCCGCAGCAGTTCTACGAGCACGGCTACCAGGAACTGGTGAACCGCGGCTTCCGGATCGACGTGGCGCCGATCGGCGACGTCGAGTGGGTGGAGATCGACAACCACGACGACCTCGCCCGTGGACGGGAGATCGCGTGCCAGTACTGACCCGGCTCATCCCCTCGCCGGTCGTCGTGGACATCCGCCCGGGTGCCCTCGACGACCTGGCCTGCGTCCTCGCCGACGAGCGCATCTCGCAGTCGGGCCGGCTCGCCATCGCCGTCAGCGGCGGTTCGGGCGCCCGGCTGCGCGAGCGGCTCGCGCCCTCGCTGCCCGGCGCCGACTGGTACGAGGTCGGCGGCGGCACCATCGACGACGCGGTCCGGCTGGCCGGCGAGATAAAGGCCGGTCACTACGACGCGGTCGTGGGCCTCGGCGGGGGCAAGATCATCGACTGTGCCAAGTTCGCGTCGGCACGCGTCGGCCTGCCCCTGGTCGCCGTCGCCACCAACCTCGCGCACGACGGCCTCTGCTCGCCGGTCGCGACCCTCGACAACGACGCGGGCCGCGGCTCGTACGGCGTACCGAACCCGATCGCGGTCGTCATCGACCTCAACGTCATCCGCGAGGCCCCGGTCCGTTTCGTGCGGTCCGGCATCGGCGACGCCATCTCCAACATCTCCGCGGTCGCCGACTGGGAGCTGGCCCACCGCGTCAACGGGGAGAAGATCGACGGCCTGGCCGCCGCCATGGCCCGGCAGGCCGGCGAGGCGGTGCTGCGGCACCCGGGCGGGGTCGGCGACGACGGCTTCCTCCAGGTGCTGGCCGAGGCGCTGGTCCTCACCGGCATCGCCATGTCCGTGTCGGGCGACTCCCGCCCCTCCTCCGGCGCCTGCCACGAGATCAACCACGCCTTCGACCTGCTCTACCCCAAGCGGGCCGCCGCCCACGGCGAGCAGTGCGGACTGGGCGCCGCCTTCGCGATGTACCTGCGCGGCGCCCACGAGGAATCGGCCCACATGGCCGAGGTGCTGCGCCGGCACGGACTTCCGGTGCTGCCGGAGGAGATCGGATTCACGACGGACGAATTCGTCCGGGCCGTCGAGTTCGCCCCGGAGACCCGCCCCGGACGCTTCACCATCC
Organism: Streptomyces sp. AC558_RSS880; assembly: GCF_019049255.1. Taxonomy (GTDB): domain Bacteria; phylum Actinomycetota; class Actinomycetes; order Streptomycetales; family Streptomycetaceae; genus Streptomyces. The sequence goes on along the minus strand of NZ_JAGMUJ010000050.1, from coordinate 1,987 downwards.
TCGAACATCTCGACCTGAAGACCGAACAGATCAAGGACGTCTACGCCGACTATGTCAAGGCCATCAGTAGCTGAACTCCGTCCGGTCGTGCACCCCCCGGGGGTCAAGGACCGGCGCAGCGGTGAGCACTGGATGGGGCGCCTCTACATGCGCGAGGTGTCCCTGCGGGTGGACCGCTACCTGGTGAACACCAGGGTCACCCCCAACCAGCTCACGTACCTGATGACCGTCTTCGGCGTCCTCGCGGCCCCGGCGCTGCTAGTGCCGGGGATCACGGGGGCCGTCCTCGGCGTGGTCGCCGTCCAGCTGTACCTGCTGCTGGACTGCGTCGACGGGGAGATCGCCCGCTGGCGGAAGCAGTACTCGCTCGGCGGGGTCTACCTGGACCGGGTCGGCGCCTACCTCACCGACGCGGCCGTCCTGGTCGGCCTCGGTCTGCGCGCCGCCGACCTGTGGGGTCCCGGCCGGATCGACTGGCTCTGGGCCTTCCTCGGCACCCTGGCCGCCCTCGGCGCGGTCCTGATCAAGGCCGAGACCGACCTCGTCGGCGTCGCCCGCCACCAGAACGGGCTGCCGCCGGTGAAGGAGGCCGCCTCCGAGATGCGCTCCTCCGGCATGGCGCTGGCCCGCCGGGCCGCCGCCGCGTTCAAGTTCCACCGCCTCATCCTCGGCATCGAGGCGTCCCTGCTGATCCTGGTCCTCGCGATCGCGGACGCGGTCCAGGGCGACCTGTTCTTCACCCGCCTGGGCACCGCCGTCCTCGCCGGCATCGCCCTGCTGCAGACCCTGCTGCACCTGGTGTCCGTCCTCGCCTCCAGCAGGCTGAAGTGAGCGCCGGCATGAAGGTCGGCGCGGTGATCATCACCATGGGCAACCGCCCCGACGAACTGCGCGCCCTGCTGGACTCGGTCGCCAAGCAGGACGGCGACCCCGTCCAGGTCGTGGTCGTCGGCAACGGCTCGCCCGTCCCCGAGGTCCCCGAGGGCGTCCGCACCGTCGAACTGCCGGAGAACCTCGGCATACCCGGCGGCCGCAACGTCGGCATCGAGGCCTTCGGCCCCGGCGGCACCGACGTCGACATCCTGCTGTTCCTCGACGACGACGGCCTGCTCGCCGGCCACGACACCGCCGAGCTGTGCCGCGAGGCCTTCGCGGCCGACCCGGCGCTCGGCATCATCAGCTTCCGCATCGCCGACCCGGAGACCGGGGTCACCCAGCGCCGCCACGTGCCCCGGCTGCGTGCCTCCGACCCGATGCGCTCCTCCCGCGTGACCACCTTCCTCGGCGGCGCCAACGCCGTACGCACCAAGGTCCTCGCCGAGGTCGGCGGGCTGCCGGACGAGTTCTTCTACGCCCATGAGGAGACCGACCTGGCCTGGCGGGCCCTCGACGCCGGCTGGCTGATCGACTACCGGTCCGACATGGTGCTGTACCACCCGACCACCGCCCCCTCGCGGCACGCGGTCTACCACCGCATGGTCGCCCGCAACCGGGTCTGGCTGGCCCGCCGCAACCTCCCCGCGCTCCTGGTCCCGGTCTACCTGGGCGTCTGGATGCTCCTCACCCTCCTGCGCCGGCCCTCGCGTCCCGCGCTGAAGGCGTGGTTCGGTGGATTCCGGGAGGGCTGGGCCACCCCCTGCGGACCCCGCCGGCCCATGAAGTGGCGTACGGTGTGGCGGCTGACCCGACTGGGCCGGCCCCCCGTCATCTGACAAGCTCGTATCCGGGAACATCGGGGCCGTACCCAGGCTCCCCGGCTCATGCCAGGCCCCCCGTGGGCCGCGCATCTCGAGGACGAAAGTTTTCCACCAGTGAGTGAGACCACGCACGACGGCACGGTCGCGGTCACCGCGACCGTGCCGCCCGACGAGGGCCTGACGGCGGACCGGCTCGCCGCCAAGTACGGCCTCACGGTCAGCGGCGCCCGGCCGTCCCTCGGCGAGTACGTCCGTCAGCTCTGGGACCGGCGGCACTTCATCCTCGCCTT
>NZ_JAGMUJ010000049.1 GCF_019049255.1 Streptomyces sp. AC558_RSS880 | reverse complement strand
CGCCGCCTCACCGGCGAGAGCACCATCTCCTGGCGCGACCCCGCAAAGCACCATCAACCACAGATTCCGGGATGAAACAACGGGAGAAAACGACCTCTAAACCGTGCTGCACCCAGGCGAGTCACACAAGGTGGCAACCAGCGCACAAAGGGAGCGCACGCCACCTGAACAGGGTTCACCGCACTTACCGCTCGTGTGCCAATGCGGTGGACGGTCTCCCGGCTCTATCGCTCGCAGTGACGGCAACGACGGCGGACGACAGCGGCATCCAGCAGTCCAGCACGGTGCTGTCGCAGGCCGATCAGGTCGTCCTGCCAAGGCTTGCCCGCATCTTCTAAGCGCCTGGTACCCAGGGGGTGCCCGCCCACAAGGAAACGGCCGTGCCACAGGCGTGCCAGATCGTGTGGGGAACCACGGGGAAGCAACGAACACGCCGCCGGTCGGCGACGCCCTTCCACAGCAGGTCAGCCTCGCAGCGAGCTCTAGATCATCTCAGCTTCCCAAGCTGAGAGCTCGGGCCGTCGTCACGGGCTGGCCGTTGCCGCTTGCTCTGGTTGACAACGAACTCCGATAGTGCGGCTGAGGACGGTTGGTGTGTCGCGAGGCATACGCGTGCGTGGTCGGTCGGCGCACCCGCCGTCGTGGCTGGCTGGCTGTCGTCGGCTGAGGTTCGTGCCATTGCCGTGCCAGATGCAGGGGTCGGCCACGGTCAACGGGGTTGCCTCGCGGTCGAGTTGCCAGCAGCCTGGTTGGGTATTGAATCCCCAGCTCAGCGGCACGATCCGCCCGCCTCTCCGGACCAGATCATGTCCCTGCTGTTCTGCCAGAACAAGCTCAGCCGGGTGTGAACTCGTACTGGAGCTCGTACAGGTGGCCCGCCTTGACCATGACGGTGGCTTCCACGGGGCGTTCGTCGTCGCTGTACACCACGCGCAGGGTGCGGAGCACGGGGAGATCGCTGGGCAGGTTCAGGGCCTGGTACTGCTCCTGGGTGGGGACCCTGGCCGAGATTCGGTCCATGCTCAGGCGTGGTGGGAAACCGAGTTGGCTGAGGAGCGCCGGGGTACCTCCCTTGATCTTTCGCTTGGCCGTGAGGGCGGTGTCCCGGGCGATGGGCAGTGGGTAGTACGACTTGACCAGTTCGACCGGTTCTCCGTTGATGGACAGGATCTGATGACGCAGTACCGCGGTCTCGGCGTCGTCGAGGCCCAGCGCGGACGCGACGTCGGCCGGCGGCCGGGTCTCCACCACGTCCAGCATCGTGCTGTGCGCCAGGGCGCCGAGTTTCGCGGCCTCGGTCAGCCAGCGGTACGGCTTTCCGGGCTCCGCGGGAGCCATGTACGCGGCCGGGCGCATCGTTCGCTGCCGGTGCTCGCGGACGGTGACGGCGGATCCGGCGCGACCGACCACGAGTTGCTCGTCCTTGAGGAGCTGCAGTGCTTTCTGGATGGTCGCGTTCGAGGCGTCGAATCTCTCCTTGAGCTGCGCCGTGGAGGGCAGGTTGGCGCCCGGCGCCAGGTCGCCGCTCATGATTTCGTCGCGGAGGTCGGCGGCGATCCGCTCATGGAGCGACCGTCGGTCCGGCGAGTCGGTGTGGGTGGTGGGCACTGTCATCCGATCCGGATCTCGTAGCGCAGGCGTTGCCGGTGTGCCGGCATGACCATCATGTCGACCTGGAAGGGCCGGTCGTCGCCGTCGAGTGTGACCCGGCTCAGTCGGAGGACCGGTTCGTCCGGGCCCAGGCGCAGGACTTCGCGCTCCTCCGCATCAGGCATCCGCGCGGTCACGTCCTCGCGTACGCGGGCGCCGACGTGCCCGTGCTCGGCGAGGAAGGTCACGGCGCCGCCCGGGATCTTCCTCGCCTCGGCGAGGCGGGTGCCCCGGGCGATGTGTGTGGGGTAGTAGGTGTCCGTCAACTCACACGGCCGTCCGTCGAGTTCGATCACTCGGCGCCGCACGATCACCGTCGCCTCCGTGGGCAGCCCGAGAAGCGCGGCGACTTCCTCCGGTGCCGACGTCTCACCGGCGTACGCGATGCGCTGCGTGCCCTTGCCCCCACGGGACTCGGCTTCGGCCGCCCAGGCGTCCGGCCGCCCCTTCTCCCGTGCGGTCAGGTACGGCAGCGAGGTACTGACCCAGGTGCTGTCGCTCACTGTGTCCTCCATGGAGGGGCGGATGTTCGAGCTTGCCGCTTTACACATTAAGCGAGTCGCTCGGGATCACCACTCCCACTCCTCACCTATCTGCTTTTCGCGAATAGTGGTACGGTGTGCCGGACCGTACAGCACTGGATCAAGGCGGTGGCTCACCGTGTCTCTGTCACGGCAACGTCGATTTCCACGGGCGCGTCGCTCCGTGCCCGCCGCGCGCGCGTTCGCTCTCGAAACACTCATGGAGTGGGGCTACCGGGACCGGCAGGACGATGTGCGCCTCTGTGTGTCGGAACTGGCGACGAATGCTCTGTTGCACGGTGTCCCGCCGGGGCGCGAGTTCTCCCTGGTGCTGACCGGCGACGGCCCCCTCGTCCGCGTCGAAGTGCGTGACAGCGGCGGTGGGAGCCCACAGGTGAGGGATGCGGAGGCGGACGACTGCGGAGGCAGAGGGCTTCACCTCGTCATGGCCCTCGCCGACGACTTCGGCGTGACACCGCACCATCCCGGCAAAACCGTCTGGGCGGTGCTCAAGATGGACCCCGCGAAGGTGGAGGCGGCGGTGGAAGCGGCTGAGTACATGTGACTCAACGCCTCCTTCGGGCGTATCTCCTCTCGGGGAGGCGGAACGTTCACAAACTCACGGCTCTGCGGGGCCGGCGTCGACCGCCTCACCTTCGGCGGGAACCTCATCGAGACCGGAGCCGGGACTTGCCGACTCGCCGGCACCAAGATCACCCGAACACGGGATGCTCCACGAATTCCCGAGGCTTGTCCTCCAGGACATCCAGCTTTTCGACGGGCAGGTCATCGATGGTCCGGTCGAGGTCGCAGACGTCGCTCGTGCTGTTGGCGACGGCGAAGGACCTGGCACCGGAACCGGCCGCTTCTTCGAGCGGGGCGGTGGCGGCGACAGCCGGTGAATCGGACAGCGGAGCAGCTCAATGCGCACCCGCAGTTCCCCGCGGCTGGAATGCCGGGTTCAGCCGCGTGCTCTCGGCTCTCGCTCACGAAGCCGCCCGTGCGAGGATCACGACGTGAACGACCTGCACGTCCGCCTCGCCGAGGAGACCGACCTCGCCACTCTCGTCCGTCTGCGTGACGACGCGGCCCGCTGGATGCTCGCCCACGGCATCACCGGCCAGTGGCGGCCCGGTCAGCTCGACGAGGACCACTTCCGCAGGGTCATGGCGAGCGGTGAGGTCTGGCTCGCCGAGGCCGGTGGCCGCGCGGCCGGGGCGTGGGAGTTGTGGTGGGAGGACGAGGACGCCTGGGGGCCGCAGCAGCCGGTGGCCGGCTACGTGCATCGGCTGATGGTGGACCGCGGCAACGCCCGGCCGGGGACGGGGCGGTTCCTGCTGCGTGCCGCCGAGCGCCGCATCGCCGCGGCGGGGCGGGCGTTCGCGCGGCTGGATTGCCTGGCCGACAACGCGCGTCTGAACGCCTACTACCTGGACGCCGGCTACCGGGTCGTCGGCCACAAGGCGGGCAAACCGCAGCCGGGCGGTGCGCCCAAGTCGTTCACCCTCCTGGAGAAGGCCTGCGGACCGGTCGTGGCGGCCGAGTGACTGTGGTCAAGGGGGCGACGCCCTCGCTGAGGACCACGACGGCGGGAGAGCCGCCGATGGAATCGAGGACGAGGCCCTGTGCGGTGACGCGGGGCCCTTCTTCGGCTCGATGGAGGTCGGCCGAGTGGCCCGCGGTACCCCCGCGTGTGAACGGCCGCTAACCTGCGGGGCATGACCGTACATCTCGAAGTCGCCGAAGGCGTCGGCACGCTGCGGCTGGACCGGCCGCCCATGAACGCGCTGGACATCGCCACGCAGGACCGGTTGAAGGAGCTCGCCGAGGAGGCCACGCGCCGCGAGGACGTGCGTGCCGTGGTGCTCTACGGCGGCGAGAAGGTGTTCGCGGCGGGCGCGGACATCAAGGAGATGCAGGCCATGGACCATGCGGCCATGGTCCTGCGCGCCAAGGCCCTCCAGGACTCCTTCACGGCCGTGGCCCGCATCCCCAAGCCGGTCGTGGCCGCCGTCACCGGCTACGCGCTCGGCGGCGGGTGCGAGCTGGCGCTCTGCGCCGACTACCGCATCGCCGGGGAGAACGCCAAGCTGGGCCAGCCCGAGATCCTGCTCGGCCTGATCCCGGGCGCGGGCGGCACCCAGCGGCTGTCCCGGCTGATCGGCCCCTCCAAGGCCAAGGACCTCATCTTCACGGGACGCCAGGTGCGGGCCGACGAGGCGCTGGCGCTCGGCCTGGTGGACCGGGTGGTGCCGGCGGAGGAGGTCTACGCACAGGCGCACGCGTGGGCCGCGAAGCTGGCCCAGGGCCCGGCGATCGCGCTGCGCGCGGCCAAGGAGTCGGTCGACACCGGCCTTGAGACGGACATCGACACCGGCCTCGCCGTCGAACGCAACTGGTTCGCCGGCCTGTTCGCCACCGAGGACCGCGAGCGGGGGATGCGCAGCTTCGTGGAGGAGGGGCCGGGCAAGGCGAAGTTCCGGTGAAACCCCGTCCGTCACCTTGCAATTGACGCGATGTCTGATCCGGGTCCCTCGATGGGGCGGTTTATGGGAGCCTTAGTGCACCCTTAAGCCGTTCGTGTCGAGGGAGCCCGTCGATTGCCTGAGAGTGAGCCGTTTTCCCAGGTCGGGCGGGCTTTCGAGGGTGCCGAAGTGTCATCGGCGCATGCCGTCGGCCCCTTGTCGGACAGGGGTGTGCGGGGGGCGTATTCCCCCGGAACGGCCCCCGAGGACCCCTCGGGCGGCCATGATGGGGGCATGGCGGGGCTGGAGGGCATGGAACAGCCGCGGGGAGACGGACGTGTGACCGCGTCGCGCTGGTCGCCGACGGTCGATGACGAACGCGCCCTGAAGGCAGTGGAGTTGTTCGGCAACCCGACGGAGGCGGAAGTTCCGCTGCCGTCCCGCCCCGAGTCCGCCGCCACCGCCCGCCGGCTCGTCCAGGTGGTCGTCCTGCGGGAGTGGGGCCTCACCGCCAAGACCGCCGAGGACGCCGTCCTGCTCGTCTCCGAACTGGTCGGCAACGCCGTACGGCACACCGGCGCGCGGGTCTTCGGCCTCCGCATGAGGCACCGGCGCGGCTGGATCCGGATCGAGGTCCGCGACCCGTCCCGCGGGCTGCCCTGTCTCATGCCGGTCCAGGAGATGGACACCAGCGGCCGGGGCCTCTTCCTCGTCGACAAGCTCGCCGACCGCTGGGGCGTCGACCTGCTGCCCCGCGGCAAGACCACCTGGTTCGAGATCCGCGTGACGGACCGCTGAGGGTTCCCGAGGGGCGTCCTCACCTGCGTGGCTTGAGCCTCCACCCACTGGAGGGCCCAGACTCCCGGACATGACCGACGACGGCACCGGACTTCTCACCATCGGCGAGCTCGCCCGGGCCACCGGACTGTCCGTGCGCACCATCCGTTACTGGTCCGACGAGGGCGCCCTGCCCCCGGTGGCCCGTTCCGCGGGCGGTTACCGGCTCTACGACGCCGGGTCCGTCGCCCGCCTGGAACTGGTCCGCACCCTGCGCGAGCTGGGCCTCGGCCTCACCGACGTACGCCGGGTGCTGACCGGTGAGACCACGGTCGCGCGGGTCGCGGCGGCGCACGTGGCCGCGCTGGACACGCAGATCAGGTCGCTGAAGGTGACCCGCGCGGTGCTGTCGACCGTGGCACGACGCGGCTCGACCGCGGAGGAGATGACGCTCATGAACAAGCTGGCCCGACTGTCGACGGCCGAGCGCAGGCGCATCATCGACGACTTCATGGCGGAGGTCTTCGACGGCATCGACACGGCGGACCCCGACATCCGCCGGCGCCTGCGCTTCGCCGCGGCCGACCTGCCCGACGACCCCACCCCCGAGCAGGTGGACGCCTGGGTGGAGCTGGCCGAGCTGATCCAGGACCCGGAGTTCCGGGCGACGATGCGCAGGATGATCGAGTTCAACGCGGCGGACCGGGGACCGGACGTCCCCTCCGGCAGCTCCCTGTGGTTCATGAGCCGGCTCGTGCGGCTCGCGGGCGGGGCGCTCGAGGGCGGCATCGCCCCCGATGCGCCCCGGGCCGCGGACATCCTGCGCGAGCTGATCGGCGACGCCGACCTGGCCGCCGTACTCGAACGCCTCGCGGCGGCGACCGACGTACGCCTCGCCCGCTACCGCGAGTTGTCCGCGATCGTGAACGGCCTGGAGCCGCCGTCCTCCTACGAGGAGGAGTTCCGGTGGGTGGTCGCCGCACTGGAGTCTCAGGTGGCCCGATAATCTGACCTGCGTCAGTAAGACGCACAGTACGAGATGAGGGGCGGATCGGTGGCGGACATCGAGGAAGCGCGCAAGCAGTTCGAGCGGATCGATACGGACGGGGACGGATTCATCACCGCTGCCGAGTTCAGGACCGCCCTGGCCCAGGGCGGGGACTGGAACGTCACCGAGGCGGTCGCCGAGGCCGTGATCAAGTCCCAGGACCTGAACGGCGACAAGCTCCTGTCCTTCGACGAGTTCTGGGCGCACCTGAACAAGTAGGTCCGGAATAACCCGCCCGTTCCGGGGGTTGGTGTCGCTCATGGTGGTTCCCGGAGGGAACCGGAGCGGACATCGATCCCCGGAAGGACGAGGCGAGCGGACATGAAGATCGGCATCATCGGGGCGGGCAACATCGGGGGCAACCTCACGCGGCGGCTCACCGCCCTCGGCCACGACGTCTCCGTCGCCAATTCCCGCGGCCCCCAGACGCTCACGGAGCTGGCCGAGGAGACCGGCGCGACGCCCGTACGGGCCGAGGACGCGGCGCGCGGCGCCGAGATCGTCGTCGTCACCGTCCCGCTGAAGGCGGTACCGGACCTGCCGTCCGGCCTGTTCGACGAGGCCGCGGAGGGCGTGGCCGTCATCGACACCGGCAACTACTACCCGCGGCAGCGCGACGGCAGGATCGCCGGCATCGAGGACGAGGGCATCACCGAGAGCCGCTGGACGGAACGGCAGATCGGCCACCCCGTGATCAAGGCCTTCAACGGCACGTACGCCCAGGACATCCTGGACCGCCACCGCCCCGCCGGCGCCCCCGACCGGCTGGCCCTGCCCGTCGCCGGCGACGACGAGGCGGCCAAGCGCAAGGTCCGGGCCCTGATCGAGGAGCTCGGCTTCGACACCGTCGACGCGGGCGGCATCGACGACTCCTGGCGCCAGCAGCCCGACACCCCCGTCTACGGCCTGCGCGCGGGCACCGAGGCCGTCACCAAGGCCCTGGCGGAGGCCTCCCCGGAGCGCAAGCCGGAGTTCCGGGGCTAGATCTCCCCTGTTCACACGGCCCTTGGCAATCATTGTCGCCCGGTCCAAGGAATCTCCCCGATCGGATCTCCCTGCGCCGCACCGCGCCCTCGACGAGAGCGCCCCTGAGCACTGTCCGACGATCTGGCGTGCGGGAGCACTGCGCATGTTCGGCACGGTCGTTGAGCCGAAGGAAAGGTGTGGGCGGAGCGTGGTGACCGGGGGATGGCGTGGAGATGTGCAGGGCGCGTGGGGATGGTCGGTTTTGCGATCGGACATCCGATGCGCATCGGTTCACAACAGGGCTGTGCGCCGCCCCTTACGCGCAACACCGAAGGGGTGGGCGCATGGAACCGATCGGCGCGGCTCGCGCGGTGACGGAACGGCGCATGTGCGAGTTCGACGCATGTGGGAGAACAGTCTCAGCCAAGGGCCTCTGCACGGGCCACTACCAGCAACAGAGGAACGGCCGACCCCTCACGCCCCTCCAGCGAAAGAGAGGCGATGGTGCTGTGCGGGCGATGGTTGAGCGAGGCGTCATCGAGTGTCTCGGATGCGGTGAACACAAGCTTCCGTCCGAGTACTCGACGCTCAATGCGTCAGGCGCTCCGCGCCCGTACTGCAAGCCGTGCGATGCCGAGCGTGTCCGCCTGCCAAGCGTCTCCGTGTGCAGTTGACGGCCGTGGCTGGTGATCAACGTTCAGGTGCCCTCGGCCCATCCCTTCAGAGCTGTCTTGCTGGAGAAGTCCGCGACGTTCCTGTCCAGCGGGTCGTCGGTGTACTGGTGGAAGCGCCACTTCGCTTGGATGCGGGGCTTTCCGGCGGTGACGTAATCGGCGATCCAGAGGCCGTCGCCGGCGTAGGAGGTGGTGTCGACGTCGAGCCAAAAGTGCCTGTTGGCGTAGAGGATCACCCTGTGATGCGGCCTTAGCTCCTTCACCTTCTTGATGAAGCGGTCCTTCTCCGCGTTGCTCGCGTGCGTCCCCTCGCCCGTCGTCTCCCAGTCGACCGCGAGGATGTCGCCCCGCTTCTCCGGGGCCTTGCTCACGAAGTACTCCGCCTGGGCCGTGAGGTTGCCCGGCCAGAGGAAGTGGTAGAAGCCGACGACCAGACCGGCGTCGCGGGCCCTCTCCGTCTGGGCCGAGAGCCTGGGATTGGTGTACGAACGGCCCTCCGTCGCCTTGATGAAGACGAAGGACAGGCCGTCGGTGTCGTACGAGGACGGCTGGTACGCACTCACGTCGATGCCGCGCAGCATGGGGCTCCCTGAGGTGCTGGTGGGGGGAGGGGAGTCGAGTGATGTCTTCCCCACCCTGCCACGGACGACCCGTCCGGGCGGTGAGAAGTCGGGTCCCAGCGGTCACTCACGTCCCTGGTGTCACTTCGATGTCGGTTTCCCGTCATGTTCCGCTCACTTCGCACAGATGAACTGGCCGGAGAAGTGGTGTGAGTTGACGAACGATGAGAGCGCGGAGAGACGACATGGCCGAGCCGGCTGAGGTGACGGCGTTACCCGCGCCGATCGACACGCTTCTCGCCGCCGCCGTCGCCCGGCGCTTCTACCTGGAGCAGCGGTCGAAGGTGGAGATCGCCAAGGAGTTCGGCATCAGCCGGTTCAAGGTGGCCCGCCTCCTCGACGCGGCCGTGGCCCACGACATCGTGCGGATCGACATCACCGTCCCGGCCGAGATCGACGTCCCGCTCGGACGGGCGCTGGCCGAGCGGTTCGGGCTCCGGCACGGCATCGTTGTCAACCTGGGCCGCGGCGAGGGCGGTACGACGGCGTCGGCGGACCAGCACCAGAGCGGCCGCTGGCTCGGCACGGCGGCGGCCCGGCTGATCTCGGAGATCGCGGAGGAGGGCGACGTCCTCGGGCTGGACGGCAGCCACGTGGTGGACGCGCTCAGCGAGGCGGTCACCCGGCTGCCGCTGTGCGACGTGGTCCAGCTGACCGGGGTGCACGGGCGGGACCTCGCCCATGACGCCGCGATCGCCGCGGTCCGCCGTACGGCCGCGGCGGGCGGCGGCAGGGCGTTCCCGCTCCACACCCCGTTCCTCCTGCCCGACGCCGTGACGGCCGCCGTCCTGCGCAGCCAGCCCGCCACCGCCGAGACGCTGGACCGGTTCGGCCTGGTCACCAAGGCCGTCGTCGGCATCGCGGCGTGGGACGCCCCGGATTCCACGGTGTACGGCGCCCTGTCCGAGCGGGAGCGGGAGACGCTCCGGGAGGCGGGAGCGCGCGCCGAGGTGGCCGGCCACGTCCTGGACGCCGCGGGCCGGGTGATCCCCACCGAGCTGAACGCCCGCACGATCGCCGTCAGCGCCGCCGAACTCCGCGGCGTCGCGGAGCTGATCGGTGTCACGGCCGGTGGGCGCGGCACCGGGGCGGTCCGCGCCGTGCTGAGGTCCGGACTGCTCGCCGGAGTCGTCACGGACGCCACGACCGCGCGCCGCCTCCTCTGGCACGACGACCCGGACGACCCGGCACGGACCGCACCGTCGTCCCGATCCACCGAATGAGGACAGCGATGAGCCAGCAGGACGAGGCGCTTCCGCCCGTTCCGGACGACATCCGTGAGGCGGGCCGCCTCGCCCCGGACCACTGGCTGGGGGTGGTCGACCCGATGTGGTCCGGGGAGGGGAAGCCCCCGGAGTGGGCGATGACCGGCCGGTGGCGGTCCGGCCTCGACGGCGAGATCGTCGAGTGGGAGGACAACCCCGAGTACCGGCCCTCCCCGCGTGCGCTCGACTGGCCCGAACCGGAGGACGAGGTGGACCGCGCCGTCCAGCTCGCGTCGACCGGGTACGGGCCCGGCGAGGCGGTGCCGGCGGCGCTGGTGGGGCGGGAAGTCGCCGTGCTGACGGCGCCGGGCGGCGGCCTGCTGAGTGCGGCGGCGCCGGACGGGACACCGGTCGTGCCGGTGTTCACCTCGTCGGTGTTCCTGCACACGTCGGGGCGTTTCGCCTTCGAACTCGTCGGCGTCGACGACCTTCTGACGCGCGTCCCCGAGGGGCACGTGCTGTACCTGAACCCCTCGGCCGCGGTGAGCATGCTGCTGGACCCCGACGCCGTACGCGACGCGGCCCGGGACGGCGCGGAGGAGCGGACCCCCGCCGCCGCGCCCGTGGACCGTACCGCGCGGGTGCTGACCGAGGCCGTTCACCCGGTGCGGGGGACGGACGCGTGAGCCGCTGGTCGTCCGTGATGCCGGGCCGGGGACGCAGGTCCGCTTCCGGCTCCGGTACGGGCCGTCGCGGTACGGCGAGCCCGGCCGGCGGTGTGAACGGCACCGGGAACCGGGGTGTCGGCGGCCCGCCGGTCGAGGACGTCGACGGCGTGCTGCTGGTGCGCTCGGTCGAGGACGACTCGTTCCCGCTGGACGTCGTGGCCGAGGTGGCGGGTGCCGTCGGCAGGGAGGAGGACGTCGTCACGGTGATCGTGGGCTCCGCCGCCGGGGGCGGGGCGCCCGGCGCCGACCACTGGGCACGGCTGGGCGCGCTCCTCGACTCCCTCCGCGCGCGGGGCACCGACCGGGTCCGGCTCGTGATGTCCGGCGCCGGTGACGACCGGCCGGACCGGCCCAGCGTCGCCCGCAGGATCGCGGACGCCTGGGAACTGGAGGTGATGGCTCCGGACGGGGCCGTACTGATCACGCCCGGCGGCGCGCTCTTCGTCCACGGCGATTCCCGGCCCGGCTCCTCCTGGTGGCGGTTCGCGCCCGGCGCGGAGCCCCGGAGGGCGGGCCGGCGCGCACCGGCGCCCGCCTGGGAGGAGGCGTTGGACGGGGTGCCCACGCGCACGGCCGGCGGCTGTGTCGTGGACCGCATCCCGGCGGGTGTGGTGATCCGCCCGGCCGAGGCGCCCGGGCCCGCCCCCGACGACCTGTGCTTCTCCGTGCCCGTCGACTTCGAGCGCCTGACGGTGCTGGTCGGTGCCCCGCAGGCGGAGGACGTCGCCGCCGACGAGGTCGCCGCCGTCCTCGCGGGACTGCCGGAGGCGGAGCGCGCCCGCACCCGGCTCGCCCCCGGCGGCCGGCGTGACCTGCTGCGGCTCGGGCAGTCGGTCGCCGACCTGCTGGGCACCGAGGTGGAGGTGCTCACCGGTCTGCCGCTGCTCGACGACCACGCACCGCCCGGAACGCCTCCCCGGCCCACGCTGGTCGGGCGGGACGGCAGGCCGAGCTGGCGGCCGTTCGTGTCGTCCGTGGTCTGCGGGCCGGTCGACTCCGAGGGGCGGGCTCCCGTACCCAGGCCGGTGGAGCTCCACCTGCCCGACTGGATCCTCGGCGGCAGCGAGCGGGGGACGGTCCGGCTGACGGACCGCTGGCAGGCGACGGTGACCCGGGCCGGCCTCGCCCTGTGGGCACCGGACGGCCCCCGTCCCGGGCCACTCGGACCGGCCGTCGACCCGGAGGTGTGCGCCATCGAACTGGGCATGCCGGGACAGCCGTTGGACGGCTCCCTGCTGCCCGCGCTGTCCCGCCTCGTGCGCGGCCTCGGAACCGACGTCCGGTCACGCACCACCCTGCTGGTCCGCGGCAGGCTCCTGGAGGGCGACGGCGCCCTGCGCCGCCTGGCCGCCGAACACGGCATACCGAACATCCGCTACGTCACCGCCGCCCGGCCGCCGTGGTCCGGTACGGCGACCGGCCGACCGGGCACGGCCGCGGAGCCCGGCCGCGCGGTGCCGTCCGGTGGCGTGGGCCACCGGCCCGGCAGGGCCGCCGCCCTGCCCGGTGCCGGGGCCGGCGGGGCCGCCGTCGAGTCCGGTGCGTCGGGGCGGGGGGCCGGTACGGCCGCTGGTGGCCCGCCGGTCATGGGGCCCGGCCGTGCGGTGCCGTCCGGTGGGGCGGCCCGTGGGCCGGGTACGGCGTCTGCCCCGGCGGCCGCCGAGTCCGGGGGTGGGGTCGGGCGTCGGCCCGGTGCGGCTGCCGCCCTGCCCGGTGCCGGGGCCGGAGGGGCCGTCGTCGAGTCCGGTGCGTCGGGGCGGGGGGCCGGTACGGCCGTTGGTGGTCCGGGGGCTGCCGGGTCCGGCCGGACTTCGCCGCCGGGTGGGGTGGCCCGTGGGCCGGGTACGGCGTCTGCCCCGGCGGCCGCCGAGTCCGGGGGTGGGGTCGGGCGTCGGCCCGGTGCGGCTGTCGGTGGCCCGCCGGTCATCGAGCCCGGTGGGGCCGCTGTCGAGTCCGGTGTGTCGGGGCGGGGGGCCGGTACGGCCGCTGCTCCGTCGGCTGCCGAGCCCGGCGGTGGGACGGGACACCGTGACGGTACGGCTGCCGTCGGCCCGCGGGCTGCCGAGCCCGGCGTACCGGCGTCCGCGCCCGCCGCCGAAGTGAGCGGTGCCGCCGGCGGGCCTTCGGCTGCCGGGCCCGTCCCGTCGCCGGATTCCCCTCCGGTCGGTGGGGCCGCCGAAGCGGAGGCGGACGCCGCCGGTCCCGGGGAAGCGGCGGGTGTGCCGCCGGGGTCTTCGCCGGAGGGTGCCGAACCCGGGGAAGCGGAGCTCGGGGCATCCGCGTCCGCCGCGTCCACGTCCGCCACGTCCGTCGCGTCCTCGGAGTCCCGTCCGGAGGAGCGGCCCGCCGCAGGGTCCGCGACTGCCGCGTCGCCGGAGGCCGGGGCCGGTGACGGGAGCGAGCAGAGGGCTTCCGGGCCCGGTGCGGCGCCGGACGGCGAGGCGGGTCCGAGGGCCGCGGGGCCTCGGTCCGCCTCCCCGACCGGGGCGCGCCCCGGAGCCGGCGGTGTCGTCGGCGGAGCGGGGCGCCCCGCAGGTGAGAGGAGCGGCCCGGGGCCGGACGGCGGCCGGGCCGTGCGTGCCGAGGCGGTGACGGGACCGCGGGGCCGGAGCGGTGAAGCACCCGCCCCGAACCGTGCCGCCCTCCCGTTCGTGCCCGGGCACGTCAGCGGGGCCGCCGAGCGTGCCGCGTTCCGGGACGCGGCGGCCGGGGCCTGGGAGGGGCACGCCGCCGCAGTGTCGCGGGTGCTCACCCGGATGCCCGCCCTGCGCGGTCACGAACTGGAGGCGGCGCGGACCGATCTCATCGCCGCGCACGCCTACCTCACCGCCGGGGAAGGGCCCCTGCACCACCGTGAGTTGATCCGGGACCTGCACACCGGCGAGGGGCGCCTGCTGCCCTACGCCGGCTGTCTGGCGTCCGCTCTGCGCCGACTGCCCTCCTACCGGGGCGTGGCCCTGCGCGGCGGGGACGCCGACGGCCCCGAACCGGCGGTCGGCACGCTGCTGCACGACCCCGCCCCGGTCAGCGCCCTGGCCGGATCCTCGGCGCTCCCCGCCGGGGCTCCCGTGCGCTACGCGATCTGGTCCGTCACCGGACGCAAGGTACGGCAACTGCTCGACCGTCCGGGCGGCTCCTCGGAGACGTACGAGGAGATCGTCTTCGTGCCGGGGACCGGCTTCCGGGTGCTGGGGGTACGGACCGCGCCCGCGGGCCCCTCCGTCGTCCTGCTGCGTGAGCTCCCCGGGAACGCGACCGCCTACATGGACGGGTCGGAGGAGCTGAGCGGGCTGGACCTCAAGGCCCTCACGCACCTCGAGGAGGCGCTGGCCAAGGGCTTCCGCGCCGGTGACGACCCGCAGTGGCCGGAACGCTGTTCCGGGTCCGTGGGTCAGGACGGATAGCGAGCGGGGGCGCGCCACACGACCACCCATCACCCCACAGTCCACACAGACAGATCGAGGAGAACGATGGCAAGTCAGAAGAAGCCGCCCGTTCCCGACGGGTCCGACGGCACGGGCGGTTCGTCCGTCCGCAGGGCCGTCTCCCTCGGGTCGGCGGCGGCCGACCCCGGCCCGATGCTGGCACCGGCCGCACGGCGTACGGCCGCACCGGAGCCGGGCGAGGGCGGCACCGGGCGAGCGGAGGCGGCCCGTCCGGCCCCGGACACCGCCGAGAGCGAGGCCGCCCCCGAGCAGCCCGCCGCCACGACCGGCACGGCTGCCACGGTCGGCACGGCCGGGGAACCGGCCGCAAAGGCCACCACGTCCGCCGCCGAGGAGCGGTCGGAGGCGGAGCGCGAGAGCGCCGCCGAGCCGGCCACGGCCCTCCGGGCCGCCCCGGACGCCGCGGCCGGTGCGGCCGGCGGGGTCGGTGGGACCGCCGCGGCCGGTGCCGGTGCGGACGGACCGCCGTCCGGGAACCCGAAGAAGCCCCTGCTCGCCGCCGCCGGCATCGCGGGCGTCGTCCTCCTCGCCGTGCCGCTGCTGATCTGGGCCACGGACGACTCGCGGGAGAAGAAGAAGGAGGACGTGGCGGTGGCCGCCGGGTCCGACACGCTGCTCGACGAGGAGCCCCTGGAGGTGCCGAAGGGCGACTACGCCCCGGCGGAGCCCACGCCGGAGCCCTCGACCAAGAAGCCGTCCGCCAAGCCGAGCCCCGTGGTCAGGATGCCCGCCCCGGTGACGAGTTCGGCGGCCCCGGTCAGCGAGTCGCCCAAGGCGACGAAGAAGGCGAAGACCCAGGTGAAGGAGCACACGGCTCCCAAGCTCCCGGCGAACACCGCCGCTTACGCCGTTCAGCGGCTGGCCGCGTCGAACCCCGGCCGGCACATCTGCTACCGGGTCCACATGAAGGGTGCCGGCTGGACGGCCCCGGCGTGCGACGGGGCCGTGGCGGGCCAGGGGCGGCCCATCACGGCCATCAACATCGCGGTGGTCGGCGCCAAGAGGGTGTCCGCCAACGAGTTCGTCCAGAAGGACGGGTGGACGACCGCGTGGTCGGGTGCGGCCGACGGGACGGATCTGACGCTGGGCAGCGCCTCCTCGAACGCGCCGAACCTCAGCGGTTACGCCATCGGCGTCGACGACGGCAACGTCTGCCACCACCACAAGCTCGGCGGGCACGACTGGGGCGCCTACTTGTGCGAGTCGTCCCAGGGCTGGAGGTTCGGCGGGTCGCTGGAGCCGGACGTGTGGCTGGAGTCCGTCAAGTTCAACGTCTGAGGGGCGCGACGGCGCAGCGGACGCCCGCCGGCTCCGGCCGGCGGGCGTCCGTCTTCACCGGGCGGGCTACTGCCCCAGGGCCTGCCGGACGGACAGGTCCTCCGGCAGCAGCGTGGTGAGGTCGGCGAGGCTGGGCGAACTCAGCCCGCCCAGCCGGCGGGCCTGGCTCGTCATCATCGTCTCCAGCAACTGCCGGGCGAGCCGCGCGTTGCCGAAGGACCGGTCGCGCGGGATGGCGTCCACATGGGCGCGCAGCGCCTCGAGGGTGGCGTCGGCGCACTCGTACCCGGAGGCGGCGGCGTGCCGGGACACGATGGTGACCAGTTCGTCCGTGCTGTAGTCCTCGAACGTCACGAACTTGGAGAACCGGGAGGTCAGACCCGGGTTGGAGGCGAGGAAGCGCCCCATCTCCTCGGTGTAGCCGGCGACGACGACCACGATCTCGTCGCGGTGGTCCTCCATCAGCTTCAGCAGGGTGTCGACGGCCTCGCGGCCGAAGTCGTTGGACGATCCCTCGGGGGTCAGGGTGTAGGCCTCGTCGATGAACAGCACCCCGCCCAGCGCGCTGGTGAAGACGTCCTTGGTGCGCTGGGCGGTGTGGCCGACGTACTGGCCCACCAGGTCCGCCCGCGCCACCTCCACCAGGGAGTCGCGGGGGAGCACCCCCAGCGAGTGCAGGAGCCTGGCGTACAGCCGGGCGACGGTGGTCTTGCCGGTGCCGGGCGGCCCGCTGAAGACGAGGTGGTTGCTGATCTTGGGGGCGGGCAGCCCCGCGGCGATCCGCTGCCGGGCGTTGGTCAGCAGACTGACCAGGTCGGCGACCTCCCGCTTCACGGCGGCGAGCCCCACCATGGCGGTGAGTTCGGCCATCGGGTCGGACGCGTCGTCGGTGTCCTGCGCCGTCCCGCCGACGGCCGCCGCCTCCGCGTCGCCGACGTCCTGCGGCAGCAGCAGCGTCAGGTCGTTCTCCGCCGGGTCGGTCATGGCCGCGAGCCGGAACGCCTGCCGGTCCACCATGTCCTCGAACACGCCGCGGGCCGCGCGGCCGTTGCCGAAGGTCGCGTCGCGCGTCATCTGCTCGAAGCGTACGGCGAGGGCCTCCCGGGTCAGCGGCCCGAGCTCGAACTGGTGCCGCCGGCAGAGGCTCTCGGTGATCGTCACCAGCTCCTCCACCGCGTAGTTGCCGAACTCGATGGTGCGGGTGAAGCGGGAGGCCAGACCCGGGTTGGCGGTCAGGAACGACTCCATCTGCTCGGAGTAGCCGGCCGCCACCACGACCACGTCGTCGCGGTGGTCCTCCATCAGCTTCAGCAGGGTGTCGACGGCCTCGCGGCCGAAGTCGTTGGACGTCCCCTCGACGGTGAGCGTGTAGGCCTCGTCGATGAACAGCACCCCGCCCAGCGCGCTGTTGAACGCCTCGGTGGTCTTGATGGCCGTACCACCGATGACCTGCGCGACCAGGTCGGCGCGGGCGACCTCGACCAGGTGCCCGCTCCTGAGCACACCCAGGTCCGCGAGGATGCTGCCGTAGAGGCGGGCGACGGTGGTCTTGCCGGTGCCGGGCGGCCCCGCGAAGATCAGGTGTCGGCTCATCGACGGGACCGGCATGCCGAGCCGGCGCCGGCGCTCCGCGAGCTGGTTCAGGTTCACCAGCGTGTTCACCTGGTGCTTGACGTTCTCCAGGCCGACGAGCGACTCCAGTTCGGCCAGCGGGCCCTCGGGCTCCGGCTCCTTGCCGGGGCCGCCCGGAGCGCCGTCCTCGCCGACGGTCTCGGCCGACTCGCCCCAGCTGTCCGGCAGTCCGTTGTCCGCGCTGGTCAGCAGCTCGACCGTGAGCCGCTCGCTCGCGCGGCTCTGCCGCAGTCCCGCGCCGCGGTTGTCGCGCACGACGCACCGGATGACGTCGACCGGCTCGGCGCTGTCGACCCGTACGCCGTCGCCCGTACTGCCCGTGATCTCACAGGCGTTGAGGACGGCCCGGCCGCCGCGCGACACCTGGACGCCGTGGGCCTTCGAGCCGTGCACCCGGACCCGCTCCAGGGTGATCTCCGCGCCGTCCCGCACACCGACCCCGGCGTCGGCGCTGTCGCCGATCTCGCAGTCCCGCAGGGTGCCCCGGCCGCGTTCGCCGACGAGCAGGCCCGAGCGGGCGGCGGAGCTCAGTACGGTGTCGCTGATCTCGGGGTCGGAGTCGTCGTCGATGTGCAGCGCGCAGCCGCCGGCGGACTCGATCTCGCAGTGCTCGAGCCGGCCGCGGCCGTCGTCGGTGAACTCGACGCCGTGGCCGCCGGCGCCGGTGACCCGGGCGCGGCGCAGCAGGGGGTTGGCGGCGGAGCGCACGGAGATGCCGACGCCCGCCGCGTCCAGGACCTCCAGGCGTTCGAACTCGGCCGTGGAGTCGTCCGCGAGCTGCACCGCCCCGGCGGTGTCGGCGCAGTCGCTCACCACGGTGTCCCGCAGCAGCGGGGCACTGCCCTCGACGACCCGTACGGCGGCCTCGGTGGAGCCGTGGAACGAGCAGTCCTCCAGGGTTCCGCGCGAGCGGTCCAGGACGAGCAGCCCGCTGGTCTTGGTGCGCCGGGTGACGCACCCGCGCAGCACCGGGTCGGCCCCGCCGGAGATGACGATGCCGCTCTGCGCGATGGACTCGAAGGAGGTCTCCTCGATCTCCGGGCGGGACATGCTGGTCACCAGCAGGCCCACCGAGGTGTGGTGCACGGCGCAGCGCAGCACCCGGGTCGAGCTGTGGCCCTCCAGGGCGATGGCCGGCTTGTCGGTGCCGGAGATGTCGCAGCCCTCCACGGTGCCCCGGGCCTCACCGCTCGCCAGGACGCCGTTGGCCCGCGCGCCCCGGATGCGGCAGTCGCGCACCAGGGGCCCCGCGGTCTCGCCGATGACCACCGCGGAGGTGCCGAAGTTCTCGAACACACAGTCCTCGACGATGCTCTCGGACTCCGAGGAGTCGACGAGTCCGGCGCCGCCGGGGTTGCCGATCCGGCAGCCGCGGGCGGCCAGCGAGCCCTTGCCGCGCACCAGCAGCGCCGTCCACCCGGCACCGGTCACGGTGCAGTCGTCGAGCGCGGCCTGACCGGCCGGCACGTCCACGACCGCGGCCTCCTTGTCGCGGCCCCGCAGGGTCAGGGCGCTGAGCATCACGGCGTCGGCCATGAGGGTGACGGCGGTGCCGTCCCGCGGGCAGAGTTCGACGGTGCCCGGCTCGCCCTCGCCGACGATCGTCACCCGGTGCCGGATGACGAGGTTCTCGGCGTAGCGGCCGGGACGGACCCGGATCACCGCCCCGGTACGGGCCTGGGCCAGTGCCTCACCGATCGTCTGGAATCCGTCCGACCGTTCCGGGCCGACCGTGAGTATTTGCCGTGCCACGCCTCGAACCTCCTTGTGCTGCTGCGGTAGTTGGCGTTGTGCGCCGTACATCTTGTGTGCATATCATGCGCGCTATGCGGAATGTCATGAAAGGCCGGAGTGCGGGACTCGTGCTGGCGATCGCCGTGGTCCTGCCGGTCACGGGCGGGCCGGCCCTCGCCCTCCCCGCCGCCCCGGCCGCGCCCGCCGCGCCGTCGGGGAGTCCCGGTGCCGACGATCCGGGGGCCACGCTGCTGCCCCCGCTGCCCGTCCGGCTCGGCGAGGACAACCCCTGCACCGGGGCCTCGAAGCAGACGGCCACCGGAGCGGCGTGGTCGCAGACGGCGCTCGGACTGTCCCGGGCCCAGCGGATCTCCCGGGGCGGCGGCGTGACCGTCGCGGTGGTCGACACCGGTGTCGCCACCGGCGTCCCCGGCCTGTCCGGCAGGGTGGAGTCCGTCGACGCGGCGGCCGAGGACTGCGTGGGCCACGGCACGTTCGCCGCCGGCCTGATCGCCGCCGCACCGCAGAAGGGCAGCGGCATCACCGGGGTCGCCCCGCAGGCGGAGATCCTCGCCCTGCCCGGCACCGACGACCGCGGGGTCCCCTCCGTGGAACGCGTGGCCGCCGGCATCCGGACGGCGGCGGACCGCGGCGCACAGGTCATCTACGTCGGCCAGGTCCTGCGCACCGGCAAGGCCGAACTCACCGCGGCCGTCGCCCACGCCACCCGGCGCGACGCACTGGTCGTCGCCCCGGCCGCCCCGGACGCCGTGCCCCGCGAGGAGCAGGGGCCCGACGGCGAGATGCCGGAGGGTCCGTACTGGCCGGCCGCCGCGCCCGGCGCGCTCGCCGTCGTGGACTTCGGCCCCAGCGGCGTACGGCAGGAGAACGCGCCGCCCGCCCACGAGCCCGACCTGTCCGCGCCCGGCGGCGAGATGGTCAGCGTCGGCCCCGCGGGCTCCGGCCACTACATCGGTTCCGGTGCCTCGCTGGCGGCGGCGGGCGTCGCGGGCACCGCCGCGCTCGTCCGCGCCTACCACCCCGACCTCACGGCGGCCGAGGTCACCCGCCGCCTCCTCGACACCGCCTACCCGTCGGACACCCCCCGCCTCGACCCGTACGCCGCCCTGTCCCTGATCCAGGACCGCACGACGACCCCCGCGCGGACCCCCGCCCCCGCCCACATGCCGGCCCCCGCCGACCCCACTCCCCACCGCCGCTCCCTGACGATCGCGGCCGTGGGCCTGGCCACGGTCCTCCTC
>NZ_JAGMUJ010000048.1 GCF_019049255.1 Streptomyces sp. AC558_RSS880 | reverse complement strand
TGGCCGCCGCGCTGGGCTATCACGCCGCCGACCCCGAACGCGGCCCGCGGCTGTGCTTCCACCTCAAGCCGGGCAGCTACGACACCACTTCCCTGATCGAGGTGCTGGAACAGATCAAGACCTTCTACGCCGGTGAGCCGGTGGTGTTGGTATGGGACGGACTGTCCGCCCACTGGAGCCGGGGCATGCGGGCCTGGGCGGCCGAGCAGGACTGGCTCACCCTCGAGCGGCTGCCGGCCTACGCACCCGAACTCAACCCGGTCGAATTGCTGTGGTCGGCCATCAAGACCCGCGAGCTGGCCAACCTCGCCGGCGACCACCTCGCCGACGTCGCCGACGCAGCCGAACGCGGCATCCACCGCGTCTGCTCCAGCGAGCAACTCCCGTGGTCCTTCCTCACCCACACCGGCCTGATCATTCACCCCT
>NZ_JAGMUJ010000047.1 GCF_019049255.1 Streptomyces sp. AC558_RSS880 | reverse complement strand
TCCCACAGCGCGAAGGGCAGCGCGGAGCCGACGGCGCTGACGGTGAACAGGACCGCGGCGATCTGCATGCACCGGATGCGGCCGATGCGGTCGGCTATGCGGCCGGCGGTCGCGGCGCCGACGGCACAGCCGATCAGGGCGACGGCGATGACCTGCGCGAGCGCGGCGGAGCCGATGCCGTAACGGTCGCGGACGGCCTCGACCGCACCGTTGATCACGGAGCTGTCGTAGCCGAAGAGGAAACCGCCCATGGCGGCCGCCGCCGCGATGAAGACGACGTGCCCGAGATGTTCGGGATGAGCCGCCCGGGCTCCTGACTGCTGTGCCTGCGATGTGCTGGTCACGTTCTACTCCTCGGGCCACCGGCAACATCGCCGGGTGGGGGATCAGCCCTTCGAGGTCCAGCTGAAGGTACCTGAAGGTAAAAACAACATTGCAGAGACTATGTCTTCAACTTTTGAAGTCAATAGGTGTTGTCGTGTGAGTTTGGAGACGCACCAAAGGAGGGGTTGTTCAGAACTTGAAGACTTGGTGCCGTTCTAGCGCAGACGCTGGCTGATGACCTTGGATACGCCGTCGCCCTGCATGGAGACGCCGTACAGCGCGTCGGCGACCTCCATGGTGCGCTTCTGGTGCGTGATCACGATCAGCTGCGAGGCCTCCTGCAGCTCCTGCATGATCCGGATCAGCCGCTGGAGGTTGGTGTCGTCGAGGGCGGCCTCGACCTCGTCCATGACGTAGAACGGGCTGGGCCGCGCCTTGAAGATCGACACGAGCATCGCCACGGCGGTCAGCGACCGCTCGCCGCCCGAGAGCAGGGAGAGGCGCTTGACCTTCTTCCCGGGCGGACGCGCCTCGACGTCCACGCCCGTGGTGAGCATGTTGTCGGGGTCGGTCAGCACCAGGCGCCCCTCACCGCCCGGGAACAGCCGGGAGAAGACGCCCTCGAACTCGCGCGCGGTGTCCCGGTAGGCCTCGGTGAAGACCTGTTCGACGCGTTCGTCGACCTCCTTGACGACCTGGAGCAGGTCCGCGCGGGTCTTCCTCAGGTCCTCCAGCTGCTCGCTGAGGAACTGGTGGCGTTCCTCGAGCGCCGCGAACTCCTCCAGGGCGAGCGGGTTCACCTTGCCGAGCTGCTGGTAGGCGCGCTCGGCGGCCTTCAGGCGCTTCTCCTGCTCGGCCCGCACGAAGGGGCGGGGCCTGTTGCGCGGGTGGTCCGGGTCCTCCGGCAGCTGCTCGCCCTCGGCGGGGGGCGAGGGCGGCACCGGCTGCTGCGGGCCGTACTCCGCCACCAGCCCGGCCGGTTCGACACCCAGCTCCTCCAGCGCCTTGGTCTCCAGCTGCTCCATCCGCAGCCGTTTCTCGGCGCCGAGTACCTCGCCCCGGTGAACCGAATCCGTCAACTTGTCGAGTTCCGCCTTGAGATCGCGCCCCTCGGTGCGGGCACGGGCGAGTTCCTGCTCACGATGGGCCCTGGCCGCGTCGGCGGCGGTGCGCTCCTGGTCGGCGCGGGCGAGGGAGACCTCGACGTGCGCGAGGAGCTGCCGGGCGCCGGAGGCGACGGCCCCGGCGACGGCGGCCTCGTGCCGCAGCCGGGCCCGGCGCTGTTCGGCACGCGCGCGTGCCTCGCGTTCCGCGCGGGCGGCGCGGTCCAGTGAGTCGGCCCGTCCGGCGAGCCCCTTGACCCGTTCCTCGTGCGTACGGGCCTGGAGGCGGGCCTCCATCTCGGTCTGGCGGGCGTTGGCCCCGTCGGCGGCGAGCCGGTCGCGCACGGAGGTGTCGGGCTCCTCCTCGTACGGCGCCTCCTCGGCGACCTCGAGTCGTTCGGCGAGTTCCTCGACGTCGGTGAGCGCGGTCTCGAGGGCTTCCTGTGCCCGGGCCGCGGCGGCGCCGGCCCGCTCGGCCTCCCCCGCGGCGCCGCGCGCCTGCCCGGCGAGCCGGCCGAGCTGCTGGGCGACGGAGGACTTCTCCCGGTCCGCGGCCCGGCGCCGCTCCCCGAGGTCCTCGACGAGGGCCGCGCACTCCCGGCGCCGCCCGGCCGCCGTCTCCTGCGCCTCGGCCAGCTCCGCGCACCGCACGGCCAGCTCCTCCAGCTCGGCGGCGGCCTCGTCCACGGACGCCTGTACTTCCAGCAGGCTGGGGGCGCCTGCCGAACCGCCCTGCGCGAAGTGGGCGCCGAGCAGGTCGCCTTCGGCGGTGACGGCGGTGAGGTCGGAGTGGGCGGCGACGACTTCCTCGGCGTCCTCCAGGGTGCCGACGACGACGATGCCGTGCAGGAGCCGTCGTACGGCCGGCATGAGGGCGGCGGGTCCGCTCACGAGGTGCTCGGCGGGAAGGGCGGAGGCGGGCGGTCCGGCGGCTGCGGGTCCGTCGTGGCCGGTCGCGCGGTTCCCCGCGCCCCTGCGGAGCTCCGGTGCTCCCGCCAGGAGCAGGGCCGCCCGGCCTGCGTCCTGTTTGCGCAGCAGGCGGATCGCCTCGGCCGCGGCGGACGGTGAGGTCACCGCGAGGGCGTCCGCCGCCGTGCCGAGCGCGGCTGCGAGCGGTACCTCGTAGCCGGCCGTCACCGTCAGCCGCTCCGCGGCCGGGCCCAGCAGTCCCGTGAGGCGGTCCTTCGCGCCCAGCAGGGCGCCGGTGCCGTCCTTGCGGCGCAGGCCGAGCGCGAGGGCCTCGTGGCGGGCCTGGGTCGCGGCGCGCCTTCGTTCCGCGGCGGTGACCGCCTCGCGGGCGGCGGTGAGTGCGGTCTCGGCCTCCGCGAGCCGCCGCTTGGCGTCCTCGTGCCGCTCGGCGAGTTCGGCGTCGCCCGCGTCGAGGCCGTCGACCTCGGCCTTGAGGGCCTCGTACTCCTCCTGCGCGGCGACGGCCCGCTCCCGGGCCTCGTCACGGGCGGCGGCCAGCCGCTCGATCTCGGCCTGGGCGGCGGCGGCACGCGAACGGGCCGCGCCCACCTGTCCCTTGAGCCGGGCAAGCCCTTCACGCCGGTCGGCGATGGCCCGCGCGGCGTCCTTCAGGCGCCGTTCCTCCTGGGCGAGTTCGCGTTCCAGCTCCGCGCGGTGGGCGACCGTGTCCTCCAGGGCGCGTTCGGCCGCCTCCAGGGCGGCCTCCAGTTCGGCCTCCTGTTCCCGGATGCGCGCGGCCTCGCGCTCCATGTCCTCCGGGTCCCGGCCGCGCCGCTCCTCGGGGGGCGCGGAGGTCGCGCTCTTCACGCGCGCGTCGGCCAGCGAGATCGTGCCGCGCACCCGCTCGGCGAGCTGGGAGAGCTCGTACCAGGTCTGCTGGGCGTTCTGCAGCCGCGGGGTGAGCCGGCGCACCTCGTCCTCCAGGTGGGCCTCGCGCCGGAGGGCCTTCCCCAGCTCGGCCTCGGTCGCCTCCTTGCGCTCCTTGAGGGCCGCCTCGTCGGCGATCTCGGCCTGCAGCGCCTCGCGCAGCCGTACGAGGTCGTCGGCGAGCAGCCGCAGCCGGGCGTCGCGCAGGTCGGCCTGGATGACGGCGGCCCGTCGCGCGACGGCGGCCTGGCGGCCGAGCGGCTTGAGCTGGCGCCGCAGCTCTTCGGTGAGGTCCTGCACGCGGGCGAGGTTGGCCTGCATCGCGTCCAGCTTCCGCAGCGCCTTCTCCTTGCGCTTGCGGTGCTTGAGGACGCCGGCGGCCTCCTCGATGAAGGCGCGGCGGCCCGTGGGGTCGGCGTGCAGCACGGAGTCGAGCCGGCCCTGGCCGACGATGACGTGCATCTCCCGGCCGATGCCGGAGTCGGAGAGCAGCTCCTGGATGTCGAGGAGCCGGCAGGTGTCGCCGTTGATCTGGTACTCGCTGCCGCCGTTGCGGAACATGATCCGCGTGATGGTGACCTCGGCGTACTCGATGGGGAGGGCGCCGTCGGAGTTGTCGATGGTCAAGGACACCTCGGCACGGCCCAGCGGCGGGCGGCCGGTGGTGCCGGCGAAGATGACGTCCTCCATCTTGCCGCCGCGCAGCGACTTGGCGCCCTGCTCGCCCATGACCCAGCTGAGCGCGTCCACGACATTGGACTTGCCCGAGCCGTTCGGCCCCACGACGCAGGTGATCCCCGGCTCGAAGCGGAGTGTGGTCGCGGAGGCGAACGACTTGAAGCCGCGGAGGGTCAGGGCCTTGAGGTGCACGCCGTCGGACTCTACCCGCCGGTCAGGTCTCACTCCATGAACGCACGGTTTCGCGGGTGAACGCGCAGGGCACACCAGACGTTGAAGACGGTGAAAGGATGCGCGGGACAAGGAGCGCCGTGCGCGGGGGCGCGGGTGCCGGGGCGAGGTCGCGGAGGCGGGAAAGAAAGAAGGGACGCCGGGGCGTCCCTTGCAATTCTGACTGCTTGGCGGTGGTGACGGGCGGGCCCGACCACTGCTGTGCTGTTCGTACAGCGGTGAAGTGATCAGCGGTGCGATGATCAGGTGAGCGCAGGCTCCGCCTGGTGTGCGTCAACGCTCTCCATGATCCTGTCGTGAGAAGCGGCAGCCGAAAGCGCGTCGTTCTCCGCCTGGATCCGTACGAGCTCGGATTCCAGGTCCTGGACGCGCTGCTGGAGCCGTCGCATCTCGGCGAGGAGTCGCGGGTCGGAGCCGCCGACGTAACCGAGAAGCGCCTTTGCCATGATGGATGGTCCTCCACACTGAGTGACCGACCGATGCGGTGTGGGTCGTGAGGGATTCGCACCCGCGGTGCTTGGCAGGCCTGGAGTTGTGCTGCCGTTCAGCCATGCCAAACAGCTAAGGTGCGCGGGGCTTTCAGCGTCTCACCAAAAAGTTTGAGGGTCAACACGATCACGCCCCGTATTGGCGGACAACCGGGTGCGCACGGCCGGCGAACGGCGGCGGCGCGCGTCTCACGGGTCCTCGGGACGTGGCGATCATCTTGGCGGCCGGCGCCGCCCACGGCAAGCCCTTCTCGGCAATCACCAGGACTTTTTCTCCGGAAAGGGCCTGTCGCCCGGACCGCCCGTGACGCTCGGGGCCGCCGGAGCGGGCGGGATCAGCGGACGGCGAAGCCCTCGTAGCCGCCGCGCGGTGTGTCCCAGATCTCGGTGACTCCGTCCACGCGTCCGGGCGTGTCGCCGCCCTGGAGCCAGCCGAGCAGCCCCTCGCAGCGTTCGCGAGCGCCCTCGGCGACCACTTGGACCCTGCCGTCGCCCAGATTGAGAGCAAAACCACTCAGGCCGCCGATCTCCAGCGCCTTGGCCCGGGTGAACCAGCGGAAACCCACACCTTGGACATGACCGCGCACCCAGGCGACCAGTCGCACATCCTCGCTCATGGCTGCAACCTAACCGGACAAAGCCACTAGGGGCACACTGTGCCCTTGCGCCATGCGGTAGCGTCCCCACCCATGAATCTCATATGAAACTCACTCGTTCGTATGAGTTTCGTGATCGTCGCGTTTCGGGTTGGTCGCCAGCACGAGTCGACCGCGAGGACGAGGAAGGCCAGGACATGGGACGCCACCGACGCTCCGCCGCCGACCGCGCCGCCACGGGCCGCGCCACCGGGGTCACCCACGAAGACCTTTACGACGGCGGCCCGCACCCGAGAGACGACCGGAGGGACGGCCCGCCCACGATGGGCACCGCGCCGTATCTGAACCCGCAGGCGTACGCCGAGACGTACGCGAAGAGCGAGGCCTACCTCTACGCGACGGACGGCGCCGGAATCCCCGCCGGGGGCGGCGACTTCACCCACGGCGACTTCACCCGCGGCGGCTTCCCGGACGCCGACTTCCCGACGGGCCCGGACCGGATCGGCCACGCCTTCGCCGGTGACGGCCTCGCGCCCGACGACGCGCCCCGCAGCGGCGGGCACCGGCGCCGGAAGAAGAAGGCCGCGGCCCCGGTCCGTACCGGCCTGCTCGGTGTCTCCGCCGCGGTGGCCCTCGGCACGGTGGCGGTGGCCACGGGCGCGGTGCCCGGTCTGGAGAACTACCGGCTCGGCGGCGACAGCACCTCCGGTGACAGCGTGCAGGCCGGGGACCTGCCCACCAACTCGCCCGGTGAGCAGGGCGGCAGGTCCGGCAGCCTGGAGAGCCCGAGCCGTGACGCCGGCACCCCGGCGAGCCGCGACACCGAGCGCTCCACCTCGCCCGAGCCGTCCGCGCCGGCCTCGGCGTCGGCCAAGCCGACGAAGACCCCGGAGAAGAAGACCCCGGAGAAGAAGGAGACCGCGGCGGCCCCGGAGAAGACCGCGGAGGAGGCGCCGTCCCGCAAGGCGACGCCGGAGCCGGAGAAGAAGACGAGCAGTCCGGTGACCGGGTCGGCGGAGGCCGTCGCCGGGGCCGAGGTGCTCCGGCTGGTCAACGTGGAGCGGGCCAAGGCGGGGTGCAGCCCGGTCACCGCGGACAGCGCGCTGGCCGGTCTGGCCACGGCGTTCAGCGACGACATGGCCGCCCGGGGCTTCTTCGACCACACGGACCCCGACGGCGACACCCCGTGGGACCGGGCCAAGGCGGCCGGCATAGGCAACCTGGGCGGCGAGAACATCGCCCGGGGCCAGACCGACGCCGAGTCCGTGATGCAGGCCTGGATGGACAGCCCCGGCCACAAGGCGAACATACTGAACTGCGACTTCAAGACGCTGGGCGTGGGCGTCCACATGGGGTCGGGCGGTCCGTGGTGGACCCAGAACTTCGGGTACTGACTTTCAGTTAGCGCAATCCGATGGTCAGCGCTGCTCTGACGTAGGCTGGTCTCATGACGACCGTGCGGCGCCCGGAGGAGCAGGAGTTCCCCTTCAACGTGTTCGCCAAGGCGTGCCCGTCCCGCGGCACGCTGGAGCATGTGACCGGACGCTGGGGCGCGTTGACCCTCGGCGCGCTCCACGAGGGCTCGCTCCGGTTCAACGAGCTGCGCCGCCGGGTCGACGGGGTGAGCGAGAAGATGCTCTCCCAGACGCTGCACGCGCTGGAGCGCGACGGCCTGGTGCACCGCGAGGCCCAGCCGACCAACCCGCCCCGCGTGGACTACGAACTGACCCCGCTGGGCCACGAGGTCACCCGGCGTCTGCTGTCCCTCATCGAGTGCGTCGAGGGCAGCATGGACGCCGTGCTCCGGGCCCGTGAGCGCTACGACGAGACGCGCGGCGCCCGCTGACACCTCGGGCAGAAGTAGCTGGACCGGTTCATCCACGCCCGTCGGCGCATCGGCGTACCGCAGCGGCGGCAGGGCAGCCCCTCACGGCCGTACGCGTCCAGGGACCGGTCGAAGTAGCCGGACTCCCCGTTGACGTTGACGTAGAGACTGTCGAAGCTGGTGCCGCCCACCGCGAGCGCGGCGTTCATGACGTCCCGGACGTGGCCCAGCAGGAGCAGGGTGCGCGGGCGGGTGAAGCCGGCCGTCGGGCGCTCGTAGTGGATGCGGGCCCGCCACAGCGCCTCGTCGGCGTAGATGTTGCCGACGCCGCTGATCAGTGACTGGTCGAGCAGGGCCCGTTTGATGGTGGTCCGCCTGCGGCGCAGCGCCTGGTGGAACGCCTCCTCGTCGAAGAGCGGGTCGAGGGGGTCCCGGGCGATGTGCGCGATGACGTCGGGCAGTCCGTCGGGGGTGGTGTCGTGCAGCGACAGACCGCCGAAGGTGCGCTGGTCGACGAAGCGGAGTTCGGTGTCCAGGGCGTCGGTGAAGCGGACGCGGACGCGCAGGTGCTTCTCGTCCGGCGCCGTGTGCGGCTGGACCAGCAGCTGGCCGCTCATGCCGAGGTGGGCCAGGACCGACTGGCCGGTGTCCGCCAGGGGCAGCCACAGGTACTTGCCGCGGCGGCTGGGGACGCCGATGCGGTGCCCCTTGAGCCGGTGCGCGAAGTCGTCGGCGCCGGCGACGTGACGGCGTACCGCGCGCGGGTGCAGCACCTCGGCGTCGGCGACGGTCCGGTGGGCGACCCACCGCTCGAGTCCGCGCCGTACGACCTCGACCTCGGGCAGCTCGGGCATGGGTTCCCCTCCAAGAAACGGTGGACGAGCACCGAGCGCCCGCCCCGGTGCGGGGCGGGCGCTCGGGTCGTGTGGTGCGTCAGGCGGAGGCCGACGGGGCGTCGGCGCCCTTCCCGGAGGCGTTGGCTTCGGCGGCCCGGACGGTCTCCTCGGCCAGCGCCGCCGCCTCGGCGCGCTCGTCCGCCGCGGCCCGGATGGCGCGCCACGCGGACTCGGCGGCCTGCTGCTCCGCCTCCTTCTTGCTGCGGCCGGTGCCGGTGCCGTACGAGACGCCTCCGACGCGGGCGGCAGCAGTGAAGGTCTTCTCGTGGTCGGGGCCGGTCTCCGTGACCAGGTACTCGGGCACGCCGAGTCCTTCGGTCGCGGTGAGCTCCTGGAGACTGGTCTTCCAGTCCAGGCCGGCACCGAGGTTGGAGGACTTCTCGATCAGGGGGTCGAACAGGCGGTGCACCAGCTCCGCCGCCGAGTCCAGGCCCTGGTCGAGATAGACCGCGCCGATCACCGCTTCCAGGGTGTCGGCGAGGATGGACGCCTTGTCCCGGCCGCCCGTGCCCTCTTCACCACGGCCGAGCCGGATGAAGGAGCCCAGGTCGAGCCCACGGCCCACCTCCGCCAGCGCACGCGAGTTGACCACCGCGGCCCGCAGCTTGGCCAGCTGGCCTTCGGGCAGGTCGGGGTGGGTGCGGTACAGCGTGTCCGTGACGACGAGGCCGAGCACGGAGTCCCCGAGGAACTCCAGCCGCTCGTTCGTCGGCAGGCCGCCGTTCTCGTACGCGTAGGAACGGTGGGTCAGCGCACGCACCAGAAGGGCGGACTCGAGCTTGTACCCGAGCCGCCCTTCCAGAAGCGTGTGGGACGAGGCCTGGTTGTCCGCTGAGTTCTTCTTCGGCGTCGACACAGTGCCTCTCACCGGCCGCTCAGACCTCGAGGACCTGGCGCTTGTTGTAAGTGCCGCAAGACGGGCACGCGATGTGCTGCTGCTTGGGCTCGTGGCAGCGCTCGCACGCAACCAGGGTGGGGACCGCAGCCTTCCACTGCGACCGGCGGTGGCGCGTGTTGCTGCGCGACATCTTCCGCTTCGGAACAGCCACGGCTACTTCTCCTGCTTCTCGTCGACGCCAGGTTCGGCGCCGCTCATCTCGTCCTTCTCGCCGTCCTTGACGGTGCCGGCGAGTCCCTGCAAAGCCGCCCAACGGATGTCGACGGCGTCGTGGTGGTGGTCCGGGTCGTCGGCGAGCCGTGCTCCGCACTCGGAGCACAGACCCGGGCAGTCTTCCCGGCACACCGGCTGCATCGGCAGTGCGAGCACCACCGCATCGCGCAGCACGGGCTCGAGGTCGAACATGCCGTCCTCGAGGAAGAGCCTGTCCTCGTCGTCCTCGGCGTCGTCGCCCGGTTCCGCGATCACGCGGCCCCGGTCGTCGGCGTCAGGGTACGAGAACATCTCCTGGAAGTCCGCTTCGAGCTCCTGCTCCAGCGGCTCCAGACACCTTACGCACTCCCCCTCGGCCTTGGCACGGGCGGTGCCTGTGACGAGCACACCTTCCATGACCGACTCGAGCCGGAGTTCGAGCTCCACCGGGGCGCCTTCCGGCACTCCGATGACATCCTTGATCCCGAAGTCCTGGGGAGCGTCGACCGTGCGGGTCAGGCGCTGCAGCGCACCGGGCCGCCGCCCCAGCTCGTGCGTGTCGAACACGAGGGGGTTGCGGTGGTCGAGGCGGGCGTTCAGAGCCATTCCTGCTTTCGGTCTTCGAGCTCAGAGGTACCGCTGCCGTGCGATGTTCCCGGGCAGCGTGGATCGCGGACACAAGCGCGACCGAAGAGCCAGGATACTGGACCTTTCGCTCTCGGCCCAATCCGCCCCTACAGACCCCGCTCGCGCTCGTAGGCCCGCAGCTGTTCGGGCGTGATCATGCTGGTGTCGAAGAGGCTGGTCTCGTCCAGGGCGTAGCCCTGCTGGGCCTGCTGCGCCTGCTGGTCGTGCCCGGCCTGCTGCCCCTGGTTCGGGTCGTACGCCTGCGCGTCGTAGCCCTGGTACGCGGCGTACGGGTCCGGCTGCTGCTGATAGCCGTAGGCGTCCTGCCCGCCGCCGTACTGCTGCTGGTAGTCGGCATAGGGGTCCGGCTGCTGCTGATAGCCGTACGCGGGCTCCGGCTGGGCGTAGGTCTGCCGCTGCGGCTCGGGCCGCTTGGCCGGGGCGGCGTCCTGCTCGGCGAGGGACGCGAGGTCGGCGAGGTAGTCGGCGTCGCTGGAGTGCTGGACGGTCGTCGGGTCGTCGGCGAGGGCGCCGAGGTCGTCGGTGGCGATCCGGCCGTGCAGCTTCTGGCGGCCCCGCCCCACCGCCTCCAGGGTCTTGGCGAGGACCGCCTCGAAGGCGCCGAGCTTGACGTCGACGTACTCGTCGGCGGTGCGGCGCAGGGTCTCCGGGTCGTGGCTGCGCTCGGGGGCGTCCTCGTCCTCGTAGCCCTGCTCGTCGAGGCCGGGGCCGGTGCCGAGCAGCTTCTCGCGGCCGCGGCCGACCGAGCCGAGCGTCTTGGTGAGGACGACCTCGAAGTTGGCCAGCTTGGAGTCGACGTAGTCGTCGGCCTCCGCGCGGATCTCCTCGGCCTCCTTGCGGGCCTCCCCGAGGATCCGGTCGGCCTCGGACTGCGAACGGCGGGCGATCTCGGTGTCGGAGATCAGGGAGCCGCGCTGGGCGTGCGCGCCCTCGATGATCCGCTCGGCCTCCTGGCGGGCCTGCTCGACCATCTGCTCCCGGCCGCCGATCAGTTCCTCGGCCTGGGCGAGGGAGTCGGGCAGCGCCGCGCGCACCTCTTCGAGCATCGCGAGCAGTTCGGCGCGGTTGACCACGCACGAGGCCGACATGGGCATCGACCGGGCACTGGAGACCGCGGCGACGATCTCATCGAGCTTCTTCTGCACGTCCACCGTGTGCTCGCCACTCTCTACAGCTGTGTTGGAGACGGACGGGACGACTGTACGACCCCGGGGCGTCCGGTGGACACCGGACGGCCGGTACGGACGGTCAGTCCCGGCGCAGGCGTTCGGTGAGGGCCGTCAGGACCTCCGGCGGCACCAGGTGGGCGACGTCGCCGCCCCAGGCCGCGACCTCCTTGACGAGCGAGGAGGACAGGAAGCTGTAGGTGGGGTTGGTGGGCACGAAGAGGGTCTCCACGCCCGAGAGGCCGTTGTTCATCTGGGCCATCTGCAGTTCGTAGTCGAAGTCGCTGACCGCGCGCAGGCCCTTGACGATGGCCGGGATCTCGCGCTGCTTGCAGAAGTCGACGAGCAGGCCGTGGAAGGCCTCGACGCGGACGTTGCCGTACTCGGCGGTGACCCGGCGGATCAGGTCGATCCGCTCCTCGATCTCGAACAGGCCCTTCTTGGACTGGTTGATCATCACCGCGACGTAGACCTCGTCGTACAGCCGGGAGGCCCGGGCGATGATGTCGAGGTGTCCGTTGGTGATCGGGTCGAACGACCCGGGGCATACGGCGCGGCGCACTTGTGATCCCTCGCTCTCCGGTCCGGTCATCGTGCGTCTTCGCACGTAGAGGCGGCGCGACCGTACCAAAACGTTCCCTCGCCGTAGCGACGGGCCCGGATCGCCTCGAAGCCGGGCGGCCAGCCGAATTCCCCTCCTCGGGTGCTGCGCTCCACGGTGACGAGGGCTTCTTCGGCGAGCCAGCCCTCCGCGCGGAGTGTGAGCAGGATCTCGCGAAGATCGGCGTCGGAGACGGCGTAGGGCGGGTCGAGGAAGACGAGGTCGTAGGGCTCCTGCGGGGGCGCGGCACGGATGATCTGTTCCGCTTTGCCGGATCTGACCTCGGCGCCGGGGAGTCCGAGCGACTTCACGTTCTCCCGGACCGTGCGGACGGCGCGGGCGTCGGCCTCCACCAGCAGGACGTGTCCCGCGCCACGGGACAGTGCCTCCAGGCCGACGGCGCCGGACCCGGCGTACAGGTCGAGGACGCGGTCGCCGTCCAGCGGGCCGCCGAGCAGGGACTGCCAGGTGGAGAAGAGGCCCTCGCGCGCACGGTCGGAGGTCGGGCGGGTCCCCTGTCCCGGCGGAACGGCCAGGCGGCGTCCGCCGGCCGCGCCGGCGATCACGCGAGTCATGTCCTCGGTCCTTGTCGGTGTGTGCTGGTCGGTGGGCCGTCCCAGTCTGTCAGCCCTTCTCCAGGTACTGCTCCCGCTCGTCGTCCAGCAGGGCGTCCAGCGCCGTGCGCAGGGCGGGCAGGCCCGTCAGGTCCGGGTCGGCGGACACCACCGCCGCCGCCTCCTCCCTCGCCTCGGCGATGATCTCCTCGTCGTCGATGACGGCGAGCACGCGCAGGCTGGAGCGGGTACCGGACTGGGCCTGGCCCAGGACATCACCCTCGCGGCGCTGCTCCAGGTCGATGCGGGAGAGTTCGAAGCCGTCGAGGGTGGAGGCGACGGCGTTCAGCCGCTGCCGGGCCGCGCTCGCCTCGGGCATCTCGGTGACCAGCAGACACAGGCCCGGGGCCGAGCCGCGGCCGACCCGGCCGCGCAGCTGGTGGAGCTGGGAGACGCCGAAGCGGTCGGCGTCCATGATCACCATCGCGGTGGCGTTGGGGACGTTGACCCCGACCTCGATGACGGTCGTGGCGACCAGGACGTCGGCCTCGCCGGCGGCGAAGCGGCGCATGACGGCGTCCTTGTCGTCGGGCTGCATGCGCCCGTGCAGGACCTCGACCCGGAGCCCTCGCAGCGGCCCTTTCGCCAGTTGCTCCGCGATGTCCAGGACGGCGAGCGGGGGCCGCTTCTCCGCCTCGTCCTCGGGGGACTTCTTCCTGCCGGCCTTCTTCGGGTCGTCCTCCTCGTCACCGATGCGCGGGCAGACCACGTACGCCTGGTGCCCGTTCGCGACCTCCTCGCGGACGCGCTCCCAGGCGCGGGCGAGGAAGTGCGGCTTGTCGGCGGCCGGGACGACATGGCTGGCGATGGGCGAGCGGCCGGCCGGGAGCTGGTCGAGGACGGAGGTCTCCAGGTCGCCGAAGACCGTCATCGCGACCGTGCGCGGAATGGGGGTGGCGGTCATGACGAGCAGGTGCGGGGGCTGCTTGCCCTTGCCGCGCAGGGCGTCGCGCTGCTCCACACCGAAGCGGTGCTGTTCGTCGACCACGACCAGCCCCAGGTCGTGGAACTGCACCTTGTCCTCGATCAGCGCGTGCGTGCCGATGACGACACCGGCCTCACCGGTGGCCAGGTCGAGCAGCGCGTGGCGCCGCGCCGCCGCCCCCATGGACCCGGTGAGCAGCACCACCTTGGTGGCGCCGTCGGCTCCGCCGAGCATCCCGCCCTCGGCCAGCTCCCCCATCATCTCGGTGACCGACCGGTGGTGCTGCTGGGCGAGCACTTCGGTGGGCGCGAGCATCGCCGCCTGTCCGCCCGCGTCGACGACGGCGAGCATGGCGCGCAGGGCGACCAGCGTCTTGCCCGATCCCACCTCGCCCTGGAGCAGGCGGTGCATGGGGTGTTCGGTGGCGAGGTCGGCGAAGATCTCGGCGGAGACCTTCTGCTGGCCCTCGGTGAGGGTGAAGGGGAGGCGGTCGTCGAAGGCGGTGAGGAGGCCGTCCGGCTTGGGGCGGCGGGCCACGGCGGGAAGCTGCGCGTCGGCGTGGCGGCGGCGGGCGAGGGCGACCTGGAGGACGAAGGCCTCGTCCCACTTGAGGCGGGCGCGGGCGTCCTCGATGTCCGCCTTGGTGTGCGGGCGGTGGATCTTGAGGAGTGCTTCGGGGAGGGCGACCAGGCCACGGCCCGCGCGGAGGGACTCCGGAAGGGGGTCGACGGCCTCCTGGGCGCTGGGCAGCACCGTCTGGAGCGCCTTGCCGATCTTCCAGGACTCCAGCTTGGCGGTGGCGGGGTAGATCGGGATGAGGGCGCCGGCCCAGGTCTCGACCGTCTCCTCGGCGTCACCGCGCAGCAACTCGTACGCCGGGTGGGCGAGCTGGAGGCGGCGGTTGAAGACGGAGACCTTGCCGGCGAACATCGCGCGGGTGCCCGGCAGGAGTTCCTTGTGCGGTTTGTGGACACCGGCGCCGAAGAAGACCAGCTGCAGCCGGCCGCTGCCGTCCGTGATGGTCACCTCCAGGCGCTGGCCCTTGCCGCGCGGGGCCTTGGCGGAGGCGAAGGTGTGCAGGCGGGCGTCGGCGACCTGGGCGACCACCGTGACGTGCTCGTCCATGGGGAGGTCGGCGAGGTGGGTGAGCTGGCCGCGCTCCTCGTATCTGCGCGGGTAGTGGTGCAGGAGGTCGCCGACGGTGTGCAGGCCGAGATGCTCGGCCATCACCTTGGCGGTGGCGGGGCCGAGCACCTTCTTCAGTGGTTCGTCGAGTGCGGGCACGGGATCCATTGCACACCACGACACTGACAACACGCGGGCGCCGGGGCCCGGCTCCTCGCGGAGGTCCCGCCGGGGTCACTCCACCCCGATGAGCAGCAGGGCACCCTGTCTGCCGCCGTGGTACACCACCGTGTCGACGGCGAGGTAGCCCTCGCGGACGCGGGTCTCCAGGTGCGCGGCGACGGAATCGGGGGTGCCGTCGCCGAGGACCAGGGTGACCAGTTCGCCGCCGGCCGCGAGCATGCGGTCGAGGACGGCCTCGGCGGTGGCCGTGAGGTCCTGCCCGATCACGGCCACGTCCCCGTCGACCAGGCCGAGGACGTCGCCCGCCTGGCAGATGCCCGCCATGGTCCAGGACTGGCGCTCGGCGACGGTGACCTCGGCGTAGCGGGTCGCGCCCGCCGCCGACGTCATCGACACCACGTCCTCGTCGAAGCGGCGCTCCGGCTCGTGCACCGCGAGCGCCGCGATGCCCTGGACCGCGGAGCGGGTCGGGATGAGGGCCACCCGGACGCCCTCCGCCCGGACCTGCTCGGCCGCCGCGGCGGCGGTGTGGCGCAGGTCGGCGTCGTTGGGCAGCAGCACCACCTCCCGCGCGTGCGCACGCCGTACCGCCTGGACGAGTTCACCGCTCGCGGGCGGCTCCCCGGGACGGGCCAGCACGGTGGTCGCGCCGGCCTCGGCGTACAGACCCGCCAGGCCCTCGCCGGGCACCACGGCCACGACGGCCCGCTGAGCGCGTTCCCCGGGCGCCGCCGGCTCGGCCCCGGTCGTGTGGACGTCCCCCGCGCCGAAGTGGGTGATCCGGATCCGGTACGGCCGTCCGGCCTCGACCCCGGCCTCCACGGCGGCGCCCGCGTCGTCGACGTGGACGTGGACGTTCCACAGCCCGTCCCCGCCGACCACCACGAGCGAGTCGCCCAGCGCGTCGAGCCGGTTCCGCAGCCGCGCGACGGCCGCGTCCCCGGCCTCCAGCAGATAGATCACCTCGAAGGCCGGTCCCCCGGGCCCCGCTCCCGGCGCGGCACCGCCGTCCGCGCACTCACCGAGGCCGCCGGCCTCCTCCACGCGCGCGTGCGGCACGGGACCGGTGGTGCGCACGGAACCGCTCCACGGGCCGCCCACCGCGGGCATGCCCCGCGGCGCCTCCCCCGTGAACGTCTCCACCAGTGCCGCGAGCACCGCCACCAGCCCCCTGCCGCCCGCGTCGACCACTCCGGCGCGCTTGAGGACGGCCAGCCGGGCCGGGGTCTCGGCGAGTGCCGCGCGGGCTCCCTCGTGGGCCGCCCGCGCCACCGCCCCGCAGTCGCCCTCCGTCCGGCCGGCCGCGTCGGCGGCGGCCGAGGCGACGGTGAGGACCGTGCCCTCGACGGGATGCGCGACCGCCTGGCGCGCGGAGTCGGCCGCGTGCCGCAGGGCGATCCGCAGTCCCTCCCCGTCGGCGTGCGCCGGGGCCTCGTCACCGGCAAGTTCCTGGGCCATGCCGCGCAGCAGCTGCGCCAGGATCGTCCCGGAGTTGCCGCGGGCGCCGATCAGCGCCCCGTGCGCCATCGCCCGTACGGCGTCGGCCAGCGTGGGCCGCCGGTCCCCGCCGGCCTGGTGCCCCTCGAACACCGCTTCCACCGCCGCGGTCGCCGACTCGACGGTCAGATAGAGGTTCGTCCCGGTGTCCCCGTCCGCCACCGGGTAGACGTTGATCGCGTCGATCTCCTCCCGGGCCCGTCCCAGCGCCTCGAGCGCGAGACCGCACCAGGAACGCACCGCGAGAGCATCGAAGAATGTCTGCGGCACCTGCGCCACCTGCGCCTCCCTGAGCTGCCGGCCGTGGCAGGCAGCGTAGACCGTGGGGCGCCGCCCACCGGAAGAGGGCTGGAGGCGGGCCTCTGAGCTGCCGTGGTAGTTTCGTTCTACGGGTGCAGCCGTTGTATGCTGCTCCGGTTGCCCGATCTGATCGGGCCTTTCACCCGGTAACGCCACTCAGATTCCACGGGGCTCCTGGAGCCCGGAATTTCGATCCCGGCCTGCCGGGATCAACCGTAAGTGCATCTGAAGTCTTTGGAGTGACCCGTGGCTGCCAACTGCGACGTCTGCGGCAAGGGGCCGGGCTTCGGCAACAACATCTCGCACTCGCACCGCCGTACGCCCCGTCGCTGGAACCCGAACATCCAGCGCGTGCGTACCGTGGTCGGCGGGACGCCGAAGCGCGTGAACGCCTGCACCTCGTGCATCAAGGCCGGCAAGGTCTCGCGCTGACGCTTTCGCTGAGCGCGCGGCCATAGCCGGTTTCGCCGCACTTAGCCGGTCCACCTTGGGGTGGGCCGGCTTTTTGCTGTGGTCCGGCGCGTTTGCGAGGTGGTCGGCAGGCGGGGTGGGTTGCGCGACCCGGCGCTTGCGGGGTGCCTCCCCCAGAGGGGGTACCCCCAGCCCACCCGTGCCGTCCCGCGGCACGATTGTCCGCGGGAACGGCGGGAACGGCGGGAGCGGCGGGCTCAGGTCTGCTTCTGGAGGTTCCAGGCGTGGTTCACCGGACCTATGCCCGTGCCCAGGGCGAAGCCGGAGGCTATGGCGCCGGTGACGTAGGCCTTGGCCTCCTTCACCGCCTCCGGGACCGGGCGGCCCATCGCCAGGTGTGACGCGATCGCCGACGCCAGCGTGCAGCCCGTGCCGTGGGTGTGGCGGTTGTCGTGTCTCGGGGCCCGCAGCCAGTGTTCCTCGGATCCGTCGGTGAGCAGGTCCACGGCGTCGCCGGACAGGTGGCCGCCCTTGATCACCACCCAGCGCGGCCCGAAGTCCAGCACCGCCCGGGCCGCCCGGCGCAGATCGTCCTCCGCCTCGACCCGTACGCCGGTCAGTTGCGCCACCTCGTCCAGGTTCGGTGTGGCCACGGTCGCCACCGGCAGCAGCCTCGTCCGTACGGAGTCCAGCGCGGAGGCGGCCAGCAGCGGGTCCCCGTGCTTGGAGACCCCCACCGGGTCGACGACCGCCGGCGCGTCCGTACCCGCGATCAAGTCGGCCACCGCTTCGACGAGTTCGGCGGAGGACAGCATGCCGGTCTTGACCGCCTGCACCCCGATGTCGTCGACGACACTGCGGTACTGGGCCCGCACCGCCTCCACGGGCAGCTCCCAGGCGCCCTGCACGCCCAGGGAGTTCTGCGCGGTCACCGCGGTGAGCACGCTCATGCCGTGCACGCCGAGCGCGAGCATCGTCTTCAGGTCGGCCTGGATGCCGGCGCCGCCGCCGGAGTCGGAGCCGGCCACGGTGAGGACCCTGGGCGGCGCGCTCATGACTCGATGTCCCCGAAGTGGTCCCAGCCGCCCTGGGTGGTCCAGGGCGCCCCGTCGACCGTCACCTGGGGAAGCGCCGACGGGTTGAGCACCTCGCCGATCACCTTCCAGCGGGCGGGCAGCTTCACGTCCGGCGGGAAGGTCGCCACGATCGCGTGGTCCTCTCCCCCGGTCAGCACCCACTGCATGGGGTCGACGCCGACGGCCTGGCCGATGTCGTTCATCTGCGAGGGGATGTCGATCGCGCCGGAGCGGATGTCGATGCGGACCTTGCTGGCCTCGGCGATGTGCCCGAGGTCGGCGATCAGCCCGTCGCTCACGTCGCACATCGCGGTCGCGCCGAGACCGGCGGCGGCCGGTCCCGCGTGGTACGGCGGTTCGGGACGCCGGTGCGCCTCGACGAAGGCGCGCGGCGAGCGGAAACCGCGGGAGAGCACCGCGTGCCCGGCCGCGGACCAGCCCAGCCAGCCGGTCACCGCGACGAGGTCACCCGGCTGCGCGCCGCCCCGGGTCACGGGCTCCTGGTTGCGCAGATCGCCGAGCGCCGTGATCGACACCATGATCGTGTCGCCGCGCACGACATCGCCGCCGACGACCGCGGCACCGGCCACCTGGCACTCGTCGCGCAGGCCGTCCATCAGCTCGCTGGGCCAGGTCACCGGCAGTTCCG
This sequence comes from Streptomyces sp. AC558_RSS880, assembly GCF_019049255.1. Taxonomy (GTDB): domain Bacteria; phylum Actinomycetota; class Actinomycetes; order Streptomycetales; family Streptomycetaceae; genus Streptomyces. Next base: position 64,340 of record NZ_JAGMUJ010000047.1, on the reverse strand, counting down.
CCGGGACGACGAGGCCGAGCAGCAGAGCGGTCGGCACGGCGCCCATGGCGGCGATGTCGGCGAGGTTCTGCGCGGCGGCCTTGCGGCCGACGTCGTAGGCCGTGGACCAGTCGCGGCGGAAGTGCCGGCCCTCCAGCAGGATGTCGGTGCTGGCCACGACCCTGCGGTCGGGCGCGGAGACCACCGCGGCGTCGTCGCCGGGGCCGACCCGGACCGCCGGGGTGGTGGTGAGACGGGAGGTGAGCTCCCTGATGAGCCCGAACTCGCCGAGCTCACCAACAGTGCCCTTCATTTCCCTTTCGACCCTTCTATCCCTGTCCGTGCCCGGTCGCGAGTGGTCCGAGTCCTCGCTACGGTCGAAATGACCGTCGACTTCCCCCGTGCCTGTACCCCGGCGCACAAGGCCCGGTTCCCGCAGGTCTCCCCGCGACGAGCGGCGACGCGATACCGTGGCGTTCCTTTTCCCCACATGATCCTCGTGGCCGCCCTGGAGGTTCCGTGGTACAGGCGTACATCCTGATCCAGACGGAGGTCGGCAAGGCGTCGACCGTCGCCGAGCTGATCGGCAAGATCCCTGGAGTCATCCAGGCCGAGGACGTGACCGGACCGTACGACGTGATCGTGCGCGCCCAGGCCGACACCGTCGACGACCTGGGCCGCATGGTGGTCGCCAAAGTCCAGCAAGTGGACGGCATCACCCGTACCCTGACCTGTCCGGTCGTCCATCTGTAGCCCCCGTCTACCCTGTGCCGGTGAACTCTTTCCGTCACCGGCACACCGTCCTGTCCGCGCTCGCGGTGCTGATCACCGCCGCAGGCTGCTCCTCGGCAGACGACAGCGCGTCCACGGCGGTTCCCAGCCCGGACGCGAAGGTCACCGAACTGTGCCGAAACCTGGACGAGGCCCTGCCGGCGAAGGTGGACGGTGAGAGTCGCGACGATCCCGAACCCGCGTCCGAACTGACCGCGGGCTGGGGCGGCGTGGCGATCATACTGCGGTGCGGTGTCGAGCGACCCCCGAAGATGGCCGACCCCAAGGTGGCCAACGGGAACGACGCCGACGCGGTGCCGGGCGGAGTGAACGGCGTCGACTGGCTCATGGAGACGGGGGACGACGACGTACAGCGCTTCACCACCGCCAACCGCGAGGCGTATGTCGAGGTCGAAGTGGCCGACGGACGGGACAGCACGGGCGTACTGATCGATCTCGCCCCGGCCCTGAAGAAGGCGATCCCCGAGGGGATCGCCTTCTGAAGCGTGCGTGCGCGGCGGCTCAGCGCAGCCCGGTCGACCGGCGCAGTGCCGCCCGCACCAGCAGGTCGACCAGTTCCGGGTAGCCGACCCCGGTGGCCTGCCACATCTGCGGGTACATCGAGATGGGCGTGAAGCCGGGCATGGTGTTGATCTCGTTGATCACGAACTCGCCGTCCTCGGTGAGGAAGAAGTCCGCGCGGACCAGCCCTTCGCAGGAGGCCGCGTCGAACGCCTCCACCGCGAGCCGCCGCACCTCGGCCGTCTCCTCGTCGGTCAGCGGCGCGGGCACGATGCCGGGCGTGGAGTCGATGTACTTGGCCTCGAAGTCGTAGTACGCGTGCGCGTCGGGCGGCGGGATCTCGGCCGGCAGCGAGGCGCGCGGGCCGTCCTCGAACTCCAGCACGCCGCACTCGATCTCGCGGCCGCGCAGCGCCGCCTCGACGAGGATCTTCGGGTCGTGGCGCCGGGCCTCGGCGATCGCCTCGTCCAGGCCGGAGATGTCGTCGACCTTGGTGATGCCGATCGACGAGCCCGCGCGGGCGGGCTTCACGAACAGCGGCCAGCCGTGCTCGCCGGCGAAGTCGACGATCTTCTTGCGGGCGGCGGACTCGTCCCGCTGCCACTCGCGCGGCCGGATCACCACGTACGGGCCGACCTTCAGCCCGAAGGAGGTGAACACCCGCTTCATGTACTCCTTGTCCTGGCCGACGGCCGAGGCGAGCACGCCCGAACCGACGTAGGGGACGCCGGAGAGCTCCAGGAGGCCCTGGAGGGTGCCGTCCTCGCCGTAGGGGCCGTGCAGCACCGGGAAGACCACGTCGACCTCGCCGAGCGCCTTGGGCACCGAGCCCGGCTCGCTGTAGACGACTTCGCGGCTGGCGGGGTCGACGGGGAGCACCACACCGCCCTCCGTCGACTCGGCGAGCTGGTCGACGCTGGGCGTACGGCGGTCGCTGATCGCCATGCGTTCCGGCTCGTCGGCGGTGAGCGCCCAGCGGCCGTCCGTGGTGATGCCGATCGGCAGGACGTCGTACGCGGTCCGGTCGATGGCCTTGAGGACGGCGCCGGCGGTGACCACGGAGATCCCGTGTTCGGAGCTGCGCCCGCCGAACACGACGGCCACACGCGGCTTGCGGGACGGCTGCTCGGGGCTCTGGGGGAGGTTCTCGGTGCTCATATCGCGATGAGAGTACCTGCCCGCAGGACCGGGACACAGCGCCCGCAACGCCGTGCGTGAGCCGAACGGAGGGGGCCGTCGCTCAGCGTCGTTCGGGCTTCGCGCTGCGCGACATCAGCTCCTCGACGGCGACCACCGGGGGCTTGCCCTCGTGCACGATGGAGACGACCGTCTCGGTGAGCGGCATGTCGACGCCGTGCCTGCGGGCCAGGTCCAGCACCGACTCGCAGGACTTGACGCCCTCCGCGGTCTGCTTGGTGACCGCGATGGTCTCCTTGAGGGTCAGGCCCTTGCCGAGGTTGGTGCCGAAGGTGTGGTTGCGCGACAGCGGCGAGGAGCAGGTGGCCACCAGGTCGCCCAGGCCCGCGAGTCCGGAGAAGGTCAGCGGGTCGGCGCCGAGCGCGACGCCGAGCCGGGTGGTCTCGGCGAGGCCGCGGGTGATGAGCGAGCCCTTGGCGTTGTCGCCGAGCCCCATGCCGTCCGCGATGCCGACGGCAAGACCGATCACGTTCTTCACGGCGCCGCCCAGTTCGCAGCCGACGACGTCGGTGTTGGTGTACGGCCGGAAGTACGGCGTGTGGCAGGAGGCCTGGAGCCGCTGGGCCACGCCTTCGTCGGTGCAGGCCACCACGGCGGCGGCCGGCATCCGGGCGGCGATCTCCCGGGCCAGGTTGGGCCCGGTGACCACGGCGATGCGGTCGGCGCCGACCTTGGCGACGTCGTCGATCACCTCGCTCATCCGCATCGCGGAGCCGAGTTCGACGCCCTTCATCAGCGACACCAGGACCGTGCCGGGCGCGAGCAGCGGCGTCCACTCGGCGAGGTTGCCGCGCAGCGTCTGCGAGGGGACCGCGAGGACGGTGAAGTCGGCGTCGCGCGCGGCCTCGGCGGCGTCCGCGGTGGCCCGCAGGTTCTCCGGGAGTTCGATCCCGGGCAGGTAGTCGGGGTTGGTGCGGGTGGAGTTGACCGCCTCGGCGAGTTCGGGGCGCCGTCCCCACAGCACGACGTCGCAGCCCGCGTCGGCGAGGACCATGCCGAAGGCCGTCCCCCACGATCCGGTGCCGAAGACGGCCGCCTTGACCGGCTCGCTCACGTGCCCAGCCCTTCTTCCCGCGCGGTGGGCCTGCCGCCCCGCGCCCGTTCCTCCCGCTTCTGGGTGTGCGTCCTGCGGCGCTGCTCGATCCGCTCACGGCGCGGGTCGTACGGCGTCTCGGGGGCCTGCTCACCACGGATCTGCTCCAGATGGCGCGTGACGGCCGCCATGATGGCCTCCGTCGCCTCCTTGAGCAGTTCCGGGGTCATCTCCCGGTCGTAGAAGCGGTCGAGGTCCACCGGCGGCCCGGCCAGCACGTGGTGGGTCTTGCGCGGCAGCAGACTGGGCTTCTTGGCGTACGGGGGCAGCAGTTCGTTGGCGCCCCACTGGGCGACCGGGATCACGGGGCACTTGGTCTGCAGGGCGACGCGGGCGGCGCCGGTCTTGCCGGTCATGGGCCAGCCGTCCGGGTCGCGGGTGAGGGTGCCCTCGGGGTAGAAGGCGACGCATTCGCCGCGCTCCACGGCGTCGATCGCGGCCCGGAAGGCGCTGAGCGCGTCGGTGCTCTCGCGGTAGACGGGGATCTGCCCGGTGCCGCGCATCGCGGCGCCGATGAATCCCTTGTTGAAAAGCCCGCTCTTCGCCAGGAATCGCGGAACGCGTCCGGTGTTGTACTGAAAGTGCGCGTAGGCGAAGGGATCGATGTGCGAATTGTGGTTCACCGCGGTGATAAATCCACCCTCGGCCGGAATGTTCTCCATTCCGCGCCAGTCCCGCTTGAGCAGAACCACCAGCGGCGGTTTGCAGAGAACCGCGGCGAAGCGGTACCAGAAGCCGATTCTGCGGCGCGGCACAAGTACACCTTCCTCTTCCGAATGACGGGCCCGGGGCCCGGACCCGGAGGCCAGGCGGGCCGCACAAGTGTCGCCCCGGGCCGCCGGTCTGTCGAGAACACCGTACGCCCGCCCGTCTCCCACCCTCGCCCTTGCAAGCAGCTTCGCGCCCCTTCCCCGACCCCCTTGGCGCCCGGTTCCCCGGGTGACAATGGCCGCGACAAGAGAGGGACGTAACACTCGTGCAGTGGACCTTGGTGGTACCCCTGAAGCCGCTGGCCCGGGCCAAGAGCAGGCTCGCGGACACCGCGGACGACGGTCTGCGCCCGGGTCTGGCGCTCGCCTTCGCCCAGGACACGGTGGCGGCCGCGCTGGAATGCCCGGCGGTACGGGATGTGGTGGTCGTCACGGACGACGTCCTGGCCTCGCGGGAGCTGGCCGCGCTGGGCGCCGGAATCGTCGCGGACGAGCCGGGCGGCGGTCTGAACGCGGCCCTCACCCATGGCGCGGCGGTGGCGGGAGCCGCTCGCCGCGCGGCGTGTGTCGCGGCCCTCAACGCCGATCTTCCGGCGCTCCGCCCGCCGGAACTGGCCCGCGTTCTCGACACGGCCGCCGCGTTCCCGCGCGCGTTCCTCGCCGACGCCGCCGGGCTCGGCACGACGTTGCTGGCCGCGAGCCGGGGCCGGGAACTGCGCCCGTTCTTCGGCCCCGGTTCCCGGGCCCGGCACCGGGAGTCCGGAGCCGTGGAGCTGGGCCTCGACGGCGTGGACTCGGTACGGCAGGACGTGGACACCGGCGACGACCTGCGGGCCGCGCTGGCGCTGGGCGTCGGCCCTCACACGGCCGCGGTCGCCGCGCGGTCGCTCATCACCGAGCAGTAGGCTGCCGGCATGCAGGCCACCGCGTACACCTACGACCCCGACAGCCGCAGCGGCCAGGTGCTCCTGGACGACGGCACGCCGGTGCCCTTCGACGCCCCGGCGTTCGACGCGGGGGGCCTGCTGCTGCTGCGTCCCGGGCAGCGGGTGCGCATCGAGACCGAGGGCGAGGGCGTGGCCCGGCGGATCACGCTGGTGACGCTCCAGACGTTCTGACCGCCCGGGGCGCCCCCGCACACACCGCGGGCCGGGCTCCCGAGGGAGTCCGGCCCGGCGCGTGAGTACCGCTTTCCCGAAGGGAGGGGCCCCGGCCCGCTACTTCTTGCGGGCGGTGGTCTTCTTGGCGGTGGTCTTGCGCGCGGTCGACTTCTTGGCGGGCGCCTTCGTGGCCGTCGCCTTCTTCGCCGGGGCCTTCTTGGCGGTCGTCTTCTTCGCGGCGGTCGTCTTCGCCGTCGCCGCGGTCTTGGCGGGCGCCTTCTTGGCCGTGGTCTTCTTGGCCGCCGCCGTCTTGGTGGTGGCCTTCTTCGCCGGGGCCTTCTTCGCCGCCGTCTTCGCGGTGGCGGCCTTCTTCGCCGTCGTCTTCTTCGCGGCGGCCTTCTTGACCGTGGCCGCGGCGCCCCCGCTCAGGCTGCCCTTGGGCGCCTTCTTGACCGAGACCTCACCACCGCGCGGCAGCTTCTTCGAGCCGCTCACCAGGTCCTTGAAACCCTGCCCCGCGCGGAAGCGCGGAACGGAGGTCTTCTTGACCCGAACCCGCTCGCCCGTCTGAGGGTTACGGGCGTAACGGGCCGGGCGGTCGACCTTCTCGAACGAACCGAAGCCGGTGACCGAAACCCGCTCACCCGAGACGACCGCGCGGACGATGGCGTCCAGTACGTGGTCGACGGCATCGGCGGCCTGCTGGCGGCCGCCCACCTTGTCGGCAATCGCTTCTACGAGCTGCGCCTTGTTCACGTCTTCCCCTTCGGAGACATCGCCAGAACGAATGTGTTCAAGCTTTTTCGCACGTTAGGCAGATATATACCGCAAATCAAACACGAAACGGGCTAATCACCCTTGTGCCGCAACGAACTCGGCCGTCTCGACTGGTTCAGCGTTCCTCTTCGGGGAATCGACCCTCGTCGAGGTCCTCGGTGAACCGCTCCAGACGCCTTGCCGCACCGGCAAGATCGTGTTTGGCCGCGGCCGTAATGACCAGCAGCTTCCGGGTCAGCGCCATCCGTACGCCCTCCGGGACTTGCAGTGCGCGCACCTTTGCGTGCGCTTCCTTGAGCCGGACCGCGACCGCCGCATAGAGCTGGAGTTGGCCGTCGTGTTCCATGCACAGATTGTGCCATCTGGGGCGAGTTGTCGCCTGCCCAGGGGGCAACTGCCGCCTCGGGCAGCCGTCCGGACACACGCGAAGATCACGGGCACGTGACACGTGTACCCCGACAACCACCTTCATAACGCGGCGAGTTGAGGGCCCTCAAGAGGGCACGCGGGACCGAACGGGTGCAGACGCGCCCGTACCCCCGATCGAGGTGATCGGGGGTACGGGCGGGGTGATCCGGTGGCCGAAAGTCGGCCTCTGGCGAGGACTTCGGCCGGGGTGGGGGTCAGGCCGTGAGCGTCCTCGGCTTGAACGACGGGCGCTTCGCCTCGTACGCGGCGATGTCCGCCTCGTTCTGCAGCGTGATGGAGATGTCGTCGAGCCCGTTCAGCAGCCGCCAGCGGGAGTTCTCGTCGAGCTCGAAGGAGGCGGTGACGCCCTCGGCGCGCACCTCGCGGGTCTGGAGGTCGACGGTGATCTCGGCGGTGGGGTCGGCTTCGGTGAGCTCCCACAGCGCGTCCACGGTCTTCTGGTCGATGACCACCGTCAGCAGGCCGTTCTTCAGCGAGTTGCCGCGGAAGATGTCGGCGAAGCGGGAGGAGATCACGGTCTTGAAGCCGTAGTTCTGCAGCGCCCAGACGGCGTGCTCACGGGAGGAGCCGGTGCCGAAGTCGGGGCCGGCGACCAGCACGGTCGCGCCCGCGCGCTCGGGCTGGTTGAGGACGAAGGACGGGTCCTTGCGCCAGGCCTCGAACAGCCCGTCCTCGAACCCGTCCCTGGTCACCTTCTTGAGCCAGTGGGCGGGGATGATCTGGTCGGTGTCGACGTTGCTGCGGCGCAGCGGGACGGCCCGGCCGGTGTGGGTGGTGAATGCTTCCATGGCTGATCAGACTCCAGCGGGCGTGGGGGCGGCGGCGAGGTCGGCCGGGGAGGCCAGGTGACCGAGGACCGCGGTGGCGGCGGCGACCTGCGGGGACACCAGGTGGGTGCGGCCGCCCTTGCCCTGCCGGCCCTCGAAGTTGCGGTTGGAGGTGGAGGCGGAGCGCTCACCGGGGGCGAGCTGGTCGGGGTTCATGCCCAGGCACATCGAGCAGCCCGCGTGCCGCCACTCGGCGCCGGCCTCCTTGAAGACCACGTCCAGACCCTCGGAGACGGCCTGCAGGCCCACCCGCGCGGAGCCGGGGACGACCAGCATCCGCACGCCGTCGGCGACTTTGCGGCCCTTGATGATGTCCGCGACGGCGCGCAGGTCCTCGATGCGGCCGTTGGTGCAGGAACCTACGAAGACGGTGTCCACGTTGATGGAGCGCAGCGCCTGGCCGGCCTCCAACCCCATGTACTCCAGGGCCTTTTCGGCGGCGAGCCGCTCCGAGGCGTCCTCGTACGAAGCCGGGTCGGGGACGGACGCCGAAAGCGGGGCGCCCTGGCCCGGGTTGGTGCCCCAGGTGACGAACGGCGACAGTTCGGCGGCCTCGATGACGACCTCGGCGTCGAACTCGGCGTCCTCGTCGGACTTCAGCGTCTTCCAGTAGGCGACGGCCGCGTCCCAGTCCTCGCCCTTCGGGGCGTGCGGACGGCCCTCGAGGTAGGCGAACGTCGTCTCGTCGGGAGCGATCATGCCCGCGCGGGCGCCGGCCTCGATCGACATGTTGCAGATGGTCATCCGGGCCTCCATCGAGAGCTTCTCGATGGCCTCGCCGCGGTACTCCAGGACGTATCCCTGGCCGCCGCCGGTACCGATCCTCGCGATGATCGCCAGGATCAGGTCCTTGGCCGTGACGCCCTCGGGCAGTTCGCCGTTGACGGTGATCGCCATGGTCTTCGGACGGGCCATGGGCAGCGTCTGGGTGGCCAGGACGTGCTCGACCTGGGAGGTGCCGATGCCGAAGGCGAGTCCGCCGAAGGCGCCGTGCGTGGAGGTGTGCGAGTCGCCGCAGACGACGGTCATGCCGGGCTGGGTCAGACCCAGCTGCGGGCCCACGACGTGCACGACGCCCTGCTCGACGTCGCCCAGCGAATGCAGCCGGACGCCGAACTCGGCGGCGTTCTTGCGCAGCGTCTCGAGCTGGATCCGGGAGACCGGGTCGGCGATCGGCTTGTCGATGTCGAGGGTCGGGGTGTTGTGGTCCTCGGTCGCGATGGTGAGGTCGAGACGGCGCACCCGGCGGCCGCTCTTGCGCAGGCCGTCGAAGGCCTGCGGGCTGGTCACCTCGTGCAGCAGGTGCAGATCGATGAAGAGGAGGTCGGGCTCGCCCTCGGCGCGCCGGACGACGTGGTCGTCCCAGACCTTCTCCGCGAGTGTCCTACCCATCGCTGTCCCTCCGGCCGGCAGGTGGTGCGCCGGCCCAACTAGATCTGTGGGGAGACGGCGCCCGCACCCCTGCTTCCGGGCGTCCGCCGCCAGGCCCGGTGGTCCACGGGCCGCGTTGCTTCCGTGCTTCCAGGGTGGCGGGTTCCACCGAAAATTGAACTTGCGTTTCACAGAGTGAGACGCAAGTATCGTTGCATGGACAACAGTAGCGGCGTCGGCGTTCTGGACAAGGCGGCCCTCGTCCTGAGCGCTCTGGAGTCCGGTCCGGCCACCCTCGCGGGGTTGGTCGGGGCCACCGGACTGGCACGACCCACGGCCCACCGCCTGGCCGTGGCGCTGGAACACCACCGTATGGTGGCGCGCGACATGCAGGGCCGTTTCATTCTCGGCCCGCGCCTGGCCGAACTGGCCGCGGCGGCGGGCGAGGACCGGCTGCTCGCCACGGCGGGCCCGGTGCTCACGCACCTGCGCGACGTGACCGGCGAGAGCGCCCAGCTCTACCGCCGCCAGGGCGACATGCGCATCTGCGTCGCCGCGGCGGAGCGCCTCTCGGGCCTGCGGGACACGGTGCCGGTGGGCTCCACGCTCACGATGAAGGCCGGCTCCTCGGCGCAGATCCTGATGGCCTGGGAGGAGCCGGAGCGGCTGCACCGGGGCCTGCAGGGCGCCCGGTTCACGGCGACGGCCCTCTCGGGCGTACGTCGCCGGGGCTGGGCCCAGTCGATCGGTGAGCGCGAGCCGGGCGTGGCGTCCGTCTCCGCGCCGGTGCGCGGGCCGTCGAACCGTGTGGTGGCCGCCGTCTCGGTCTCCGGCCCCATCGAGCGCCTGTCCCGCCACCCGGGCCGGATGCACGCCCAGGCCGTCATCGATGCCGCCGGCCGCCTCTCCGAGGCACTGCGCCGCTCCTGAAACCCGTCCGTACCGCCCCGTGGGAACGGGCCCGCCCCAACGCCGCGGCGGGCTCTTCCTCCGGTTTCCGGGTACGGTCCCGTTCCGGAACGCCGAAGGCCCTCCACCGAGGTGGAGGGCCTTCACTGTGTACCCCCGACCGGATTCGAACCGGCGCTACCGCCTTGAGAGGGCGGCGTGCTAGGCCGCTACACAACGGGGGCGTGGATCATACGTTGCCGCAGATCCTGCTGGTCTACCTGGACTCGAACCAAGACTAACTGAACCAGAATCAGTCGTGCTGCCAATTACACCATAGACCAATGATGGTTTAGACCAGTCAGTACCCCCGACCGGATTCGAACCGGCGCTACCGCCTTGAGAGGGCGGCGTGCTAGGCCGCTACACAACGGGGGCCCTAGCAGTCCCGAGATGATCGGAACCAGTACCCCCGACCGGATTCGAACCGGCGCTACTGCCTTGAGAGGGCAGCGTGCTAGGCCGCTACACAACGGGGGCTTGCGGATGAGATCCGCGGGTGCAGATGAGCTCTGCGAGCTGGCCTACCTGGACTCGAACCAAGACTAACTGAACCAGAATCAGTCGTGCTGCCAATTACACCATAGGCCACTGGAACGCAAGCCCCTGAGGGGTTCTTGTTCTAGTTTGGCGCTTGGGGGTTCCGGCCTTCCGGCCCGCTCCCCTCGGCGCAGGAAGAACATTACCCGAAGGTGGACGGGGCTCCAAAACGAGTATCGGCGGCGAGCACCACGGGGAGTTCGGCGAGGGAGGCGATACGACGTGGTCCCACCGGCGGCTCGACCGTCGCGCAGGCACCGCCCCGGTCGATCCACACCGACAGCAGCCCGGCCTCCGCGGCGCCCCGGCCGTCGATCTCCGGGTGGTCACCGACGTACGCCACCTGGTCCGGGGGCAGCGCCAGCGCGTCACAGGCGGCGAGGAACGCGCCGGCCTCGGGCTTGGAGACGCCCAGCTCGGCGGCGCACAGGATGGCCTCGAAACGGTCGTGGACGCCGAGGACGCGCAGCTTGCGGTCCTGGACGTGGAGGCTGGAGTTGGAGAGCACGGCATGCCGGTGGCTGGTGGCGAGGGCGTCCAGGACGGGCAGCACGTCCGGGAAGAGGCTCCAGGCGGACTCGTAGTGCGTGACGTACCGCCGGAACCAGTCGTCGGCCTCGGCGTCCGTCAGCTCCGGGCGGCCCAGGAAGACCCGGGTGCGGTCGCGCCGCTGCGTCTCGAAGTCCACCTCCCGCGCGGCGAACCGCGCCCACTGCCGCTCGGTGACCTCGCGCCAGCGCACGAGGGCCTCCTCGGCCGACCCGTACCCGGCGAGCAGCCCCTCGGCCACCAGGTGGGCGCGCATGCCCTCGCGGTCGGCGGTGGTGTAGTCGAAAAGCGTGTCGTCGACGTCCCAGACAACTGCTCGGATCACCATGCCACCGACGGTACAGCCGGACCCGGCTGAGGGCCCGGGGGTTGTCCCCCGACGGACGCAGCGTCGAAGAGGGGGTGGCGGCCCGAGCGGTGGGCGCGGGGGAACCGGCCGGGTGGCGCGGCGGTCACCGGGCGGCGAGACCCTCGACCTCGAGGAGCATCCGGGGATCGGACAGGGCCCTGACCTCCGCCGGGAGACCGGCCGGACGGCAGTCCGCCTCGGCCGGCACGCTCAGCACGACGTCGTAGTTGGCCGTCACGGCCTCGATGTCGACCGTGAGGATCCTGATCCGGACCAGGTCGCTCAGGGCGAACCCGGCTTCGCGCAGCGTCCCGGCCGGGCGCTGGAAGGTCAGCCGGATCCGACCGCGGATGTCGTCCACGGCCGCGATGCCGCCCTCGTCGTCCCGGGCCTCGTGACCGGCGACCACGAGCCGGCGCTGCGGCTGCTCGACGACGGCCCGGTCGCAGGCCGGTCTGTCCCCGAAGAAGCGCGGGTCGATGTCCTCACGGCGCATGTGTCCCGTCTGCGGAGAACTCGGCGGCGACGCCGGTCGGCACCGGCCGTGCGGAAGTACGGCAAGGGCGGCAGCCTTCCCGGCTGCCGCCCTTCGCGCGTGCGTCCGTGCGTTACGCCGCCAGCCTCGCCAGCGCCGCGTCGATCCTGGCCAGCGTCTTCTCCTTGCCCAGGACCTCCAGGGACTCGAAGAGCGGCAGGCCGACCGTGCGGCCGGTGACGGCGACGCGGACCGGGGCCTGGGCCTTGCCGAGCTTGAGGCCGTGGGCCTCGCCGGCGGCCAGGACGGCCTCCTTCAGCGACTCGGGGGACGTCCAGTCGGCGGCCTCCAGCTTCTCCCGCGCGGTGCGCAGCAGAGCGTCGCTGCCCTCCTTCATCGCCTTGTTCCAGGACGCCTCGTCGAAGACCGGCTCCGGCAGGAACAGGAAGTCGACGTTGTCCGTGATCTCGGAGAGGACCTTGAGGCGGGTCTGCGCGTGCGGGGCGATCGCCTGCCACTTGGCCTCGTCGAAGGCCTCCGGGGCCCAGGGGGCGAAGGGGGCCTTGAGCCAGGGGGCGCAGCGCTCCGTGAAGTCCTTCACATCCAGCATGCGGATGTGGTCGCCGTTGATCGCCTCGCACTTCTTCAGGTCGAAGCGGGCCGGGTTCGGCTGCACGTCCGCGATGTCGAAGGCCGCGACCATCTCGTCGATCGAGAAGACGTCCTGGTCGGCGGAGAGCGACCAGCCGAGCAGGGAGAGGTAGTTGAGCAGGCCCTCGGGGAGGAAGCCGCGCTCGCGGTAGAGGTTGAGCGACGACTGCGGGTCGCGCTTGGAGAGCTTCTTGTTGCCCTCGCCCATCACGTACGGCAGGTGCCCGAAGGCGGGGGTCCGCTTGGCGATGCCCAGCTCGGTCAGCGCCTTGTACAGGGCGATCTGGCGCGGGGTGGAGGAGAGCAGGTCCTCGCCGCGCAGGACGTGGGTGATCTCCATCAGGGCGTCGTCGACCGGGTTGACCAGCGTGTAGAGCGGAGCCCCGTTGGCGCGGACGATGCCGTAGTCCGGGACGTTCTCCGGGGTGAAGGTCAGCTCGCCGCGGACCAGGTCGGTGAAGGTGATCGTCTCGTCGGGCATCCGGAAGCGGACGATCGGCTCGCGGCCCTGGGCCTTGTAGTCCTCGACCTGGGCGTCGGTCAGCTCGCGGCAGTGGCCGTCGTACCCGGAGGGCCTGCCGGCGGCGCGGGCGGCCTCGCGGCGGCTGTCCAGCTCCTCCTGGGAGCAGTAGCAGCGGTACGCGTGGCCGGCGTCCAGGAGCTTCGCCGCGACGTCCTTGTAGAGGTCCATGCGCTGCGACTGGCGGTACGGCGCGTGCGGGCCGCCGATCTCGGGGCCCTCGTCCCAGTCGAAGCCGAGCCAGCGCATGGAGTCCAGCAGCTGGTTGTACGACTCCTCGGAGTCGCGGGCCGCGTCGGTGTCCTCGATGCGGAAGACCAGGGTGCCGCCGTGGTGCTTGGCGAACGCCCAGTTGAACAGGGCGGTGCGGACCAGGCCCACATGGGGGTTACCGGTGGGCGACGGACAGAAACGTACGCGGACGGGTGCGCTAGCCACGCTTGACAACCTTGTTGGTGAGAGTGCCGATGCCTTCGATGGTGACGGCGACCTCGTCGCCGACGTTGAGGGGGCCGACGCCGGCCGGGGTGCCCGTGAGGATCACGTCGCCGGGGAGCAGCGTCATGGCCTCGGAGATGTTGACGATCAGGTCCTCGATGGAGTGGATCATCTCGCTGGTGCGGCCGAGTTGGCGCTGGGCGCCGTTGACCGTGAGCTGGATGGTCAGGTCGCCCGCGGCGGCGAGGTCGAGGTCCGTCTCCACCCAGGGGCCGAGCGGGCAGGAGGTGTCGAAGCCCTTGGCCCGGGCCCACTGCTTCTCGCGCTTCTGGACGTCGCGCGCGGTGATGTCGTTGGCGCAGGTGTAGCCGAAGATCACGTCCTTGACGCGTTCGCGCGGGACCTCGCGGCACATCCGGCCGATGACCACGGCCAGCTCGGCCTCGTGGTGCACCTCCTGGGAGAAGGAGGGGTACTGGATGTCGTCGCCGGGGCCGATCACGGAGGTGGAGGGCTTGAAGAAGGCGAAGGGGGCGTCGGGGACCTCGTTGCCGAGTTCCTTCGCGTGTTCGGCGTAGTTGCGGCCGAAGGCCACCACCTTGTTGGGGAGCACCGGGGGCAGCAGCCTGACCTTGCTCACCGGGACCTTGGTGCCGGAGAGCTCGAAGTCCGCGAACGGGATGCCCTTGATGATGTCCAGGACGAGTTCGTCCTGCTTCTCGCCCTCGACCGCGCCGAAGGCGACGTTCCCGTCGATGGAGAATCTGGCGATGCGCACGGGATGCTTGTCCCCTTGACCGATCGGCTGAAGTCTGACGCTCCAGGCTAACGCGCAGGGGTCCTCGCCCCGCGCAACGACGAGGGGCGCCCCCGTTGCCGCGGGGCGCCCCTCGTCCGGTGGGCCTTGAGTGTTTCGCGGCCGGTGTCCGTATGGACCGGTGTCACTGCGCGGCGTCGGCCGCGACCGGGATCTCCATGAGGACGGTGCGCTTGGGATTGGCAGTCTGGGCCGGAAGGTCGACGGTGTGCTCCTGCTGGACCGGCTTCTGCAGTTCGTCGGCGCCGTCCAGGTGGGCCAGCGTGGTGCGCCGCGGGTTGGCGATCTTGTGGAACATCGTCGTCGTCTTCACTGTTTACTTGACCCTGTCCTGTTCACGGGCGCCCGGAGGGGGTCGGAGACCCCGGTGAGGGCGCGGGTTGTCGGTTTTGCCATCCCTGTAAAGCGTCAGGCTAAACATGCAATTCCCCGCCGATCGCGACCGGAGACCTTGATCCAGGTGTGAGTTTGCTCACGGATCACCGGACAAATCCCCCATTCCGACCCGGGTCCCGTCGAGACGGAATCGGACATTCACCCACTGAAGCCACCATTCCGCTCCTGATCATGGCGACTGGGACACCCGGGCCACCCCGCCGACTCGCAACCATATGTCCCTTATTGGGGAGGTCGCTTTCTACCCCCGGTGACTCGTCACTCACGTGGTGTCACGTATCTCACGGGTAAGGCCATGGGCCTTGTTGGAGGTCCTGCACTGTGCTGGAATTCCACGGACCGCCGCAGGATCGAGCCGGCGCACAGGGGGCGCACAGACGCGCCGAGTGGCGGGCGAGAAGGGGGAAGCCAGCGCCGGTCACTCACGACCACCACGGGGGCGTATTCAGGGCGCCCCTATGACGCCGACACCGTGCCTCACCGTTCACGCGGAGGGGTGCCTGGTTCAGAGGTTGCGACGCTAGTGCAGGGACGTTTCAAGAGGGATGGCAGCGCTTCGGCGGAGCCGGAGCCGCACGGCGGGACTGGCCCCAAGGCCGTCAGCTCCTCGCCCCAGCACGCCCAGAACCAGGGCCCGACCACGCCCGGAAACGGCGGCGAAGGCCCCGCCGCGTCGGCCGGAGCGCCGGGCACGGCGCCGGCCGCGCCGAAGGGGCCGACCGGCCCGGGGCCGCGAATAGCCCTGCGGAACTGGCGGATCTCGACCCGTCTGGTGTCGCTGCTCGCCCTCCCGGTGGTCGCGGCCACCTCGCTGGGCGCGCTGCGCATCAACCAGTCGATGGACGACATCCAGCAGCTCGACAACATGAAGCTGCTGACGGACATGACCAAGCAGGCGACCGAACTGGCCGCCGCGCTCCAGGAGGAGCGCGACCAGTCGGCCGGCCCGCTGGCGCACGGCGGCAAGGCCACCGACTTCTCGGTCAAGGGCTACCGCGAGAAGACCGACCGGGCGCGCAACCTCTTCATCGACAGCTCCGAGGAGATCGACGACGCCAGCAAGGACGGCAACCTCAAGGGCGTCCGCGACAACCTGGTGCAGCTCGCCGGTGAACTGGGCGAGCTCGAGAAGATCCGCAACACGGCGTTCCAGTCGGAGCGGAACTCCACGCAGACCGTCGAGGGCTACCACCGTCTGATCGAGAAGCTGGTCGAGCTCTCGCAGGACATGGCGGAGGCGACCAGCAACCCCGACATGATCCAGCGCACCCGCGCCCTGGCGTCCTTCTCCTCCGCCAAGGAGTACGCGTCGATCCAGCGCGCGGTCCTCGCCGCGGCGCTGCCCGCCAGCAACACCACCAAGGGCGAGCTCTCCGCCAACGACCGGCTCTACGCCGAGTCGGCGCTGGCCAGCCAGAAGTCCGAGATCCGCAGCTTCAAGAGCATCTACGGCGACGTCGCCGCCACCGAGCTGCTGCTGCCGATCGAGGAGGGCAACGCCACGATCAAGGCCACCGACGAGTACGCCGGGCGCGCCCTGGCCTCGGAGTACGGCCTCTCGTCGGTCGGCAAGCGGTCCTACCGGGACTGGCTGGACGACAGCTCCACCAAGATCCAGCAGATGAAGAACATCGAGCTCACGCTGCTCGAGGACATGGAACAGAAGGCCCGTGAGCTGCGCAGCGCCACCGAGCGCGACGCGATCATCTCCGGTGTGCTGATCCTGCTCGTGCTCGGTGTGTCGCTGGTCGGCGCCTTCGTGGTGGCCCGCTCCATGATCCGCTCGCTGCGCCGGCTGGAGGACACCGCCACCAAGGTCGCCCAGGAACGCCTGCCCGACCTGGTCAAGCAGCTCTCCGAGTCCGACCCGCAGGACGTCGACACGTCCGTGGAGTCGGTCGGTGTGCACTCCCGGGACGAGATCGGCAAGGTGGCCGCGGCCTTCGACGACGTGCACCGCGAGGCGGTCCGCCTCGCCGCCGAGCAGGCCCTGCTGCGGGGCAACGTCAACGCGATGTTCACCAACCTCTCGCGCCGCTCCCAGGGTCTGATCCAGCGCCAGCTGTCGCTGATCTCCGAGCTGGAGTCCCGCGAGGCCGACCCGGACCAGCTGTCCTCGCTGTTCAAGCTGGACCACCTCGCCACGCGTATGCGCCGTAACGGTGAGAACCTGCTGGTCCTCGCGGGTGAGGAGCCCGGCCGCCGGTGGACCCGTCCGGTCCCGCTGGTCGACGTGCTCCGTGCCGCCGCCTCCGAGGTGGAGCAGTACGAGCGCATCGAGCTGGCCTCCGTGCCGAGCACCGAAGTGGCCGGCCGCGTGGTCAACGACCTCGTGCACCTGCTCGCCGAGCTGCTGGAGAACGCGACCTCGTTCTCCTCGCCGCAGACCAAGGTCAAGGTCACCGGTCACGCGCTGCCCGACGGCCGGGTGCTGATCGAGATCCACGACACCGGTATCGGTCTGTCGCCGGAGGACCTGGCGGCGATCAACGAGCGGCTCGCCGCGCCGCCCACCGTGGACGTCTCCGTCTCCCGCCGCATGGGTCTGTTCGTGGTCGGCCGGCTGTCGCAGCGCCACGGCATCCGCATCCAGCTGCGTCCGTCCGACTCCGGTGGTACGACCGCGCTGGTCATGCTGCCCGTCGACGTCGCCCAGGGCGGCAAGAAGCCGCAGGGCAAGCCGGGTCAGCCGGGCGCGGGTGGCGGTGGCCCCGCCGCCGCGCAGGCGGCCGCGGGTGCCGCGGCCGCACGGCGTGCCGCCGGCGCCGGTCAGTCCGCGGGCGGTGCTCTCGGTGCCGGCGCGTCCGGCGGTGGCCTGCTCGGTGCCGGTCAGGGTCCGCGGGCCGCGCTGCCCGGGCGGGACGGCGCGGGCCGGCCCGACGGAGCGCGGGGGCCGCAGGGCCAGCCGGGCAACTCCACGCCGTCGCTGTTCGACCGGGGTGCTCCCGGTGCGGCTCCGCAGGGCCGTCCGGCCGCGCAGGGCCGTCCGGCTCCGGCCGGCTTCGGCGGCCAGGCGTCCGGTACCCCGCAGGGCATGCAGGCCGCCGGCCCGGGTGGACAGCAGCAGGAGCAGGACGCCTTCGGCGGCGGTCGCGCCCAGGTGCCGCCGCAGCGTGGCAGCGGGAAGCCCGAGCGCGGCCGTCGTCCGCAGCTGCCGCCGCGCGGTGGTGCGCGCCCGGAGCTGCCCGGCGGTGACCAGCAACAGCCGCGCGTGCCCAGCTGGAGCGACGAGAACGCCCAGCCGCCGGTGCCGCGCGCCTCGCTGGACGTCCCGCGCGGGCACGAGGAGCCGGACGTCTCCCGGACCTCGGCCATGCCCCGGTTCGACGACCGGCAGGGCCCCGGCGCGACGGCGGAGATCCCCCGGTTCGACGAGCGTCAGAACCCCGGTGCGCCCGCCTACGGCGCCCCCGGTGCGAACGGCGTCCAGAACACGGGCCAGTACGCCCGCGGGGACGTCTTCGGCGCCCCGCAGGGCGGTCCGGGCGGGCAGAACCCGGCCGCGACGGGCCAGTTCCCCGTCCCGCAGGGCTACGACAACGGCTCCACGGGTCAGTTCCCGGTGCCGGGCCAGGACAACGGCTCCACCGGTCAGTTCCCGATGCCGGGCCAGGACAACGGCTCCACCGGTCAGTTCCCGGTGCCGGGCCAGGACAACGGCTCCACGGGCCGTCACTCCCTCCCGGAGCGTCCGAACGCCGCGGGACCGGCCGTCACCGGCCAGTTCGAGCGTCCGCAGCCGAACGGCACGCACGGAGCCGGCCCGGTCGCCCCGCGTCCGTCGGTCCCGCAGCAGCGGCCCGACGAGCGCGCGGTGTCCGACGCGTGGGCACTGCCGCCCGCGTCCGGTCCGGGCGACGGCCGTACGCCGCTGTACGACACGCTGGAGACCAACTGGTTCCACGGTGGCGGCGGACAGGAGCAGGGCAACGGCTCGGCTCCGGCACCCCAGCAGCCGCAGCAGCACCAGCAGCCGCAGGGCCCCACCGGTCCGCAGCGGTCCGCTTCCACCGCCTGGCGCAGCTCGCCCAACGACGAGCTGGTCCGGCAGGCCGAACGCGTCCGGCAGCCGGCCGCGGGCGGCGTCACCACCTCCGGCCTGCCGCGCCGGGTGCCCAAGGCGAACCTCGTCCCGGGCACGGCTCAGCAGCAACAGCACCAGAGCGGTCCTCAGGTCTCGCGCGCCCCCGATGACGTGCGCGGCCGGCTGACCAATCTCCGTCGGGGTATCGCACAGGGTCGTCAGGCCGGTACCACCCAGACCGGCACCTTCCCGAACCCCACTCACCAGCAGGAGCGTTAGTTGAGCCCGATGAGCCAGGCGGCACAGAACCTCAACTGGTTGATCACCAACTTCGTGGACAACACCCCCGGGGTGTCCCACACCGTCGTCGTGTCCGCCGACGGTCTCCTGCTGGCACTGTCCGAGGGGTTCCCGCGCGACCGCGCGGACCAGCTCGCGGCCGTCGCTTCGGGACTGACCTCCCTGACGGCCGGCGCCTCCCGGATCTTCGAAGGCGGCAACGTGGCCCAGACGGTCGTCGAGATGGAGAGGGGATTCCTCTTCCTCATGTCCGTCTCGGACGGCTCGTCCCTGGCCGTTCTCGCGCACCCCGAGTGCGACATCGGCCTCGTCGGCTACGAGATGGCGCTCCTGGTCGACCGCGCGGGGGCGGTCCTCACCCCGGACCTGCGCGCCGAACTACAAGGAAGTCTGCTCCACTGATCGGCCCCGGCACCACCCGTCTCACCAAATCACCGTCCGGCCGCCACATTCCCCCCACCGGCCCCGTCAGACGGCTTGACTGACCGACTTGCTGTCCCGTCCGGAGGACCCATGACCCCGCCCACCGCCTCTCATGATCCGTACGCGGAACCGTACGAGGACGAGGGCGACCAGCCGCTGGTGCGTCCCTATGCGATGACCGGCGGCCGGACCAGGCCGCGTTATCAGCTGGCCATCGAGGCACTGATCAGTACGACGGCCGACCCGGCAGCGCTCATGGGGCTCCTTCCGGAGCACCAGCGCATCTGCCATCTGTGCCGTGAGGTGAAGTCGGTCGCCGAGGTCTCGGCGCTGCTCAACATGCCACTGGGTGTTGCCCGGATCCTGGTGGCCGACTTGGCGGAGGCGGGACTCGTCGCCGTGCACCAGCCGGGCGGCGACGAGACGACCGGCGCCCCGGATGTGACACTGCTCGAAAGGGTGCTCAGTGGACTTCGCAAGCTCTAGCGGCGGGACGGTCTCCGACAGCCGTACCACCACGTCCGCGAAGATCGTGGTGGCGGGCGGCTTCGGCGTGGGCAAGACCACGTTCGTCGGCGCCGTCTCGGAGATCAACCCGCTGCGCACCGAGGCCGTGATGACCTCCGCCAGCGCGGGCATCGACGACCTCACCCACACCGGGGACAAGACCACCACCACGGTGGCCATGGACTTCGGCCGTATCACCCTGGACCAGGACCTGATCCTGTACCTGTTCGGCACGCCCGGCCAGGACCGCTTCTGGTTCATGTGGGACGACCTGGTGCGCGGCGCCATCGGCGCGGTGGTCCTGGTGGACACCCGCCGACTGGCGGACTGCTTCCCGGCGGTGGACTACTTCGAGAACAGCGGACTGCCCTTCGTGGTCGCCCTCAACGGGTTCGACGGGCAGCAGCCCTACCAGCCGGAAGAGGTGCGCGAAGCGCTCCAGATCGGACCCGACACCCCGATCATCACCACCGACGCCCGCCACCGCGCGGACGCGAAGAGTGCGCTGATCACACTGGTCGAGCACGCCCTCATGGCGCGTCTCAGGTAGAGCCAAACAAAAAGTGGCATACGGCAGTTGCCGTAGACGCACCGGAGCCGGCCGTGTCCTTCGACACGGTCGGCCTCGGTGTTCATAACGTTTCGGCAGAGGAATCAAGGGAGGTCGACACGCGACGCGGTCGCGCAGTACCGCTGCGCGCACGAAGCGCTCGCCTTTTGCTGAAGCTCGTTCTTTATGACCGTTTTATCTAGGACTTACATCACTCGGATTCCTCGCCTTCCAGTGTTTGGAAGAGCGCTGGTCGGCATGCTGGAATGCCTGAACTGCCCATTGGTCAAAGACGTACTCCGTAGTCGATGGCACACCGGGCTCTGAGACACTGCGGCACAACGTTGGTGCCGACCGCCGAGAGGTTGTTGGTCGAGTGAGGCGAAGCAAGAACAGTCCCGAGCCGTCGGCCCGGGGCAACTTCACGCCGCCGTCGCGCACAGCGGCGCCCGCCCCCGTACCCGGTCCCGAACCGACGGCCGCGCCCGCCAAGAGCGGAGGACGCCTTTCCCCGCGCAACTGGCGCGTGACCACCAGGCTGAACGCGATCCTGCTCATACCCGTGCTGGTCGGCCTGGTCATGGGCGGCTTCCAGGTGAAGAGCTCGATCGACACCTGGAACGAGGCCGAGGACGCGGAGAACACCGCGCGTCTGGTGCAGGCCTCCCTCACCTACGCCAACGCCCTCTACAACGAGCGGGACGTCACCGCGGTCCCCCTGCTGCAGGGCAAGGGCAAGAACGACCCGGACGTCACCAAGGCCCGCGCCGCGACCGACAAGGCCGCCGACGCCTTCGACGAGGCCGCGCTGAGCATGCCGGACAAGCCCGGCCTGAAGCGCCGGATGGAGCTGTTCCGCGAGGCCGAGCCCCAGCTGACCGCGCTGCGTGCCGCGGCCTACACCTCCAAGCTCAAGGGTGTCGCGACCGAGGAGGGCTACGTCGCCGTCGCCCACCCCCTGATGGAGTTCGCCAACGACCTCGG
Organism: Streptomyces sp. AC558_RSS880; assembly: GCF_019049255.1. Classification (GTDB taxonomy): domain Bacteria; phylum Actinomycetota; class Actinomycetes; order Streptomycetales; family Streptomycetaceae; genus Streptomyces. Next base: position 43,093 of record NZ_JAGMUJ010000047.1, on the reverse strand, counting down.
TCTCGGCACCGGCAACATCACCAGCTACGGACGTACGGTCTACGCGATCTCGCTGACCAAGTCGGCACTGTCGCTGCAGCGTTCCATCGGCATGCACATGCTGGTGAAGCCCGGCCCGACCGACAGCCAGCTCGCCAGCCAGCGCGTCGCTCTCACCTCCTACGCCTACCTCGAGCGCATCGCCGTCGAGGAGTACCGGGGCGGTGGCACCGAGGCCGACGTGGAGAAGCTGGAGCAGACGGCGCAGCGGATCCAGGCCGAGGGCACGGCCATGGCCCGGGACGCCAAGCAGCGGGACCCGGACTACGTGGCACCGCCCGCGAAGCCGGAGACGATGATCTCCGAGCTGGGCCGGCTCCCCTCCACGGACGCGGCCGCGCGCGGCGAACTCGCCACCCAGGGCATCACCCCCGCCAACTGGTGGGCCGTGAACACCCTCAAGTTCGACGGTTACCGCGAGATCGAGTCCGACCTCACCGGCACCGCGGTGAGCGAGGCCTCCCAGATCGCCGACGACGCCCAGCGCGACGCCCTCATCACCGGTGCCGCCGTCGTCATCGCCCTGCTCGCCGCGTTCATCCTGGCCGGCATGGTGGCCCGCCAGATGAGCCGCTCCATGCGCCAGCTGCGCAACGCCGCCTTCGGCATCGCCGAGCAGCGGCTGCCGATGCTGGTCGACCAGCTCTCCCGCACCGACCCCGGCCGGGTCGACACCAAGGTCGCGCCGATCCCGATCTCCACCACCGACGAGATCGGCGAGGTCGCCCGCGCCTTCGACCAGGTCCACCGCGAGGCCGTCCGGCTCGCCGCCGAGCAGGCGCTGCTGCGGGGCAACATCAACGCGATCTTCACCAACCTGTCGCGCCGCAACCAGTCGCTGATCGAGGGCCAGCTGACCCTGATCACCGACCTGGAGAACAACGAGGCCGACCCGGACCAGCTGGAGAACCTCTTCCGCCTGGACCACCTGGCCACCCGTATGCGCCGCAACGGCGAGAACCTCCTGGTCCTCGCGGGCGAGGAGCCCGGCCGCCGCTGGGACCAGCCGGTGCCGCTGGTCGACGTGCTGCGGGCCGCCTCCTCCGAGGTGGAGCAGTACGAGCGCATCGAGCTGTCCGGCGTTCCCGAGGCCGAGATCCACGGCCGCGCGGTGACCGACCTCGTGCACCTGCTCGCCGAGCTCCTCGAGAACGCCACCACGTTCTCCTCGCCCCAGACCAAGGTCCGCGTCACCGCGACCCGTCTCCCCGACGGCCGCGTGATGGTCGAGATCCACGACAAGGGCATCGGCCTCACCGCCGAGGACTTCGCGGACATCAACCACAAGCTGGCCAACCCGCCCACCGTCGACGCCGCGATCTCCCAGCGCATGGGCCTGTTCGTGGTCGGCCGGCTGTCCGACCGGCACGGCATCCGGGTCCAGCTGCGCCCCTCGGGCGAGCAGGCCGGCACCACCTCGCTGGTCATGCTGCCGGACGCGATCACCCACGGTGGCGGCGGCGAGCAGCAGACGGAGCGCGACGAGTTCACGGTCTCGCAGATCATCCCGGAGCAGAACTTCCAGGGTGAGGACTTCAACCGGCAGCCGCTGCGCACCGCCGCGGAGCTGGGCTTCGACGACAGCCGCTACACGGAGGTCCCGGACGACATCCGCGATCTGGACCCGGTCGGCCGTTCCCTGATGCGCGAGGAGCGCCGGGCGGCCCTGGAGTCCCAGGCGCAGCCCCATCAGCCGGAGTTGGCCTCCGCGAACGCCCAGGAGGCCCCCGAGGCGCCCGCGTACCCGGACGAGTTCGCCGCCCCGCAGGGCTACGGCAACGGCCAGGGTTACGACGGCAACGGCTTCGACGGCGGCTACCAGGAACAGCAGACCGCCGGGTACGACCAGCAGGCGTACGACAACGGGCAGCGGACGGCGTACGAGGAGCCGCAGCAGCAGGCGTACGGCGAGGGGTTCTACGCGCCGGACGGCCAGGTGCCGCAGAACGACGCCTTCCCGGCCAACGGCGGCTACCCGGACCCCTCCTACGGGCAGCAGGTCCAGGACGGCGGCGCGGCGGCGGGTACCGCCGACCCCTTCTCCTCCTTCACCGGTCGGCGCCAGGCGGACGACTGGCCGCAGCAGGACGGCTACCGGAACGGCCACCCCGACCAGTACTCTGCTCAGGCCCCGGAATCGGAAAATACGCAGGCCGCTGACGCGCGTGAGCAGGACAGCGTAGGCTTCGACCGTCCGGAACCGGCTGCCTCCGACGTCCACGCGCTGACCGACGCCGGGCTTCCCCGCCGCGGATCCACCGCGGGCGGCGCGAACGGCCCGGGCGGGCCGCGGCACGTGAACCAGGAGCCGCCGGCCTCCACTCCGGAGAGTGACGGCGACAGCGGCTGGCGTTCGGCGAACGACGAGCGCTGGCAGCAGGCATCGGCGCTCCGGAAGCCCAAGGCGGGCGGAGTGACCTCCTCCGGTCTGCCGCGACGGGTCCCCAAGGCCAACCTGGTCCAGGGAGCCGCCGAAACCACCCCTCAGGGAGGCCCCCAGGTCTCCCGCGCCCCGGAAGACGTCCGGGGCAGGCTGAGCAACCTGCGACGCGGTGTCCAACGGGGCCGCGGCGCGGGCAGTGAAACGAACGGCCAGGGCTTCGGTCCTGACAGCACCTACAACCAGGAGCGTTAGTGTGAGCCCGATGAGCCAGGCGGCACAGAACCTGAACTGGTTGATCACCAACTTCGTGGACAACACCCCGGGGGTGTCCCACACGGTGGTGGTCTCCGCCGACGGACTCCTTCTGGCGATGTCCGAAGGCTTTCCCCGTGACCGCGCCGACCAGCTCGCGGCCGTCGCCTCCGGTCTGACGTCTCTGACGGCAGGCGCCTCCCGGATCTTCGAGGGCGGCAGCGTGAACCAGACGGTTGTGGAGATGGAGCGGGGATTCCTGTTCATCATGTCCATTTCCGACGGTTCGTCGCTCGCGGTTCTCGCACATCCGGAGGCGGACATCGGCCTCATTGGGTACGAGATGGCCCTTCTGGTCGACCGTGCCGGTACGGTCCTGACCCCGGACCTTCGAGCGGAGCTCCAAGGGAGCCTTCTCAACTAGAGGACAGACGGTGCGTTTTGGCGTCCCGGGGTCGTAAGGTTTCGGGACGCGGCTCCACAGTGATGGGTGCCAGGCACGGTCGGAGGAGGAGAAAGTGGCAACACCCCCAGGCGGTTCATCGTCGGGCGACTGGTCGTACGGTCCTGTACAGGGCCAGAACGACGGCGCCCAGAGCGGGTACGGCTACCCCTCCGCCCCGAGCCACCGGCAGCCGTACGCGCCACAGGGCCCCGGCCCTTCGCCGTACGACCAGCCGCACGCCCCGCGCATCCAGCCGGTGCAGCCGCAGCGCCGAGCACCCGAGCCGACGCCCGCCGGGGCGTCGAACAATCCCCTGGTGCGCCCGTACGCGATGACGGGCGGCCGCACCAGGCCGCGGTACCAGCTCGCCATCGAGGCGCTGGTACACACCACCGCGCAGCCGCACCAGATGCAGGGCCAGCTGCCCGAGCATCAGCGGATCTGCACCCTCTGCCGGGAAATCAAGTCGGTGGCCGAGATCTCGGCCCTGCTGACCATCCCTCTCGGCGTGGCCAGGATCCTCGTCGCCGACTTGGCGGAGGCGGGACTGGTCGCCATCCATCAGCCCGGCGGCGACGAGAGCGCCGGCGGCCAGCCAGACGTGACACTGCTCGAAAGGGTGCTCAGTGGACTTCGCAAGCTCTAGCGGCGGTCCTTCCCGCTCCACCACCTCGGCGAAGATCGTGGTGGCGGGTGGCTTCGGCGTGGGCAAGACCACGTTCGTCGGGGCCGTTTCGGAGATCAACCCGCTGCGCACGGAGGCCGTCATGACGTCTGCTTCGGCAGGCATCGACGACCTCACCCACACCGGGGACAAGACGACCACCACGGTCGCCATGGACTTCGGCCGCATCACCCTGGACCAGGACCTGATCCTGTACCTGTTCGGCACGCCCGGCCAGGACCGCTTCTGGTTCATGTGGGACGACCTGGTGCGTGGCGCCATCGGCGCGATCGTGCTGGTGGACACCCGGCGTCTCGCCGACTGCTTCCCGGCGGTCGACTACTTCGAGAACTCGGGTCTCCCCTTCGTGATCGCGCTCAACGGCTTCGACGGCCAGCAGCCGTACCAGCCGGACGAGGTCCGGGAGGCGCTGCAGATCGGGCCCGACACCCCGATCATCACCACGGACGCGCGCCACCGTGCCGACGCGAAGTCGGCGCTGATCACTCTCGTGGAGCACGCGCTGATGGCGCGCCTGCGCTGACGGCTACCGCCGCCACAGGCGGCACCTCGTAGCGCCGAGTTGCGCAACGCCCCCTGCGGCCACTGGGTTGCCGGGGGCTGTTGCGTGCCGGGTGCGGCAGGTCCGTGGCCGGTCGCGCCCACGCGGCGGAGCCGCATGGCGTCACAGCCCCGCGCCCCCGGGCACATGAAGAGGCCCCTCCTTGCAAGGAGGGGCCTCTTCATGTGTGTGAGGTCAGCGCCAGCTGTGGGGCGCCCGGAAGCCGTTCTCGCGTTCCAGACGGCGCCAGCCCGCCCGCGCACGGCCGCCGTGGGCCGGCGCGGCGGCGGACGGCTGCGCGGCCGCCCGCGCCAGCAGGATCGCCGTGATCGCGGCGACCTCCTCCGGCCCGGCGTGGCCCTTCTCGACACGGATGTCAGGTGTGCTCATGGCTCTCAGTCTCCCTGGGAGAGATGTCCGCCGGGTTACTGCGGCGGGTTGCCGTGCTTACGGGACGGCAGGTCGGCGTGCTTGGTCTGCAGCATCGCCAGCGAACGGATCAGCACCTCACGCGTCTCGGCGGGGTCGATCACGTCGTCGACCAGACCGCGCTCGGCCGCGTAGTACGGGTGCATCAGCTCGGACTTGTACTCCTTGACCATGCGCGCCCGCATGGCGTCGGGGTCCTCGGCCTCGGCGATCTGGCGGCGGAAGATGACGTTGGCCGCGCCCTCCGCGCCCATCACGGCGATCTCGTTCGTCGGCCAGGCGTAGGTGAGGTCGGCGCCGATGGACTGGCTGTCCATGACGATGTAGGCACCGCCGTACGCCTTGCGCAGGATCAGCGAGATCCGCGGCACGGTGGCGTTGCAGTAGGCGTAGAGCAGCTTGGCGCCGTGGCGGATGATGCCGCCGTGCTCCTGGTCGACGCCCGGGAGGAAGCCGGGGACGTCCAGGAAGGTGAGGATCGGGATGTTGAAGGCGTCGCACATCTGGACGAAGCGGGCGGCCTTCTCGGACGCCTCGATGTCCAGCACGCCCGCCAGCGACTGCGGCTGGTTGGCGACGATGCCGACGACCTGACCGTCCATCCGGGCCAGGGCGCAGATGATGTTGCGCGCCCAGCGCTCGTGGACCTCCAGGTACTCGCCGTCGTCGACGATCTCCTCGATGACCTTGGCCATGTCGTACGGCCGGTTGCCGTCGGCGGGGACCAGGTCGAGGAGGACGTCGCCACGGCGGTCCGCGGCGTCGGAGCACTCCACGCGCGGCGGGTTCTCCCGGTTGTTCTGCGGCAGCAGGGACAGGAGGTAGCGCACCTCGTGGATGCACGTCTCCTCGTCGTCGTAGGCGAAGTGGCAGACGCCGGAGGTCTCGGCGTGCACGTCCGCGCCGCCGAGGCCGTTCTGGGTGATCTCCTCGCCGGTGACCGCCTTGACGACGTCCGGCCCGGTGATGAACATCTGCGAGGTGTCGCGGACCATGAACACGAAGTCCGTCAGGGCGGGGCTGTAGGCCGCGCCGCCCGCGCAGGGGCCGAGCATCACGCTGATCTGCGGGATGACGCCGGACGCCCTGGTGTTGCGCTGGAAGATGCCGCCGTAACCGGCGAGGGCCGAGACGCCCTCCTGGATGCGGGCGCCGGCGCCGTCGTTCAGCGACACCAGCGGCGCGCCGGCCGCGATGGCCATGTCCATGATCTTGTGGATCTTGGTGGCGTGGGCCTCGCCCAGCGCGCCGCCGAAGATCCGGAAGTCATGGGCGTAGACGAAGACCGTGCGGCCCTCGACGGTGCCCCAGCCGGTGATCACACCGTCCGTGTACGGCTTCTTCTCCTCGAGACCGAAGCCGGTGGCCCGGTGTCGGCGCAGCTGCTCGACCTCACGGAAGGACCCCGGGTCCAGCAGCAGTTCGATGCGCTCCCGCGCGGTCAGCTTGCCCTTGGCGTGCTGCGCCTGGGTCGCCTTCTCGCTCGGGCCGGCCAGTGCCTGGGCACGGATCTCGTGCAGTTCGGCCACGCGTCCGCGCGCGTCGGTCGGCTCACCCGGCGCCTCATCCAAAACGGTCATGTAGTGACCTTACGAAGCCCACCTGGAAATGCGAGCCGTCGACTCCTCACAGTCCTCGTGGCGTTTTCCTGGTACCCCTGAACAGAACCATGGCGACATGCAGCCGTTCCGACTGCTCAGAGGGCGTCCGGCTTGTAGGAGTCACACAAAGACGTCATCTGAGAGCCGCCTCACATTCACGGGGGTCACATGCACCCGTTCGGGTCGGTCCGCCCACCCGGAGCGTAGCGGTCGCGGTGGCCCGCTCGCGCCGGGGTCTCAGCCGAAGCGGTTCAGGAGCCTGCGGTAGAGGCCGGGGGTGAGGGCGCGCACCCGGGGCGGGAGGGCGAGCCAGGCGGGGACGCAGGTGTCGTCGCGGCCCTGGGAGACGGCGTTCCAGACGGCGGCCGCGACCCGGCCGGGCGAGGTGGGGCGCGGGTGGGAGCGTTGGTACGGCGTGCCGCGGCGGTCGAAGAAGCCCGTCTCGACGGGGCCGGGCACGACGAGCGTCACCCCCACGCCCGTATCGCGCAGTTCCTGCCGGAGCGCCTCGGCGAACGCGGCGAGCCCGGCCTTGGCCGCGGAGTACACCGCCTCCTCCCGTACGCCCACCGAGCCGGCCACCGAGCCGACGAGCACCACCCGGCCGCCGCCGGCCTCCACCATCGCGGGCAGCACCTCCCGTACGAGGTGCAGCGTCGCGTTGAGGTCCAGGAACAGCACCCGGTCGATGTCGGTGTGCGGCATCGTCAGGAACGGTCCCGCCCAGCCGATGCCCGCCCCGGCGACCAGCACGTCGACGCGTCCGGTCTCCCGCAGCGCGGCCTGTGCCAGCATCCTGGCCCCGTCCGGCGCGGCGAGGTCGGCGGGCAGCAGGACCGCCGAGGTTCCGGACGCCGTCTCCTCCAGCCGCCGCCGGTCCCGGCCGCTGAGCAGCAGGTGCCAGCCCCCGGCGGCGAAGCGCCGCGCGGTGGCCGCGCCGATGCCCGAGGAGGCGCCGGTGACGAGGGCGACGCGCCGCTCCGTGCGCGTCGGCGGCCCGTGGCCGCGCGCCGCCGACGGGGCGGAGGCGGCGGCACGGGCGACGCCGTGTGCGGGGTCCGCCGGGGGGTCGTAGGTGGAACCGGAGCCGGTGGTGGTCACGAGTCGGTCTCCCATGCGCTGTCGCTGCGGGTCCTCGTCATCCAGGACACCCCCACTCCGGTGCACCGCGCCAGCGCTGGAGCCCGTCCGCCCGGCCCGCTCCGGCCCCGCCGGCGGGCGGTGTCCGGGCCCTCGGGGGCCGCGGTGCGCCGCACCGCAGGACCACTCCTGCGGGCCGCGGGATGCGGCCAGGCGGGCGTACGGCGGGGACGCGGCGGCGTGTGCCGGGATACGAAGGGGAGACCCTTTCCGTACCCGGTCCGTTTCCGTACCCGGTCCGTCCGGCCCCGTGGCGAGGTCACCATGCGTCTGCTGCTCGTCCACCCCAGCGCCCTGATGTACTCCGAGATCTTCCTCCGCCTCGAACCGCTCGGCCTGGAGCGGGTGGCGGGCGCCGCCCGTGCGGCCAGTCACGAGGTCCGGGTCGTCGACCTCCAGGTGCTGGGCGTGAACCGGCTGCGCGACGAGGTGCGGTCCTTCCGTCCCGAGGCGCTCGGCATCTCGCTGAACTACCTGGCGAACATCCCCGAGGCGATCGCGCTGGCGACGCGGGTGAAGCGGGAGGTGCCGGGTTGCTTCGTGTTCCTCGGCGGGCACAGTGTCTCGTTCGTCGCCGAGGAGGTCATCGAGCAGGCGGCGGGCGCGGTCGACGCGGTGGTCCGCGGGGAGGGGGAGCCGGCGGTCGCGCCGCTGCTGGAGGCGGTGCGCGACGGCGGGGTGGAGGGCGTGCCGGGCGTCGTCACCGCGGCCGGGCGCGGGCCGGCGCCGCTGATGCTGCACGGCATCGACGGACCGCTCCCGGCCCGCGACCTGATGCGCGGCCGGCGCCGCTACTTCATCGGCGAGCTCGACCCGTGCGCGTCCGTCGAGTTCACCCGCGGCTGTCCCTGGGACTGCTCGTTCTGCTCGGCGTGGACGTTCTACGGCCGCAGCTACCGCAAGGCCTCGCCCGAGGCGGCGGCGGAGGAGCTGGCGAGGATCCGCGAGCCGAACGTGTTCGTCGTGGACGACGTGGCCTTCATCCGGCCCGAGCACGGGAACGCCATCGCCGCCGAGGTGGAGCGGCGCGGCATCCGCAAGAAGTACTACCTGGAGACCCGTGCCGACGTCCTGCTGCGCCACCCGGAGGTGTTCGAGCGGTGGGCGCGGCTGGGGCTGCGCTACATGTTCCTCGGCATGGAGGCGATCGACGCCGAGGGGCTCGACCTGTACCGCAAGCGGGTCAGCCCGGACGAGAACCTGAAGGCGCTGGAGACGGCCCGGCGGCTCGGCATCAGGGTCGCGATCAACCTGATCGTGGATCCGGCCTGGGACGAGGAACGCTTCCGGGTGGTGCGGGAGTTCGCGCTGGCCGTGCCGGAGATCGTGCACTTCACGGTGATGACGCCGTATCCGGGTACGGAGATCTGGCACACCGAGTCGCGCCGGCTCACCACCCGCGACTACCGCCTCTTCGACATCCAGCACGCGGTGGTGCCGACCACGCTGCCGCTGGAGCGCTTCTACGAGGAGCTGGTGCGGACCCAGGCGGTCATCAACCGCAAGCATCTGGGAATGCGCACGGCGTTCGGCGCGGCGCGCGTGCTCGCCCGCAACCTCGCGCACGGGCAGACGAACTTCGCCCGCATGCTGTGGAAGTTCAACCAGGTCTACAACCCGCGCCGGCAACTCGCCGACCACGCGCGGCCGGTGCGCCACGAACTGCCGCTCCCCCAGCGCCTCGACATCGGCGACCGGCGCGCGCTGTACGTCCACACCCGGGGGACGACGCGGGGCGCGCCGACCGGCCGGACCCCGGACTAGCCCGACCCCGGGGGCTCTTCCGCCATGGCGATCGCCGTCCTCGCCTCGCTCGCCGCCGGTGTGTGTTTCGCCGTCGCGGGGGTCATGCAGCAGTGGGTGGCGGCGGCACGGCCGGACGCGGAGGCGCTCACCGCGCGGCTGCTGGGGCGGCTGGCGCGGGATCCCCTGTGGCTGTGCGGGATCGGGCTGGCCGTGGTGGCGTACGGATTCCAGTCGCTGGCGCTGGCGTTCGGGCCGCTGAGTCTGGTGCAGCCGCTGATCGTCGCCGAGCTGGTCTTCGCGGTCCCGCTGTCGGCGCGGCTGTACCGGCTGCGGCTGGGTTGGTGGGAGTGGTCCGGCACGCTCGCGGTGGCGGCGGGGCTGGCGCTGGCGCTGCTCTCCGCCCGCCCCCACGGCGGCGACCCCCGGGCGGCCGGCCTGTTGCCCTGGCTGCTGGCCGTCGGCGCGGTCGCGGCCGTGGTGTGCGGTGCGCTCGCGGCCGCGCGGGTGCTGTCCGGCCCGCGGCGGGCCTCGGCGACGGCGCTCGCCGCGGGGGCGGTGATGGGCACCCAGTCCGTGCTGCTGGCCGCGACGGTGGACCGGCTCCGGCACGGGCTGCCCACGGCCCTGGCCGCCTGGCAGACCTACGCGCTCGTCGCCGCCAGCGTGGGCGGCCTGCTGCTCATCCAGAGCGCCTTCCAGCAGGGTCCGCTGGCCGCGAGCATGACGGTCCTGGACGCGACCGAGCCGGTGGTCGCGGTGGCCATGGGCACGCTCCTCTTCGACGAGACGATCCGCACGGGCTGGCCGGTCTCGGCGGCGACGCTGACGGGTCTGGCCCTGGTGGTGGCGGGCATCGCGGCCTTGGACACGTCACCGGTCATCGCGGCGTCACACGGGCGGCGGTAGCACCAAGGGGCGCGGGGCTGTGCCGGCACGCGGCTCCGCCGCGCGGGCGCGAAGGGGGTCCGGGGGCGGAGCCCCCAGGGACGGGAAGGGAAGGGGCGGCGGGGGCGAAGAAACCCGGCGGCGGACGCGCGGTCGCCCACGACGTGTGCCCGGGTGCCCCCGGGCGGGGTGGCTCAAGCGGTCCGGAAGCCGACGCGACGGGGCGTACGAGCGGCCGGACGGGTCCAGACCGGGAGGAGATCCTCCTCGAGCACACGGTCCCAGCCGGGATGGGCGGTCCTGGACGTCTCCGCGGCCCGACGCCGTACCGCCTCCCGTACGGCGGGCTGCCCGATCAGCGGATGCAGGGCGTCCGCCCAGGCCGACGGCGCGTCGGCCGGGACGACGACGCCGTCGAGCCCCGGCGCGGCCAGCCAGCGGGTGGTGCGCGCGCCCTCGGGCAGGACCACCGCCAGGCCGCACGCCATCGCCTCGGCGACGACGTTGCCACTGGTCTCCGTACGGGACGGGAAGGCGAAGACGTCGCAGCCGGCGTACACCCGTGCCAGCCGGTCCTGCGGGAGCGGCCCGAGCAGGGTGACGTCCCGGCCGAGCGCGCGGCGCACGGTGTCCTCCTCGGCGCCGGAACCCGCCATGACCAGGTGCGCGGCACCGCCCCGGGCGCGCAGCAGCCGGACGCTCTCGGTCAGCAGCGGCACGCCTTTGCTGGCGTCCAGCCGGCCGGCGAACAGCACCAGCGGGCGGTCGGCCGGGACGCCGTACGCGCGGGTCAGCCAGGCCCGTGCGGTGGGGTCGGGCCGGAAGAGTCCGTGGTCGACGCCCCGGCGCAGCAGGGCGACCCGGTGCGGGCCGAGGACGCGGGCGAGTTCCGCGCGGCCTTCCGGGGTCGGGACGAGCACGCGTTCGCAGGGGTCCAGCAGCCGGTCCCGGCGTCGGCGCAGCGCGCTCTCGGCCCGGTCCGCGAGCAGGTCCTCCGCCCCCGGATGACTCCCGGGCAGCCAGCGTTCGGCCAGGTAGCGGGCGTAGACGGAGGCCAGCAGCGGTACGTCGGTGTGCACGGAGCCGATGAGCCGGGGCCGTGGGGCGGACCGCCGGGCCGCGCGGCGGTGGAGCCGTACGGCGGTGGCGGCGAAGGCGAAGCTGTGCGTCAGGTGCCAGACGTCGTGGCGGGGCAGCAGGGCGGCGAGCCGCGGGTGGTACGGCGCGAGGTCGCAGACGTCCTCCGCGCGGTCGGCCGAGCGCGTCGCCGCCGAGCTGAGCACCGGCCGGAGCATGACGAACCGGACGTGCGGGGAGAGCGGCTCGACCCGCTCGCGTTCGCCGAGGAAGTAGACGGTCAGGTCGAGGGGTGTGCCGCCGGAGCCGTCGGGCAGGCGCTCCGGGAGGCGGGCGGCGCTCCGCGCGAAGTGCTCCCAGCACTTCACCTGGCCGCCCGACGTATCGTGCCGCACCAGCTCCACCAGGACCGCGACCGAGGACACGACCGGCGAGTACCACGCGTCGCGGCGGCCCAATCGCGCCATCTTCGTCAGACATGTTGAAAGTTCAAAGGAATGGGTCTACGGTGGAGCCCGTCGGATTAGTTGAACGTTAAACGTCATTCTCCGGGAGGACCACCATGGGCATCTTCAACCGCAAGGACAACGAGACCGCCACCGCGACCGCCGGCTCCACGGCGAGCCCGGACCTGGCCGCGCTGACCGGCGAGTACACGATCGACCCCGCGCACTCCACGTTCGGCTTCGTCGCCCGGCACGCCATGGTCACCAACGTCAAGGGCAGCTTCCAGGACTTCACCGGCACGCTGCACCTGGACGGCACCGACCCCTCCAAGTCCACGGCCACCATCGACGTGGTGATGGACAGCATCGAGACGGGCAACGCCGACCGTGACGGCCACCTGAAGAGCGCCGACTTCTTCAAGACGGACGAGTTCCCGACGATGACCTTCCGCACCACCGAGGCGGAGGCCCTCGGCGGCGACGACTACCGCATCACCGGTGACCTGACGATCCTGGGCACCACCCGGCCGCTCAGCATCGACCTGGAGTTCAACGGCGCCGCGAAGGACCCCTTCGGCAACGAGCGCGTCGGCTTCGAGGGCAAGGCGGAGATCCTGCGCTCCGAGTGGGGCCTGACCTGGAACGCGGCGCTGGAGACGGGCGGCGTCCTGGTCTCCGACAAGATCAAGCTGAACTTCGACATCTCGGCGATCAGGCAGGCGTGAGCCCCGCCGGCCCCTCGGGGCACCCGAGTTCACCACGGCAGCGGCCCGGAGCCCGACGAGGCGTCCGGGCCGCCGCCTTGCCGGACCAATCTCTCCGCACCCCGAACTCGCACCGACGGAGGGCGAAACCGCGCCTTCCGGCGGCCGGGACCTCCACGATGACGTGACCGATCCGGTGAGTCGAGGAGGAACGACTCGCCCTGTCGCCGCCGCCCGGAGACGACGGCCGTGGTCGCCTCCGGTCCCTCGTCGGCCACGAACGCGGTGAGTTCGCTCCGCTCCCCATCGAGGAAGTACGTCTCCCGGAATCACGCTTCCCCGACGGTCGGTGGCGCACTCGGTCACGGGGAAGGCGCATCATGGCCGGTATGACGGTCAGCAACGCGCTCTCACGGCCCGGGTGGGTCGTCGTCGCCGAGTACGAGAACCTGCCGGGTTGCCCTCGCCCCTGGGCGGCCGTGTGCGGTTGACTGCGTGAGCGGGGGATCGACTGGATGCCGTTCACCGCGGAGGAACTGCGGCTGGATCACGCGTGCGGGCCGGGTCGGGACGGGCGGTGGCGGGGGTGGATCACCGTGTCCGTCGACGCGGAGGCGCTGCGGCGGCTCGGGCTGGATCCCGGGCGGGCCGGCTCCGTCGTCCCGGGCGGCGCGTCGCCGCCCGGGTGGTGGCATGCCGCCGGGGAGCGGTACGCGGCGGAACGCGGGTGGCCGAGGCAGGGTCCCCCGGCCGGTCAGATGCCACCGCCGAAGTCCCCGCCGCCGCCTCCGAAGTCGCCTCCGCCGAAGCCGCCGCCCCCGCCGAAGTCGCCACCGAAGTCTCCGCCGTCGAAGTCCGCGCCCGAGACGTCGCCGCCCTCGTAGCCGCCGAAGTCGCCGTAACCGGCGCCGTAGTCGGCCGCGTAGGCGGGGCCGGCCATCATGCCGCCGAGCATGGTGCCGACGAGCAGGCCGGGCAGCAGTCCGCCGCCGAAGTAGCCGCCGGCCCAGGGGCCGTACGCGGGACCGGCGTCCCAGTAGGGCCGGCGCCCGTACTCGGTGTCGACCTCGCGGACGGCGGGATCGAGGCCGTCCGCCAGCCGGGCCCGGTCGGCCGCGCACACCGGGACCTCGCGCTCGGCGCCGCCCTGCGGCGTCCAGACGGCGTCGGCGACCGAGGGGCCGTGGCGCGGGTCGAAGAAGCAGGGCGGGCGGCGCTCCGGCAGCGGGCGTCCCTCCCGGCGCGCGGCGAGGGAGGCGAGGGAGAAGCGGCCGTCCTCCACGGCCTGGGTGACGGCCCGGACGTCCTCCGGTTTGCGGGCCGCGGCCATGAACGACTTGGACTTCTCGTAGGCGTCCAGCGCGTGCGCGTAGTCCGCGCGCATCGCGTCGTCCGCGCCGGGCTCGGCCGGGTGGAAGTCGAGGCGGTCGAGTTCCTCGCCGAACGCGGTGATGTCCTCGTCCACCACCACCCGCAGCTTCTCCAGCGCGGCCCGCTGCTCCTCCTCGTGGCGCCGCCGGTTGCGGCGGGACACGGCGTAGATGCCCGCGCCGCCGGCCGCCACCAGCGCTCCGACGGTGATCAGCCCGCCGACGGGGACGTCACCGCCGGACCCGTCGCTCCACGAGTTCGGCGCGGAGCCGCCGGTGCTGCGCAGCGCGCTGTCGACGAAGTCGTTCAGCTGGGCCTTGGCGTCACCGGCGCCCTGCACGGACGTCACCAGGTTCCGCACGCCCTGGCGGCTGAGCACGCTGCTGTCGGCGCGCGCGTCGAACTCGTCGCCGAGGCGGATGCCGTACAGACCGGTGACGCCGGTCTCGGTGCGCAGGTTCTGGAAGAGGTTCTGCGTCGGGTAGTCCGCCGGGAGGACCGCCACGAAGACCGGTTCGCCCGCGTCCTCGATCTTGTCGGCGAGGGCCTCGGCGTCGGACTCGGCCAGGACGTCCCGGGCCTCGGGGTCGACGTAGACGGGACTCTCGCGCAGCTCGCGGGCGATCTCCGAGAGGTCCGTGGCCGCCTGCGCCCCGGGCGCACCGGCCATCAGGACCGCCAGTACGGCGGCCACCGGCACGATCAGCAGGCGTACGAGGGTACGCAACGACGCGTCCTTCATATGTTCGAAGCTACCCGAATCCCGAAGAAAACGGACATCTGGACCGGCAGAGGTTTCCGGCGGCACCCCTGCCGGACCGGATACCTATGCGGCCGGTTCCACGCCGGCCCGCAGCAGCCCGTACGCGTAGGCGTCCTCCAGTGCCTGCCAGGACGCGGCGATGACGTTGTCGGCGACGCCCACCGTCGACCACTCCCCCGCCCCGTCGGACGTGGAGATCAGGACGCGGGTGGTGGACTGGGTGCCGTGCTTGCCCTCGAGGATGCGGACCTTGTAGTCGACCAGCTCCAGCTTGGCGAGCTGCGGGTAGATCTTCTCCAGGGCGACGCGCAGGGCGCGGTCCAGGGCGTTGACCGGGCCGTTGCCCTCCGCGGTGGCGACGATGCGCTCGCTCTTGGCCCACAGCTTGACCGTGGCCTCGTTGGCGTGGGTGCCGTCGGGGCGGTCCTCGACGATCGCGCGCCAGGACTCGACGTCGAAGTACTTCAGCGGCCCGCCCTCGGTCTCCGCGCGGAGCAGCAGCTCGAAGGAGGCGTCGGCCGCCTCGTACGTGTATCCCTTGAGTTCGCGCTCCTTGACCCGCTCGACGACCCGACCGACCAGTTCGCGGTCGCCGCCGAGGTCGATGCCGAGCTCCTTGCCCTTGAGCTCGATGGAGGCGCGCCCGGCCATGTCGGAGACCAGCATCCGCATGGTGTTGCCGACCTGCTCGGGGTCGATGTGCTGGTAGAGGTCCGGGTCGACCTTGATGGCGGAGGCGTGCAGTCCGGCCTTGTGCGCGAAGGCGGAGACACCGACGTACGGCTGGTGGGTGGACGGGGTGAGGTTGACGACCTCGGCGATGGCGTGCGAGATGCGGGTCATCTCGCGCAGCCGGCCGTCCGGGAGGACCTTCTTGCCGTACTTCAGCTCCAGGGCGGCCACGACCGGGAACAGGTTGGCGTTGCCGACCCGCTCGCCGTAGCCGTTGGCGGTGCACTGGACGTGGGTGGCGCCCGCGTCGACGGCGGCGAGGGTGTTGGCGACCGCGCAGCCGGTGTCGTCCTGGGCGTGGATGCCGAGCCGGGCGCCGGTGTCGGCGAGCACGGTGGAGACCACGGCCTGGATCTGCGCCGGGAGCATGCCGCCGTTGGTGTCGCACAGGACGACGACGTCGGCGCCGGCCTCGGAGGCGGCGCGGACCACCGCCTTCGCGTACTCGGGGTTGGCGCGGTAGCCGTCGAAGAAGTGCTCGCAGTCGACGAAGACCCGGCGGCCCTCCCCCTTGAGGAAGGACACCGTGTCGCGGACCATCTCCAGGTTCTCGTCGAGGGTGGTGCGCAGGGCGAGCTCGACATGGCGGTCGTGGGACTTCGCGACCAGCGTGATCACCTGTGCGCCGGAGTCGAGGAGCGCCCTGACCTGGGGGTCCTTCGCGGCGGTGGCGCCGGCGCGGCGGGTGGCGCCGAAGGCGACCAGCTGGGCGTGCCGGAACTCGATCTCCTGCTGGGCGCGGGCGAAGAACTCGGTGTCCCGCGGGTTCGCGCCGGGCCAGCCGCCCTCGATGAAGCCCACGCCGAACTCGTCCAGGTGCCGGGCGATGGCGAGCTTGTCGGCGACCGTGAGGTTGATGCCCTCGCGCTGGGCGCCGTCGCGCAGGGTGGTGTCGAAGACGTGGAACGAGTCGTCGGGCTCGCTGGTTGCGGTCATGGTCTGAAGGCTCCTGAGTTGATCTCGGTCTACCGGAATGACCGGTTCCACCGTTCCCCCATGGTCCCTCGCGCCCCGTTCCCGGCCGCGGGTGGGGCCAGGAAACAGAAAAACCTCTCGCGGGTGCGAGAGGTCTGCGCGCGGGTCGAGGACGACGGTGTCCGCCCGTACGGTGTCGTACGTGCGGTCACTGCGGACCGGCGCGCCTGCTGCCAATAATCGTGGCGAACGAGAGCACGGGGGCAGTCTGGCACAAGCCGCCCCCGCGCTCACGATCCGTCTCAGGATGCGGACGGTGCGTGGTCAGCGCAGGCGGCGGGCGAAGCCGTCGTGGTGGCCGTCGGTGTCGTCCGGGACGAGCTGGGCGGAGGCGCTGCCGAGGCCGATCCGCCGGGCGCCGGCGCCCAGCCAGGAGACCGTCACGGAGGCGTCCGTCACGGGCCCCGAGGTGACGGACTCGCTGACCAGCCGGGTGCCGCCGGTGCGCAGGTCGCGGAGGTAGACGTTGGAAGGACCGAGCCGTCCGTCCGCGAGACGCGGCTCCGCCCGGTAGGCCACGTACCGGCCGTCCGGGCTGAGCACGGGCTCCTGGGGCCGGTGCTCGCCGGCCGGGCCGGGGTCGATCCGCCGGGTGACGTCGTCACGCAGATCGCGGACGTACAGGTGGGTGTCGTCCCCGGGCTCCTCGCCCGGGACCAGGTCGTCGCCCCAGTACTGGAAGGCGACGGTACGGCCGTCGGCGGAGAGCGAGGCGGGCATGGCGTGCCGCTGGGCGGGGGTGCCGTCCGCGCGGACGTTGACCTGCTCCTCGGTGCCGGTGCGGCGGTCGTGCACCCAGGTGGCGCCGTACGAACTGCGCGGCACCGTCTGGGTGTACATCACGAAGGCGCCGTCGGCGCTGATGCCGTCCAGGCTCGTCCGGTCGGTCGGGCGGTTCCGGTTGCTGGTCCGCTCCACGGCGCCGGTGCGCCGGTCGAGGACGTACACGGCTCCGAAGAGGTCGCCGGGGGCGGCCTCCATCCGGTCGGCCTTGGCGCTGAAGGCGATGTGGCGGGCGTTCGCCGACATCACGGCGCCGCCCGCGTAGGCGGACCCTCCGTCGAGGCCGACGCTGATCCGCTCGGTACCGCCGGTGCGCCGGTCGTGCAGGTAGATGTCGTGGGCCCCGGCGTCCGCGGGCGGACCGTCCCAGTGCACCAGGTTCCGGGCCTGGGAGCGGAACAGGACGTACCGGCCGTCGGCGCTGATCCCCAGCGCGGACGAACCGCCGTCGGCCTGCGCGCCGTCCGGGCCGACGCTGACCCGCTCGACGGTCCCCTCGCGCAGGTCGCGCACGAAGACGTCCGTGTGCCCGTTGGTGTCGCCGGGCACCAGGTTGGACGCGTCCGCGCTGAAGGCCGCGAACCGGCCGTCGGCGCTCAGCCGGGGGCCGTAGGCGGGGCCGTCGCCCTGCTCCCCCGTCGCCGACAGCGTGACCCGCTCGGTGGCCGGCCCCGGCCCTGGTGCCGGGGCCGCCGAGGTCGCCGACAGCGCGACCATCGCCCCCGCGACCACCGCGACGGACGCCCCCCGCATGGCTCTGTGCATGGCTCTCCCCCAGTTTCCCCGTGTCCCCGTGTCCCCGTGGACGCCGCTCCCCCGGCCCCGCGCCGGGGGCTCCCCAGAGCCAACCGCACCGCCGGCCGGCCGGTCAATCCGCCGTTCTCAGTACAACCCGGACACGGGTTCGGGCGTCCGCGAGACGCTGAACCGCCTTGCGCCATCGGGCACTTGAGAGAAAGGGCCGCCCCCGACCGGAAGTCGGGGGCGGCCCTCACCCAGTGGGCGCGGACCCTCAGCCGAGCGGGTGCATCCAGCCGTGCTTGTCCTCGGCCGTGCCGCGCTGGATGTCGAGGAGGGCCTGGCGCAGGCGGAGGGTGACCTCGCCGGGCTCGCCGCCGCTCTGCCGCCACTCGGCGCCGGCCCGCTTCACCGTGCCGACCGGGGTGATGACGGCCGCCGTACCGCAGGCGAAGACCTCGGTGAGGGTGCCGTTCTCCGAGTCGCGCTGCCACTGCTCGACGGAGACGCGCTCCTCGACGGCCTCGTAGCCGAGGTCGCGGGCGACGCCCAGCAGGGAGTCACGGGTGACGCCCTCCAGGATGGAGCCGCTGAGGGTCGGGGTGACGATCCTGTCGCCGTAGACGAAGTACAGGTTCATGCCGCCGAGTTCCTCGACCCACCGGTGCTCGACCGCGTCGAGGTAGCAGACCTGGTCGCAGCCCTTGGTGGCGGCCTCGGCCTGGGCGAGCAGGGAGGCGGCGTAGTTGCCGCCGGTCTTGGCGTCGCCCATGCCGCCGGGGACGGCGCGGACGCGGTCCTCGGAGACCCAGATGGAGACCGGCTTCACGCCACCCGGGAAGTAGGCGCCGGCCGGGGAGGCGATGACCAGGAACAGGTACTCGTTGGCGGGCTTCACACCCAGCCCGACCTCGGTCGCGATCATGAACGGACGCAGGTAGAGGGACTCCTCGCCGCCGTGCGCCGGCACCCATGCCTTGTCCTGGGTGACGAGGGCGTCGCACGCCTCGATGAAGGTCTCGACCGGCAGTTCGGGCATCGCGAGACGCTTGGCGGAGCGCTGGAAGCGCTCGGCGTTCTTCTCGGGGCGGAAGGTGGCGACGGAACCGTCGGGCTGGCGGTAGGCCTTCAGGCCCTCGAAGATCTCCTGCGCGTAGTGCAGGACGGTGGTCGCGGGGTCGAGGGAGATCGGCGCGTACGGAACGAGCTGGCCGTCGTGCCAGCCGCGGCCCTCGGTCCACTTGATCGTCACCATGTGATCGGTGAAGTGGCGGCCGAACCCGGGGTTGGCCAGGATCGCCTCGCGCTCTGCGTCCGAGAGCGGGTGCGCCGAGGGCTTGAGCTCGATCGTGGGCGTCGTCATGAGTGGTTGTCCTTCACCGGTTGTAGTGACGGGCCGCGCACACGCCCGTACGGCCGGTGGCCAGTGCTAGGACGTCCGAGCATTCCCTCATTCCGCGGCTCCGCGTTCGATTATCGCCCGGGGGCGACGGCGGACGGAACAGGGTGGATGCGGCCCGGTGATCGATGGTGGCACCCGGCGGGGACAGGGGAAAGCCGCCGGGTGCGGATGCGACCCGGCGGCTTCGAGTGTTCTCGATGGAGCGCCGGGTCAGCCGGCTACTCGTGCGGCGAGCGCGTCGCCGATCTCCGAGGTGCTGCGGGCGGGCAGGCCGCCGCGCTCCGCGAGGTCGGCGGAGACGGCGTCCTCGATGCGGGCCGCCTCGGCGTCGTGGCCGAGGTGGCGCAGCAGGAGGGCGACGGACAGGACCGTGGCGCTGGGGTCGGCCTTGCCCTGGCCGGCGATGTCCGGGGCCGAGCCGTGCACGGGCTCGAACATGGACGGGTACGCGCGGTCCGGGTTGATGTTGCCGGAGGCCGCGACGCCGATGCCGCCGGAGACGGCCGCGGCGAGGTCGGTGATGATGTCGCCGAAGAGGTTGTCGGTGACGATGACGTCGAACCGGCCCGGGTCGGTGACCAGGTAGATCGTCGCGGCGTCGACGTGGATGTAGTCGGTGGTGACCTCGGGGTACTCCTCGGCCACCTTGTTGAAGACGTTCGTCCACAGGTGGCCGGCGAAGGTCAGCACGTTGTTCTTGTGGACCAGCGTGAGCTTCTTGCGCGGGCGGGCCTGGGCGCGGGCGAAGGCGTCGCGGACCACTCGCTCGACACCGAAGGCCGTGTTGACGGACACCTCGGTGGCGACCTCGTGCGGCGTGCCCTTGCGGATGGTGCCGCCGTTGCCCGTGTAGGGGCCCTCGGTGCCTTCGCGGACGACCACGAAGTCGATCTCGGGCTGCCCGGCGAGCGGCGTGGCGACACCCGGGAGGAGCTTGCTCGGCCGCAGGTTGACGTGGTGGTCGAAGGCGAAGCGGAGCTTGAGCAGGAAGCCGCGCTCGAGGACGCCGGAGGGGACCGACGGGTCGCCGATGGCGCCGAGCAGGATGGCGTCGTGCCGCTTCAGCTCGTCGAGGTCGGCGTCGGTGAGGGTCTCACCGGTGGCGTGGTAGCGCTTGGCGCCGAAGTCGTACTCCTTGGTCTCCAGCTTCACATCCTGCGGAAGGACGGCGGAGAGGACCTTCAGGCCTTCGGCCACGACCTCCTGGCCGATGCCGTCACCGGGGATCACTGCGAGATTGAGGCTGCGAGACATGCGGGCACCTTACTCCTCGTCCCACGGGATGACATGCGGCGTCCGGCATACGGACGTCGTCGGCGTGTCAGTGGCCGGTCGAGCCGCCGTTGTCCCTGCGGTCGAGGGCGCGCTGGAGCGCCGCGGCGGCGTTCTTGCGGTCGGATTCACTGGTGCGGGAGGTGTGACGGACGCGGCGGCGGACGGTCGTCTCGGCCATGGGTCATCGACTCCTTCGGCGTACGTGGAGTGCGGAAAGGGGTTGCGAGACGCCGAGTGGGGCGGGGAGCGGCGGGCCGCAGGGGTTGCCTGCGCGGGGCCCGGCTCACGACCGCCGTTCGCTTGATCGAGCGAGTCGTTCGGCTCCTACAAAACTAGAGGAGCGGACTGCTTCTGTCTGCACAATTACTCGGACTTCCTACTATCTGAGACGGCAGCCCGGGTCACACCGCTCCCACCTGCGAAAACACCGAACGGGCCAGGTCGGGGGGTGACCTGGCCCGTCCGGGGTCGGGGTGGGCGTCAGCCCATGTGCGGGTAGCCGTAGTCGGTCGGCGGGACCAGCGTCTCCTTGATGGCGCGGGTCAGCGTCCAGCGCATCAGGTTCTGCGGGGCGCCGGCCTTGTCGTTGGTGCCGGAGGCACGGCCGCCGCCGAAGGGCTGCTGGCCGACGACGGCGCCGGTCGACTTGTCGTTGATGTAGAAGTTGCCGGCCGCGTAGCGCAGCTTCTCCATCGTGTACGCCGCCGCCGCGCGGTCGTTGGCGATGACCGAGCCGGTGAGGGCGTAGTCGGACACCGACTCCATCTGGGTCAGCATCTCGTCGTACTTCTCGTCGTCGTAGACGTGCACGGCGAGGATCGGGCCGAAGTACTCGGTGCGGAACACCTCGTTCTCCGGGTCGTCGCACTCGATGACGGTCGGGCGGACGAACCAGCCCTCGGAGTCGTCGTAGGAGCCGCCCGCGACGATCGTGCAGGAGGCGTCCTCCTTGGCACGGTCGATGGCGGCCTTGTTCTTGGCGAAGGACCGCTCGTCGATGACGGCGCCGATGAAGTTGGACAGGTCGGTGACGTCACCCATCTTGATGCCGTCGACCTCGGCCGCGAACTCCTCCTTGAAGCCGGAGTTCCAGATCGACGCCGGGATGTACGCGCGCGAGGTGGCGCTGCACTTCTGGCCCTGGTACTCGAAGGCGCCGCGGGTCAGCGCGGTCTTGAGGATCGCGGGGTCGGCGCTGGGGTGGGCGACGACGAAGTCCTTGCCGCCGGTCTCGCCGACCAGACGCGGGTAGGTGCGGTACTTCTCGATGTTCTGGCCGACCGTCTTCCACAGGTGCTGGAAGGTCTTGGTCGAGCCGGTGAAGTGGATGCCGGCCAGGTCCCGGTGGTTCAGGGCGACCTCGGAGACCTCCAGGCCGTCACCGGTGACCAGGTTGATGACGCCCTTGGGCAGACCGGCCTCCTCAAGCAGCCGCATCAGCAGCACGGCGGCGTGGGTCTGCGTCGGGGACGGCTTCCAGACCACCACGTTGCCCATGAGGGCCGGCGCGGTGGGCAGGTTGGCGGCGATCGCGCTGAAGTTGAACGGCGTGATCGCGTAGACGAAGCCCTCCAGCGGGCGGTGGTCGAGGCGGTTCCACACGCCCGGGGAGTTGGCCGGGGGCTGCTCGGCGAGGATGCCGCGCGCGTAGTGGACGTTGAAGCGCCAGAAGTCGACCAGCTCGCAGGGGCTGTCGATCTCGGCCTGCTGGGCGGTCTTGGACTGGCCCAGCATGGTGGAGGCGGCGATGGTCTCGCGCCAGGGGCCGGCCAGCAGCTCGGCGGCGCGCAGGATGATCGCCGCACGGTCGTCGAACGACATCGCGCGCCAGGCGGGCGCGGCGGCGAGGGCCGCGTCGATCGCGTCCCGGGCGTCCGCCTGCGTGGCGTTGGCGTAGGTGCCCAGGCGGGCCTTGTGGTTGTGCGGCTGCACGACGTCGAAGCGCTCGCCGCCGCCCATCCGCTTCTCGCCGCCGATGGTGCAGGGGAGGTCGATCGGGTTGTCGGCCAGCTCCTTGAGCTTGGCCTCCAGCCGGGCGCGCTCGGGCGTCCCGGGAGCGTAGCCGTGCACCGGCTCGTTGACGGGGGTGGGGACCTGGGTCACAGCGTCCATGGGTGGCGTAACTCCTTGTCGTGAGCGGTGTGGTGTCAGCCCTTGGTGATCATGCTTCGGGCGAAGAACCGCAGGTTGGCGGGCTTCTCCGCGAGCCGTCGCATGCTGTGCCTTCCCGGGGGACAACCCCCGGCCCCCCGGCCGGGGCCGGGGCTGCGGCACAGCCGAGTTGTCTCAGCCACGACTGATCATGCTCCGCAGGAAGAACCGCAGATTCGCGGGCTTCTCAGCCAGTCGTCGCATGAAGTAGCCGTACCAGTCGGTGCCGTAGGCCGTGTAGACGCGCATGCGGTGGCCCTCGGCGGCCAGTCGCAGGTGCTCGTCGCTGCGGATGCCGTAGAGCATCTGGAACTCGTACTCGTCGAGCTTGCGCCCGGCGGTGCGGGCCAGTTCCTGGGTGATGGAGATCAGGCGCGGGTCGTGGGACCCGATCATCGGGTAGCCCTCGCCCTCCATCAGCGTCCGCAGGATGCGCACGTACGCCTTGTCGATCTCGTGCTTCTGCTGGTAGGCGACCTCGGCGGGCTCCTTGTAGGCGCCCTTCACCAACCGTACGCGACTGCCGGCCGCGGCGAGGCGGCGCGCGTCCTCCTCGGTGCGGAAGAGGTAGGCCTGGATGACGCAGCCCGTCTGCGGGACGTCCTTCCGCAGCTCCTCGTGGATGGCGAACATCGAGTCGAGGGTGGTGTGGTCCTCGGCGTCCAGCGTGACCGTGGTGCCGATCTCGGCGGCGGCCTCGACGACCGGGCGGACGTTGGCGAGGGCCAGCTCGTGGCCGCCGGGGAGGGCCTGGCCGAACATCGACAGCTTCACCGACATCTCGGCGCGGGTGCCGAGCTCCAGCGGCTTGAGCCGGTCGATCAGCTCCAGGTACGCGTCACGGGCGGCGGCGGCCTGCTCGGGGGTGGTGATGTCCTCGCCGACGACGTCCATGGTGAGTTCCAGGCCGTTGCCGGTGAGTTCCCGGATGATCGGCAGGACCTCGTCGACGGTCTCCCCGGGGATGAAGCGGTCGACGACCTGCTTGGTCACCGGGGCCGCCGAGATCAGGCGTCGCATCCGGTCGCTGCGCGACGCGGCGAGAATCACGGGACCCAGCACGGGGCACCTCCACAAGCTGCATGAGGCCGTCACCCGACGATTCGGGTACGGCACGGAGAACCACCGTGAAACCTACGGATGCCCCCGATCGTGGGCCATCGACAGCTGTCACGCATCCGCGCCGCGGATCTCAGACAGATGTATGAAGGACTCGGGGCTTTGCGGCAGAATGCCCGGGTGACGTCGGAACACAGGGACGACTACCAGGAGCTGGTGGACGAGATCTCGGAGCTGCTCGGCGCTCCGGCGACCCTGGAGAACCGGGATTTCGAGCTGATCGCCTTCGGGGCGTACGACAGCGAGGGCGACCTCGATCCGTCCGTGCTGGACCCGGTGCGCACCCGCTCGATCCTGACCCGCCGTTCGACGGCCGCCGTCCGCGCCTGGTTCGAGGGTTTCGGCATCACCCGGGCGACCGGCCCGGTCCGCATTCCGCGCACTCCCGAGGCGGGTGTCCACCGGGGACGGATCTGTCTGCCGGTACGCCATCGGGGAGTCGTCCTCGGCTACGTCTGGCTGCTCGACTACGACCCGGGCCCCTCCGAGCGGCAGCTGGGCGCGGCCATGGGGGTGACGGCCCGGATCGGGGCGCTGCTCGCGGACGAGGCGCAGCACGGCGCCGACCTCACGCGCGAGTTGCGGGCGGTGCTGACGGCGGAGCGGGACTGGCAGCGGGAGATGGCGGTCGCCGAGCTGCGCACCGCCCTCGGCAACCGCGCCGACGGTCCGCACACGGTGGTCTGTGTCGCCCCCTGGCCCGCCACCGATCCGGACGACGCCCCCTCGGTCCGTACGGTGCCGGGGGCGACGGCGCTGTGCACCCTGCCGTGGGGCGCCACCGCCCTGTCGCTGGCCCTGCTGCTGCGGCTGCGTTCGACGGACGTACTGGCCCCGGCGACGACGGCGGCCTCACGGCTGCTGGAGCGGGTGGGTTCGCGTGGCCCGGGAGGGCGGAGCGGCCCTCCCGCGGCCGCCGGGATCGCCGCGCCCCGCGCGGGTCTCGCGGAACTGGGCGCGGCCTGGACGGAGGCGTCGGCGTCGGCGCGCGCGGCACTGGCCGAGCCACGGCTCGGACCGGTCGCCCAGTGGGCGTCGATCGGCCCCTTCCGGCTGCTGACCGCGCTGCCCCCGGGCGCCGCCCACGACCCCGCCGTCGGCCCTCTGCTCTCCCCCGCGCACACCGAACTGGCCCGCACCGCCGAGGTCTACCTCGACCGCGCGGGCCAGGCCGGCCGTACGGCGGCGGAGCTGGGCGTCCACCGCCAGACCCTCTACTACCGCCTGTCCCGCATCGAACAGCTCACCGGCCTGGACCTGGACGACGGTGAGGACCGGCTGCTGCTGCACATGGCGCTCAAGGCCGCGCGTCTGTAGCGGCGGCCTCCATCACCCGGCGCAGGCCGGCGGTGAGCTGCCCGCCGTCGGGCGCGGACTTCGGGTCGAAGGTCCACTGGGCGATCAGGCCCGTCATCAGGGTCACGTAGAACATGCCGAGGGTGTCGGCCGTCTCGTCGGACACGTCCTCCTCCCGGCCGCCCATCAGCAGCGGGACCAGACCGCGTCCGGCCTCGCGCTGTGCCGCCGCCAGATGGTCGCGGACCTCGGGGAGCCGGTCGCCGAGGGCGAGGACCTCCATGCTGAGCCGCCACACCGAGCCGGGCTCCTTCATGGTGCCGATGATGTTCGACCACACCCGCTCGAAGCGTTCCAGGGAGCCCGGTGGGGTCTCCTCCACCGTCCCGTCGCCCTCGAAGGCGTCGCCCATCCCCTCGACCAGGGACACATAGGCCTGTGCGAGCAGCGCGTCCTTCGAGCCGTAGTGGTAGCCGATGGACGCCAGGTTGGTGCCCGACTCCCTGACGATGTCGCGCGCCGTGGTGCGCACGAACCCCTTGGCGAGCAGGCAGCGCCTGGCGCCTTCGAGCAGATCCTCACGGTGTCCCATGGAGCCACCCTACCCGCCTGTCCATACACATGTCTTATACGATCGTTCTAGACAAGCGTATAAGACGTGCGTACAGTCACCGCCATGACAACGAATCCGCCCCGCGCCGGCCGCCGCGAGTGGACCGCGCTCGCCGTGCTGATGCTTCCGCTGCTGCTGGTCTCGATGGACGTCTCCGTCCTCTACTTCGCGATCCCCGAGATCAGCGCGGACCTGGAACCGAGCGGCACCCAGCAGCTGTGGATCTTCGACATCTACGGCTTCGTCCTGGCCGGCCTGCTGATGACCATGGGCGCGCTCGGCGACCGCATCGGCCGCCGCAGGCTGCTCCTCCTCGGCGCCACCGCCTTCGGCGCCGCCTCATTGCTCGCGGCCTACGCGCACACCGCCGAGACGCTGATCGCGGCCCGCGCGGTCCTCGGCATCGGCGGCGCGACCCTGATGCCGTCGACGATGGCGCTGGTCCGCACGATGTTCACCGACCCCGCCCAGCGGGCCAAGGCGATCGGGCTGTGGTCCGGGGTGATGACGGCCGGGATCGCGCTCGGCTCGGTGATGAGCGGCGTCCTCGTCGAGCACTTCTGGTGGGGCTCGGTCTTCCTGGTCAACCTGCCCGCGATGGCCCTGCTGCTGGTCCTCGGCCCGGTCCTGCTCCCCGAGTCGAAGAACCCCTCCCCCGGCCGCTTCGACGTGCTGAGCGTCCCGCTGTCCATGGCGGCGGTCCTGCCCGTGGTCTACGGCCTGAAGGAACTGCCCTCCGAGGGCTGGAACGTCCGGTACGTCGTCGCGATCACCGTCGGCCTGCTGTTCGCGGCGCTGTTCGTGCACCGGCAGCGCACCGCGGCCTCGCCGATGATCTCGCCGGCCCTCTTCCGCGGGCACGGCTTCACCCCGGCGCTCCTCCTCAACACCCTGTCGGCCTTCGGGATGATGGGCTCGGCGTACTTCACCACCCAGTACCTCCAGTCGGTCCTCGGCAAGAGCGCGCTGGAGGCCGCGCTGTGGAGCCTGCTGCCGTCGGTGCTCATCGGCGCCGCCGCACCGGTCGCCGCCCAGCTCGTCCAGCGGGGCGTGGAGCGCGCGTACGTCGTGACGGCCGGCTTCGTCATCGCGGCGGGCGGCTACGGGCTGCTGGCCCTGGCCGGTACGGACTCGCTGTGGCTGGTGCTGGCCGCGTGCGGGGTGATGGCCGCCGGCATCGTCATCGTGATGTCCCTGCTCACCGACCTGGCCCTCGGCTCGGCACCGGTCGAGAAGGCGGGTGCGGCGTCCTCCCTGCTGGAGACCGGCACCGAGTTCGGCGGCGCGCTGGGCATGGCCGCCCTCGGCTCCATCGGCACCGCCGTCTACCGCCACGAGATGCCGGGCACGGCCCCGGCCCCGGCGCAGGAGACCCTGGGCGGCGCGCTGGCCGTCGCCGGCGAGCTGCCGGGGCGCGCGGGGGACGCCCTGGCGACGGCGGCACGGGAGGCGTTCACCAGCGGGATGCAGGGAGCGGCGGTCGCGGGGGCGGTGCTGCTCCTCGGGGCGGCGGGCCTGGCCGCGATGGGCCTGCGGCACATCAGGATCCGGCCGGAGGCCTCCACGGAAAACGCCGGACGGGCTGACTCACTCAGCCCGTCCGGCGTTCGATGACGATCCCGTTCAGGACGAACGGGGGGTCCGGGGCTGCGCCCCCTGAACCTCAGACCAGGTTGACCGAGCGCGCGGACGTCGCCCCGATCTCCGCGGCGAGCTCACCGAGCACCCCGGCGGCCACCGTGTCGTCGACCGTCAGCACCGCGAGCGCCTCGCCGCCGACCGTCGCGCGGGCGACCTGCATGCCGGCGATGTTGATGCCCGCCTCGCCGAGGATGCGGCCCACGGTGCCGACGACACCCGGACGGTCCTCGTAGCGCAGGACGACCATGTGGTCGGCGAGCGCGAGGTCCACGTCGTAGTCGCCGACCGCGACGATCTTCTGGACGTGCTTGGGGCCGGCCAGCGTGCCGGAGACCGAGATCTCCTCGCCGCCGGAGAGGGTGCCGCGCACGGTGACGACATTGCGGTGGTCGGCCGACTCCGAGCTGGTGGTCAGCCGTACCTCGACACCGCGCTCCTGGGCGAACAGCGGGGCGTTGACGTAGGACACCGTCTCGTCGACGACGTCCTCGAAGACGCCCTTGAGCGCGGACAGCTCCAGCACCTTCACGTCGTGCTGGGTGATCTCGCCGTACACCTCGACGTCGAGGCGGGCCGCGACCTCACCGGCGAGCGCGGTGAAGATCCGGCCGAGGCGCTCGGCGAGTGGCAGGCCCGGCTTGACGTCCTCGGCGATGACACCGCCCTGCACGTTCACCGCGTCCGGGACCAGCTCACCGGCGAGGGCGAGGCGCACCGAGCGGGCGACGGCGATACCGGCCTTCTCCTGCGCCTCGTCCGTGGAGGCGCCGAGGTGCGGGGTGCAGACGACCTGGTCGAACTCGAACAGCGGGGAGTCGGTGCACGGCTCCTTGGCGTACACGTCCAGGCCGGCGCCGGCGACGCGGCCCTCCTTGAGCGCCGAGTACAGTGCCTCCTCGTCGACGATGCCGCCGCGCGCGGCGTTGATGACGCGGACGCTCGGCTTGACCTTGCGCAGCGCCTCGTCGCCGATCAGGCCGACGGTCTCGGGGGTCTTGGGCAGGTGGACGGTGATGAAGTCGGAGACCTCGAGCAGCT
This sequence comes from Streptomyces sp. AC558_RSS880, assembly GCF_019049255.1. Classification (GTDB taxonomy): domain Bacteria; phylum Actinomycetota; class Actinomycetes; order Streptomycetales; family Streptomycetaceae; genus Streptomyces. The sequence goes on along the minus strand of NZ_JAGMUJ010000047.1, from coordinate 14,823 downwards.
CGTCCAGCGAGAGCACCTTGACGCCCATCTGCGCGGCCCGCGCGGGCTGTACGTAGGGGTCGTAGGCGACGACCTTCATGCCGAAGCCGGACATGCGCTGCGCGACGAGGGCGCCGATCCGCCCCAGACCCACGACACCGAGGGTCTTCTCGGCGAGCTCGACGCCCGTGTACTTGCTCCGCTTCCACTCGCCGTTCTTCAGCGCGGCGTTGGCCTGCGGGATGTGACGGGCGGTGGCGACGATCAGACCGCAGGCGAGCTCGGCGGCGGTCACGATGTTCGAGGTGGGGGCGTTGACGACCATCACGCCGGCCTTGGTGGCGGCGGAGACGTCGACGTTGTCCAGGCCGACGCCGGCGCGGGCGACGACCTTGAGCTTGTTCGCGGCGGCGATCGCCTCGGCGTCGACCTTGGTGGCCGAGCGGATCAGGATCGCGTCCACCTCGGCGATGGCCGGGAGCAGTTCGGCGCGGTCCGCACCGTTGCAGTGGCGGATCTCGAAGTCCGGTCCGAGTGCGTCGACGGTGGCGGGCGACAGCTCTTCAGCGATGAGTACGACGGGTTTCGAGCTCACGTGAGTCCTCACAAGTCCAATGCGGACGGCCGTCCCGACGGCCGCAGGCGGTGAAGAAGTGCTAGCCGCGTGGAAGACGCACGACACTGTGGGCCTGACGCGTTTGTTGTGCAGCAGTCTAGTGGCGCGGGGCGGGTCGTCTTGCGCCTCTGCGGAATGATCACCCGGAAGAGGCCGGGTCCGGGCCGGAGCCCCGCGGCGGCGCCGGCGAACGGCACCGCTGCGGGGCGCGGGGGCTTACGCCTCCTCGTCGACCCAGCTCATGAGCTTGCGCAGCTCCTTGCCGGTGGTCTCCAGCAGGTGCTCGGAGTCCTGCTGCTTGTACTCGTTGTACTTCTTCAGGCCGCCGTGGTACTCGTCCATCCAGTTCTTGGCGAAGGTGCCGTCCTGGATCTCGGCGAGGACCTTCTTCATCTCGGCCTTGGTGGCGTCGGTGATGATCCGCGGACCGGTGACGTAGTCGCCCCACTCGGCGGTCTCGGAGATCGACCAGCGCATCTTCTCCAGGCCGCCCTCGTACATGAGGTCCACGATCAGCTTCAGCTCGTGCAGGCACTCGAAGTAGGCGATCTCCGGCTGGTAACCCGCCTCGGTCAGCGTCTCGAAGCCCGCCTTGACCAGCGCCGCGGTGCCACCGCACAGGACGGCCTGCTCACCGAAGAGGTCGGTCTCGGTCTCCTCGGTGAAGGTCGTCTTGATGACGCCGGCGCGGGTGCCGCCGATGCCCTTCGCGTACGACAGGGCCAGCTCGAAGCCGTTGCCCGTGGCGTCCTGCTCGACGGCGGCGATACAGGGAACGCCGCGGCCCTCCTCGTACTGACGGCGCACCAGGTGGCCCGGGCCCTTGGGGGCGACCATGCAGACGTCCACGCCGGCCGGGGGCTTGATGAAGCCGTAGCGGATGTTCAGGCCGTGGCCGAAGAACAGCGCGTCGCCGTCCTTCAGATTGTCCTTGATGTGCTTCTCGTAGACCTCGGCCTGGATCGGGTCCGGGACCAGGATCATGATGACGTCGGCCTCGGCGGCGGCCTCGGACGGGCTCACCACGCGCAGGCCCTGCTCCTCGGCCTTGGCTTTGGACTTGGAGCCCTCGTGCAGACCGACACGGACGTCGACACCCGAGTCACGGAGCGACAGGGCGTGGGCGTGGCCCTGGCTGCCGTAACCGATGACCGCGACCTTGCGGCCCTGGATGATGGACAGGTCGGCGTCGGCGTCGTAGAACAGCTCGGCCACTGGGTTCTCTCCTTGTGTGCGGGTGTTGCGTCCCACCGTATGCCGGTGGGGGGAAGGGAAGTTTCTCGGTCTCGGAATACGGGCGGCCGGTCATCTTCCGGCCGCCCGCTTACGGGTCTTACGCCGACCGGTCCAGGGCGCGCAGCGACCGGTCCGTGATGGAACGGGCACCGCGTCCGATCGCGATCGTGCCGGACTGGACGAGCTCCTTGATGCCGAACGGCTCCAGCATCTTGAGCATGGCGGACAGCTTGTCGCTGCTGCCGGTGGCCTCGATGGTCACGGCCTCCGGGGAGACGTCCACGGTCTTGGCGCGGAACAGCTGGACGATCTCGACGATCTGGGAACGCGTCTCGTTGTCGGCGCGCACCTTCACCAGAACGAGTTCGCGCTGAACGGCCTGCCCGGGTTCGAGCTCGACGATCTTCAGCACGTTGACGAGCTTGTTGAGCTGCTTGGTGACCTGCTCCAGCGGGAACTCCTCGACGCTCACCACGATGGTGATGCGGGAGATGTCGGGGTGCTCGGTGACGCCGACGGCGAGCGAGTCGATGTTGAAGCCGCGGCGGGAGAACAGGGCGGCGATCCGGGCCAGGATGCCCGGGGTGTTCTCCACCAGGACGGAGAGCGTGTGCTTGGACATGATCTGCTTCCTCTGCTTGAAAGTCCTGACGGCTCTCAGTCGTCTTCGTTGTCGCCGAAGTCGGGGCGGACGTCCCGGGCGGCCATGATCTCGTCGTTGGAGGTGCCGGCGGCGACCATCGGCCACACCATCGCGTCCTCGTGGACGATGAAGTCCACGACGACCGGGCGGTCGTTGATGGAGTTCGCCTCCTCGATGACCTTGTCGAGGTCGGCCGGGTCCTCGCAGCGGATCGCGTAGCAGCCCATGGCCTCCGACAGCTTCACGAAGTCGGGGACGCGGGTGCCGGCGCTCTTCTCGGTGCCGTCCGCGCCGGGGCCGGAGTGCAGCACCGTGTTGGAGTACCGCTGGTTGTAGAAGAGGGTCTGCCACTGGCGGACCATCCCGAGGGCGCCGTTGTTGATGATGGCGACCTTGATCGGGATGTTGTTCAGGGCGCAGGTGGTGAGCTCCTGGTTGGTCATCTGGAAGCAGCCGTCGCCGTCGATCGCCCAGACCGCGCGGTCGGGGGCGCCCGCCTTGGCGCCCATGGCGGCCGGGACCGAGTAGCCCATGGTTCCGGCGCCGCCGGAGTTCAGCCAGGTGGCGGGCTTGTCGTACTGGATGAAGTGCGCGGCCCACATCTGGTGCTGGCCGACGCCGGCCGTGAAGATCGTGCCCTCGGGCGCCAGCTGCCCGATGCGCTCGATGACCTGCTGCGGGGAGAGCGAGCCGTCCTCGGGCTGGTCGTAGCCGAGCGGGTAGGTCTCGCGCCAGCGGTTCAGGTCCTTCCACCAGGCGGTGTAGTCGCCCTTGCCGCCCTCGGCGTGCTCCTTCTGGACGGCCTGGATGAGGTCGGCGAGGACCTCGCGGGCGTCACCGACGATCGGCACGTCGGCGGGGCGGTTCTTGCCGATCTCGGCCGGGTCGATGTCGGCGTGGACGATCTTGGCGTACGGGGCGAAGCTGTCCAGCTTGCCGGTGACGCGGTCGTCGAAGCGGGCTCCGAGGGCGACGATCAGGTCGGCCTTCTGCAGCGCGGTGACGGCGGTGACCGAACCGTGCATGCCCGGCATTCCCACGTGCAGCGGGTGGCTGTCGGGGAACGCGCCGAGCGCCATCAGGGTGGTGGTGACGGGCGCTCCGGTGAGTTCGGCGAGCATCTTCAGCTCGGCGGTGGCCCGCGCCTTGAGGACGCCGCCGCCGACGTAGAGGACCGGCCGCTTCGCGGCGGTGATCAGCTTGGCGGCCTCGCGGATCTGCTTGGCGTGCGGCTTGGTGACGGGCCGGTAGCCGGGCAGGTCCATGGTGGGCGGCCAGGAGAAGGTGGTCTTCGCCTGGAGGATGTCCTTGGGGATGTCGACCAGGACCGGACCCGGGCGGCCGGTGGAGGCGATGTGGAACGCCTGGGCGATCGCCCGGGGGATGTCCTCCGCCTTGGTGACCAGGAAGCTGTGCTTGGTGATCGGCATGGTGATACCGACGATGTCCGCCTCCTGGAAGGCGTCCGTGCCGATCGCCTTGGAGACGACCTGCCCGGTGATCGCGACCAGCGGCACGGAGTCCATGTGCGCGTCCGCGATCGGGGTGACCAGGTTGGTGGCGCCCGGACCGGACGTCGCCATGCACACCCCGACCTTGCCGGTGGCCTGGGCGTAACCGGTGGCCGCGTGGCCGGCACCCTGCTCGTGGCGGACCAGCACGTGACGCACCCGCGTGGAGTCCATCAGGGGGTCGTACGCCGGCAGGATGGTGCCGCCGGGAATGCCGAATACCGTGTCGGCGCCGACCTCCTCGAGAGAGCGAATGAGGGACTGTGCGCCCGTGACGTGCTCGACGGGGGCGGACTGTCCTCCGGATCGGGGCCGGGGCTGCGGGTGATGGGCCCCGGTGGCCTGCTCGGTCATCGGCATTCTCTTCTCGATGCTGAGGGTTTTTGCGAAGTTTGTACGGGTCACGCGTGCTGCTCGGCAGGTGCCTGTGCAACAAAAAACCCCTCGTGCCATAAGGCAAGCGAGGGGAGCGCGCCGGGTGGTGGTCGCTGAGCGGTGGAGGCTCAGCGTCAGCCGACGCGCTTTCCAAGTACGAGAATTCGGGTGCGCATGGCACTGACCCTCCACCCGGCGCGCACCCAGTGTCAAGTGGGTGGGACGGGAGTCTCATTATGTGAGCGCAGCGCCGGACCGCCCTGGAGTACGGCGGTCACCCCGGTGGAGTACACCCCGGAACCCCGGCCGACGAACACGGGTTCGGCCGGTCCCGGCAGCACCGGATAGTGCCCGGCGGCCAGCGCCCTGCGCAGCCGGTACTCGTCCAGCGGCCCGGAGAACGCCTTGCCCTGGCCGTGCGTGCAGCCCATCGCGCGCAGGGCCGCGACCTGCTCGGGCAGATCCACGCCGTCGGCCACGGACTGCATCCCGAGGTCGGAGGCGATCCGCAGCAGACCGCTGGTGATCTTGTGCAGCCGCGCGGACTCCACCACGCCGTCGACCAGGCCCCGGTCGAGCTTCAGTACGTCGACGGGGAGCCGCCTCAGGGCCATGATCGTCCCGGGTCCGCTGCCGAAGCCGTCGAGCGCGATCCGGACGCCGAGCCGCTTGAGCACGGCCAGCCGGCGCTCCAGCTCGTCGAGCGACACCCTGGGGTCGGTGTCGGCCAGCTCGACGACCAGGGAGCCGGACGGCAGCCCGTACCGGGTCAGCAGGGCCTCGATCGATCCCAGGGGCAGTGACCGGTCAAGGAGCCGGTGCGCGCTCAGCCGGACGGCCACCGGGACGGGCAGACCGATCGCGTGCCGTTCGGCGGCCTGTTCGACGGCCTCCTCCAGCACCCAGCGGCCCAGCTCGGCGGTCTTCTCGCTGTCCTCGGCCACGCGCAGGAACTCCGCGGGGGTGAACAGCACGCCCTGGGAGGAGCGCCAGCGCGCCTGGGCGCAGACCGAGGTGATCCGGCCGTCCTCCAGGGACACCACCGGCTGGTGCAGCAGGGCGAACTCGCCGTGGTGCAGCGCCGCGCGCAGCCGGGTGGCCAGCTCCGCCCTGCGCACCACGTCCTGCTGCATCTGCGGCTTGTACAGCTCCACGCGGCCCTTGCCGGCGGCCTTGGCCCGGTACATGGCGAGGTCGGCGTTGCGCAGCAGTTCGCCCGCGCCGAGGCCGGGTTCGGCGAAGGCCACGCCGATGGAGGCGTTGACCCGGACATCGTTGCCGTCGATGACGTAGGGCTGGGAGAGGGTCACTCTCAGGCGGTCGGCGAGCTCCAGGATGTGCCGCTCGCGGGCGTCCCGGTCACGGGCGCCGTCGCCGACGATCAGGGCCGCGAACTCGTCGCCGCCCAGCCGGGACGCGGTGTCGCCCTTGCGGACCGCGTCCTGGAGTCTGCGGGCGGCCTGGACGAGCAGCTCGTCCCCGGCCTGGTGCCCGATGGTGTCGTTGACGCCCTTGAAGCCGTCCAGGTCGATGAAGAGCACCGCCGTGCCTCTGAGGGCGGCCCCGCGGTCCGAGGCGCGGCGGCCGGACAGGGCCTGCTGGACGCGCCGGGTGAACAGGGCGCGGTTGGGCAGGTCGGTGAGCGGGTCGTGCTCCGCGTTGTGCTGGAGCTGTGCTTGGAGCCGCACGCGTTCGGTCACGTCGCGGCTGTTGAAGATCAGGCCGCCGTGGTGCCGGTTGACGGTCGACTCGACGTTCAGCCAGCCTCCCCCACTGCCGGAGCGGAAGCGGCACTCGATCCGGGTGGTGGGTTCCTCGACCGGGTCGGCGGCGAGGAAGCGGCGCACCTCGTGCACGACGCAGCCCAGGTCCTCCGGGTGGATGAGACTGGCCAGTTCGGTCCCCTCCAGCTCCTCCGCGGGCCTGCCGTACACCCCGGCGGCGGCCGGGGAGACGTAGCGGAGGATGCCGCTGGGGGCGGCGATCATGATGACGTCGCTGGAGCCCTGCACCAGGGAGCGGAAGTGGTTCTCCTGCTGCGCCAGTTCCTGGGTCAGGGTGATGTTGTCGAGCAGCATGATGCCCTGGCGCACGACGAGCGCGAGCACCACGGTGCCCCCGGTGAGCAGGACCACGCGGTCGACGCTGCGGCCGTTGAGGACGTTGTAGAGGATGCCCAGGGTGCACACGGCCGCGGCGAGGTACGGCGTGAGTGCGGCGAGGGAACCGGCGATGGGCCGGGAGAGCGGATACCGGGTGGGCCCGCCGGGCGGCGGCCCGTGGTGGTGGTCCGGCGTGCCGCACCGGCCGGGCAGGTGCTCGCGGACCACGCGTGTGTGCCCGTCCGGCTCGGGCCGTCCGCCGCGGGGCGCGGTCCAGGGGGCGTACGCCAGGAGCAGCGAGCCGGCGAACCAGCCCGCGTCGAGCAGCTGTCCGGAGCGGTAGCCGGCGTGCAGCAGCGGAGAGGTGAACAGGGCGTCGCACATCACGGTCAGCGCGAGCGCGCCGATCGCGGTGTTGACCGCGGACCGGTTGACCTCCGAGCGCCGGAAGTGCAGCGCGAGCACCATGCTGACCAGGGCGATGTCGAGCAGCGGGTACGCCAGTGACAGCGCGGTGTGCGCGACGTCCGGCCCCTCGGCCCGGGCGGCCTGGGCGAGTGCGAGGCTCCACGCGAGGGTGAGCAGGGAGCCGCCGATCAGCCAGGCGTCCAAGGAGAGACAGACCCAGCCGGCCTTGGTCACGGGCCGTTTGGCGAGCACCAGCAGTCCCACGATGGCGGGTGGCGCGAAGCACAGGAAGAACAGGTCGGCGTAGCTGGGGCTGGGCACGGGAAGCCCGAGGACGACCTCGTACCACCCCCAGACCAGGTTGCCCAGGGAGGCCATGGCCGAGGAGAGGCCGAACATCACCCAGGCGGGCCGGAACCGGGTGCGGGGGCTGCGTGCGTAGACGAAGCAGGACACGGCGGCGGCACCGGCCGCGGCGCACAGCCCGAAGTCGCCCATGATCAGTGCGAGGCGCTCCGAGCCCCAGCCGAACGCGGCGCCGACGGCGTAGGCGGCGCAGACCAGGGCCAGAACGAGTTGGGCGGCCGGACCGGGCCGGCGGCCGACGGCCGGTGCGCCGGACGGCGGCGCCGTCGGCGCGGGCTGCTGCCGCAGTGCTCCGTCGAGCGTGGAGGTGGGGGTCGGCGCGCTCACCGGCACCTCCCGGTCCGCTCCGCTCCCGGGCCCTTCGGTCCCTGGTGCACCGGGTGGGCACGCCCGCGGCGGCTGCCGCGCCCGGGGTGGTGACGGCCGGGACCGTCGTGAGGGCCGCTGTGCCGGGTGCGGTGGCCGCTGTGGTGACCGCGGCTGCGCGCGGCCGTGCGCAACGGTCGTCGCCGACGGCTCCGCCGCGTCGGATCGCTCGTCCATGGGCCGTGCATCGTCCGTCGCCCCCCTCACTGTCCGCAGTGTCCTGCCCCCGCGCCGTTGGTCAGCGGCGCGGCCCCTGTCGGGACGATACACCAGTATCGTCACTCAGGGACATAGGTTCTCTACGCTCCGTAACGATCAACTGATATATGAGTACCCACCGCGCCCGGAGAAACGCGGACGGTACCCGAAGCGGACTACGGGGCTTCCGCTCCCGTCACCAGGATCACGTTGCCGAGCTCCTCCTGGTTCAGATAACGGCGCAACTGATCGACCAGCAACCGCTCGGCGCGCGGCCGGAAGGCGGAGGTGGGTCCGCCGACGTGCGGGCTGATGAGGACGCCCGGCGCCCGCCACAGGGGATGTTCCGAGGGCAGCGGTTCGGGATCGGTGACGTCGAGGGCCGCGGTGATGCGGCCGCTCTCCACCTCGGTGAGCAGCGCCTTGGTGTCGACGACGCCGCCGCGGGCCACGTTCACCAGCAGGGCGCCGTCCTTCATCCGGGCCAGGAACGCGGCGTCCGCGAGGTGCCGGGTGGCCTCGGTCAGCGGCGTGGACAGGACGACGACGTCCGCCTCCGGGAGCAGGGCGGGCAGTTCGGTGAGCGGGTGCACCGGCCCGCGCTCCGTGGTGCGTGCGGAGCGCGCGACGCGCGCCACCCGCGCGAGCTCGAACGGAACGAGCCGGTCCTCGATGGCCGCGCCGATCGAGCCGTACCCCACGATGAGCACGTTCTTGTCGGCGAGCGCGGGCCGGAACCCGCCGCGCCACTCCCCCTTGTCCTGCGCCCGCACGAAATCGGGGATGCCGCGCAGGGAGGCCAGGATCAGCGCGAGCGTGAGCTCGGCGGTGCTGGCCTCGTGCACACCGCGCGCGTTGCACAGCCGTACGCCGGCGGGCAGGCCCTTCAGGCCGGGCTCCACGTGGTCGGTGCCGGCCGACAGGGTCTGCACGACGCGGACGGAGCGCATCAGCGGCATCGGGCGCACACCGATCTCGGCGGGCTTCATGTAGGGCACGACGTAGAAGGCGCAGTCGGCCGGGTCGGCGGGGAACTCCTCGGCGCCGTCCCAGAAACGGTAGTGCGGCCCCTCGGGAAGGCCCTCGATCTCGTCCGGCGGAATGGGAAGCCATACGTCAGCAGCAGTCATGGTCCGGAGGCTAGTTCAGGAGCCCGGGGGCGCAGAGGTTAGGTTGGGGGGCCGGAGAGGGAGGGTCACGACCAGGTGGAGCGCAGGACGATCGGCGCGGGGGCGCTCGCGGTGGGGGCCGTCGGACTCGGGTGCATGCCGATGAGCTGGGCCTACAGCACGTCCCGGCAGCGCGGCGAGGAGTCGCTCAGGGCGGTGCACCGGGCGCTGGACGCGGGCTCGACGCTCCTCGACACCGCCGACATGTACGGCCCGTTCACCAACGAACTGCTGCTCGGGCGGGTGTTGAAGGAGCGGCGCTCCGACGCCTTCGTGTCCACGAAGGTCGGGCTGCTGGTGGGTGATCAGCACATCGTGGCCAACGGCCGCCCCGGATACGTGAGAAGGGCCTGCGACGCGTCGCTGCGCCGGCTCCAGACCGACGTCATCGACCTCTACCAGCTGCACCGCGCCGACCCGGAGGTCCCGGTCGAGGAGACCTGGGGTGCGATGGCCGAGCTCGTGCGGGCGGGCAAGGTACGGGCGCTGGGGCTGTGCGCGGTGGGGGCCCGCTCGGCGCGGCGGCCGGGGGCGCGGCTGCACGACACGACGATCCGGCAGCTGGAGCGGGTGCAGCAGGTCTTCCCGGTGAGCGCGGTGGAGGCGGAGCTGTCGGTGTGGTCGCCGGAGGCGCTCCGGGCACTGCTGCCGTGGTGCGCGTCGCGGGGAATCGGTTTCCTGGCGGCGATGCCGCTGGGCAACGGCTTCCTGACCGGGACGCTGACGCCCGGCGTGGGCTTCGAGGCGGACGACCTGCGCGCCCGGCACCCCCGCTTCACGGCCGAGATGATGGCCGCGAACCAGCCGATCGTGGCCGGCCTGCGCCGCGTCGCCCGCCGGCACGGCGAGCACGTCACCCCGGCGCAGGTGGCGCTGGCCTGGGTGCTGAGCCGGGGCCGCCAGGTGATCCCGGTCCCCGGCGCCAAGCGGGAGCGGTGGGTCGCGGAGAACGCGGCCGCGGTGGACCTGCGCCTGACGGAGCGCGACCTCGTGGAGATCGCGGAACTGCCCGCGGCACAGGGGTCGTGGGACTGAACGGCGGACCGGCGGCGGCGATCTCGCGGTTCGGGGGTCCGCGATCGGGAACTTCGGGAGCACGAGCGGTGTATGACAGGTAGGACCCCGCCGCGTCGAAGGGACGAGATCGTGCAACGACGAGCCGTGACGGCCGTACTGGCCGCCGCCGCGCTCCTGCTGACCGCCGGCTGCTCCTCCGACGACGGAGGACCGCCGGGCGGAGACGGCAGCGCCTCCCCGACCGGTACGGCGGCGACGTCGCCGTCCTCGTCGCCGGAGGGGAGCGCGGAGGAGACACCGCCCGCGAAGGGCTCGGTGAAGGTGGTCCGCACGGTGACCACGGGCCTGAGCTCCCCCTGGGGCCTGGCCCCGCTGGCCGACGGCGACCTGCTGGTCTCCTCCCGGGACGAGGCGACGATCACCCGGGTCGACGGGAAGACCGGCGAGAAGACCGAGCTGGGCGAGGTGCCCGGGGTGTCACCGTCCGGCGAGGGCGGCCTGCTCGGCATCGCCCTCTCCCCCGCGTACGCCTCGGACCACATGATCTACGCGTACTTCACCTCGGCCTCCGACAACCGCATCGTCCGCATGATCTACGACGAGGGGAAACCGGCCGGTGAGCAGCTGGGAGCGCCGGACACCGTCTTCCGGGGCATCCCCAAGGGCGAGGTCCACAACGGCGGGCGGATCGCCTTCGGCCCGGACAGGATGCTGTACGCGGGCACGGGCGAGAGCGGTGACACGGGGCTGTCCCAGGACAAGGAGTCCCTGGGCGGCAAGATCCTGCGGCTGACCCCGGAGGGCGAGCCGGCCCCGGGCAATCCGTTCCCCGACTCCGCGGTCTACTCGTACGGCCACCGCAATGTGCAGGGCCTGGCGTGGGACGGCAAGCAGCGGCTGTTCGCCGCGGAGTTCGGCCAGAACACCTGGGACGAGCTGAACGCGATCAGGCCGGGCGACAACTACGGCTGGCCGGAGGCGGAGGGCGAGTCGGACGACGGCGGCTTCCACGACCCGGTCGACCAGTGGAGCACCGACGAGGCCTCCCCCAGCGGCATCGCGCACGCCGAGGGCTCGGTCTGGATGGCGGGCCTGCGCGGCGAGCGGCTGTGGCGCATCCCGCTGAAGGGCACGGAGGCGTCGGCGGCCCCGCAGGCCTTCCTGGAGGGCGAGTACGGCCGGCTGCGCACGGTGGCGGCGTCGGGCGGCAACAAGCTGTGGCTGGTCACCAGCAATACGGACGGGCGTGGCAATCCGAAGGAGGGGGACGACCGGATCCTGGAGCTGGAGGTGAGCTAGTCGCTCAGTCCGTCTCGGGCTCCTCCTCGGGCTCCTCCTCCGGCGCCGTCGACCGGCGTACGGTGACCTTTCCGGAGGCGAGGTCTATCGGTCCGCGTCCGGGGTCGGCGTCACCGACGTCCTCCCGGGTCAGTTCCAGGCGGTTCTGCTCGTCGCGGGTGTGCTTACGGCCAGGGGCGAACAGTTCCTCGAAGGCGTTGAACATCGCTCCCCTTCCCAAGGGCGACCGGGTCGTCCACCTATTGTCCCGCCGCCAGCCGCTCATCCGTCTCCGCCGCGAACAGAGCGAGCCGGTGCGCCACCGCCGCCGCCTCGCCCCGTCCGGAGACGCCCAGTTTGGCGAGGATGTTGGAGACGTGGACGCTGGCCGTCTTCGGGGAGATGAACAGTTCCCCGGCGATACGGCGGTTGGTGTGGCCGGCGGCCACCAGGCGCAGCACGTCGCGCTCCCGGCTGGTGAGTCCGAGCGCCTCGGCCGGATCGGCGGGCCCGGGAGCCGCATCCCGGACGGCGGGGGTCAGCGCGAGGCGTGCGCGCTGCGCCAGCAGGGCGGCGGAGCGGGCCAGCGGTTCGGCGCCGAGGTGGCCGGCGACGGCGTCGACCAGCCGCAGCAGTTCCGTGGCGCGGGCACGCTCGTCGTCGCCCGCTCCGGTGGCGAGCAGCGCCTCGGCGAGCCGGAGCCGGACGCGTGCGAGGTCGTAGGGCCGCCCCAGTGGCTCCACCGCCTCGACGGCCGCGGACCACTCGTCCGGTTCGAACCTGGCCTCGGCGCGCAGCAACTCGGCACGCAGCCACTGGTCGTAGGCCTGCCACACGGGCACTCCGGTCGCCAGGTTCTTGGCCGCCCTGCGGATCCGTTCCAGGATCTCCGGGCGGCCCGGCTCGGTCGCCGGGTCACCGTGGGCGTCCGCCTCGGCGGTCGTGGCGGCGAGCAGCAGGGGCCAGCCGTAGCGCTGGGTGCCGGGTGGGAGTCCGGCGTCGAGCACGGCGAGCAGTTCGGCACGGACGTCGGCCAGGCGGCTCTCGGCGGCGGCGATGCCGATGGCGACCCGCTTCATGGGGAGGGCGTACTGCGGCATCGGGTCGTGGGTGCCGAAGACGGTGCGGGCGTCGGCGAGCCGGCGGGCCGCCGTGGCCGTGTCCCCCCGGTCGTACGCGAGATACGCCAGGCGCATCGAGCCCCCGGCACGCTGCTTGGCGCTCTGTTCGAGACGCCGGGCGTCGGCCGCGGCGCGGGCGGCCTCGTCCCAGCGGCCGAGGGAGTGGAGGGACTCGGCGAGGTTGCCCCACACCCAGCTCTCGGAGTCCAGCAGCCCGAGCCTGCGGGTGACGTGGACACCCTCCTGGAGGAGGTCCGCGGCCTCCTGGGAGCGGCCGACGCCTTCGAGGACGGACGGGAGGTTGACATGGGCGCGGGCCACCACCATGTCCACGCCCAGTTCGGTCGCCCGGTCCTTGACCTCGTACATCTCGGCGAGCCCGGACTCGATGTCACCGGCGTCGACCATGAGGCCGCCGAGGGTGAGCCGGGCGTTGAGCTCGATGTCGTGGGCGCCGACCATACGGGCGTACTCGACGGCGCGTTCGGCGGCGGCCATGGCCTCCGGGCCGGGTTCGTGCAGCATCGACCAGCTGGCCGCGGAGGCGAGGACCTCGGCGTGCACCTCGGAGGGGGGCAGTCCGCGCACCAGGTCCTGTGCGGTGCCGAGTTCGGCCCAGCCGTCGCCGCGGGCGAGGGCCTGGGTGAGCCGGGAGCGCTGCACCCAGAACCAGGCGGCGCGCAGGGGGTCGGGGTCCTCGTCGAGGAGGCGCAGCGCCCGCTTGGTGATCTTCATCGAGCGTTCGCGTTCCCCGCAGAGGCGGCCGGCGACGGCTGCCTCTGCCATCAGGTCGAGGTAGCGCAGCGGCGTCGTCCCGGGGTCGCAGCCGCTGGAGGTGCCCCCACGCCCTTCAGGCAGTGGGGGAGGAGGGTAGACCTCGGCGTAGTCGAGGGGGCGCAGGGTGGCCCGTACGGTGTCGGGGACGGTGTCCCACAGCTCCATCGCCCTTTCCAGCAGGCCCAGTTGCTCGGAGTAGGCGTGGCGCCGGCGGGCTTCGACGGAGGCGTCGAGGACGGCGGGCAGGGCCTTGGCCGCGTCGTGGGCGTGGTACCAGTAGCTGGCCAGGCGGGTCACCCGCTCGTCGGCGGGGACGAGGGTGGGGTCGGCCTCCAGGGCCTCGGCGTAGCGGCGGTTGAGGCGGGAGCGTTCGCCGGGCAGCAGGTCGTCGCTGACGGCCTCGCGGACCAGGGAGTGGCGGAAGCGGTAGCCGTCGCGGTCGGGTGCGGGGGCGAGGATGCTCGCGTTGACGCCGGCCCGCAGGGCCTCGATGAGGTCGTCCTCGGTGAGCCGGGCGACCGCGGCCAGCAGTCGGTCCTCGACGGTGGAGCCGCCCTCGGCGACGATCCGGGCGACCCGCTGGGCGCTCTCCGGCAGTCCCTCGACGCGGACCAGGAGCAGGTCGCGCAGGGAGTCGGTGAGACCGGTGCAGCAGCCCTCGTCGGCGGCGACGGCGAGTTCCTCGACGAAGAAGGCGTTGCCGTCGGAGCGTTCGAAGATGTCGTCGACGCGGTCGGGGTCGGGTTCGCGGGCGAGGATGCCGGCGATCTGCCGGTGCACCTCCTCGCGGTTGAAGCGGCCGAGCTCGACGCGCTGGACCGTGCGGAGCCGGTCGAGTTCGGCGAGGAGGGGGCGCAGGGGGTGGCGGCGGTGGATGTCGTCGGAACGGTAGGTGGCGAGGACGACGAGGCGGCCGGTGCGCAGGGTGCGGAACAGGTAGGCGAGCAGGTGGCGGGTGGAGGCGTCGGCCCAGTGCAGGTCCTCCAGGGCGAGGACGACGGTGCGGTCGGCGGCGACGCGCTCCAGCAGGCGGGCGGTGAGTTCGAAGAGGCGGGCCACGCCCTGTTCGTCGCGGCGGGCCTCGCGGGCGGCGGCGGTGCCGATCTCGGGGAGCAGGCGGGCGAGTTCCTCCTCCTGTCCGGAGGCGGCGGCGGCCAGTTGGCCGGGCAGTTCGCGGCGGAGTTGGCGCAGGGCGGTGGAGAAGGGGGCGAAGGGCAGTCCGTCGGCGCCGATCTCGACGCAGCCGCCGAGGGCGACGATCGCGCCGCGGCGGCGGGCCGCGGCGGCGAACTCCTCGACGAGGCGGGTCTTTCCGACGCCGGCCTCGCCTCCGATGAGCAGTGCCTGGGGCTCGGCGGCGGCGCGGGTGAGGGCGGTGTTCAGTGTGTCGAGTTCGGTGCTGCGGCCCACGAACACGGGACTGACGGACTTGGTCTCCACGGTCCTGAGCATGTCATGCCCTTCCGGCAACGGGTCACTGGTTTTCCGGTGCGCGGGGGTGGTCCTGCGGGCCGGCGCTTATGGGGTGCCCGGTGTGAGGGCTGGGCGGGGGTGGGTCGCGCGGCCCGGCGCTTGCGGGGTGCCTCCCCCAGAGGGGGTACCCCCAGCCCACCCGTGCCGCCCTGGGGGCACCTCCCAGGCCTTTAAGGCACTGGGGGAGG
>NZ_JAGMUJ010000003.1 GCF_019049255.1 Streptomyces sp. AC558_RSS880 | reverse complement strand
TCGAGGCATGCCTCGATGTCGGCGCGCATCTCGTCGGCCGACTGGTACCGGTAGTCGGGGTCCTTGACCAGCGCCTTCAGCACGATCGCGTCCATCTCGGGCGTGATCTCGGGGTCGAAGACGCTCGGCGGCTGCGGTTCCTCCCGTACGTGCTGGTAGGCGACCGCGACCGGGGAGTCGCCCACGAAGGGCGGCCGGACGGTCAGCAGTTCGTACAGCAGGCAGCCGGTGGAGTACAGGTCGGAGCGCGCGTCGACCTGCTCGCCCTTGGCCTGCTCCGGCGAGAGGTACTGGGCGGTGCCGATGACGGCCGAGGTCTGGGTCATCGTCATGCCGGAGTCGCCCATCGCGCGGGCGATGCCGAAGTCCATGACCTTGACCTGGCCGTTGCGCGTCAGCATGACGTTGGCGGGCTTGATGTCGCGGTGGACGATGCCGGCCCGGTGGGAGTACTCCAGGGCCTGGAGGATGCCGATGGTCATCTCCAGCGTGCGCTCCGGCAGCAGCTTGCGGCCACTGTGCAGGAGCTCACGGAGTGTGGAGCCGTCGACGTACTCCATGACGATGTACGGGATCGACACGTTGTCGATGTAGTCCTCGCCCGTGTCGTAGACCGCGACGATCGCGGGATGGTTGAGCGAGGCGGCCGACTGGGCCTCCCGGCGGAACCGGGCCTGGAAGGACGGATCGCGTGCGAGATCCGCACGCAGCGTCTTCACCGCCACCTGGCGCCCGAGCCTGGTGTCATGCGCGTGGTAAACCTCCGCCATGCCACCACGGCCGAGCACCGGGCCCAGCTCGTACCGGCCGCCGAGGCGACGCGGCTCTTCCATAGCTACTACCAGCCCTCTCCGTCGGTCCCGGGCGGCACACGCGTGCCGCCGGAGGCTGCCGTCCGGGCCTACCGTACCCGGCTCTTTTTGTGTGACCTGGCCAAGTGCGTCAGCCGATACGGGACCGGTACCGCAACGTGCACCGATGTGAAGCAAACGTGACGGGGGTCACTGCTTGCCCTTGATGACCGCTTCCATCACGTCCTTGGCGATCGGTGCGGCCAGACCGCCACCGCTGATGTCGGCACCGGTCGCGTTGCTGTCCTCGACGACGACGGCGACGGCGACCGGGGAACCCTCGTCGGTCTTGGCGTACGAGATGAACCAGGCGTAGGGCGTCTCGCTGTTGTTGATGCCGCGCTCGGCGGTACCGGTCTTGCCGCCGACGGTGACGCCGTCGATCTTGGCGTTGCCTCCGGTGCCCTCCTCGACGACGGTCTCCATCATCTCCTGGATCTTCTGCGCGTTCTCCGAGGAGACGGGCTGGGACAGCTCCTGCGGTTCGGTCGTCTCGATGGTGTCCAGGTTCGCGGCCTTGAGCTGGTCGACCATGTACGGCTTCATCAGCTTGCCGTCGTTGGCGATGGCCGCGGTGACCATGGCCATCTGGAGGGGGGTGGCGCGGTTGGAGGCCTGGCCGATGCCGGCCATGGCGTTCTGCGACCGGTTGTCCTCGGGGAAGACGCTCTCGGCGGCGCGGACGGGGGTGTCCAGCTCGGGGTTGTTGAAGCCGAACTTCTCCGCGTACTCGATCATCTTCTCGTTGCCGACCTCGTGGCTGAGCTTGCCGAAGACGCTGTTGCAGGAGACCCTGAGGGACTCTCGCAGGGAGGCGTTCTCGCAGCGGATGTTCCCGTGGTTGCGCAGGGGCGTGGTGGTGTCCGGCATGATCCACGGTTCCGGCGTGTCGGTCTTGGCGTCGATGTCGGTGACCAAGCCCTCCTCCAGCGCCGCCGCGGCGGTGACCACCTTGAAGGTGGAGCCCGGCGAATAGGCCTCGCGCAGCGCCCGGTTCAGCATCGGGTCGTCGGGGTTGTTCTCCTTCTGGACCTTCTTCCAGGCCTCGGCGTCCTTGTCGGAGGTTCCGGCGAACTTCGACGGGTCGTAGGACGGCGTGGAGGCCAGCGCCAGGATCTTGCCGGTCGACGGTTCGATCGCGGCGACGGCGCCCTTCTTGTCGCCGAGACCCTCGTACGCGGCCTTCTGCGCGGCGGCGTCGAGGGTGGTGACGACGCTGCCGCCCTCCTTCGGCTTGCCCGTGATCATGTCGAGGGTGTTGCGGAAGAAGAGCCGGTCGTCGTTGCCGGTGAGGATGCCGTCCTCCAGCTTCTCCAGCTGGTTGGCTCCGAAGGCCTGCGAGGAGTAGCCGGTGACCGGCGCCCACATGGCGCCGTCGGTCCAGGTGCGCTTGAACTTGTAGTCGCCGCTCTTGGACTCGACGGAACCGGTGATCGCCTTGCCGTCGACGATGATGTTGCCGCGCGGGGTGGCGTAGCGCTCGATGTTGACGCGGCGGTTCTCGTCGTCGGAGGCCAGCTTGTCGGCCTGGACGTACTGCAGCCAGTTGCCCCGGATGAGCAGGGCGAGGATGAGCAGGCCGCAGAAGATCGCGACCCGGCGCAGGGGCTTGTTCACGGGCGGACCACCTGGGTCATCTCGGCGTCGGGGTTGGTGGCGGGGGCGGGCGCCGGACGGCGGGCGGTGTCGCTGATCCTGAGCAGGATGCCGATCAGCGCCCAGTTGGCGATGACGGAGGAGCCTCCGTACGCCAGGAAGGGCATCGTCATACCGGTCAGCGGGATGAGGCCCATGACGCCGCCGGCGACGACGAAGACCTGGAGCGCGAAGGCGCCGGACAGTCCGATGGCGAGCAGCTTGCCGAACGGGTCGCGGGCGGCGAGGGCGGTGCGCACGCCGCGTTCCACGATCAACGCGTAGAGCAGGATCAGCGCCATGACGCCGGCCAGGCCGATCTCCTCGCCGAAGGTGGCGAGGATGAAGTCGGAGTTGGAGGCGAAGCCGATGAGGTCGGAGTTGCCCTGGCCCCAGCCGGTGCCGAGGGTGCCGCCGGAGCCGAAGGCCCACAGGGCCTGCATGGCCTGCTCGGAGTGGACGATGCCGTCCTGGACCCCGGCGCGGCTGAGCTCGAACTCGCGCATCGGGTCGAGCCAGGCCTGCACACGCGTCTGGATGTGCGGCTCGAAGCTGGCCACGCCGACGGCGCCGGCCGCGGACATCAGCAGGCCGAACACGATCCAGCTGGTCCGCTCGGTGGCGACGTACAGCATGATCACGAACATGCCGAAGAACAGCAGCGAGGTGCCGAGGTCGGTCTCGAAGACCAGGATCAGGATGGAGATGATCCAGACGACGATGATCGGGCCGAGGTCGCGGCCGCGGGGCAGGTAGAGCCCCATGAAGCGGCGGCTGGCGAGGGCCAGGGCGTCGCGTTTGACCATGAGGTAGCCCGCGAAGAAGACCGCGAGGACGATCTTGGCGAACTCGCCGGGCTGGAGGGTGCCGAGACCCGGGATCTTGATCCAGATCTTGGCGCCGAAGACGTTGTGGCCGAGGCCCGGGACCAGCGGCAGGAGCAGCAGGATCAGCGCGCCGGCCATGGAGATGTAGGTGTAGCGCTGCAGGACGCGGTGGTCCTTGAGGAAGAACAGTACGGCCATGAACAGGCCGACACCGAGCGCGGAGTACATCAGCTGGCGCGGCGCCGCCTCGACGAACGTGCTGCTCGCCTGCAGCCGCTTCGACTGGTCCAGGCGCCAGATGGCGACCAGGCCGATGCCGTTGAGCAGGGTGGCCAGCGGCAGCATCAGCGGGTCCGCGTACGGGGCGAACTTCCGTACGGCGAGGTGGCCGACGCCCGCCATCAGGCCGAGGCCCAGGCCGTAGCTCAGCAGCCCGGTGGGCAGCTCGTCGTTGATGGCCAGCCCCACGTTGGCGTAGGCGAAGACCGGGATGACGACGGCGAACACCAGGAGCGCGAGCTCGGTGTTGCGGCGGCTGGGTGCGCCGATCGCGCCGATCGTGGACGTGTGCTGCGTCGACGGGTTGGTAGTACTGCTCATCGTGTGACAGGGCCTCTCACGGCTTGCCTACTGCTTACCGCACAGCGAGACGACCTTCTGCTCCTCCTCCGAGAGGCTGGGGCCGGGGCTGGGAGTGGGTGCGGCGGTCGTGGACGGGGTCGTGGACTGCTCCGGGGCCTTCGTCGAGCCCGAGGGGTTCGGCGTCGGCGAGGCCTTGGACGTGAAGGAGGCGGGTGTGGTTCCCGTGGTGCCTCCGGCCTCGCCCTCGCCGGTCTTCGCGTTCTTCTCGCTCTCGGCGGAGCGCCGCTCGGCCTGCTTCTTGCACGCGGAGGCCTGTACCGACAGTTCCTCGATCTTCGCGCGGGCGCCGTAGAGGTCGCCGTCGGCGATGGTCGCCTCGACCAGCTTCCGCTGGTAGGGCGGCAGGTACTTGAGTTCGATCTCCGGGTGGTCCTTCTCGATCTCGGAGAGGGAGACCCAGGCCAGGTCCTGGCTGATGCCCTGGTACAGGGCGACGTGTTCGCCGTTGGTGCCGACGTAGTACTGCGTCTGGGTCCAGCGCCAGCCGCCGTACATGCTGCCGCCGAGGACGGCGAGCGCGAGCAGGCTGTAGACGGACCGCTTGAGCCACCGGCGGTTCTTGGCGGGTTTGACGAAGTCGTCGTCGCCGTAGGCGAAGCCGTCGGTGGGGATGAAGCCGGTGATGTCGCCGCTGCCGGGCGGGCCGAACTCGCCCCCGCCGCCCTCCTGGCGCCGGCGGCCGAGACCGGAGGCGCGGCCGGCGGGGGTCTGCATGATGCCGTTGTCGGAGAGCTGGTTCTGGTTCTCGGCCACGGCGCCGACCACGACCGGGGTGTCGGACAGCTGCCCGGCGAGGGTGTCACCGGTGTCGAGGTCCAGGACGTCGGCGACGATCACGGTGATGTTGTCGGGGCCGCCGCCGCGCAGGGCCAGTTCGATCAGGTTCTGGACGGTCTCCTCGGGACCCTGGTAGCTGGCCAGGGCTTCCTCGAGGGTCTGGTGGGAGACCACGCCGGACAGGCCGTCGGAGCAGATCAGGTACCGGTCGCCGGCCCGGACCTCGCGGATGGACAGGTCGGGTTCGACGTGCTCGCCGCTGCCGAGGGCCCGCATGAGCAGGGAGCGCTGCGGGTGGGTGGTGGCCTCCTCCTCGGTGATCCGGCCCTCGTCGACCAGACGCTGCACCCAGGTGTGGTCCTGGGTGATCTGGGTGAGGACGCCGTCGCGCAGGAGGTAGGCGCGGGAGTCGCCGACGTGCACCATGCCGAGGCGCTGACCGGTCCACAGCAGGGCGGTCAGGGTGGTGCCCATGCCCTCGAGCTGGGGGTCCTCCTCGACCATCATGCGCAGCTGGTCGTTGGCGCGCTGGACGGCGGTGCCGAGCGAGGTGAGCACGTCGGAGCCGGGGACGTCGTCGTCGAGGGCGACGATGGTGGAGATCGCCTCGGAGGAGGCGACCTCGCCGGCGGCGGCGCCGCCCATGCCGTCGGCGATGGCGAGCAGGCGGGGACCGGCGTAACCGGAGTCCTCGTTGCCCTCCCGGATCATGCCCTTGTGCGATCCGGCGGCGAAGCGCAGAGACAGGCTCATGCGCACCTCGCCAGTCGGCTCCGGGTACAGCCGGTCGTGTCGAGCCACACTGCCCACCCTCCGGTCGGGAGCGCGCCGGGACCCTGGGTGGGGACCCCCACTGCGTGCTCGCTCCGCTCGCGCTCATTCATTGGTGTAGCACTACTTCCGCAGCTCGATGACGGTCTTGCCGATGCGGATCGGTGCGCCCAGCGAAATCGGTGTGGGGGTCGTCAGCCGGGTCCGGTCCAGGTAGGTGCCGTTGGTGGAGCTCAGGTCCTCGACGATCCACTGGCCGTCGCGGTCCGGGTAGATCCTGGCATGGCGGCTGGAGGCGTAGTCGTCGTCCAGCACGATGGTGCTGTCGTGCGCCCGGCCCAGGGTGATGGTCTGGCCCTGGAGGGCGACGGTGGTGCCGGTGAGGGTGCCCTCGGTCACGACCAGCTTGGTGGGGGTGTTGCGGCCGCGGCGGCCGCCGCCGGACTGCTGGCGCTGCTGCGGAGGTGCCTGGCGGGCGGCCTGCTGCGGCCGGCCGGCGTCCCGCCGTGATCCGCGCTGGGTGACACGGGTGCCGAACAGGTCACTCCGGATGACCTGCACGGCCACGATCACGAACAGCCACAGTACGGCCAGGAACCCCAGCCGCATGACCGTGAGGGTCAGCTCTGACATTGCCCCCGCTTCACCCTTCGGCTTGCCTATAGATAACGGTGGTGCTGCCCACGACGATCCGCGAGCCGTCGCGGAGCGTAGCGCGGGTGGTGTGCTGCCCGTCCACCACGATGCCGTTGGTGGATCCGAGATCCTGGATCGTCGAGGGCGTTCCGGTCCGGATCTCGCAGTGCCGGCGGGAGACGCCGGGGTCGTCGATCCGCACGTCGGCTTCGGTGCTGCGGCCCATCACGAGGGTGGCACGGGAGATCTGGTGGCGGGTGCCGTTGATCTCGATCCAGTAGCGGGTGCGTCCGCCGGCCGCGGGGGCGGCGGGTGGCCGCTGGCCGCCCGCGGGCTGCGGGTAGCCGTAACCACCGCCGGGCGGCGGCGCGGCCGGCATGGGCGGGGCGCCCGCGGGGCCGGCCGACGGGTAGCCGTAGCCGCCGGGGCGGCCGGCCGGCGGTGCGCCGCCGGGAGCGCCGGGGGTCTGGCCGGTGGAGGAGGCGAGCGTACGGCTGCGGACCCGGTACAGGCCGGTGTCGAGGTCGTCCGCCTTCTCCAGGTGCACCTTGATGGGGCCCATGAAGGTGTAGCGCTGCTGCTTGGCGTAGTCGCGCACCATGCCGGCGAGCTCGTCGCCGAGCTGGCCGGAGTACGGGCTGAGCCGCTCGAAGTCCGGGGTGCTCAGTTCGACGATGAAGTCGTTGGGTACGACGGTGCGGTCGCGGTTCCAGATGGTGGCGTTGTTGTCGCACTCCCGCTGGAGCGCTCCCGCGATCTCCACGGGCTGTACCTCGGACTTGAACACCTTGGCGAAGGTGCCGTTGACCAGACCTTCGAGACGCTGCTCGAACTTCTTCAGGACTCCCATGGGGCACCTCCTCCGTCGCTGCCGTCCTGTGTACTGCCCGGCGCACCGTTTCGTGCACCGCCTACCTGGTACTGCTTACTGATCGTATCCACGCGCCGGTCGATCGGCTGGTTCCCCCTGTCGGCCCGGTCGACGGGTGTCGACGCCTGACGAAGTTCCCTCCGGGGCCTCTCTTCGAACTCCTTCGGTCGTGCTCGTGCGCGTCGTTCTGCCATGGATCGTAGAGGGGGCCGCAGACCAGTGTCCCGCACCCGGCTGTGGACTCCGTCCGGCTCCTGTACAGACGGGGACTACCGGTACGAGGTTGATACGTGAAGCGGTCACCGCCGCGACATCGGGGCCCGGGGGAGGCCGGCCGGGGCGATCCGGGCTCGTGGGGGCCGGTGGGGGGCGGTGGGACGGCCGCGGGGAAAGGGATGTGAATCCATCCCGACCAGCGTGCTAATGTTCTGGGTGTCGGAAGGCGCAGGGCCCCAAAAGGGGCAGGGCGCGGAAGACACACCCAATGCGCGGGTGGCGGAATAGGCAGACGCGCTGGATTCAGGTTCCAGTGCCCGCAAGGGCGTGGGGGTTCAACTCCCCCCTCGCGCACACCGTCGAAACGGGCGGCATCCCTCGGATGCCGCCCGTTTCGCGTGCTCGGAGCGAGTGCGGCGGCCGGGTGGCGTGTGAGGAACATCTCATGATCCTTTTCTTCGTGGAGTGGCGTTCCGTTCCCCCTCGGGAGCGTGTGGTGAGGGTCTCCGAAGGCCCTCGGAAGCACGCGGGGAGGGCGCCGACGGGACATCCGGAGCGGGCCTCGCGGGCTCACTCGCGGACACCCGCCGGTTCCGGAGCGGGGCTTACGGGCTCATCCACGGACACCCGCCGGTTCGGGAGGGGGCACTCGCGGATGCCCGCCGGTCCGGGAAGGGTCACTCGCGGATGCCCGCCGACTCCGGCGCGGGCCGGTGCAGGGCGAGGGCGGCGGGGGCGACCGCGGAGGCCGTGGCGAGTACGGCGCAGGCGGCCGTGACGGCGGCGAGCGTGGACCAGGGGAGGGCGATCGGGGCGGGGACCGAGAGCAGAAACAGGGCTCCCCATGTACCGGCCAGGTTGAGGGCGGTCACGGCCAGGCCCAGGACCGCGCCGACCGCGACCACCGTCAGCGACTCCGCGCCCACCATGCGCAGCACCTGCCACCGCGTGGCCCCGGCCAGCCGCAGTACCGCGAGGTCGCGGACCCGGTCGGAGGTCGCCATGACCATGGTGTTGGCCAGGGAGATGCCCGTGTAGAGCAGGGCGATGCCGAGGACCAGCAGGAGGCCGTAACGGGTGGTGCGTTCGCTCCCGGGGGCCGAGGCGGCCGCCCACCGGTCCCCGGCGCGGACCTGACCACCGAAGGGCCGCACCGCCCGCTCCAGACCGGCGGCCACCGCGCGTGCGTCGGCACCGTCCGCGAGGGCGACGTCCACCCGGTCCACGCGCGCGCCCGGCGCGTTGGCCGGGGTGACGTAGACGCCGTTGTCGCCGGTGCCGGTGGTCATCACCGCGGCGATCCGCAGCGTCCGTTCCGTGCCGTCCCCGAGCCACACCCGTACGCGCTGCCCGACCGTGTGCCGCTCCCACTCCTCGTTGACGACGATCGAGCCGTCGTCGAGGCCGGCGACCCTCCCCGCGGCGAGCGGCAGCCGCGCGGTGGCCGCCAGCGCCCCGGGGTCGACGGCCCGGGCCTCGGACCTGATCAGCGCCACGCCCTCCTCCAGGACGTACACCGCGCTCGGCGCACTCGCCGACACCCGTGCGCCGGGCACCGCGCGCAGCCGCTCCAGGGTCCGCGCGTCGAAGGCCCCGTCTCCCGCGGCCGTGACGACGAACGCCGCGGTGGTCCGCTCCCGCGTCTCGGCGGCCCTGGCGCGGTCCAGGGTGGCGGTGGTGCCGAGCAGCGAGCCCGCGAGGGCGACCGTCACCAGCACGGGCGCCGCGACCGCGGCCGTACGGCGCGCCCCGGCGGCCGCGTTCTCCCGCATCAGCATGCCGACCGCCCCCGGCAGCCGGGCCGGAAGCCAGGCCAGCAGCCGGGCCAGCGGACGTACCACCGGCGGGGCGAGCAGCGCGGCGGCGGTGATCAGCAGCATGGGCCGGGTGATGTAGGTCTTGCGGTGCAGCAGGTCGCCCGGATCGCCGAGCAGCGCCACGGCGAGCGTCACCCCGGCGGTCAGCAGCAGGGCCGTGCCGCACAGCAGCCGCCCCCGCGTCATGGCCCCGTTGTCGGCGGACGCCTCGCGCAGCGCCTGGACGGGGCCCGTGCGCCCCGCCCGCCAGGAGGCCACGACGGCACCGCTCAGGGCGACGAGGAGCCCCGTCCAGAACGCCACGGGGTACGGCCAGCCCGCGTCGCCGATGGTGAACCAGCCCGGCGCCAGCTCCACGTCGACCACCCACGCGGCCAGCAAGGGTGCCGCGTACCCGCCGAGCCCGCAGCCGGCGGCCGAGGCGAGCACCCCGACCAGCAGGGACTCGGCGGCCACCATGCGCCGTATCTGACCGGGCGTGGCCCCCGCGGCGCGCAGCAGCCCGAACTCCCGGCGCCGCCGGTCGACCGCGAAGGCGAAGGTGGACGCCACCACGAACACCGAGACGAAGGCGGAGACCCCGCCCGCCGTGCCGAACAGGGCGTTCATCGCGGTCAGCGCCTTGCTGTCGCGTTCGGGATCCGCGTCGGCGTACCGGCGGTCGTCCCCGGTGAGGACCCGGACGCCCGCGGCTCCGCGCACCGCCTCCCGTACGGCGGCCGGGTCGGCGTCGACGACCAGCTGGACGACGGTCGGGGACAGCTCGGCGGCGCGCGCGTCGGTGTGGAAGACGGCGTGCTCGAAGCCGCGGCCGGCCACCGTGCCCACGACCCGCACGGTGCCGTGGTCCGTGCGCACCCGCGTGCCGGGGCGTGCCCAGTCGCCGCTGACGACGACCTCGTCGTCCGCGCGGGGCGCACGGCCCGTCTCGAGGGCGTACGGGGCGTACGGGGCGGTGGACCAGGGGTGGCCGGTCAGCTCGCCGGGGCCGCCCTTGGCGCGGACGGGGTAGGAGCGGTCCTCGACGACCGTGCCGAGCCGGCGCAGCTTCGCGACGGTCGCCGCCGGCACCGCGCGCGGGTGCGCCAGTCCCTCGGTCTTCTCGCCGTTCGGCGTCGGTACGCGCAGGGTGTCCGCGCCCTTGACCACGGCCGGGGCGGCGGCGAACCGCTCCGGTTCCCGCGCGGGAGCGTCGAGGGAGGAGGCGAGGGCGAGTCCCATGACGGTGAGGAGGGCCACGCCCAGCGCGAGGGCGGTGAAGCTGCCGGCGAAGGTGATCCACCGGGCGCGCAGGGTGCGCAGGGCGAGGCTCAGCACGGCACGGCCTCCAGCCCGGTCATCCGCGCGGCGACGGCGTCGGCGCCCGCCCCGGCCAGCTCGCCGTGGACGCGGCCGTCGACCAGGAAGACCACACGGTCGGCACGAGAGGCGGCCACCGGATCGTGGGTCACCATGACGACCGTCTGTCCCTCGCGGTCGGCCATGCCGCGCAGCAGCGTGAGCACCTCGTGTCCGGTGCGGGAGTCCAGCGCGCCGGTCGGTTCGTCGGCGAACAGCACATCGGGGCGGGTGATCAGGGCACGGGCCAGGGCGACGCGCTGTTGCTGCCCGCCGGACAGCTCGGCGGGCCGGTGCCGGGCGCGGTCGCCGAGTCCGACCTGGTGGAGTGCCTCACGGATCCGGGCCCGCGGTACGCGCCGGCCGGCCAGCCGTAGCGGGAGGGCGACGTTCTGCTCGGCGGTCAGCGCCGGCAGCAGGTTGAACGCCTGGAAGACGAAGCCGACGCGCTCGCGGCGCAGCAGGGTCAGCCGTCTCTCACCGAGCCCGGTCAGCTCGGTGCCGCCGACGGTGACCGAGCCCGAGGTGGGCCGGTCGAGGCCCGCGGCGCACTGCAGCAGTGTCGACTTGCCGGAGCCGGACGGGCCCATCACGGCGGTGAAACTCCCGCGCGGGAAGGTGAGGGAGACCTCGTCCAGTGCGCTCACCGCGCCGTCGCCCGACCCGTACCGCCGGCTCACCCGGTGCAAGACGACCGCGTCGCCGTTCCTCTGGCTCATGTGCCCCACTCCCCTGTCCGGGCCCGGTCGTTGCCGGGCTGGTCGTCCGAGGGAAACGAAACCGTCCGGGAGCCGGTCGGCGCAGTGCGGCAGGGACGAGAAAAAAGGTAGGGCCAGGCATACCCCGAAGCCTCCGCCTGGGCCGATGGCCCCGCACGGCGCCGACTTCTACGGTGATTCGCATGCAGCCTCGAAATTCCTGGCAGGCCATGTCCCGTCCCGGTTACGCGCTGTCCGCGTGGCCGTGGCGCTCGGCCGGATATCTGCTCACCGGTGCGGTGACCGGCGCGGTGGTGCTCGTGGGCATCGTCGTGTCGGTGGTGGCCGGCGGGGTGCTCGCGCTAGCCCTGGTGGGGCTTCCGCTGCTGCTCGGCACCGCCCTCGCGGGCATACCGGTGGCCCGGCTGGAGCGGTGGCGGCTGCGGTTGGTCGACCGCGATCCGGCACCCGACCCGCACCTGCCGCCCGCCGCTCCCGGCCTGCGGGTCTGGCTGACCGCCCGGCTGCGGGAGCGGGCCACCTGGCGGGAGCTCGGTCACGCCCTGCTGTTCGCAGGTCTGCTGTGGCCGGTCGACGCCCTCGTGCTCACGGTCGGTCTGCTCTTCCCGGCGGCCGTGACCGCCACCCCGCTGCTGATGGCCACGGCCGGGGACGGCAGGGAGGCGAAGGTCATCAAGCTGTGGACGGTCACCACCTGGCCGGCGGCGGCCGGTGCCGCCCTGCTCGGGATCGTCCTGCTCGCCCTGGGCGCCTACCTGCTGGGCGTCGCGTCGGGCGCCCGCGCGGGGCTGACCCGGCTGCTGCTCGCCCCGCGCGAGACCGGCCTGGACGCCAGGGTGACCGAACTGACCCGGTCCCGGGTGCGGCTGGTGGAGGCCTTCGAGGCGGAACGGCGGCGCATCGAGCGCGATCTGCACGACGGGGCCCAGCAGCGTCTGGTCGCCCTGACGATGACGCTGGGCCTGGCCCGCCTGGAAGCGCCGCCCGGGCCACTCGCCGACCGGCTCGCCAAGGCCCACGACGAGGCGGGCCGGGCGCTTCAGGAGCTGCGGGAGCTCATCCACGGCATCCACCCCCAGGTCCTCGCCGACTACGGGCTCGAGGCCGCGGTCGCCGACGCCGCCGACCGGTCCGCCGTACCCGTGGACGTGGACCTGGATCTCACCGGCCGGCTGCCCACGCCGGTCGAGGCCGCCGCGTACTTCGTGGTGTGCGAGGCGCTCGCCAACGTCGCCCGGCACAGCGGGGCGAGCCGCGCGCGGGTGGACGGCGGGCACCACGACGGGCGGCTGCTGCTGGAGGTCCGCGACGACGGGCGGGGCGGCGCGCGGGCGGGGGAGGGCAGCGGGCTGACCGGACTCGCCGACCGGGTGTCGGTGCTCGATGGCAGACTCACCCTGTCCAGTCCGGTGGGTGGACCGACCCTGCTGCGTGTGGAGATCCCTTGCGCCCCCTGCTCCCCCTGACAGACGGCCGAGCACTGCGCGTCGCGCTGGCCGAGGACAGCGTGCTGCTGCGGGAGGGCCTGATCGGCCTGCTCCAGCAGTGCGGGCACGAGGTCGTCGCGGCGGTCGGCGACGCCGAGGCGCTGGTCGCCGCGGTCGGTGGACACGAACCCGACATCGTGGTGACGGACGTCCGGATGCCCCCGGGTTTCCAGGACGAGGGCCTGCGCGCGGCCGTGCGGCTGCGCGCCGAGCGGCCCACGCTGCCCGTTCTCGTGCTCAGCCAGTACGTGCAGCGCCGGTACGCCTCCGACCTGCTGGACTCCGGTGACGGCACCGGCATCGGCTATCTGCTCAAGGACCGGGTCGGTCAGATCGAGGAGTTCGTGACCGCGCTGAGCCAGGTCGCGGACGGCGGCACGGTGGTCGACCCCGAGGTCGTACGGCAGTTGCTGCGCCACCGCCGTGACCCGCTGGAGCGGCTGTCCCCGCGGGAGCGGGAGGTGCTGGCGCTGATAGCGCAGGGCAAGTCCAACGGCGCGATCGCCCGTGAGCTGGTGGTGTCGGAGGCCGCCGTCGGCAAGCACATCGGCAGCATCTTCACCAAGCTGGACCTGCCGTTGACGGACGAGACGCATCGGCGTGTCCTCGCGGTGCTGGCGTACCTCCGGGCGTGACCCTGAAGACCGACCGGACGGTTCTCTTACCGGCCGGTCGTCACGTACGACCGGTACCAGGGCGCCGACCGCGCGAACGTGCGGGCGAACCCCTCACCCGGTGAGCAGTCCAGGTCCTTCCAGAAGGCGTCGTCCGCGAACCAGTGGTCCACGGTGAGCATGCCCAGGTGATGCAGCGCACGCGGGGACCCGGCGGCCCGGGCGCGGGCGGTGGCCTCGTCCACCGAGGCGCCGTCGCCGGGCCGTTCCACCCGCTCGCACACGGCCGCGAGCAGCTCCGAGGCGGGGACGGGGTCCGGGTGGGCGACGTAGTGGGTGCCGGGGCCGTGGCCGGGGGACAGTGCCGCGGCGACGACCGCCCGGCCCAGGGTGTCGACGTCGATCATCGACTGGAGCGCCTCGCAGCCGGACACGGTCGCGGACAACTCCCGCAGCAGCCCCACCAGTCCGGGGATCACCCAGCGGTCGCCCTCGCCGTGCACCAGGTGCGGGCGCAGCACCAGGCCGCCCGCGTCGAGGACATGCCGTTCGGCCGCCGCGCGGGTGCGGCTGGTGGCGGAAACGGGCGCGATCGGGGCCTCACCGGGCCGTACACCCCGGAAGGGGCCCCGGCCGTGGACGGCGGCGGTGCTCACGTACACGATCCGGCGCACTCCGCTTCGTACGGCCTCCTCCACCAGGGCCTTCGTACCGAGGTCGTTGACCGCGGCGACGGACTCCGGGTCGCCGCCCACGCGGGAGGCGCAGTGGACGAGGACGTCGACACCGGCGCAACCGCCGTGCAGAGTGGGCGGATCGGC
Organism: Streptomyces sp. AC558_RSS880; assembly: GCF_019049255.1. Taxonomy (GTDB): domain Bacteria; phylum Actinomycetota; class Actinomycetes; order Streptomycetales; family Streptomycetaceae; genus Streptomyces. The sequence continues at coordinate 225,358 of NZ_JAGMUJ010000003.1, read as the reverse complement.
GAGATCACCGGGCACCGTCCCGGAGTCCGGCCGCTCGGACGGCGTACGGCGGGACAGCGAGCGGACGCGGACCTCGGGGCGTTCGAGGGCCGCTGCCGCGACCCGGCTGCCGATGAAGCCCGTCGCGCCGGTGATCAGGAAGTCGACGGTCACGGCAGGGACCGTACCGGGGCTGTGGGCGCGCAGGTGAGGGTGGTGGCGAAGACGGACCGGCCGGCCTGTGTGCCCGACACCCGCACCGTCACCCCGTCCTCGCCCTTGTCGAGCACCTCGGTGTCGAGCCGGCAGGGGCTGTCCAGTTCGGCGTAGCGGCTGAAGGAGACGGACAGTTCGGACGGCAGGAAGGGCAGCCGGCCCGACGACGCGGTCGCGGCCTGGCGGGCCGCCTCGAACAGGACCATGCCGGGAACGTGGTCGTTGGGGCGCGGGAAGAGGACCGGGTGCCCGGTGTGTGCGCGCAGCAGCCAGGAGCCGGGCCGGTCCGCGGGGGCGAGGACGACGTCCTCCGCGCGGTGGCGGCCCACCAGTTCGGGCGAGACCGGTTCCGGCAGCGGTATTCGGGCCATCCGGGCAGTCAGTTGGCGTTCCCGCAGGCGGCGGTAGGCGGCCGGGGAGGTGCAGCCGGTGCTGCCGGTGCCCCGGGCGACGAGACGTCCCGCGCGGCGGAACTCCATCGTCGTGCGCATGCTGTTCAGGCCCCGGCCCCGGCGGCGGACCTCGGAGCAGACGACGTCGACGGTGACCGGCTCGTCCGCGTCCGCGAGCAGCAGTCGGTCCGGGTCGGTGGAGATGTCCAGGTCCCGCATGACGAAGTGGGTGTCGGCCGGGGCGCCGAACTCCGCGTGGGCGAGGGCCATCGAGGTCTGACGCAACGTTTCACCGATGATCATCGGATCCTGGTGGCGGTCGTCGACGGGACCGAAGAAGGTGTGGTCGGCGGGCCAGCGGGCGGTGACGCGGAAGCGGACGTCCGAGAGCCGGAGCCATTCGACCGGGAAGACGTCCTCCGCGCGGGGGCGGTGGGCGAGTTCCGTCGTGACCCGGGTGCGGGCACCGGGTCTGCCGACGGTGTGTGCGGGCGCGCCCCGCTGTCCGGTCTGATCCTCCATGGTGCGCTCCAGGAATCCGGCTGCGGCGTGAGGAACCCCGGGGATCGGTCATCGGCCCCCCGGTCGGTTCGCACTAAGATACGGACGAGTTGGTTTTTTTCCAAGGGTGATCCACACCGCCGGAGACGAACCCACGCGCCCGCGCAAGCACGACAGGCCGCACGGCGGCTTCACGGCGGCTTCACGCCGACTGCACGGTGCGACCCGAGAGATCCATGAGATCCACCCAGATCAGGAGGCACCGATGGCGCGACAGGAGCGCGCGATCCGCACCCGGCGGACCATTCTGGAGGCGGCGGCGGCCGTCTTCGACGAACGCGGCTACACCTCGGCGACCATCGGGGAGATCCTGGAGCGGGCCGGGGTCACCAAGGGCGCGCTGTACTTCCACTTCGGCTCCAAGGAGGAGCTGGCGCTCGGCGTGTTCGAGGAGCAGCTCGCGATCTCCCTGCCGCCCCAGTCCAGCAAGCTGCAGGAACTCGTCGACTCCGGCCTGGTGCTGGCGCTGCGGCTGCGGACCGAGCCACTGGTGCGGGCCAGCGTCGGACTGGCCCTGGACCAAGGGGCGCTGGGACTGGACCGCACCCCGGCGTTCGGCATGTGGATCGACCAGACCACCCGGACCCTGGCCGAGGCGAAGGCGGGAGGCGAACTGCTGCCGCACGTCGACCCGACGGAGACGGCGGAACTGCTGGTCGCGAGCTTCTCCGGAGTGCAGCTCCTGTCGCAGCTGCGCTGCCAGCGGCAGGACCTGGAGCACCGGGTCACCGTGCTGTTCCACCACATGCTGCCGGGCGTGGCCGTTCCGGCCGTGCTGGCCCGGCTGGACATCTCCCAGGACCGCGCCGGGCGGCTGCTCGCCGAGGGGCGGCCGCTGCCGGTGGGGTCAGAGGTGGCGGAAGCCGGGTAGGGCCCGGACTTCTCCACACCGGCGGAGTTGTCCACAGGGTCTGACGCGTTTCGGCCGTCGGCTGTACGGTCGGCACGATCGATGTCGACGCGTGTGTACGGCACGTAGGTGTACGGGGGAGGCGGTCGCCGTGACCGAAGCTGTTGCCGGGATGCCCGGGACTCGTGAGCCCGCCGGTGCGACCGGGACCGGGGGTACGGCCCCGGTGCGGCGGCTGCCGCGGGTGCCGGGATTCGCCGAGTGGCCCGCCGAGGGCAGCCCCAGGGACGAGGGCAAGGCCCTGCGCGGGCAGGTCCCCCGCGGGGCACACGCCACCCTCGACCTGGACGCCTCCCGCCCCGACGCCCTGAGCGCCGTCGAGGAGTCCAGCCGGGGCCGGCTGCCCGAGCTCGCACCGATCCGGGTGGGCAGGATGGCGGCGACACCGTTCGCCTTCCTGCGCGGATCCGCGGGCCTCATGGCGTACGACCTGGCCCGCACGCCGATGACCCGGATCGGCGCCCAGATCTGCGGCGACGCCCACGCGGCGAACTTCGGTCTCTACGGCGACGCGCGCGGCGGACTGGTCATCGACCTGAACGACTTCGACGAGACGGTGCACGGCCCCTGGGAATGGGACCTCAAGCGGCTCGCCACCTCCCTGGTGCTCGCCGGGCGCGAGGCCGGCGCCGACGAGGACACCTGCCGCGCCGCGGCCCACGACACCGTGGGCGCCTACCGCCGCACGATGCGGCTGCTGTCCAGGCTGCCGGCGCTGGACGCCTGGAACGCCATCGCGGACGAGGAACTGGTCTCCCACACCGACGCCCACGACCTGCTGGGCACCCTGGAGCGGGTCTCCGAGAAGGCCCGCGCGAACACCAGCGGCCGGTTCGCGGCCAGGTCCACCGAGACGACCGGGGACGGCGGACGCCGCTTCGTCGACGCGCCGCCGGTCCTGCGCCGCATACCGGACGGCGAGGCCGCCGCGGTGGCCGCCTCGCTGGAGCAGTACCTCGGCACGCTCCCACCCGACCGCCACCCGCTGCTGGCCCGGCACGCGGTGCACGACGTGGCGTTCCGCGTCGTCGGCACCGGCAGCGTGGGCACCCGCTCGTACGTCGTGCTGCTCCTCGACCACCGGGGCGAGCCCCTGGTCCTCCAGGTGAAGGAGGCCCGCCCCTCGGCCCTCGTGCCGCATCTGCTGACGGCCGGGTTCGACGTCCCCGAGGCCGTCCACGAGGGCATGCGGGTGGTCCACGGCCAGAAGCGGATGCAGGTGATAAGCGACAACCTGCTGGGCTGGACGACGGTCGACGGCCGTCCCTTCCAGGTGCGCCAGTTCCGCAACCGCAAGGGCAGCGTCGACCCGGCCGCGCTGGCCGCCGACCAGGTCGACGACTACGCCCGGATGACCGGCGCCCTGCTGGCCCGCGCCCACTCCCACAGCGCCGATCCCCGCCTGATCGCCGGCTACTGCGGCAAGAACGACGAACTGGACGAGGCGGTGGCGGCCTTCGCCGTCGCCTACGCCGACCGCACCGAGGCGGACCACACGGACCTGGTGACCGCGGTGCGGTCGGGACGGATCGCGGCGGAGACGGGGGTGTGAGCGGGCGTCCGGGGCAGGCGCGCGTGCCCGGCCGGGGAGCGTGCCGCCGGAGTGTGGCGTGCCGGGCGGGTGACCTACGCTGTCCGGGTGACGACCTCGGAAGGTGAGCAGAGTGGCGGCGCCGGCGCGGAGCGGACCCCCGGCGGTGGTGGTGCGGCGCGGCCCGAGGAGCGGCTGGAGCAGGCCGTACGCGCGGCCGAGCAGGCGCTGATCGAGTTCGAGATCGCCGTGGAGACCTTCCGCGTCGAGGTCGAGAACTTCTCCCGGCTGCACGAACAGAAGCTCGGCCCGGTGTACGCCCGGCTCGAGGAACTGGACGCCCAGATCCTGGAGGCCAGGGCCGCCCGCAGCGACGACCCCGAGGACCGGCGCCGGGCCGACGAGGCGCGCGCCCGGCTGATGCCCATCCCCGGCGTCGAGGAGCTGCTCAACGGCTGGATGGACGGCGACGGCCTCTTCCCCGAGGCCACCGCCATGCTCACCGACCAGCCGGTGCGGCCCCCACGGCGGGTGCGGCCCAGCGAGGAGGCCCGCAGGCTCTACCGCGACCTCGCCCGCAAGGCCCACCCGGACCTGGCGCAGGAGGACAAGGAACGCGCGCGCCGCGAGGAGTTCATCACCCGCGTCAACGCCGCCTACGCCCGCGGCAACGAGGACGAGTTGCGCGAACTCGCCGAGGAGTGGGCCGCGGGACCGGAGCTGAAGCGCGTCCCGAGCGCGAGCGAGGAGCTCTACGCCCGCCTCGAATGGCTCGCCCGGCGCAAGGAACTGCTCACGCTGGTCGCCAGGGAACTGGAGGAAGGCGCCATCGGCTCGATGCTCCGCCTCGCCCCGGACGATCCCGACAGGCTCCTCGAGGAGATCGCCGAGCAGCTGCGGACCCAGGTGACCGAGCGCGAGGCGGAGCTGGCGGCGCTGCTGGCCTGAGCCGGGACCTGCCCGGTCGGGTAGCGTCGGGGGCATGAGTTTTGGAGCTGGTGTGCCCACGGTCCGGGTCGCGGACCTCGAGGACGGCGACTTCCTGCTGGACGTCCGCGAGGACGACGAGTGGAAGGCCGGTCATGCCGCGGGGGCGCTGCACATCCCCCTCAGTGAGTTCGTGGCCCGCTACGGCGAGCTGACCGAGGCCGCGCCGCAGGACGGCCGGGTCCATGTGATCTGCCGTTCCGGCGGACGGTCGGCACAGGTCACCATGTATCTGGCCCAGCAGGGCGTCGACGCCGTGAACGTGGACGGCGGCATGCAGGTGTGGGAGGCCGCCGGACGTCCCGTCGTCACCGACGACGGGACGCCGGGGCACGTGCTGTAGCGGCCCCTCCCGCGGACGCCCGGCGCCCGCTCCTACCGGTCGAAGTCCAGTTCCACCCGCTCCGTCACCGGGTGCGACTGGCAGGCCAGGACATAGCCCGCCTCCGTCTCCTCCGACTCCAGCGCGAAGTTGCGGTCCATCCGCACCTCGCCCGAGACGAGGAAGGCGCGGCAGGTTCCGCACACCCCGCCCTTGCAGGCGTAGGGCGCGTCGGGCCGGTTGCGCAGCACCGTGTCCAGCAGGGACTCGCCGTCCTGGACGGGCCAGGTCCCGCCGCGTCCGTCGAGCCGGGCGGTGACCGTGCTGTGCGCGGGGGCGGGCACCGTGGCGGCGGTCGCCGTACCGGCGTCCACGTGGAAGATCTCCTGGTGGATGCGGGAGCGCGCCACACCCAGCCCGCGCAGCGCCCGCTCTGCTCCTTCGACCAGGCCGTACGGCCCGCACAGGAACCAGCCGTCCACCTGTTCCACGGGCAGCAGGACCGGCAGCAGCCCGGTCAGCCGCTCCTGGTCCAGCCGTCCGGACGGCAGCCCCGCCTGCTGCTCCTCCCGGGAGAGCACCGTCACCAGCTGGAGCCGCTCGGGGTAGCGGTCCTTCAGGTCGGCGACCTCCTCCAGGAACATCGTCGAGGCGGTCGTCCGGTCGCTGCGGATCAGGCAGAACCGGGCCGCGGGCTCGCGCGCGAGGAGGGTCGAGACGATCGACAGCACGGGTGTGATGCCGCTGCCGCCGACGATCGCCGCGTACCGGCCCGGCGCGGGTGGGAGCGTGAAACGGCCGGCCGGGGTCATCACCTCCAGCTCGTCGCCGAGGCCGATCTCCTTGAGTGCGTACGTGGAGAAGGCGCCGCCCTCGACCAGCCGCACGCCGACCCGGAGCGTGCTCGGTGCCTCGCCGTCGGGTGCGGGGGAGCAGATGGAGTAGGTGCGCCGGATGTCCTCGCCGTCCGCGACGCGCCGCAGGGCCAGGTGCTGGCCGGGGACGTACCGGTACTCCTCGGCCAGGTGCGGGGGGACGGTGAGGGTGAGGGCGACGGAGTCGTCGGTGAGCCGGTCGACCGCGGCCACCCGGAGCCGGTGGAAGCGGGCCATCACAACTCCTTGAAGTGGTCGAACGGTTCACGGCAGGCCAGGCAGCGGCGCAGTGCCTTGCACGCGGTGGACGAGAAGCGGCTGAGCAGTTCGGTCTCGGCCGAGCCGCAGTGCGGGCAGTGGACGGGCACCGGTTCGTCCTCCGGCCGAATCGCGCGGGTGCGCGTCGGTCCGAGCTCCACCCCGACCGGCCCGGCGGCCGCCCGTACGCGTGGCGGTGCGATGCCGAACTCCCGCAGTTTGCGGCGCCCTTCGTCCGTGATGTCGTCGGTCGACCAGGCGGGTGCGAGCACCCGGCGCACGGTGACCTCGCGCACTCCGTGGTCGCGCAGCACCCGCTCGATGTCGAGGCTCATCGCCTCGACGGCCGGGCAGCCGGTGTACGTCGGGGTCAGCTCGACCTCGACGGTGTCCGTGCCGCGTGCGTGCACCGCGCGCACGACGCCCAGTTCGCGCAGGGTCAGCACGGGCAGTTCGGGGTCGGGCACCGAACCGGCGAGCTCCAGGAGTTCGGCCTCCAGCGGGGTGAGGGCGGTCACCATGTCGCCCCCGGGTGGCTGCGGTGCAGGTGCTGCATCTCGGCGAGCATCCGGCCGAAGGGCTCGGTGTGCAGGCCCTGACGGCCGGCGCCGGCCGCCCACGCTCCCGTGCGCGGGCCCTCGGGCACCGTGAGCGTGGCCCGGCGCAGCACCTCGCCGATCCGCTCCAGCCAGGCCGTCTCCAGGCCGGCCCAGTCGACGTCCAGGCCCTCGACGGGCTGGAACATCTCACCGGTGTGGCGCCACAGCGCGTCCACGGCCCGCTGCATCCGCGCGTGGCTCTCCTCCGTGCCGTCGCCGAGCCGCAGCGTCCACAGTTCGGCGTGGTCGCGGTGGTAGGCGGTCTCCTTGACCGCCTTGCCGGCCAGCGGCGCGAACGGGCCGTCGCCGGCGGCCAGTGCGCCGTAGAGGAGGTACTGGTGGGCGGAGAAGTACAGCTGGCGGGCGATGGTGTGGGCGAAGTCGCCGTTCGGCTGCTCCACCAGCTGGAGGTTGCGGAAGGCGCGCTCCTCGCGCAGATAGGCCAGCTCGTCCTCGTCGCCCGCCATCGACAGCAGTACCCGGGCCTGGCCCAGCAGGTCCAGTGCGATGTTGGCGAGGGCGACCTCCTCCTCCAGCACGGGGGCGTGGCCGGCCCACTCGCCCAGGCGGTGGGAGAGCACCAGCGCGTCGTCGCCGAGGGCGAGCGCGGCGGTCGTGCGGTCGGCGGTGTCCTTGGCGGGGGTCGTCGTCACAGGTGCCGCACCCCCTCGGGGATCTCGTAGAACGTCGGGTGCCGGTAGGGCTTGTCGGCGGCCGGTTCGAAGAACGGGTCCTTCTCGTCGGGCGAGGAGGCGGTGATCGCGGACGACGGGACGACCCAGATCGAGACGCCCTCGCCGCGCCGGGTGTACAGATCGCGGGCGTTGCGCAGGGCCAGCTCCGCGTCCGGTGCGTGCAGGCTGCCGGCGTGGGTGTGGGACAGTCCGCGGCGCGAGCGCACGAAGACCTCCCACAGGGGCCAGTCGGTGTGGGTCATGCTCGCGCAGCTCCTGTCTCGCCGTTCGTGTGCTTGGCCGCGTGGGCCGCCGCGGCCTCCCTGACCCAGGCGCCGTCCTCGTGGGCCTGCCTGCGCCGGGTCAGCCGCTGTTCGTTGCAGGGTCCGTTGCCCTTGAGGACGTCCCAGAACTCCGACCAGTCGATCGCGCCGAAGTCGTGGTGCCCGCGCTCCTCGTTCCACTTCAGGTCCGGGTCGGGGAGGGTCAGGCCGAGGGACTCGGCCTGGGGGACGCAGATGTCGACGAAGCGCTGGCGCAGCTCGTCGTTGGAGTGGCGCTTGATCTTCCAGGCCATCGACTGTGCGGAGTGCTGGGACTCGTCGTCGGGCGGGCCGAACATCATCAGCGACGGCCACCACCAGCGGTCCACCGCGTCCTGCGCCATCGCGTGCTGCTCCGGGGTGCCCTTGCTGAGGGCCAGCAGCAGCTCGTAGCCCTGGCGCTGGTGGAAGGACTCCTCCTTGCAGATGCGGACCATCGCGCGCGCGTACGGGCCGTAGGAGCAGCGGCACAGGGGCACCTGGTTGGTGATCGCCGCGCCGTCCACCAGCCAGCCGATGGCGCCGACGTCCGCCCAGGTCAGCGTCGGGTAGTTGAAGATCGAGGAGTACTTCTGGCGGCCGGAGTGGAGCTTGTCGAGCAGCTCCTCGCGGCTGGTGCCGAGGGTCTCGGCGGCGCTGTACAGATACAGGCCGTGCCCCGCCTCGTCCTGCACCTTGGCCATCAGGATCGCCTTGCGGCGCAGCGAGGGCGCGCGGGTGATCCAGTTGGCCTCCGGCTGCATGCCGATGATCTCGGAGTGCGCGTGCTGGGCGATCTGCCGGACGAGCGTGGCCCGGTAGGCGTCCGGCATCCAGTCGCGCGGCTCGATCCGCTCGTCGGCGGCGACGGCCGCGTCGAAGGCGCGCTCGTGACCGGCGGTGTCGTCGGCGCCGGCCGGTGCGTCGTACGCCTGGCTGCCGGCCGTATCGCGGGCGGCTGCTGTCGCCATGAGGTCCCCCTCGACTGGATGCTTCCCGGAGCACGCTCCCGACCGATCGTTCGGTTCGTGCGATTCCATGGTGAGACGGGCGCCGCGAGGTGTCAACCGCTGTGGATAACCTGCGGGGACCGCCCGTGGACGACGGTGCTCGGTCCGCGGTGTGGCGACGGCCACGGAACGGGATCCCGGCGGGACTGTGCCCGGAGGGCCGGTGCTGAGTACCGTTCCGTGCGACGCGGCGGATCGGTACCGGGCCCTCGCGGCGGGGCGGAAACGGTGACGGACCGGGATCGGTGGATCGGGGCGGGATGAACGCGTACGACAAGGGCTCGGACGCCCGGCACGGGCCCGCCGGGCAGGGCGTGCCCGGCCCGCGCCCCGCCCTGCCCGGACCCGCGTCGCCGGTGGACCCGCCGGGGCCCCGGACCCCTCCGCCCGATCCGGGGCGATCCGCGGGCGGCGCGCCCGCGCCGCACTCCCCCGCCGGCCCGCCCGCCGGACCCCGCACCGGGGTGGCCGCGCTCTCCCTGCGCTACCGGATCGCCGCCGCGACGGCGCTCGCGGTCGTCGCGGTCGTGGTCTGTGTGCACCTCGGCATGACGTTCCTGCACGTCGCGCCGGCGAACACGGTCAGCAAGGAGCACGGCGAGACGGTCGAGAACTGGATCTACCCGGAGTTCGAGCAGAACTGGAAGCTGTTCGCGCCGAACCCGTTGCAGCAGGACATCGCCGTCCAGGTGCGTGCCGAGATCCGCGCGGCGGACGGCGGGACACGGACCACCGGCTGGTACGACCTGTCCGCACAGGACGGCCGTGCCATCGACGGCAACCTCCTGCCCAGCCACACCCAGCAGAACGAGCTGCGCCGCGCCTGGGACTTCTTCGTCGCCACGCACGACGACGACAACCGGCCGGTGGGCCTGCGCGGGGCGCTGTCCGAGACGTATCTGCGCCGGATCACGGTGCTGCGCCTCGACCGCGCGGACGCGGCCGGTCCGGGCGGTGCCGTCGAGCGCGTCCAGATCCGCTCACGGACCGTCCAGGTGCCGCCGCCCGAGTGGAGCGGTGAGGAGATCTCCACCACACCCGTGTACCGCACGCTGTCCTGGTGGCCGGTGCCCGAGGACGAGGCCCGGGGAGGCGTGGGGTGAACCGCTTCTCGTCGGCGCTGTCCCGCGCGACAGCCCGCGTCACCGACTCCGCGCTCGGCCCCCACCAGACCGCCGTGATCCGCATCGGCTTCAGCCTGACCTGGCTGCTGTTCCTGCTGCGCGAGTTCCCCCACCGCCAGGAGCTGTACGGCCCCGACGGGCCCTGGAGCTGGGACCTCGCCGATCAGCTGGTCGCGACGAACGGCGCCTTCACGCCGCTGCTGTGGTCGGACGGCCAGGTCTGGTTCGAGGCCGTCTACGCGCTCGCCGTGCTGTGGAGCCTCCTGCTGCTGCTCGGCTGGCGCACCCGCACCATGTCGGTGCTGTTCATGGTGGGCGTGCTGGCGCTGCAGAACCGCAGCGTCTTCATGGGGGACGGCGGCGACAACGTCCTGCACCTGATGTCGATCTACCTGGTGTTCACGCGCTGCGGCCAGGTCTGGTCCCTGGACGCGCGGCGTGCGCGCCGCGCGGCCGGGGCGCGTGCGCGGGGCGAGCGGCCGCGCGACCGGGTCGGCCCGGTGCTGTGGGGTGTGCTGGGCCTCCTGCTGCTCCTGGCGACACTGGCGGGCCGGACGGACGGCGACCGGTTCATACCGTTGCTGCTGTGGACCGTGTGGCTCGCGCAGGCGCTGTGGTGGCTGGTCGGACGCGGCGCGAGGACCGGGCAGCCGAGGATCCTGCTGGACGTCGTCACGAACATCGTGCACAACGGCGCGCTGCTGGTGATCATGGCCGAGGCGTGTCTGATCTACGCCACGGCCGGCTGGTACAAGGTCCAGGGCTCCCGCTGGCAGGACGGCACCGCCGTCCACTACCCGCTGCACCTGGAGTACTTCTCCCCCTGGCCGGCCCTCGCGGACCTGCTGTCGGCCAGCGGCACCATGGTGATGCTGATGACCTACGGGACGGTCGTCGTGCAGGTCGCCTTCCCGTTCACGCTGTTCAACCGGCGGGTCAAGAACGTCCTGCTGGCCTTCATGATCATGGAGCACGCGGTCATCGCCGTCGTGCTCGGACTGCCCTTCTTCTCCCTGGCGATGATCGCGGCGGACGCGGTCTTCCTGCCGACGGCCTTCCTGCGCCGCCTCGGGAGCCTCGCGGCACGCGCGTGCGGGCGGCTGCGTCCGCGCGGGACGTGGATTCCGCGGCCGCGGCCCCCGGCCGACCGCCCCGCCGGAGGGGACCCGGTGGAGGCCGCCCCGGCACCCGGCGGGGTGCCGGGCCCGCGCACGTAGGCTGCACACCATGACCGACCCCGCTCCCGAGACCCCGGCCGGCCTCGTGTCCGCCTGGCACCGCCTGGCCGGCGCCGCCGTGCTGCTCGACGGCTTCCACGCCCTCAAGCACGCCGTGCGCTTCGGGGCCGAGGTCCGGGTGGCGCTCACCGCGGACCGGGCCGGCGCGCTCGCGCTCGCCGAGGAGCTGGCCGAGGACGTGCGGGACACGCTGGCGGAGCTGCTGACCGAGGTGCCCCGCGAGACGTACGCCGCCCTCGTGCCGCGCCCGCATCCCACCGCCGTGGCCGCCCTGGCCGTACGCCCCTCCCGCGCGGGCAACCTCGGGAAGCTGGCGCGCACCCCGCGCACCGCCCCCGTGGTGGTCCTGGACAATCCGCGCAACCTCGGCAACGCGGGCGCGGTGATCCGGCTGGCCGCCGGTTTCGGGGCGACCGGGGTCGTCACCACCGGCACGCTCGACCCCTGGCACCCCACCGTCGTGCGCGGCGGGGCGGGGCTGCACTTCGCCACCGCCGTGGAGCGGCTGACCGTCGACGAGCTGCCGCCGGGGCCGGTCTTCGCGCTCGACCCGGAGGGTACGGACATCCGCTCGCTGAAGCTGCCGGACGACGCGCTGCTCGCCTTCGGCTCCGAGCGCAGCGGACTGTCGGCGGAGCTCCGCGCGCGGGCCGACCACCTGGTGGCGCTGCCGATGCGCCCCCAGGTCTCCAGCTACAACCTCGCGACCAGTGTGGCCATGACGCTGTACCACTGGAGCGCCACCGGGGGCGCACCTCACGCCCTCTAGGCCTCCCGGCGCACCTCGACCACCCGGAACCGGCCGGCCACGAACGCGCCGTCGCACAGGGCGGCGTTGGCCGCCGGGTTGCCGCCGGAGCCGTGGAAGTCGGAGAAGGCGGCCGTCTGGTTGACGTACACCCCGCCGGTGAGGTTCAGGGAGAGCTGGGCGGCCTCCTCCAGGCAGACCTCCCGGACCTGTTCCTCGACCTCCGGGGAGGTCGTGTACGCGCCGACCGTCATCGCGCCCTTCTCACGGATCGTGCGCCGCAGCAGCCGAGCCGCGTCGTCGGCCGAGTCGACCGCGACGGCGAAGGAGACCGGGCCGAAGCACTCGCTCATGTAGGCGGCCTCGGCGTCCGGCTTGGCGCCGTCGAGCTTCACGATCACCGGAGTGCGCACCACCGCGCCCGGGAACTCCGGGTGGGCGATCTCACGGGAGGCGAGGGCGACCTCGCCGAGACCGGCGGCGGCCTCCAGGCGGGCCTTGACGTCCGGGTTGACGATCGCGCCCAGCAGCGCGTTGGCGCGCGCGTCGTCACCGAGCAGGCCGTCGACCGCCTTCGCCAGGTCGGCGGCGACCTCGTCGAAGGACTTGGGGCCCTGGTCGGTGGTGATGCCGCCGCGCGGGATCAGCAGGTTCTGCGGGGTGGTGCACATCTGGCCGCTGTACAGCGACAGGGAGAACGCCAGGTTGGACAGCATCCCCTGGTAGTCGCCGGTCGACTCCACGATCACCGTGTTGACGCCGGCCTTCTCGGTGTACACCTGTGCCTGGCGGGCGTTGTTCTCCAGCCAGTCGCCGAACTCGGTGGAGCCGGTGTAGTCGATGATCCGGATCTCGGGACGGGTGGCGAGGGTCTTGGCGATGCCCTCGCCGGGCCGCTCGGCGGCGAGCGCCACCAGGTTCGGGTCGAAGCCGGCCTCGGTGAGCACCTGGCGGGCCGCCTGCACGGTGAGCGCGAGCGGCAGCACCGCGCGGGGGTGCGGCTTGACCAGGACCGCGTTGCCGGTGGCCAGGGAGGCGAACAGGCCCGGGTAGCCGTTCCACGTCGGGAAGGTGTTGCAGCCGATGACCAGTGCGATGCCCCTGGGGACCGGCGTGAACTCCTTGGTGAGCGCGAGCGGGTCGCGCTTGCCCTGCGGCTTGGTCCACTCCGCGGTGCCGGGCGTGCGGACCTGCTCCGCGTACGCGTAGGCCACCGCCTCCATGCCGCGGTCCTGCGCGTGCGGGCCGCCGGCCTGGAGCGCCATCATGAACGCCTGGCCGGAGGTGTGCATGACCGCCTGGGCGAACTCCGTCGTCCGGTCGCTGATCCGCTTGAGGATCTCCAGACAGACCACCGCGCGGGTCTCCGCGCCCGCGTCCCGCCAGGCCCGCATCCCGGCCTTCATGGCGGGCAGCAGCTCGTCGAGGTCCGCGTGCGGGTAGCTCACGCCCAGCTCGATGCCGTACGGGGAGGTCTCGCCGTCCACCCAGCCGTCCGTGCCGGGCTGGCCGAGGTCGAGGCGGGTGCCGAGCAGGGCGTCGAAGGCGGCCTTGCCCGCCGCCATGTCCAGGCTGCCGTTCTCCCCGTAGGCCTTGGGGTGCTCGGGGTGCGGGGACCAGTACGCGCGCGTGCGGATCGCCTCCAGCGCCCGGTCCAGGGTGGGACGGTGCCGGGCGATCAGCTCGTGCGCGGTGAGTTCGGCGGCCATGCGGGACCAACTCCTCGTCTCAGGAACTCTTCGTCGAGCTCATGGACCTGTGCGGAAACGTAGTCAGGAATGGGCGGTCAGAGTTAGAGTAACCGAACGATCGGTCGGGACAAGGGGGTCCGCCGCATCTGTGGACAACCCCGTGCGGGAGGATCGCGCACATGACAGCACTCGACCTCAGCAGTCCCGTGGCCGTGGTCGGCACCGGCACCATGGGCCAGGGAATCGCCCAGGTCGCGCTGGTCGCGGGCCACCCCGTGCGGCTGTACGACGCCGCCGACGGCCGGGCCCGCGAGGCGGCCGACGCGATCGGCGCCCGACTGGACCGGCTGGTGGAGAAGGAACGGCTCACCGCCGCCGAGCGGGACGCCGCGCGCGCCCGTCTGCGGCCCGCCGCCGAGCTCGGCGAGCTCGCCGACTGCACCCTGGTCGTCGAGGCCGTCCTGGAGCGCCTGGACGTCAAGCAGGAGCTGTTCCGTGCGCTGGAGGACATCGTCTCCGACGACTGCCTGCTCGCCACCAACACCTCCTCCCTCTCCGTCACCGCGATCGGCGGCGCCCTGCGCGTCCCCGGCCGCTTCGTGGGCCTGCACTTCTTCAACCCCGCGCCGCTGCTGCCGCTCGTCGAGGTCGTCTCCGGGTTCGCCACCGACGTCACGTACGCCACGCGCGCGTACGAGACGGCCCGCGCCTGGGGCAAGACGCCCGTCGCCTGCGCCGACACCCCCGGCTTCATCGTCAACCGCGTCGCCCGGCCCTTCTACGCCGAGGCCTTCGCGGTGTACGAGTCCCAGGGCGCCGACCCGGCCACCATCGACGCGGTCCTGCGCGAGTCCGGCGGTTTCCGGATGGGCGCCTTCGAGCTGACCGACCTCATCGGGCAGGACGTCAACGAGTCCGTGACGCACTCGGTGTGGCGGTCCTTCTTCCAGGACGTGCGCTTCACCCCCTCGCTCGCCCAGCGCCGGCTGGTCGAGTCGGGCCGCCTGGGCCGCAAGAGCGGCCAGGGCTGGTACGACCACCGGGACGGCGCCGAGCGCCCCGAGCCGCACACCGCGGAGCCCGCCGAGCCGCCCGCGTACGTGGTCGCCGAGGGCGATCTGGGGCCCGCCTCGGAGCTGCTCGCCCTGATCCGCGAGGCCGGCATCCAGGTGCGGGAGGAGGACGAGGACAACGGCACCCGCCTGGTGCTGCCCGGCGGCGGCCAGCTGGTGCTCGCCGACGGCCAGACCTCCGTGGAGTTCCGCGACGTCGTCTACTTCGACCTCGCCCTCGACTACCGCGCGGCCACCCGCGTCGCCCTGTCCCACGCCCCGAACACCTCCCCGGTGACCGTCGCCGAGGCCACCGGACTGTTCCAGGCGCTCGGCAAGAAGGTCAGCGTCATCGGGGACGTCCCCGGGATGATCGTCGCGCGGACGGTGGCCCGGATCATCGACCTGGCGCACGACGCCGTCGCCAAGGGCGTGGCCACCGAGGACGATGTCGACACCGCGATGCGCCTCGGCGTGAACTACCCGCTGGGGCCGCTGGAGTGGAGCCGCCGGCTCGGCGGCGGCTGGGCCTGCTCCGTGCTGGACAACCTGCACCAGTGCGACCCGTCCGGCCGCTACGCGCCCTCCCTCGCCCTGTACCGCCACGCCTACGCCTCGGACGAGCGGGAGGGCACCTCATGACCACCGCCAGGCGCGACACGTACACCCCGGAGACGCTCCTGTCCGTCGCCGTCCGGGTGTTCAACGAGCGCGGCTACGACGGCACCTCCATGGAGCACCTCTCCAAGGCCGCCGGCATCTCCAAGTCGTCGATCTACCACCACGTGGCCGGCAAGGAGGAACTGCTGCGCCGCGCGGTGAGCCGGGCCCTGGACGGGCTCTTCGCCATCCTCGACGAGGAGCACGCGCGCGTGGGGAGCGCCGCCGAGCGTCTGGAGTACGTCGTACGGCGCATGGTCGAGGTGCTGATCGCCGAGCTGCCGTACGTGACGCTGCTGCTGCGGGTGCGCGGCAACACGGGCACCGAGCGGTGGGCGCTGGAGCGGCGGCGCGAGTTCGACCACCGGGTGGCGGCGCTGCTGAAGGCGGCGGCGGCCGACGGGGACGTGCGCGAGGACATAGAGGTGCGCCTGGTGACCCGGCTGGTCTTCGGCATGATCAACTCGATCGTGGAGTGGTACCGGCCGGACGGGCGCGGCATGAGCGAGCGCGAGGTGGCCGACGCGGTGGCCCAGCTGGCCTTCGGGGGGCTGCGCCGGGCCGGGTGACGGCGCGCGCCGGATGAGTACGCGCGTGGTGGGAGTGAGCACGCGCGCGTGGCGGGGACGAGTACGTGGCCCGAGGTGCCGGCCGGCCGGTGGTGAGGGACCGGGCGCATGATCCGGAACGACGTGCCGTCCTCCCCCGCCCACCGGGCGTGGTGGCGGACGCCTTTGACGGCCACCCTGATCGGCCTGCCGGTCCTCGCGTCGGAGTACGTCTGGTTCCGGTCCCACGACGGCCCCGGTGCCTTCGGGAACGTCCTCTACTGGGCGTCCGGCCTGCTGCTGCTCGCCTGGGTGCTGCCCCGCCGCTCCCCGCGGGGGCTGCGGAGGGCGGTGGCCGGCGCGGGCCTCGGCTGCGCGCTGCTTCCGCTGGTGTTCGCGGTTCTGCTGGGCGCGGTGTGGGCCGCCTCCACCTGACGGCCGTCGGCGAGGACGCCCGGCCGGGCGTTCACCCCTGTGGCTCCAGGTCCTCCTCCTCGAACACCAGCAGCGTGCGCGTGCTGAGCACCTCGGGGATCGCCTGGAGCCGGGTGAGCACCAGCTCGCGCAGCGCCCGGTTGTCGGGCGTGTGCACCAGCAGCAGGACGTCGAAGTCGCCGCCCACCAGCGCGATGTGCGAGGCGCCCGGGAGCTGCCGGAGCTGCTCGCGGACCGTGCGCCAGGTGTTCTGGACGATCTTCAGGGTGATGTAGGCGGACGTTCCGTGACCGGCCCGCTCATGGTTGACGCGGGCCCCGAAGCCGCGGATGACGCCGTCCTCGACCAGTCTGTTGATGCGCGCGTACGCGTTCGCGCGGGAGACGTGGACCCGCTCGGCGACCGAGCGTACGGACGCGCGGCCGTCCGCCTGGAGCATCCGCAGGATGTCCTGGTCGATGTCGTCCAGGGGCCGCGCCGGAGTGAACGGCCCGGTCCCCTCCCGGTCATCGGCCATTTGTTCAGATGCCACCTGCCCCCACCTCTCCGCCGTGGACGTCCTGCATCCATCTCAGGATGTGGAGAACCGTTTGTCCACAGCCTGGTGCCACCCGTAGCCAAAATGCGCCGACGACCGAACAATCGGTTGGTGAGGCGCGTCACAGACGCCGTGCCTCCGACATCCCACGAGGAGGTGCCGTCATGACGGTCATGGAGCAGCGGGGGGCCTACCGGCCGACCCCGCCGCCCGCCTGGCAGCCCCGTACCGACCCCGCGCCGCTGCTGCCCGACGCGGAGCCGTACCGCGTGCTCGGCACCGAGGCGGCCGCCGGGGCCGACCCGGAGCTGCTGCGCCGGCTGTACGCGGAGCTGGTGAAGGGCCGCCGCTACAACGCGCAGGCCACCGCCCTCACCAAGCAGGGCCGTCTCGCGGTCTACCCCTCCAGCACCGGCCAGGAGGCCTGCGAGGTCGCCGCCGCGCTCGTCCTCGAGGAGCGCGACTGGCTCTTCCCGAGCTACCGCGACACCCTCGCCGTCGTCGCGCGCGGGGTGGACCCCGTGGAGGCCCTCACCCTGCTGCGCGGCGACTGGCACACCGGCTACGACCCCCACGAGCACCGCGTGGCGCCGCTGAGCACCCCGCTCGCCACCCAGCTGCCGCACGCCGTCGGTCTCGCGCACGCCGCCCGCCTCAAGGGCGACGACGTGGTCGCGCTCGCCATGGTCGGCGACGGCGGCACCAGCGAGGGCGACTTCCACGAGGCGCTGAACTTCGCCGCCGTCTGGCAGGCCCCGGTGGTCTTCCTCGTCCAGAACAACGGCTTCGCGATCTCCGTACCGCTCGCCAAGCAGACCGCGGCCCCGTCGCTGGCCCACAAGGCCGTCGGCTACGGCATGCCCGGCCGCCTGGTCGACGGCAACGACGCCGCCGCCGTGCACGAGGTCCTGGCCGACGCCGTACGCCGCGCCCGCGCGGGCGGCGGCCCGACCCTGGTCGAGGCGGTCACGTACCGCGTGGAGGCCCACACCAACGCCGACGACGCCACCCGCTACCGCGGGGACGCCGAGGTGGAGACCTGGAAGCGGCACGACCCGATCGCGCTGCTGGAGCACGAGCTGACCGGGCGCGGACTGCTCGACGGGACCGGCGTCGAGACCGCCCGCCAGGACGCCGAGACCATGGCCGCCGACCTGCGGGCCCGCATGAACCAGGACCCGGCGCTCGACCCCATGGACCTCTTCACCCACGTCTACGCCGAGCCCACCCCCCAGCTGCTTGAGCAGCGCGAGCAGCTGCGGGCCGAGCTGGCGGCCGAGGCCGAGCCGGAAGGGGCGCAGCGATGACCACCGTCGCCGTCAAACCGGCCACCATGGCGCAGGCCCTCACGCGCGCCCTGCGCGACGCCATGGCCGCCGACGCGTCCGTGCACGTCATGGGCGAGGACGTCGGCACCCTCGGCGGTGTCTTCCGGGTCACCGACGGACTGGCGAAGGAATTCGGCGAGGACCGCTGCACGGACACGCCGCTGGCCGAGGCGGGCATCCTCGGCACGGCCGTCGGCATGGCCATGTACGGGCTGCGGCCGGTCGTGGAGATGCAGTTCGACGCGTTCGCCTACCCGGCGTTCGAGCAGCTCGTCTCGCACGTCGCGAAGATGCGCAACCGCACGCGCGGGAAGCTGCCCCTGCCGCTCACCGTCCGCGTCCCCTACGGCGGCGGCATCGGCGGGGTCGAGCACCACAGCGACTCCTCCGAGGCGTACTACATGGCGACTCCGGGGCTCCACGTCGTCACGCCCGCCACCGTCGCCGACGCCTACGGGCTGCTGCGCGCCGCCATCGCCTCCGACGACCCCGTCGTCTTCCTGGAGCCCAAGCGGCTCTACTGGTCGAAGGACTCCTGGAACCCCGAGGAGCCGACGGCCGTTGAACCGATAGGCCGTGCGGTGGTGCGGCGCTCGGGGCGGAGCGCCACGCTCATCACGTACGGGCCGTCGCTGCCCGTCTGCATGGAGGCGGCCGAGGCGGCCCGGGCCGAGGGCTGGGACCTCGAAGTCGTCGATCTGCGCTCCCTGGTGCCGTTCGACGACGAGACGGTGTGCGCCTCGGTACGGCGGACGGGACGCGCGGTCGTCGTCCACGAGTCGGGTGGCTTCGGCGGCCCGGGCGGGGAGATCGCGGCCCGGGTCACGGAGCGCTGCTTCCACCACCTGGAGGCGCCGGTGCTGCGTGTGGCCGGGTTCGACCTGCCGTACCCGCCGCCGATGCTGGAGCGCCACCACCTGCCCGGAGTGGACCGGATCCTGGACGCCGTGGGGCGTCTGCAGTGGGAGGCCGAGAGCTGATGGCACAGGTGCTGGAGTTCAAGCTGCCCGACCTCGGTGAGGGGCTCACCGGGGCGGAGATCGTGCGCTGGCTGGTCGAGGTCGGTGACGTCGTCGCCGTGGACCAGCCGGTCGTCGAGGTCGAGACGGCCAAGGCGATGGTGGACGTGCCCTGCCCCTACGGCGGTGTCGTCACGGCCCGCTTCGGCGTGGAGGGCACGGAACTGCCCGTCGGCGCTCCGCTGCTGACGGTGGCGGTGGGCGAGCCGGCCGACGACCGCCCGGCCGGGGACGCGAGCACCGCGGAATCCGAGGACGCGCGCGGCCGGACCCCGGCCACCGAGGGCTCCGGCAACGTCCTGGTCGGCTACGGCACCGCGGAAGCCCCGGCCCGGCGCCGCCGCGTCCGTCCGCCGCGGGCGACACCCGCGACACCCGCGCTCCCCGCCGCGTCCACCACCCCCTCCGCCCCTTCCGCCCCCGTGGCGAACGGACGGCCCAGGCCCGCGCGGCCCGCCGTCGCGCAGGCCCGCACCCCGGGCGCGGCGGACGGCCCCGTCCCCGTGATCTCGCCCCTGGTGCGCAGGCTGGCCCGGCAGAACGGCCTGGACCTGCGGGAGCTGACCGGCTCCGGCCCCGATGGCCTGATCCTCCGCGCGGACGTGGAGTACGCCCTGCGCGCCGCCGCCGCCCAGAGCCGTACGGGCGCGACGACCGGCGAACCGCACACGCGGGCCGACCGGGCGGGCGCGCCGGCACCGGCCGCGGGCACCCCGGGCGTGACCCGTGTCCCCCTCAAGGGCATCCGCGGGGCCGTCGCCGACAAGCTCTCCCGCAGCCGCACCGAGATCCCCGACGCGACCTGCTGGGTGGACGCCGACGCGACCGAACTGATGCGGACCCGCGCGGCGATGAACGCGGCGGGCGGACCGAAGATATCCGTCATCGCCCTGCTGGCCCGCATCTGCACCGCCGCACTCGCCCGCTTCCCCGAGCTCAACTCCTCGGTGGACACCGAGGCCAGGGAGATCGTCCAGTACGACGACGTGCACCTCGGCTTCGCCGCGCAGACCGACCGGGGGCTCGTCGTCCCCGTCGTCCGGGACGCGCACGCGCGGGACGCCGAGGCGCTCACGGCCGAGTTCGCCCGGCTGACCGAGGCGGCCCGGTCGGGCACGCTGACGCCCGCGGAACTCACGGGCGGCACCTTCACGTTGAACAACTACGGCGTGTTCGGCGTCGACGGCTCCACACCGATCGTCAACCACCCCGAGGCCGCCATGCTCGGCGTCGGCCGCATCGTCCCCAAGCCATGGGTGCACGAGGGCGAGCTGGCGGTGCGGCAGGTCGTGCAGCTCTCGCTCACCTTCGACCACCGGGTCTGCGACGGCGGCACCGCGGGAGGCTTCCTGCGGTACGTGGCGGACTGTGTCGAACAACCGGCGGTGCTGCTGCGGTCGCTGTGAGTCCGCTTCAAGTCCCCGGTCTTCCCGGTCTCCCGGGTCTCCCCGGCCGTATCTCGGTGCCCCCGCGTTCCCTGTGATCGCGGGGGCACGCATACTCGGAGGGTGACCGAGCATCAGCCACCCGGCGGTCCTTCCGGCGATCCCTCCGGTGGTCTTCCCGGTGACCCCTCCGGCGATCCTCCCGGAGATCCCCTCGGGGACCCCGACTCCGCGTACGACGCCGTCGTGCTCGCCGGTGGCGCCGCCCGGCGGCTCGGGGGCGCGGACAAGCCCGGCGTACGGGTGGGCGGACGGGCGCTGCTCGACCGGGTGCTCGCGGCCTGCGCCGGCGCCCGGACCACGGTGGTCGTCGCCGGCCCCCGCCCCACCGCACGACCCGTGATCTGGGCCCGCGAGGACCCCCCGGGCGGCGGGCCCCTGGCCGCGCTCGCCGCCGGGCTCCGGCACACCACGGCCGATCACGTCGTCGTCCTCTCCGCCGACCTGCCGTTCCTCGACCGCCGCACGGTACGGGGGCTGTTGACGCCCCTCCGCCACGGCGCCACCACCGACGGCGTGCTGCTGACCGACTCCGACGGCCGGGACCAGCCGCTCGTCGCCGCGTACCGGACCGGTCCCCTGCGCCGCGAACTGGCCGCGCTCACCGGCCGGCACGGCGAGCTGACCGGGCTGCCCCTGCGCCGGCTGACCGGCTCGCTCGACCTCACCCGCATCTCCGACCCGGTGGCGTCCTTCGACTGCGACACCTGGGACGACATCGCCACCGCCAGGGCACGCATCAGGGAGCATGGACACGTGTTGGATGAATGGATCTCCGCAGTCAAGGACGAGCTGGGCATCGACCTGGACGTCGACACCGGCGTGCTGCTCGACCTCGCCCGCGACGCCGCCCACGGGGTGGCCCGGCCCGCCGCGCCGTTGACCACCTTCCTCGTCGGCTACGCGGCCGCACAGGCGGGCGGCGGCCGGGAGGCCGTCGCCGAGGCGGCCCGCAAGGCCGCGGCACTCGCCCTGCGCTGGGCCGACGAGGAAACCCCCGACGCCACCCCCGACGCCACCCCTGAAGTCCCCGAAGCCCCCCACGCCACCCCCGAAGCCCTCGACACCCGCCCGGACGCCTGATGACCCCGCGCGCCGTCCGGGCCGACAAGAACGCCGACGACCTCGACGTCGAGGAGGCGCTCGCTCTCGTGAGGAAACATCCCGGCGGAACCACGGAAACCCCCCGCCATCCGCACCACGACGCCACCGCCTGGACCGACGCCCGCGCCATCGCCGAACGCGCCCCGCGCCACGGCACCGGCGGCCGCACCGGCTACCTGACCCCGGTCGCCGTCCCCCTCGCCTCCGCCCTGGGCCTCACCCTCGCCGCCCCCCTCACCGCCCTCACCGACCTGCCCTCCTTCGACACCTCCGCGATGGACGGCTGGGCGGTCTCCGGCCCCGGTCCCTGGTCCGTACGGGAGGAGGGCGTCCTCGCCGGGCACGCCGCGCACCCGCCGCTCACCGACGGCGAGGCCGTCCGCATCGCCACCGGCGCCCGCATCCCCCCGGACACCACCGCCGTGCTCCGCAGCGAACACGGCCGCACCGACGACAAGGGCCGGCTGCACGTCACCGCCGCCACCCGGCCGCCGCACACGGTCACCCACGGCCAGGACATCCGCCCCCGCGGCCAGGAGTGCCGCAGCGGCGACCAGCTGCTGCCCGTGGGTGTCCCGGTGACCCCGCCCGTCCTGGGCATGGCCGCCGCCGCCGGATACGACACGCTCACCGCCGTCCCCCGCCCCCGCGTCGACGTGTTCGTCCTCGGTGACGAACTGCTCGGCGAGGGCCTGCCGCACGACGGGCTGATCCGGGACGCGCTCGGCCCGCTGCTGCCGCCCTGGCTGCGCGCGCTCGGCGCGGAGGTGACCGCCGTACGCCGGGTCGGCGACACCGAACAGGCGCTGTACGAGGCCATCACGGCGTCCGACGCCGATGTCGTCGTCACCACCGGCGGCACCGCCGCGGGCCCGGTCGACCACGTGCACCCCACGCTGCGCCGCATCGGCGCCGAACTCCTCGTGGACGGCGTCAAGGTGCGCCCCGGCCACCCCATGCTCCTGGCCCGCACCAAGGAGAACCAGCACCTCGTCGGCCTGCCCGGCAACCCCCTCGCCGCCGTCTCCGGCCTGCTCACGCTCGCCGAGCCCCTGCTGCGCACCCTCGCCGCGCGCCCCGCCCCCGAGCCGTACGCGCTGCCGCTGCGGGACGGGGTGCAGGGGCACCCGTACGACACCCGGCTGGTCCCGGTGGCCCTGCGCGGTGACCGGGCGCTGCCGCTGCTCTACAACGGCCCGGCCATGCTGCGCGGTATCGCGGCGGCCGACGCGCTCGCCGTCGTACCTCCCGGCGGAGCACGGCCGGGCCAGGAGGCGGAACTGCTCGACCTGCCCTGGGCGTCCGGAGGAATCGGGGTGTGTTTCACGTGAAACTTCCGGGCCAGGACGCCATCGCTCGCCAGGCGGACGAACATCTGGTGACCCATCGGGTGAAACTCCCGAGGAAACTGGTGGAGCATCCGATCCGCCAGGTCACCAAACGACTGTCGTGGGCCCTGGTGGTGCTGGTGGTGACGGCGTTCATCGTGTACGCCGACCACGACGGCTACAACGACAACTCCGACGGATCCCTCGATCTCCTCGACGCGTTCTACTACGCGACCGTCACCCTCTCCACCACCGGGTACGGCGACATCACTCCGGTCAGTGACGCCGCCCGGCTCACCAACATCTTCGTCATCACGCCGTTGCGCGTGCTGTTCCTGATCATTCTGGTCGGCACCACCCTCGAGGCCCTCACCGAACGCACGCGGGAGGAGTGGCGACTGAACCGCTGGAGGTCCGCGTTGCGCGATCACACCGTCGTCGTCGGGTTCGGCACCAAGGGCAGGTCCGCGATCAAGACCGTCTGTGCGACCGGGCTCAGGAAGGAGCAGGTCGTGGTCGTCGATCCCAGCGCGAAGGCGGTCGACGCGGCCACGGCGGACGGTTACGCGGGTGTCATAGGGGATGCCACGCGCAGCGAGGTGCTGAAGCGGGCCGAGGTGCAGCGGGCCCGGCAGATCATCATCGCGACGCAGCGCGACGACACGGCGGTCCTCGTGACGCTGACGGCGCGGCAGCTCAACCGGGGCGCGAAGATCGTGGCCGCGGTGCGCGAGGAGGAGAACGCCCCGCTGCTGAAGCAGTCGGGGGCCGACGCGGTCATCACCAGCGCCAGCGCGGCCGGGCGGCTGCTCGGGCTGTCCGTGCTCAGCCCCTCGGCGGGCATGGTCATGGAGGACCTCATCCAGCAGGGCTCCGGGCTCGACATCGTGGAGCGGCCGGTCATAAAGGCCGAGGTGGGCAAGGTGCCCCGTGAGGTCGACGACCTGGTGGTGAGCGTCGTACGCGGGCACCGGGTGCTCGGCTACGACGACTCGGACGTCGGGACGCTGGAACTGACGGACCGGCTGATCACGATCGTGCGGGCGACGCCGGGCACACAGATCGCGCCCGACGTCCGTCCGTTCCGCGGCTGAGGCGGCCTCCTTGCGGTTGCCGTCTACTTCCTGTTGTAGAGCCGCATCGTGACCGGCCCGAAGACCGCCACGAACAGTCCGGCCCAGCCCAGCGTCCAGGCGATCTCGTCGGCCGGCCAGTCACCCGCCATCAGTCCGCGCACCGCGGACGCCAGGTGGGTGACGGGGCTGTTGTTGACGAACGCCTGGAGCCAGCCCGGCATGGTGCGCGGGTCGACGAAGACGTTGGACAGGAAGGTGAGCGGGAAGATCACCATCATGCTGACGCCCATCACCGACTTCTCGGTGCGCAGCATCAGCCCGAACATGGTCCAGATCCACGAGAAGGCGAACGAGAACAGCACCAGCAGCGCGATCCCGGCGAGCACTCCGGCCACCCCGCCGTCGGCGCGGTAACCGAGGATCATGCCGACGGTCAGCATCACGACCGACGCGATGGTGTAGCGCAGGGCGTCGCCGAGCAGATAACCGACCATCGTCGACGGCCGCCAGATCGGCAGGCTGCGGAACCGGTCGAAGACGCCCTTCTCGATGTCCGTGTTGACCGAGACACCGGTGTACATGGTGATCATCACGACCGACATCACCAGGATCCCCGGCAGCAGGAACTGGATGTACTCCTTCGGCGACCCGGCCAGCGCCCCGCCGAACAGGTACGTGTACATCAGCACCATCATGATCGGGAACGCCGTCACGTCGAACAGCTGCTCCGGCACGTGTTTGATCTTCAGGATCGCCCGCCAGCCGAAGGTCAGCGAGGCCGACCAGGCGCTGGGCCGCGGCGGGCGCTCCTTGGCGACCAGCAGTTCGGCGAGGGAGTCGGTGCGCACCGGGGCGAGTTCGGTGCTCTCGGTGGTCGTCGTGGTGCTCATGCCGCCACCTCGTCCTTCGGGTCGTGGGAGTCGTCCTGGTCGGATTCGTGCGTGTCGTGGCCGGTGAGGGCCAGGAACACCTCGTCCAGACTGGGCTGGCCGAGCGAGAAGTTGTCGACGGTGACGCCGGCCCGGGCCAGTTCGCTCAGTGCGCGGGCGGCCTGCTCGGCAGCCGTGTCGTGGCTCGCGGCGGCGAGGCGGGCGGTCAGCGCCACCGGGTCGGGCTCGGGCTGCACCCGCGCGTCGAGGGCGCGGCGCAGCAGGTCGGCGGCGAGCGGCCGCTGCTCGGGATCCCGCAGCCGCAGATGGACGGATCCGGCGCCGACGGACGCCTTCAGCTCGCCCTTGGTGCCCTCGGCGATCACCTTGCCGTGGTCGATGACGGCGATCCGGGACGCCAGCTGGTCGGCCTCGTCCAGGTACTGCGTGGTCAGCAGCACCGTCGTGCCCTGGGCGACGACCGCGCGCACGATGTCCCACACCTGGTTGCGGCTGCGCGGGTCCAGGCCGGTCGTCGGCTCGTCGAGGAACAGCAGGTCGGGGGTGTTGAGGATGGACGCGGCGATGTCGATGCGGCGCCGCATGCCGCCGGAGTAGTGCTTGACCTGTTTCCCCGCCGCGTCCGTGAGGCCGAAGGCCTCGAGGAGCTGGGCGGCGCGGGTGCGGGCGGCGGGCTTGCGGTGGCCGAGGAGCCGGGCCAGCAGGACCAGGTTCTCGGTGCCGGTGAGGTCCTCGTCCACGGACGCGTACTGGCCGGTGAGGCTCACCCGGCCGCGCACCTCGTCGGCCTCGCGCACGATGTCGTGACCGAAGACATGGGCCTCACCGCCGTCGGGCCGCAGGAGGGTGGCGAGCATCTTCACGGTGGTGGTCTTGCCGGCGCCGTTCGGTCCGAGGACCCCGTACACCGTGCCGGCCGGCACGGCGAGATCGACGCCGTCCACGGCCCGCGTCTCACCGAAGGTCTTGACCAGGCCCGCGGTCTCGATCGCCAGGCCGGACGTCTGCGTGCTCATGCTTCGGGTCCTTCCGCGTGCTCGGGCTACGCATGGACAGACCTTCACCGTCACGCAAACTCATCGCTCCCGCACGAGGATTTCCCAGAGACCGGTCCCACGACCGAGAGGAGACCGGTCCCGCGACCGAGGAAGGACCGGTCCCACGACCGAGGAAGGACCGGTCCCGCGACCGAGGAAAGGGCGACCCGGATCGTAGGACGAGGTACGCCGGGCCCGCCGCGCCCCAGGAGTACCGTCCCCCTCATGTATGCGATCACGATTCCCGAACCCGGTGGGCCCGAGGCGCTGGTGTGGGACGAGGTCCCCGACCCCGTGGCCGGCCCCGGCGAGGTCCTGGTCGAGGTGGTGGCCGGTGCCGTCAACCGGGCCGACATCCTCCAGCGGCAGGGCTTCTACGACCCCCCGCCCGGCGCCTCCCCCCACCCCGGTCTCGAATGCTCCGGACGGATCGCCGCGCTCGGTGACGGGGTGAGCGGATGGGCCGTCGGCGACGAGGTCTGCGCGCTGCTCTCCGGCGGCGGCTACGCGGAGAAGGCCGCCGTCCCGGCCGGGCAGCTGCTGCCCGTCCCCGAGGGGCTCACCGTCGACCAGGCCGCGGCGCTCCCGGAGGTCGTCTGCACGGTCTGGTCGAACGTCTTCATGGTCGCCCACCTCCGTCCCGGCGAGACCCTCCTGGTGCACGGCGGCTCCAGCGGCATCGGCACCATGGCGATCCAGCTCGCCAAGGCCGTCGGGGCGAGGGTCGCCGTCACCGCGGGCACCACGGAGAAGCTGGAGCGCTGCGCCGAACTCGGCGCCGACATCCTGATCAACTACCGCGAGCAGGACTTCGTCGCCGAGCTGAAGCGGGCCACCGACGGCGCCGGCGCGGACGTGATCCTCGACAACATGGGCGCCAAGTACCTGGACCGCAACGTCCAGGCCCTCGCCGTCAACGGCCGGCTCGCCATCATCGGCATGCAGGGCGGTGTGAAGGGGGAGCTGAACATCGGCGCACTCCTCGGCAAGCGCGCCGCCATCAGCGCGACCTCGCTGCGCGCCCGGCCCCCGGAGGAGAAGGCGGCGATCGTGGCGGCCGTACGCGAACACGTCTGGCCGCTCGTCGCCGACGGCCGTGTCCGCCCCGTCATCGACCGTGAGATCCCGATGCCGGACGCGGCCACCGCCCACCGGGTCGTGGAGGACAGCGGCCACATCGGCAAGGTCCTGCTGGTCACGCCGGGCTGAACCCGGACGGCCGGGTCAGCCGGCCGGCTGCCAGGGCGGGGCCTGCCCCCCACTTCCAGCGCGGCACGTCGGCCGCGTCCACCGGGGGCGGGTTCCCGCCCGAGTACAGCACCGCCATGCGCGTGCCCTACTCGATGTAGGAGAGGAAGACGGCGCGGAACTCGGGGTCGGCCGGCAGGCCGACCTCGTCCGCCGAGTCCTGGAGGAGGTCCACCCAGCGGCGGCGCTGCCGCTCGGTGATGCCGCGGCCCAGGTGCCGGGAGGCCATGTGCGGGTGGCCGCCGCGCTCGGCGGTGTACGCCTCGGGCCCGCCGAACACCTCGGCGAGCCACTGCGCGACGTGACGGGGGTGCTCGTCGTCCATGCCGGCGAACACCGGGGCCAGGACCGGGTCCTCGAGGACATGGCCGTAGAACACCTCGGTCAGGCGGTTCAGGGCCGCGTCGCCGCCCAGCCACGCGTGGATCGTGGGAGTGCCGGGAGCGTCCGGGGCGTGCTCGGCGTCCCCTACGGGCTGCGCGACGGCCCCCTCGTCCACGGGCTGCGCGACGGCCCCCTCGTCCGCGCCGGCCCCGCCGCTGCCGGCGACGCCGGTGGCGAGGTAGTGCTGCATCTCCTCGATCGCCGTGACGTACGGCCGGATCGCGGCGAAGAACGCGGGGAAGCGCTCCCCCTTGCGGAAGCCCTGGAGGTGGTCCTCGACGGACGTCCAGCGGATGCGCAGGACGTACCGGTCGGTCTCCTCCTGGCAGCGGGACAGTTCGTAGTCGATGCACTCGGGTGCCGCGGCCAGCGCCTCGGAGGCCTTGGCGTACGCCTTCTCGAAGGCCTTCCGGTCGTCCGGGCTGAGCGCCTCCCCCTGTCGTCAGGTCTGCGGAAGCCACCCTGCCCGGTTCGGCGTGGCCTGTCAGGAGATTCCCGACAAGGCGCCGCCCGGCTCAGGACGTGCCGTTCCCCTGGCGCATGCGCAGGGCCACGAAGGCGAGGCCGAAGCCGAGTCCGATGAGCACCAGACCGCTGCCGAGCGGCAGGATGCGCAGCACGGGCTCGGTGGAGGCGACCGCGTTCGGCTCCGCCGCCCGCGAGGTGGCGGAGGGCTCCGGGACCGCCGCCTGTGACGCCGGTGTCCGCGGGACGGTGTCGCCCCCGCCGGGTGCCCGGGGCGCGTCTTCGTCGTTCCCCGGGCGTGGTACGCCGGCCGCGTCCGGCCGCCCGCTCATGTCCTCGGCGCGCCCCGGCTTCCGCGGTACGGCACCGGTGTCCCCGTCGTGCGCGCCGTCCCGGTCGCCGTGTCCACGCTCCCGCTCCCGCTCCCGCGGCTCCTCCTCGGTCACCCTGTGCCGTCCCGGCCGGTCCCGTCCCTCACCGGGCCGGTTCCCGGCCCGCGACGGCTCCCCTGAGGGCGACGACGTGGACGACGACGAGGACGACGAGGATGAGGGGGACGGGGTCGAAGGGGCGGGGGCGGCCCCGTACGCCGCCCTCGCGCCGAGGGGCGCCGGGACGGGGCCGTACGGCATCACCGCCGCCCCCGTGACCAGAACAACCGTCGCCCCCACTACACGCAGCCATGGAGTCACGACCGTGACCTCCCGCGCCGTCCGGTGCTCGGTCACACCGTCGGCAAGATGGGCCGGATGGACGCCCAACAGCCTCGCATCACCGGATGCTCCCGGCATTCCGGATACGTCCGTCAGGTGGATCCCGCCGAAGAGCCCCGCTTCCGGGGGCACCGCCGAAGCGGCACCCGGCCGTGCGCGACAATGGCGGCATGGAGATGCCGAGGAACGAACGGTCGCCGGAGAATCCGCAGATCCTGGTCGTCGGCCAGGACGGCATGGCGCTCGGCGCGGGCAGCGGGGACGAGGACTCCCGCGAGACCCCGCTCACGGAGCAGGTGGAGCAGCCGGCGAAGGTCATGCGGATCGGCAGCATGATCAAGCAGCTGCTGGAGGAAGTGCGCGCGGCTCCCCTGGACGAGGCCAGCCGGGTCCGCCTCAAGGAGATCCACGCCAGTTCGGTGAAGGAACTGGAGGACGGCCTGGCCCCGGAGCTGGTCGAGGAGCTGGAGCGGCTCTCCCTGCCCTTCACGGACGAGACCACCCCGAGCGACGCCGAGCTGCGGATCGCGCAGGCCCAGCTGGTGGGCTGGCTGGAGGGCCTGTTCCACGGCATCCAGACCACGCTCTTCGCCCAGCAGATGGCCGCGCGCGCCCAGCTGGAGCAGATGCGCCGCGCCCTCCCGCCCGGCGCCGGCGACGGCTTGGAGGACCCGCACATGGGCGGCCGCTCGGGCGGCCCGTACCTGTAACCACCCCACCGTCCCTGCCCGAACGAGAAGAACGACACGGACGACAAGAACGACCCGGACGACAAGAACGACCCGGACGACACGGAGGGGCCCGGCATCCGATGCCGGGCCCCTCCGCCGTGTCGCGTACGGCCGGGGATCAGGACGGAGGGTTGCCCGTCGAGACCTTGAGCGTGATCTGCGGCATGTCCTCGGGGTCGACGTCCGTGCCCGCCGGCGGGAACTGGTCCCGGACGGATCCCTCGCCGTAGGTGTTCTCGTCCACGTTGAGAATCTTGATGTCGCTCCAGCCGGCGGCCTGGAAGCACTCCTTGACCGACCCGATGTACTTGAACTTGAAGTTCGGCAGCCGGACCTTGTCGGGGTCGTTGTACGACTCCTGCGGCTCCTCGCACTCCTCCTTGTCGATCACCTTCGACGTGTCGGGCCCGCGGTAGCCCTCCGCCTTGGTCGCCGACGCCGAGGCCGAAGCGCTGCCGCCTCCGCCGGCCTGCGGATCCTCCTCGCCGCCGTTCATCATCAGCGCCGCGATCAGACCGCCGACGGCGACGAGCGAGACGACGACCGACCCGATGACCACCGGCTTGTTCCGGCCGCCGCCCGATCCGCCCGATCCGCCCGAGCCGGACGTCTGGGGCGTGATGTTGTACGGCGGCGGGGTCTGCGGCCCCGGCTGCGGAGCGTACGGCGACGGGGTGGGCGCCTGGTAGCCGCCCTGCTGCGGATAGCCGTACGCGGGTGACGGCGCCGGAGTGCCGTAGGGGTTGGGCGTCGGCTGGTACGGCGTCTGCACATTGCCCGTGGGCGCCGGGGTCGCCTGGTCGACCGGCGGGAACACCGCGGAACCGACGCCCGCGCCGCTCTGCGCCTGCGCACCGGGGACGATGCTCGGCGGGGCCGCGTGGAAGGACTGCGCCACCCGCAGGCACTCCCCGCGCATGGACTCCGCGCTGGGGAAACGCTCGTTCGGATTCTTCTTCAGCGCGCGGGTGATCAGCGCGTCCACGGCCGGCGGCAGCGAACGGTTGATCGAGGACGCGACCGGCGGCTCCTCCTGCACATGCGCGTACGCGATGGCCAGCGGCGAGTCCGCGTCGAACGGCAGCCGCCCGGTGACCAGCTGGAACAGCATGATGCCGACCGAGTACAGGTCGGAGCGGGCGTCCACGCCCCGGCCGAGCGCCTGCTCCGGGGAGAGGTACTGCGGGGTGCCGACGACCATGCCGGTCTGCGTCATCGACGTCACGCCGGACTGCATGGCGCGGGCGATGCCGAAGTCCATCACCTTGACCACGCCGCGCTTGGTCATCATCACGTTGCCCGGCTTGATGTCGCGGTGGACCAGCCCCATCTCGTGGCTGATCTCCAGCGCCGCCAGGACGTCCGCGGTGATCTTCAGCGCCTTGTCGGCGGGCATCGCGCCCTGCTGCCGCACGTCCTCGTCGAGGACGGACCCCAGCGGGCGGCCCTCGACGTACTCCATGACGATGTACGGCGTCGTCATGCCGTCCATGTCGTCCTCGCCGGTGTCGAAGACCGAGACGATGTTGGTGTGCGTGAGCTTCGCCACGGACTGGGCCTCGCGGCGGAAACGCTCGCGGAAGGCCTGCTCCCGGCCCAGTTCCGTGTGCAACGTCTTGATCGCGACCTGGCGGTCGAGCACGCTGTCGTAGGCGAGGTGGACCGAGGCCATGCCGCCCTGGCCGAGCAGGTCCCGCAGTTGGTAACGTCCGCCGGCGAGCGCCCGCCCCGCGTTGTGGCCCTGTGCGCCGTGCTGGCTCATGTTCCGCGTCCCCCGTAGCCTCTCCGGCGCCGCCGTCGGTGGCCGAACCGTCGTAGATCCCATGCGCTATTCCCGGCCAAGTCTGCCCCAGGCCACTGACACGTCAAGCGCGGTGCCCGTTCCGTGACCGTACGCGAAGGAAGCGTCGCGGAAGCGTTACAGCGGTCGTACTACCGGTACACGGAATTTGCACGACAGTACGGAGTACGGGTTTCATGGCCGGTCCGTCTCGTGCCGGTCCTGGCAGCCCGTCCCGGACCGGGGGCACACGCTGAGGCTGTAGCGTGGCCGACGAAGACCGTAACAACACCGCGCGCACCGCGGGCAGAAACGACGGCGAGGACTGATGGCACAGCAGCAGCGCGCTCAGGGCCCGTCCGACCCCGAGGCGACTGGCGGCGGCATCTCGGACGCGCCGGACAACTGGGGCAACGGCGGGCTCGTCGGCGACGGCCGGTACCGGCTGACCCACAGGCTCGGCCGGGGCGGCATGGCCGAGGTGTTCGCCGCCGAGGACGTACGTCTCGGCCGCACGGTCGCCGTCAAGCTGCTGCGCGCCGACCTCGCCGAGGACCCCGTGTCCAAGGCGCGCTTCACGCGCGAGGCGCAGTCGGTGGCCGGTCTCAACCACCATGCCATCGTCGCCGTCTACGACTCCGGCGAGGACGTCGTCGGCGGCCAGTCGGTCCCGTACATCGTGATGGAGATCGTCGAGGGCCGCACCATCCGCGACCTGCTGATGAACGCCGAGGCCCCGGGCCCCGAGCAGGCGCTGATCATCGTCTCCGGTGTCCTGGAGGCGCTCGCCTACTCGCACCAGCACGGCATCGTGCACCGCGACATCAAGCCGGCCAACGTCATCATCACCCACAACGGTGCCGTGAAGGTGATGGACTTCGGCATCGCCCGCGCGCTGCACGGCGCGTCCACGACGATGACCCAGACCGGCATGGTCATGGGCACCCCGCAGTACCTCTCCCCGGAGCAGGCGCTCGGCAAGGCCGTCGACTACCGGTCCGACCTGTACGCCACCGGCTGCCTGCTGTACGAACTGCTGGCGCTGCGGCCCCCCTTCACCGGTGAGACGCCGCTGTCGGTGGTCTACCAGCACGTCCAGGACATCCCCACGCCCCCGTCGGAGGCCTCGGACGCCTGCCCGCCGGAGCTGGACGGGCTGGTCATGCGCTCCCTCGCCAAGGAGCCCGACGACCGTTTCCAGACGGCCGAGGAGATGCGCGGACTGATCCAGTACGCGCTGCAGATGCTCTACGAGCAGGGCGGTCACACCGGCACCTGGAACACCGGCCCGGTGGAGACGCACGAGGGCCCGCGCACCCCGGCGGCCGGCTTCGCGGGCACCACCGCGATGCCGCACCCCGACGTCACCGGTACGGCGGCGATCCCGCAGCCGATCCTGCCCACCGGGTACGGCGGCGGGGACGACGGCGGTTTCGAGGGCCACGGCAACCAGGGCAGCGGCCGCGGCAAGCTGTGGATCCTCGCGGTGCTCGCGGTGATCGCCGTCGCGGCGGGGGTGGCGCTCGCGCTGAACAACGGCGACGGCGGGGGCGGGGGCGGCACCGACCCGTCTCCGTCCGTGACGCAGACCACCGAGGACGAGAAGTCCAGCGAGAGCCCGAGCGACGAGGCGACCGAGAAGACGACCGACCCGGGCACGGAGACCGAGACCGACCCGGGTACGGGATCCGGCGGGAACTGGGACCAGCCGTACACGCCGCCCCAGGAGCCGACGTACACGGAGACGCAGCCCGAGGAGCCGACCGCCCCGCCGACGTCCACGCAGCCGACCCAGACGGGCGGCACCGAGGACGGCGGTACGGAGAACGGCGGCACCGAGGACGGCGGCACGGAGAACGGCGGCACCGGGGACGGCGGTACGGAGAACGGCGGCGCGGACGCGGGCGGCACGGACGCGGGCGGCGAGAACGCCGGCACGGGCAGCCTCGAAGGTGTGACCGGCTGACCCCCGGTCGCTCCGGTCGCACCGGCCGCACCCCTGCTCACCCCGCGCGGTGTACCACTCCCGGACACGAAACTCGACCCTTCCCGTGCCCGGGGTGGCCGGGATAACGTGCCGTTGCTCCGGCCTCCTGCGAGGCTGTGACCAGCGCGCCTTCGAGACCTTCCCCGATTTACTTGGAAATCCAAGCAAAATCGCAGGTCAGAGAGGTTTCACAGAGATGTGGAGCACTGGGTAACGTGCCTCTTGCAGGGCGCTCGCCGGGGCACCTGTCACGCCTGTTCCCGGCCGAGTGGCACCCACCCCGTGCCCGGTGGTCGAGAACAGGTGAGCCGCACTGGCCTACCGGCAACCCCGGGGGCCGGACCGACGGAGGAGCACACGTGACCGTGGAGAGCACTGCCGCGCGCACACCGCGACGCAGCGCCGGAACGAAGGCCGGCACCACCGGCACCAAGCGCACCACCAGCACCACCAAGAAGGCCGCCGGTGCCACCAAGAAGGCCACCGGCGCCGGGAAGAGCGCCGAGCCCGCCCTCGTCCAGCTGCTGACGCCCGAGGGCAAGCGCGTCAAGAACGCCGAGTTCGACCAGTACGTCGCCGACGTCACCGCCGACGACCTGCGCGGCCTGTACCGCGACATGGTGCTCACCCGCCGCTTCGACGCCGAGGCCACCTCCCTGCAGCGCCAGGGCGAGCTGGGCCTGTGGGCCTCGCTGCTCGGTCAGGAGGCGGCGCAGATCGGCTCCGGCCGGGCGCTGCGCGACGACGACTACGTCTTCCCCACCTACCGCGAGCACGGCGTCGCGTGGTGCCGCGGGGTGGACCCGACCAACCTGCTCGGCATGTTCCGCGGCGTGAACAACGGCGGCTGGGACCCGAACGGCAACAACTTCCACCTGTACACGATCGTCATCGGCTCGCAGGCCCTGCACGCCACGGGCTACGCGATGGGCGTCGCCAAGGACGGCGCGGACAGCGCGGTCATCGCCTACTTCGGCGACGGCGCGTCCAGCCAGGGCGACGTGGCCGAGGCCTTCACCTTCTCCGCGGTCTACAACGCCCCGGTGGTGTTCTTCTGCCAGAACAACCAGTGGGCGATCTCCGAGCCGACCGAGAAGCAGTCCCGGGTGCCGCTGTACCAGCGCGCGCAGGGCTTCGGCTTCCCGGGCGTCCGCGTGGACGGCAACGACGTGCTGGCGAACCTGGCCGTCACCAAGTGGGCCCTGGAGCGGGCGCGCGCCGGTGAGGGCCCGACGCTGGTCGAGGCGTTCACGTACCGCATGGGCGCGCACACCACCTCCGACGACCCGACCCGCTACCGGGGCGACGAGGAGCGCCTGGCCTGGGAGGCCAAGGACCCGATCCTCCGTCTTCGCCGCTACCTCGAAGCCTCAAACCACGCGGACGAGGGATTCTTCGCGGAACTGGAGACCGAGAGCGAGGCGTTGGGCAAACGAGTGCGCGAAGCGGTCCGTGCCATGCCGGACCCGGACCACTTCGCCATCTTCGAGAACGTGTACGCGGACGGACACGCGCTCGTGGACGAGGAGCGTGCGCAGTTCGCCGCGTACCAGGCGTCGTTCGCGGACGAGGACGGGGGTAAGTGACATGGCGGAGACCGTGACATCCAAGAACATGGCCCTGGCCAAGGCGATCAACGAGTCGCTGCGGCACGCCCTGGACACGGACCCCAAGGTCCTCGTCATGGGCGAGGACGTCGGCAAGCTCGGCGGCGTGTTCCGGGTGACGGACGGGCTGCAGAAGGACTTCGGCGAGAGCCGCGTCATCGACACCCCGCTCGCCGAGTCGGGCATCGTCGGTACGGCGATCGGCCTGGCCCTGCGCGGCTACCGGCCGGTGGTGGAGATCCAGTTCGACGGCTTCGTCTTCCCGGCGTACGACCAGATCGTCACGCAGCTCGCGAAGATGCACGCCCGCTCGCTGGGCAAGGTCAAGCTCCCCGTCGTCGTGCGCATCCCCTACGGCGGCGGCATCGGCGCGGTGGAACACCACTCCGAGTCCCCGGAGTCGCTGTTCGCGCACGTGGCGGGCCTGAAGGTGGTCTCCCCGTCGAACGCGTCGGACGCGTACTGGATGATGCAGCAGGCCATCCAGAGCGACGACCCGGTGATCTTCTTCGAGCCCAAGCGGCGCTACTGGGACAAAGCCGAGGTCGACACCGAGGCGATTCCGGGCCCGCTGCACACCGCGCGTGTGGTGCGCGAGGGCACGGACCTCACCCTCGCGGCGTACGGCCCGATGGTGAAGCTCTGCCAGGAGGTCGCCGGTGCGGCGGCCGAGGAGGGCCGCTCCCTGGAGGTGCTGGACCTGCGCTCGGTCTCCCCGATCGACTTCGACTCGATCCAGGCGTCGGTGGAGAAGACGCGCCGCCTGGTCGTCGTCCACGAGGCACCGGTGTTCTTCGGTTCCGGCGCGGAGATCGCCGCGCGGATCACGGAGCGCTGCTTCTACCACCTGGAGGCCCCGGTGCTGCGGGTGGGCGGCTACCACGCCCCGTACCCGCCGGCCCGCCTGGAGGAGTCCTACCTCCCGGACCTGGACCGGGTGCTGGACGCCGTCGACCGCTCGCTGGCGTACTGAGGGAGAGGGTCGTGACGACGATGACGAACGCGTCCGTACGCGAGTTCAAGATGCCGGACGTGGGCGAGGGCCTCACCGAGGCCGAGATCCTCAAGTGGTACGTCCAGCCGGGTGACACGGTCACCGACGGC
This sequence comes from Streptomyces sp. AC558_RSS880, assembly GCF_019049255.1. Taxonomy (GTDB): domain Bacteria; phylum Actinomycetota; class Actinomycetes; order Streptomycetales; family Streptomycetaceae; genus Streptomyces. The sequence goes on along the minus strand of NZ_JAGMUJ010000003.1, from coordinate 189,462 downwards.
CAGGTGGTCTGCGAGGTCGAGACGGCGAAGGCGGCCGTCGAGCTGCCCATCCCCTACGACGGTGTGGTCCGCGCGCTGCACTTCCCCGAGGGCACCACGGTCGACGTGGGCACGTCCATCATCGCGGTGGACGTCGCGGGCGGCGCGGCGCCGGAGGCACAGGAGGAGGCGCCCGCCCCCGCCGAGGAGCCCGCGGAACCCGAGGAGCAGCCGGCGGCCCGCCAGCCGGTCCTGGTCGGCTACGGCGTGGCGACGTCCTCGACGCGCCGCCGCCCCCGCAAGCAGGCGGCCCCGGACACCGCGGCCCGGCAGGCGGCGGCAGCGGTCCAGCAGGAGCTGAACGGGCACGCGCCGGCCCCGGCCCCCGTCGCGGGCGACGCCCGCCCCCTGGCGAAGCCCCCGGTGCGCAAGCTGGCGAAGGACCTGGGCGTCGACCTGACGACGGTCACCCCGACCGGCCCGGACGGCATCATCACCCGCGAGGACGTCCACGCGGCGGTGGCGCCTCCGGCTCCGCAGGAGGCCGTCCCGGCTGCCGCCGTACCGGTTGCCGCCCCCGCGGCCCCGGTGTCGTACGACACCGCCCGCGAGACCCGCGTCCCCATCAAGGGGGTCCGCAAGGCCACGGCGGCGGCGATGGTCGGCTCGGCGTTCACGGCGCCGCACGTCACGGAGTTCGTGACGGTGGACGTGACGCGCACGATGAAGCTGGTCGAGGAGCTCAAGCAGGACAAGGAGTTCACGGGCCTGCGCGTGAACCCCCTGCTGCTGATCGCCAAGGCCCTGCTGGTCGCGATCAGGCGCAACCCGGAGATCAACGCCTCCTGGGACGAGGCGGCCCAGGAGATCGTGGTCAAGCACTACGTCAACCTGGGCATCGCGGCGGCCACCCCGCGCGGTCTGATCGTCCCGAACATCAAGGACGCCCACGCCAAGACGCTGCCGCAGCTGGCCGAGTCCCTGGGTGAACTGGTGTCCACGGCGCGCGAGGGCAAGACCTCGCCGTCCGCGATGCAGGCGGGCACGGTCACGATCACCAACGTCGGCGTCTTCGGCGTCGACACGGGCACGCCGATCCTCAACCCCGGCGAGTCCGCGATCCTCGCGGTCGGCGCGATCAAGCTCCAGCCGTGGGTCCACAAGGGCAAGGTGAAGCCCCGTCAGGTCACCACCCTGGCCCTCTCCTTCGACCACCGCCTGGTCGACGGCGAGCTGGGCTCCAAGGTCCTGGCCGACGTGGCGGCGATCCTGGAGCAGCCGAAGCGGCTGATCAGCTGGGCGTGACGCCCACGAACCGCTAGGTTCATCACGGGAGGGGCGCCGCAACTTCGGATTGCGACGCCCCTCCTGCTGTGCCGGTCCGCTCAGACCTGGTGGAGCACGTACACCGGAGCCCCGTCCTCGTCCCCGCCCCGCGAGCGAATGCAGGCGTGCTTGCGCAGCAGCCGGAGGCACTCGTTGACGCGCCGCACGGAAAGCCCCGTACGGGCGGCGATCGACTCCAGCGGCTCGCGCAGCTCACCCTTCTCGACGAGCACCGGCGCGATCACCACGGCCACCGCCCACACGTCCTCCGTCACGGACAGCCGATGCCTCCAGTCGGCCAGCACCGACTCGGTGGTGGGCTGCGCGGTGGGGAGGACCTTGGGCGGCCGACGCTCGAGGACGAGGGTGTCGAACCGGTCCGCGATGCGCTCCATCGCCCGGACCATGGCCTGTTGTACGGCGAGGGTGGCCTGCTGCACGGCGAGGGTCGCCTGTTGCGTGGCGAGCATCTCCCTCTGCATGGCCAATGTCTCCTTTTGCAACGCGATCGATTCACGTTGCCCGTCGGCGAGTTCCTCGTCCAACCGAAGGTTGTGCGCTTCCAGCCGGACGATGGCCTCGGCGACCTGCTCCGGCATGGCGTAGGCGATGGGGGCGCCGGGTTCGGCGGACTGCACCTCGGCCTCGTCGAGAGAGTAGGAACCCTCCCGCTGAACGGTCTCGATCACTTCGGCGACCCACTGCTTGAAAGGGGCGCAGGCCGGTTTGGTGCAGGCGTTGACGAGGAGGACGAGACCTTGGAGAGAGATGACCTGCAAGTCTCGACGCCACTCTCTACCTGCGGGAATGCTGAGACCGTAAGCCCTGCTTACGGTCTCGATACACTCTCGGTGCTCGTCGGGAACATGGTCTGAGAGCGCCTGCCGAGAGTTGGTGTGGCCGAGTTCCTTGCAGACGTCCACCGCCGGGAACCAGTGCGTTCCGTCCGGCATGGTCAGCCTCCGCACCCGGGCACCGGTGGCCGCGTAGACGAAATCGCTGACGTCGATCGCCTCGTGCTGCTCGGCAGAGTTCTGTCGCTTGCTGGGTTCTTTCATGTGAACCACCTCCGCTGCGGAACGTAGAGCGGGGCGGAATGAATATGCCAGCCGGTTCAGGGATGTTCACGACTGCGAGCGAACATGATCGATACCGCTGTACCGGCCGGCGGGAGTGTGCATGGTGCTACGTCACGGCCGGACCGTCGGCAGCGTACGGGTCAGGAAGTCCCGGATGCGGCCGACCGTGCTCTCCAGGTGGCTCTCGAGCAGGAAGTGGCCGCCTCCGGGCACCAGGTGGATCTCGGCGTCCGGCAGGTCCCGCGCGAAGGCGCGCGCGCCGTCGGGGCCGAAGATGAGGTCCTCGGCTCCCCATACGGCCAGGAGCGGGACACGGCTCTTCCGGAAGTACGCGTGCAGCCGCGGGTAGAGGGGGCGGTTGGTGGCGTAGTCACGGACGAGGGCGAGCTGTATGAGGTCGTTGCCGGGGCGGTTGACGTCACGGTGGTCGGCCGTCCAGGTGTCGGGGTCGACCAGTTCGGGGCGGTCCACCCCGTGGAGGTACTGCCAGCGGATGGCGTCCAGGTCGAGGGCGGTGCGGACCGCCGGCTCCGTCTCGGGCCCCGGGGCGTTCGCGTAGGCCCACACCGGTGCCCAGAACTCGGGGACGAAGCCGTCCTCGTAGGCGTTGCCGCTCTGGGTGATCACCGCGGTGACCGCCTCCGGGTCGCGCAGCGCGAGCCGCCACCCGATGGGAGCGCCGTAGTCCTGTACGTACACGGCGTAGCTGGTGACACCGAGCCCGGCCAGGAGTTCCTCCGTGATGTCGGTGAGCGCGTCGAAGGTGTACCGGAACGTGTCGGCGGGCGGGGTGTCGGAGTGGCCGAAGCCGAGGTGGTCGGGGGCGATGACGCGGAACCGGTCGGCGAGTTCCGGGATCAGTCGGCGGAACATGCGCGAGCTGGTGGGGAATCCGTGCAGGAGTACCAGAGCCGGTGCGTCGGCGGGGCCGGCCTCCCGGTAGAAGACGCGGTGTCCGCGCACGGTGGCGTAGTGGTGACGGATCTCGATCACTTCTAACCCCCCAAAGGGCTTTTGATGGTTACCTGTGCCTTCAGTGGACCGGATGCGAGGTAACCTGTCAAGTGTTTGGATGGGGTTAGGTGGGGAGGTGGGTGGACATGATCGACGAGGGAGCGCTGCTGGAGGCGCTGAACAGCACCCCGGTGGTGGACGGCCGACCACAGGATCTGTGGGCCGATGACGCCGTGCTGCGGCGGTGGGCCGAGGGGCATGGCGGCCTCGGCGACGCAGCGGCGATCGACCGGCTGCGGACGGCGAGGGATGTGCTCCAGACCGCCACCCGCGGCACCGTGCCCGAGGCGGAACTGCAGGGCATACTGGCCGGCGTGCACCGGGTTCCCGAGGTCGGTGAGTCGGGTCTGCGGTGGCGTCTCGAAGTGCCGCCCGAGCGGCTGCTCGCGGTGGAGCTGGTGCTCGCCTGGTACGACGTCCGGGAACGCAGGCCCGGTCGACTGCGCCCCTGCGGCAACGACGAGTGCCGCCTCTTCCTCCTCGACCGCAGCCGCGCCAACACCGCCCGCTGGTGCTCGATGAGGACCTGCGGCAATCGCCTCAAGGCCCGCCGCCACCAGGAACGCGCCCGTCAGGTTCCGACGCCCTGACGAAGACCGAGGTCGAGTTCGTCAGGTCCGGCCGCATGCGGAAGGGGCCCACCGGTATCGGTGAGCCCCTGCGTGCGTGTGTTCGTGTGGGTCAGATCTTGCCGAAGCCGTAGCCCAGGAGCTTCTTGGCGTCCTTCTCGCGCTGGGCGGACGACGACGAGGCGAGGACCGTGCCGATGACCGTCTTGCCGTTGCGGGTCGCGGCGAAGACCAGGCAGTACTTGGCCTCCGGGCCCGAGCCGGTCTTCACGCCGATCGTGCCGCTGTAGCTGCTGAGCAGCGTGTTGGTGTTGGTCCACGGCGCCATCGTGCGGGTGCTGCCCGTCTTGGTCTTCGTCTTCGCCGTGTACTTCTTCGTCTTCACGATCGAGCGGAACGTGGAGCTCTTCATCGCGCTGCTCGCGATCTTCGTCAGATCGCGCGGCGTCGAGTAGTTCTTGCCCTTCCCGATGCCGTCGAAGGAGTCGAAGTGGGTGTTCTTCAGGCCCAGCTTCTTCGCCTCGGAGTTCATCTTGCCGATGAACGACTTCACACGGGCCGAACGCGTCGTGCCCGAACCGAACTTGTCCGCCAGCGCGTACGCCGCGTCGCAGCCGGACGGCAGCATCAGCCCGTACAGCAGCTGGCGCACGGTGACCTTGTCGCCGACGATCAGCCGCGCCGACGAGGCGTTGTTCTTCACGATGTAGTCGCTGTACGCCATCTGGATCGTGACCTTGGCGTCCAGGTTCAAGTTCTTCTGCGCGAGCACGACCTTCGCGGTCATGATCTTCGTCGTCGAGCCGGTCGAACGGCGCGTGTCCGCCGCCTTCGTGTACAGCGACTTGCCGTTCGCGTTGTTCATCACGTAGCCGCCCTTGGCGACGATCGTGGGTGCGGCGGCGGCCTGCGCGGGCGCCGCGTAGAGGGCACCGGAGGCGAGCACGGCGCCGGTGGTCACGGCGACGCCGACGGCTCTGCGCAGACGGATGCCCTGGATGTCGATCTTCAAGTCGAATACCCCGATTACCTGGAATGGCCTTGCCTTGCGGCCGAGTTGAGGTGCGGCCCACAAGGGGGGCCACTCCTGTCTGACTCGCGGTGCGTGCGGATGGTTGTGCGCGAGTCGGGGTCACTTCCGACTTTCTCGAGTCCGCATCGTGGATGGATTCTTCCATGCGTGCGTGTTGTATCTATCCTGTCCGCATGAGCATGGCCGTCGTGAAGCAACCACCCGCCACCGACCGCGTCTACACCCACGTCAAACAGGGCGTCCTGGAACGCCGTTACGAGGGCGGGACGCTGCTCACCGAAGGCGAGCTGGCCGAGGCCGTGGGGGTCTCACGGACCCCCGTGCGCGAGGCGCTGCTGCGGCTGGAGGCCGAAGGGCTGATCAAGCTCTACCCGAAGAAGGGCGCCCTCGTCCTGCCCGTCTCCGCGCAGGAGATCGCCGACGTCGTCGAGACCCGGCTGCTCGTCGAGGAGCACGCCGCCAGGAAGGCCGTACCCGCGCCGCCCGGACTCATCGAGCGCCTCGAGGAGCTGCTCGCCCGGCAGAAGGAGCAGGCCGCCGCCGGTGACTTCGCCGCGGCGTCCGTCACCGACCGGTGCTTCCACGCCGAGATCGTCCGCAGCGGCGGCAACGAGATCCTCTCCCGCCTCTACGACCAGCTCCGCGACCGCCAGCTGCGGATGGGCGTCGCCGTGATGCACTCCCACCCCGACCGGATCGCCAAGACCCTCGCCGAGCACGGGGAGATTCTTCAGGCGCTGCGCTCCGGCGACGCGGAGGCGGCCGTCGGGGTCGTCCACCGGCACGTCGGCTGGTTCTCCCACCTGGCCCGGGGTGAGGTGCGATGAGCGGCGCGCGTACGGCTCCGGGCACGCTGCCCGGGGACCCGCCCGGCGGGCGGCGCGCCCTCGCCGTGTGGGGGATCGGCGTCTCGGTCTACTTCGTCGCCGTCATCTTCCGCACGTCGCTGGGCGTGGCCGGCCTCGACGCCGCCGACCGCTTCGACGTGGGCGCCTCCGCCCTGTCCACCTTCTCCATCCTCCAACTGCTGGTCTACGCGGGCATGCAGATACCCGTCGGGCTGCTGGTCGACCGGCTCGGCACCAAGAAGGTGCTGGGCATCGGCGTCGTGCTGTTCACGGCCGGGCAGCTGGGCTTCGCGTTCTCACCGTCGTACGGCATGGCGCTCGCCTCGCGGGTGCTGCTCGGCTGCGGTGACGCGATGACGTTCATCAGCGTGCTGCGGCTGGGCACCCGGTGGTTCCCGGCCCGGCGCGGGCCGCTGGTCGCGCAGATGGCGGGGCTGGCCGGCATGGCGGGCAACCTCGTCTCCACGCTGGTCCTGTCCCGGCTGCTGCACGGCATCGGCTGGACGGCGGCGTTCGCGGGCAGCGCGCTGGCCGGTGTCGTGGTGTTCGTGCTGCTCCTGTTCTTCCTCGAGGACCACCCCGAGGGCTACGAGCCGGAGCCGGTTCCGCACCAGGGCGCCGCCTACGTACGCCGTCAGATCGCCGCCTCCTGGCGGGAGCCGGGGACGCGGCTCGGGCTGTGGGTGCACTTCACCACCCAGTTCCCGGCGATGGTGTTCCTGCTGCTGTGGGGCATGCCGTTCCTGGTGGAGGCGCAGGGGCTGTCCCGGGCGACCGCCGGTGAGCTGCTCACTCTCGTCGTGCTGTCCAACATGGTCTTCGGGCTCGTGTACGGCCAGGTCATCGCCCGGCACCACGGGGCGCGGCTGCCGCTGGCGCTGGGGACCGTGGGGGCGACGGCGGTGGTGTGGGCGGCCACACTGGTCCATCCGGCGGATACGGCGCCGATGTGGCTGCTGGTGGTGTTGTGCGCGGTGCTGGGGGCCTGTGGGCCGGCGTCGATGATCGGGTTCGACTTCGCGCGGCCGGCGAATCCGGCCGAGCGGCAGGGGACGGCGTCGGGGATCACGAACATGGGGGGCTTCGTGGCTTCCATGACGACGTTGTTCGCGGTCGGGGTGCTGCTGGACGCGACGGGGGACGACTACGCCGTCGCCTTCTCGTCCGTGTTCGTGCTGCAGGTCTTGGGTGTCACCCAGATTCTGCGGTTGCGGAGGCGGGCGGCTCGGGCGGAGCGGGAGCGGTTGGTCGCGAGCCGGGTGGCTTCGGTGCACGTGCCTGTGTAGGCGCCCGGTGTTGTTGCCGGGCGGGGGTGGGTCGCGCGGCCGGCGCTTGCCGGGTGCCTCCCCCACTCTCGGCTGCGCTCGAGCGGGGGGACCCCCATCGCCCACCCGTGCCGCCCTGCGGCACGACTGCCCGCGGATACGCGGTTACGGGGTGACCGCGAAGTAGCGGAGGATCGCCGCCGCCAGGTCCTGGTCGCCCTCCGTCTTCACCCGGTCCGTCACCGCTTCCGCCGTCACCCGGCCGCAGGCCAGGCGGACGTAGGTCTCCCAGTCGAGGGCGAGGGAGGCGGCCGGGCCGAGGGCCGGGGCCGTTTCCAGGGTGCCCCGGCCCTGGATGTCGACGCGGATCGTGCGCAGGAACTCCACCGGACCGTGGACGTCGATGACCACGGCCGAGCTGCGCGGCGCCTGCGCGAGCTCGGCGACCACGCGCGGCAGCTCGGCGAGCAGCACGTCACGGGCGACGTACGCGCCGGGGGAGTCGAGGTTGCCGGGGCGGCCGAGGGCCGTGCGCAGGTCCTGCTCGTGCGCCCACACGGCGAAGGCGTGCCGGCGCATGGACTCCTCCAGCGTCAGCTCCGTGCCGAGCGGGCCGCGCACCGTGGTGCCGGGCTCGCGGTTCTCGTTCCGCAGCTGGCGGTTGCGGCGGATGATCATGAGCTCCAGCTCGGAGGTCATCTCCGGCGCCGTGTGGTGGCGGCGCACGTCGACCTGCATCTCCATGTACCGCTGGTGGTCGTTGGTGACGTGGAACAGGTCGCGCGGCAGCGTGTGGATGGGGCGGGGGTCGCCGTACATCTCGGAGTCCAGGCCGATGACGTGCGAGACGATGTCACGGACCGACCAGCCCGGGCACGGCGTCCGCCGGTTCCAGTCGGCCTCCGGGAGCGGCTGCACCAGCTCGGATATCGCCTCGATGGAGTGGGTCCAGGCGTCGGCGTAGGGCTGGAGGGTGGGATGCAGGCTCACGGAAACGGGACCCCTCGGCGGTCGGTACACGGGCAGGTTGTGGCGGCGGTGCCAGTGGGCGGTGGCTGCACTCGGCGGGTGTCTCGGGACGCTAAGTTACGCTGCTGTGAGGCACCCCGGCAGTGCTTTCGTGTGACGATCGTAGGCCCGTGTGCGCGGGCCGAATGCCAGGACGGTGGTAGTGTGCGCGCTTCCTTGCTCCAAGTCGCCGTGAACGAGGACGAATCGACCGAATCGCGTCGGCTCCGGGTCGCCGGGATGGTACGGGATCAGGCCGGGGCCGATCTCGTCGTGCTTCCGGAACTGTGGACCACGGGCGCGTTCGCGTACGAGGGGTTCGCCGACGAGGCGGAACCGCTCGAAGGACCGACCTTCGAGGCGATGGCCAAGGCCGCGAGTGACGCGGGCGTGTGGCTGCACGCGGGATCGATCCCGGAACGGGACCCCGACGGCACCCTCTACAACACCTCTCTCGTCTTCTCCTCCTCCGGTGACCTGGCCGCCGCCTACCGCAAGATCCACCGCTTCGGCTTCGACAAGGGCGAGGCCGTGCTGATGGGGGCGGGCGACGCACTGGTGACCGTCCGTCTGCCGCACACCGTCGTCGGTGTGGCGACCTGCTACGACCTCCGTTTCCCCGAACTCTTCCGCGGTCTCGTCGACGCCGGCGCCGAGACCCTCGTCGTCCCGGCGGGCTGGCCGGAGCGCCGCCGGTCCCACTGGACGCTCCTGGCTCAGGCACGGGCGGTGGAGAACCAGGCGTTCGTCCTCGCGTGTGGAACGGCCGGGACGCACGCGGGGGTTCCGCAGGCGGGTCACTCGATCGTGGTCGATCCCTGGGGGGAGATCCTGGCGGAGGCGGGCCCCGGCGAGGAGGTCCTCACGGTCGACTTCGACCCGGCCACGGTGGCGGGCACCCGCGAACGCTTCCCGGCCCTCAAGGACCGCGTCCTGGGCCTGGACCGTCCCCGCCGCTGACACGGGCACCCCCTACTCCTCCCGCTCCTTCTCCGCCAGGTGGATCACGCACACCGCCACCGCGATCAGCAGCGCCGGGTCCGCGTCCTCGCGCACGACGTCGACGGCGTAGGTGTCCCGTACGGTCAGCAGGCGCCGGGAGATCACGGCGAGCAGTTCGCCGTCGTACTCGACGGCGAACTCCCGGTCGAGGATCCGGCCGCTGACGTCCAGCTCGGTGCCGCCGTCCGCCAGCGCCACCCGGTAGTGGTTGCGCAGCAGCGACAGCCGTTTGCGCCGGACCGTCGCCAGCGGCTCCCCGCCGCGTTCGATCACCATCGTGTCCCGCAGGGCGAACATCTTCTGCCGGATGTCGATGAGGACGTGCCCCTCGGCGTCCTTCAGCTCGAAGGTGTCCCGCAGCCGCATCGCCTTGCCGTCGACGAGGAAGACCTTGTTCCCGTGGTCGTCCTCGATCCAGTAGTCGTCCCCGATCCCGAGGATCCGGTCCCGCACAAGGAATCTCATGGCACGAGGGCTTCCCCGCCGAGCGTTCCGAAACGCCGCCGGTAGGCCGACGGGCTGAGTCCCGTCTCGCGCCGCAGCCGCGCCCGCAGGTTCGCCGCCGTCCCCAGACCGCTGCGCGCGGCCACCACGTCCAGCCGCTGCTCCCCCCGCTCGATGAGCCGGCACGCCAGCGCCACGCGCTCACCGGTCAGCCACGCGAGCGGTGTCGTGCCGAGCTGCGCGCGGAACCGCCGGTGCAGGGTGGCCGGGCTCACCGCCGCGCGGGACGCGAGGTCCGCCACCGTCAGCGGCTCGTCCAGGTGCTCCTGAGCCCAGGCCAGCAGCGGGCCCAGCGACTCGTCCGGCACCGGAGGGACCGGACGCTCCACGAACTGCCGCTGCCCGCCGTCCCGGTGCGCGGCGAACACCAGGCGCCGGGAGACCGCGTTGGCGACCTCGGCCCCGTGGTCCCGGCGCCACAGATGCAGTCCCAGGTCCAGCGCGGCGGAGCTGCCCGCGGCGGTGAGGACGTCCCCGTCGTCCACGAACAGCACGTCCGGCTCCAGCAGCACCTTCGGATGCAGCTCCCGGAAGGAGTCCACCCACATCCAGTGCGTCGTGGCGCGGCGCCCGTCGAGCAGACCCGCCTCGGCGAGGGCGAAGGCGCCGGTGCAGAAGCTGACGACACGGGCGCCCCGCGCGTGGGTGCGCCGGATCGCGTCGAGGACCGCCTCCCCGCGCGGTACGACGTTGTCCGGCCGCCCGGGCACGACGAGGGTGTCCGCCTCGTCCACGGCGTCCAGCCCCGCCACGCCGGTCATCGTGAAGAACCGGTGGTTCATGGGCACTTCGGGCGTGGGGGTGCACAGGGCCACCCGGTACGGCGCGCACGGCATTCCCAGTTCGGGCCGGGGCAGCCCGAACAGCTCGGTGGCCACGCCGACCTCGAACGGGTTGGTGCCCTCGTCGACGATCACGGCGACGCGGTGGGTGCGCGCGGGCTGAGAGGATCCTTGCGGCATGCGCGATTTCTAGCACTGGCCCGGTGTCGGCGCATCACCGACGCTGACGGCATGGCACAGGAACCCCTCTCCCTCGACCGGGCCCTCGCCTCCTTCGCGGAGCAGTGGAGCCCCCGCATCGTCACCGCCGTCAACGACTACGACGTACGCGTCGCCAAGGTGGAGGGCGAACACGTCTGGCACGCGCACGACCACACCGACGAGTTCTTCCTCGTCCTCGACGGCGAACTGCACATCGCCCTGCGTGAGCCGTCCGGAGAGCGCACCGTCGTCCTCCCGAAGGGCTCCGTGTTCACGGTCCCCCGCGGCGTCGAGCACAAGCCCTACGCCCCCGTCCCCACCGCGATCCTCCTCTTCGAGCCCACCGGCACCCTCACCACCGGCGACCGCCACGACGAGGTCCCGGCCCACGTGGACACGACGACGGGGCACGCGCTCGGCTGACGGCCGGAGGGCTGCTCGGCCGCACCACGACGGCGCGGCGAGGAAGAAGGGCGCGGGAACTCCTCTCCCGCGCCCTTCGGTGTGGCAGATGTCCGGTCAGACCCCGTACCCGTCGCTGTACCCGTCGCGGGTGCGGGTGGTGTCGTCGACGACCGGGGTGGCGGGGGGCACCACGACCCGCCTGCGCCGGGCGATGCTGCTGAAGGTCGCGACGCCGATCAGACCGACGATCATGAAGATGACGCCGACCAGGTCAAGGTTGACACCCTGCATGTCCCAGTCGGTCGCGAACGTGAGGATTGCTCCCACGGCGATGAGGATGATGCATCCGCCGAGGCCCATGAGTGTCGCCTCCCTGTCCGGTGTTTCCGGTGCGAACCGGGTACCCGGGCGGGCGTCACCCATGCGCCGTACGGCAGTTGACTAGCCGTCGAGGAACGCGACGAGGGCGTTCGCCAGCAGGAACGGGTCCTTCGCGCCGCACAGTTCGCGGGCGCTGTGCATCGACAGGATCGCCACGCCGATGTCGACGGTCCGGATGCCGTGCCGGGCCGCGGTGATCGGGCCGATGGTGGTGCCGCACGGCATCGCGTTGTTGGAGACGAAGGACTGGAAGGGGACGTCCGCCTTCTCGCAGGCCGCCGCGAAGACCGCCCGACCGGAACCGTCCGTGGCGTAGCGGTTGTTGACGTTCACCTTGAGGATGGGGCCGCCGTCGACGCGCGGGTGGTGCGTCGGGTCGTGCCGTTCCGCGTAGTTGGGGTGGACGGCGTGACCGGTGTCGGAGGAGAGGCAGACGGTGCCGGCGAAGGCACGCGCCCGGTCCTCGTACGAGCCTCCGCGCGCGAACACCGAACGCTCCAGGACGCCGCCGAGCAGCGGGCCGTCCGCGCCGGTGTCGGACTGGGAGCCGTTCTCCTCGTGGTCGAAGGCGGCGAGGACGGGGATGTGGGAGAGGGCGGAGCCCCGGCCGGCCACGGCGGCGAGCGCGGCCGTGCCGGCGTGCACGGAGAGCAGGTTGTCCATGCGCGGACCGGCCACCAGCTCGCGGTCGCGGCCCAGGTAGGCGGGCGGCTCGACGGAGTGGACCATCAGGTCCCAGCCGGTGACCTCGCCGGACGGGATCCCGGCGGTCTCCGCCAGGAAGGCGATCAGGTCGCCGTCGCGCACATCGTCGCCCATGCCCCACACCGGCTGCATGTGCCGCTGCTTGTCGAGCTTGAGGCCGTCGGCGTTGACCGAGCGGTCCAGGTGGATGGCGAGCTGGGGGACCCGCAGCAGGGGACGGTCGACGTCGACCAGGCGGGTGGAGCCGTCACGCAGGGACAGCCGGCCGGCCAGGCCCAGGTCGCGGTCGAGCCAGGAGTTGAGCAGCGGCCCGCCGTAGATCTCCACGGCCACCTGGCGCCAGCCGTGCGCCCCGCTGTCGGGCCGGGGCTTCACGCGCAGGTTGGGGGAGTCGGTGTGGGCGCCGACGATCCGGAAGGGGGTGTGCGCGTCCGCGCCCTCGGGGACGTACCAGGCGATGATCGCGCCGCCGCGCAGCACGTACTTGCCGCCCGACGACCCGTCCCAGGCGTCCGTCTCCGCGACCTGCCGGAAGCCCGCCTTCTCCAGCCGCTCGGCGGCGTTCGCCACGGCGTGGTACGGCGTGGGACTCGCCGCCAGGAAGGACATCAGGTCGTCGGTGTGGCCGCGATCGAAGCGGGAGGGTGCGCTCATGGGGTTCACCTTAACGAGCGGGAGGGCCCGCTTCCCTGTGCGGGAGCGGGCCCTCGGGCGGGGTCCGGCTGGATCTCGTGGGGTCTGTCCCGGGAGGTCCGGGAGGGTCCCGGGAGGTCCCGGAAGGGGCTAGAACGCCGCCTCGTCCAGGTCCATCAGATCCAGCTCGACGCCTTCGGCGACCTTGCGGGCCAGGGTGACGCCGGGCAGGACGTTGGCCGCGAAGAACTTCGCCGCGGCGATCTTGCCGGTGTAGAAGGCCTTGTCCTTGGCGGAGGCCGTCGGGAGCTTCTCGGCGGCGACCGCCGCGCCCTTGAGGAGCAGGTAGCCGACGATCACGTCACCGGAGGCCATCAGCAGGCGGGTGGTGTTCAGGCCCACCTTGTAGATGTTCCTGACGTCCTGCTCGGTGGCCGCGAGGTCGGTGAGCATCAGGCCGACGATGGCCTCCAGCTCGACGGCCGCCCTGGCCAGGTGCTCGCGGGCCGTGCCGAGCTCCTCGCCGCCCTCGCCGAGCGCCAGGAACTTCTTGATGTCCTCGGCGAGCGAGTTCAGCGCGGCGCCCTGGTTGCGGACGATCTTCCGGAAGAAGAAGTCCTGGCCCTGGATCGCGGTGGTGCCCTCGTACAGGGTGTCGATCTTGGAGTCCCGGATGTACTGCTCGATCGGGTACTCCTGCAGGAAGCCGGAGCCGCCGAAGGTCTGCAGCGACTGGGCGAGCTGCTCGTAGCCCTTCTCGGAGCCGTAGCCCTTGACGATGGGCAGGAGGAGGTCGTTGAGGGCGTGCTCGGACTTCGCGTCCTCGCCCGCCGCCTCCTTCACCGCGATCGCGTCCTGCACCGACGCCGTGTACAGCACCAGGGCGCGCATGCCCTCCGCGTACGCCTTCTGTGTCATCAGCGAGCGGCGCACGTCGGGGTGGTGGGTGATGGTGACCTTGGGCGCGCTCTTGTCCATGAAGTTCGCCAGGTCGGGGCCCTGGACGCGCTCCTTGGCGTACTCCAGCGCGTTGAGGTAGCCCGTCGACAGCGTGGAGATCGCCTTCGTGCCGACCATCATGCGGGCGAACTCGATGATGCGGAACATCTGGCGGATGCCGTCGTGCTTGTCGCCGATCAGCCAGCCCTTGGCGGGGTGCCGGTCGCCGAAGGTCATCTCGCAGGTGTTGGAGGCCTTCAGGCCCATCTTGTGCTCGACGTTGGTGGCGTAGACGCCGTTGCGCTCGCCCAGCTCGCCGGTCTCGACGTCGAAGAGGTACTTCGGGACGAGGAAGAGGGACAGGCCCTTGGTGCCGGGTCCGGCGCCCTCGGGACGGGCCAGCACGTAGTGGAGGATGTTCTCCGACATGTCGTGCTCACCGGACGTGATGAACCGCTTCACGCCCTCGATGTGCCAGGAGCCGTCCTCCTGCTGCACGGCCTTGGTGCGGCCCGCGCCCACGTCCGAGCCGGCGTCCGGCTCGGTGAGGACCATGGTGGAGCCCCACTGCTTCTCGACGGCGATCCGCGCGATCCTCTTCTGCGTCTCGTTGCCCTCGTCGTGCAGGATCCCGGCGAAGGCCGGACCGGAGGAGTACATCCACACGGCCGGGTTGGCGCCCAGGATCAGCTCCGCGTACGCCCAGATCAGCGACGGGGGAGCCGTCGTGCCGCCGATGCCCTCGGGCAGGCCCAGGCGCCAGTACTCGGAGTCCATGAAGGCCTGGTAGCTCTTCTTGAAGGACGCCGGGACCGGCGCGGTGCTGGTCTCGGGGTCGAACACCGGCGGGTTGCGGTCGGCGTCCGTGAAGGACTCGGCCAGCTCGTTCTCCGCGAGCCGGGTCAGCTCGTCGAGGATGCTCTTCGCGGTGTCGACGTCCATCTCGTCGAACGGACCCGTGCCGTACAGCTTGTCGCGCCCGAGTACTTCGAAGAGGTTGAACTCGATGTCGCGGAGATTCGACTTGTAGTGCCCCATGGCGACGGCTCCGTTAGAGAGGTATCGGCGAGGCACTGACTCCTCGCAACTGATTCACGTGATTCACGTACCGGCAAGTAGCTCCGATGATGCTACCCGTCGGTAATAAGAAGCAACCCCGATCCGGACATCTGTGACCCAGCCCTCCCGCCGGATCAGTAGTCTGTGCGGCATGTACGGCTACGACCAGAGCGCAGGGGCACAGCAGGGTTACGTCCCGCCGCAGCAGCAGATGCAGGGCGGGTACGGTCAGCAGGCGCCGCTGTATCCGGAGCCGTCCGCGCCCTCGCTCGCCGACGCGGTGCGCGCGTTCACCACCGGACAGATGGCGGCCGAGGACTTCCAGCAGGTCTTCGCCACCTCCAAGGTCTACTGCCCGCGCGGTGACAACCCCGGATTCCTCGCCCTGCACAACACCCAGCAGCCGGTGATCCCGATGTTCACCTCGCTCAAGGAGCTGCGGCGGTACGCGGGCAAGGAGTCCAAGTACTTCGTGATCACCGGCGCCGAGGTGATCGACCTGCTGCCCACGGGGTACGGCTTCGTGCTCGACATGGAGGGCGAGCACCGGATGGTGTTCGACGCGAAGGCCGTGGAGCAGATGGTCGAGTTCGCGATGCGCCGTATGTACGGCTGAAGCCATGGCCGCGCGGACGGCTGACCCGTGCCGCTCCTGATGCCGAGCCCGGAGGGAATTCCCTCCGGGTTTTCTCTGTTCGGGGTGGCAAGAAGTTCAACGCTCAACTAAAGTGGGCGTACCCGAGGAGGTACCGACATGCCTGCAGTGACCGTCGAGAACCCGTTGACGCTGCCCCGCGTGACCGCGTCCGCCGACGCCGTGGCACGCCCCGTACTCACCGTCACGACCGCGCCGAGCGGTTTCGAGGGCGAGGGCTTCCCGGTGCGCCGGGCGTTCGCCGGGATCAACTACCGCCATCTCGACCCGTTCATCATGATGGACCAGATGGGCGAGGTGGAGTACGCGCCGGGGGAACCGAAGGGAACGCCCTGGCACCCGCACCGCGGCTTCGAGACCGTCACCTACATCATCGACGGGATCTTCGACCACCAGGACAGCCACGGCGGTGGCGGCACCATCACCAACGGCGACACCCAGTGGATGACGGCCGGCAGCGGTCTGCTGCACATCGAGGCGCCGCCGGAGCAGCTCGTCATGTCCGGCGGGCTCTTCCACGGGCTCCAGCTGTGGGTGAACCTCCCCGCCAAGGACAAGATGATGGCGCCGCGCTACCAGGACATCCGGGGCGGCAGCGTCCAGCTGCTCACCTCCCCCGACGGCGGCGCGCTGCTGCGCGTCATCGCCGGTGAGCTGGACGGCCACGAGGGTCCCGGCGTCACGCACACGCCGATCACGATGGTGCACGCGACGCTGGCACCGGGCGCGGAGATCACCCTGCCCTGGCGGGAGGAGTTCAACGGCCTCGCGTACGTCATGGCCGGGCGCGGGTCGGTCGGTGCCGAGCGGCGTCCGATCCGGCTGGGGCAGACCGCGGTCTTCGGCGCGGGTTCCTCGCTGACCGTCCGCGCGGACGAGAAGCAGGACGCGCACACCCCGGACCTGGAGGTCGTCCTGCTGGGCGGCAAGCCGATCCGTGAGCCGATGGCCCACTACGGCCCGTTCGTGATGAACACCCGCGACGAGCTCCAGCAGGCCTTCGAGGACTTCCAGAAGGGCCGGCTCGGAACGGTCCCCGCCGTGCACGGCATGTCGGAGAAGGGCCCGCAGGAGGCCTGACCGGCTGACCGCGGGCGGTTTGGCCCTCGGCGACGACGGTGCCCGAAGACCGCCCGCGACCGGCAGTGATCCCGGCCGCCGACGGACACGATCGTGTCCGTCGGCGGCCGGACGTCGTCCGGACGGGAACGAGAGGGGCAGGGCACCGAGGGGCGGGCGCCGGATGCGGAAGACGCTGCGGCGGACGGCGGGAGGGGAGCCCGTTCAGGTCGTCTCCGTTCAGCGGGGACCGGCCCCCTCCGTCTCGTACAGCTCGAACCAGATGCTCTTGCCCGTGCCGCGCGGGGCGATGCCCCAGGCGTGGGAGAGGAGTTCGATCAGCACCAGGCCGCGTCCGGAGGACGCCAGTTCGCCCGGTCTGCGCAGGTGCGGCAGGTCGTCGCCGGAGTCGGTGACCTCGACGCGCATCCGGCGGCCGTCCGGCCCGTCGGTGACCTCGGCGAGCAGCAGGGCGTCGGTGTCGGTGTGCACGAGGACGTTGGTGAGCATCTCCGACAGCAGCAGCACCGCCGAGTCCACCTGGTCCGGCGAGGACCAGTCGTGCAGCAGCTCGCGCAGTTGCTGCCGGGCCACCGAGACGCGCTCGGGCTCGGCCTGCGCCACCGTCAGCATCGTGCGGCGCACGGGAGGCCGTACCGTGTCCGTCTCCGCGCCGCAGCCGCACCCCTCGCCCTGCCGGCACAGCAGCATCATGGCGATGTCGTCCTCGCGGCGGTCGGCGAGCGGGCCGGTGGTGTGGTGCGAGGAGGGGCCGTGCACCGCCTGGACCAGGGCGTCGGCCAGTTCCTCCTGGGTGCCCTTGTGCTCCTCCAGGAGGGCGCGCAGCCGCTGCCAGCCGGTCTCCAGGTCGTGGCCGCCGGTCTCGATCAGCCCGTCCGTGCAGACCAGCATCGTCTCGCCGGACTCCAGGACGAACCGGGTGGTCGGATAGTCGGCGTCCGGATCGATGCCCAGCGGCAGTCCGCCCGCCGTCGGCCGGGCCAGCACCGTTCCGTCGGCCATGCGGATCACCGGTTCCGGGTGCCCGGCGCGGGCGGCCTCCAGCACTCCGCTCACCGGGTCGACCTCGACGTACAGGCAGGTCGCGAAGCGCAGTTCGGCGGGGTCCGTCTCGCCGATCCCGTGCAGGAAGCGGGAGGCGCGGGACAGTACGGCGTCGGGGCGGTGCCCCTCCGAGGCGTACGCCCGCAGAGCTATCCGCAGCTGGCCCATCAGCCCCGCGGCCCGCACGTCATGGCCCTGGACGTCCCCGATGACCAGCGCGAACCGTCCGCAGGGCAGCGGGATCACGTCGTACCAGTCGCCGCCGACCTGCAGGCCGCCGCCGGTGGGGACGTAGCGGGCGGTGATGCTCATGCCCGGGATGCTCGGGCCGAGCTTCGGCAGCATCGTGCGCTGCAGGCCCTCGCTCAACTCCCGCTCGCTCTCGGCGGTGCCCGCGCGGGACAGCGCCTGTGCCAGCATCCGGGCGACCGTGGTCAGCACGGAACGCTCGTCGGGGGTGAACGCGACCGGGTAGGCGAAGGCCGCCAGCCAGGCGCCCATCGTGCGGCCGGACGCGGTCAGCGGCAGGAACGCCCAGGACTGCCGTCCGAAGCGCTGGGCGAGCGGCCAGGTGAGCGGGTAGCGGGCCTTGTACTGCTCCGGGGAGGAGAGGTAGACCGCGCGGCCCGTGCGCACCACCTCGGCGGCCGGGTAGTCCGTGTCCAGCGGCATGTAGGTGAACGGGTTGTCGGAACCGGGCTCGTGCCCGTGGTGGCCGATGATCGTGAGCCGGTCGCCCTCCACGCCGAACACGGCCAGTCCGTCCGGTGAGAAGCCCGGCATCGACAGGTTGGCCGCGACCCGCAGCACCTCCTGGGTCGACCTCGCCTCCGCCAGCGCCCGGCCCGCGTCCAGCAGGAACGCCTCCCGGGAGCGCCGCCAGTCGCCGGTGACCGCGCTGCGCCCGGCGGGCGTGCCCGGCGCGGGCTCGGTGACCTCCTGGAGGCTGCCGGTCAGGACATACGCCTTGCGGGCGCGGTCGAAGGAGGGCTTGGAGCGGCTGCGCACCACCCGGACGACCCGGTTCTGGTCGTCCATGATCCGGATCCGTACCTCGGCGAGGGTGCCCTCGGCGACGGCGAGCTGGACCACTCCGGTGATCTCGTTCCAGTCGACGGGGTGCAGCCGGGCGCGGATCTGGGCCTCCGTGAGGGTGATCTGTTCCGCGGGCAGCCCGAGCAGCCGTGCCGTCACGGCGTCGACCGTGACCAGCCCGGCAGCGGTGTCCCAGTGCCACAGGCCGGTGTCGAGGGCGGCGAGGACGTCCCCCAGGGCGGGCAGGGGGTCACCAGTACGCATTGGACCACTTTATGAAGATGGTGTCGAAAACTGCCACTGCGTCCGGCCGGTAATGACGGAGAAGCGATCTTGGGCCGGCCGGTAGGCTTGGGGGGAGTTTCACGTGAAACGACGACCCCGATCCGCGAAGGCTGGATGAACGACGATGCATCGGTACAGGTCCCACACCTGCGGCGAGCTCCGCGCCTCTGACGTCGGCACCGACGTCCGGCTGAGTGGCTGGCTGCACAATCGGCGCGACCTGGGCGGCATCCTCTTCATCGATCTGCGCGATCACTACGGCATCACGCAGCTCGTGGCCCGCCCGGGCACCGAGGCGTACGACGCGCTGGACAAGCTCTCCAAGGAGACCGTGGTCCGCGTCGACGGCAAGGTCGTCTCGCGCGGCACGGAGAACGTCAACCCCGAGCTGCCGACCGGTGAGGTCGAGGTCGAGGTCTCCGCGGTCGAGGTGCTGGGCGCCGCCGCCCCGCTCCCCTTCACGATCAACGCCGAGGACGGTGTCAACGAGGAGCGGCGCCTGGAGTACCGCTTCCTGGACCTGCGCCGCGAGCGCATGCACCGCAACATCCTGCTGCGTACGTCGGTCATCTCGGCGATCCGCCAGAAGATGACGGCGCTGGGCTTCAACGAGATGGCGACGCCGATCCTGAGCGCCACCTCCCCGGAGGGCGCCCGTGACTTCGTCGTCCCCTCGCGTCTGAACCCGGGCAAGTTCTACGCGCTGCCGCAGGCGCCGCAGCAGTTCAAGCAGCTGCTGATGATCTCCGGCTTCGACCGCTACTTCCAGATCGCGCCCTGCTTCCGTGACGAGGACGCCCGCGCGGACCGCTCGCCGGGCGAGTTCTACCAGCTCGACGTGGAGATGAGCTTCGTCGAGCAGGAGGACGTCTTCCAGCCGATCGAGAAGCTGATGACCGAGCTGTTCGAGGAGTTCGGCAACGGCCGTCATGTGACGTCCCCGTTCCCGCGCATCCCGTTCCGCGAGGCGATGCTGAAGTACGGCTCCGACAAGCCGGACCTGCGCGCCCAGCTGGAGCTCGTCGACATCACCGACATCTTCGAGGGCTCGGAGTTCAAGGCCTTCGCCGGCAAGCACGTACGCGCCCTGCCGGTGCCGGACGTCTCCGGCCAGCCGCGCAAGTTCTTCGACCAGCTCGGCGACTACGCGGTCTCCCAGGGCGCGAAGGGCCTGGCGTGGGTGCGCGTCGGCGAGGACGGCTCGCTGACCGGCCCGATCGCGAAGTTCCTCACCGAGGAGAACATCGCCGAGCTGACCAAGCGGCTCTCGCTGACCGCCGGCCACGCGGTGTTCTTCGGCGCGGGCGAGTTCGACGAGGTCTCCAAGATCATGGGCGCGGTGCGGGTCGAGGCCGCCAAGCGCGCCGGTCACTTCGAGGAGAACGTCTTCCGCTTCTGCTGGATCGTCGACTTCCCGATGTACGAGAAGGACGAGGAGACCGGCGCGATCGACTTCTCGCACAACCCGTTCTCGATGCCGCAGGGCGGCCTGGAGGCCCTGGAGACCCAGGACCCGCTGGACATCCTGGGCTGGCAGTACGACATCGTCTGCAACGGTGTCGAGCTGTCCTCCGGCGCGATCCGGAACCACGAGCCGGAGATCATGCTCAAGGCGTTCGAGATCGCGGGCTACGACCGCGAGACGGTCGAGGAGAAGTTCGCGGGCATGCTCCGCGCGTTCCGCTTCGGCGCCCCGCCGCACGGCGGCATCGCGCCCGGCGTGGACCGCATCGTCATGCTCCTCGCCGACGAGCCCAACATCCGCGAGACCATCGCCTTCCCGCTCAACGGCAACGCCCAGGACCTGATGATGGGCGCGCCGACCGAGCTGGAGGAGGCCCGCCTGAAGGAGCTGCACCTGACGGTGCGCAAGCCTCAGCCGAAGTAACCCCGGCAGCGGTGAAGGGGCCCGGAACCGATGCGGTTCCGGGCCCCTTCCGCGTGTGCGGGGTCCTCAGGCCGCCGGACCCTCCTCGGTGAAGAGGTCCTCCGCGCGCTCCACCGTGCCGGAGCGGTCGAGCCAGTCGTTGAGGCGGTCGAGGTCGGTGCAGGTGGTGATGCGCTGACGGACGTCGTCGGAGAGGGGGAGGCCGCGTACCTCCAGTACGCGCAGGATCCCCTTGGCTTCGCCTTCGGCCCTGCCCTCCAGGTACTTCTCCTCGAAGAGCGTTCCGTGCCCCGGGAAGTGGGTGACGACGTTCTGCATCAGCTTCCTCCAGTTCTTCTTGGCCGGAGTGGACTCCAGCCCGACCTCCACCACCTCGAGGAGCACCAACCTGGCGCGCTCATGGCTTATGCGGATGGCATAGGTGAGGCGTTCACCCGATCGGGTCAGCGGGCCACGAACTGGGTGAGGATGGCCTGGACCTCGTAGATGTCGACGCCCTTGGTGAAGGTCTTCTGGATGGGGGTCGGGGAACCGGAGATCCAGATCTTCAGCTCGGCGTCGAGGTCGAAGGTGCCGGCCGTCTCCACCGCGAAGTGGGTGATGCTGCGGTACGGAACGGAGTGGTACTCCACCTTCTTGCCGGTGATGCCCTGCTTGTCGACCATGATCAGGCGGCGGTCGGTGAACAGTATGGTGTCGCGGATCAGCAGGAACGCGGCGTGCACCTGCTCGCCGTGGCCCAGCAGACGGGCGTAGTCCTGCTGCGCCTGGGCCGGGTCGACGGTGTGCGCGTTGCCGAAGAGTGCCATGGACGGAATCCCCCCACGTGAGCGGTGGCGGCCGGACATCGGCCGCCTTCACGTGATCTTCGCAAACGGAAGGGCCCGGGAGAAGGCTTCCCTCCGTCCTGGGCCCCTGCTGTAGCGAGCGCGTTACGCGGTCGGCGTCTCTTCGGGACGCGGGAAGAGGACCGCGTCCTCGGTGACCGCGGAGCCGGCGGGACCGACGCCTTTGCGCTCGACGGCAACGCCCAGGACCTGATGACGGGGAAAGACGGGGAGAAAAAATCTCCGCACGCGGCAACCCTTCACCGGGCGGCGGCCACTGACAGGGCGTAACCCCGCTCCTCCCCCGTAAGGAAGCCTCGTGGCTGCTCGTTCCCACCGCCGGTCCCTCCGCTCCCGTCGTGCCGCTGTCGTCTGTGCGGCCTTCGTGGCCGCGGGCGTCGGCGCCGGTGTTCTCGTGATGAACGCCAACGCCGGGACCGTCGACCTGTACCACCAGACGCTCGCCGCGAAGGACGGCTGGGCGTCCTCCGGTACGGGCACCACCGGTGGCACGAAGGCCGACGCGGCCCACACCTTCACCGTCTCCACCCGCGCGCAGCTCGTGAAGGCGCTGGGCTCGGTGTCCGACACCACGCCCCGCATCATCAAGATCAACGGAATGATCGACGCCAACACCGATGACAGCGGCAAGAAGCTGACCTGCGCCGACTACGCTTCCGGCACCGGCTACTCGCTGTCGGCCTACCTCAAGGCCTACGACCCGGCCACCTACGGCCGCTCCAAGCTGCCCTCCGGCACCCAGGAGACGGCGCGCGCCGCCGCCCAGGCCAAGCAGGGCAAGAACATCGTCCTCAAGGTCCCCGCCAACACGACGATCGTGGGCGTGCCCGGTACGAACGCGGGCCTCACCGGGGCCATGCTCCAGATCCAGAACGTGGACAACGTCATCGTCCGCAACCTGACCTTCGCCGCCACCGAGGACTGCTTCCCGCAGTGGGACCCGACCGACGGCGACGACGGCAACTGGAACTCCAACTACGACTCGGTGTCCCTGCGCGGCGCGACCCACGTGTGGGCGGACCACAACACGTTCACCGACGCACCGCACTTCGACAGCGCCAACCCGAAGTACTTCGGCCGCGAGTACCAGATCCACGACGGCGCCCTCGACATCACCAAGGGCTCCGACCTGGTGACCGTCTCGCGCAACCAGTTCACCCACCACGACAAGACGATGCTGATCGGCAGCAGCGACACCGACAGCGTCGGCAAGCTGCGCGTCTCCATCCACCACAACGTGTGGAAGGGCATCATGCAGCGCGCCCCGCTGGCCCGCATCGGCCAGATCCACATCTACAACAACTACTACGACGTCACGCCCCTCAACGGGTACGCGCCGCAGTACAGCATCAACTCCCGTGCCAAGGCCCAGGTCGTCGCGGAGAACAACTACTGGAAGCTGCCGTCCGGCGCGAAGGCGGCCAAGCTCCTCAGCGGTGACGGCACCGGCTCGGTCAAGGGCTCCGGCAACCTCGTCAACGGCACGGTGACCGACCTCGTCGCCGCCTACAACGCCGCCTCGTCCAAGGACCTGAAGACCACGGTCAACTGGACCCCGTCCCTCACGGCGGGTCTGGAGGCCTCGGCGAGCAACCTGCCGACGTCGCTGGCGACGACGACGGGGGCGGGCGTGCTCAAGTAGCACCCGAGACACGCGAGGGCCGGGAGACCACGAGCCCCCGGCCCTCGCGTACCCATGTCGCGCCGCGAACTGTGAGGGGCCCGGGACGAGTTCCCGGGCCCCTCACGGCGTCTGCCGGGCAGTCCGAGGACGCGCATCCTCAGCAGGCGGCGCGGGGAGGCCGCTCCGGCAGCCGTGACTACTCGTCTTCGAAGATCTCCACGGCCGTCGGGACCGTGACGGCACGCCGGTGCCAGTGGCGCAGGATCTTGAGGTCGCCGCAGCCCTGGCAGTGGTGGGGGTCGGGGCCGCGGTAGGCGTGGTCGCAGATGTCGCAGTTGCGGAGGGGGTGCCGAGCGGGCGCGGGTGGTTCGGGGGCGCGGTACGGCGGGAGGGGCGGCAGCTTGGCCGTCAGGCGGTGGGCCAGGAAGGCGGCGGGTCGGATCAAGGGCTCCAAGGGCAGGCCACCGGCCAGGGCCTTGCGTACGGCGGTGGGGGTGAGGTCCCGTTCCAGCCAGGCGACGACACCGGGCGCGAGGTGTTCGGCGTCGGTGGCGGAGAGCAGCAGGCGGGGGTCCTCGCGGCGCAGGCCGGCGAGGACGTCGGTGGCCGCCTGGAGGAGGTCGGGGGAGGTGTACGCGGGCTTCGGTACGGCGGGGAGGGCGCGGCGGCGTGCGGGTTCCCGCTGCGGGGCGGTGGCCGCGCGGCGGGCCGGGGGCGCGGGCGCCTCGTTCGGTTCGGACGGGGCGTCGCGTCGGCCGGGCTGGTTGCAGGAGACCGTGCGGGTGACGATGCGGCCGGTCGGGGTGCGTTCGCGGGTGCGGCGCAGGTAGCCGTGGGTCTCCAGCTCGTTCAGGGCGGTGGCGATCCGGGTCGGGCCCTCCGGGAAGCGGGCGGTGAGGGACTTGATGCCGACGGGGGTGCCGGTCGGGAGCGACTGGATGTGGCAGGCCAGTCCGATCGCCAGCAGGGAGAGGTCCGGGTGCTGGGTGAGGTGGTTGCCGATCACCGTGAAGCGGGTGGTGTGGCGGGTGTTGTCGTGGGTGACTCCGCCAGGGTGACTCTTCGCGCGAGCGTGCCGGGAGGAGTGGGTTTTCCCGCCGATGCGGGACTGGGCGTGCGGGCGCACGCTAGTGTTTTGGGTGTCCATCGGGAAGGTCGTTCTTCCTTGGTGGTCAGGCCCTCGCAGTGGGATGGCGTTCCCGGCGGGGGCCGTTTACGTGTCTGGGGCTGTGTGCCGTGCTGCGCTGAGCGTAGGGCAGACAACCTGTGGCATATCCACTCCAGTTGGTGATGTTCACCCGCGCGAGTGAGCGTGCGCCGTGGGCGGGAGGGGTGGGGCTTGGTGGGGTTTCTTTCTCTCCCGTGGTCCTTGGGGAAGACGGCCGACGGCACCGGAACACACGCAGTCGGGTTCCGGTGCCGGTGTCGTTTCCGCTGGTCAGGATGGCGGCAGATCGAGTTCCGCCCATACGGTCTTGCGGGGGACCGGTCCGAGCCGGACACCCCAGCGGTCGGCGAGGGCCTCGACGAGGAGCAGTCCGCGGCCGGACTCGGCGTCGGGGGCGGGCCGGTGATGGCGCGGGAGGTCGTCGCCTCGGGTGTCCGTGACCTCGATGCGCAGGGTCCCGTCGCGGTCCAGAAGGGCGAGGCGGAAGTCGCGTCCGGCGAGCCGGCCGTGGGTGGCCGCGTTCGCGGCGAGTTCGGCGACGAGGTGTTCGGCGGCCTCGGTGGTGGGGTGGGGCAGGTCCCGGTCGCGCATCCAGTCCGTGGCGAGCAGCCGGGCGAGGCGGGCACCGTGGGGTGTGGGTGACAGGAGCACGCTGAAATGGTCGGCGGATGAGAGGAGTTGGGTGGATTTTTCGCTGTTCACGTAACCGAGAGTGGCCGGACGTGCTTACCGTGAACAGTGACAGCGCTGACACGTAGGGTGACTGTCCGGGGCTTGTCTGCCGTGTCCGGACCGTCGGAAACAGGCCTGTGCGTACGGGCGTTGCGGCACGACGGTACGACAGAGGGGTGCGGTATGTCGGTGGACGGCGAGGCGGTACGGCTCCGGACCGAGACCGAGGAGGACGAGCCGGGGTGGGAGGTGGACCCGGACGACGAGTGGGGCGTGGCCGTTCTCGCCACGGTGGGGCGGCAGTTGAGGCTGCGGCGGGAGGCCGTCGGGATGCGGGTCACCGACTTCGCGGCGGCGGTCAGGTACGGGGACGACCTCGTCTACAAGGTCGAGGGCGGCAAACGGATTCCCCGGCAGGAGTACTTGGACAGGGCCGACGAGGTGTTGGGCGCGGGTGGGCTCGTCTCGGCGGCCTGGGAGGACGTGAAGAAGGTCCGGTATCCGAAGAGGGTTCGGGAACTGGGGAAGCTGGAGGGCAAGGCGGTCGAGATCGGGGTGTACGAGTGCAACAGCATCCATGGGCTGCTGCAGACACCGGAGCACGCCCGAGCCCTGATGGAGGCAGCGCAACCGCCCTACTCTGCGGACGACGTGGAACGCATGGTGGCCGCGCGGCTGGCCCGGCAGTCCGTCTTCGAACGCGACCCGGCACCGTCGCTCCACTTCGTGCTGGAAGAGGCACCGCTGCGCCGAGAGGTCGGGGGCACAATGGTGTGGCGACGGCAGCTCGAACGTCTGCTGGAGGTGGGGCAGTTGAAGAACGTCTCGCTTCAAGTCATGCCGACGAACACCGATGCCCATCCAGGAGTGGACGGAAGGATCGAGCTGCTGAAGTTCCCGGACGGTACGGCGGTGGGGCGTTCCGATGGCGCGTACAACGGACGGCCGATTGCGGATCCAAAGCAGCTTCGCATCCTTGAGCTGCGGTATGGCACCATCCGGGCGCAGGCTCTCCCCCCGAGGGAGTCGCTGACCTTCATCGAGAAACTGCTGGGAGACACATGATCCGCAAGGCTTCCACCGGGGACGCCTCCGAACTGGCGTGGTTCAAGAGCAGCTACAGCAGTGGAACCGATGGCAACTCCTGCGTCGAGCTTGCCCTCACCCCCGGCACCGTGCACGTCCGTGACTCCAAGAACGTGGAAGGCCCTCAGCTTGCGCTTACGCGCCAGGCGTGGGCCGACTTCGTGGCACACGCGTCGGGAAGCTGAACCTTCAACTGCGCAGAGGCCCGGAAACAAGCCGTTTCCGGGCCTCTGGACGTACGTAATGATGCGTTCTACGCGGTCGGCTTCTCCTCGAGACGCGGGAAGAGGACCGCGCCCTTGGTGACCGTGGAGCCGGCGGGGAGCAGGCCCCAGGTGCCGGACTCCTGGACCTTCTGGTCCGCCAGGGCGCCGAGGCCGGCCTCCGCGCCGAGGGAGTCCCAGAGCTTCTGCGAGGTCTCCGGCATGATCGGGTTGAGGAGGACCGCCACCGCGCGCAGGGACTCCGCGGCGGTGTAGAGGATCGTCGCCAGGCGGGCCTTGCCCTCCGGCGACTCGTCCTTCGCGACCTTCCAGGGCTCCTGCTCGGTGATGTAGCCGTTGACCTGCTTCACGAAGTCGAAGACCGCCAGGATGCCGCCCTGGAAGTCCAGCTCCTCGCCGATCTTCCGGTCGGCCTCCGTGACCGCCTTCGCCAGGCCGTCGTGGATCGCCCGCTCCGCGTCACCGTCGGCCGCCGACGCCGGCAGCTCGCCGCCGAAGTACTTGCCGACCATC
This sequence comes from Streptomyces sp. AC558_RSS880, assembly GCF_019049255.1. GTDB lineage: Bacteria > Actinomycetota > Actinomycetes > Streptomycetales > Streptomycetaceae > Streptomyces. The sequence continues at coordinate 162,608 of NZ_JAGMUJ010000003.1, read as the reverse complement.
GCGGCGACGCGGGAGGCGAGGTTGCCGTAGTCGTTGGCCAGCTCGCTGGTGTAGCGGGCGGAGAAGTCCTCCCAGGAGAAGGAGCCGTCCTGGCCGAAGGCGATCGCCCGCAGGAAGTACCAGCGGTACGCGTCCACGCCGAAGTGCGAGGTCAGGTCCTGCGGCTTGATGCCGGTCAGGTTGGACTTCGACATCTTCTCGCCACCGACCATCAGCCAGCCGTTCGCGGCGACCTTCCCGGGGAGGGGGAGGCCCTGCGCCATCAGCATGGCCGGCCAGATGATCGCGTGGAAGCGGAGGATGTCCTTGCCAACCAGGTGCACGTCGGCGGGGAAGGTGTCCTCGAACTTCTCCGGGTTCTCGTTGTAACCGACCGCGGTGGCGTAGTTCAGCAGGGCGTCGACCCACACGTAGATCACGTGCTTGTCGTCCCAGGGGATCGGAATGCCCCAGTCGAAGGTCGAGCGGGAGATGGAGAGGTCCTGCAGGCCCTGGCGGACGAAGTTCACGACCTCGTTGCGCGCCGACTCCGGCTGGATGAAGCCCGGGTTGGCCTCGTAGTGGGCGAGGAGCTTCTCGCCGTACTCGCTGAGCTTGAAGAAGTAGTTCTCCTCGCTGAGGATCTCCACCGGCTTCTTGTGGATCGGGCACAGCTTCTGGCCCGCGTACTCGCCCTCGCCGTCGAGCAGCTCGCCGGGGAGCTTGTACTCCTCGCAGCCCACGCAGTACGGGCCCTCGTAGCCGCCCTTGTAGATCTCGCCCTTGTCGTACAGGTCCTGCACGAACTCCTGGACGCGGTCGGTGTGCCGCTTCTGCGTGGTGCGGATGAAGTCGTCGTTCGCGATGTCGAGGTGTTCCCAGAGGGGTTTCCACGCCTCGTCGACGAGCTTGTCCGCCCACTGCTGCGGGCTGACGCCGTTCGCCTCCGCGGTGCGCATGATCTTCTGACCGTGCTCGTCCGTGCCGGTGAGGTACCACACCTTCTCGCCGCGCTGGCGGTGCCAGCGGGTGAGCACGTCGCCTGCGACGGTCGTGTAGGCGTGGCCCAGGTGAGGAGCGTCGTTGACGTAGTAGATGGGGGTCGAGACGTAGTACGCCTTCGCCCCCTGCTTCTCGGATCCAGTGGCCGCCATGGTCGAAATCCTACTGGTCCCGGGAAGGTCGGCTCACCTGCGTTTCGGGGGGCGGACGGGAGGTCCGTCCGCCCCCCGGGGGAAGGGGTGAGGCGCGGCGGCTACGGGCGCCAGGCCGCCAGTACGCCCTCGTAGAGCTCCTTGTCGGTGAGCTCTCGGGGGGCGGGGCCCGCGTGGAAGAAGGAGGTGTTCCCCGTCTTCAGCTTGCGGAGGTAGTCGAAGGCCTTGTTGTCGTGCTCACCGAAGGCGACGAAGGAGAAGAAGACGCTGGGGTGGTTCTTCGCCGCGTCGGTGAGGGCCTGGGTGGCGGGGGTCTTGGCGTCGGGCGCGCCGTCCGTCTGGAAGACCACCAGGGCGGGGGTGCCGGCTGCTTCCTCGGCGTGTCGTGCGAGGACGGCCTCGACGGCCGCGTGGTAGCTGGTACGGCCCATGCGGCCGAGGCCGGCGTGCAGCTCGTCGATCTTGTTCTCGTGGTCGGTGAGGGTCAGCTCGCCGGTGCCGTCGAGTTCGGTGGAGAAGAACGTGACGTGGAGGGTGGCCTCGGTGTCGACGTGGGCGGCGAGGGCGAGGGTCTGCTCGGCGAGGGCCTGGGCGGAGCCGTCCTTGTAGTACGGGCGCATGGAGGCGGAGCGGTCGAGGACGAGGTAGACCTTGGCGCGGGTGCCGGTGAGGTCGTGCTTCTCGAGGGTGGCGCCGGCTGCCTTGTAGGCGGTGGTGAGGGTGGTGGGGATTGCGGGTTGCTCGGCCTCGGCCTCGGCTTCGCCTTCGGCCGGGTTTTCGTTCCCGCCCGCACCGCCCGTGCGGCTTTCGTCGTCGGGTGCGGGTGGCCCCTGTGGGGCGTCCTCGCCGTCGGCGGCCGCGGGCTCGGCCTCGGGCTCGGGCTCGGCGGCAGCCTCGGGCTTCTCTTCGGCCTCGACCTCAAGCTTCGGTTCCGGCTCGGCTTCCGGCTCAGCCTCGGCGGTGGTCTCGGGCTCGGCCGCCGGCTCGGGCGCGGTTTCCTGCTTGACCTCTGGCTCGGCCTCGGCTTCGCCTTCGGCCGGGTTTTCGTTCCCACCCGCACCGCCCGTGCGGCTTTCGTCGTCGGGTGCGGGTGGCCCCTGTGGGGCGTCCTCGCCGTCGGCGGCCGCGGGCTCGGCTTCCGGTTCCGCCTTGGCTTCCGCCTCCGGCTCGGTTTCCGGCTCCAGCTCGGTCTCAGTGGCGGCCTCGGCCTCCGGCTCGGGCTCGACCGTGGCCTCGACGCCGGCCTCGGGCTCGGCTTCCGGCTCGACCGTGGCCCCAGGCTCGGCCTCGGCACTCACCTTGGGCTCGGCCTCGGTGGCAGCCTCGGGCTCCTTCTCGGGCTCGGGCTTCACCTCCGGTTCGGGCTCGGGTTCGGGCTCGAGTGCGGCCTCGGTCTCCGGCTCGGCTTCGGCCCCCGCGTCGGCCTCGGGTTCGGTCTTTCGGGCGGCTTCCGGCTCGGCCTCGGTGGCAGCCTCGGGCTCCGTCGTGGTCTCGGGCTCGGGTGTCGGGGGCGCCTCGGCTTCCTGGGTGGGTGCCGGGTCCGGGGTCGAGGGGTCGTCCGATCGGGTGGGCCTGGGGACCGCGACGTTGTCGAAGGCCGCGGAGACCAGGTCGTGTTCCTCGCGGGGTTCCGGGACGGAGGCCGTGGGGGACGACGGGGTGGGCTCGGGGGCCGGGGACGGGACCTTCGAGGCTGCCGCGGCGGGCTCCGTGGCGGGCTCCGAGGCCGGCTCCGTCGGGGCGGGCGACGTCGGGGACGTACTCGCCGTCTCGGCGGCGTCCGCCGCACCTCCCGCTTCGGTGGGCCTCGCTTTGCGTGACCGGCCGAACGCGTTCCGCAGGAGAGTGAGAATGCCCATGTGCGCAACCCTTCGCGTGGTTGATGCCCGTCAATCCCTGGCCAGGACGGACACGTAAGGTTAGCGGCCCGCGAGAGCGATCTTGGGCAGGGTTGGGTTTGCGGAACCGTATATGTCAAGAGCGCGATTCGGACCGGCAGAACTCCTCAGACGCTGCCGCAGGTTCACCCACCGTTCATCCGGGCGCCCGGCTACCGCACGTATGTACCCCTACGGTCGCGCTGACACCACGGGTACCCAAGGAGAGAAAACGTGCGAAAGCTGCTGCCGCTGATCGGAACACCGTCCGGTTCCCACCCCGGCGGCCGGTCCGCCATGACCTGTCGTTTCCGGTGTGGTGACGCCTGCTTCCACGAGGTGCCCAACACCAGCTCCAACGAGTACGTCGGTGACGTCATCGCCGGTGCCCTCAGCCGCCGCTCCATGATGCGCGCCGCCGCCGTCGTGACCGTCGCCGCGGCCGGCGCCGGAGCGGTCGGCGTCGCCACCGCGCCCGAGGCGCAGGCGGCCCCCGCCGCCGGAAAGGGCGACCACGGGCACGGCCACAAACCCAAGGGCGCCCGTGGTCTGCGGTTCACGCCCGTCGCGCCGAACACCGACGACGCCGTGACCGTGCCGGAGGGCTACCGGCAGAACGTCGTCATCCGCTGGGGCGAGCCCATCCTGCGCGGCGCGCCCGCCTTCGACCCGGAGAAGCAGAGCGCCAAGGCGCAGGCCGGGCAGTTCGGGTACAACTGCGACTTCCTCGCCCTGCTGCCGCTGCGCGGTGAGCGCGACCGGCAGCTGCTCGTCGCCAACCACGAGTACACCGACGAGATCCTGATGTTCCGGGACTACGACGCCGCCAACCCCACCCGCGAGCAGGTCGAGATCGCCTGGGCCGCGCACGGGCTCGCGGTGGTCGCGGTCGAGGAGGAGCGCCGCACCGGCAAGCTGACGCCCGTCAACCGGCACCAGCTCAACCGACGGCTCACCGCCACCTCCGAGTTCCGGCTCACCGGCCCCGTCGCCGGGTCCGACCTGGTGAAGACCTCCGCCGACCCGAGCGGCACCAAGGTGCTCGGCACCCTCAACAACTGCGCCGGCGGCACCACCCCGTGGGGCACGACCCTGCACGGCGAGGAGAACTTCAACCAGTACTTCGCCAACGGCAGCCGCGCGACCGACAAGCGGTACGGCATCGGCACCGGCGCCACCGAGCGCAAGTGGGAGCGCTTCGACAAGCGGTTCGACGTCTCCCAGGAGCCCAACGAGGTGCACCGCTTCGGGTACGTCGTCGAACTGGACCCGTACGACCCCGACTCCACCCCGCGCAAGCACACCGCGCTCGGCCGGTTCAAGCACGAGGGCGCGACCGTGCGGCTGACGCACGACGGACGCCCGGTCGTGTACTCGGGTGACGACGAGCGGTTCGACTACTTCTACAAGTTCGTCGGCAGCAAGCGGATGCGGCACGGCAACAGCCGCTGGGCGCGCGAGCACAACCTGACGCTGCTCGACGAGGGCACGCTGTACGTCGCCAAGCTCAGCGGCGACTCCCCGGCCATCGAGATCGACGGCACCGGCAAGCTCCCGAAGGACGGCGAGTTCGACGGCAGCGGTCAGTGGATCCCGCTGGCCACCGCCACCGCCGACGGTGCCGTCTCGCACGTCGAGGGCATGACCGCCGAGGAGGTCTTCGTCTTCACGCGCCTCGCCGGTGACAAGGTCGGCGCCACCAAGATGGACCGGCCCGAGGACATCGAGCCCAACCCGGTCACCGGCAAGGTCTACATGGCCCTCACCAACAACTCCAACCGCGGCAAGGCCGGTTACGCCGCCGCCGACGAGGCCAACCCGCGCAACTCCAACAAGCACGGCCACGTCCTGGAGCTGACCGAGCGCTGGAACCGGCCGGAGAGCACCAGCTTCGCCTGGTCGCTGTTCCTGGTCGCCGGTGACCCGGAGGACCCGGCGACGTACTTCGCCGGGTTCCCGAAGGACTCCGTCAGCCCGATCTCCTGCCCGGACAACGTCGCCTTCGACGACCACGGCAACCTGTGGATCTCCACCGACGGCAGCGCCCTCGGCTCCCACGACGGCCTCTTCGGCGTCGCCACGCGCGGCGACCGGCGCGGTGAGCTGAAGCAGTTCCTGACCGTGCCGAACGGTGCGGAGACCTGCGGTCCGGTCATCCAGGACCGGCGGGTGCTGGTCGCCGTGCAGCACCCGGGCGAGGTGGACGGGGCGACGGTCGACCAGCCGGCCAGCACCTGGCCCGACGGGCCCGGCACGTACGTCCGCCCGGCCGTGGTCGCGGTGTGGCGCGCGGACGGGCGGGACATCGGCGTCTGACGCCTGTGGCCGGGAGGGAGCGCGTCAGGGGCCGGACACCGGCTCGCTCCTTCCGGCAGTCATCGTGCGGCGTGTGCGGGCCGTCCCCTTCCGGGGCGGCCCGCACGTCCGTCACCGGCCGGCGTGCAGGGTCAGGTCGACTGTCAGAGCTCGGTGGTCGGTGTCCTTGAGATCGAGGAAGCGGGCCCGACGCGCGGCGAAGTCGTCGGAGACCAGGACGTGGTCGATCTGGGTGCCGAAGGCCGGGGCGGTGCGGGACGGCCAGGTCGGGGTCCGGTCGGCGCCGTCCAGGCGGGCCGCGTCGCGCAGGCCGGTGTCGAGGATGCGCCGGAAGGCCGCGTGGTCCTGGGAGGCGTTGAAGTCCCCGGCGAGCACGGTCGGGGTGTCCCGGTCGGCGGCGGCCGCGTCCCGCAGCCGGCCGAGCTCCCGCTGCCACAGGCCCACCTGGTCGGGCAGTGGCGGCATGGGGTGCGCGAGCTGGAGCCGTACGGGGTGCCCGTCGACGTCGGCGACGGCGCCGGGCATGCCCATGGTGCCGGGGACCCCGTCGGTGGCCCGCAGCGGGAAACGGCTGAGGATGACCGAGCCCTCGGAGCCACCGCCCTCCACCGCCTGCCGGTGCGGGTAGGCGTCGGTCAGCTCCCGCTTCAATGCCGCGTCGCAGGCGTACTCGCACTCCTGGACGAACACGACGTCCGGTTCCTCGCGGCGTACGGCGTCGATCAGCGCGCCGGTGGCCTGCCCGAACTCCACGTTCGAGGTCAGCACCCGCAGCTCGGCTACGGGCGGCCCCGAGGGATCGCCGGTCTTCCCGTACGGCTCGATGTACCAGGCCAGCAGCCCGAGCAGGGCCACGCCCCACACCGCGCCGGTCCACCACCGGGCGACCAGGGTGAACAGCAGCCCGGCGGCCGTGGGCACGAGCAGCCAGGGCAGGAAGGCGAGGAGCTGGGGCACGGGGGTGATGCCGTCGGTGTCGGCGGTCCGGCAGCCGACGACCACGCTCACCCCGGCGAACAGCAGTCCCGCGCACCAGGCGCCGAACCGCCGCCGTCCCCCCGTCCGCCCCGTCCCGTCCCCGGCGGCTGTCGGGTCGGCAGTCGCAGTGTCCAACGTTCCGGCCTTCCGCTCGCGGGTGCGATGCCCGGATCCTCCCTCAAGGACGCCCTCAAAGACGAGGGAGGGTGGCGGGTGGTTGCCGGGAACCACCGGTCGGGGTGGCCGTCGGGGCCGGGGGTTCGCGCCGGGGGCCGGAGCGGCCGGTCAGCCAGGAGACGAGGGCCACCGTCAGGCCCAGGGCGAGGAGGAGCCAGGACGCCGTGCGCAGGGTGGCGGTGAGGGCGTCGTAGACCGCGGCCGCCGCCGGGCGGTGGACGCGGTCGGGCAGGTCGGCCAGGGTGAGCCGGCGGCCGATGGCGATCGCGAGGGCGAGCAGGGCGCCGCCCAGGGCCGTGCCCAGGCCGGTCGCGGTGAGCGCGCGCCGGCGGCATGCGGCGACGGCGATCCCGGTGACGGCGAGGACGACGGCCGCGAGCGGAAGCCAGAAGGCGGCGGTGTCCAGCACCTGGTACCCCTTCCGGAGCCCGGCCACCTCCCCGGCCGGCACCACCGCGACCTCGGTGTGCTCGACGGGGATGCGGTGGGCGAAGGGCATGTGGTCGGCGGCGAGCCGGTCCCGTACCCGCGCGGTGACGGGCGCGAGGTCGACGGTGACCGGGCCGGGGGCGGCCGCGTCGTCGCGCAGGGCGCGCAGGACGGCTTCGTGGACGGCTCTGTTCCCCGCCTCCCAGGCCGTACGGAACGCCTCGGTGCGGGTGAAGGAGCGGACGGCGTCCCGTACGAACGGTCCGAGGGCGGGGCCGGCCGCCGTCTTCGGGTCCAGTTCGCGTACGACCTCGTCCCCGACGGCGTCGGCCACGGCGTCGCGTACGGCGGGGTCGGTGGCGAGCGGTGCCACGGTGTCGACGTAGCGGCCGGTGTCGGCCAGGCCGAAGGCCGCCCAGGCGGCCAGGGCGCCGCAGGGGGTGAGCAGACAGGCGAGGGCGACGAGGGTCGCCGAGAGGGCGTTGCGCAGGTGCGGGCGGTGGGGTCTCTGGTGGAGGGACACGTCTCCAGGCAAGGCGCGGGGGGCCGGGTGCGCGAGTGGTGGGCGCGCGTACGGGTGCACGGAGCTGTCCGAACGGGGGTCCGTCATCCGCGGGCAGTCGTGCCGCAGGGCGGCACGGGTGGGCGATGGGGGTCCCCCCCCCGCTCGAGCGAAGCCGAGAGTGGGGGAGGCGCCCCGCAGGTGCCGGGCTGCGCGACCCACCCCCGACCCGAACCGACGCAGGCTCTCGGTGGCGTGTCGAGGCGTGAGGGCAGCCGCCCGGGAAGGGGCCCGGCATTGTGCCTCAGCCGACGCGGTGGCCTGTCGCGTCCTCGTGGGTGTAGAAGCGGTAGAACATCGTCAGGAACACCCCCGCCGCGACCGCCAGGCCCAGGGCCGCGGAGCGCAGGACGCCGGGGCTGGCGGCCTGGATGACCAGGAAGCCGATCGCGCTGCCGCCGAACGCGGCCCACAGCACCGCGTGCAGTTCGCGCCGCACCTTGGGGGCCAGGGCGAGGAGCGCCATGAACACCAGGGTGAACGCGAGGCCGGTGAGGAAGCCGAACAGGAAGTTCTCCACGGTGATCGGCCCGCCGTAGCGCCGGTTGGCCGCCGCCCAGTAGCCGTACACGACCCCGAGCAGGACGGGTACGACGACCTTCGCCGCCTTATGGGTCCGTGTGCTGAAGATGTCGGTCGTGCCGGCCCGCTCGATCGCTGCCCGGGGCCGGGGTGCCGCGTGCGCCATGGGAGCACTCCTCTCTCCTCGCCCCCGCCCCACCAATGCACACCTCCCGGGGTCCGTCGGCAAGTGGAGACCGGATGCGGGCCGCACGGCGCCGTGTTTCGCTGGGGCGGTGAGTCCGGGCAGCGGGGGACACGGCCTGCACGACCGGTCCCCCCTGGCCGGCCGGGGCGACGTCGTGCAGCGGCACGAACTGCTGCGGGTGCGGGGCCGGAGCGTCACCTGGGTGCCGCCGTTGCTGCTGCTCGTCGTCATCCTGGTGGCCGACCACAGAACCGGCGGGGAGTTCCGGACCATCTCCTGGATCGTGCTGGTGCCGGGCATCGCCGCCGCGATCTGCGGGGTGTGGGGCACGGCCCTGTTCGCCGTGCTCGCGATGGCCACGTACACCGCCGTGGACAACGCCTGGCCGCACCAGTTCCAGGCGGGGCTGCCCGACTTCATCCTCGTCGCCGCCGGCGGCGTCCTCGCGACGCTGGCCTGTGTGGTGCGGGTGCGCGGTGAGCGCCGCGCGCTGCACCTGCGGGACGTCACCGAGACCGTACGGCGCACCGTGCTGCGCCCCCTGCCGCCCGGCTGGGGCGGCCTGGAGCACGCCGGGGTCTACCTCACGGCCGACGCCCAGGCCCGCGTCGGCGGCGACTTCTACGACATCCAGCCGGGCCCGTACGGCACCCGTGTGTTCGTCGGTGACGTCCAGGGCAAGGGGCTGGGCGCGGTGGAGACGGCGGCGGTGCTGCTCGGGGCGTTCCGCGAGGCCGGCTACCACGAGGCGGAGCTGACGGCCGTCGCCGACCGGCTGGAGACCCGGATGCTGCGGCACCGCGCGTACACCACGGCGCTCGGCCGGGACGACGGCGACCGGTTCGCCACCGCCGTACTGCTCGGCTTCCCGGCGGACCGCACCGACGTGGTGGACGCCGTCGTCCTCGGGCACGAACCCCCGCTGGCCGTCGGCCCCGGCGGTGTGCGGTCCCTGCCGGCCGGCGGGGACCTCCCGCTCGGCTGCCGCGACCTCGCCCCGGGCCCGCCCGCGGTGTGCCGGGTGCCGGTCGCCGCCGAGGAGACGCTGCTGCTGGTCACCGACGGCGTGACCGAGGCCCGGAACGGCGCCGGCGACTTCTACCGGCTCGCCGACGACCTGACGCGGGCGGTGTCGGCGGACCCGCGGGTCGTCGCACCGGGCCGGCTGGTCGCCGCCGTACGGGACGGGACGCTGCGGCACAGCCGGGGGCACCTGGTCGACGACACCACCGCCTTCGCGGTACGACGGATCCGTGCGCCCCGTGCGACCCGTGCGCCCTGTGCGTCCCGTGTGTCCCGTGCGTCGGGGGGCGAAGGCCCCGAAGGGGGACGTTCATCCCACTGACATCACCCTTTGCAGCCGCAGCGGTTACCGTGCTGCCGTAGGTGATCGACAGGGGAGGGGACCATGCCCGGAACCGTGCTGCTGCTGGCGGCCTCGCCGCTGGGCCGCGGGCGGCTGGTGGACGCGGCGTCCGTGCTCCCGGTCCTCGCGGCGGTGCCTCCCGCCGTGCTGTCCGGCGCGGACACCGCGAACGTCGTCGAACTCGCCGACCCGCTGGAGCCGCAGGCCGTGCTGACCCGGCTGCGCGCCGCCGCCGCGGCGCCGGGACCGCTGACCGTGTACGTCACCGGGCAGCTCCAGCTCGACCGCCGCCAGCGGCTGCCGCACCTGGCGCTGGCCCGTACGACCGCGTCCACCGTGCGGTACACCGGGCTGCCGTGGCACTGGTTCCGGGAGGAGCTGCGGCTGCGTCCGGCGGGCGCGACGACGCTGTTCCTCGATCTGCACGCCGACCCGGAGACCTGGCAGGCGCTGGGCGCGGCGCGCCCGCCGGGCCCGTCCCCGCTCGACTGCGGCCCCGACAACGCCGTCTACGGCCGTGTCGCGCCCCCGCCGCCGTCCCGTCGCGGGGTCGCGGCACCGGCGTACATGAAGGCGGTCGCGACGATCCTGCGCAGCGGATGGCGTCCGCCGGACGAGGAGCTGCACCAGCAGGCGGTGACGCGGATCGCGCCGGAGAGCGCGGGCACCGATCTGCTGCTGGCGCGGCGCGGGCCGGTGCCGGGCGATCCGCACGCGGCCGTCACCGCCGCCGTGCGCTCCGGCCGGCACGCGGACGCCGACGCGCTCGCCGCGCGGCTGGAGCAGGCGGCCCACCTGGCGCACGGGCCCGCCTCCGAGGAGGCGCTGCACTGGACGGAGGTCCGGGCGGACCTGGCGATGCTGGCCGGGGACGCGGCGCGCAGCTGCCGCACCTGGCTGGCCGTCGCGAGCGCCCGGCTGACCGCCGGGCAGTCGGCGGACGCGCCCGCCGTCGAGGCGGCCGTGGACCGGGCGCACCACCAGTGGGGCCGGATCGGTGACCCGGCCCGGGCCCGGGAACTCGGTGTGGTGCTCGCGGAGCTGCGCGGCCGGGTTCCGGGGCGGCGCGAGGGGGCCCTGGATCATGTGCGGCGGCAGCTGCGGCAGTTGCAGACGCAGGGCTGAGTGCCGGACGGGCCGGAACGCGGCGCGTCAGCCGGGAACTCCGCTGTCCGGGGTGCCCCCCGGACAGCATCGCACGGCCCGTCCCCCTCCTTGACGCGACCGGGTGCGGGGTCCTGCCCGGCCGACGGGGCGGCCTGCCGGACTTCCGGGCCTACGGACCGCCGGGCTTCTGGGCTTCCGGACCGCCGGACTTCCGGGCCTGCCGGACTTCCGTGCCGCCGGGTTTCCGGACGGGCACGGTGGACCGAGCGCCGTGCCCGCGACGGTCCTCGTCGTCCGCGTGCCGGTGCGGCCGGGGTGGGCGCCCCTACCGGACCGCCGCCTCCACCGGTGCCGTGGTCTGCCGGTGCGGCTCGGGGTCGGTGGCCTTGGCCGGGCCCGCGTTGGACGCCAGGACCAGCGCAGCGACCGCGGCGACGGCCGCGGCGAAGCCACGGGCGTGACGCCCGGTGATGCGTGTGCGTTCCAGCACGGCGACCTCGCAACAGCGACGGGTTAAGCACGTTTAATTCGCGGTTTAACCTAGGGGCTGTCGGTCACGAACGGCAAGGGGCACTGGGGGAGTTGGCGTGGGGGAGCGGGACGAGCCGGCGGCCATCGGGCGGCGGGTGCAGCAGTTGCGGACGGAGCGCGGGCTGACCCAGAGGCAGCTGGCGGAGCCGGTGTACACGCCCGCCTACATCTCCACGCTGGAGGCGGGACGGGTGCGTCCCTCCGACGACGCGCTGCGGCATCTCGCCGACCGTCTCGGAGTCGCGTTCGACGAGCTGGCCACCGGACGTTCCGCCCGGCTCGTGACCGAGCTGCACCTGCGGCTGACCGAGGCGCAGCGCACGCTCGCCGTCGGCGAGACGGAGGCCGCGGTGGAGCAGTACGCCGGGCTGCTCGCCGAGGCGGAGGCACAGGACCTGGCCGAGGAGCAGGCCGCCGCGCTGCTCGGGCTCGGGGAGTGCGCGCTGGAGACCGGCGACCTGGCCGACGGCCGCCAGTACTTCGAGCGGGCCGAGGCCCGGCTCGCCGAGGCGCCGCTGCCCGCACGGGTGCCGGCGCTGCGCGGGCGGGCCGTCGCCCACTACCTCGCGGGGGAACTTCGTTATGCGGTCTACCTCCTCGAGACCGCGATCGACGAGCTGAACCGGGGCGGCCTGCACGACCCGGACGCGCTGCTGCTGCTCTACGCCAGCGCGATCGGCCCGTACATGGACATGGGCGCGCACGCGCGGGCCGCGCAGGCGGCGGAGTTCGCGCTGGCGCTCGCGCCGCAGTCCGGCGACCCGGCGCTGGTGGCGCGCATGCACCGGTCGGTGGCCCGCACCCTGCTCGCCGAGGGCCGTCTCGCCGAGGCGGACGCCTCGCTGGCCAAGGCGGCGGAGCTGTACCGCGAACTGCAGCTCCGCACCGAGCTGGCCAACTGCCACTGGATGCGCGGCTACGTGTACGCGCAGAACGGGGAACTGGAGCGCGCCGAGGAGGAGATGCGCGAGGCGCTGGAGATGCTGTCGGCCAAGCGGGCGTCCCTCTACAGCAGCCAGGTGACCGTCGAACTGGCCGACGTCCTGCGCCGGCGCGGCAGCTCCCAGGAGGCGGAGGTCCTGCTGCGGGACGTGCTCGGCGGGCTCTCCCCCGAGCGGGGCGCGGTGCACGCGGCGGCGGCGCACCGGCTGCTCGGGATCATCGCCGAGGACGCCCGCCGGGTCGAGCAGGCCGAGGAGCACTACGTCCGCGCGATGAGCCTGCTGGAACGCGCGGGCGCGGCCGGCGACCTGGCCGACCTGTGCCGCCTCCTCGGTGACCTGCTGCGCCGCACCGGCCGCGTCGAGGCGGCCCTGGACGCCTACCGCACCGGCCTGGGCCACCGCACGGCCCCGGGCACCACGACCCTGGGGCCGGCCCCGGCACAACCCCCGGTCTGACCGTTTCGGGGCCGGGCGGGCCGGGTAGTCGGGGCTCGTTTCCGGGGTGAACGGCCGGAGGAGGCGGTGGGCGTGCGGCCCAGGGACGGTCCCAGGGGCGACCCGGGCCGGGAGGACGAACGGGTGATCGGCGCGATCGCCGCGGAGCTGCGTGACGCCGGGCCGGCCGCCGTGCCGGGGCGGCTGTGCGCGGTGGCCCTCGAGCTGCTGCCGGTGGACGGCGCGAGCGTGTCGCTGCGCGGCGACGGCATGCCCGTACAACTCGCTGCCTCCGGTCCGCGGGCCGCGCGTCTCGCCCAGCTCCAGGCCACCCTGGGCGACGGCCCCTGCCGCCACGTCCTGGAGGTCGGCGTGCCGGTCCTCGTCCGCGACCTCGCCGCCGCCGACTGCGCCGACCGCTGGCCCGTCTTCGCCCAGCAGGCGATCGTCGCCGGCGTGCGCGCCGTGTACGCGCTCCCCCTCGGCAGCGACGCCGTCTGCGTCGGCACCCTCGACCTCTACCGCGGCACCCCCGGCGGACTCACCGACGGTCAGCTGCGGGTGGCCCGGCTCCTCGCCGGCGTCATGACGGTGGCGCTGATGGATCTGCCGTACGACCTCCCGGGCGGCGACGAACCCTGGCTCAGCGGACTGGCCGCCGACCACGACCGCGTGCACCAGGCCGTCGGCATGATCATGGCCCAGCTGGGCATCGGCGCCGACGAGGCCCTGGCCCGCCTGCGCGCCGACGCCTTCGCCCACGACCGCACGGCCCTGGAGGTCGCCCTGGACGTGGTCTCCCACCGCCGCCGCTTCGACACGCCCTGAGCGAGCGTGTCGCCCCCGCCGGTCCGCCCCGCGCTTCCTACGCTTGGCGGTCATGGACATAGCCATCCTCTTCCTCACCTGCGTCGTGGTCCTCGGTGTCATGACGATCCAGAACCACCTCTCCCGCGCCGACCGCCGCGCCGCCCGCGTCGAGCGCAAACTCGACGCGGTGATGCGGCACCTGGGCCTCCAGGAGGAGATCCCGGGGAGGGACGAGATCCTCGACCTCGTACGCCGGGGGAAGAAGATCCAGGCGATCAAGCTGTACCGCGAGACCACGGGCGCGGACCTGGTCGAGGCCAAGCAGGCCGTGGACCGCCTGGGCTGATCACCCGCCGGCTTCCGGCGGGGCCTCGCCCCAGACCCGTACCCGTCCCCGCCTCAGACCCGTACCCGTCCCTGCCGGCCGATGTCCGCCAGGCGGTCCGCGCCGAGCTGGGTCATCGCCTGGATGACCTCGGGGAGGACCGCGCCGAGGCCGCCGTTGGTGAGGATGATCGTGTCCTCGCCGACGCGGACCGCCGCGAGGTTCACGGTGAGGTGCGTCGGTACCCCGTCGGCCGCCTCCCCGGTCATCGTCAGCCGCAGCCCCGCCCGCGCGTCGCCGGCCTCCGGGAGCGGGAGTTCCGCCACCTCGACGAGCTGGACGCCGGCCCCGGTGGTCGTCGCCTCGAACCGCCCGCACGTCTCCGGCAGCGTCTTCATCCAGTCCAGGACGCGGTCCACGTCGGCGGGCGGGTGCGTGGCGACCTGGTGGCGCAGCTGGGAGTCGTCGGCGGTGTCGTCGAGCGTGACGGTGGCGCTCGGCCCGGCCGGCGGGCCGAACAGCTCCTCCGTGTAGAGGGCGTCGAGCAGCCGGTGGCAGTCGGCGTTCTCCGTCTTCGCCTTGAGCATCCCGTCCCGCCAGGTCGCCGCGCCCCGGCCCGCCGTCCAGGGCTCCCCCAGATCCGTCTCCGTGATCAACGCCGCCCGCAGCTGTTCCTCGCTCAGCGCGGGCGGGCCGGGCGGGGGCTGCTCGGCGGCGGGCGAGGCGGAGGACGTGGCCGGGGGCTCGGACACGCCCGCGGGCAGCGCGCGCGGCACCTCCCGGTCGCCGGCCACGCACGCCGCCGCGGTCAGCAGGGACGTCACCGACAGCGCGGAGGCGAGGAGGGCGCGGGCGGCGGCCGGGGCATGGGTCATCGGGGTGCCTCCTGGGGGAACCGGGCCGTCCACGGGCGGCCGTGTTCCTACGGCACCACCCCGCCGGACGCCCCACCAGCGCGGCGGGCCGTCCGGGTGAGCCGCCCGGAGGGAAAACGGCTCGCCCGCCACCCGCCTCCCTGTTAGCGTCGCCGGCATGCAGCGCGCCCACTCGTCCCGCACGACGACGCCGGACCAGGTCCCGGCGCGCTGACAGCTGACCACTGACGAAGCCCCGGGGCGAGTGCCCCGGGGCTTCGTCGCGCGTGGTGCTCGCCTCACGACCACGAGGAGCCCACCGTGCACGACCACCGACGTCTCGGCCGCGAGCTCGGCCTGTTCGGCACCGACCCGCTGATGGGCGCGGGCCTGCCCTACTGGCTGCCCGACGGCGCCGTCGTACGGCACACCCTGGAGGAGTACGTCCGCGAGGCGGAACGCGCGGCCGGCTACCGGCACGTGTACTCGCCGGTGCTCGGCAAGCGCGAGCTGTACGAGATCTCCGGCCACTGGGACCACTACAGCGAGGACATGTTCCCGCCCATGGAGCTGGGCGCGGAACAGGTCGTCCTGCGGCCCAGCCTCTGTCCGCACCACGCCCTGGTCTACCGTTCCCGGTCCCGCAGCCACCGGGAGCTGCCGCTGCGCCTGGCGGAGCTGGGCGGCATGTACCGCTCCGAGCCGTCCGGGGTGCTGGGCGGACTCACCCGCGTACGGGCCATCCAGCTCAACGACGCGCACGTCTTCTGCACCCTGGAACAGGCCGTCGAGGAGGCCCGCGCCGCCCTCGCGCTCATCTCCCGCGCCTACGCCGACCTCGGCGTCCGCGCCGCCCGCCACCGGCTGTCGCTGCCGGGCCGCGGCGGCAAGTACGTCGCCGACCCGGCCCTGTGGGAACGGGCCACCGCCCTCCTGCGCGAGGTGCTGGACTCCTCCGGCACCGCGTACGAGGCCGTCGAGGGCGAGGCCGCCTTCTACGGCCCGAAGATCGACGTGCAGATCACCGACCCCGCGGGACGCGAGTCGACCCTGTCCACCGTGCAGATCGACTTCCACCAGCCGGAACGCTTCGACCTGCGCTACACCGGCCCCGACGGCGCCCGGCACCGCCCGGTCATGGTGCACCGCAGCGTCATCGGCAGCGTGGAACGGGCGGTCGCCCACCTCCTCGAGGTGCACGGCGGCGCCTTCCCGGTGTGGCTGGCACCGGTGCAGCTGGCGGTGCTGCCGGTGGGCGAGGCGCAGCGGGAGCGGGCGTACGACGTCGTACGGCGGGCCGGTGAGCTGGGTCTGCGGGCCGAGGTGACCGGGGCGGGCGAGGGCAGCCTCGGCGCCCGGATCCGCCGGGCCCGGCTGGTGCCGTACCAGGCGGTGCTCGGGGCGCGGGAGGCCGACGGCGGACTGCTCGCCGTACGGCTCAGGGACGGGCGGCGGCCCGGCGCCCTGCCCGCGGAGGAGCTGCTGCGGCGGATCGCGGAGCGGTCGGACCGGCGGGGCACCGCGCTCTGGGACCCCGCGTAGGGTCGGCAGTCACGTACCCAGGCGGAAGGAGCCTCGCCGTGACCGACGGACAGCCCGTCCCGGTGATCATCGACTGCGACACCGGGGTCGACGACGCCCTGGCCCTGCTGTTCGCCGTGCGCCACCCGGGGATCGACCTGCGCGCGGTGACCTGCGTGGCCGGGAACACCGACGTGGACGGCGTCGTCCGCAACACGCTGACCGTGCTGGAACAGGCGGGCGCGCCGGAGATCCCGGTGGCGCGGGGAGCGGAGCGCCCGCTGATCGAGGCGGCGCGCTCCGCCCGCCACGTCCACGGCCACGACGGCATGGGCGACCTCGGCCTGCCCGCCCCGCGCCGCACCCCCGCCGGCGTGGACGCCGTGACCCTGCTGCGCCGGGAGATCCTCGCCTCGCCGCGCCCGGTCACGCTCGTGCCCACCGCCCCGCTCACCAACATCGCCCTGCTGCTGCGCACCCACCCCGAGGTCACCCGCAACATCGAGCGGATCGTGTTCATGGGCGGCGCGGCGGCGGTCGGGAACGCCACGCCGGTCGCCGAGTTCAACGTCTGGCACGACCCGGAGGCCGCCGCGATCCTGCTCACCGCCGGAGTGCCGATCACGATGTACGGCCTGGACGTGTTCACCCGGGTCGTCGTCCCGGCGGCGGACGTGCGCCGGCTGCGCGCGAGCGGCGAACCGGGCACCCGGCTCGCCGGTGAGCTGCTCGCGCACCGCCCCGCCACGCCGGGCAGCCGCCCCGACGACCCCACCGAGGACGCCGGCGGCCTCGGCGACGCGGGCGCGCTGTGCGCGGTCGCCGACCCGGAGGGCCTGACCACCCACCGGCTCCCCGTCGAGGTCTCCCTGGCCCCGGGCCCGGCCCGGGGCCAGACCGTGGTCGACCGCCGCGTCCGCGCCGGCGAGTCCGAGCTCCACGAGGGCACCCGCGAGCAGCCCCTGGTGGACGTCGGCCTGGACGTGGACGTGGCCCGCTACGTCGGGCTGTACCTGACGACGGTCGAACGGCCCTCGGAGTAGTCGTTCACTGGGGGCAGCCCGGAGGGATTCCGGCGAACGGGGGCAAAAAAGTCATCCCCCCTCCGTAGGGAATGGCTCCACGCTGCCGGTGTGTTCGCTTTTACGGTGAAGCGGACAGATTCTCTGCCGGTACCCGCACGCACCCAGAGGAGACCGCGTGACCGACCGCACCACCACGCCCGACCCCCGGCCGCCGCACCCCGCCCCCGACGCCACGCCCGACCTCTCCTCCAAGAACCCCGACTGGTGGCGGCAGGCCGTCGTCTACCAGGTCTACCCCCGCAGCTTCGCCGACGCCGACGGCGACGGACTCGGTGACCTGCGCGGCATCACCCGGCGCCTCACCCACCTCGCCGCGCTGGGCGTCGACGCCCTGTGGATGAGCCCCTTCTACCCCTCCGAGCTCGCCGACGGCGGCTACGACGTCGCCGACCCGCGCGACGTCGACCCCCGCCTCGGCACCCTCGACGACTTCGACACGCTCGTCGCCGAGGCCCACCGGCTCGGCCTGAAGGTGATCGTCGACATCGTCCCCAACCACACCTCCCACCAGCACGTCTGGTTCCAGGAGGCGCTGCGCGCCGGACCGGGCTCCCCGGCCCGCGACCGCTACGTCTTCCGTGACGGCAAGGGGGAACAGGGCGAGCTGCCGCCCACCGACTGGCAGTCCGTGTTCGGCGGCAGCGCCTGGCAGCGGGTGCCGGACGGACAGTGGTACCTGCACCTGTTCGCCGCCGAGCAGCCCGACCTCAACTGGGGCCACCCGGACGTCCGCGCCGACGTCCGCACCACCCTGCGGTTCTGGTCCGACCGGGGCGTGGACGGCTTCCGCGTGGACGTCGCGCACGCCCTCGCCAAGGACCTCGACGAGCCGCTGCGCGACCTCGGCGCCCCCGAGCTGAGCCGCGAGGGCGCCCTCGCCGACTTCCCGCCCGGCACCCACCCCTTCTACGACCGGGACGAGGTGCACGAGATCTACCGCGACTGGCGCAAGATCCTCGACGCCTACTCCCCGCCCCGCATGGCCGTCGCCGAGGCCTGGGTCCCCGGCGCCCGGCGCGCCCTGTACGCCCGCCGGGACGAACTGGGCCAGGCCTTCAACTTCGAGTACCTGCAGGCCGCGTGGGACGCGGAGGAGCTCCGGCAGGTCATCACCGACTCGCTGGAGACCGCGCACGCCGCCGGCGCCTCGGCGACCTGGGTGCTCTCCAACCACGACGTCGTCCGGCACGCCTCCCGCCTGATGCTGCCGCCGGACACGGACGAGAACGCCTGGCTGCTGTCCGGCGGCCACGCCCCCGCCGTCGACCCGGACGCCGGTCTGCGCCGGGCCCGCGCCGCCACCCTGCTGATGCTGGCGCTCCCCGGCTCGGCCTACCTCTACCAGGGCGAGGAGCTCGGCCTGCCCGAGGTCGCCGACCTGCCCACCGAGGTCCTCCAGGACCCGATCTGGGAACAGACGGGGCACGTCCGCAAGGGCCGCGACGGGTGCCGGGTGCCGCTGCCGTGGACGACGACCGGTCCGTCGTACGGCTTCGGGGCGGCCGGTGCCTGGCTGCCGCAGCCGCCGTCCTTCGCCGCGTACGCCGTCGAGGCGCAGGACGGGGCCGAGGGTTCGACCCTGGAGCTGTACCGCGCGGCCCTGCGGACGCGCCGCAAGCTGATCGACGGCGAGGCGCTGAACTGGGCGGAGGAGACCCCGGCGGGGGTCCTGCAGTTCGACCGCGGCGACGGCTGGCGCTGTGTGGCCAACCTGTCCCCCGACCCGGTCTCCCTCCCGGCGGGCGAGGTCCTGCTGACCAGTGCCCCCCTGGAGGACGGCCGCCTCGGCCCGGACACCACGGCCTGGCTCGGCCGCTGACGGGCACACCGCCCCGGTCCCGTTTTGCCGGGGCCGGGGCGGCTCGGGCGGGCCCGCGGGGGACGCCGCGGGCGGCTTCCGCCGGGAGGGGCCCA
Source organism: Streptomyces sp. AC558_RSS880 (assembly GCF_019049255.1). Taxonomy (GTDB): domain Bacteria; phylum Actinomycetota; class Actinomycetes; order Streptomycetales; family Streptomycetaceae; genus Streptomyces. Next base: position 143,535 of record NZ_JAGMUJ010000003.1, on the reverse strand, counting down.
CGGTGACGTCCGGAACGGTGCCGGCCCGCGGCGGGACCCGGCGGCGGTACGGGGCGACGGGCCCCGGGGCGGCCGGCCGCGGCGCGCGCGGGACGGGCGCCGCCGGGCCGGTCCCGCCGCCGCGCCCTCCCGCCGGCCGGTCACCCGTACGGCCGTTCAGTACGGGCGGCCCGCGCGGACGCACCGGCAGAATCGGCTCCGGGGATGCCCGTGACAGTCGTACAGGGAGCCCGCCGATGAACAGGTCCAGCAGGACAGCGGCCGCCGCGCTGACGGCGGCCGGGATCCTCGCGGGTGCATGGCCGGCGGACGGGGCGTCCACCGCCGCTCGCGCTCCGGCGGCGCACGACCGGGTGCTCTGGGGTGCCGTGACGATCCCGCCCGGCCGGGACGGCATCGTCGAGGCCGCCGGACTCGCGGGCCCCGCCCTCGGCGCCGGTGCCACGCTGACCCTGACCGCCCCCGCCGGGACCCGGGTGACGGGCGTCCCCCTCGACGCCCCCGGCTACCGGGGCGCGGTGGCCGCCGACGGCCGCAGCGCCGCCTACACCGCCGCCTCGGCGGAGCGGCCCTGGCGGGCGGGCACCTTCCCCTTCGTACTGGCGGTGCCCGCGGACGCGGTGCCCGGGACCCGGCCGAGCGGATGCGTCCTGCGGCTCGCGGACGCGGACGGCACGCCTCGGGCGACCGGCGGCTGCCAGGTGACCGTGGGACTGGCCGAGCCGGTCCTGACCCGCCCGGAGTCCGGTGTGCCGCTGGGAGCGCGGCCGGTGGTCGCCGGTACCGCCCACCCGGGCGCGCAGATCACCGTCTCCGACCAGGACGGCCACGAGGTGTGCGCCGACACCGCCGGGGCCGACGGCCGCTGGAGCTGCGCTCCCGGGCCCGCCCTCCCGGCCGGCCCCAACCGGCTCCAGGCCACCGCCGCCCTGAACGGCGTGAGCGCGTCGAGCGAGCAGATCCAGATCACCGTGGGGGAGATCGCCCCGCCCCGCTGAGCCGGCGGCCGGGTCACACGTGCCCGGGGCCTCCGCTGCCGAAGGCGCCGCTGGACCCGGGCAGCCAGCGCCTGCGTTTCTGGTCCGCGCCCGTCCTGCTCGCGGAGTGATGGAGCTCGTAGGGCATGAGCCGTGAGCCGGTCCTCGACATGTCCGGCATCTCGTCCGGCTCCCGTATCTCCCGCATCTCGCGGACCGCGCCGCCGTCCGGCAGTCTCGGCTGGTCCTCCGCGGCGGGGCGGGGCTCCTCCTGGTCCATGTACCGCATGCCGACACGTACGGCCCAGACCAGCGCGCCCGCCACGATCAGCCCACCGATGAAGGCCGCGAAGACGGCCCACCGGTGCGTACTGGAGGCCAGAACTACATACGTCGCCGTGTTCATGTTTCCGAGTATGGCCGAAGAAATGAGATAAATCGCCTGGAATGTCCGACCTCGTCATGCCCGTGTGGCCCGTCCCGGCGGGCGGTCGCCCCCGTGCCGTGGCAGATTGCGGCCAGAGGAAGGCCGGGACGGGCCGTCGCGTCCCCACGTGTGCAGCTCGGGGCCCGGCCCCGGCCTTCCCGCCTCCGCGGTCCCGTCCGACGGCGACGGCATCCGGCCGGGGAGCGCTCCCCGTCTCGTGCGGAGGGGGCGAGGGGAGCGGACGCCCGTCGGTGAACAACCCGCCGCCCGGCCTCCTCCCTGGCGGCGCTCCATCGCCTCCTGCCCGGCGACGCTCCACCCTCTTCTCTCCGGCGGCACCCCCTACCGCCTTCTCCCCGGCGACGCCTCACCAGGACCGGACCCGGCGGCGTCCTCGGCGACAAGAACCCGCACCGCATCGCACCACGCCCGCCCGGACGGGGCGCGGTGGCCGCGTGGAATCCCGCCGAGGGACGTGCGCAGGACATCTGTCGTCGCCGCAGCAGTTTTTCCGCCGGGCCGACTAGAGTTCCCCGTGGGGAACCCGTCCCCGTGGCGGACCGTGCCCACCGTGGTCCGCGGAAAGGTGCGTATGCTCTCGGAAGGTCAGCCGTACGCCGACGGCCGGCAGCCGGACCAGGACCGGCTCCCCGTCGCCGACCGGCTCGACGACGACCATTTCCCGGCCTACACCATGGGCAGGGCCGCTGAACTGGTCGGAGTCACACCCGCTTTCCTCCGCGCCCTGGGCGAGGCGCGGCTGATCACCCCGACGCGCTCGAGAGGCGGCCACCGCCGCTACTCGCGCCACCAGCTGAGACTGGCCGCCCGGGCCCGCGAACTGGTCGACCAGGGCACACCGGTCGACGCCGCGTGCCGCATCGTCGGCCTCGAGGACCAGCTGGAACAGGCCGAGCGGGCCAACGAGGAACTGCGTCGGCGCGACGCGGGGGCGGTCCGCGGATCCCGGTGAAAATCTGTCCCGGCCGAAACAGGATTTCCGCTCCCGCTGAACAAATCTCTTTCCCTAAACACCTTGACGGTGTTTATTCCAGTGATTTTCCTCGCTTGCCGCCGGCCTCTCCCATGCTAGGCTGACGCCAGTTGCAGTTGTGGTTGCCAGTTTGCTACCGGGTCTCCGGGCAGGTGATCATCGCGACGATGAAGGGATTCGTAAAGTGCGAGTCCCAGCACTGTCTCAGGAGAATTGATATGGCCACCGGTACGGTGAAGTGGTTCAACTCGGAAAAGGGCTTCGGCTTCATCGAGCAGGACGGCGGCGGCGCTGACGTGTTCGCCCACTACTCGAACATCGCCACCTCGGGCTTCCGTGAGCTCCAGGAGGGCCAGAAGGTGAGCTTCGACGTCACCCAGGGCCAGAAGGGCCCGCAGGCGGAGAACATCGTTCCCGCCTGACCTGTACGCAGGGATTCAGAGCAGGGGCCCGCACTTCGGTGCGGGTCCCTGCTCTTTGTTTTTCCGCCGCTTCCCGCCGCTCCCCGCCGTTTTCCGCCCGCATTTCGCGTGCCGTGGGATCAGCGTGACCGCAGCCCTTTCGCCCGCAGCGCGTCCACCGCGATCCGCGCGGCCGTGCCGATCACCGCGTCGGCCGCCGGAAGGGTGGCCGCGGTGTGCGCGGTCCGGGTGAACACGGCGACGGCGTAACGGCCCCCGTCCGGATACTCGACGACACCGACCTCGTTGCGCAGGGTCGGCAGGCTGCCGGTCTTCCCGGCGACGTGCACGTCGTCGAACGGGAAACCCGAGGCCAGACGGTGCGGCCACACCTGCAGCCCCAGGATCCGCCGGACGGCCGCGCCGTGCTCCGGCGTACACGCCTCGTCCCGCCACACGGCGGCCAGCAGCCGGGTCATGTCGCGCGGTGTGCTGCGGTTGGTGCGGGCCGGGTCGAGCGCCCGCAACCGGGTGATGACCCGCGGGTCGGCGAGCGCCCGGGCCCCGTCGGGACCGGCGTCCTCCTTGACGGTGGCGAGCATCTCGCCGAAGGAGTGGACGGCGAGCGTCCGGGTGAGGCCGAGCCGGGCCGTCGTCGCGTTGACGGCGTCGAGGCCCACCCGGCGCAGCAGCAGGTCGGCGGCGGCGTTGTCGCTGACCGCCATCATCAGGAACGCCAGGTCGCGCAGGGACATCCGGACCGCGTCCAGCATGGCGGCGACCCCGGTGGGGCCCGTGGTGCGCCCGGCGGGCGGGCACTCCACCTGCTCGGTGAGGTCCAGCAGGCCCGCCGCCGCCTGTTCGTGCAGCGTGACCAGGACACACAGCTTGTGGACACTGGCCGTGGGGACCGGCTGGTCCGCCCCGGCGTCGAGCTGCGCCCCGGAGTCGATGTCGAGCGCGTGCAGCCGGCCGGTGACCCCGGCGTCGGCGAAGGCCGCGTGGATGCGGGCGAGGGCGTCGGTCACAGCCACCACTCCGATGCCGGGCGCAGGTGCAGCGGGCGGGTCGGTACGTCGGGGGTCGCGTCGGCGGTGGTGCGCAGCGCGTGCGTGGCCGCCTCGGCGAAGGCGTGCACGGCGGCGTCCCCGCGTCCCTGGGACCAGGCGGTGGAGTGCCGCAGCGCCGGCGCCCCGCCGGTCAGCGGGCGCCACACGACGTCCGGGTCCCCGTCCCCCGGGGACGGTGGCAGGACGTCGCGCGGGCACAGGGCGACGGCCCCGGTGGACAGCACCAGACCGCGTACGAAGCTGGCGCCCTGGCCGTGACGCACGGCCGCCGGGGTGAAGCCGCCCCGGGCGCAGGTGGTCAGCAGGTCGTCGTAGAGGGCCGGGGCCGCGGCGCGCGGGAACAGGATCAGGTCGTGGCCGCTCAGCGCGGCCAGCGGCACCTCGTCGAACCCGGCCGCCCCGGCCGTGCGCGGCAGCAGCACGCCGAGCTCACGCCGCAGCACCGGGCCCAGCTCCAGACCGGAGACGTCACACGGGTGGTGGACGATGCCGACGTCCAGTTCGTGGGCCGCGAGCCGGGCGAGCTGCTGCGCGGTGGACAGTTCGTGCAGCTCCAGCTCCAGGCCGCCGTGCCGGCGCCCGAAGTCGGCGAGCAGGGCGGCGACGGTCTCGCCGGAGAGGTCCGGGGGCAGCGCCGCCCGCAGCAGCCCGGTCTCGCCGTCGCGCACCCGGCGCGCGGTCGCCAGGAACGACTCGGAACGGGCGAGGAGTTCCCGGGCCTCGGCCAGCAGCAGCCGCCCCGCCTCGGTGATCGTCACCTGACGGCTGGTCCGCTCGAACAGCCGCACGCCCAGTTCCCGTTCCAGCCGCTGGATGCGCTGCGACAGCGGCGGCTGAGCCATCCCCAGACGGGCCGCGGCACGCCCGAAGTGTGACTCTTCTGCAACAGCCACGAAGCACTCCAGGTGCCGCACCAGGTCCACGACCAGCAACCATATCGAGTATTGATCGATCCGTGATCGATAACGGACTTGGACGTACGGTACTCGCCGCTGCTGTTGTCGGCGCATGAGTTCCCACGTCGAATTCCCTCGCACCGGCCCTCGTCGTCGCCGTCCGCGCAGACCGGTCAAGGCCTTCACCGCCGTGGCGGCGGTGGCCGCGGTCGCCGCCGGCGGGGCGTACGCGGCCGGCCTCGGCCCCTTCGCGGGCGAGACCGGACCCGACCCGGAGGCGGTGGCCGAGGCCCGTGCCTTCCTCGCCGACTGGGCCGCCGGACGCCTGCCCGGCGCCGCCGCCCGTACGACCGGACCCGATCGCGCGGAGGAGGTGCTGCGCGGCTTCACCGCCGGACTCGACATCGAGAAGCCGGAGCTCACGGCCGGGAAACCGGAGGAGACCGGCGATGGCACGGTCAGCGTGCCCTTCACCGCGCGGATGCCCGTCACGGGCCTCGGCACCTGGACGTACACCTCGCGGCTCCCGCTGCGGGAGCAGGACGACGGCGCCTGGAAGGTGGACTGGAAGCTGTCGGTCGTCCATCCGCGGCTCAGCGACACGGAGAAGTTCCGCCTGGAACGGGAGGAGACCGAGCCGGTCGAGGCCACCGACCGCGACGGCGCCACCCTGTCGGGCGCCACCCATCCCTCCCTCGCCCCCGTGCTCGCCCGGCTCGCCGACGGCGGGGACGGCGCCGGACCGCGCGGCGCGGTCCAGCTCGTCGACCGGGCCACGGGGAAGGTGGAACGCACGGAGGCGTCCTTCGGCGGCGAGGAGACCCGCAAGGACGACGGCCCCGTCCGCACCACCCTCGACGCCGACTGGCAGTCCGCCGCCGAACGCGCCCTCGCCGAGGCCGACGGCAAGAACGCCGCGCTCGTCGCCCTGCGCATCGAAGACGGCGAGATCCTGGCCGTGGCCAACTCGCCCGCCTCCGGCTTCAACCGCGCCGTCTCCGGCACCTACGCCCCCGGCTCCACCTGGAAGATCGTCACCAGCGGCGCCCTGCTGCTGAAGGGCGCGGTCGCCCCGGACGACGTCGTGGACTGCCCCAAGTACCTCACCGTCGGCAAGCGGTTCCAGAACGTGGAGACCTCCGAACACCCGGGCGCCACCTTCCGCAAGGACTTCACCGAGTCCTGCAACACCGCGTTCATCAGCCTGCGCGACAAGCTGGACGAGGGCGAGCTCGGGGACGTGGCGAAGAAGTACTTCGGCGTCGGCCAGACCTGGCACGTGGGCGTTCCCTCGTACGACGGTTCCGTGCCGGTGCCCCGGGACGCGACGGAGAAGGCCGCGTCGATGATCGGGCAGGGCCGGGTCCAGGCCAACCCGCTGATCATGGCGTCGGTCACCGCGACGGCCGTGTCCGGCACCTTCCACCAGCCCTCGCTCGTCGCCGGCACCGAGGACGAGACCACCACGACCCCGCTGCCGCCGGAGGTCGTGACCCAGCTGCGCGCACTGATGCGGGCGACCGTCACCGAGGGCACGGCACGCGTACTGGCCGATCTGCCCGGCGACATCGGCGCCAAGACCGGCACCGCGGAGGTCTCCGAGGAGCAGGACAACAACGGCTGGATGGTCGCCCACCGGGGTGGTGTCGCCGTGGCCTGCGTGGTCGAGGAGGGCGTCACCGGGGGCGGCTCAGCCGGACCGGTGATCCGCTCCCTGCTGTCCGCCGTACCCGAGTCCTGACCGCACCGTCCCGGCCGAACCGTCCTGACCGCATCGTCCGAACCGTCCTGACCGCATCGTCCGAAAGGCGATCCCGTGACCGCACACCCCTCCCGCCGCGCGCTCCTGCTGGCCGCGGCCCTCGCCCCCGTGGCGGGATGCGCCACCGGCACCCCGGAGCGCGAGCGCGGCCGGACCGGCCCGCCGACGCCGAGCCGCACCCCCACGCCCTCGCCGGTGGACCCCCGGAGCCTCACCGACCTCGAACGCGAGTACGGCGCCCGTCTCGGGGTGTACGCCCTCGCGACCGGGACCGGTGCCACCGTGATCCACCGCGCCGACGAACGCTTCGCGCTCTGCTCCACCTTCAAGACGCTCGCCGCGGCCGCGGTCCTGGACCGTCACCCGGTCGCCGGCCTGGACCGGCGCGTCACCTACACCCGGGCCGACCTCGTCGCCTACTCCCCGGTGACGGAGAAGCACACCGGGACCGGCATGACCCTCCGCGACCTCTGCGACGCGGCCGTCCGGTACAGCGACAACACGGCCGCCAACCTGCTGCTGCGCGAGCTCGGCGGCCCGCGCGCACTCACCGCCCACCTGCGCGGACTCGGCGACCGGGTGAGCCGGCTCGACCACGACGAACCCGAGCTGAACGGCAATCCGCCGGGAGACCCGCGCGACACCACGACCCCCCGGGCCGTCGCCGCCGACTACCGCGCCCTCGTCCTCGGCGACGCCCTGCCGGCCGCGAAGCGGGCACTGCTGACGGACTGGCTGGTCCGCAACACCACCGGCGACCTGCGCGTCCGGGCCGGTGTCCCCCGCGGCTGGAAGGTGGGCGACAAGACCGGCACCGGCGACTGGGGCCGGGCCAACGACGTCGCCGTCCTCTGGCCGCCGAGCGGCGCCCCGCTGGTGATCGCCGTGCTGACCGAACGGCCCGACCGCGAGGCCGCCCCCAGCGACGCCCTGGTCGCCGAGGCGACCCGCCGCGTGCTCGACGTCCTCGTCTGAGCCGGGGGCGGCTCCTGGCGTCCGAGGGGGCGGTTTGCGGCGTCAGTCCTGCTTGGGCGCGGCCTGCTGGACCACCTCGAAGGACCACAACGTGGCGTCCGTGGCCGCCGGCCGGGGCTTCTCGCCCGGGGCCCCGCCGTGGGCGGCCTGGGCGCGGCCGGCCATCCAGCGCTGGAAGTCCTCCTCGGACCGCCAGCGGGTGTAGACGAGGTAGGTGTCGGTGCCTTCCACCGGACGCAGCAGCTCGAACCACTCGAACCCGTCCGAGCCCTCCACCGCCCCCGCCCGCGCGGCGAACCGCTGCTCCAGCGTCTCGCGCTGCTCCGCCGGGACCGTGAGTACGTTGATCTTGACGACGCTCATGTCCCGATTGTTCCGCAGGGCCGTTCCGGGACACGCGGCGGGGCACGGCCCGTGCGGGCGCGTCACCCCGTCAGGAGGTCAGCCGAGGCAGATCACCAGGAGGCAGAGCCGCTCGGAGTCCGGCTCGGTCGCCGGTGGCGTGGACGGAGTGGAGGGGGCGGGCCGGGAGCCGTCCCCTTGGTCGGTGCCGCCGTCTCCGTCGCCGCTGCCGGTGGCCGGGGGCGGCGATGCCGGCGGCGTGACCGTACCGGAACCAGAATCGGAACCGGAGCTGGAGCCGGAACCGGAACCCGAGACGGATTCCGGTCCCGATTCCGTGTCCGAGCGCGAGCCGGAGCGGGAGACGGAGTCCGGGGAGGCCGTGCGCGGCTGCGACGGCACCGCCGTGTCCGGGTCGGCGGCGCCGTCCGTGCGGGTGTCCGACGGGGTGGTGGGCACCGGTGTGGCTTCGGCGGCCGCCCGTCCGCGCCCGTCGCCGGCCGAGGGTGACGGGGCCGTACGGTCCGGGGAGGCGGTCGGGAGGTCCGGGTCGTCGTACTGGTCCGCGGGCCCCTCCGCGCCGCCCATGCCCCTGAGATCGGGTGCCGTGGCGGCCTGGGCGCGGTCCGTGCCGCCCCGGTCCATGGAGGCGAGGGTCAGCCCGCCGCCGACGAGGGCCACGGCCGTCGCGACCAGGGCCCGCCGCTGGGTCTTCTTCCAGCGGACCAGCTGCCGCCGCCGCGCCGCCCGTCCCGTGCCCGTCCCCGTATTCGTGGAAGTGGAAGTGGAGGTGGATACGGAGGCCGACCGTGGGGCCGGGGGAGTGACGGCGGCCTCGGGCGCGGCGGCCGTCGCCGGACCGGGGACGGTGCGGCCGCCGATGACGGCGGGCGCGATGTCGGGGGCGTAGGCACCGCAGCCCGGGCAGACCAGGGCACCGTTCAGATGCCGGCGACACGTGGAGCAGTAGTCCATCCGCTGTCTTCCTGAGTTGACGTACCGACTCCGACGCCCGCCGGGGCGACCGGTCCGGAGCAGGGGACAGCCACGCTAACGACGCCCCCGGCCCACTGTGTGCAGCCTGTGTGCCGCTCCTGCGCACATTTCCCGCACGGCCCGCGAGGGTGCCGTGAGCACGCATGCCGCACCACCGCACAACGGACACAGTCACTGGGTCGCCACGCTGCACCCGCCCGGAAGGCCCCCCACGTGAACCCCCGTACCACCCCCCGCACCGCCCTCCGCACCCGCGCCGCCTCCGTACGTCGCCCCGCCCTGCTCCTGACCGCCGGCCTGTCGGCCCTGTCGCTCACCGCGTGCGGTGTCGTCGGCGCGGCGGGCGGCGACGGCGGGTCCGCGTCGCCGGACAGGAACTACGACATCACCGTGGGCCTGCTGCTGCCCGACAAGGACACGGCGCGCTTCGAGAAGTTCGACCGCCCCCTCATCGAGAGCCGCGTCTCGTCCCTGACCAACAAGCAGGGCAGGGTCGTCTACGCCAACGCCGAGGGCAGCAAGGACAAGCAGAGCGAGCAGTTCCGGAGGATGATCGCCGACGAGGTCGATGTGATCGTGGTGGACGCGGTGGACTCCAAGGCCGTCGCACCGGACGTGGAGAAGGCGAAGGCGGCGGACATACCCGTCATCGCCTACGACCGTCTCGCCGAGGGCCCGGTCGACGCGTACGTCTCCCACGACAACGAGCTCGTCGGCCAGGTGCAGGGCCGCGCCCTCGTGAACGCGCTCGGCGAGAACGCCGAGAACAGCAAGGTCGTCATGATGAACGGCGCGCCCACCGACCCGAACACGGCGCTCTTCCGGGAGGGCGCGCTCGACGAACTGGACGGCAAGGTGGACATCGCCAAGTCGTACGACACCAGGAAGTGGCTGCCCGAGGTCGCCGCGGAGCACATGCGCGAGGCACTGAAGGAGGTCGGTGCCGGGAACATCGCCGCCGTCTACTCGGCGAACGACGGCATGGCCGGCGCCGTCATCGAGGTGCTTCAGGACGCGGGCGTCACCGATCTTCCGCCGGTGACCGGGCAGGACGCCGACCTGGCGGCGGTGCGGCGGATCGTGTCGGGCACGCAGTACATGACGGTGTACAAGTCGTTCCTGCTGGAGGCGACGGGGGCCGCGGACATGGCGGTGGCCAAGGTGCAGGAGAGGTCGATCCAGTTCGACGCCCTGGCGCGCGACGTGGTCGACAGCCCGACGCACAAGGACATCCCGGCGATGCTGGTCCCGGTGGTCGCCCTCACGCGGGAGAACATCGAGGCCACGGTGGTCCAGGACGGTGTCTACACCGTCGAGGACATCTGCACGAAGGCGTACGCGGCGGACTGCGCGGAGATCGGCCTGACGTCGTAGGAAGCAGGAAGCGGCCGGTCCCCCGGAGAACCGGGGGCCGGCCGCCACTCGACTCCCCTACGGAGTCACCGTGTTGCCGCCGAAGCCGACGACCAGGCGGCCGTCCGAGGCGAAGGACCAGTCCAGCGCGCCGGAGTAGCCGGCGCACCGGGAGCCGTTGGAGCCGGACCAGAACTGGTTCGAGCTGTCGGCGTTGCCCACGATCCTGTCGTTCGACCCGTCGTCGCCGCGGCACGAGGTGTTGTTGCGGAACACCGACGTACCCGCGTCGAAGTTGAAGTTGCGCTCGGCGTTGTCGATGCTGACGTTGTCGGAGACGGTCATCGAGCCCGGGTTGCTGTTGTACGTGAACCCGTGCTTGCCGTTGTCGTAGGCGATGCTGCGCCGGACGACGTGGTCGACCTCGATGTCCTCGCCGCCGAGCTTGTAGCCGTTGCGGTCGCCGTTGCCGGCCTGGCCGCCGTTGCTGAGGGTGCCGTTCTCGTAGGCTAGGGAGTCCTCTATGGTCACCGCGCCGATCGCGCCGGTGTCCGACTTGGTGTAGAGGTCCCAGCCGTCGTCGATGTTGTTGTGGGCGACGGCGTAGCGGAAGACGTTGCCGGGTCCTGAGGTGAGCTTGGCGGCGAAGCCGTCGGCGTCCTCGCCGTCGGAGTCGGCGTTGTCGTGCGACTCCGCGCTCAGGATCAGGTTGTTCGACGGCCACTGGTCGCGGGGCGTGTCGGAGGTCATCCGCGAGAGCTGCAGCCCGGTGTCGCGGTTGTGGCGGGTCACGGTGCGCTCGAAGACGTTGTTGCTGCCGCCGACGAAGATGCCGTTGTCCCCGGCGCGTTCGACGACGATTCCCTTGACGTGCCAGTACGACCCGTTCACGGCGAGTCCGCGGTTCGACGAACTCTCGGTCTGCGCGGAGAAGTTCAGGACGGGCGTCTCACCCGGGTAGGCGGCGAGCTCCGTGCGGTCGCCCGAGGTGCCGTTGTTGCCCGCGGGGATGGTGACCGTCTGGGAGTGCTGGTACGTGCCGCCGCGCAGGTAGATCGTGCCGCCGGGGGTGATGCGGTCGATCGCGGAGGTGAGCGTCGTCGGGTCGGACTGGGTGCCGGACGCGCCGGCGCTGCCGCCCGGCGCCACGTAGAGCGCGGAGGCGGGCGGCGGGGTGGTTGTGTCGCCGCTCGTCTCCACCTCGATGTAGTCGATGTTGGGCAGTCCGGCGGACGAGGTCGGGCTGAGCCGCACGGTGTTGCCGCCCGAGCGCACCGGCACGGTGAGCGTCTTCGTGGTCCAGCCCGTCCAGTCGCCGGTGGCCTCGAAGGAGGCGGAGGCGACCGTGCTGCCGTTCACCACGATGTTCGCGGCCCGTGCGCTGCCGCTGCCGTTGGCGAAGCGCACCCGGACCGTCGCCGTCTCGGCGGCGGAGGCGCTCACGGTGAACTGGACGTAGCCACCGGTGCCGTTGGTGCCGTTGCAGAAGCCGCTGCCGGAGTATCCGGACCACTCGGTCTCGACGGCGCCGGTGCAGACCGCCGAGGACCCCTCGGCCTCGTACCGTACGGACGCGGCCTGCGCGGGGTTGCCGGACAACGCGACGAGCGTGCCGGCGAGCAGGCCGGCGCAGGCGAGGGCGGGTCTCAAGTGCATCGTTCGTCTCCAGGTTCGGTCGGCGGGTGGGACGAGTTCACCGGTGCGTTCGAGTCTGTGAACGGAGAAAGCGCTTTCCGGGACCGTAGGGGGCTGCCGTGGGCACGTCAAGAGCCTTGACGCTGAATCAGATTCACGTCCATGAACGCCCGGGTCGTGGCGTCACGCCCGCGCGGACCGGTGGGATCGCCCGCCCGCACCGCAGGCGGCTTCCGCCGACGGAGCGGGCGGCGCGGCGGCCCCCACACGCCGAACGGCCGCCGGCGGGGAAGCCGGCGGCCGCTCGGGCGGTGCGCTGTGCGGAGGACGGGGGCGGTCAGCCGCGGCCGAACACCCGGCGGCTGCTGCCGAGGTCCAGGAAGACCGTCTCGCCGCTGGAGTCGCTCAGGCCGTCGTTGTCGGTGACGGCGTAGACCCGGCCGTTGCCGGCCACGGTGAGCCCTTCGAGCTTCTCCTGGGTCCAGCCCTTCGTGGCCCGCAGGTCGGGCAGCACGTCGTGGGCGAGCCGCTTCTCCAGGACGGGCAGCGTGCCCGCCGGGGCGGCGGCCTTCGGCAGGTCGACCGTGTAGATGCGCTTGACCGCCGCGGCCGGGCCGTTCAGCTTGTCGCGCTCGATGACGGCGAGCCTGCCGCCGACCACCGTGATCTCGGACAGGCCGATCCAGTCACCGGCCGTGGTGGTGGTGCCGAGCCGGTAGCCGTACCAGCTCCAGGTGCCGGCCCGGACGTCGTAACGGCCGAGCCGGACGACACCCGCCGGGTCCGTCTTCGCCTCGCGCTGGAGCGCGGCCCAGACGATCTCGTGGCCGCGGGCGTCGGTGGTGGCGGTGACGCCCTCGAAGCCCTGCGAACCGAGGTTCGCGGCGACGTCCGACGGCAGCGGGACGACCTGCCGGGTGACACCGGAGCGGTCCAGGCGCACCAGCTGGTTCCCGGCACCCGTCCTGCCCTCGACGGCCAGCCAGAAGCCGCCCTGCGGACGGGCGAAGATCCCCTCGGCGTCGTAGCCGGCCGGCTTGCCGTCGGCGCCCTTGACGGTCAGCTCCCGCTCGATGACGGCCGGCTCGTGGCCCGCGTCGACGGTGAGGATGCGGGTGGTGTCGTAGGCGGCGTCGGTGACCGTGTACAGCTCGTCGGAGCGGCCCGGCACCGCCGACAGGGCGCCGAGCGCGCCCCAGCCGATCGGCGTGCCCGCCCGGTCCGCGGCCGAGACGATCGACGGCTGGTCGGGCGTGCCCTTGCCCAGGCGGAACAGGCTCACCGTGGCCCGCACGCCCGCGTCGGCGTCGTCCACCTCGCTGGAGACCGCGAGCAGGCCGCGCGACGGGATCGGCAGCAGCCCCTCGGGGCCGTTGGTGGTCGGCAGCAGCTGCCTGAACACCGGCCGGGTGGCCTCGCTGATGTCGTAGACGGCGACGAAGTTGCCGCGCTCGGAGCCGACGAAGGCGTACCGCACGCCGTCGTAGGTGGCGATCGCCAGGCCCTCCGGCTCGGTGCCCTTGTTCTCGGAGCGGCCCTCGTCGAGCAGCCCGTGGCGGGCGGCGAGGTGCTCGAAGGTGTTGCCCGCGTCCCAGACGGCCTTCCCGGTGCGGCTGTCGAAGACGCTCCAGCCGCGCGTGCCGCCCTTCCAGTCGCCCTCGTTGGCGGTGGCCAGGTAGCGGTCGTCGATCCAGCCGACCGCGTCCGGCTCGCGGGGCACGTCGGTGATCGAGCCGGTCTGGTCGATCACGCCGTCCTCGACGGTGTCGATCCCGTCGACGGAGGCGGTCCCGGCGCCGAACGCCTTGGTGATCCGCCCGGTGGGCAGGTCGACGAGGACGACGCCGTTGTTCTCCTGGAGGGTCACGGCGAGCTGTCCGCGGCCGTTGACGGAGACGTACTCCGGCTCCGGGTCGGTGGGCGCGGCGATCCCGGCGGCGGTCAACGCGGGCAGCGCGGACCCGTCGGCCCGCGTCAGCGCGACCTCGCGGAGGTTCCACTTCGCGGGCGAGGACCCCGACAGGTCGACGATCTGCAGGAACCCGGCGGGCGCCTGCGGCAGGTCGCCCTCCTCGCCGCCCTCCGGGACGGCCTCCTCGTCGCGCTCGTTCTCGATGGCGACGGCGGCGTACCGCTTGTCCTTGCTCAGCGTGATCGAGTCGGGCTGCCCGCCGAGGTCGTGGCCGGCCACCCGGGTGCGGGTGCGCAGTGAGATGACGTCGAGGCGGCCGGAGGGCTCGGTGTAGGAGGCGCTGGTGTTCACCACGACCAGCACGTACTCCCCGACGACCGTCACGGAGGTCGGCTCGTCCTCGGCGTTGCCCAGCGAGGCCAGGGACAGCGTGCCCAGGCCCTCGGGCCGGCCGGGGTCGCTGATGTCGAGGAAGCCGATCCGCTTGGCGGCGGCGTCCGTGTACACGAGCGTGCGGCCGTCCTCGCTGGTCGCGGAGATCTCGGCGACGGTCTCGGCGGCGGCGTCCGCACCGGCCGGACGGTTCTGGAAGACCGGGTAGGTCGCGGTGCGCTCGAACGCCACCGGCCGGTGCCGGCCGTGGTCCGCGTCCTTCCCGTGACCCGCGTGCGCCACGCCCGCGCCCGCCAGGGCGCCCGCGGTCACGGCCAGGGCCGCGAGCGCGGCGTGGGTTCTCTTCGGGAGCATCGTTCCTCCGGTGTGATCCACTGCGGAGCCGGATCGTCGCACCCACGGGCCAGTGCCGGCGGACGTGCCGGTGAACAGCGGACGAAGATCGCGTACTCCGTCGGCGATCCGGCGGGCCTGCTGGTACGGCCTCGGCATCGCCCGAGCCTTGTGACGCAGCACACATTATCCGGAGCGGTGACTCCGCCCTCCTCCGTTGGTCATACACACGACAACACCGACGCGAGGAAGGCCCGGCCATGACCCACACGCTCCGCGCACCCCACCCCGTCGTCCCCGCCTCGCCCACGTCGCGTCCGGCGGCACGGTGGGCCGTGGCCGGTGGGGTGCTGGCGGGCCCGCTGTTCCTCACGGCCGGTCTCGCCCAGGGCTTCGCGCGGGAGGGCTTCGACTTCACCCGTCACGCGATCAGCCAGCTCGCCCTCGGCGGGGCGGGCTGGATCCAGACCGTGAACTTCCTGCTCGCCGGTGCCTTACTCCTCGCCGGGGCGGCCGGTCTGCGCCGGCTGCTGGACGGCGGCGCGGGCGCGACCTGGGGTCCCGTGCTGGTCGGGGTGTGCGGTGCCTCGTTCTGGGCCGCCGCGGCCTTCCCCGCCGACGCCGGCGCGGGCTTCCCCGCCGGTTCCCCCGACGCGGCCACGCTGAGCGGACACGGAGCCGCCCACATGGCCGCCGGGATGGCCGGCTACCTCGCCCTGTGCGCCGCGTTCGTCGTCCTGGCCCGCCCGCTCGCCGGCCGCGGCCACCGCGGCTGGGCCGTCGCCTCCCGCATCGCGCCCGTCGCCGTCCTCGCCGGATTCGCCGGCTCCGCCGCCTCCGTCCTGGCGTTCACCGCGGGCGCGGGCCTCGGTCTGCTCTGGCTGGCGGCGCTGACGGTCCGGCTGGCCACCACCCCGGCGAACCGCTAACCGGTTGCCGCATCCAGCCGGCCGCCACACAGTCGACCGACCTCATCAGGATTTTCCGATACGAGAAAGGGAGCACCCCATGACCGACGCGGTGAAGGGCCCTGTCAGTTACCGGGATTCATTCGCAGTGCGTCGGGCTTCAGCCCGGTGGTGAAGCGAATCGTGTGACTGCGTCGCGGTGGCGTTCCGGCGGAGCCGGACAGTGCGGCCGCCGAGGGTGAGGTGGGGAACGGACGTTCCCGACGACATCTGGTGTGGCTCGTTCGTACGATCTCCGCATGCAGCTTCGATACGCCTTCAGGCTGTACCCGCAGCCCGGTCAGCGCGCCGCGTTGGCGAGGGCGTTCGGGTGCGCCCGTGTCGTGTTCAACGACGCGGTGCGCGCTCGCGAGGACGCCCGTGGGGCCGGGGAGCCGTTCCCGAAGGCCGCCGAGCTGTCCCGGAAGCTGATCACCGAGGCGAAGCGGACAACCGGGCGGTCCTGGCTGGGTGAGGTTTCCGTGGTGGTGCTCCAGCAGTCCCTGCGGGACGCCGAGACCGCGTACCGCAACTTCTTCGCCTCCCTCGACGGCACCCGCAAGGGACCGAAGGTGGGAGCACCACGTTTCAAGTCCCGCAAGGACACGCGGCAGTCGATCAGGTTCACCGCCAACGCCCGCTGGAGCATCACCGGCAGCGGCCGGCTGAGCCTGCCGAAGATCGGCACGGTGAAGGTGAAGTGGTCCCGCACCCTGCCCGCCACCCCCTCCTCCGTCACCGTCGTCAAGGACGCGGCCGGGCGGTACTTCGCCTCCTTCGTCATCGACACCGACCCCACCACCGACGCCCCCCGGATGCCGGAGACCGACCGCACCCTCGGCATCGACCTCGGACTGACACACTTCGCCGTCCTGTCCGACGGCACGAAGATCGACTCCCCGCGCTTCTTGCGGCGCGCGGAGAAGAAGCTGAAGAAGACCCAGCGGGAGCTGTCCCGCAAACAGAAGGGATCGAAGAACCGGGCCAAGGCCCGCCTGAAGGTCGCCCGCGCACACGCGAAGGTCACCGACGCACGCCGCGAGTTCCACCACCAGCTCTCCACCAGGCTGATCTCCGAGAACCAAGGGATCGCCGTGGAGGACCTGTCGGTGGCGGGACTGGCCCGCACCAGGCTGGCCAAGTCCGTGCACGACGCCGGGTGGGCATCGTTCACCAGCATGCTGGAATACAAAGCGCAACGGTACGGCCGCACCTTCGTGAAGGTGGGACGGTTCGAGCCCACCAGCCAGGTGTGCTCCACCTGCGGGCACCGCGACGGCCCCAAACCCCTCCACGTACGGGAATGGACCTGCAGCGCCTGCGGCACCGTCCACGACCGGGACCACAACGCCGCGATCAACGTCAAGACGGCCGCCGGACTGGCGGTATCGGCCTGCGGAGCGCCGGTAAGACCAGGAGCGATCCCGGCACAGCGCGAAGAAACAGGAAGCCATGGAAGCCCGCCCGATACCCGTGCCGCGGAGCGGCACAGCACCGAGCGAGCAGGCCAGAATCTCCCTCCTTCAGGAGGGAGAGCAAGTCAATTCCCCTCCATCGAGAAGAAGTACGGCCGGCCCGTCGCCGAGTGGAAGGAGCTCATCCGCTCCTCCCCGCTCACCAAGCACATGGAGCTCGTCACCTGGCTCAAGACCGAGCACGGACTGGGCCACGGCCACGCCAACGCCCTGGTCGCCCACACGCTGGCCGAGGACAGCGGCAGGTGACCGGACGCGGGCGGCGGGTCAGGCGCCGGCGTCCAGACGGTCCGGCAGGCCGAAGAGCGGGAAGAGCCGCCCGGTGTCACGGAAGGCCGTGATGCCCGTGACGCGGTCGCCGGAGAACTCGACGACCTGCAGGGCCCAGGGCTCGTAACCGGTCCGGTCCGCACGGGGACGGTACTGGCCGAACGCGGGGGAGCCGTTGGCCACCACCGGGATCAGACGGGACCCGCGGCATCCGACCGCCGGCCCGGTCAGCCAGGCCCGGATGTCGGGAACCCCGCGCATCCAGTGGGTGTACGGCGGCAGGCACAGGGTGGCGTCGACATGGAGGAGCATGTTCAGCTCCTCCATGTCGTAGCGGGAGAAGGCCGTGGCGTACCGCTCGGCCAGCAGGCGCACGGCATCGGACGGCTGGGGGAGCGGCCCGCCGGCGCCCTCGCGGCGGGCGGCCAGCGTGGCGCGGGCCCGCTGCAGCGCGCTGTTGACCGAGGTGACGGTGGAGCCGTGCAGCTCGGCGACCTCGCGGGCGGAGAAACCCAGCACGTCCCGCAGGATGAGCGTGGCCCGCTGTTTGGGCGGCAGGTGCTGGAGCGAGGCGACGAACGCCAGCCGCACCGACTCGCCGACCGCCACCTCCACGCCGGGGTCACCGCCCGGGCAGGGCTCGATCCAGAGGACGGAGTCCGCCGGGGCGCCGGGCGGCACGGCACCGTCGGCCGGACCGGAGAGGTCCATCGGCAGCGCCCGGCGCCTGCCCGAGGCGAGGGCGTTCAGGCACACGTTGGTGGCGATGCGGTACACCCACGACCGCAGGGCCGACCGCCCCTCGAAGCGCTCGAAGCCCCGCCAGGCCCGGACCAGCGTCTCCTGCGCGGCGTCCTCGGCCTCGGTGAACGAGCCCAGCATCCGGTAGCAGTAGCCGGTCAGCTCGCCCCGGAACTCCTCGAGCTTCTCCGCCGCCGTCTCCGGCCCGACGACTCCCATGCGATGCCCCTCCCCCTGAAAAGCCCTCGGTGCGGCTCGACACCGCACGCCCCGGCCCCCGGCCCCCGGCCCCGGCCACCTTAAGCCGCGGGCCGTCGGGCCCGGCGCAGGAACGGTGCCTCGATGACGTAGTACGACAGCAGGGCCAGCAGGACGGTCAGCACGGCCGTGGCCGGCAGGAGTCCGTCCCGCATGCCGAGGGAGGCCAGCAGCCGTACGACCGGGTAGTGCCACAGGTAGACGCCGTAGCTCAGGTTGCGGCCCACCCAGGTCAGCGGCGTGAGCGAGAGCAGCCGGGAGAGTCCTTCGCCGGGGCGCAGTGCGAGCGCCGCGACCAAGGTGGCGGACAGGGCGGCCACCAGCAGGAAGCCGACGGTGTACCAGCCGACCGTCCAGGGGCCGGCGTCGGCGGTCACCGGCATCCGCCAGGCCACCAGCGCCAGCAGGCCCAGGGCCGGCCAGGCCAGCCGGCCCGCCCAGGTGCGCAGCACGGCCAGCCGGGGGTCGTCGGCGCGCAGCCGCGCCAGGACCACGGCGAGGAGGGCGCCGGCCAGCAGCTGGTCGGCGCGGGTGTCGGTGCCGTTGTAGATGCGGTGGGCCGCGTCCGGGTGCCACAGGGCGCAGCGCCACAGCACGGGCAACGCGCACAGGGCCGCCGTGCAGAGCAGCACCGTGCGCGCCCGGACGTACCGCAGCAGCACCAGCAGCACGGGCGGCCAGAGCAGGTAGAACTGCTCCTCCACACCCAGCGACCAGGTGTGCGCGAGCGGCCCCGTCAGGTCGTCGTACGGCCCGGGATCCGCGGCCCGTACGACGTTGACCAGGAACAGCGCCGACAGGCCCGCCGCCCGCAGGGAGCCGTCGAAGCCCCACAGCGAGGTGGTCACCGACAGGGCCGCGCAGACCGCGCACAGGGCCAGCAGCGCGGGGACGAGCCGCAGCCAGCGCCGCCGGTAGAAGGGGAGCAGGGCGATACCGCCGGTGCGGGCGTGTTCGGCGAGCAGCAGCCGGGTGATGACGAAGCCGCTGAGGGTGAAGAAGACGTCCACGGCGACCGAGCCGCCCGGCAGCACGTCCGGCGCCACGTGGTAGGCGAGCACCAGGGCGACCGCCACCGTCCGCAGCCCGTCCAGGCCGCTCACCCGTCCGCCGCGCGCCGCCGCGGACGGGAAGCCCCGCCCTCGCGGCGGGGCGGGTCTGCCGGAGCCGCGGGGCTCCGCCTTTCCCGTGCCGAGTCCGGAGTCCTCCGCTGTCGCCGAGCCCGCTTCCTGAGCCATGAACGAGATCGCTTCCCGTCTGCCGACTGCATGGGGTAACCCGGTGCGCCTGTCCCGAAACCACGGACGCATGCCTCCGCGACCACGGACGCATGCCTCCGCGCGCCCGCCCGGACGGCCGGTCACCCCGGCGGGGGCTACGATCCGGGCATGGCGCTGAGCGTTCGGGACGTGGATCGGTTCGAGGCCTTCCGGCCGCGGCTGGAGGCCATCGGTTACCGCCTCCTCGGCTCCGCGAGCGAGGCCGAGGACGCCGTGCAGGAGACGTTCCTGCGCTGGCAGGCCGCCGACACCGGCCGCATCGAGGTCCCCGAGGCCTGGCTGACGAAGGTGCTCACCAACCTGTGCCTCAACCAGCTCACCTCGGCCCGCGCCCGGCGCGAGACCTACGTGGGCGAGTGGCTCCCCGAGCCGCTGCTGGCCGGCGACCGGATGCTCGGCCCCGCCGACACCGCCGAACAGCGCGAGTCGGTCTCGTACGCTGTCCTCACCCTGCTGGAACGCCTCAGCCCCAACGAGCGGGCGGTGTACGTGCTGCGGGAGGCCTTCGACTACCCGCACCGGGAGATCGCCGCGATCCTCGACCTCACCGAGGCCGCCAGCCAGCAGATCCTCCACCGGGCCAAGAAGCACGTCGCCGAGGGCAAGGCGCGCACCGAGATCGACGAGGCCGCCGCCCGGCGGGTCGTCGACGAGTTCCTCGCGGCCGCCACCAGCGGCCGGACCGAGCCGCTCGTCCGGCTGCTCACCCAGGACGCCGTCGCGATCGGCGACGGCGGCGGGAAGGTCCCGGCCCGCGCCAAGGCGTTCGAGGGCGCGCTCGCGGTCGCGACGTTCATGCGGGGCCTGTTCAAGCCGGGCAAGGCCAAGCGCGACATCGTGGGCGGTTCGCCCGGCGTCTACGCCACGACCGCCAACGGCGACCCCGCCCTGGTGGCGGTCCTCGACGGCCGGATCGTCGGCATCATGTGCTTCGCGGTCACCCCCGAGGGCATCACCGCGATCCGCAACCAGGTGAACCCCGACAAGCTGGAGCGCGCGACCCGGCTCTGGGCGAGCACCGACCACGGAGAACCCCTGCTCATCGCCTTCTGAACATCACGTGACGCACGTCACTCCCTGCTCCTGTCAGGAAACGGCGGGCCGCCCGGTTCAAGGGGCGACCCGCCGAAGAGCCGACGACAGGAGCAGGGAAATGCAGCACCGCATCATCGTCCTCGGAGCCGGATACGCCGGGGCCGTCGCCGCCGGGCGCCTGGCCAAGCGGCTGCGCCGGGAAGACGTCGCGATCACCCTCGTCAACGCCGAGCCCGACTTCGTCGAACGCGTCCGCATGCACCAGCTCGCGGTGGGCCAGGAGCTCAGGCCCCGCCCGTTCAGCGAGATGTTCGCGGGCACCGGCGTGGAACCGGTGCAGGCGAAGGTGACGGGAGTGGACGCCGACCGCAGGACGGTCACCGTCACCGACGGCACCGGGGGGAGCGAGCGACTGACGTACGACACCCTCGTGTACGCCCTCGGCAGCGGCTGGGACACCCACGGCGTCCCCGGCGCCGCCGAACACGCCCACGAGATCGCCAGCCGCCCCGGCGCTCTCCGGCTGCGCGAGCGCCTGGCCGGCCTGGACGCGGGGGAGTCCGTGGTCGTGGTCGGCGGCGGACTCACCGGTCTGGAGGCCGCGACCGAGATCGCCGAGTCCCGCCCGGACCTCGACGTCTCCCTCGCCGCCCGCGGCGAACTCGGCGACTGGCTCTCCGCCAAGGGCCGCCGGCACCTGCGCAAGGTCGTCGACAGGCTCGGCATCACGGTGCACGAACAGACGTCCGTCACCGCCGTCGGGGCCGACCACGTCACCACCGCCGACGGCCGCTCCCTCCCGGCCGCGGTCACCCTGTGGACCACCGGCTTCGCCGTCCACCCGATCGCCGAGGCCACCACCCTGAAGACCTCCGATACCGGCCAGATCGTGGTCGACGGCACCATGCGCTCGGTCTCGCACCCGGACGTGTACGCCGTCGGTGACGCGGCCATGGTGGCGGGCCCCGGCGACAAGCCGCTGCGGATGTCGTGCGCCTCGGGCGTCCCCACCGCCTGGCAGGCCGCCGACTCCATCGCGGCCCGCCTGACCGGCGGCAAGCTCCCCAACACGCCGATGCGCTACTTCAACCAGTGCATCTCGCTGGGCCGCAAGGAGGGCCTGATCCAGTACGTCACCGCCGACGACCGCTCCGTCGACGTGGCGCTGACCGGACGCCTCGCCGCCCTCTACAAGGAACTGGTCTGCAAGGGCGCGGCCTGGGGCGTGGCCAATCCGACCCTCGGCATCCCGGTCCGCCGCCGCGCCCTGGTCCACGAGCCGGCCGCCCCGGCCGCCCCGCTCAGCAACGCGGCCTGACTTCCACCCACCGGACGGGCGCCCGGACGGCGCGAACGCCGCGGGCAGAACCCGCAACGCCCGGCCCCCCTGTGACAGAGGGGCCGGGCGTTGCGGAGCGTCGCTCCGGAGGTCAGGGCATCTCGCCGCGCATCCGCTTGGCGGCCCGGCCCAGCAGGGTCATGGCCCCCAGGCAGATCACCGTGACGGTGCCACCGACGGCGAGGCCCATGGGCTCGCCGTTCTTGACGCCG
Source organism: Streptomyces sp. AC558_RSS880 (assembly GCF_019049255.1). Classification (GTDB taxonomy): domain Bacteria; phylum Actinomycetota; class Actinomycetes; order Streptomycetales; family Streptomycetaceae; genus Streptomyces. The sequence goes on along the minus strand of NZ_JAGMUJ010000003.1, from coordinate 121,512 downwards.
TTGACCAGCATCAGCGCGCCCACCGCCATGATCACGGAGTACAGGGAGCGGCCCACCTTGGCACCGGCCGGGATCACCCGGAGCAGCTGCGGGACGGTGCTCGCCGCCGCCAGACCGAGCGCGGCCGGGATGGAGACGCCGAGGAGCAGGGCGCCGAAGCCGAACGAGTTGCCGTAGGCGCCCCACCCGGCACCCATGACGAGCAGCCAGCCGGCGGCACCCAGGGACAGCACGACGAGCAGGCCGTTGAGGTAGGCGGCCAGCGTGGCGGCCTTGCGCGCACCCGGCAGATGCGCAGCCGGGGAGCGCCAGGCGTCCGGCGTGATCTGCCGCAACTGGCGGCGCAGGGCCGCCGACTTCAGGAGCCCCGCGACGCCGACGGCCAGCAGGGCGAGGCCCACGAGCGCGGCGATGAATCCGGAGGGCTGCTCGGTGATGCCGTAATGCAGTCCGCCGAAGGTGAGCGGGATGCCCAGCACATAGCCGACGGCGAGCATCTTGCTGCTCGCCTGGATCTTGATGACCAACTCACGCTGGTTCATGGTGAGACCGGGATCGATCACCATGTGGGCGTCCCCGACCTGCTGGTGCGGCATCGGCTGCGGGGGCTGGTTGCCCTGCGGGGGCCAGTTGCCCTGCTGGGGCGGGTAGGGCTGGTACGGCTGCTGAGGGTAGGGGCCCTGCGGCGGGTACGGCGCCTGCGGCTGATGCGGGCTCTGCGGCGGATACGGCGCCTGCGGCTGGTACTGCCCCGGCTGCTGCCCTGGATACATGCGTGTCTCCCCCGAAACGGCTTGCTGTGGGCTCGCGAGTCTGCCACATACCGGCCACGCGCCGATCCGGACCGGGTTCGGGGGCCGGGCCCCGGACCAGAACTGTCACCGAGGGAATCGCCCTGACCAGTGAGTACCCCGTCCCAGCTCGCGGAGTGGGGTCGCGCCGCTGAGGGATGCGAATCAGCCACGGGAGTACGCGCCGATGCGTCACGGCCCGACTTCCGCCTTCGTGTCCGCCCGGTCGCCCGTGCCCACCGGAACGGGCGGGGGACCGCTGCCGGGCCCGAGGGGCCCACTCGGAGTGGCGGGACCGCGTGTCCCGAGCCCGCACCCGGGACGACGAGGCGGCCTCCCCTCCGGCTTGCGCCTCACGTCCGGGCAGGGGACCCCCGGGCATGGCGGCGCTCACCCACGAGGTCCGCCCGGACGCCGCCCGCCCGGATGCCCGCTCGTGGCGGAGCACCGTGCTCGGGCCGGCCGTCCGCGCCCACGTGATCAGCTCGAACCGGCATCGGTGCCGTGGGACGCCTCGCCCGCGGCACGGCGGTACTCGGCGTTGATGCGCTGGGCCTCCTCGAGCTGGTCCTCGAGGATGACGATGCGGCAAGCCGCCTCGATCGGGGTTCCCCTGTCGACGAGCTCGCGGGCGCGGGCGGCGATCCGCAACTGGTAGCGGGAGTACCGGCGGTGTCCACCCTCCGAGCGCAGCGGAGTGATCAGACGGGCCTCACCGATGGCTCGGAGGAAGCCGGGGGTGGTGCCGAGCATTTCGGCGGCCCGGCCCATGGTGTACGCGGGGTAGTCGTCGTCGTCCAGACGATCGCTGAGTGGAGTGTCTGCTGGCATGTCACCTCGTTGTACAACGCGTCGAGGGGCCCTGGTGCCGTACGGCACCAGGGCCCCGAAGGAAATTCAACACCATCGGTCGGCCCTCATGCTGTGCCGACCTTCTGTTTTCGCTACCCGGCCCGGTGGGGGCGGGGGTGCGGGGATCGCGGTTGCGTGACCAAAGACCACCATCCGTTCCGGGGTCCTGCGGTACCCGAACCGAAAATCTCTCGGTGCCGGGCGATCCTGATGGCGTCTGCTCCTCCGTCCTTTCCTTTGAACCAACCACTGGGTGAAGAGGTACTGCGGTACTGCCACCCGCCAGTTCGTGTCTGCCGGGTCTTGCTCGACCTTGTCAACAAGAAGAAGACTAACCGCACTGCGCCGCAATGTCTACTCTGGCAAAAGTAGATTTCGGCGCGCGGGTGCCGTAGATACCCTGCGGTCCGTGACAGCGGGGGAGCGCGTCGTCGCGGACGGTGAGACGGCGGCACGACGACGAGGGCCCTGCCGACGCGCGTCGGCAGGGCCCTCGTGTCTCTCGGCGGCGGTCTTCCGCCTGTCCTCACACCTTCCGGGAGGCGGTGTTCCCGGCGGTACCGGACCGCTGCTGTGTCCTGCGGCCCCCTTCACCGGCGGGCCGGCCCTGGCCGGCGCGGCCCCGGCGGCCCCGACGGCTGCGGGAGGGGGAGGACGCGCCACCGGGACGCTCCACCGCCGGCACGGCGATGACGACCGGGATGCCGGAGGGGGCCTGGGCGCCCGTGATGCGGCTCAGCTCCGCCTCGCCCGACCGGACCTGGGTGACCCGGGGGGTGATGCCCGCCGAAGCCATCAGCCGGCTCACGTCGCGGCGCTGGTCGGGGGTCACCAGGGTGACGACGCTGCCGGACTCCCCGGCGCGGGCCGTACGGCCGCCGCGGTGCAGGTAGTCCTTGTGGTCGGTGGGCGGATCCACGTTGACGACCAGGTCGAGGTTGTCGACGTGGATGCCGCGCGCCGCGACGTTGGTCGCCACCAGCACCGTCACGTCCCCGCTCTTGAACTGGGCCAGGGTCCGCGTGCGCTGCGGCTGGGTCTTGCCGCCGTGCAGGGCGGCGGCGCGGACACCGCTGCTCAGGAGGTGCTTGGTCAGCCGGTTCACCGCGTGCTTGGTGTCGAGGAACATGATCACCCGGCCGTCCCGGGCCGCGATCTCGGTGGTCGTCCGGTGTTTGTCGGTGTCGTGCACGTGGAGTATGTGGTGCTCCATCGTGGTGACCGCGCCGGCGGAGGGATCGACCGAGTGGACGACGGGGTCGTGCAGGTAGTTCCGCACCAGCCGGTCGACGTTGCGGTCCAGGGTGGCCGAGAAGAGCATCCGCTGCCCGTCGGGGCGCACCTGGTCGAGCAGGGCGGTGACCTGGGGCATGAAGCCCATGTCGGTCATCTGGTCGGCCTCGTCGAGGACCGTGATGCCGACGTCGTCCAGCAGGCAGTCGCCCCGGTCGATCAGGTCCTTGAGCCGTCCGGGCGTCGCGACGACCACCTCGGCCCCGGCGCGCAGCGCACCGGCCTGCCTGCCGATGGACATCCCGCCGACGACGGTGACCGGCCGCAGGCCCACGGAGCGGGCGTACGGGGTGAGCGCGTCGGTGACCTGCTGGGCGAGCTCGCGGGTGGGGACGAGGACGAGGGCGAGCGGCCGCCGCGGCTCGGCCCGCTGCCCCGCCGTACGGGCCAGTACCGCGAGACCGAAGGCGAGGGTCTTGCCCGAGCCCGTGCGGCCACGGCCGAGTACGTCACGACCGGCCAGGGAGTTCGGCAGCGTCGCCGCCTGGATCGGGAACGGCACGGTCACGCCTTCGCGGCCGAGCGTGTCCGACAACCGGGCGGGCAGGTCGAGCTCGGCGAACGACTCGACGGCGGGCAGCGCGGGCGTGATCGTCTTCGGCGGCGTGAACTCGCCCTGTACGGGCCGTCCGGCCTGTCGGTTTCCCTGGCCCTTGGAACGGCGCGGGCCACCGGAGCGCGGGCCACCGGAGCGCGGGGCGCCGGCGCGAGTGGCGCCGGAGCGAGGCGTGCCGGAGTCTCCTCCGGAACGGTCATGGGGGCGGGACGTGCGGGCACGCTTCATGCGGAACCTTCCTTGATGGGGCGCGTACCAAGGAATTCCCGCAGCACATGAGCGGCGCAGAGAATCTCGAGACGAGCCGGATTCGATGGGGGCGGCGTCGGACCGGCGGGGAAAGCGTCACCGGTCGGTGAAGTGGTGGAGCCTTTCCGTCGCGCGCCCTGAAATACAGCGAGCCGGGGCCCGCACCCCAGAGGTGCGGGCCCCAGCTGCGAAGTATGTGTCGCCGCCGGTGTCAGGCGGAAACGATGTTCTCGGCCGTCGGGCCCTTCTGGCCCTGCGCGATGTCGAACGACACCTTCTGGCCTTCCTGCAGCTCACGGAAGCCCTGGGCGGCGATGTTCGAGTAGTGGGCGAAGACGTCGGGGCCGCCGCCGTCCTGCTCGATGAAGCCGAAGCCCTTTTCCGCGTTGAACCACTTCACGGTGCCAGTAGCCATGTCATTTCTCCTTCGGAGGCGGTATCGAGAATTCACTTTGTGTGAATTCCGTGTCGCCGTGATGATTAACCCGTCGGAAATGAACCTTCTGGCAACCACACCTGCAACTGGTAGCGACAGTAGCACGGTGGGATCAGCCCTGCGGGGTCGGTAATTTCGCTCCGGTCGACGGTCGGGGAATACGTGCCGCACCCCGCACCTATTTCTCATGTCACGGACACAGATATTGCTCTCCGTGGAGCGCGGCTTCCTGTCGCGCGCTTCCGTCCGCACCGCTGTGACCTCCGGCGACGGCGGATGTGCCGCCGCCACCGGCGTCGGCGGACCGCCCCACGGTGAACGCGCCGAACCCCCACTGCCGCGATGAAGGTCACATCCGCCGCGTCGGCACGACGGCCGGGATCGCGGGCGCCGCGACGACACCGCGGAGTCGGGCGGCGCGAGGCGCATGCTCACTCCCCACCGGCCGGGCGCGAGCCGGCGTGGACGGCGCACAGGTCTCGAAAGGGCAACGAGGGGTTCCGCGCGGCGGCCGAGTCTTGTTGAATCCTAAAGCTCCTCAGGTGAGGAGAGATCGTGAAGATCTGCGTGCGGCTCACGCTGCACAGGGGTGGTGTGGCGGTGTGGCATCCGCCGTGCATGACCGTGGCGTCCGGCCGCCGCACCCGCGGTTCCGGCCCTGGGGAGCCTCTTGTGTCTGGAGGGGCGTAGCACATCAGGTGAAGTTTCTGCATCGAATGTGAAGGAATCGTGTTCGATGCCTTAGATTCCTTCCAGCCTGACGCCGCTTACGACGCGCGTCGGCTGGTTCCGGTTGCTTATCGGGTGGGGGGCCTCCTGATGTCGAGCTTCTTCGACGCTGTCTGGTCATGGCTGGTGCAAGCCGTCGGTGAGTCGTCCTGGCGGGACGTCATGCCACTGGGCATCGCCGGCCTCTTCGTGTGGGGACTGTGGCTGTACCGGGCGGTGCTGTCCCGGTTCGCCAGGCCCGTGGTGAACGACTACCGCACCACCACCTCGGTCGTGGTGCCCGCCTACCGGGAGGACCCGGACATCCTCCTGGACTGTCTGGACACCTGGCTGGCGCAGGATCCCACGGAGGTGATCATCGTCCCGGACGTGGAGGACCACGAGGTCATCCGCCGGCTCTCGCTGGTGACCGACCCGCGGGTCCGGGTGCTGGCCTTCGAGCACCGCGGCAAGCGCTCGGCGCTGGGCGTGGGCATCCGGGCGGCGACCGGTGAAGTGGTCGTCCTGGTCGACTCCGACACCCGCTGGGAGGCGGGGCTGCTCGACGCGGTGCAGATGCCCTTCGCCGACCCCGAGGTCGGCGGCGTCGGCACCCAGCAGAACGTCTACCAGCGCCGCTCCAGCGTCTGGCGGCGCATCGCCGACTGGCTGGTCAACCTCCGCTACTACGACTACGTCCCGGCCATGGGCCGTGCCGGCGCCGTCGCCTGCCTCTCCGGCCGCACGGCGGCCTACCGGCGAGCGGCGATCACCCCCGTGCTGACCAACCTCGAGGACGAGTTCTTCCTCGGCCGCCGGTGCGTCGCGGGCGACGACGGCCGGCTGACCTGGCTGGTGCTGGCCTCCGGCTACAAGACGGTCCACCAGTCCTCCGCCCGCGCGGTGTCGATGTTCCCCTCCTCCTTCCGGGCCTTCGTCAAGCAGCGCGTGCGCTGGAGCCGCAACTCCTACCGCTGCTACCTGACCGCCCTGTACAAGGGCTGGCTGTGGCGCGTGCCGCTGGTCACCAAGATCACCGTGCTGCAGATCCTGCTCACCCCCGTCACGATGGGCATGGCCCTCGGCTACCTCCTGCTCAGCCGCCTGGAACTGACGGGACGGGGGGTCGCGCTGGTGCTGATCTGGCTGCTCGCCGGACGCGGCATCCGCGGTTACTCGCACCTGCGCAGGCACCCGCAGGAGGTGCTCCTGCTGCCGCTGCTCGCGGTCGTGGTCGTCATGATCTCGCTTCCGATCAAGCTGTACGCCTTCGTCACCATGAACAAGCAGGGCTGGCTCACCCGCAGCAGCAGCACCATCGGCGGCGAGGGCCAGGACTCCGCGTCGCTCGCCGGCACCACGCCGGCTGCGGCCACGTCCGGTCTGGGGGCCGTCTCTTCATGAACCGCTTGAACCACCTGAACCGTCCGAACCACCCGAACCGGCTGAACCGGCTGAACCGGCCGAACGGTCCGGTGCGCGCCCGGTACCTCGGCCCGGTCCTGCGTGCCGCCGCCGCCCTGCCCGTGGCGGCCGCGCTCCTGCTCACCCCGGCCGCCCCCGCCTCGGCCGCCGGCGAGGACGATCCGGCCGGACAGCAGTTCACCGCCGAGGAGGCCGAGACCCAGGCGGCACTGGTCACCGCCGAGGACCACCGGCTCGACCAGGTCCGCGCGGTGGCCGCGGTCGCCCCGCTGAAGGACCCGCGGTACACGAAGCCGTACCGGACCGAGACCGCCGGCGGCTACACCCTCGTACTGACCCGGCGCAGCAAGCCGTACACCGTCGCCGACCTCCTGGAGCTCGCGCCGCAGACCTTCGTGCGGAAGTCGGACGGGTCGTACCTGCTGACGGAGAACATCTACCTGAACTCCGGGGCCAAGCTGCGGCTGGCCAACCCCGGCGGACTGGACCTGCGCCTGGCCAGCAACCGCCAGGGCTTCGTCTCCATCGTCTCCTTCGGCGGCCGGATCACGATCGACGGCGCCGCGCAGGCGCACGTCAGGATCAGCAGCTGGGACCCCCAGAAGGACGAGCCGGACACCGACGTCCGGGACGGGCGCGCCTACATCCGCGCCATCGGCGGCCAGTTCTCCATGGGTTACGCCGACGTCTCCGACCTGGGCTTCTGGAGCGGACGCACCGGAGGGCTCAGCCTCACCGGGACCGACCGGCCCAACACCGGCAGCCTCAGCGGCCCGGACGCCGTCACCGACGAGGACGACGGCCGGCTCAGCAGCAGCGGCGTGCTGACCGGCCCGTCGGGCGAACTGACCACCCCGGACAGCCGCTTCTCCACCCCGCAACTGTCGTACGTGTCGGCGGACATCAGCCACTCCACCGTCTCCGGCAACGTGTACGGGCTGTTCGCCTCCGGAGCCACCGGGGTCACCGTCGAGTCCACCACCATCGAGAAGAGCCGGCAGGACGGCCTCGTACTGCACCGCTTCGTGGTCAACGCGATCGTGGAGAAGACCACGTCGCGGGAGAACGGCGGCGACGGCTTCGTGATGGCGCGTGCCACCCAGCAGGTCCGGGTGACCGGTTCCACGTCGCTGGGCAACGGCGGCAACGGCTTCACCATCAGCGGCCAGCCGCTGGCCCACGGCCCCTCCGCCTCCGGCCAGTCCGTCAGCAGCTACGGCTCCAACTCCGTCTCCAGCAGCACCGCCGAGGACAACGGCCACTACGGCATCGAGGTCGTCGGCGGCACGGACGTCGGCGTGCAGGACAACACCGTGGACGGCGGCGACATGGGCATCGTGGTCCGCAAGGACGCCGACCGGGTCGCCGTCACCGGCAACCGCCTGATCGGCCAGTCCCGGCAGGGCATCTCGGTGCGCGACGGCGTGACGGGCGCCAAGGTCACCGGCAACATCGTCGAGAAGGCCGACACCGCCGTCTACGTCCGCGACTCGGTCGCCGAGGTGCGGGGCAACACCGTCGAGGACGCCGGCAACCACGGCATCTCCCTGGTCGGCGGCATCGACGGCTCCACGGTCTCGTACAACGTGATCGCCGGTGTCGGCCCCAGCGCCCTCGACACCACCCGCGCCCACGGTGACCTCACCGTCAAGGAGAACCAGACCTTCGCCTGGTACGACACCAGCTCGTTCTGGGTGCAGTTCCGGCACTACGCCAGCCCGATGACCCTCTTGTGGACGGGCATCCTGCTGCTCATCCTGTTCTCCGCGGCCCTGGGCCGGCGCGGACGCCGCAGGCGCGGCACGCTCGGCACCCACCCCTACCTGGACAAGGCGCCGCTGCCCAAGCACAACGTGCGTGAGATCGTCCCGGCGGAAGCAGAACAGGAGCGGGTTCCGGTGATGTCCAAGTGAACGCGGGGAACCGTGCGGTGTGGCTCGCGGGCGCGGCCCTCGCGGTCGCGGTCGTGGCCCTGATCGTGGCCCTGACCGCCGCCGGGGGCGAGGACTCCCCGCCTGCGGCGGCCGGCGCCTCGGTCGGCGCGACCCCGGACCCGGCCCCGACCGCCGGGAACAACGCCCCCGAGGAGCCGTCCGCGCTCGCCACGGGGCCGGTTTCCGGCGGGGACCCGACCACGCCGCGGGCCACCGGCTCGGCCACGGCGTCCGCCGACGCGGTCACCTGCCCCGCGGCCACCGTCGAGGTCACCGACGCCGCGTCGCTGGAGGACGCCCTCGACAACGCCATGCCCGGTGACGTCATCCACCTCGCCGACGGCCGCTACGAGGACAAGTTCACCGCCGAGGCCGCGGGCACCGCCGACAGGCCGATCTGGGTCTGCGGCGGCCCCGGCGCGGTGATCGACGCCGGTGACATCAAGGGGGGCTATGCCTTCCACCTCGACGGCGCCGACCACTGGCGGCTGGTCGGCTTCACCGTGCGCAACGGCCAGAAGGGCGTGATGGCGGACGAGGTCGAGCACGCCGTCATCCAGGGCCTGACGGTGGAGCACATCGGTGACGAGGCCATCCACCTGCGCAACTTCAGCTCGGACAACGTCGTACGCGACAACACCATCCGCGACACCGGGCTGCGCAAGCCGAAGTTCGGCGAAGGCGTGTACATCGGCACCGCCGAGTCCAACTGGTGCACGGTCAGCCGGTGCAAGCCGGACCACAGCGACCGCAACGTCGTGAGCGGCAACCACATCAGCGCCGTCACGGGCGAGGCGGTCGACATCAAGGAAGGCACCACCGGCGGCGTCGTCACCCGCAACACCTTCGACGGCTCCGGCCTGTCCGGGTCGCACAACGACTCGTGGGTCGACGTGAAGGGCAACGGCTGGACGATCTCCTTCAACACCGGCCGTCACAGCAGCGAGGACGGGTTCCAGACGCACGAGATCCTCGACGGCTGGGGCAAGGACAACACCTTCAAGGGCAACACCGCCCACGTGGACGGTCCGGGCTACGGCTTCCACTTCACGCCCGACGTCAACGGCAACAAGCTGACCTGCGACAACAAGGCCACGGGCGCGGCGGAGGGCCTCGCGAACACCGACTGCACCGCCTGACGCCCCCGCCGCTCCCCCTCTTTCTCTCTTTCCCCTCCGGCCCGTCCCGCAGGGCCCGCCGCACGGCGGGCCACTGCGGCGGTTCGCCGTACCCGGAAACAGCCGGAAGCACCGAAAACCCCGTCCCCACTCGGACACGCCTGGAGATGATCATGGATGCCACCACCCTTCCGGAGGACACCGCCGGCCCGAGAGCCGGCGACGCCGCCGGGGCCGCTCCCCGGCTCACCGTCATCGGCACCGGCTACCTCGGGGCCACCCACGCCATCTGCATGGCCGCCCTCGGCTTCGACGTCCTGGGCGTGGACGTGGACCCCGTCAAGATCGAGCGGCTCAACGCGGGCGAGGTCCCCTTCTTCGAGCCCGGCCTGCCCGAACTGCTGGTCAAGGCACTGGACTCGGGACGGCTGCGGTTCACCACCGGCTTCGAGGAGGCCGCGGAGTTCGGTGACGTCCACTTCATCTGCGTGGGCACACCCCAGCAGCAGGACTCCGACGCCGCCGACCTGCGCTACGTCGACGCGGCGGTCACCGAGCTCGCCCGGCACCTGCGCCGGCGCGCCCTGGTGGTCGGCAAGTCCACCGTGCCGGTGGGCACCGCGGCCCGGCTGACCGAGCTGGTCCAGCGCCTGGCCCCGGCGGGCACCGAGGTGGAACTCGCCTGGAACCCGGAGTTCCTGCGCGAGGGCTACGCCGTGGACGACACCCTGCGCCCGGACCGGCTGGTCTTCGGCACCGCCTCCGCCCGGGCCGAGGAACAGCTGCGCGCCGCCTTCGCCCCGGTCATCGCCCGGGGCACCCCGGTGGTCGTCACCGACCTGACCACGGCCGAACTGGTCAAGGTCGCCGCCAACTCCTTCCTGGCCACGAAGATCTCGTACATCAACGCCATGGCCGAGGTCTGCGAGGCCACCGGCGGCGACGTCACCGGTCTCGCCGAGGCCCTGGCGTACGACGACCGGATCGGCGGCCGCTTCCTCAAGCCCGGTCTCGGCTTCGGCGGCGGCTGTCTGCCCAAGGACATCCGGGCCTTCGCGCACCGGGCCGAGGAACTGGGGGTCGGCCAGGCCGTCGGCTTCCTGCGCCAGGTGGACGACATCAACAAGCGCCGCCGTGCCCGTACCGTCGACCTCGTCCGCGAGCTCGCCGGCGGCGACCTCACCGGAGTCCGGGTGACCGCCCTCGGCGCGGCCTTCAAGCCCAACTCCGACGACATCCGCGACGCCCCGGCCCTCGACGTGGCGAGCACCCTGCACCGGCTCGGCGCCCACGTCACCGTCGTCGACCCGGCCGCCACCGAGAACGCCCGGCGCAGCCACCCACAGCTCGACTACGGCACCGACGCGATCTCGGCCGCCGCCGGCGCCGACGTCGTCGTCCTGCTCACCGAGTGGAACGAGTTCCGCCAGGTAGCCCCGGAGGCCATGGGCGCCGTGGTGAACCACCGCCGCATCGTCGACGGGCGCCACGCCCTCGACCCCGCCCGGTGGCGCGCCGCCGGCTGGGAGTACCGGGCCCTCGGCCGCCCGTGACGAGGCGGTGCGGGAGAGCGGCCGCACCGTCCCGGCGGCCGGTCCCGGGGCTCAGCGCACCGGGAAGCCGAAGGAGTAGCCCTGCTCCTTGAGCCAGGGCAGGACGCGGCCCAGGGCTTCGACGGTCTGGGCGCGGTCGCCGCCCGCGTCGTGGAAGAGGACCGTCGGCCCGTTGGAGATCTCCCGCTGGACGGTGGCGACGATGGCGTCGGCGCCCGGCTGCTCGAAGTCCTTGGTGTCCACGTTCCAGCCCAGCGGGCGCATGCCCCGGGAGGCGGCCAGTTCGCGGCTGTAGGGGGTGAAGGCCCCGCCGGGTGCCCGGTAGTACATCGACCGTACGCCCCCCGACGCCTCGACGATCATGCGTTCGGCGTCGAGGATCTCCTTCTTCTGGTAGGCCTCGGGCTTCTTGTCCATCGTGACGTCGTGCGACACCGTGTGGTTGCACAGCCGGTGCCCGGCCGCGACGACCTCCTTCACGAGGTCCGGGTGGGTCTGCGCCTGGATCCCCGTCACGCAGAACGTGGCCTTCACCCCGTACTCCTCCAGCAGGTCGAGCACTTGGGGGGTCCACGCGGGGTCGGGACCGTCGTCGATGGTGATGTTGACGCCGCGCGCCCCCTGGTCCGAGGCGTGCACGATGCTCTTGTCGACCGGCTTGGCGTCACCGCCCGGCGCGGCGGGCGCGGTCGCCTTCGGCGACGGGTCGCCCACCACGCCGGCCTGCGCGGTCCACACCGAGGCACCGACGGCGAGCACCGTCACCCCGAGCGCCGCCCCGACCAGCTTGCCGTACCAGCCGCGCCCGCCACCGTGCCGTGCCATGTCCGCCCCGCCCTCACGTAGTCGCCGTCTTCCCCCGGTCACCCCGGCCACCTGACAAGACGGGGAACGGTGTCCACGGGATGCGTCCGTTACCGATCACGGACAATGCCGGGGGAGTTCGCGGACAACTCGACGGGCGACGTGCCCGGGGAGGTGCTCGGACCAGGTCCGGCCGTGTCCGTCCGCGGGGACCGGTCCTCCGGTCAGGATCGGGACGGCGGACGGACCGTCCTGATCACGATGTGCGAGCAGCGGTGTCGGTCGTACGGCGGTGGTACGGCTGTGGGGAGGCGGGCGGCGGTACGGCGTCCGGGTGGTCCTCGTCGTGGAGGCCGCGGAGGCGACGGCTCGGCGGAAAAAACCGCCGTTCGGGTGCTCTTTTCGCCCCGGTCGGCCGACGGGACCACCACCATCGAGACACCAGGATTTCCTTGCTTCATCGGTGAATTATCGATTCGGCTCCGTTTCTTTTTTCCCATCCGTCCCGGGCGAATCTTCCGTCCGGTAAGAAATGTTCGAGCAAGTCGAATTCACGTCAGGCAGTGCGACCGGCGCTTTTTGGACTTTGTCTTCCGAAGGAATCAGGAAACCGTTTCTCCATCTCTACGATCGCAAGCTATGACCGACATTTCACGGGAAAACTCCGCCACCCGTGCGCGCTGGCAGACCTGTCTCCGACTTGCCCGCGAACTCCTTCTCGTCGGCCCTGACGACAAGGACCTCAAGCTCGACTACCTCCACACCCTGATCGACACGGGCCACCTCGGCCCCACCCACCACCCGCGCAAGAGGATCCTGATCGTCGGTGCCGGCATCGCCGGCCTCGTCACCGCCCGTCTGCTCAAGGACGCCGGCCACGACGTCACCGTCCTCGAGGCCAACTCCGGCCGCGTCGGCGGACGCATCAAGACCTTCCGCGCCACCGAGCACGACCAGCCCTTCGCCGACCCCGCCCAGTACGCCGAGGCGGGCGCCATGCGGCTGCCCGACTTCCACCCGCTCGTCCTCGCCCTCGTCGACAAACTCGGGCTCGGCCGCCGCCAGTTCTACAACGTGGACGTGGACCCCTCCACCGGCAGCGGCCCCGACGTCCCCGTCCCCCCGGTCACGTACACCTCCTTCACCGGCCGGACCTGGACCCACGGCGACGACAGCCCCGACTTCCGCGAACCCGACAAGCGCGGCAACTCCTGGATCCGCGCCAACCGCGTCCAGGTGCGGCGGTCCGACTACGCCACCGCCCCCGAACGGATCAACGAGGAATTCCACCTCACCGACGACGAGGTCCGCGCCCCCGTCGTGAAAATGGTCGACGACGCGCTGGAGAGCGTCCGCGACTACTACTCCGACATCGTCGACGGAAAACGCGTCGACAAACCCTTCGACGAGTGGATCGAGGGCTGGGCCCGGGTCATCCGCGACTTCGACGGCTACTCGATGGGCGGCTTCCTGCGCGACCACGCCGGACTCAGCGACGAGGCGGTCGAGGCCGTCGGAACGCTGGAGAACATGTCCTCCCGGCTGCACCTCTCCTTCTTCCACAGCTTCCTCAGCCGCAGCGACATCAATCCCGGCGTCCGCTACTGGGAGATCCCGGGCGGCAGTTGGCGCCTGCCGGACGCCCTCCACCAGGGCCTGCTCGACGAGGTGCGGCTCGGCCACCGCATGATCCGCCTCGAATACCACGACCCCAGCCGCGACGCCGACCCCGAGGGCACCGGCGCCGTCGGTCCCGACGGCTGGGGCGTGGCCGTGCAGACCGTCGCCGAGGACGACCCCCAGGCACCACCGCGGCTGTGGACCGCGGACCTGGCGATCGTCACCGTCCCGTTCTCCGCGCTGCGCTTCGTGGAGATCGTCCCCTCGATGTCGTACAAGAAGCGCCGCGCGATCATCGAGACGCACTACGACCAGGCCACCAAGGTGCTGCTGGAGTTCAGCCACCGGTGGTGGGAGTTCACCGAGGACGACTGGCGCGACGAGCTGGAGAACATCGCACCGGGCCTGTACGCGTACTACCGGCACGGCGCCGACGCGGACACCGCGCCCCGCATCACCCTCCCCGATCCGGCCGCCGGCCTGCTCGGCGCCGCGGTCAAGGACAACGGCGTCACCGAGGAGATGCGGCGGATCGACAGCACCCTGCCGCTGCGCGGCCCCGCCGTCCGCCCCGCCACCCACTGCTTCGGCGGGGGCTCCGCCGCCGACAACCCCAACCGGTTCATGTACTACCCCTCGCACCGGGTCGAGGGCAGCACCGGCGGCGTCGTCCTCGCCTCGTACTGCTGGTCCGACGACGCCGCCCGCTGGGACTCCATGCCCGACGCCGAGCGCTACGTCTACGCCCTGCGCAACCTCCAGGCCCTGCACGGCCGCCGCATCGAGGTGTTCTTCACCGGCCGGGGCGCCACCCAGAGCTGGGCCCGCGACCCGTACGCCTTCGGCGAGGCCGCCATCTACACCGCCCACCAGATGACCAGCTTCCACCTGGACGTCTCCCGGCCCGAGGGCCCCGTGCACTTCGCCGGGGAGCACACCTCCCTCAAGCACGCCTGGATCGAGGGAGCCCTGGAGAGCGCCGTCCGCGCCGCCGTCGCCGTCCACCGGGCCGCGCCGGTCACCACCCCGGGCCCGGACCGGGAGGAGCACGCGTCATGATCTCGGTCGACCCCGGGTGCACGGTCGCCCGCTACCTCGCCCTGCGCCTGGCCGAGCTGGGCATCACCCACCTCTTCGGCGTCCCCGGCAACCACCTCGGCCCGTTCCTGACCGCCCTGCGCGCCGAGGGCGACATCGAGTGGGTCGGCACCCCCACCGAGGGCGGCGCCGGCCAGGCCGCCGACGCCTACGCCCGCATCCACGGCATCGGCGCCGCCGCCGTCACCTACAGCGTCGGCGCGTTCAACCTGCTCAACGCCTGCGGCGGCGCCTACGTCGAGCAGGTCCCGCTCGTCGCCGTCAACGCCTCCCCGCCCTACGAACAGTGGCAGAACCAGCGCGCCCTCGGCCTGCTCACCTCCCACATGAGCCCGCGCACGGAGAGCAACCTGGACGTCTACCGGCAGGTCACCGTGGACGCGCAGGCCATCTCCCACCCGGGCCTCGCCCCCGGCCAGATCGACGCCGCGCTCACCGCCTGCCTGACCGAACGCCGGCCGGTCTACCTGGAGGTCATGGAGGACCTGTGGGACGAGCCCTGCGCCGCACCCGAGGCGCCGATCGTCCCCCGCGAACGGCCGCTCGGCGCCCGCGGCCGCACGATGCTGGACAACGCCGTCCACGCGATCCTCACCCTGATCGAGGAGCATCCAGGGCCGGACGGCAGGCCCCGCCCGATCGTGTGGGCCGGCGAGGAGACCGACCGGTTCCGCCTCGGCGGGCAGCTCACCGACCTGGTGGAGGCCACCGGGGTGCCGTACTGCACCACCGTCGGCGCCAAGGCCGTCCTCGACGAGGACCAGCCGCAGTTCCACGGCGTCTACAACGGCCACGCCAGCCACCCGGACGTGCACCGGGTCTTCAAGGAGTGGGCCACCTGCCGGATCGGGCTCGGCGCCTGGTCCACGTCGAAGAACCTCGGCGGCGAGCAGTCCGTCGGCACCGACTGGGTGATGGCCGCGCACGGCGGCGTCAGCGTCGGCACCTCCTACTTCCCCGACGTCCAGCTCGAACACCTGCTGCCCGCCCTCCAGGACGCGCTGGTCAAGACCTACGGCTCCGGCGGACTGACCGCCGACTACTACGCCGAGGCCCACGCCCACCACCGAGCGCCCGGGAACCGCCCCGCCACCCTGGAGCACCACCGGGCCGCACTCAGCGTCCCCGGCTCACCGTCCCGTCCGCCCGAACACCTCACCTACGACGGCGTGTTCGACCGGATCAACCACTTCCTGGGCGAGGAGACCCGGGAGGACTGGACGGTCGTCTCCGACGCCGCGTTCTCCCTCATCGGCTCGATGAACCTGTCACTGCCCGCGGGCGGGTTCCTGTCCCAGGTCAGCTGGCTGTCCATCGGCTGGTCGGTCGGCGCGGCCACCGGCGCCGCGCTCGCCCCCGGGCGCGCGCCCGCCCGTCCGATGGTGTTCGTCGGCGACGGCGCCTTCCAGGAGACCTGCCAGGAGATCTCCACCCACACCCGGCTCGGCCTGCGGTCGGTGGTGTTCGTCATGGACAACGGGCACTTCTACGGCATCGAGCAGATGCTGGTCCACCCGTCCTACTACGCCGGACACGACCACCCGGAGCCGGACTTCTACAACGTCCTCCACCCGTGGCACTACGACCGCCTCGCCGCCGTCTTCGCCGGCGAGGAGACCCCGGCGCACGGGGTCCAGGTCACGGACACCTCCGAGCTGGACGCCCTGCTGACCCGTCTCACCGACCCCGCCGACCCGGTCAACGCCGGACCGCTGCTGGTCCGCGTCCGCCTGCACCGGCACGACTACCCGCGGGCGATGGCGTACAAGGTGCCGAAGCCCGGCACGACCGCCTGACGGACCGCCCGGCCCGTCAGGGAGCAGAGGATCACGACCCGTATCCGAAAGGGGCAGGACATGGCTGAACTCAACGTGCTGATCGCGTTCGACGCGGCCACGATCGTCGAGCGGAACCCGAGCGCGTCGCGGAACCCCGACGCACCGACCTACGCCGACGAGAGCCTGATCTACATGACGACGCGCCAGGACCACATCATCGGCACGTCGGGCGCCGAGCTGAACCTCCGGGCCGAACCCGGGGACAGCGTCAAGTGGCGGGAGACGACGCTGTCGCTCGGCAGCGACTACAAGGCACTCCTGTACCGGTACGTGAGCAGCGACAACGACCACGTGCTCATCAGGACCCCGGAGATCGAGGTCGTCGACGGCGTCTACCCCATGCCGCAGGAGGGGAGCGAGGGCACGCCGGCGTTCACGACCCAGGAGTACGAGGACCACTACTGGCGGACGACGGTCAAGCGGACCGGCAAGGTCGTCTACCACTTCTACTTCCAGATCCTGGACCGCCACCGCAACCTGCAGGGGTACTTCCAGTGGGACCCCTTCATCACCATCGAGCGCCCTTGAGGACCTGACGCCCCCCGGGTGGGGGCGGCGGGCACCCGGCCAGAGCGGACCGGCCGGGTGCCGGGGTGACGCCGGGGCGGCGGCCGACGCTCAGCGGAAGCCGTCCCGCCCCGGCGGTCGCCGTTCCCTTCCCCGCCGCGGCGATAGGGTTCCCCGCATGTACCCGGTCCAGCGTTCCGGCCGGCGCCTCGGTCTCCGCGAACTCACCGTCGACGACGTCGACGCGGTGCTCGCCGTCTACGGTGACCCCGAGGCGACGGAACACCTGTCGTTCGAGCCCCGCACCCGGGAACAGACCGGCCACATCGTCGCCCGTTCCGTCGCGGCGGCGACGGCGGAGCCCCGCACCGAGTACGCGCTCGCCGTGGTCGCCCCGCCCTCCGGCCGCCTGATCGGCTTCGCCCGGCTGGCGATGGACCCCCACCAGCAGCGCGCGGCCACCATGGGCTTCGCCCTCCGCCCGGACACCTGGGGCGCCGGCCACGGCACCGAGACCGTACGCCTCCTGCTGGCCCTGGCCTTCGAGGACCTGGACCTCCACCGTGTCTGGGGCGCCCGCTCCCCCCTCAACACCGCCTCGGCCCGCACGATGGCCGCGGCGGGCATGACGGAGGAGGGCACGATCCGCGGCCACGTCCACAAGGCGGGCCGCTGGCGGGACTCGGTGGTGCACGCGATCCTGGCGGAGGAATGGCAGCCCGGCCCGCACTGACGGCCCCGGACGCGGGCGACCCGGACACCCGGCACCGTTCGGTGTGTCCGCAGCGAGCGGCGACGGGTCCAGGACCCGAACCCCTGCTCACCGACCGGGAACGGTCCCGCGGGAGACGGGTACGGCAGGCCGGCCGGCCGTCGAGGTCCGGCCGCCCTTCCGGTTCAGTCGCGCTGCCAGCCGGTGAGCGTCCGCCAGGTCTCGCCGCGTACGGAAGTGACCGATACCTGTTCGGGTACGTAGTCGGGGCACTTCGGGTTGTGGCAGGGACCGGCGGCCCATGAGGGGACGTAGACCCCCATCGTCTTGTGCCGTTCCAGGACGGCGTGCACGGGGTGTTTGCACGAGCGGCACACGTGCTCGGCCCGAGACGGTGCCGGCTGCTCCTTCATTTCGGACATAATGTAACGTTATCGCCTTTTTGGTCTCTCTTGGGATTCCCTTGGTGCTCGGGTCCGGTCACCGATCCTCGGTGCGGCCCTCGGGCGGACCGGTGCCGGCCGCCGACGGTGCGTCCTCGTGGCCGGTGGGCGGGGGCCGCAGCAGGCTGAGTGCGATGGAGACGCTCAGGACGGTGGCGATGACGGCGAGGCTGAGCGGAGAGGGGATCTCGGGCACGGCGGGGCTGATGATCTCGTGGGACGCCTGGAGGACGAGCTTGACGCCGATGAAGGCGAGGATGAGCGCCAGGCCCTTGCTCAGGTACTGGAACCGGTCCAGCAGGCCCGCGAGCATGAAGTAGAGGGCGCGCAGGCCCAGGATGGCGAAGGCGTTGCTGGTGTAGACGATGAAGGCGTCGCTGCTGACGGCCAGGACGGCGGGCACGCTGTCGACGGCGAAGACGAGGTCGGCGGCCTCGATCGCGACGACGACGGCGAGCAGCGGGGTGGCGACGCGTCTGCCGGCCTCCTTGACGAAGAAATGGGCGCCGGCGTAGTCGTCCCGCACGGGGACGACCTTGCGGAGCAGGCGTACGGCGATGCTCCTGCCGGGGTCGAAGCTGTCTTCCTCCTCCTTGAGGATCTTGTAGGTGCTGTAGAAGAGGACGGCGGCGAAGGCGAACAGGACGGCGGTGAAGCGGCTGACCACGGCGACGCCGGCGGCGAGGAAGACGCCTCGGAAGACCAGGGCGCCGAGGACGCCGAGGAACAGGACGTGGTGCTGGTAGGCGCGCGGGACACGGAAGTAGCCGAAGATCAGCGCGAAGACGAAGAGGTTGTCGACCGAGAGGCTCTTCTCCAGCAGCCATGCGGTGGTGTACTCCACTCCGGCGGTCGTCCCGACCACGAGGAAGACCACGGCGCCGAAGGTGATCGCCAGTCCCACCCAGACCCCGCTCCAGGCGGCGGCCTCCCGGAACCCGATGACGTGGGCCTGCCGGTGCGCGAGCAGATCGACGGTCAGGGACACCAGTACGGTGACGGCGAAGACCATCCACAGCCACAGCGGAACGTCGTGCACGGGTCCGGCCCTTCGAGCGTGGTCGACCGGCGGTCTCCCTTCGAGTCTGGTGCATGGGGCGGCGGGTGTCTCCTCGGCGCACCCGCGGCACGACCGTGACCGACCGGCCGGTGCGGGCGTCCCGTCCCCACGGAGCCCGCACCGGCTGTTCCTGCCCGGCCTGCCCGCGGGCACGGTTACGCGCGCAGGGCGTCGACCGGTTCCATGCGGGAGGCCCGCAGTGACGGGTAGAGGCCGGCCAGGAGTCCCACCAGGGCCCCGGCGACCGGGGCTCCGAGGGCGAGGCGGACGTCCAGGACCGGTGTCCACTCCTTGACGGCGGAGACGATCACCACGACGACCATGCCCAGGGCGGCGCCCACGACACCGCCGAGGAGCCCGATCGTCGTCGACTCCACCAGGAACTGGCCGGCGACCTGCCGCCGCGAGGCCCCGAGGGCGCGGCGCAGTCCGATCTCCCCGATCCGCTCGATGACCGTCACCAGCGTCACGTTGGCGATACCGATGGCCCCGACCACCAGCGAGACCAGCCCGAGGACCAGGAACAGGCCGTTGACGTCCCCCTGCACTCCCTTGCGGGCCTCGGCCGGATCGGTCGGTGCCGTCACGGTCAGGGAAGCCTCGGCTCCGGGGGCCAGCGCGATCGGCGCCTGGCGGGCGACCTGGCCGGCCGCGCCGAGCGCGGTGTTGATCAGTACCCGGGTCACGGTCCCCAGCCCCATCCGGTCCGCGGCCGTCGTGGGCGGCAGGATCACCGCGGTGGCGAGCTGCTGCTCCCGCTCCACTCCGCCGAGTATCCCGATCACCGTGTACGCCTGGCCCTTCAGGAAGACCGCGGGAGCGTTCCCGACCGAGTCGATGCCGAGGAGCCGCGCCGCCTGGTCGCCGAGGACCGCCACCCGGTCGTGCCGGGCGATGTCCCCGTCGTCGAGGAAGCGCCCGGCGGTCATCCCGCCCCGGACCGCGGCCGGCAGCGTGGGGGACGCGGCGACGACCGCCATGGTCTGGCCGGTGGTCTCGCCGGGAGCGACCACGTGGTGGGCGCGCACCTCGACGCCCGCGGTCTCCTGGGAGTCGGCGATCGCCGCCACCGACTCGACCCCGGCCAGCCGGCGCACCGCGTCGACCCCCGACCAGTCCACGAGCGGACCGGGGTCGGCGGAGGCCACGGAGGGCACCCCCACCGTGACCGAGGTGGCGGTCAGGGCGTCGAACCGGCCCACGATCTGGTTGCCCGCCGTGGACGAGACCCCGATGGTGATGACCAGGGTGGTGATGCCCAGGACGGTGCCCAGCGTGGTCAGGGCGGAGCGCATCGGGCGGGCGAGCACCCCCGCCAGCGCTTCGGACCACAGGTCCCTGAAGTCCATCCAGGGGCGCTCGACGGTCCCCCCGGCCCGGGTCCGGGACCTCATCGGTGCTCCTCGGTGAGCAGCCCGTCGCTGATCCTCACCCGCCTGTGGGCCCGCCCGCTGACCGCCTCCTCGTGCGTGATCACCACCAGGGTCATGCCCTGCTCGCCGAGCCGGTCGAAGAGGTCCAGCACCGACTCGGTGTTCTCGCTGTCGAGGTTGCCGGTGGGTTCGTCGCAGAGCAGCAGGGCGGGGTCGCTCATCAGCGCCCGGGCGATCGCCACCCGCTGTCTCTCACCGCCGGAGAGCCGGTCCGGCCGGAAGCCGGCCCGGTGCGCCAGACCCACCCGCCGCAGTGCCTGCTCGGCTCTGGTACGGCGGTCGGCCCGGCCGCGCCCCGGGCGCGGCCGGCGGTAGGTCTCGGCCAGCATGACGTTCTCCTCCACGGTCCGGTACGGCAGCAGGTGGAAGGACTGGAAGACGAACCCGATCCGGCTGCCGCGCAACGCGGTGCGCTCCAGGTCGCCGAGCGCGTTGGTCTCCACCCCGTCGAGCCGGTAGGTGCCCGAGGTGGGGCGGTCCAGCAGCCCCAGGGTGTTGAGCAGCGTCGACTTGCCGGAACCGGACGGGCCGACGATCGACAGGTGCTCGCCGCGCCGAACGGTCAGGTTCACCTCGCGCAGGGCGTGCACCGGCGGTTCGGAGTCGAAGGTCCGGCCCACGTCGGTCAGTTGGATGACCGTGTCCGCGTCGGGCACGACGGGGGACGGCGGACCGGTCATCGGTGGACCGCTCATCGCCCGACCACCACCTGGTCGCCGGGCTTCAGGGCGGCACCGGACGACGGGGTGACCTCCACCTGACCGTCCGCGGAGAGCCCGGCCTCGACGGCGGCGTCCACCACCTCGCCGCCGCGCACGACCCGCACCCGGGCCTTCCCGCCGGCGGACGTGTGCAGCGCGGCGAGGGGCACCGTCAGCACCGCGCCCTCCGACGAGCCCACCTCGATGGTGACCTTCGCGGATTCGGCGGCGTTCTTCGCCAGGGTCCCCGCCGGCACGGAGATCTGCACCTGTACGGGGGCCGAGCTGCCGTCGCTCCCGCCGTCCGAGGTCCCCTGCCGCTTGCCGGCGTCGGCCGGATCGTCCTTCGGCACCTCGTCGCCGAGTGCCACCACCTCGCCGTCCGCCGTCGTGCCGTCGGTGGTCTCCACCCGGGCCCGCATGCCCTTGTGGAGCAACTCGGCGTCGTCGGCCGGGACCACGGCCCGCACCACGACCTTGGAGCTGGTCACCGTGGCGACCGGTCCGGAGGGGGTGTCCCCCGTCTTCACGGACACCTTGTCCAGCCGGGCCGGCAGTTCCGGCAGGAAGACCACCTCACCGGCGGGGACCTTGGTTCCGTAACCGGCCTGGAAGGCGGAGAGCGCGGTGTTGGCCGCGTCCAACTGCTGCTGTGCCGACTTGAGTTCCAGCTCGGCGGCGTCCCCGCCGGTGCCCGACCCGTCTCCGGAGCCACTGCCGGATTCCCCGGAGCCGCCGCCGGGCTCCCCGGAGCCGCCGGACTCCCCGGGCCCGCCGGGCTCCTCGGAGCCGCCGGCTCCCCCGGACCCGCCGCCCGGGCTCCGCGCCGCGAGGAGGGCCTGCTGCGCGGTGGTCACCGCCGCTTCGAGCGTCCCCAGCTGCTGCTTGTCGGCGACGGTGGGCTCCATGGCGCGGTAGCCCTTGCTCTCGTACCAGCGGCTCACCGCCGCGGCGTCCGACTGCCCGTACGTCCCGTCCGCCGAACCGGGGTCGAAGCCCAGCCGGGCCAGCGCCCGCTGGAGCTGCTCGACGTCGTCCCCGGAGGCGCCGGGTCCCAGCGTCCGGTACATCGGCACGGTGCCCCGCAGCACCAGGACCGGCCGCCCGCTCATCTGCATCAGCACATCGCCCTCCTTCACCTCCGCCCCGGCCGCCGGTGCCTTGGTGATCCGCTGGGCGACGCTGTCGCCGGCCCCCGCTTCGCCGGACCCGGAGTCCGGGGAGCCGACGGGTCCGGCCAGGCTCACGCTCTGCGGCGAGGCGAACTCCACCGAGCCCTGGGCCACCACGCTCGCGGTGAGCGAGCGCCGCTCGACCGCGACGGTGACGGGACCGGCTTCCGGCGGCCGGTGCGAGGCGGCGGCGTCCGCGGGCGACTGCATCCGCGATCCGGCGAACCAGCCGCCCGCCCCGACCAGCGCCACCGCGGCGACGACGACCGTCAGCTGTCCGGAACGGGTGCCGGTCAGCCTGCGGAACCGTCCGGGACGGGCGCCGGCCGGCTCGGGGCGCTGCCTCACCCGGCACCGCCACCGCTGGTCGGGGCCTTCAGGAACTTCGGGAAGTAGGCGGCCCGGAACTCCTTGCCGCACTCCAGGTCCCGCATCGCCAGCTCGATGTCCTTGGTGAGCAGCGGGAGGGCCTCCTCCTTGCTCATGGGCTCCTGGGTGTTCCCGTCCTTGTCGACGGTGGGGATGGTACTGGCCGGAGCGGAGTCGAGCGCCTGGAACCTGACCATCTCCCCGACGCCGGTCGGCTGCGTGGTCGTGACGGAGATGCCTTCCTTCCTCAGGCACGAGGCGTACGACTGCGCCAGCGCGACCAGCTTCGGATCACCGTTGAGCGCCTGCGCGTTGGCCTGGTTCCGGTTCGTGGCCTCGGTGCCCCGCTCCTGGGCCGACGAGGAGCCGTAGACCTTCTTGTCGGCCTCACCCTGACAGCCGGTCCAGTTCTTCTCACCGGCCTTCGGGTCGGGGAAAGCGCCCAACGCCTTGTCGTACGCGGCCTTCTGCTCGGGAGTGAGCGTGTCCACGTAGTCCGCGTTGGGCGTCTTGTTCGAGTCCTGTTGGGCGGCCGCACTGCCCGACGCGCCGGCGTCGTCGGGGTAGACGATGCCCGCGTAGATGCCGAAACCGTACTTCTGCCGGTACTTCTTCGTCAGCGCGTAGTCCGCCCCGTAGGTGTCCCAGGAGGCGGCGGGATCCTCGGGGGCCACGGGGGTGTAGGTGAATCCCTGCTTCTTCATGCAGGCCGCGATCGCGTTCTCCAAGAGGTACTGCTTCTTGAGATCGGCGTTCGCGTCGGCGGGGATGTCGAGCTGCCCCGACGATCCGGCCGTGGTCTTCCCACCGTCCGACGCGTGGGACTCCGAGCCGGTGCCGGTGTCGGTGTCGGCGCCACAAGCCGCCAGCAGCGGCAGCAGACCGACCGCCGTCGCGGCGGCCAGTCTCCGGACAGTGCGGGAACGAGTCATCTACTTCCATCCGATCGGGAGGGAGGGGGGATTCCGCCTGCGGACGCAGGAGAACGCGGAGTTCACAGTGGTGCCGGCAGTTCATGGCCCTGGGGCCGGTACATGACCGAGCTGTAACGGCCGTCCGCCGTGACGGCCGGCCTCGGGACCGGCGCCGGTCAGACGGGCGGCCCGGTGACGAAGTCACCGTTCTCGTCGTAGGGCCAGGCGTTGGCGACGCAGCCGTGCAGGCCCTTGATCTGCTGCATCATCACGGGGGCCAGTCGCCCGGCGCCCCCGCAGGTCACGTGCGAGTGACCGAGGAAGTGCCCCACCTCGTGGTTGATGATCAGCGCCCGGTATTCATGGATCGGCCCGTCGAAGTTGGGTGAGCCCTTGACCCAGCGCTTGAGGTTCACCACCACCCCTCCGGGAACCTCGCAGTTGTACTCGCCTCCGGTGTCCTGCTGGATGCCCGCCCAGCACAGGGCGTCCGCCGTCGCCGGTGTCGCGATCTTTATCGTGATGTCGTGCGGCGATCCCGCGCCCACCAGCTGGAACGCGTTGTCCGGGTCGTGGGTCCAGCCCCGCGGGGCGGCGAGTATCTCGGCGATCTCGTTCGCCGCCTGGGACGGCGAGATGTCGAGGCCGGTCTCGACCTCCACGACGTAGCGCACCGGGCGGGAACCGCTGCCCACCGTCTTCCCACTGGCCTGCGCGGTGACGAACGTCCCGCTGCCCTTCGGGGGGACGTCGATCTCGGTCCGGCTCGCGGAGGGGGAGGGGGAGGAGGAAGGGGAGGCGGAGGGGGGCGGTGTGGGTGTGGGAGTGGGGGCGACGTGCGTGCTCCGCGGGTGCGGCGCACCGCTCGACGCGTCGCTCCGCCCGCCTCCCAGGAGGTACGCCGTCGAACCCAGCAGGCCGACGGCCACCAGCAGGCCGATCAGCAGGCCCCGGCCCCGGCGGCGCGGCCGTCCCCGGCGATGGGAGGACCGGCGCCGACGGCCGGCGCGGTGACCGGCGCGGTGACCGGCCGCGGTGCTGCCGGTGGCGGGTGCGGATTGCCGCTCTCGTGCCGAATACATGGCAGCTCAATCTGGTGATCCCAGATGATCCCCATGAGCCGAGACTGTCACGGAAAGATAACGACGCCCGCGTTCCCCGGCCCGTGTGATCGTTGTGTAACGGCGGTCGGAGAGGGGCCTTCCTCGGGACGGTCGTCTCATCCGGTCTGCTTACACTGCCGAAATGCCACGGATTCTGATCGTCGAAGACGACCAAGATGTCCGCAGGGCCGTCCAACTGGGTCTGCGGCACCAGGGGCATGAGGTCTCCGCCGTGGAAACGGGGGAGGAAGGGCTGGAACAGCTCCGCCCCTTCCGGCCGGACGTCGTCGTGCTCGATCTCATGCTGCCCGGCATGTCCGGCCTGGACGTGTGCCGCCGGATCAGGGACCGCGACCAGGTGCCGATCATCATGGTGACGGCCCGGGGAGACGACGTCGACGTGGTCGTGGGACTGGAGACCGGTGCGGACGACTACGTGGTGAAGCCCGTGCAGGCCCGGGTGCTCGACGCGCGGATACGGGCCGTGCTGCGCAGACAGGACGCGTCGCTGCCGGACGGCACCCGTCCCCGGGCGGAGACGCACGGCGAGCTGGTCGTCGACCGCGCCGGGCTCGTGGTGACGCACCGCGGCGAACCCGTCGCCCTCGCCCCCTCCGAACTGCGGCTGCTGCTGACCCTGTCGGCCTCGCCCGGCCAGGTGTTCAGCCGCCAGCAGCTGCTGGAAGCGGTCTGGGAACACAGCTACCACGGCGACATACGGCTCGTGGACGCCTGTGTGAAGCGACTGCGCAACAAGCTCGGCGAGGGCAGGACTCCCCGTTACGTGCAGACCGTACGCGGATTCGGTTACCGCTTCGGCACCTCATGAGCGACCGGACGTCCGCGCGGACACGGAGGACCGTACGGACGCGGAAGACCGCCGGGGCGCGGAGAACCGCACCCGAGGTCCCCACGACTGAAGAGCCCCCCGCCGCCGTACCGGGTGCCGGCCCCCGGCGCTTCCTCCGGGCGGCCCTGGCGCGCATCCCGCTTCCCCTGCGCGGTCTGCGCCCCCGCCTGCTGACGTCCTTCGTCCTGGTGGCCATGGCCAGCTCCCTGGGCACCGGGGCCCTCGCCTTCCGCGAGGCACGCACGGGGGTGCTCCAGCAGAGCCAGGACTCCGTCATCAACCAGTTCCGTACGAGCGTCGACGCCGTCGCGCCCTCCATCCCCATTGCCCCGGACCAGGTGGACCTCCAGTCCGCGGTGGACCAGGTGCTGTACGCGAACCGTGCGTCGGGCTGGCGGATCATGGCCACGTACGGCGGCCACCGCGCCTATGCGCCGAGCGCCGGTTTCGTCGAGCTGAGCCCCGGAATGCTCCGGTCCGTCCGGGACCGACGTGTCGCGGTGTTTCAGCGGATGAACGTCGACGGGCGCCCTCGTCTCGTCGTCGGCATGCCCGTCACGTACACCTGGGGCGAGGGCTTTGAGACCAGGCTCTCCGGAGTCGTGATGTACCTGGAGGTCCCGCAGACCACCGAAGAGGGGTACGTCGAGGCCATGGTCCACGGCATCGAGCGGGCCACCCTGGTGGCCCTGTGCCTCGCCGTCGTCCTGGCGCTGCTCGCCGCGAGCGGCGTACTGCGTCCCGTACGGGCGCTGCGCCGGGCGACGCGCCGGATGGCCGCGGGGCATCTCGACGTCCGGCTGGACGTCACCGGCTCCGACGAACTGGCCGATCTCTCCCAGTCCTTCAACGAGACGGCGGCCGAGCTGGAGCGGACCGTACGGGAGCTGCGCCGCCTGGAGGCCCAGGGGCGCCGCTTCGTGGCGGACGTCTCCCACGAGCTGCGCACGCCGCTGGCGGCGATGTCGGCGGTCACCGACGTGCTGGACCTGGAGGGGGAAGGGGAGACCGGTGAGGCGCTGCGGCTCATCAGCGAGGGAACGAACCGGCTGAGTGGACTGGTGAACGACCTGATGGAGATCTCCCGCTTCGACGCGGGGGCGGCCGAACTCAACCGGGACGAGATCGACCTGGCCGAGTCCGTACGGCGCACCATCGCCTCCCGGTGGCGGCAGGAGCAGGTGGAGACCCGGCTGCCCGGACCGGGTGAGCTCCGCGCGCGCGTCGATCCGCGCAGACTCGACGTGGTGACGGCCAATCTGATCGGCAACGCGCTGCGGCACGGAGCGCCGCCCGTGCGGCTGACCATGGGGGTACGGGTGGACGGGGCGGGCATGGCGTGGGCCGTCATCGAGGTGACCGACAACGGACCGGGGATCGCCGAGGAGGCCATGCCGCACATCTTCGAGCGGTTCTACAAGGCGAGCACCTCACGGGCCAGGAGCGAGAGCAGCGGGCTTGGTCTGGCCATCACGGCGGAGAACGTGCGCCTGCACGGGGGGCGCATCCGGGCGGCGAACCTGCCCCGGGGCGGCGCGGTGTTCACGGTCGAACTCCCGCTGTACCACGACGACACCGACACCGAGGCCGACGGGGGCACCCGGTGAGGGGCTCGCGGACGGCAGCGCTGCTGTCCGGGCTCACGGCCGTGGCCGCGGTCGCGCTCACGGCGTGCGGAGTCCCCCCGTCCGGTGTCATCGAGACCGGTGCGCCGGCGAGCGGCATGTTCTCCCCCAGTGCGACACCGTCCTCGACGCCCGCCACCATCCCCCTCTTCTTCCTGCGCGACGGGGAGTTGACGCCCCGTCCCCACCGGATCGACGACGCCGGGGACCTCGAGGCCGTCGTACGCCTGCTGTTCGAAGCGTCGGCCGCGAACGAGGCCCCGACGGCCACCACGGAGCTGCCCCGCCTGACGGACGCGCCGCGGGTGGCGGTCGACGGCGGCATCCTCTTCGTCGAACTCCCCGGTGAGACGGCTCCGCTGAGCCGCCGGGCCATGCTCCAGCTGACGTGCACGGTGAACCACGCGGCTTCGTCGGTCCCCACCGCCGACGCGGAAGCCGACGGCGACACCGCGCGCCGTTCCGCCGCGCCCAGCGGCCTCCATGTGTTCGGGGACGGATGGGCGATGACGCAGTCGGACCACGCGTGCCCCGTCGTGTCCCCTCCGCAGGAGCAGCCGGACGCACCGACCCCGTGGGAGCCCTCCGGCTGACCACCGGACGGACACCGCTTTTGGGCATATGCCTCACTCGTTCCTGTGAGGCCTTCTACACTCACCGTCACGTGACGCACCGAAGTGGGGGGCCGGATGGCGCTGAACGAGAGGGCGGGGCAGGGGGACGGCACCGCGGCGGGACCGACGCTGGAGAGCCTGCTGTCGGTCATGGGGGCCGGTGCGCTGGAGCCGTACATGGCTCCCCGCGGTCTGGGGGTCGTGGTCGAGGGAGTCACCGTGCTGGACCCGCTGGAGGCGGGGCCGCCCCGGGGGCAGGTGGTGCTGGCCGTGGGCGTCGATCCGCACTCGGCCGCCGCCGTCGACGTCGTGCGCGGGGCCGCCGGATCGGGCGCGGCCGCGGTGGTCTTCGGGCCGGGAAGGTCGGGGCGGCCCCCGGAGGCGCTGCGGGCGGCCGTCGAGGACGCCGGTACGGCGGTGCTCTTCCGGACGGCGTGGTGCGGCTGGACCGAGCTGGTCGGCGCGCTGCGGGCCGGTCTGGTCCTGTCCGGGGTCCCCGCCGATCCGGCTGTGGCGGCTGTGCTGCCGGGCGACCTGAACGGGCTGGCCGACGCGGTGGCGGTCCTGGTGGGCGGCGCGGTGACGATCGAGGACGTGGAGTCCCGGGTCCTGGCGTACTCGTCCACGAAGGAGGACGTGGACGAGTTGCGCCGGCTGACGATCCTCGGCCGCCGGGTGCCGGAGTGGCGCGTGGCCGCCATGCGGGAGGCCGGGTTCTTCCAGGCGTTGTGGGGCTCGGGGGACGTCATCCACCGGCCGGCGCACGGGGAGAATCCCGAACGCCTGGTGGTGGCGGTCCGGGCGGGCGGGGAGATCCTGGGATCGATCTGGGTGGCGGCCGCGGGCGGTGACCTCCCGCCGCACGCCTCCGACACACTGCGGTCGGCGGCGCGGGCGGCCGCCGCACACCTGCTGCACCACCGGTCGCACCGCACGCACGCCCGACTGGTCGAGGACACGGCCCGTGCGCTGCTCGACGGACGGGGATCCGCCGAGGTACTGACCGAACGCACCGGGATACCGGCGCACGGGCACTGCGCGGTCCTGGCGGTACGTCCCGGAGCCTCCTGCAAGGGGGAGGAGACCGGAAGGCTGTGCGCCCTGCTGTCCGTGTGCTGCGGCGCGAACGGCCTCACGTCGGTGGTGGTGCCGGTCGACCAGGGGGCCCTGGTCCTGGTGGGCGCGCTGCACCAGGACGTGCGGCGGGCCGTCGAACAGGTCGCGCGTCTGGGGAAGTCACTGGTGCGGCAGGTGGCCGACGTGTTCGGGCCGGAGACGAGAATCGGTCTGGGCACGGTGGTCGACACCCTGGCGGCCCTGCCCGAGTCCCGCCGGTCGGCGGACCTGACACTGAGGGCCCTGCTCTCGGCGGGAGAGCACCGCACCGTCGCCTCCGCGGACGAGGTGGCCGAGTCGATCGCCCTGAACCAGATGCTGGACACGCTGACGGGACCGGCCCCGGCGCCGGAGACACCGGTGGCACGCCTGGTGGCGTTCGACGCCGGGAACGGCGGGGGCACCCTGGTGCGGACCCTGCGGGTGTACCTGGACCACTTCGGCCATGTGCCGGACACCGCCCGGGCGCTGGGGGTGCACGCGAACAGCCTGAGGCACCGGATCAGCCGGATCACCGAGGTGTCCGGGCTCGACCTCCGCAGTCCGGACGCCCGGCTCCTCGCCCAGCTGCAACTGCGCCTCCTCGAGCGCGGGGGCCGGGAGGCGTGAGCCCTCGGGCGCCGCCACGAAGAAGGGGCGGCTTCTTCGTGCCCGGGCACAACGGCGGCTGCGCCACGTCCGCGGTTTCGCTCCGCGGTGAGAACCGCGCGGCGGAACACCGGGACTCCCGACGAAGACACCCGCACCGCCGCGACGGGAGTCTGGTGGTCCGCCCCACGGCGATCGTGGGGCGGTGAGACCCCGGCTCAGGGAGGGTGCACGATGAGTGGTTCCGACAAGGCCGACCGGCGTGAACGGATTCTGCGGGCAGCCGTACAACAGGGACTCCTGGAACCCGAGACGGCCGTACTGGCCGGGTTCGTCGACCTCGACGGCGTCAACGAGACCGTCACGTCCCTGCGGAGCGCGTTCCCCGACTCCCTCCGGGTCCTGCACGCGTTCGCGGCCAAGGCGAACTGCCTGGTTCCCGTACTCGAGGAACTGCGCCTGAGCGGCATGGGCTGCGAGGTCGCCAGCGCGGGCGAACTCGCCCAGGCGCTGGAGGCGGGCTTCGCACCCGAGCACATCGTGTTCGACTCCCCTGCCAAGACGCGGGCCGAACTGGCCCGGGCCCTGAGCCTGGGGGTCGCGGTGAACGCGGACAGCTTCCAGGAACTGGCGCGGCTGGACGAGATCCTGGCGGCCCGCCGTTCCGACTCGCGGATCGGCGTGCGCGTCAACCCCCAGGTCGGCGCCGGCTCGATCACCGCCATGAGCACCGCCACCGCGACCTCGAAGTTCGGCATCCCCCTGGAGGACGAGGGCAACCGACGACGACTGCTCCAGACGTACCGGGACCGCCCCTGGCTCACCTGGGTGCACACGCACGTCGGCTCACAGGGCTGCCCCCTGGACCTGATCGCCCGGGGCATCGCGAAGGCGGTGGAGTTCGCCGAGGAGATCAACGCCCACCTCGGCCACCGGCAGGTCACCGGCATCGACATCGGGGGCGGACTGCCGGTCAACTTCGCCGACGACGAGACGACGCCCGGCTTCGACACCTACGTGGACCACCTGCGCGAACACGCGCCGGCCCTGTTCTCGGGCGAGTACGAGATCGTCACCGAGTTCGGCCGCTCCGTGCTGGCCAAGAACGGGTTCACCGCCGCGTACGTCGAGTACACCAAGACCGTCGGCGGACGTCCCATCGCGATCACCCACGCCGGAGCACAGGTCGCCACGCGGACGGTGTTCGCCCCCGACGCGTGGCCCCTGCGGATCGAGGCCCACGATCCCCACGGCCGGGCCAAGCACGGCCGACCCGTACGGCAGGACATCGCGGGCCCGTGCTGCTTCGCCGGTGACCTGCTGGCACGCGACCGGGCGCTGCCCCTCCTCGACGTCGGCGACCTCGTCGTCGTCCCGGACACCGGCGCCTACTACTTCTCCACGCCCTTCCACTACAACAGCCTGCCCGAACCCGCCGTGCACGGCGCCCGTATCGACGCCGACGGCCGGGTCACCTTCCGGCTGCTCCGCCCCGCGCAGGCCGCCCACCCGATCCCGGCCCTCGCCGGACGGTGACGCCGGCTCTGCCGCGTACCCCGCCAGAACCCCGATCGCAGCCACTCGGGCCGGCGCGACCCGAGCGACCGTGCCCGGCTGCCCGGGGAGAACCACCACACCGAGGAAGGCAGGTGCAACCGCCATGAAAGTACGGCGCGCCCGCTCAGGGTGCTCCACGGAGAAAGCGGCACCCCCGGGCCGACGGAAGGTCACCGGACGACGGCTGTCCGCCGCGGGGGCGCGCTGCGGCCGGGCGACGTGTGATGCCGCGCGGTGGATCTCACGCCGCCGCCGCATCGCGGCCGACCAGTTCCTCCGGGGCGCGTGCTACGGAGCGGGCACGGCCGTGGTGGGTCTGCTGGCGGTGTGGGCGCAGACCCGCTGACGGCGGGGAAGCCCCGGACCGACAGTCCGGGGCTTCCTCCACGGCCGGCGGACGACGCGAATCGAACTCGCGCTCCCTGCCCGGGAAGCGAGGGCGCCCGCGCCTGCCGTACGGCCCTGCCGCGCACCGCGCCTGCCCGGGGACGCCGGGGCGGTCACCAGGAGAGGGCGTCCGCCGCGTTGTCCTGCCAGTAAGTGACCGTGGCGGCGCTGTTGAAGAAGACACCGCCGTTCGGCAGCTTCAGGGTCTTCTCCTTGCCGGTCGCGCCGCCCTTCTTGTCGGTGAGGATCACGCCCAGGGTCTTCTCGGCGCCGCCCCCTGCACCGTCGGGGGAGTACGTCAGGACGCCCGCGTAGGCGGACTGACCGGGCTTGAGCATCACCACGGCCTGCGGCGTGGTCTCCCGGGCCCACGGCAGCGGGGCCTGGGCGTCGGCGCCGGCCCTCAGGTAGGGGGCGCTGTAGGCGTAGCAGGGCTTGGCACCGGTGTTGGTGGCCTTGAGCAGCAGGTGGTTGATCGGACGGGACACCTCGGTGACGGTCAGCTTGGTGTTCGCCGCGGTGCAGGTGACGACCGAGGGGGTCTGCTTCGTGGCGGCGGAGGCCGTCTGCCCGGCGGCGGCCTGGATGCCGACGAGCGCGAGGGCGGCGGCGACGACCATGGAGGAGGCGGCCGAGCGGGAGAGGAGACGAGTGGCTGTACGCATGACGGAGCTGCTTTCTCTGAGTATCGGAAAGACGGTCTTCTGGCCGTGACCTGTGTCGGTCGGTCTTGTCCCGGCCGTGCTGCCCCGGCCGTGCTGCCCGGGGCGCGGTGCGCAGGAAGCGCGGGCCGTGCGGGCGGAGTCGAGCGGGCGGAGTTGAGCGGGGCCGGTCACCGTGTCCGGCGAGGCGCCGTTCTCGGATGGCCCAAGCCTGTGCCATGCGGCGTCCCAGCTGCCATTCCTCCCGGCCATTCTGGAACGCTGGGATGCGCGAACCGGCTCTGACCTGGGAGAACGTGACCTTCCTGGGAAGCCGGACGGAATGGAGGACGGGGCGGGGCGGCTGAGGGGACCGCTGATGTCGCCGCGCCGCACACCGACCGGGCGGGCGCGACACCCCACGGCATGCCCGTCGGCCCGCCCCGTCAAGTCGCCTTAATACGGTCCTCAGTTGTCACTCGCATGTCATACGCTGCGGTTTCGGCAGCGTCCGGACACCCTTCGTCGGGTGAGGGGGAACACGCGGCCGTTCGTTTTCGCCCGGTGGACACCGGGCTTCCTCTGTGGGGGTTCACATCACTGTGCGCAGGCGCAGCATCGCGACCGCGACGGCACTCGCGGTCGTCCTCAGTTCCGCGGCCCTGGTAGGGGGCGCGGCGAGTCCGGCAGCGGCCGACTCCGCGAAGGTCCTTCCGGTGAAGTCGGTCGGCGACATCGTCGTGGACGGTGCC
The DNA here is from genome assembly GCF_019049255.1 of Streptomyces sp. AC558_RSS880. Taxonomy (GTDB): domain Bacteria; phylum Actinomycetota; class Actinomycetes; order Streptomycetales; family Streptomycetaceae; genus Streptomyces. Next base: position 88,693 of record NZ_JAGMUJ010000003.1, on the reverse strand, counting down.
CACCAGCGGGTCTACGTCTCCGACCCGACCGGCGGCACGATCGTCGTCACCGACTACAGCGGCACCGTGAAGGCGACCCTGACCAGCCTCTCCGGCGTGACCGGCCTGGCGCTGTCCGCCGACTCCGGGCAGGTGTACGCGGCCGTGAAGGACGGCAACCGGATCGTCTCGGTGGAGACGAGCACGTACACCCGGACCGCGAGCCACCCGGTGGGCGTGACTCCCGGCGATCTGGAGGTGGTGGACGGCCGGATCTGGTTCGCCCACGGCACGGACTTCGGCTCGCTGGACATCTCCGGCCCCGAACCCGTCGTCCACCTCGCCCAGCGGGGCGACATCGGCTTCTCCGGCGCCTTCGGGATGTTCCTGGCGTCCGACCCGGCCGTCCCGGGCGTCCTGGTGGCCGGCAACGGTGGCGACCTCGCCGTCTACGACGTCTCGGCCGACGGGGCCGCACTGCGGGTCAAGGGCGCCATGGACACTGCCGTGAAGCAGCTGGACCTGACGCCCGACGGCAAGCAGGTCCTCACCTCGTGGGGCGACCCGGGGTACGGCTACGGCCTCGGCTCCTACTCGACCGCCGACCTCACCGAGCAGTCGGGCTACCCCATCGACGCCTACCCGAACGCCGTGCGGGTCGCGCCCGACGGCAGCGTCGCGGGGGGCAGCTCCTCCTGGTACGACCCCGACGTCCACATCCACCGGCCCGGCGACCCGGTGCCGGTGCGGGAGTACGACTTCCCCAACACCGGCAACAGCAGCGGCGCCGACACCCTCGTGGACGGAGCGCTCGCCTGGGCGCCGGACTCGAGCCGGGTCTTCGCCGTCTCCGTGAACACCCACGGCACCTACACCCTGCGCGCCCTGACCGACCCCACCAAGGAACTGCCCGCCCTCAAGGTGTCGGCCCCCGCCACGTCGGAACGGGCCAAGAAGCTCACCGTCACCGGCAAGCTGACCTCCAGGACGCCCCTCCCCTCCGGCACCGGCCTGAAGGTGACCCGCACGGACGTCGAGTCGCCGAAGGGCAAGGAGCTGGCCGCCGTCAGGACGAAGGCGGACGGCAGCTTCTCCTTCACGGACACCCCGCCCGCCGGCGGCAAGGTCACCTACAAGGTCTCCTACGCGGGCGACGCCACGCACGCCCCGGCCTCCGGCTCGGACACGGTGGACGTCTCGCGCAAGGCGACCGTGCTGAGCCTGAACAACAACGGCAAGCTGTACTCGTACGGCAAGAAGGTCACCTTCACCGCGCACCTCGGCACGACGTACAAGAACCGCACCGTCTCGATCTACGCGGACCCCTTCGGCTCCGACAAGCCGAAGAAGCTGCTGAAGACGGCCAAGGTCAACTCCAAGGGCAACCTGTCGGCGACCGTCACCATGACCCGCGACACCACCGTCTCCGCGGTCTTCACCGGCGACGCCCGCTACGCCTCGAAGACCGTGAAGTCCACGGGGTACGCCCAGGCGAAGGTCTCCACCTCCGTCTCCAAGCACTACAAGACGGGCAAGATCGGCTCCACGACGTACCACTACTTCCGCAAGAACACCGATCCGGTGTTCACCACCACCATGAACTACTACGAGGGCCGCGAGCAGCGCTTCCAGCTCCAGGTCTACTACCAGGGCGCCTGGCACGACTCCACCCCCGAGTACTTCGCCCTGGGCACCAACGGCAAGTCGGCCGTGCGCCTGGAGGCACCGGGCGAGTCCGGCATCCGTGCCCGCATGCGCTCGTCGTACATCAACGGCTCCTCCGGCGACACCGTCAACTCCACGACGCACGGCGCCTGGAAGTACTTCACCTTCACCAAGTAGTCCGCCACCGGCCGCCGGTACGGCCCCGGACCCCACCGGGTCGTACCGGCGACGGCGGCGATGCGTTCGACGTCCCGGACGTGGTGCGGAAGGGGCGTTCTCCGAGTCCGGACGGTGGCGGCCCGCGCGGGCGTCCGCGAAGCCGCCGCTCGGGAATCGCCGCTCAAAAATCGCCGTGGAGATCGCTCAACTCGGCGACGACACGGGCCATCTCCGTACGGGCCTCGGGAGGCCCGACGACCTGGACGTCGGTGCCGAACCGCAGCAGGCGGCGGACCGCTTCCACGACGGGGTGGACGACCTCCACCCGCAGCCGGTCGTGCGGTCCTCCACCTCGCGGCGCGGGCCGTGCCAGACCTGGTCCGGCTCCACACCGGGGCGGCGGTGCGCCGCGGCCTCGACGTGTGGCGTTCGGCTGCACCCGTAGGGCTCGTGGGGAGCCGTCCCGGACGTCGCCCGGCGGAAGCCGTGCGAATGATCCTGTGAATGTCATCGGCGCCACCCGCCACGGTGCCGAATTCCAAGGGTCGGGCTGCGATCTCCTTGCTTCTGAACAAGCGAAAAGAGTTCGTGAGCGGGTTGGTGAACCCTCGCGTAATTCGAGGTTAAATCACTGCCGGAACTCGCGCACCACCGTTTACATTGGCGCGGCTGCGCCACGTGGCGCAGCCGCTGCCGAAGTGCCCGGGGAGGGGCGCCGACCGCAGTCGTCGGGGGGCGAGAGATACGGGAGGGGCCCGCTGCGTGTCGGGGAAATCAACCGGCGCGCGTGAAGCGGCTTGTGCTCTTTGTGCCGTTGATCTTCCGGGAAACGGCTGGAAACCCGTCGTGGGCCCACCGTCTCGCCGTGCCCAGAATCCGTTCCATGAATGGTGAGGAAAAGCTGTGAGACGCATGACCCCCGTCCTTTTGTCCCTCAGCGCCCTGCTGGTGGCCTCCGCCTGGGCCGCACCCGCGGCCGGAGCGGCCCCGCAGGCCGACCGGCCGGCGGCCGTCCCCAGCGGGTGGGAGAAGGTCGACGCCACCGAGCTGACGCACATTGCCCAGAACACGGACGCCCGGCAGGCGCCGCTCGCCGCCGGCGACGACGTCTCCACCCAGGCCGAGGAGCCCGAGCTGCTGGCCATGCAGTCGCTCCGCAACGAGAAGTTCGTCGCCACGGAGAAGACGTACCCCGCTCCCGACACCGGTGTGCTTCGGGCCCGTTCCGCCGCGTACAACGGCTCCTGGGAGGGCTTCGCCTTCGAGTGGGACGAGACCACCAGTACGTACGCGCTGAAGTCCCTGGCCAACGACCGCTACGTGGCGGTCGAGAAGAACTTCACCGGCAGCGCGCAGAACGAGCTGCGCGCCCGCTCCACGAGCGTGGGCGGCTGGGAGCGGTTCGTCCTCTACTACAACGAGAGCCAGGACCGCTGGGCGCTCCAGTCCACGCTGAACGGCCTCTTCGTCTCCATGGAGAACAGCTACACCGGCTCGCTCCAGTACGTCCTGCGCGCCCGCTCCGGCGAGATCTCCGGCTGGGAAGAGTTCAACCTCTACAGCCTCGAGGCCTGACACCCGCGCGTCCGGCACAAGCGGTGGCGAGACCGCCGGGCGGATCATCCCCGTGAGGCGCGTGCGGGCGGGGATCAGGATGAACGACAAGAAGGCCCGGGTCGGTGATCCGGGCCTTCCCCCTGGAGCGGGCGACGAGAACCGAACTCGCGCTCTCAGCCCGGGAAGCGCCGGAGCTTGGGCACCCACATGGCTGCTGATCTGCACGGATTCGTTGTACCACCGTAGGCGTATCACCAGGGCGTTCGCGGGCCCGGCGCCCCACGGTGACGAGACGGCGGGGGCGACCCGTATCTCGAACGTCGTGGTCAACGGGGGCAAGCGGGTCGAGCTGACCGACGCGCCGCTGCAGGAGTTCAAGGCGAGGTTCACCGCAACCGACCCGTCGGGGATCGCGAGCGGGGACATGTACCTGTACAAGGGCTCGTACGACACTCCCGACGCCGTCCTCTACGGCACCTGGCCGGCGACCTGCACCGAGGTCAGCGCGACCACCTCCACCTGTGAGGCGCACTTCGCCTACATCCAGCCGCGCTGGGCCCTCGGCCGCAACTCCTTCGCCGGCACCTGGAAGTTGGCCGCCTGGGCCGAGTCCGCGGACCGCACGGGCCATGTCGATCTGCACGCCGCCAAGTCGGTCTCCGTCGTGCGGGACGCGACGCTGACAGTCAACGCGGCTCCCGAACCGGTCGCCAAGGGCAAGACCCTCACCGTCACCGGCAAGCTCGCCCGCGCGGACTGGGAGACGCGCGGCGGTTACCACGGCTACACCGGTCAGAAGGTGAAGCTGCAGTTCCGTAAGAAGGGGACGTCCACCTACACGACGGTCAAGACGATCACCACTGACAGCTCCGGTGCGTTGAAGACCACGGTGAAGGCGTCGACGGACGGTTACTGGCGCTACACCTTCGCCGGCACGTCCACCACCGCACCCGCCACCGCCTCGGGCGATTACGTCGACGTCCGCTGACCCCGCGGACCCCGCCGGGTTCCTGCTCGACGAGCCGGAACCCGGCGACAGCCCTCACACGAGTGGCGGCGCCCACCGACAGGGGCCGATCACTTCCCGTCGGCACAACGGCGGGCGCGCTCCCGATGCGACCAAGTCCGATGCGGGCGTCCGGGCTGTTACGCGTTGCACCGTGGAGCCCGTGCGCCACGGCGTGGCCCACTGTGGTGAGCGGCCACTGCGAAGCGGCTGAGACGGCCTCGAGGTGCCGGCGCCGGTCTCCCTCCGCCGGTCGTGGCCGGCTCCGTACTGTCAGACGCGCGGTCCGAGGAACAGGCCACCGCTTGCGTCGATGACCTGCCCGGTGATCCAGCGCGCCGCGTCGGAGGCGAGGAACGCGACCACGTCGGCGACATCGTCGGGCCTGCCCAGCCGATCGAGCGCCGTCGTGCCGGCGATGAGTTCCGCCAGGCCCGGTGCTTCGAAGAACGATCCGTTGGCCGCGGTCCGAGTGGCGCCGGGAGCGACCGCGTTCACCGTGATTCCCCGTACTCCGAGCTCGTTGGCCAAGGTCATGCTCATCGTCTCGACCGCTCCCTTCGTCATGGCGAAGGAGGTCTGGGAGGGGTTGGCCATCCGGGTCGCCACGGAGGAGATCGTGATGATGCGGCCACCGTCGGGGAGCAGGTCCAGTGCTCGCTGGATGATGAAGTACGGCGCTCGCACGTTCACCGCGAAGAGGTGGTCGAACTCCTGGCGCGTCGTGGCCCCGAGGGGGCCGGCGGGCGCGGCTGCCGCGTTGTTGACGAGGATGTCGAGCGGCCGTCCGGCCAATGCGGCCTCGACTCCCGCGAAGAGCGTGTCGACGTCGTCCTCCACGCCCAGTTCCGCTCGGACGGTGACCGCGGTTCCACCGGCACGCTCGATCTCGTCGGCCGTCGCCGCCGCACCGACCTCGTCCGCGCCGAAATGCACGATGACCGCGGCCCCGTCCGCCGCCAACCGGACCGCGATCGCTCGGCCTATGCCGCGCGACGCACCGGTCACCAGAGCCGTCCTGCCGGCGCCGGCCAGGTCGTTCACCGCGTTCATGCCCCACCCCGCATTCTTGTGAGTCACTACCAATATGGTAGTGACTACCAGTCAGGTAGGGTCTACCACATGGCGGGCCACCACTCAACACTGCGAGCACAACGGCGAGCGGAGACGCAGCGCATGATTCAGGCGCTCGCGGTGCGACTGTTCACCGAGCGCGGATACGACGCCACGACCGTGACCGACGTCGCCGAAGCCGCAGGCGTGTCGCCCATGACCGTGTACCGGCACTTCCCCACGAAGGAAGACCTGGTGCTCGTCGACCGGAACGGCCCGCTCGTCGCCGAGCGGATCGCCGCCTCGTCCGCCGCGCGGCCTCTGGTCCGCCGTATCGGCGGTGCGCTCGTCGACGCGGCCGCGACGTTGACCGGCGGCGGCCGCCCGGACGACCCCACGGCGGGTGAGAAGTTCCTGCTCGCCCGCCTCCGGCTCATGATCTCGACGCCTGCCCTGCGCGCCAGGCACCTGGACAACCACTACGCCCTTCAGCAGGCGATCGTCGATGCCCTCGGGGACGATGTCACCGATCCCGACGCGGCGTTCCGCGCCCGAGCGGCGGCCGGCGCCTGTCTGGCCGCCATGCACACGGCACTGGTGCGCTGGGCCGAGGACGACGGACGGACCGAGCTTCCCGGCCTGATCGCGCAGGCGCTCGTCGCCGCCTTCGGCGCCGACGTCGTCGACATCGGCCGGTCGGGTGAGGAGAACCCGCGACGCCACGGCGAGGGGGGCGGCTCGTGACCACTCCGCCCTGACCTCGACGCGGCTGGAAGCCGGACGATCGCGCCGTACGAGCCTCTCGACGCGACCACCCGACCACCGGAGGCGCACGGCGCGCCGCGGGCGAAGGAAGCGTTCCACGCACGCGCCCGCCGCTACCGGGCACCCGGGAAGCAGGACCGCGAACGGCTCTTGCGTCAGCCGGCCGCGTCGACCGTGCGGAAGATGCGGTCGAGATGGTCGTCCAGGACCGCGGCGGCGGACTCGGGACTGCGCTGACCGGCGAGGATGCTGGTGCCGAGCCCCGCGGACATCGCAAGCAGGCCGGCCGCCGCCAACTGCGCGTCCACGCCGGGCCGCAGCAGATCCGCCGCCTGTGCCCGCCGGAGGATGTCGGCCACGGCGCCTTCGGCGGCGTCAGGGTTCCTGATGAAGGGCTGCGCCGCGAGCGTCCGGTCGGTCACGGCCAGAACGGCGTACGAGGTGTAGAGGTGGTGGAAGGTGCGGCTCTCCTCGTCGGTCGGCAGCGCCGTCATCAACAGCGCCTCGACCGTCGCGCGCGGCCCCGGAGCGTCCCCGGCGGCTCGGATGCGGGCGGAGAGCCGCTCCCCGAACTTCCGGGTCAGGTGCTCCAGTCCGAAGAGCAGCAACTTCTCCTTGGTCTCGAAGTAGTACTGCACCAGCCGCAGTGACACGCCTGCCTCGGCTGCCACATCGCGCATCCCCACGGCATGCAGCCCGCGTCGCCCGGCGACCCGGACGAGCGCCTCCGCCATCTCGGTGCGCCGTTCCGCATGGTCCACGCGCTTGGGCATCGGCTGGTTCTCCGCTCCTCGTCCGCTGCGCCCTCGCAGGGCCTCTTGATGATACAGCCGTATCAACATCGTGGTACGTTCGTACCACGAAACCGAGACCTTCCGGAGGTGGCCGTGTCCGAGACCACTGCCCGCACCCAGGCCGACGTCGGCCGCTATGTGAGCGACGCGTGGCGCGACCGCTACTTCGCCGCGTGTGACGCCGTCTACGCGTTGGGGGCACCCGCCCTCGCGGAACAGGACGTGGAGACCTCGTTCGGCACCACCCACGTGTACCGCTACGGGCCCACCGACCCCGCGGCCCGGTCCCGCACCCCGATCGTCCTGGTGCACGGAGCGGGCTCCTGCTCCGCCATGTGGTACCCGAACACCCCCGCCCTCAGCGCCGACCGCCCCGTCTACGCCGTCGACACCCCGGGTGATCCCGGACGCAGCGTGCAGCGGGAGCCGATCCACCAGCCCGAACGGGCCGCGCAGTGGCTGGACGAGACGCTCGACGGGCTCGGGCTCGAACGCGTTCACCTCGTCGGCACCTCGTACGGAGGCTGGCTCGCCCTGAACCAGGCGCACCGCAGGCCCGAACGCCTCGCCTCGGTCACCCTGCTCGACCCGGGCGGCCTGGAGAAGGTGGGGCTGCGCTTCTTCGTCTGGATCTTCGCCGGCCTCTTCGCGACGTTCGCACCCAAGGCGCTGCGCCCGCGGCTGGCGGCCTGGCTGGAACAGCCGGTCCTGGTCATGCCCGAGCTGCGCACGATGATCAGGACGGCCGTCCGCGCCTACCGCATCCGTCGCCCGGCACCGCTTCCCCTGTCCGAGGCGGAACTGTCCACCATCCGCACGCCCCTCTACCTGGTGCTCGGCAAGCGCAGCCTCCTGCTGCACCCCGAGCGGCAGAGGGAACGCGTTCCACGCCTGATACCGGGCGCCCGTGCCGAGATCATCACCGGCACCGGGCACGGACCTCAGATCGACCACGCGGAGGAGATGAACCGCAGGATGCTGGACTTCATGGCCTCCGTCGACTGACGACCGCCGAGCCGCGCATGCGGTCGGGCCGAGGTGAACGCGGCGAACCCGCGGGTCGGTGGCGTCCGGCGGCGCCGGAAGCGGTGAAGCCGTCGCGGGGGGCGGAGAACTCGTGCCCTCCGCGTGCCCGGTAAAGCAGAAGCCCCGGGCCGCTGACCTGGGGCTTCGATAAGAGCGGGTGACGAGAGTCGAACTCGCGCTCTCAGCTTGGGAAGCGACGGCGCTTGCGGGGGTGCGTGGGGTCTGACCTGCGCGTGCGCGGTGTGAAGTCCCATGCCTTCAGCCCGGATCGCACCGTGGTGGACCGTGGTTCTCCGTACTCGTCGCAGTGGAAGCGCCGGCGCAGCGGGCGCGCCACCCGTCGGGCGACTTCGGGGACGACGGCGATGGTGGCCTCAGCCCTGTCGCGCGGCTTGGCCTCGATGCCCCGCGGAGGTCGGCGTCTTGTGCGTGGTCCGGTCCCGACGGCGGCGCGGTCGGAAGCGTCCCCGACCGCCGTCGCGATGGTCACGACGCTCGTGCGGGGTGGCCGGGGCGGAGGATGGTGGGGGCGGCGCGGTGGTGTCGGCGGCGCGGTCGGGGGCGGCCTGGCGGCCTGGACGGAAACGGCTGTAGGAACGCATGGCGACCCTTTCGGCGTGCGCCGAGTTGAGCCGGTGGATCACGTACGCTCCGCCCGCGACAAGCACGAGGAAGGCGGCGATGGTGAGGGCGGTGTTCATGGCGTTCGTTCACTGCCTGACGGTCGGCCGACCGCGAGACGCGCTCGGGAGGAGTAGGTCTGCCGTCCCCCGTGCGTGTGGCGGCGGTGACGTGGCGGGGCCGGTGGTGAAGAGCAGAAATACGGCTCTGCGCGGGTCGGGCTCCGGCCACACGCCGGCGGCGGGTGACGTGTCGAGGGGCGAGGCCATCGCTCTGACCTGTCTCCGGAAACTCCTGCGGTTGCGCGGGCTTTCCGGCGGAGTGTCTCGCCGAGGACGAGACCGGCGCGTGAGCCGGTGTGCGACATGCCCTCGGTACGTCCACCGTACTCCCGCGCGCCCTCGTCCGCGGCGGAGCGGACGGCATCGCCGTACCCGCCTCGGCGTTCTCGGCCACCGTCGGCCCACAAGGGGTGAGGCCCCGGGAGTACGGTGGAAGGCACCGAGGGCATGTCGCGCGCCGGTCCGACACCGGCGCCGCTCTCGGCGACCGACGACGCCGGGCCGGATCCGCCCGTGCCCGGGGCAGGGTTTGCCTCATGACCGTGAACATGCCGGTTCCGCCGACCATCACAGAGTTCCTCGGGCGACCCGACGACCCGGACCGGCGCGGTACGCGGAAACCCGGCCCGTCAAGTCCGGAGCGCGGCTCTTCGCCCCGCGAGGGGCAACGCGTCCGTCCGTTGACCAGGCGTCAGATCGAGGACCATCTGCAGGAGCTGGGCGATCTGTACGCGGAGACGTCCGGCGGCGGCCCCTGGGCGTGGAACCAGGCCCGCGGCGCCTTCCTGCGGCGGCTGGCGGCAGACGTACGGCGACCGGGATTCGAGTTGCTGATCGCGGAGACCACCGCGCTGACCGGCTGCGCGTACGGGTTTCCCGTACGCGGCGACGGTCCCTGGTGGGAGGGCTTCGACGGGTACCTTCCGGGGAGGCTGCTCCGGCTCGCCGCCGCCGGACGCCTCTTCGTGATCTCCGGCATCCACGTTCCGTCCCGCGTACGCAGGCAGAACCAGGACCGTGCCTGGAACCTCGCCCGGCGACTGCAGAAACGGCTGCTCACCGACCACGGTGCCGCCGTCGCCGTCACGCTGGTGAACAGCTCCGACCACAGGACCGTCGAGGCGCTGCGGTCCTGGGGGTGGCGGTACGTCGAAGGCGACACACCTCGGACGGCCCCACTCGGTCCGTTCCGCGTCCTGGTTCTCGAGACCTGAGCGCCACGTCCCGCGCCGGCGCCGTCACGGTGCTCACGGCGACGGCAGCCGCAGGGCGAGCAGGGCCACGTCGTCGGTGCTGCCGGGCGGCATGCGGGCGAGCAGTTGCTCGCACAGCGTGTCCAGCGGTTCGTGGGCGAGCGCGAGGGCGTGGCGGCGCAGACGGGCGAGGCCGGTGTCGAGGTCGCTGCCGGGAATCTCGATCAGGCCGTCGGTGTAGAGCAGCAGGGTGGAACCCGGCGGCAGGGGCTGCGCGGCGTTCGGCCGACTGCCACCGGTGCCCGGACCGGCGCCGAGGAGGAGTCCCTGCCCGGCTTCGAGGTACTGCGCCTGTCCGTCCTGAGTCAGCAGAAGGGGCGGCGGATGCCCGGCACTGGTCCACCGCAGCGTCCACGGGCCGGTGCGCGGGCTGCCTTCGAGCAGGGCGAGGACGAGGGTGGCCATGGGGACGGTGGTGATGGCGGGCAGGGCGTCGTCGAGGCGGTCGACGACGGCACCGGGCGGGCCGGTGTGGTCCCAGGCCAGTGACCGCAGGATGCCGTGCAGCTGTGCCATGCCGGCCGCGGCGGTGAGGTCGTGGCCCACGACGTCACCGATGACCAGCGCGAGCGTGCCGTCCTTCAGCTCGAAGGCGTCGTACCAGTCGCCGCCGACCTGGGAGCCGGCCGGGGCGGGCTGGTAGCGGGCGGCCAGTCGCAGACGGCCGTGCCGGGGCAGCGGGGCGAGCAGGTTGTGCTGCATGGCCTCGGCGACGGCACGCTGGCGGCCGAACCGGCGGGCGTTGTCGATGACCAGGCCGACCCGGCGGCCGATGTCGCCCACCACTTTCAGGTCGTCGGTGTCGAAGGGTGACGCCGGGTCGGTGCGCACCAGCGTCAGGGCGCCGGTGACCTGACGAGCGGAGCCCAGCGGCACCGTGATGGTGGAGGTCGCGCCCACCGCCCGCAGGAAGCCGCTGTGGACGGCGGCCAGGGCGGAGCCGGTCGGTGCGGTCATGTCCGCCTCGCGCTGCAGGACGGGATCACCACCGTTCAGCACGTGGACCAGCGGAGAGCGGGCCGCCGTCTCGGCCTCGGGCAGGCGCTCGCACCAGTCCTCCTGTACGGCGTCGCGGCCCCCGGGACCCGTCACCGCCACGCGGTGGACCTGTCCGGAACCGACCCGCAGGTCCACCGCCGCCCAGCCGGCGAGGCGGGGAACCAGCAGGCGGCCCAGCCGGGCGAGGGCCTCGTCGATCCCCAGTGTCTGACCGAGCACGTCGGTGATCTCCGCCACCAGCGTCAGCCGCTCGGTGAGGTCCTCCAGAGCACGCGTATAGGCCGCACGCTCCCGACGCGCGCTGCGGTCACCGACGGCGTCGGTCAACAGCACGGCCATGCCCTTGAAGGCGCCGTCGTCCGTCAGGGGAGAAGCGGACCAGGAGATCGCGGTCAGACGGCCGTCACCGCGCAGACAGATGTCGCCCTCCCCCCGTGCCTCGGCCCTCTCGGCCAGGGACCGCAGCAGCGGGCACTGTCCCCGGGGGACCAGGCCGCCGGCCGCGTCCCGGTGCAGCAGGTCGTGTGCGTCCTCCCCGCGCATCGCGGCGGCGGCACGGCCCAGCAGGCGCTCGGCGGCCGGGTTGACCGCGAGAATCCGTCCGGCGGGGTCCACCACGATCAGGGCCGTGCCCAGCCGTCCGACGACCTGCCGCCAGAAACCCGGCTCGGCCGCCGACCGCCACCGGCCCTCGTCTCCCACGTCCTCCACCCTGCCGCCTCTCCAGTCGTGCGAACCCTCGCCGAAGACCGCGGGCGCGTCGGCAGGCCGACACACCAGTGGGTCGATGATCCCCCGAGCTGACAGCGATGCGGAGTACGACCTGCTCGGGTGTGTGTCCGAGCGGCGGGCCCGGGCATGCTCCGCGCTGCGGGTGTCGGTGACGTCGCCGGTCGCCTCCTCGTCGGGCATCAACCGGTCGGCCGTGCGCGTCGGCGGTCGCCCGGTGTGGCCGGCTCTCCCGCGGCGGGCTGTCGGCCACCTGCCGTCACCGGCGGCGCCGAGCACGGTTCAGCCTGCCCGTACCGCGCTGGCAGACGTCGGGGATGCCGTCGGCGTCCTCGTCGAGGTGTTCCTCCTCCCACAGCCTGCGGTAGATGCTGTTACGGTGCTTGACCAGCACCGCGGCCATGCCGGCGGCGAGCAGTGAGCCGACCAGGACGGCGGCCTTGATCCGCTCGGTGTCAGCCGGGTCGACGAAGGTCACCTCGCCGATGAGCAGGGCGACCGTGAATCCGATTCCGGCGAGAACCGCGAGAGCGAAGACATCGGCCCAGGCCAGGTCGGGGTTGAGCCGGGCCCGGGTGTACCGGGCGGCGAGGTAGGTCCCCCCGAAGATCCCCACGGCCTTGCCGACGACCAGGCCGAGCACCACGCCCAGCGGCTCGGGACGGGTGAACACCTGGCCCAGCACGGGAACGGAGATGCTCACTCCGGCGGCGAACAGGGCGAAGAGGGGGACCGCGAAACCGGCCGACACCGGACGCAGCAGGTGCTCGGTGCGCTCCCCGGGCGAGGCGTCCTCCCCCGCATCCTGGTCGCGGGCGCAGCGGAGGATCAGTCCCATCGCCACCCCGGCCACGGTGGCGTGCACCCCGCCGTTGTACATCAGCGCCCAGGTGACCACCGCCAAGGGCACGTACCACCACCATCCGCGCACCCCGAACCGTTGCAGCAGGTAGAAGACGACCAGGCCGCCGACAGCCCCAGCGAGGGCTGCCGGGTTCAGGCGGCTGGTGAAGAACAACGCGATGACCAGGATCGCGCCGAGGTCGTCGACGACCGCCAGGGTGAGCAGGAAGGCCCGCAGTGCGGTCGGCATGTGGGTGCTGAGCACGGCGAGGACCGCGAGTGCGAAAGCGATGTCGGTCGCCATCGGCACCGCCCAGCCGTCGGCCCGGCCACCACCGGCCGCGGCCGTGGCCAGGTAGATCCCCGCGGGCGCCACCATGCCGCACACCGCGGCGACCACGGGCAGGACCGCCGTGGCCGGGGTGCGCAGCCGGCCGGCCACGAACTCGCGTTTGAGCTCGATCCCGGCGACCAGGAAGAAGACGGTGAGCAGCCCGTCGGCGGTCCAGTGCCGCACCGACAGCTCCAGTCCGAGTGCCGCTGTCCCGAAGTGGACGTCGCGCAGCGCCTCGTAGCTGCCGCGCCACGGGGTGTTCGCCCACACCAGCGCCACCAGGGCGGCGATCAGCAGCACCAGGCCACCGACCGTCTCCGTGCGCAGGGCCCGGGCCACCTGTACGCGTTCCGGCCAGGGCAGCAGTCCGAGGAAGACGGACGGCCCGCGCGGGGCAGCAGGCATCGGGAGGACCTCCGGGCCGCGGGCAACGGCCACAGGCACGAACCCCCTCCGGTGCCTACCGGATGTTCCGGTGCGATCGTGCCCTGATGGCGCATGCATCACATCCCACCCACCGTAGCCCGCTCACCGTCGCCCGGCTGATCTGGAGCAGGCATGCCGCTGCCGGCGAAAATCCGTGGGCGCCGACTCGCCGAGGTGCGCAGCAGTGCGGCAGGCCCCGCGGATTCGGTGCGGAGTTGTCGTTGCGCGGACCTGAACGCACCGCTGTCGGCCGTGGTGGTCCGCTCCTGTGGGCGCGGATCGAGCACGAACGGTCTCGCGAACGCCCCCTTGATCGTCTTCCAGTACGTTCACGACCCCGGTAGCCGTTCACATGCCCGCGTATCCCTGCCGATCAGGGCAGACTCCTCAACGCGCGAGAACCCGGATGCCATGTCTGTCTGCCAAGCGTTCCGGGAGGTAGCGTGGTGGAGATGGCCCCCTGAAGGAGGGCGATTCCATGCCGTGGTTCGTATGGCTGCTCGCCGCCGCGGCACTGGGTGCCGCGGAGTTCTTCACCCTGACACTGTTCTTCGGCCTGCTGGCGGGCGCCGCGTTGGTCGCCGCCGTGGTCGCCGGTTTCGGTATCGGCGTTCTCGGACAGCTCGTGGCCCTCGGAGCAGCGGCGGCAGCGGGGCTCCTCCTCGTTCGTCCTGTCGCGCTGCGGCACATGGCACAGCAACCCCTCGTACGCGAGGGCAGCGATGCGCTGATCGGCAAGCGGGCGGAGGTCATGCAGGAGGTCACCGCGACCCGTGGCCTGATCAAGCTCTCCGGCGAGGAATGGTCCGCCCGCGCCCTCGACGAGAGCCTGGTGATCCCGGTGGGAGCGTCGGTGGATGTCATGGAGATCGATGGCGCCACGGCCGTCGTCTACCCCCGCGAACTCCTTCCGTGAACGGCTGAACAGAACAGCAGCGGAGGCACTGTGGACCCAGTTGGCATCACCCTTCTCGTGGCGGCCCTCGTCGTCGTCTTCCTCGTGGCCTCCACTGTGCGGATCGTCCCGCAGGCGCGCCGCTACAACATCGAGCGGTTCGGCCGCTATCGCCGGACACTGCAACCCGGCCTGAACCTCGTCCTGCCCGTGGCGGACCGGATCAACACCAAGCTCGACGTGCGCGAGCAGGTCTATTCGTCCGATCCCAGGCCGGTGATCACCGAGGACAACCTCGTGGTGAACATCGACACCGTGCTCTACTACCAGATCACGGACCCGCGAGCGGCGGCCTACGAGGTCGCCGACTACCTCCAGGCGATCGATCAGCTCACCGTGACCACGCTGCGCAATGTCATCGGCAGCATGGACCTGGAGGAGACGCTCACCTCGCGTGAGGAGATCAACTCCCGGCTCCGCGCCGTCCTCGACGATGCCACCGGCAAGTGGGGCATCCGGGTCAACCGGGTCGAGATCAAGGCCATCGATCCACCGCACACCATCAAGGAGGCGATGGAGAAGCAGATGCGGGCCGAGCGGGACAAGCGCGCGGCCATCCTGCACGCCGAAGGGGAACGGCAAGCCAAGATCCTCACCGCGGAAGGCACGAAGCAGAAGGACATCCTGGAGGCCCAGGGCACGCAACAGGCCATGATCCTGCGGGCGGACGGCGAGGCCAAGGCGGTGGAACTCGTCTTCCAGGCCGTCCACCGCAACAACGCCGACCCGAAGGTCCTGGCCTACAAGTACCTGGAGACACTGCCGCACCTGGCAGGCAGCGACAACAACACGTTCTGGGTGATCCCGGGGGAGCTGACCGAGGCGGTACGGACCGTCACGCGTGCGTTCGGCGACGAGTCGGCGGCAGGCCCTACCAAGCCTGTACCGTCCGAGGAGGAAGCCACCGCCGACGTCGGCGACGCGTCGGACGACCTCCGGATCCCGCAGCTCGATGCGGGCTCGACGGTTTCCCTCGACGCCGCCACGGCTACTGACGAGGCCGAGAAGCAGGCCGCCGCCGCGGTGAGCGACGCCAAGGCGGAGGCCGAGGCCGCGAAGACGCCCCAGGCGCCGCGCCGAGGGCGGACGTCCGGCAGCTGAGTCCCGCCCCGGCTGGACCACGGCCTCGGCGTCCTCGCCGCGCTCGCCGGCGACGGCATCCCGGACACCGCTCCCCTTCATCCCGGACACCGCTCCCCTTCATCCCGGACACCGCTCCCCTTCCCGGCGCCGGACGGTCCGCGGTCCACAAACCGGAGCGCTGCCGTCCGTAAACGTCGCACACGCCTCCGCCCTGCTGGGCGCTGCCTGCGGGGGAGGCCGAAGTCTGCGCATCAAGCGTCGGCTTTCCCGTTCCGCCTGTCGCCGGACGAGGCGCTCAGGTGGGTGTGGAACGCAACCGCATGCCCGGCCGTCGCAGCCTTCCACGTGCCGCCCCGGGAGGACCTCGTAGCCCGGTAGGTCCCAGCCGTCTCGATATGCCAGTACAGCGGGGGCAGGCGCGGGGGAGGTGTGGGGTGAACGCGGCTTTCAGACCCGGCCCCGGAACACCTCGATGAGACTGGCGTAGCTGGTTCCGGCGTGTCCCGCGGCGACGGCCCGTTCGGCCAGGGCCTGGACGCGGGTGGGCCAGTCGGTGTCGACGCCGGCGGCCGCGCTCTCCCACACCAGGTACTTCATGGTGGCCAGATGGGTCTCCAGGGTGGCGTCCTCGGCGGGGTAGGCACCCCGGTCGATCTGTTCGGCGTAGGCGCTGACGAATCCGGTCACGCTGGAGAGCCACTGGTTGGGAATCTCCACGGCCGGCACCCGCGACGGTCTCGGGCTGAAGCCCACGGCGGCCCATCTCCACACGGGACACGAACCCCCACAGCGACCGTTCCCGACCCCAGCGGCTGCCCGTCGACAAGGCCCAAGACCTCTTTGACCTGCGGCAAGGGCCGCACAGTCGGCACATCGGCATCCGCATCGCCCGCAAGGCGTCGACTCCAGCGAACGACCGGGCCGCCGGCGATGGGTCATCGAGCGCACGATCTCCTGGCTGACCGGCCACCGCCGCCCGCCCCCTCGCTACGAGCATCACCCACGCGACTCCCTCGCCTTCCTCGGACTCGCCGCAGCCCTCTGCTGCCACGAGCACCACCTCGAACCGACCATGCAGGACACGGCCTCAGGGCCCGGTGTCAGGAAACGCAGAGGGCACGCCACCCCTTGACCACTCCGGTTGACCACTCCGGACAACAAAGAACCCCGGGTCGATGACCTGGGGTTTCGCGTGGAGCGGGTGACGAGAATCGAACTCGCGCTCTCAGCTTGGAAAGTGTCGGCGCTTGAGCAGCCGGGAGGCTTCTGACCTGTGTGTACGCCTTCCCGTGCGACACCCTCCGGTGCAGGATCTGACCGCTGTCGACCGTAGTCGACCGCCCGTTGGGGCACGCTGTGGGCACGGCTTCCGAGAGTGGCGGACAGCAGACGTGAGCAAGTGGGGGGTACGGGTCCGACTGGGCTGGTCCCGAGATCCGGCAGGGAAGGCCTTCAGCCCGCCTGTCGGGCTTGAGCGTTGCGGCTGGCGATGCAGGGCCTGGCTCACTTGCCCGCTCCTGGCCCCTGCCGGGGAGGCCGTGGCGGCTGCTCGGTTCCGCCGGTCCGCCTAGGGTCGTCCGTCCGTGACGACGCCGGTGAGGGCGCGCAGCCCTGTGACGACCTGCGCGGCGTCGGGAGCCTGGGCGGGGTCGGTGAGCCACTGGGTCATCAGGCCGGTGAACAGGGCCATCTGTGTCGCGCCGAGAGTACGGGGGGCGGCGTCGGGGATCTCGTCCTCCGGTGTGCTCAGCAGCAGAGCGGCGAGCCCCCGGCGCCCCTGGGCCTGGCTGCCGGCGAGGTAGCGGCGCAGCTCGTCGGAGTGTTCGGCCTGGATCAGGGCTTCCAGGGTGGCCAGCCACAGGGTCCGGTCGTCCTGGAAGGACTGGATGATCGCCGCCCACATGGCCTCGTAGCGGTCGGCCGGGCTGCTTCCGACGCCACCGAAGGAGCCCAACGTACGCCCCAGCCGGGTGCCCCACTCGTCGATCGCCTCGATGAGGGCCGCGTTGAGCAGCGCCTCACGGGAGCCGAAGTGGTAGCCGATGGCGGCCATGCTCACGCCCGCGGCCGTACTGATGTCCCGGACCGTGGTCCGTGCCCAGCCCTTCTCCTGCAGACAGCGCCTGGCCCCGACCAGCAGATCCTCGCGATTGCCCATGCGGAGAAGGCTACCCGAGTCGCTGAGGCGAGCGCCTGAGGCGATCGATCTATACAAGTGTATTGCGCGCTCGCCCAAACCTTGGCTACGGTCGTCCCACATCACCGACCCGCCAGGGAGACGCCATGAGTCACGCCCGTCCGATCAGCCGCCGCCTGCTCGGCCTCGCCACCACCGCCGCCCTCTCCGTGGGTCTGTTCGGCACCGGGACCGCCGTCGCGCAGACTCCACCCGGACCCGTCGCCGCCCTGAACAGCGGTGCCCGCCCCCTGGGCGACCTCACCGCCCTCGACCGCATGGTCGGCGGCGCCCGTGTCGTGGGCCTGGGCGAGGCCGGTCACAGCGCGCACGAGTTCTTCACCCTCAAGCAGCGCGTCTTCCGGCACCTCGTCACCGGCAAGGGCTTCACGACCTTCGCCCTGGAGGCGAGCTGGAGCACCGGTCTGCGTCTGGACGCCTACGTGACCCGAGGCGTCGGCGATCCCGAGCGGATCATGCGGGACGAGTTCCAGGGCCAGTACCGTTTCTGGAACACCGAGGAGTACCTCGACCTGATCCACTGGATGCGCGCCTACAACGTCGCCCACCCCGGCAGACCGCGGCTGCGCTTCGTCGGCAACGATCTCGGCTTCCCCGGCAAGGAAGCCTTCGACCAGGTCACCGACTACACGGCCGCGTATCGTCCGGACCTGACCGCCGCCATCGAGAGCTCCTACCGCGAGCTCCGGCCGGCGGCCGGCACTCAGGCGGGCGACTGGATGCTGACCCAGCTCACCGGAAAGGGGCCCGACCAGCTGGAGAGCGAAGCCGACACGGCCACGGCGGCCCTGACCCTGCTGCGCGAACAGGGGCGCCCGCGCGGCGCCGACCGCAGGAGCCGGGAGGCGTACGCCTGGGCCGTGCAGAGCGCCACCGCCATCACCCAGAGCTTCACCGGCTACGCCTACCCCCAGTCCCGGTTCCCCGAGCGCATGCGCTATCGCGACCAGGCCATGGCCGCCAACACGGTGTGGTGGCTACGGAACCGGGGCGGCAAGATCCTGCTCGCCTCCAACAACGGCCACATCGCCTACGTCAGCGACAACCCGGCGGAATTCCCCGAGCCCACCGGCGCGTTCCTGCGCCGCCGCCTCGGTGACGACTACGTCAACATCGGCCTGACCTTCAACCAGGGCTCCATGAACGCGTTCCCCGACTTCACGGCGGACCGGCCCAGGACCTACCCCGTCGCCCCGGCCCCGGCAGGCCACAACGAGCACACCCTCGACCGGGTCCGCCCCCGTGACTTCGTCATCGACCTGCGCACCGCGCCTCCCGCGGCACGCACCTGGCTCGCCGCCGCCCGCCCCACCCGCTTCTACGGCCTGTACTGGTCCCCCGAAGACCCCCACATCGCCCTCGGCCGCTCCTACGACATCCTCATCCACCTCCACGAAGTCCAAGCCGCCCACCTGCGCTGACGGCGCACACGCCCGAAGCCCGCCCCGCTGCACCACCTTCAGGCCGGCCGAGACGAACAGAGAAACCCCCAGGCCTTGTGGCCTGAGGGTCCGCATGGAGCGGGTGACGAGAACCGAACTCGCGCTCTCAGCTCGGGAAGCGACGGCGCTTGCGTAGCCGGACACTTCCGGCCTGGCCGTTTGCTTCCAGCGTGACCCCTGCGGGCGCAGGACCGCACCACTGTCGACCGTGGTCGACCCGTCGTACGGGCACGCTACGGGCACGCCGCCGACTCGGAGGCGCGGGAAGTCCTTCCGGGGAGTACCGCCGAAGCGCTGTATGCGACCCGCTCGATCGCGCCGTGCGGTCGATGCGCTTTCCCGGCCGGTCCCACGGGCGGATCAGCGCAGTCCGGCGAAGAGATCGTTCTCGGGCAGGGCCGCGCCGGTGGCGTCCTGGACACGTACGAAGGTCTCCATGCCCATCAGCTCGCCGAACCTCTCCTTTCCCATCTTGAGGAAGAAGATGTTCTCGCCCTGACTGGCATGCGCGGCCAACGCGTCGAACTTCTGACCGCTGAACGCGGTGGTGTCCACCCACGTGGTGATCTCATCGTCGGGTAGGCCGATCTCGGCCATCGCGGCGGCCTCGGCAGGGTCCGGCTCCGGCATGTCCGGATGAAACTCGCGCATGATCTCGCCGAACCGCTGCATCCCCGAGCGGGGCATCGTGGTCCAGTACACCTTCGGTGTCAGCGCGGTCATCTCCAGCGCCGCCATCGTGATGCGGTGGGCTTGGATGTGGTCGGGGTGGCCGTAGAAGCCGTTCTCGTCGTAGGTGACGACCACATCAGGCCGGTAGTGCCGCATGAGTTCCGCGAGTCGGGCCGCGCCTTCCTCCACGGGGGTCCGCCAGAAGGATCCGGGGGCGTCGTTGCTCGGCCAGCCCACCATCCCGGAGTCGGCATAGTCCAGCATCTCCAGATCGCTGACCTTCAGGACGTCGCAGCTCGCTTCGAGTTCTTGACGGCGC
Source organism: Streptomyces sp. AC558_RSS880 (assembly GCF_019049255.1). GTDB lineage: Bacteria > Actinomycetota > Actinomycetes > Streptomycetales > Streptomycetaceae > Streptomyces. The sequence continues at coordinate 68,754 of NZ_JAGMUJ010000003.1, read as the reverse complement.
ATCAAGGCGACCGCCGCCGGGTCGTGCCCGGGCTCGCCCGGCTTGACACCCCCCGGCCCGTCACCGCAACCGCCGTCGGTACACGTCACGAGAACCGTGCGGATTCCTTCCGCCGCGTACCGCGCGAGGACACCTCCGGTTCCGGTGGCCTCGTCGTCGGGGTGGGCGTGTACTGCCATGAGCGTCAAGGGCCGGTCAGTCATGAAACAGTCCTCCTGCGGATATGAGTCCTGGCCCGAGTACGCGGCGGGCGTGCCGCGATCCTGGAGCCCGGATCCTGGCGGGGCGGACGACCTCGCGGCCTCAGTGCTCCCGCCGTCTGGCGCCGGCCCCTCGGTCGGTGCAACCGCGCCGGACGCACCGGCTGTTCCCGGCGCGGCCACTTGGCCTTCCGGGCGTCGGCGTTCGACGCGACCGGGGGACAGGCGCGACCTGCACGTCTCGGCACCACGTCGGATTCGGCTTCCGTCCGGCACCAGCTGTGAGATTCCGATACGGAAGATGATCCGCGCCGGCCTCGCCGCCACCGTCCGGAAGGCGAAGCCGCAGCGATCGGCAAGCCACCTGCCGAGCCTTCGGGCACGAATCGGCACGCGGCGGCGGACAATCAGAGACAGCAAAAAGGCCCGGGTCTCCGACCTGGGCCTTCTTCATGGAGCGGGTGACGAGAATCGAACTCGCGCTCTCAGCTTGGGAAGCTAGGGGCGTTTGAGGGAGGTTGCCGGGCTGACCTGCGGAGATGCGGGGTCGGGGGTGTGGCTTCCGCTGCCCTGATCCCCGGTGTTCCCCATGGTTCCCCGCACGATCTGGCACGGGTCTGGCACGGGCTTCCTATGCTCGCGGTGACTGCTTAGCGGGCGAGCTAGGTGGGAGCAAGCCCCCAGCTAGTCCGACTCTTGGGGCTTGAGGTTGTTGTACGCCCTGGGGTGGGTGCGCAACTGACCCTTGAGGTAACGCCGATCACGCAGGTTCGCCATAACAGCGTCGTAGTGAGCCTGCTCAGCGTCCCAGTCCCGGTCGAGGTGGGGCATCGCATCGTTCGACATCTCGCGGGCGAGGTCATACAGATCCCTCCGCCAGGCCGGGTCAATGGCCCGCTCGTCGACAACCGCGTTTCGGAAGGCGAAGCACGCGAAGAGCGCTGTGGATGCGAGCAGACCGACGGCTTGCTGACAAGCCTCTTCGTCGAATGTGATCGCTGAGTCCAAGTAGAAATGATCTACCTCAACTGTGAACTGCCCCATGCAAGACTCAGCCGTCGGATGGGCCCAAGCGGAAGCCTCCGCGTAGAAGTTCCTGTACTCATCAACCTCATGCGCGGAGTCTCCTCGTACGTCACTGAGCCACTGTCGTACACGCACGTCAGGGAACCACTTACCGTCACGAAGCCATTGATCGGCCATCTTGGGGTCCTTGGCCAACACTCTGGCTAGGCCGGCAGACTCATACACCGAACGTAACAAGTTGCGCATCTCCGCCAGAAAGCCATGGCTCGTGACCACCCAAGCTGCCCGCAGCTGGGTGTAGCTCCGAGCCAGCGCCGCAGCGGCAGCGAGCTCATTCTCGAAGGTCTCCTCGAACGGAAAGCGGTCAACGCGGAACGTGCCGAAGTGCAGAAGAGCCATGGCGCGCCCGAACCAGGAGCTCTCAGGCCAGTCGGACGAGGCTTCGAGGAAGCTCCCCATGTGTACTACGTCATCGGGGAGTGCGCCCAGATCGTACTCTTCTGTCATGCGCCCATAGTGCTCGCCCTGTACTCGGTGGTGCCACAACATTTGCCAGGCTCATGCACCGGGAGACGGCGGCCTTGCTGTCATAGTGGTCGGCGGGGTTGAGGGAATGACTGACATGGATCCGCTTGTGCCGGACTGGTCGTCGACGTCGTCTGGTTCCTCGGAAGCTGCGGTGACGACGAAGTCAATCCTGACTCCGCGGTGAAGATGATGGAAGGCATGGGCGGGGAACTGCTAAAGGGTGGCTGGGGGCAGCACCGCTTTAGGAGAGGGGCTGGGGCGTTGGGCCGCTGACCTGCCGCTTCGCCGACCGAGCTGGCGGGCACGGTTGCACTCGCCAGCCCGGCTTATTGACCGCTGCTGACCCCTGCATCAGCCACGGTTGTGGCACGGCGCCCTCCGCGTTCCGAACCAGTTTGAGCAGGCTGCTGGCCTTGGGCTGGTGTGCCTTCCATAGACACTCACAGCCACAACCATCCCCTGTGGGCTCGTCGCCGTGTTCGGAGGTGAACCGGAGCATTCAGTGAATGGCTTGGATCGGCCACTTTGTTCGGCGCCAAGTGTACGGCGCCCTTCCGTTTAGTCGGTCCATGCGCTGGCCAGCATGCGAATCCCGTCAAATAGCTCATCATATGTCATAATTTTTAGATCACGAAGTGAGGACCGGTAGAGTTCGAACGATCTACGCTGATCCTCGCTCGTGATTTCGCGTTCCAGGTCCCCAATCAGCACGACGCCCAAGGGATGAGCCGCCCGGAGCCCGGGAGTGTGAAATGCCAGATTGGGAAGATTGCACAGAAGACTATTCCGGTACTCAAGTACCTGTACAGTCGATCCAGCCAATTCCTTGGAAGGGGCGTACACATTGCCCCTATACTTCGTTGCAGCGAGTAGTCTTGACTTGGGTGTCTTGATTTCAATCAGTGCGACATTTCCGCCGTACTGAGCGAGGAAATCCAGCTCATTCCCGCCCGTGTTGTCTACCGATTTACCCCCTACGTAGCACTTGCTGCTGAGCGTGTAGGCTCTACCGTCCAGAGCCAGAACCAGCACCTCAGGGTGCTCGGAAAAGAACTCCTGCCAGTACTCTTCAGTATCGTTCTCTCGACTGTCCTCCCAGATCTTCAGCGCGTAAGCGAGGCGACGTGAGGTTGTGGCTCGTGACTGAACTCCATCTAGAGCCATCTCCACTCGCTCAATGTGCGACTCACGCATCTGGCGCAATATGTCCGGCGAGTAAGTCTCGGGATTCCTGTCGACGTAGGCGTGATGTGTGGGGCAAAGAACGATGAGGTTTTTGATGCCTACTCGCTCCTCTGGCGTCAGACGGGTTGAATACCTTTGGCTGCCTGGCGCAAGTGATTCGATAAAGGCGATTTCGAGGAGCGGTGCACCATTCTCAAGGACGAGGGGCTGACACTCGGGGAATGCACACCTGCCGCCAGCTTGTGCGAATGCTGCTTTGATGACTGACGCGGCGATTGGCATACGGTAGTTGGACACCAGACGATTCTTCCGCACAGAGCCAGCTACAGGAGGCACTTTGGCGAGACAACCGCAGTGAGCCTTCTCCAACCTGACTGACGTCGACCGTCGGGCGCCATGCGGAGTGACCGGCGGGCGGTCTGTCGCATGATGGGATCGCTGGTCAACAGCTTGGCCCAGCTACAGTCAAGGCCGAGATCCAACCATCTGACCAGCGAAAATGCCAGGTTGAAAAAGGCTCAGTGGCTACTGCTGAGCTGCTCAGGCTCAGAGACGGCCCGCCTCGATCAGCCTGGAGTCTGTGCCGGTCGACAGCAGGTGCCGTCGAAGCAGTTCGTCTGAGTCTCAGCCGGCGACAGTGAGCCGCGGCGGTGGGACAGCTGACCGACCAGACGCGTATGCCCCGCCGCACCCCCACCGGTCTCAGTCATGCTGCCAGTGCCATTGGCCAGAGCAAGACGCGATAGCCGACGTCGTAAAAACGTGTCGGCGCCCTCAGCTAGGAAGTTGCGATCATTTGGAGCTGGCTTGGGCGCTGACCTGCGCGAACGGACCGGCGCAGCCCCATCGGGCGCAGCTACCTTGACCGTGATTCCCTGCTGTGACCCGCCCGATCTGGTGCGCTTGTGGTGCAGCCCGCCCGAGAGGCTCTACGTCCTGGCGCGCGGTCGCGCTCCCGTGCGCTGTGCTCGCCACGACAAGGGTAGGGCTAGTACCTTCCGTCAGCATCTACCTACGTTGAAGCTGAACCATTAGGCTAGATCCTTCTGTGTGCCCGTCAGAGGTGTGGCCCTGCAAGCGGGTTGGTCTGGGTTCAAGTGGGGGGACTGTGGCCAGAGACCCTGTGCCGGTAGCGCAGGCAAAGATCGTCATTCAGCGAAGCGGCGATCGCTGCGCCTACCCGGGCTGTGGCGCGGCGCTGACGATTGATGCCAAGGTCGCCGAGGACGATGACAAGGTCGTAGGGAAGATCGCTCACATAGCTGCGGCAAGCAAGGGGGGCCCGCGCTATGACGCCAGTATGTCTCCGAAGCAACGAGGCAGCGCAGCGAACCTAATTTACCTCTGCGGTCCTCACCATGACGCCATCGATACACAACTGGCTTTCCACACAACCGAATACCTTCTTGATGCCAAACGTACTCACGAGCGCAAAGTTGCTCGCGCCATGAGTCACGCCATGGGGAAGGTTGGATTCGAGCATCTAGAAATCGTATGCAAATTCCTCGGTACGTCTACCGAGAGAACAGGCGACGCGATTGTAATACCGCTCGACATCCAAGAGAAGATTGAGCTTAACAGTTTGGGTCCGGTGGCGGAGGAGCGAATACAGACGGGCCTCGCAAAATCCAACGAAGTTGGCGAGTTCATTGAGTCCATCAGCAGGATGAGGTCTAATTTCGGGAACTTGCTTGCAGCGCGATTCAAGCAGGAGTACTACGGCGGAATTGCGCAGGGACTTGAAGGTGATGATCTGTTTGAGTATGTTTGCGCCGTAGCGCTGGACAATGCCGGGCCTGTGGAGTCCGACACGCTACGCGCAGCAGTGCTGGCGACCGTGGCCCATCTATTCGAAATGTGTGAGATATTCGAGCATGAGTCTTCTGCTGCCTAATCGGCACCTCAAGACGTCGAGCAGCCTTGCCGTGCACGCGGCAAGGCTATACAAGCAGCTCGAATCCACTTCAACGGTCGGCACAGCATGGCTGACTTACAAATCAATATTTCCAGATCTTCCTTTCGAGCGGTTCGTGCTGACGCTGGATGTACTCGTTGCGCTGAAGCTCTTGGAGTTCGATGGATCAGTCTTGATCAAGGTGGTGGGGCGAAATGCTGCACAGGATTAGTGCGAATAAGGGATCGTTCGTTCCCATTTCCTTTCAGCCTGGATTCAATGTTGTTCTTGCGGACAAGGCGCCTGGCGCAACCGACAAGCACAGTCGCAATGCACGAGGGAAGACCACCCTTATTCAGGCGATTAACTACTGCCTCGGCGGGAACCTGCCGAAGCCCCTGTCTCCGCTCGGGAACCTGGGCTGGTCATTTACGCTTGAGCTTGATCTCTTCGACGAGCGAGTTTCAGTTACTCGATCCGTCAAGGGTGGAACTCGGGTAAAAGTCGAATATCCCGCATCGCTGGCTCAAGCGCTTAGTTCGTTCGTTGACGAGTCATCGATGATTTCTGTCGATGACTGGAAGTTCCTCCTTGGTCTAGGTCTGTTCTCGCTGGATCGCGTTGCAGAGTCGGGTGAACGTGCTATTTCCCCGAGAACCCTTCTCTCGTACGTGATTCGAACGGAAGCAGTAAAGGATCCACTTAAAATAATCCCCCAACAGGCGGCTTGGAGTTCGCGTGAGCATGTCGCTTACCTCCTCGGGCTGAATTGGGAACTTGTTCGCGATCTTTCCAAGCTCGACGAAGAGTCCGAGACCTATAAGGCAATTGCTAGGGCTACTAGCGCGAATTTGCTACCTAAGGCTTTGAGGCCCGAACCTGAGTTGATGTTGGAGCTTGCTGAGGCTCAGCGTGAGTTGGATGAACTTCAGTCGCGGGTATCTGGTTTCCAAATAGTGGAGGATCCGCAGGGGCTCATCGCCCGGGCTGACCGTCTGACTGAAGAATTGAAAGAGCTCAGGAACGAAAGCGTCGTCGATCGGCGCATGATTGAGCTGTACAAAGAATCGATGGAGTCTAACGAGGAAGACCACGTCGCTAGTTCCGACGTCGCCGACTTGTATGGCGAGATGGAAAGAGCTTTCACGGTGGAGGCTCTTCGCAGCTTTGACGCCGTCGCTGCTTTTCACGAGAAACTGATGGGGAACAGGCGGCGTTTCCTCTCTGCTGAACTCGAAAGGCTTCATGCCCAGCAAGCGGAGCGTGACGAACGGATCAAGGAGCTAAGCGCGCGCAGGAACTCAATATTGGCTGTCCTGGACGCTGGCGGAGCGCTTGAAGAGTTGGGCGCTCTGCAAGCAGAGGTGGTCCAGGCGGCGGCACGAGTTGGCGAAATTGAGACGGCGCTGAACAACGTGCGCGAGCTGGCTCAAGCCCAAGAGGATGTGCGACTCAAGAAGGCGCAAATGCGCCAAGAGGCTGCGCGAGATCTAAGCGTCAAAAGGCGAAAGTTGGATGCGGTTGCCGCTCGATTCGATCGTATGATGCAGGACCTGTATGGTGTCAGCGGTGTTCTAACGGCCGAAGTAGACGATCTCGGTTACAAGTTCAGTATCAAGGTAGCTACGGCTTCTAGTAGCGGTGTAACGCGTATGCAGCTCCTGTGCTTCGATCTGACGCTCATGGCTGAAGGGGTCCGATCTAGCCAACATCCTGGGTTCTTGATTCATGATTCCGTAATCTTCGATGGTGTGGATCCGAGGCAAGTCGCGGCCGGCCTATCACTTGCCCAGAAGACGGCGAATCAGTCAGGTTGCCAATACATTTGCACCATGAACAGTAACGATGTACCTCCGGCCATCGCGCGTGAATCATGGTTCAAAGACGGGATTAGGAGAACAGTTCTTGATACGGAGGTCGGAGGCATCATGGGAATTTCGTTCGGGCTTGGACGGTAGCGCGTGAGGATCGGCGAGCGGTCGGTGTAGCGGCTTTGGGCTGGAGCTGCTTTGGCGCGAGTGATCATGGCCCCGTAAGCTTCCGGCGCGTCGGGCAGTCTGTGGACCTGCCCGTTAAAGCACGACGTTGGGGCCATGATCTTCGAGGCTCGCGCCAAAGTGGCTGCCTAAAGCCGTGGAGCCGACCGCCCCAGCCATGACGTACCCCTTCTCTGACGGCAAGCGGCTGATTGCTGTGCGCGCGGCACGGGCGCCGGCCGGGCTGGAGCGGGACGAAGGCAGGAGCGCAGGCCCGGCCGGGGGCCGGGTCGCGCGCGGGGAGCGGAGCGAGCCGCCTTGAACCAGTAGAGAAAGTTGTAACTCAGTCTGCGCGGTGGGGCTTGAAGCTGCGTGCGCATGCTGGGAGTTCGGAGTCCTGCCGGTGTGCGAGGGGCAGGAAGAGCACTGGTCGGATCGTCCATGTGACGCGGACGTCGGCATGGGTGATGGTTACCGTGCAGGGCTCGGAGCGCATCAGAGCTCTGCGGGTCTCGGCGCGCTCTTCGTACAGCCACGTCCAGGCTTCGTCCGACGCGTCGGAGTCGAGCGCCGGTGAGATGGTGCGGAGAGCGATGGCTACCCAGCGGTCTGCCTGGGGTGCCGAGTACGCGTCGAACGATGCCAGGCGCGCCGGCCCTCCCGTGCCGGTGACTTGCTCGGTCCAGCATTCGCACCAGTAGCCGCGGGCGGGCCCGTTCATGGGGTCGATCCCGCCGGGTAGGCCAGCAGCACGTAGCGGGTGCTTTCGTCGTAGAGAGTGAGTTGGTACCCCGTGCCGCTGGTCAGGTAGGCGAGGGCCCGTTCATGTTCGGCCTCGTCCGTCAGCCAGTGCAGGCCCGGCTGTGCGTATGCGGCGTCGAGCTGGTCGGTGATGTGCTGCGTGCGCTCGCGTAACCAGCGCAGTGCCAGGCGTGGGCTCATGGCGTCGTGTGATCCCAAGGGGATGGAACAGACCTCGTTCAACGGGTAGGCGGCGGCTCGGCATCGGCAGGGGAGGGGCCGGCTGCCTGTGCTCAGCGCTGCGGCAGGAGCGGACGTCAGCACGGGTGCCCTCCTGCCGGGCCGGCATCGGTGAAGAGTTCCGCGGTGACCGTGTGGCCGCCTTGGCTGCCGTGGACGACGACCCGGTGAGCGAGTGCGCTGACCATGCCCAGGCCCCGGCCGTGCTCCGCCTCCTGGTCCTGGTGCTCGACCTTCGGCGCCGTGCCGGTGCTTCCGTCGTCCGTGACCGACAGGGCGATCACCTGCGGGGAGACCGCGAGGGCCAGATGGAAGCTGCCGGATGTCTGACCGCTGGCCGTGTGGAGGATCGCGTTCGCGCTCAGCTCGCTGACGATCAGCTCGGCGTCCTCGGCCAACGGCGAACCTCGCAGGATGTCGCGGGTCCAGCGGCGGGCCCTGCTGACCTCTTCCGGGAATCCTGGGCAACTGAGCCCCCAGACCCGGGCGCTACTCGTATACTCGTGCATACAAGTTCCTTCGTGCTGGTAGGCCGCCATGTGCAGCGGGTTCGGGCTAGACGAGTTTCACGCCGTCGTGGGCGCGGACGGCCGGCGGGGACGCCGCGTCGAGTGCGTCAAGGACGCGGATCGCGTACGCCTCGTCGGCGAGTTCGATGACTTCTTCGCGGGTGGCCCAGCGCAGTGCGTGGGTTTCGTCCCCGGTGGTGGGGGTGCCGTCGGCCGCCTGGCAGCGGAAGACGAGGGAGACGATCAGGCCCGTCATGTTCTTGTAGACGCCGGTCAAGGTCGCGGGAAGCTCGATCTTGATGCCGGTCTCTTCGAGGACTTCGCGCTGAAGGGCTTCGGGGATGGTCTCCTCGCGTTCGAGGACTCCGCCCGGGGGCTCCCAGTGGCCGTTGTCGCGGCGCTTGATCAGGAGGGCCCGGCCTTGGTCATCGACGATGACCCCGGCGACGCTCACGGAGTGCGGGCGTTCTGTGCTCACGTTCCTCGGCCCTCTCGGCTGACTAGGCTCTCCACCGTAGCAACAAGACTCGCCCACTCGTCTAGATACCTAAAGGAGTACGCATGGCGTCTCTACCGAGCATTCTCGGCGGCCTCGACCCGACCAGTGATCGTGCGGTCTTCCGGCAGATCGCCGACCAGCTGCGCGAGGCCATCGACCGTGGGCGATTCAAGGAAGGGGAGAAGCTGCCTTCTGAGGCTGAGCTGGTCGAGCACTACGGGGTTTCCCGGATGACGGTCCGGAACTCCTTCTCGATCCTCCAGGGCGAGGGCCTGGTGCACGCCGAGCACGGCCGGGGTGTCTTCGTCCGGCCCCGGCCTCCGGTGCGCCGCCTCGCCTCCGACCGGTTCGCCCGGCGCCACCGCGAGCAGGGGAAGTCCGCGTTCATCGTGGAGGCCGACGCCGCCGGCAGTCACCCCACCGTGGACAGCCTGGAGGTGAAGGAGGAGAAGGCCAGCCAGGACATCTCCACCCGGCTCGGGTCCGTGCGACGCGTGCTCGCTCGGCGTCGCCGGTACCTGCTCGACGGCCGGCCGGTCGAGTTCGCCACGTCGTATCTCCCGCTCGACATCGCTCGCGGTACGCAGATCGCCGAGCCCAACCCGGGCCCCGGTGGCATCTACGCCCGCCTTGAGGAACTGGGCCACCAGCTCGACCACTTCGAGGAGGAGATCCGGTCCCGGATGCCTTCGCCGTCCGAGGTGAAGACGCTGCAACTGGCCTCCGGCGTGCCGGTGATCCACCTGATCCGCACCGCCTTCGACACTGCGGGGCGGGCCGTGGAGGTCTGCGACACGGTGATGGCGGCGGACGCGTACGTCCTCTCCTACCAGCTTCCAGCCACCTGAGCCCGGGTCGCGCTATGTCTGACAGGGCTTGGACGGGTGACAACCGTCGGCACAACGATGAGTGTCACGAGCGCTGGGTGCGGCTGCGGAGCAGGCGTACTGATCAGTCTGGTTATCGGGATGAGTGGTTTGACGAGCAGTGCGGTGGGTGTCAGTTCTGGGTCGCGTTGAGAGGTGGGCTGGGGCGGGACTGGGGAGTCTGCACTCATCCCGGCTCGCCGTTCGATGGGCGGGTCCGTTTCGAGCACGACGGTTGCGATCTGTTCGTCGTCCGTAAGGACGGGTCCTTCGGGTGACCTCGATGGAGGATTGGCCGACGTATGGAGTGGACCTCCGAACTCGTACACACCGACACGCATACTCGTATAGACGAGTGGGCAAGTTGTGTGGCAAGGTGATCCCGTTCCCGGCGTCGTCGGGTTCGAAGGATGCATCTTGTCTAGACGAGTAGATGGGGAGAAGCCTTGCGCACCATCCGTGTGGAGACCTCGGCCGCGACGATCCTGCTGACCGAGGCGCCCGAGCCCAAGGTCCGCGACCGGCAGTCGGGCGAGATCGCGAAGGACGCCGTCAGCGGTGAGGCGCTGATGACGATCGGCGTCGTGTACATCGAGGAGGGGGAGTCGTCCCTGATCAAGGTGACCGTTCCGGAGAGTGGGGTGTCGGAAGGGCTCACCCTCGGCGCCCCGGTCTCCCTGCCGGGCCTGGTCGCCCGGCCGTGGGAGAGCGTGTTCAACGGCCAGCAGCGCCACGGCATCGCCTTCCGGGCCGCCGCCGTCACTCCGGCCGCCTTCCCGGCCGCCATGGGGGCGTCGGCCTGATGACCGACCTGGCAACGCTTCTGGAGGTGGGTGGTCCCGTCGCCGCGCTCGGCGGTGGGGCCGCCTACGCCCGGGCACGACACCCCGGCGTCTACTGGTCCACGGTCGGCTTACCGGTGTCCACGGTCCGGCTGCTCAGCTCCTACGGCTCCGTCATGGAGGCGTGCGGGCTGACCGTGGCCCCCTCCCGGCTGCGGGTCCTGGCGGTCAAGGCCACCACCCGCCGTGAGGTCCGGCCCGTACCGCCGCGCCGGGGGATCATCCGGCCGACCACGACGGGGCTACGGGTCCGCCTGCGGCTCGCCCCGGGGCAGGAACCCGCCGACGTGGCCGCCTCCGCCGAACGGCTGCGCCACGCCTGGGGCGTCCACGCCGTCTACGTGACCACGATCAAGCCGGGCGTGGTCGAACTGCGGCTCGTCGGCTTCGACGTGCTGCGGCGGGTGCGCATGCCGCGCAAACTCCGCCCGGACCTTCTCCGGGTGCCGGTCGCGCTGCGCGAGGACGCCACTCCGTTCGTACGCGACTACCGCACCGTTCCGCACCAACTCACCCTCGGCGCCACGCTGTCCGGCAAGTCCATGTACCTGCGTCACCTCGTCGCCGGCCTCGCCCGTCAGCCCGTCACCCTGGTCGGCATCGACTGCAAGCGGGGCGTGGAACTGGCGCCCTTCGCCCCGCGCCTGTCGGCGCTCGCCACCGACCCGGAGCAAGCCGCCGAGCTGCTGCCCGTGCTCATCAAGGAAATGGAGGACCGGTACGACCTGATCAAGGCCCGGCAGGGCATCGCGCCGAGCACACCGGACGAGGAGATCACCTCCGACATCTGGGGCCTGCCCGAGCACGAACGCCCGGTGCCTGTCGTGCTGTTCGTCGACGAAGTGGCCGAACTCTTCCTCGTCGCCACGAAGAAGGACGAGGAACGCCGGGACGAGATGGTCACCCAGCTCATCCGGCTCGCCCAGCTCGGCCGGGCCGCCGGCATCTACTTGGAGGTTTGCGGCCAGCGCTTCGGCGCTGAGCTGGGCAAAGGGGCGACCATGCTGCGGGCCCAGTTGACCGGTCGTGTCTGCCACCGCGTCAACGATGAAGCCTCCGCCAAGATGGCGCTCGGCGACATCGCCCCCGAAGCGGTCTCCGCCGCCTGCGCCATCGCCCCCGAACGGCCCGGCCTCGCCGTGGCCGGTGACACCTCCGGCGGCTGGTCCCGCATCCGCACGCCGTACCTCTCCCTCGGCGACGCCGCCGAGACCTGCCGCGAGTCGGCCCACCTGGTCCCCGACCTGCCCGCGCTCAAGCCCTTCCGGCCCGACGTGCCCGTACGGCCGCCCGCCGAGACACCGGGCCCGGTCGTGCGGCCCCGCCCGGTGACCGACTGACCCGCGCCTGCACGTATCCCCGGTCGGCGTGACCGCCTCGCGCCATGTCCCTACCCCTCCCATGCCCGAACCCGGAAGGAGCCGCAGCATGCGTGCCCACCTGGCCCGTGTTGACGCGGTGCTCGTCCAAGCGGTCATCGCCGCCGCTCTGTCCTTCGCCCACCTGCACGACGTCGCCTCGGCGGCCGGACAGGACGGGTGGAAGGCGTGGGCCTATCCCGTCTCGGTCGACCTGCTGCTCGTCGCCGCCTGGCGCCGACTGCGGTCCGGCGAGGCGAAAGCAGCCGGGTGGTGCTGGTTCCTGATCGCCCTCGCCGCGTCCCTGGGCGCCAACGTCGCCACCGCCGGACTGCTCGACCTGGACCATGTGCCGGCCTGGCTCCGCATCCTCGTCGCGGGCTGGCCCGCGGTCGCCTTCCTCGGCGGAACCCTCCTCGTCCACTCGTCACCGACCACGCACAACGAGACCAGTGACGCCGTGGGCCAGGAGAAGCCCGAGGACATCGAGGACCAGGAGGACGCGCCCGATCCCGCACCGGAACCCCCGGCGCCTCCGGCAGTCGAGCCGGCACCGGCTCCGGCTCCGCCGCCGGTCACCGTCCCGGCCGCCCTGGTCGAGCACGCCCGCAAAGTCGCCGCAGAGCACCACGCCCGCACCGGAACGGCCATCGACACCCCGACCCTGCGCGCACGCCTCGGTGTCCCGCCGCCCATGGCCGACGCCATTGCCGCCCAGCTCACCTGACCGACAAAGGAGAACCATGCCTCTCTGCTTCAACACGGCCGCCGACTACCTCGAAGCGGCCCGTGAGATGGCCGTAAGCGGTCGGTTGGCGCTCGCTCGGCTCCTCGCCGAAGAAGCTGCCGACCGCATGTCGGACCCCGGGGAAGCCGCCCGGATCCTGCGCGATTTCCCTGGCCCCAGCCTGCGACAGGAGAACTGACCATGTCCGCACCGAAGCGTTTCCGCAACGTCAGCCGCATCGGCCCCGTCCAGGTCGGCACGTCCTACGACGGGCGCGGCCGGGAGAAGCACACCGCCGCCTGCACGGCCCCGCGCTGCGGCTTCTCCGCCGACTACGACAGCCGCGCTGCCGCCGAGCTGGCTGCCCGTACCCACCGCTGCCCCGTCCGCTGAAAGGACCCGCACACCGTGACCGTCAGCCTGCCGCTCGTCGTCCTCCTCGGCTTCTTCGCCTGGGGAGCGGTCAAGTTCCTCGGCGTCCGCACGTGGATCGTCGTCCTGATCGCCCTCTTCGGCTTCTGGCTTTCGGACACCTTCATGGCCCCGGCCATCGAGTCCGGCACGCGCTCCGGCGTGGACATCGTCAACGGCTCACATGACTAGACGAGTAGATGAGGAGAGCTTCGCCGTGTTCCTGCCCAAATACCCCGACAGCCCGACGCCGCCGCCCGCGCACCCCCACACCGTGGCCGACCAGGCGCCCGCGCGACGTCCGGCTCCTCAGATCTCCGTCAGCACCGGAGCGGTCGTGGCCGTCCTCGTCGGCGGCGTTGTGCTGACCGCGCTCCTGGCCGCCGTCGCCGTCACGGCCGTCTCCGTGGCCGTCGCCGCCGTGGTCCTGCGCTCGCTGCTCCGCGACCAGCACCGCCGCTGACGCACCGGACCCCCGGGGCGGCCTCGATACCGCCAAGCATCCGCCGCCCCGGGGGCCGTCTCCCTCCAGCCGAACCAGAAGGAGAAAGCCATCATCACCCGCGCCACTCCGCCTCCGCTCCGCGAACTCGGCGAACTGGCCGCCCTCGGCACCATGCCCGCACTCCTGCGCCAGCTCGCCGGCCTCGGCGGCTGCACGCACCCGATCCGCCTCGACGGCCACCGCACCGAGTACGCCGTCGACACCCGCACCGGCGAGATCGGGAACGTTCTCCATCACCTCGACTCCGCCGGCCTCCCGGCCGGTCACCTCCTGGTCCGCTGCAACAACCGCCGCACGACCCGGTGCGCGGCCTGCGCCGAGGTGTACCGCCGCGACACCTTCCACCTGATCACCTCCGGACTGCGCGGCGGCAAGGGAGTCCCCGAACGCATCGCCGCACACCCGCGCGTCTTCGCCACCTTCACCGCGCCGAGCTTCGGCCCGGTCCACAACCGCCCTACCGGTCCGGCCGGCTCGGTCCGCCGCTGCCGCTGCGGCGCCCTCCACGACCAGGACGACCCCGCCCTCGGCACCCCGCTCGACCCGGACACCTACGACTACGAAGCGGCCGTCCTCTGGAACGCGCACGCCGGTCCGCTGTGGCGGCGCTTCTCCACCTACCTGCGCCGGGAAGTCGCCAAGCGCGCCGGACTCACACAGCGGGCCTTCCGCGAGCACGCCCGGGTGTCCTTCGCCAAGGTCGCCGAGTACCAGAAGCGCGGAGCCGTCCACTTTCACGCCGTCATCCGCATCGACGGCCCCGAGGGCGGCGACACCCCGCCTCCCGCCTGGGCCACCGCCGAACTACTCACCGACGCCATCCGGGCCGCCGCTACCGCCGCCCGCGTGGACGGCCCGGTCATCGACGGCCGCGCCCACACCTTCACCTTCGGCCGACAGCTCGACGTTCGTACCATCCGCTCGGCCGACTTCGACGGCGACCAGGAACTGACTGAGCGGGCCGTCGCCGCGTACATCGCCAAGTACGCAACCAAGGGCGCCGAGACCGCCACGGGAGCCCTCGACCGGCCGCTGAGGTTCCTCGCCGAACTCGCCCAGCTCGACATCAGCGACCACGCCCGCCGGCTCATCCGCACCGCCTGGACCCTTGGCGCCCGTAAGGACCTCGAATACCTCCGCCTGCGGGCCTGGGCCCACATGCTCGGCTTCCGCGGCCACTTCTCCACCAAGTCCCGCCGCTACTCCACCACTCTCGGCGCCCTCCGCGACGCCCGTGCCGAATGGCGCCGCGCACAAGCCCTGGCAGCGGGCGGGACGGCCCCGGGCACGACCCTCGTCCTCGCGCACTGGATCTACGCCGGAACCGGCCTCACCGACGCCGAAGCCTGGCTCGCCGAAACCCTCGAACCCGCTCCCGGAACGGAAGGAGAACCCACCCGTGGCTGAGCGCTATCTCTCCGTCGACCAAGTCGCCGAACTGCTCGGCACCACGGTCCGCTTCCCTCGACGGCTGATCGAGGAGCGACGCATCCGCTACGTCAAGGTCGGTCGGCACGTACGCATCCCGGAGAGCGCCCTTGCCGACTTCATCTCGTCTCACACGGTCGAGCCGATCAGGCGGCCCCGTGCTCGATACGGGAGGGCTGCCTGATGGCCAACAGCAGGGGCAGGCGCCGCCGCTTCGGAGCGATCAGACGGCTGCCTTCCGGTCGGTACCAGGCGCGTTACCCGGGCCCGGACGGTGTGATGCGTCCGGCTCCCTTCACCTTCGAGACGACGGCCGACGCGGATGACTGGCTCGCCGAGAAGCAGACGGAGATCCGCCGGGGCGAGTGGAGGGACCCGGAGGCCGGCGCGGTGGGCTTCCGGGCCTACGCCGACAAGTGGGTGGAGGAACGCGAGTTGGCTCCGCTGACCCGGGATCTCTACCGCTACCTCCTCGACAAGCACCTGACCGCCTTCGCGAACCTCGACCTCGACGAGATCACCGCACCCCGCGTACGCGAGTGGCGTGCCGAACGGCTCCGGACCACGAACGCCAAGACGATGACGGCAAAGGCGTACCGCCTCCTGAAAGCCATCATGGAGACGGCCGTCGACGACGAGCTGATCCAGCGCAACCCGTGCCGGATCAAGGGCGCCGGTAAGGAGAAGGCGACTGAGCGGCGCATCGCCACTGTTGCCCAGGTCGATGCCCTCGCCAATGCGGTGGGGATGCGGTGGCGGCTGATGGTGTACCTCGGTGCCTACGGCCCGATGCGGCCGGAGGAACTGGCCGGCCTCCGCCGCCGGGAGGTCGACGTCGACAACCTGCGCGTCCGGATCCGCCTCGCCGAGCCGGAGCGGATGAATGGGCGGCGCGTCCAGGGCGACACCAAGTCGGAGGCCGGGACCCGGACTGTGATTCTTCCCGCGTTCCTCCGCCGGGAGCTCCGGTGGCATCTGGAGTCGTACGCCGAGCCGGGGCCGGACGGGTTGGTCTTCGTGGGGGAGAAGGGGGCTCCGTTCCGGCGCAGCACCTTCGGGCGGAAGTGGCGGCGGGCGCGGGAGGTCGTCGGTATGCCCGAGGGCTTCCGGTTCTACGACCTTCGGCACACCGGGCACACGCTCTCCACCCGGTCCGGGGCCACCCTCAAGGACACGATGGTCCGCGCCGGGCAGTCGTCCGAGAAGGCCGCGCTGATCTACCAGCACTCCGACGAGGAGCGTCAGGAAGAGGTCGCCGCCGGCCTCGACGCGACCGTCCGGAAGGCCCGGGCCGCCGCTGCCCGGGAGGCCGTCGAGAAGCCTTCTGGCACGGATCTGGCACGCGACGAGTGATCGCCGTGAACAGCAGAAAGGCCCGGGTCTCTGACCTGGGCCTTCTTCGTGGAGCGGGTGACGAGAATCGAACTCGCGCTCTCAGCTTGGGAAGCTGATGTTCTACCATTAAACTACACCCGCGTAAGATCCAGAATCCGTCGCATCAACGGTGTCCGGACGCTCGCTTACTCTACCCCATGCCAGGCCCCCGGTGTTCAAGCCCGGGGGCCTGATGCTGTTTCAGGGGGTGGATGCGGCTGCGGGGGGCAGAAGTTGGGGCGTACGGTGAAGGTGCGGGGTGCCGCCTGGAGGACCGTTCCTTTGATCCCGTAATGTGGCTTTTGTCGTCAGGGCAGTTCGCCAGACGCGGCCTCTTGGGGAAGGGACTCTTGGACTTGATGGAGCGCACCGTCGTCCGCTGTGCCGATGGGCACGTGTTCACCGCCGCCTCGTTTCCGATGCAGCAGGCCGAGCGACTCGGCCCCGGCCGGCTTCTGCGGTGTCCGCGCTGTGCGCGGCTCCGCAGTGTCGTGCCGGTGAGTCTTCAGAAGCGGTAGCACCGGTCACAGTGGCAGCGCGCGGGGTGGCCGATGGTGGCCGGTCCGCGCGCCTTGCGTATCCTCGGGCCCGTGCTTCTCTCTGACAAGGACATCCGGGCCGAGATCGACGCCGGACGGGTGCGTATCGATCCCTACGACGACGCCATGGTGCAGCCGTCCAGCATCGACGTACGCCTCGACCGCTACTTCCGGGTGTTCGAGAATCACCGGTACCCCCACATCGACCCCTCCGTCGAGCAGGCGGACCTGACCCGGCTCGTGGAGCCGGAGGGGGACGAACCGTTCATCCTTCACCCCGGTGAGTTCGTGCTGGCCAGTACGTACGAGGTCATCACGCTGCCGGACGACCTCGCCTCGCGGCTGGAGGGGAAGAGCTCGCTCGGACGGCTCGGGCTGGTCACCCACTCCACCGCCGGGTTCATCGACCCCGGGTTCTCCGGGCACGTGACCCTCGAACTCAGCAACCTCGCGACGCTCCCGATCAAGCTGTGGCCCGGTATGAAGATCGGGCAGCTGTGCATGTTCCGGCTCAGCTCGCCGGCCGAGCACCCGTACGGGAGCGAGCGGTACGGGTCGCGTTACCAGGGGCAGCGGGGGCCGACGGCTTCGCGGTCCTTCCTCAACTTCCATCGGACGCAGGTGTGAGCGGCATGCGCGAGAACCTCAGCTACGAGCAGTTCGGCGTCGCCGTCCGTGAGCTCGCCCAGACGATCGCCGACGACGGGTACGAGCCCGACGTCGTGCTGAGCATCGCCCGCGGCGGCGTCTTCGTGGCCGGCGGGCTCGCCTACGCCCTCGACTGCAAGAACATCCACCTGGTGAACGTGGAGTTCTACACAGGGGTGGGGACCACCCTCGAGATGCCCGTCATGCTCGCGCCCGTGCCCAACGCCATCGACTTCACCGACAAGAAGGTGCTGATCGCGGACGACGTCGCCGACACCGGCAAGACGCTCAAGCTCGTGCGCGACTTCTGCCTCGACGCCGTCGCCGAGGTGCGCAGCGCCGTGGTCTACGAGAAGACGCAGTCGCTGGTGAAGTGCGAGTACGTCTGGAAGCGCACCGACGAGTGGATCAACTTCCCGTGGTCCGTTCAGGAACCCGTGGTCAAGCGGGACGGTCAGGTGCTCGACGCCTGAGGGCGGCAAGAAGGAAAAAGGAGGGGGCTCCCGGTGCCGGGAGCCCCCTCCTTCATGCGTGTCCGCGTCAGAACGTGCCCAGCTTCACGATCGACAGCAGGGCGGCCAGCTGGATCGCCGAGGCGCCCAGGGCCTTCGGCCAGGGGAGGTCGTGGGAGCGGCTGACCATGACCGTGAGCAGGGCGCCGGCCGCCACCCAGGTGGCCCAGCCGAGGATCTGGACGAAGGCGGCGTCGCCGCCGGCGAACATGGCGAAGACCAGGCGGGGCGCGTCCGTGAGGGACATGATCAGCATGGAGAGGCCGACCGTGGGCTGCCAGGCGCCGTCGCCGCCGAGCTGGCGGGCCAGGGTGTGGGTGACCACGCCGAGGATGAAGGCGCTGAGCACCATCGCGACGGCCGTCGTCAGGACGATCGGGATCGCGTTCGAGAGGGTCGCGTTGATCGCGTCCTCGCGGGCGGTGTCGAAGCCGAAGACGGCGAGCAGGCCGTAGAGGAAGGTGACGATGAGGGCGGGGCCCCACATCGTGTAGTCGCGCATCCGGAGGAACGTCTGGGCGGGGGACAGGACGATGCCCTTGAGCAGGTCCTTCCAGTGCAGGCGGGGTCCGACCGGGCCGGGGGGCGGGGCGGTGCCGGCGTGGTAGGTGTCGCCCTGGTGGTAGGGGTCCTCGTTGATCGAGAAGGCCTGGGTGTGGCCGGGGTTGTTGGCCGCGTACGGGTCGTGCGGGGCGCCCTGGGCGCCGTGCGGGTACGCGCCGTCGCCGAAGTACTCCGGCTCGCCGTGACCGCCGTGACCGCCGTGGCCACCGGGTCCGCCCGGGCCGCGGTTCGCGTGCGGCCAGGGGCCGGCGCCGCCACCGCCGTACGACGGCTGCTGCGGGTACGGCTGCGGCGCCTGCGGGTAGCCGTACGACGGCCCCTGCGGCGTCTGCTGCCCGTGCGGGGGGTGTTGCGGTCGCGCGTGAGGAGCGCCGTTGTTGTTCCGGCCGCGTCCGATCCTGAATCCAGCCACGTCATCGAACGTACCTGGTCCCGGGCGGTGACGTACCGGACCCCGGCGTTCGGGGCCGGGTTTGCGGCCGAGCTGTGACATCCCCTAAGGGGTCGTCAGCCGGGTCGTCCGTCCTCCGTAGGGGGCCGGGGCGGTCCGGTCCTACGGAGGACGGAGACGCGTCAGTCGAGGAAGCCGCCGCCGAACTCGGGCAGCGGGATGGCGCCGCCGGTCGTCGGGACCGTGCTCGTGCCGCGCAGCACGACGGCGCTGTCCGCGCCGAGTGCCAGGTCCGCCCGCCCGTCGGCGGTGAGGTCGCGCAGGCGCAGGGAGGATCCGAAGTAGGCGGACTCGTCGGCGGGGCCGGTCACCGTCTGGGGGATCCAGGAGGAGCGGGCGCCGCTGAGCCCGCCCGAGCCGCCGCGGAAGAAGTGGACACCGCCCTGGTCGGCCCTTCCGTCGACGTCCTCCTGCGGCACGCCGACCGCCAGGTCCGCGTGGCCGTCGCCGTTCGCGTCGGCGGCGGACACGGCGTAGCCGAAGCTGTCGCCGGTCTCGGGGCTGCCGGAGACGCCGGAGGTGGCCTGGGTGAACGTGGTGGAGCCGCTGGGGCCGGAGGAGGTGCCGCGCCACACGGTCACGGCGCCCTTGCCACCGCTCTGGTCGGGCAGGCCGACGGCGATGTCGCCGTAGCCGTTCTTGTCGAAGTCGCCGATGGTGGCGGACCAGGGTTCGGTGGTGAAGGTCTTGTAGGGGCCGGAGGTCAGGCCGGAGGAGGAGCCCTTGAGGAACCAGACGCGGTGGCGCGGCACGTCTCCGGCTTCGTACTGGGTGCCGAGGACGACGAGGTCCGTCCGCCCGTCGCCGTTGACCTTGCCGGCGGCGAGGCCGTGCGAGTACCAGCCGGCGCCCGCCTTGTCGATCTTGCTCACGCTGCCGGTTCCGCCGGCCTTGGTGAACGCCCCGCGGTACAGCCAGGCCTCCTCGTTGCCGATCACCGCGAGGTCGGGCGATCCGTCGCCCGTGAAGTCGCCGGTGGCCACGTCGCGGCCGAAGCGGCCGCCGGCGCCGGACTTGGGGTCGAGGTTGGTGCCGCCGGACAGGCCGGACTTCGAGCCCCAGACGATGGTGACGGTCCCGCGGTACTCGACGCTGCCGACGTGCTCGCTGGGGTTGCCGACGACGAGGTCCGCGTAGCCGTCCTTGTTGAGGTCGGCGCCGGCCAGCGTCTCGCCGAACATGTCGTCCTCCTCGCCGCCCCCCGGTATGCCGGGGCTGTCCTGGTGGATCAGCTGGGGGTGGGCGGTGTCGAGGCCGCCGGCGGTGCCGTACACGACGGTGACGGTGCCGCCGTCGCGGTCGACGTCGCCCAGGCCGCGGTAGGCGAGGTCGCGGCGGCCGTCGCCGTTGAAGTCGTCGTAGTGCTTGGCGACGGCGGCGGAGGCGGAGGTGGCGAGGAGCACGGGGGTCAGGCCCGTCGCCAGGAGGGTGGCGGCCAGGGCGGTGGCGGTGTGTCTGCGCATGCGGTCTCCGTGTGGTTCAGCCGGTGGGGGCGTCGAACGTGCGGTGGGTGCGGGGCTGCCGGCGGTCAGGGCGGGCGGTCGTCGCCGGAGGGCCGGTGGACATGCGGCCGGGCCCGCGGTGGTACGCGGGCCCGGTGCGGGGAGACGCGGCGCGTTCAGTCGGCGAAGTTGGAGCCGAAGTACGGCGTGCCCGTCGTGGAGACGCCCGAGGTGCTCGGGGAGACGGAGCGGGCGCCGCTCGTGGTGATCTTCGAGCCGGTGGACGGCAGGTAGGTGATCGCGCCGTTGCCGGCGTTCTCGGCGGAGCCGACGATCAGGTCGGCCTTGCCGTCGCCGGTGACGTCGTCGAGCTTGACGTCCAGGCCGAAGCCGTCGTTGTCCTCGTTGGAGCCCGGGACGCCCGCGGTGTTCTGGGAGAAGGACTGGGCGCCGGAGGCGGTGTTCAGGCCGTTCGCGGTGCCGTAGAGGATCGTGACGGTGCCGGTGTCGACCTCGGTGTCGATGTTCTCGCCGGCGACACCGACGGCGAGGTCGAGGAAGCCGTCGGCGTTGATGTCGCCGAGGTCGAGCTCGTAGCCGAAGTAGTCGTTGCCCTCGGACGTGCCGGGGACGTTGCCGGTGTTCTGGGTGATGCCGGTGGCGGAGTCGGTGAGCGGGCCGGCGTCCGAGCCGTAGGTGACCCAGACCTTGCCGCCGTTGGCGGAGTCGGGGACCGGCGTGCCGTCCTCGACGGTGGAGTTCCAGTAGGCGCCGCTGACGATGTCGCCGAAGCCGTCCTTGTCGATGTCGCCGATGGCGGTGATCACGCCGGGCTTCAGGGACGTGGCCGCGGAGACGTCCAGGCCGCTCGCGGTGCCGGGGATGAAGTAGTTCCGGTTCCAGCCGTACTCGGACGCGGTCTCGTAGCCGTCGACGATCAGGTCGGTCGCGCCGCCGTCGACGTCGCCTGCGGTCAGGTTCACCGGGCCGTCCGCCTCGCTGCCCAGGATCGGCGGCGTGAGGGTGTAGCGGCCGCCGGGCTTGCCCGCGGTGGTGAAGCCGCCCTTGTAGACGTAGAGGGTGGCGTTGTTGCTGCCGACGGCCAGGTCGGCGCGGCCGTCGCCGTCGAAGTCGCCGGCGGCGAGGTTCTTGCCCCACTGGTCGTGGGAGGAGCGGGACGGGTCGGTGACGGTGATGCCCTTGCCGGTGATGCCGGAGGCGGAGCCCCACAGGATGGCGAGGGTGCCGCCGTCCTTGTCGCCGTCGACGTCCTCGTACGGGGAGGAGACGGCGACGTCGTCGTAGCCGTCGCCGTTGAAGTCGGCGTAGGCGTGGTCGTAACCGAAGTTGTCCCCGGCCTCGGCGGTGCCGGGGACTCCGGTGGAGTTCTGGCTGAGGGTGTGGCGCTTGGCGGAGGACACACCGGTGGACGTGCCGTAGAGGACGACGAACTGACCGGCCTGGGCCTTGCCGGAGACGTGGGCGCCGTTGACCGAGGTGGCCACGTCGCCCCGGCCGTCGCCGTTGAAGTCGGCCAGGGCGACGTCGGTGGCGTCGGCGGCCGTCGCGGGTGAGGCGACGAGGGTGAGCAGACCGCCCGTCAGCGCGACGGCGGTGGCCGAGGCGAGAGCGAGTCTCATGGGTCGGTGCATGCGGGTTCTCCTGCGGCATGCGAGGGATGCCTGGCGGGCATCCGGAGTCGATGAGGTGCCGGGACCGTGCGGGTTCGCCGGGAGTTGTCCCGGGGTTCACCGGACGGTCGGCGATCATGAGACCGGCGGCGGCACGTAAAGGTTGTACGTGAACATGCCGAAGGGGCCGCCCTGTCGGACGGCCCCTTCGGGGGTGTGCCGCGTTACTTCACCGGCTCCGGCTGCGGAGCGCTCTCGCTCTCCTCGTCGCCCGCCGGGTCGGCCGGGGTCTTGACGGACTCCAGCAGCAGCTGGGCCACGTCGACGACCTGGATGGACTCCTTCGCCTTGCCGTCGTTCTTCTTGCCGTTGACCGAGTCGGTCAGCATGACCAGGCAGAACGGGCAGGCGGTGGAGACGATGTCCGGGTTCAGGGCGAGGGCTTCGTCGACGCGCTCGTTGTTGATGCGCTTGCCGATCCGCTCCTCCATCCACATCCGGGCGCCGCCGGCGCCGCAGCAGAAGCCGCGCTCCTTGTGGCGGTGCATCTCCTCGTTGCGCAGACCCGGGACCTTGCCGATGATCTCGCGCGGGGGCGTGTAGATCTTGTTGTGGCGGCCCAGGTAGCACGGGTCGTGGTAGGTGATGATGCCCTCGACCGGGGTGACCGGGATCAGCTTGCCCTCGTCGACCAGGTGCTGGAGCAGCTGGGTGTGGTGGATGACCTCGTAGTCGCCGCCGAGCTGCGGGTACTCGTTGCCGAGCGTGTTGAGGCAGTGCGGGCAGGTGGCGACGATCTTCTTCGCCGACTTGGGCTTGCGGGACTCGTCGGTGACCTTGCCGTCGTCGTCCGTCTCCTCGCCGAAGGCGGCGTTGAGGGACATGACGTTCTCCATGCCGAGCTCCTGGAACAGGGGCTCGTTGCCGAGGCGGCGGGCGGAGTCACCGGTGCACTTCTCGTCGCCGCCCATGATCGCGAACTTGACGCCCGCGATGTGGAGGAGTTCCGCGAAGGCCTTGGTGGTCTTCTTGGCGCGGTCCTCCAGGGCGCCGGCGCAGCCGACCCAGTACAGGTACTCGACCTCGGACAGGTCCTCGATGTCCTTGCCGACGACCGGGACCTCGAAGTCGACCTCCTTGGTCCACTCCAGGCGCTGCTTCTTCGCCAGGCCCCAGGGGTTGCCCTTCTTCTCCAGGTTCTTGAGCATCGTGCCCGCCTCGGACGGGAAGGCGCTCTCGATCATGACCTGGTAGCGGCGCATGTCGACGATGTGGTCGACGTGCTCGATGTCGACGGGGCACTGCTCGACGCAGGCGCCGCAGGTGGTGCAGGACCACAGGACGTCCGGGTCGATGACGCCGTTCTCCTCGGCGGTGCCGATCAGCGGGCGCTCGGCCTCCGCCAGCGCCGCCGCGGGCACGCCGGCCAGCTGCTCCTCGGACGCCTTCTCCTCGCCCTCCATGGTCTTGCCGCCGCCGGCCAGCAGGTAGGGGGCCTTGGCGTGCGCGTGGTCGCGCAGGGACATGATCAGGAGCTTGGGGGAGAGCGGCTTGCCGGTGTTCCAGGCGGGGCACTGCGACTGGCAGCGGCCGCACTCGGTGCAGGTGGAGAAGTCCAGCAGGCCCTTCCAGGAGAACTGCTCGACCTGGGAGACGCCGAAGACGTCGTCGTCACCGGGGTCGGTGAAGTCGATCGGCTTGCCGCCGGAGGTCATCGGCTGCAGGGCGCCCAGCGCCGTCCCGCCGGTGGCCTCGCGCTTGAACCAGATGTTCGGGAAGGCGAGGAAGCGGTGCCAGGCCACGCCCATGTTGGTGTTCAGGCTGACCGTGATCATCCAGATCATGGTCGTGCCCAGCTTGATCATCGCGAAGAGGTAGACGAGGTTCTGCAGCGTCGCGACGGACAGGCCCTCGAAGGCGAGGACCAGCGGGTACGAGGCGAAGTACGCGGCCTCGTAGTGGTCCACGTGGTGCAGCGCGCCCTCCAGGCCGCGCAGCACGTAGATGGCGAGGCCGATGGTGAGGATGACGTACTCGACGAAGTACGCCTGGCCCATCTTCGAGCCCGTGAACCGCGACTTGCGGCCCGGCCGCGAGGGCAGGCTCAGCAGGCGGATGACGATCAGCACGAGGATGCCGAGGGTCGTCATCGCGCTGATGAACTCGATGTAGAGCTCGTACGGCAGGAAGCCGCCCAGCACCGGCAGTACCCAGTCGGCCTCGAAGAGCTGGCCGTAGGCGGTGACGATGGTCGGCGGCAGGGTCAGGAAGCCGACGGCGACGAACCAGTGGGCGATGCCGACGACGCCCCACCGGTTCATGCGGGTGTGGCCGAGGAACTCCCGCACCAGGGTCACACTGCGCTGGTAGGGATTGTCGGTCCGGGCACCGGCCGGTACCGGCTGGCCCAGCTTGAAGTACCGGACGAACTGGCCGATCGCGCGTGCGAGCAGCGCGACGCCGACCACGGTCAGGACCAGCGACACGATGATCGCGGCGAGTTGCATGGGGGCTCCTCGGGCCTGCGAGGGGTTTCGAGAGGGATCTTCGGCGGGGGCTCCACTACGGCTTCCCCGAAATTACTAAGCGGTAACTTATGCAGTCCGTTCGAGATTACCCCCATCTCCGGTCGCACTGTAGTCGGGCGCGGGGTGATCTGAATCGCTCAGGGTCGCCTATGGCGGCACCCGCGCGGGTGTCCTGGATGGCGCCCGGGATCCGGTCGTGTTATTCGCGCTAAATCGGTCCATACGCACCTAACTTATATCCGTGCTCTACGGGATCGCCGCCGCCACCATCGCCCTGCTGCTCTCCGCCGTGTTCGCGGAACTGCTGCGGGTCCCCGCCCTGCGCCTGGGGATCCTGGACCGCAGACGCCGCCTGGCGGTGCCGCTGTCCGGGGGAACGGCCGTCGTGCTCGCGACCGGGCTGGTGGCGGGGGTCGGCGACCGGGCGGGACTCGCCCCGCTCGGCACCGGGATCGGGCGGCTGCTGGCCGCCGGGGCCTGGATCGGCGTCCTCGGTCTGGCCGTCGACGTGTGGCGGCTGCGGTGGTGGATCCCGCTCACCGGTACGACCGTGGCGGCGGCGCTCGTCGTGCCGTACGCGGAGACCGGGACGGTGCAGGGGGTGCTCGCCGTGGGGTGGATCGTGGCGGTCACCGCCGCGTTCCGGGGGCTCGACCACGCGGACGGGCTGGCCGGCACCGTGGGGGCGGTGACCGCGTTCGGGGTGGCGGTCTGCGCGGCGGTCGAGCTGATGGAGGGGATCGCGGTGCTGCTGGGCGTGCTGGCCGCCGGGCTCGCCGGGTTCCTGCTGCACAACTGGCACCCCGCGCGGGCCGGCCTCGGGGCGGGAGGCTCGCTGTTCGCGGGGTTCGTGGTGGCCTCGGCGGCGGTGTTCGTGCGGGCCGGGCAGGGAATCGGGGCCGGCGCCGGGGTGTTGTTCGCCCTGACGGCCGTGGCGTGCGCCGACGCCGTCCTGGTGGTCCTCGCGCGGCGGCTGTCCCGGTGGCCGCTGACCCGCGGTCGGCCGGATCACCTCGGGCACCGGCTGCGGCGGCTCGGACTCGCGCCCCGCGCGGTGACCGTCCTGCTCGGCGCGGGAGCGTTGGGTGGGGTGCTCGTGGGGGTGGCCGTCCACACCGGGCGGGTGTCCGGGGGCGCGGTGCTGTGGGTGGTGGCGGTGGCCGCGGTGGTCGTCCTCGCGCTCGTACGCCTTCCCGTCACCCCTGTTTTTCATCCCCGTCAACGGTCTGCCGAGGTATCGCCGCAGGTCATAGAGCGGTTGCGTGTAAGGAACGGATAAGAGTTGAGTCTGTTCGACTCAGCTCTGTTGACCCCGCGCCGGGTGTCATGCATGCTTGAGTCCGTTCCACTCAAGTCAGCTGGAGGAATCGAAATGGCACGTGCGGTCGGCATCGACCTGGGCACGACTAACTCCGTCGTCAGCGTTCTGGAGGGCGGCGAGCCCACCGTCATCACCAACGCCGAGGGCGCCAGGACCACGCCGTCCGTCGTCGCCTTCGCCAAGAACGGTGAGGTGCTGGTCGGCGAGGTGGCCAAGCGCCAGGCGGTCACCAACGTCGACAGGACCATCCGGTCGGTCAAGCGCCACATGGGCACCGACTGGAAGATCGAGCTCGACGGGAAGCCCTTCAACCCGCAGCAGATCAGCGCCTTCGTGCTGCAGAAGCTGAAGCGCGACGCCGAGTCGTACCTGGGCGAGAAGGTCACGGACGCGGTCATCACCGTCCCGGCGTACTTCAACGACGCCGAGCGCCAGGCGACCAAGGAGGCCGGCGAGATCGCCGGTCTGAACGTGCTGCGCATCGTCAACGAGCCGACGGCCGCCGCCCTGGCGTACGGCCTCGACAAGGACGACCAGACCATCCTCGTCTTCGACCTCGGTGGCGGTACCTTCGACGTCTCCCTGCTGGAGATCGGCGACGGTGTCGTCGAGGTGAAGGCCACCAACGGTGACAACAACCTCGGTGGTGACGACTGGGACCAGCGCGTCGTCGACTACCTGGTCAAGCAGTTCCAGTCCGGCCACGGCGTGGACCTCGGCAAGGACAAGATGGCCCTCCAGCGCCTGCGCGAGGCCGCCGAGAAGGCCAAGATCGAGCTGTCCTCGTCCACCGAGACCTCGATCAACCTCCCCTACATCACCGCGTCCGCCGAGGGTCCCCTGCACCTCGACGAGAAGCTGACCCGCGCCCAGTTCCAGCAGCTGACCGCGGACCTGCTCGAGCGCTGCAAGACGCCGTTCCACAACGTCATCAAGGACGCCGGCATCCAGCTGTCCGAGATCGACCACGTCGTCCTCGTCGGCGGCTCCACCCGCATGCCCGCCGTCGCCGAGCTCGTCAAGGAGATGACCGGCGGCAAGGAGGCCAACAAGGGCGTCAACCCGGACGAGGTCGTCTCGATCGGTGCCGCGCTCCAGGCCGGTGTCCTCAAGGGCGAGGTCAAGGACGTCCTGCTGCTCGACGTCACCCCGCTGTCCCTCGGCATCGAGACCAAGGGCGGCATCATGACCAAGCTGATCGAGCGCAACACCACGATCCCGACGAAGCGCTCCGAGATCTTCACCACGGCCGAGGACAACCAGCCGTCGGTGCAGATCCAGGTCTACCAGGGCGAGCGCGAGATCGCGGCGTACAACAAGAAGCTCGGCATGTTCGAGCTGACCGGTCTGCCCCCGGCGCCGCGCGGCGTCCCGCAGATCGAGGTCTCCTTCGACATCGACGCCAACGGCATCATGCACGTGACCGCGAAGGACCTGGGCACGGGCAAGGAGCAGAAGATGACCGTCACCGGCGGCTCCTCGCTGCCGAAGGACGAGGTCGACCGGATGCGCCAGGAGGCCGAGAAGTACGCGGAGGAGGACCACGCCCGCCGCGAGGCCGCCGAGTCCCGCAACCAGGGCGAGCAGCTCGTCTACCAGACCGAGAAGTTCCTCAGCGACAACGCGGACAAGGTCCCCGGTGACGTCAAGACCGAGGTCGAGACGGCCGTCGCCGAGCTGAAGGAGAAGCTCAAGGGCGAGGACTCCGCCGAGATCCGCACCGCCACGGAGAAGGTCGCCGCCGTCTCCCAGAAGCTGGGCCAGGCCATGTACGCCGACGCCCAGGCCGGACAGGCCGCCGGCGCGTCCGCCGGTGCCGGTGAGGCGAAGGCCGACGACGACGTCGTCGACGCCGAGATCGTCGACGAGGACCGCAAGGACGGTGCGGCGTGACCGAGGAGACCCCGGGCTTCGACGAGCAGTCGCAGCAGCCCGACGTCCCCTCCGACGAAGCCGAGCCGAAGGCCGCCGCCCAGCCCTCCGCGGAGGAGGCGGCGGCCCCGGCCGGGGACACGGGCCAGGAAGCGGCACTGGTGGCCCAGCTGGACCAGGCGCGCACGGCGCTCAGCGAGCGCACGGCGGACCTCCAGCGCCTCCAGGCCGAGTTCCAGAACTACCGGCGCCGGGTCGAGCGCGACCGGATCGCCGTGAAGGAGATCGCCGTGGCGAACCTCCTGAGCGAGCTGCTCCCCGTGCTCGACGACGTCGGCCGCGCGCGGGAACACGGCGAACTGGTCGGCGGCTTCAAGTCCGTCGCGGAGTCGCTGGAGACGGTCATCGCCAAGATGGGCCTCCAGCAGTTCGGCAAGGAGGGCGAGCCCTTCGACCCGACGATCCACGAGGCGCTGATGCACAGCTACGCGCCGGACGTCACCGAGACGACGTGCGTGGCGATCCTGCAGCCGGGGTATCGCATCGGCGAGCGCACCATCCGCCCCGCGCGGGTGGCCGTCGCCGAGCCGCAGCCCGGCGCGCAGACGGTCAAGCCGGCCGAGGAGAGCACCGAGGCGCAGGCCGGCTCGGAGAACAAGGAGAGCGGTGGCCCGGACGAGGGCTGACGCGGGAGTCGACGCAGGGAAGGAGGGACGTCGGGGATGAGCACCAAGGACTTCATCGAGAAGGACTTCTACAAGGTCCTCGGCGTCCCCAAGGACGCCACCGAGGCCGAGATCAAGAAGGCGTACCGGAAGCTCGCCCGCGAGTTCCACCCGGACGCCAACAAGGGCAACGCCAAGGCGGAGGAGCGGTTCAAGGAGATCTCCGAGGCGAACGACGTCCTCGGCGACCCCAAGAAGCGCAAGGAGTACGACGAGGCGCGCGCGCTCTTCGGCAACGGCGGCTTCCGCCCGGGGCCGGGCGCGGGCGGCGGCTCCTTCAACTTCGACCTGGGCGACCTCTTCGGGGGTCAGGCCGGCGGCCAGCAGGCGGGCGGCTTCGGCGGCGGCCTCGGTGACGTCTTCGGGGGCCTGTTCAACCGCGGCGGCGCGGGGACCACGCGTACCCAGCCGCGGCGCGGCCAGGACATCGAGTCCGAGGTGACGCTCAGCTTCACCGAGGCGATCGAGGGTGCGACCGTCCCGCTGCGGATGTCGTCGCAGGCGCCCTGCAAGGCCTGTTCGGGCACCGGCGACAAGAACGGCACACCGCGCGTGTGCCCGACCTGCGTCGGCACCGGCCAGGTGGCGCGCGGCTCCGGCGGCGGCTTCTCGCTCACCGACCCCTGCCCCGACTGCAAGGGCCGCGGCCTGATCGCGGAGGATGCCTGCGAGATCTGCAAGGGCAGCGGCCGGGCCAAGTCCTCGCGGACCATGCAGGTGCGCATCCCCGCGGGCGTCAGCGACGGCCAGCGGATCCGGCTGCGCGGCAAGGGCGCGCCGGGCGAGCGCGGCGGCCCCGCCGGCGATCTGTACGTCGTCGTGCACGTCGGCAGCCACCCGGTGTTCGGCCGCAAGGACGACAACCTCACCGTCACGGTCCCGGTGACGTATCCCGAGGCCGTCCTCGGCGGCGAGGTCCGGGTCCCGACGCTGGGCGGTCCGCCGGTCACGCTGAAGCTGCCGCCGGGCACGCCCAACGGGCTCACCATGCGGGCCCGGGGCAAGGGCGCGGTCCGCAAGGACGGCACCCGCGGTGATCTGCTGGTCACGGTGGAGGTGAGTGTTCCCAAGGACGTGTCGGGGAAGGCTCGTGACGCATTGGAGGCGTATCGCGAGGCGACCGCGGACGACGATCCGCGGGCGGAGCTGTTCCAGGCCGCGAAGGGAGCTTGATCTGCATGGACGGCCGTCGACGCAATCCGTATGAACTGACCCAGGAGACCCCGGTCTACGTCATCTCGGTGGCGGCCCAGCTCTCCGGCCTGCACCCGCAGACGCTGCGTCAGTACGACCGGCTGGGTCTCGTGTCGCCGGACCGCACGGCCGGCCGGGGCCGCCGTTACTCGGCCCGTGACATCGAGCTGCTCCGTCAGGTGCAGCAGTTGTCGCAGGACGAGGGCATCAACCTGGCCGGAATCAAGCGCATCATCGAACTGGAGAACCAGGTCGCCGCCCTCCAGGCCCGCGTGGCCGAACTGGAGGGCGCCCTCGACGGGGCGGCCGCGGCGATGCGTCAGCGCGAGGCCGCGGTGCACGCCTCGTACCGCCGTGACCTGGTGCCCTACCAGGAGGTGCAGCAGACCAGCGCGCTGGTGGTGTGGCGGCCCAAGCGGCAGCAGTCGGACTGAGGCGCGGGTGTGAGGCGCCGCGGGAGGCCCGGAGGTCGAGTGGACCTCCGGGCCTCCCGGCTTATGTACGGACACGTGTGTGACTATCGTGTAGCTGCGTGTCCAGATGATCCCCGCCGGACGTCCGCGGGTCTCTCACGAGTTCGGCGCACCGTGCTGTGTCCATCTCGTTAAGCGGACGACCTTGACGCCGGTGGGGGCTGAAGCGTTGGCTTTTCAGTCACATGGGCCGCAAAGCTGTGCCCACGTCCAAAACGCACCTGAAGTGAGCCCTCGCATGCGTCGTATCGCCATATCCGTGGCCGCCACCTCCATGTCCGTCATGCTCGCCGGATGCGGCGTGCTCAACGCGACGGGGAGCAGCGACGACGCGAGCCCGAGCAAGGGCGACGACATCACCGTCGGGCTGCTGCTCCCGGAGAAGGCCAACACCCGGTACGAGCAGTTCGACTACCCCATTTTCAAGACGAAGGTGGAGTCGCTCACCAACAAGAAGGGCACCGTCGAGTACGCCAACGCCGAGGCGGACGCCAAGAAGCAGGCGAGCCAGATGCAGAAGATGATCGACGACCAGGTCGACGTCATCGTGCTGGACGCGGTCGACGCGCACACCATCGCGGACAGCGTGCAGAAGGCCGATGACGCGGGCATCCCCGTCATCGCCTACGACCGTCTCGCCGAGGGCCCGATCGACGCGTACATCTCCTTCGACAACGAGCTGGTCGGCGAGGTGCAGGGCCGTTCCCTGCTGGAGTCGCTCGACGGGGAGGCCAGCATCACCGACAAGATCGTGATGATGAACGGCTCGTCGACCGACCCCAACGCCAAGCAGTTCAAGGCGGGCGCGCTCTCCGAGCTCAAGGGCAAGGTGACGATCGCCAAGTCCTACGACACCAAGGACTGGAAGCCGGAGAACGCCCAGGCCAACATGGCCGAGGCGATCAACGCGATCGGCGCGGGCGACATCAAGGCGGTCTACTCCGCCAACGACGGCATGGCGGGCGGCATCGTCAAGGCGCTGAAGGCCGCCGGCGTGACCGAGATGCCCCCGATCACCGGCCAGGACGCCGAACTCGCGGCGGTGCAGCGGATCCTCGCCGGCGAGCAGTACATGAGCGTGTACAAGTCCTACCCGGACGAGGCCGAGAACGCCGCGGAGATGGCCGTGGCGAAGGTCCAGGGCAAGGACATCCAGTTCGACGCGCTGACCCGCGACCGGGTGGACAGCCCCACGACCAAGGACATCCCGGCGCAGCTCGTGCCCGTGGTCGCGCTGACGAAGGACAACATCGAGGACACCGTGGTCGCCGACGCGATCTACGACGTCTCGGACATCTGCACCGCGGAGTTCGCCGCGGCCTGCGAGGCGGTCAAGCTGAAGTAGCCGCCCCGTCGATATCCGGCCACCCGCCGGTCCCCTGACCGGCGGCGGGCCCCGCCCGTGTTGCACAGCCGGTTGTGGCCGCGCATAGTTGCGCTGCGGAAAGTGGCGGAACCGGGGGTGGGATGGGCGATGGCCGGGCACGGGACGGACGGGCATCCACACGGTGCTGACCGACTGTGCGAGGCCGGGGATCGCGTGTATTCCCGGGCCGTACGGCGCGGACGGCTGCCGCGCCGGGACGCGGAGCCGGTGCCCTGCCTGCTGGAACTGGCCCTGCTGCACCCCGATCCCGACGACATGGACTGGCTCGTCCCCACCGCCCCGCAGGAGGTCATGACCCGGCTGCTGCGCGGGATGTACGACGAGGTGAGCGCGAGTCAGCGCCGGGTCGGTTCGGCCGTCGAGGCCTTCGAGCGGTACGCCGGCCTGGGCCGCCGGGTGCCCGCCTCGCCGTCGGCGGCGGAGGGCCCGGCGATCCGGGTGCTGGACGGGCTGGCCCGTATCCAGGCCGCGATGGACGAGGCGACCCAGGCGTGCGCCACCGAGGTGCTCACCGTCCAGCCCGGCGGCATCCGGCGCGAGGCGGAGCTGTCGGAGGGTCTGCACCGGGCGATGGCGCTGCGCGGCCGGGGCGTGCGCATGCGGGACCTGTACACGCATGTCGCCCGGCACGGGCACGGGCTGCTCAGCTATCTGGAGCTGATGGGCGACGCGGTGGAGGCGCGCACGCTGGACGAGGTGATCGAGCGGCTGATCCTCTTCGACCGCACGGTCGCCTTCATCCCCGCCAACGCCGAGCGCACCATGGCGCTGGAACTGCGCCACCCGGCGCTGGTGGAGTACCTGGGCACGGTCTTCGAACGGCTGTGGCGGCTGGCCATCCCGCTGACCGCCCCGCTGCCCGACACCGGCATCGAGGGCATCTCGCACCGCGAGCAGTCCATCGCGGCGCTGCTGGCGGAGGGCCACCAGGACGCGGTGATCGCGGAGCGGCTCGGCATCAGCGTGCGGACGTGCCGGGCGCACATCGCCCGCCTGTCGGAGACGCTGGGGGCGGCGAGCCGTACGCAACTGGGGGTGCGGATCGCCCAGGCCGGCCTGGACGGGGCCCGGGGGCCGGCGGTCATTCGGCCCGGTCGAGGATCCCGGACCGTCCGATGAGATAGCCCAGCTGCGCCCGGCTCCGACTGCCCAGCAGCGCGGCGAGTTTGGCGATGTGGACGCGTGCGGTGCGGATGTTCATGCCGAGGCGGTCCGCTATGACGGCGTCGGTGTGGCCCTCCACCAGGAAGCGGGCGATGGCCCGTTGACGGGCGGTGACGCCGTTGAGGGCCGCCGGTTCGACCGGCCGGGGGTGCATGGGGGTGGCCAGTCGCCAGAAGCTGTCGAACACGCTGACCAGGTACGTGATGATGGGCGGGTGGCGGATCTCCAGCGCGACGCTGCGCTGTCTGTCCGCGTCACCGGGAATGTAGGCGACGGTCTGGTCGATGACGATCAGACGGCCGGCGACCTCGTCCAGGGTGCGTGCCTCGGCGTCGCCGTTCAACCGCTCGTACCGGGCGACGACCAGGGGGATGTGGCGCTGGGTGTGCGGATAGAGGACGCGGATCCGGCCGCCGCGGTCGAGGAACTCCTGGTCGCGGACCAGGGCGGCGGCCTGTGCCGCTCGCGCGACCTCGGAGGTGTGGTAGTTGCTGTGAGGCTGCATGGCGAGGAGTTCCCCCGTCCCTTCCGCCAGTGCCTCGAGGATGGCGCCGTTGATCCGCTCCGCGCCGCTGATGACACGGAGCGACGGCGTGTGCGTCTCCACGGCCAGTTCACCCATCCGTAGGAGCGGCTGGAAGGCCTCGGTCAGTCGTGCTTCGCGCCGCCGCTCCGCCGCGACGCGTTCGCCGGAGGACCGCAGCAGCCGGTGCAGGGCGACCGTCGGCGCGACGGGAACCAGTCGTCCCGGATCGTCGAGGGAAGGGTGGAGCAGCCCGGAGTCGAGCACGCAGGGGGTCTCGTGGGCCTCCTCGGCGGGCACGGGGCCTTCCCGCAGTGCCCGGGCGTACAGCTCGGCACCCGCGTCGCACAGGTCCTCGGCTTCGTGGTGGTGCGCGGTTGCGGTCACGCGGGGTCCGTACCTCCTCGGCTTCACGGTTCCTGGTTGAGGATTCCCGACTGTGCGATCAGATAGCCGAGCTGGGCGCGGCTGCCGCTTCCGAGGGCGGAGGCGAGCTTGGCTATGTGGGCGCGGCAGGTGCGTACGTTCATGCCCAGACGCCGGGCGATGGCTTCGTCCACGTGGCCCTCGACGAGCAGTTTGGCGATGGAGTGCTGGATGTCGGTGAGGCCGTCGGGGGCCGGTTCGTACGGGGCGCCCGCGTTCAGTGAGACCGCGCGGGTCCACATGAACTCGAAGACCTTGATCAGGTAGCGGACGAGACCCGGGTGGCGCAGTTCGAGGGCGACCTGCCGGTCGTCGCGGGTGGGGATGAAGGCGACGGTCTCGTCGCAGATGATGAGCCGCTCCACCAGTTCGTCGATGGTGCGGTACTCCACCTTGGCGGTGTCGAACCGGGCCACGTACGCCAGCGTCTCGGGACTGTGCCGGGCGGTGTGCTGGTAGAGGGTCCGGATGCGCACCCCCCGCTCGGTCATCTGCCGGTCGCGCTCCAGCGCCTGGGTGAGGGTGTGCTCCAGGCGACGGCCGCCCGGCTGGACGGAGAGCATCTCGGACCGGCACTGGGAGGTGGCCAGATCGAGGGCGGCGTTGATCCGGTCGAATCCCTCCAGCACCGTCATCGAGTGGGTGCTCATCGTGGTCTGGGCGCTGAGGGTCATGAACGGCTCGAAGGCGTCGGCGAGCTCGATCGAGGCCCGCCGGCGCTCGGTGATCTCCCGTTCCAGGGGGTTGAGCCGCTGGGCCAGTGCCACCGCCGGGGCGACCGGGCGCAGCCAGGTGGGGTCGTCCGGGTCGGGGTGCAGCAGGGCGAGTTCCATCAGGCAGGGGGCGGACTCCGCGTCCGCGCGGGGGACGCGGCCCGCCCGCAGCGCGTCGGCATAGAGACGGCTGGCGGCCTCACACAGTTCGGTCACCGTATGGGGATGTACCTCATTGGTCCGATTCGTAGTCAAATCTCCACCCCCCAGGGTCCTGAACATGCAGGAACATGATGCACCGATTGTGTGGCCATGACGTGCCCGAATGAGCCATCGTCGTACTTGACGGGGGAAGGGTGACTTTCGAGTGAGGACGAAGCCGACTATGCGCAAGAGAACGCTTCGCTCGGTACTTGTCGCCGCCTTCTCTGCCGTCATGGCCTTCGGAGCGCTGAGTGGCCTGGCCGGCACGAAGGGCGACGTCCGGGCTGACAGCAGCTGGGGGCCGGTGGTGGTATCCAAGTCCGCGCCCCCGGACAGCAGCTGGGGTTCGCCGGTGCCCCAGCTCGCAGACGACAGCAGTTGGGGCTGAGTGATGACCACACCACCCGACGACCGTTCCTTCCGCAGGGAGATGGCGACCGCCTACCGGTCCGGATGGCACTTCATCGACCTGGTCACCGCCATCCCCCACAGCGGTGACTCGTTGATGGTGACCGTCTTCGGTGAGCCGGTCGTCGTCACGCGGGACGAGGACGGGGACGTACGGGCGTACCGGTGCCTGCGGCGGCCCAGGGGGGCGCCGAAGCCCGTACGGTGTGCCATCCGGTACGGAATGATCTTTGTGAACCTGGACCAGCGGGACCACCGGCAGGTGGAGTCCGACTCCCCTGTCCCCCGGACCATCTCTGCCACCCCCCGCAGTGCCTGACGCGATTCCCCCGTCGTAAAAGATCGCGCAGGTGCTTCCCCCCGCAGCGGCGTCACCGTGACCTGAACACGGTGACGCCGCTGCAGTTTTCCGGGACATTTCCGGGTATCGGCCCGGTCGAGCGATGGCCGGAAGCCATCGCTCGGTGTACGAACCGTACGGGCGGCCTCACCCACGGCCCATCGCGCGCGTGAGCGCGATCTCGATGACCACCCGGGACGGGTTCGGCGACGGCATCCGTCCGTAGCGTTCCGCGTACCGCCGCACCGCCTCCTCCACGCGCCCCGGTTCCGTACGGACCACCGCCCGCCCCTCCAGCGTCGCCCACCGCCGGCCGTCCACCTGGCAGACCGCGACGGGCGCGCCCCCGGCCCCCGCCGCCCGCACGTGGCGCACCTTCGCGCTCGTCCTGTTCGTGATGACCCGGGCGAGCAGCGCCCCGGGGTCGTACGTCACCCCGACGGGTACCAGGTGCGGGGTGCCGTCCGGACGGAGGGTGGTCAGCGTGCACAGGTGCTTCTCGCGCCAGAAGCTGAGGTACGACGCGTCCGGATCGCCCGGATCTACCGAGTACGTGGTGGCCATGGACCGGAACTTAGCCGCCGTGGCCCTCCCGGGACACACCTTGAGTGGAATAGACTCAAGTTTGTGTACGTTGACCGAGTCAGCCGCGAAGGCCGCTGAAGGGTCACCGCAAGGAGGAGAACGGATACGTGGACGCCGAGCTGACCAACAGGAGCCGGGAAGCGCTGCAGGCCGCCGGCAACCGGGCCGTGACCGAGGGACACCCCGACCTCACCCCCGCCCACCTGCTGCTCTCCCTGCTCGCCGGGCAGGAGAACGAGAACATCACGGACCTGCTCGCCGCGGTCGACGCCGACCAGGCCGCCGTACGCTCCGGGGCCGAGCGCATCCTCGCCGGCCTGCCGAGCGTCACCGGGTCCACCGTCGCACCGCCCCAGCCCAACCGTGAACTGCTCGCCGTCATCGCGGACGCCCAGTCCCGCGCCCGCGACCTCGGCGACGAGTACCTCTCCACCGAACA
This sequence comes from Streptomyces sp. AC558_RSS880, assembly GCF_019049255.1. GTDB lineage: Bacteria > Actinomycetota > Actinomycetes > Streptomycetales > Streptomycetaceae > Streptomyces. The sequence goes on along the minus strand of NZ_JAGMUJ010000003.1, from coordinate 32,356 downwards.
CCTCGTCATCGGCATCGCCGCCAAGGGCGGAGCCGCCGGCGAGGTCCTCGCCCGGCAGGGCGCCACCGCGAAGAAGCTGCAGGACGCCTTCCAGAAGGCCCGCGGAGCCCGCCGGGTGACCACCGCCGACCCCGAGGGCCAGTACAAGGCCCTGGAGAAGTTCGGCACCGACCTCACCGCCTCCGCCCGCGAGGGCAGGCTCGACCCCGTCATCGGACGCGACCAGGAGATCCGGCGCGTCGTCCAGGTGCTGTCCCGCCGCACCAAGAACAACCCGGTGCTGATCGGCGAGCCCGGCGTCGGCAAGACCGCCGTCGTCGAGGGCCTCGCCCAGCGCATCGTCAAGGGCGACGTCCCCGAGTCGCTGAAGAACAAGCGGCTGGTCGCCCTCGACCTCGGCGCCATGGTCGCCGGCGCCAAGTACCGGGGTGAGTTCGAGGAGCGGCTGAAGACCGTCCTGGCCGAGATCAAGGAATCCGACGGCCAGGTCATCACCTTCATCGACGAACTGCACACCGTCGTCGGCGCGGGCGCCGGCGGCGACTCCGCGATGGACGCCGGCAACATGCTCAAGCCCATGCTCGCCCGCGGCGAACTCCGCATGGTCGGCGCCACCACCCTCGACGAGTACCGCGAACGCATCGAGAAGGACCCGGCCCTCGAACGCCGCTTCCAGCAGGTGCTGGTCGCCGAGCCGACCGTCGAGGACTCCATCGCCATCCTCCGCGGGCTCAAGGGCCGCTACGAGGCCCACCACAAGGTCCAGATCGCCGACAGCGCCCTCGTCGCCGCCGCCACCCTCTCCGACCGCTACATCACCTCCCGCTTCCTCCCCGACAAGGCCATCGACCTCGTCGACGAGGCCGCCTCCCGCCTCCGCATGGAGATCGACTCCTCGCCCGTCGAGATCGACGAACTCCAGCGCGCCGTGGACCGGTTGAGGATGGAGGAGATGGCGATCGGCAAGGAGACCGACGCCGCCTCCCGGGAACGCCTGGACAAGCTGCGCCGCGACCTCGCCGACAAGGAGGAGGAGCTGCGCGGCCTCAACGCCCGCTGGGAGAAGGAGAAGCAGTCCCTCAACCGGGTCGGCGAACTGAAGGAGAAGCTCGACGAGCTGCGCGGCCAGGCCGAACGCGCCCAGCGCGACGGCGACTTCGACACCGCCTCCAAGCTGCTCTACGGCGAGATCCCCGCCCTGGAACGCGACCTGGAGGCCGCCTCCGAGGCCGAGGAGGAGGCAGCGAAGGACACCATGGTCAAGGAGGAGGTCGGCGCCGACGACATCGCCGACGTCGTCGCCTCCTGGACCGGCATCCCGGCCGGCCGCCTCATGGAGGGCGAGACCCAGAAGCTGCTCCGCATGGAGGACGAACTCGGCAAGCGCCTCATCGGCCAGACCGAGGCCGTACGCGCCGTCTCCGACGCCGTACGCCGCAGCCGCGCCGGTATCGCCGACCCCGACCGCCCCACCGGCTCCTTCCTCTTCCTCGGCCCGACGGGCGTCGGCAAGACCGAGCTGGCGAAGGCCCTCGCCGACTTCCTCTTCGACGACGAGCGGGCCATGGTCCGCATCGACATGTCGGAGTACAGCGAGAAGCACAGCGTGGCCCGGCTGGTCGGCGCCCCGCCCGGCTACGTCGGCTACGAGGAGGGCGGCCAGCTCACCGAGGCCGTCCGCCGCCGCCCCTACAGCGTCGTCCTCCTCGACGAGGTCGAGAAGGCCCACCCCGAGGTCTTCGACATCCTGCTCCAGGTGCTCGACGACGGCCGCCTCACCGACGGCCAGGGCCGCACCGTCGACTTCCGCAACACCATCCTGGTGCTGACGTCCAACCTGGGCAGCCAGTACCTGGTGGACCCGCTCAGTACCGAGACGGAGAAGAAGGAGCAGGTCCTGGAGGTGGTCCGCGCCTCCTTCAAGCCCGAGTTCCTCAACCGCCTCGACGACATGGTCGTCTTCTCGGCCCTCACCAAGCCCGAACTGGAACGCATCGCGCGGCTCCAGCTCGACGGCCTGGCCCGCCGCCTCGCCGACCGCCGCCTCGCCCTGGACGTCACCCCCGAGGCCCTGGCCTGGCTCGCCGAGGAGGGCATGGACCCCGCCTACGGCGCCCGCCCCCTGCGCCGCCTCGTCCAGACCGCCATCGGCGACCGCCTCGCCAAGGAGATCCTGGCCGGCGGGATCAAGGACGGCGACACGGTCCGCGTGGACCGCTTCGAGGACGGCCTGCTGGTGGGCCCGGCCACCGGCAAGTCGCTCTGAGCGACGGTTCCGCTTTCGGGCCCGATGTTCCCCCCGGGAACGTTGGGCCCGACCCGTACCGGGTACCCCGACAGTGACCGGATCGAGTCAGCCCACGGCTGACAGGCCCGTCGGGGCTTGCCACCCCCCTCCCCGCATGGGGGAGGATGGCGGGATCCGTACGAAGGGAAATTCACGGTGACCATCGACCCGTCCTCGATCCCCAGCTTCGGGGGCCAGCCCGAGCCGCAGCCCCAAGGACCGGCGGGCCCCGTCGTTCCGGATCAGGACCTCGTGAAGCAGCTCCTCGACCAGATGGAGCTCAAGTACGTCGTCGACGACGAGGGTGACCTCGCGGCGCCGTGGGAGCAGTTCCGCACCTACTTCATGTTCCGCGGGGAGGAGGACCAGCAGATCTTCTCCGTCCGGACGTTCTACGACCGGCCGCACAAGATCGACGAGAAGCCGCAGCTGCTCGAGTCCGTCGACGACTGGAACCGGCGCACGCTGTGGCCCAAGGTCTACACCCACACGCATGACGACGGCACGGTCCGTCTCATCGGTGAGGCCCAGATGCTGATCGGCATGGGCGTCAGCCTGGAGCACTTCGTCTCGTCGACGGTCAGCTGGGTGCGGGCCGCGATCGAGTTCGACAAGTGGCTCGTCGAGCAGCTCGGCCTCGAGCAGGAGGTCAACGAGGCGGACAAGCCGGAGGACGACGAGTAGTCCGTCCGGTCCGCCCCCCTCACATGCGTCCGCCCCCTCCGCCCGCACACGCGGGGAGGGGGCGGACGTCTGTGGGACCGCCGTCAGGCTGCCGTCAGGCCGCGGTGCGGGCCCGTCGGCGGGCCACCCAGCCGGTGGCCGTCAGGGCGGCCGCGAGGGCGGCGACGGAGAGGACGGTCACGCCGGTGGAGGCGAGGCTGCCGCCGGTGGAGCCGGTGGTGACGGTGCCGCCGCCCGTACCGCCGCTCGTGCCGCCCGTATCGCCGTCCGTACCGCCGGTGTCCGGGTCGGTGTCGTCCGGGGTGTCGGTGCCGCCGGTGCCGTCGTCGTCCGTGTCGACCGGGTCCTGGCCGACGAACGCGACCGGGACCTTCACGTCCTGGGAGCGGTCGCCGGAGAGGGTGTGGTCGGCGCGGGTGGCCAGGACGCACTTCGCCTTGAAGCAGTCGGTGTACTCGTCCTTGGCGTCGACGGTGAGCTCGACCTCGAAGGATCCGCCGTCCTCGTACGGGACCGCCAGGTCCTCGCCGTAGTCCGGCGGGTCGGAGGAGATCCAGGCGGAGGAGTGGGAGCCGCCGGTCATGTCGACGCCGCCGATGCACGGAGTGGGCAGTGCGCCCTCTCCGTTGTCGACGCACAGGGCGACGTAGACGCCCTTCTCCTCGTCGTAACCGGAGCCGGTGACCTTCAGGGTCTGGTTCTCGGTGGCGAGGTGGTTGACCGGGGTCACGGTCAGCTTCTGGCCGTCGGGGCCGGTGACGGTCCTGGAGCCCGAGGGCTCGTCGTCGCCGTCGCCGTCGGCGGGAGGCCCGGAGGGATCGGTGCCGGGGGCTTCCTTCACCGTCAGGGTGACGGGCGCGGTACGGGTCGTGCCGGCCGGGTTGGTGAACTCGGCGCGGTACGCGTAACCGTCCTGGGCGGCCTTGGCGGTGAAGGTGTACGTGTTCTCCGTCGCGCCCTCGACCGCCGACCAGGTCTGGCCGCCGTCGGGACTGACGCTCCAGGCCACCGTGGGCTCGGGGGTGCCTTCGGCGGCGGCCGTGAGGGTGACCTCGTCACCGGGGGCGACGGACTGGTCGGTGGGGGACCGGACGACCTTGGGCGACCTGCGCAGGTCGAGCCTGACGACCTCGTTCGCCGTGCCCCTGGTGACGTACACGGAGGTGGCTCCGGGCGCGACGGCGATGCCCGCGTAGGAGGTCGACTCGCTTCCCGGCAGGGTGACCGGTGTCGCCGCCCGCTCGAAGGTCGCGCCGTCCAGGACCTCCACGGAGCCGTCGTCGTCCCCGGTGCTGTCGGAGAGGTCCTCGCGCAGGACGAAGGCCCGCCCGGTGGCCTTGTCGAAGGCGGCCGCCGAGGGCCGGTCCACGCCGGTGAGCGTGGTCAGCGGCGTGCCGTCCTCGTCGAAGACGAGCACGGACGTGGTGCCGCCCACCCAGACGTTGCCGGTCGCCGGGTCCGTCTCGACGAAGAAGACGGAGTCGTCGGCGGGGATCTCGGTCGTGGCGGTGACCTTGAACGTGGCGGTGTCCACCCGGCGCAGCACCCTCGTCTCCCCGGCGGTGCCGATGGACCAGGCCACGCCGCGCTCGGCGTCCACACCGATCCGGCCGCCGCCCTCCAGCGTGACCGTGTCCGTCACGGCGCCGGTGGCGAGCTCGACGCGGCGCAGCTCGGGGCCGGCCGCGATCAGCACGGAGGAGGTGTCGGCGTCCTGGTCGACACCGGTGAAGGACGTGCCGTCGAACCAGTGGCCCCGCGCGGCGGTGTCGCCGTCCTTGGCCGTGCCGATGCCGCGCAGCGGGAAGTGGAACGCGACGCCGTCGCCGGCGAGCGGGCCGATGATCCTGCGGACCACGCGGGCGGCCATGGTGCCGCCCGCTCCGGGGGCCTGGGCGATGTGGCTGAGGAGCTCGCCGTTCTCGGGGTCGACGACGTACAGGCCCTGCTCGGCCACGTCGCCGGTGTCGGGGATGTTCTCCGAACCGACGTACAGCTTCCCGGAGTCGGGGTGCAGCAGCAGGTCCAGCGGGCGCCCGACGGTCGTGAAAGCGGCGGACCGTACGTAGCTGATCGTCCCGGGCGGCACGTCGACGCCGTCACCGCCGTCGCCGCCACCGCCGGTGTCCTGGCCCTCCCAGGTGACGGGCACGCGCACGTCCTGGGAGCGGTCGCCGGTGTTGCGGTGGTCGACGCGGGTGACGACGGCGCAGGAGTACCGGAGGCAGTCGACGCTCGCGTCCTTGGCCTGCGCCCTGATCTCGACGTCGAAGGTGCCGCCGGCGCCCCAGGTGGTGGCGAGGACGCCCGCGTACGGGTCGCCCTCGGGGACGATCCAGTGCGAGGCGCCGCCCTCGCCGCTCGGGTCGGCGCCGCCGACGCAGGGGCCGGGGACCTTGCCGTCGCCGTTGTCCCGGCAGAGCGCGACGTAGACGGCCTTGGTCGTGTCGTAGCCCGCGCCGGTGACGCGGAGCGTCTCGCCGGCGGGGTTCAGGTTCGCGGTGGCGGAGACGGACAGTCTCTGTCCCTCCGCGCCCGTTCCGGTCTTGGGGGTGTCGGCGGCCCGGGCGGCCGGGCCCATGGCGAGTGACGCGGTCGTGAGCGCGGCGGCTCCCAGGAGCGCCGCCGGGCGTCTGAGGTGCATGGAGAGTTCCTCACTCGTCCGGTTGGGGCCCGGCCGGATGGATGGATGGGTGGGCGGATGGGTGGGGACGGACCGCTAGAAGGTGATCGGGACGTGGACGTCGTACTTGCGGTCGTTGGTGTCGAGGTGGTCGGCGCGCGTGACGATGGCGCACTCCACGTCCACGCCGCAGACGCTGCCGTCGGCGAGGTTGGGGTTGACGTAGACGTCCACGTCGAAGGTGCCGCCGGGGCCGAACTTGGAGCTGTTGGCGAACAGGCCGCCGAAGGTGTTGTTGACCCAGTGCGAGGCACCGGTCGAGCCGGTCTGGTCCTGACCGCCCAGGCACGGCGTCGGCTTCTGCGTGCCCGGGGCGCCGTCGACCACGCACAGACCGACGTAGATGCCCTGGCCGGGGTTGAAGCCGGAGCCGGTGACGTTGACGACCTGACCGGCCGCGGAGGCCGTGCTCGGGGCGGTCACCGACAGGGTGTACGTGGTGCCGCCGTCGACGATCGTGCGGGTCGACGTCGCGGCGGAGGCGGAGGTCGCCAGGCCCAGGGTGAGGGCGGAGGCGGCGGCGGTGGCGAGGGCGGTGCGGGCGGCGAGCTTGGCTCTCATGGGAGGATCACCCTTCTCGTAGGTTAGGTAAGGTAAACCTAAGTATGAGTTCGGGGTGCTTGTCAACGGAGGTGTGGATCTCTCAACTCCCGTGTTCCGCAAGGTCGGTGGGCATGCCTGGGAGCGGGTCGGCCCGACCCGCTCCCGCTTCCGCTCCTCTCCGGTGAAGCGGCTACTCCGGTGCCCGCACCTCGAACTCCGCGACGGCGCCGCGGCCGCCGGACACCGTGTACAGCTCGACCGTGTGAACGCCTTCGAAGGCCCTGTCGTACACGGGGAAGGTCCTCGTGACACCGCCCTGCGCATCGGCCACCACCTGGTAGCGGGTGTCCTGATCGATCGACACGAGCACGATCTCGCCGGGCTCGAAGCCCGTGCCGGTGACCTGTTGTCCGGCGCCGGGGGCGAGGGTGGTCCGGGTGACGGTGGCGGTGGGGGCGGCTGCCGTCCGTCCGGCGTCCTCCCGCCTCTCGTCGGTGGGGCGGCTCGCGGGCGGCCCGGACGGCCGGGAGGGCCCGGATCCCTCGGGTGTGCCGGCTGTGCCGGGTGTCTCGCCCGGCACGGGTGTGGCCCCGGCGGTCCCGCTCCCCGTCCCCACCGTCACGTCCAGCACCCCGAACGCGTCTCCGGCGGCGAACTCCGCCCCGCTCCACTCGGACAGCAGTGCCGCCCCCTCTGCGGAGAGGGACGCCCGAAGTCCGCTCCAGGTCACGCCACTTGAGCGGACGACGGGACCGGAGTCCGACGTCACCTCCGCGAGGACGCGTTCACGGGCCTGCCCGGCGACCACCGCGCGCGCGGAGAGAACGCCCGTGTCACCGTCCAGTTCCAGCCGGAGCCCGCCGAGGGGCAGGGATCCGGATGCCGCGGTCAGCAGCGCGGTACCGCCCAGCTCGATGTCCGCCTCCCCGGTCCCGGTGTCCGCGCCGCCGCCGGTCACGGGGAACCAGGAGCGGTCCGCGGACCCCCGTACGGCCGGCTCGGCGACGTCCAGTGTGACGTTCCGGTTCTCGAACCTCAGGGCCGCGTAGCCGCCGGACGCCTCGTGCGGGAACGTGGCCCCGTCCTGGGCCGCCGCGACGCCCGGACACAGCAGTGCGAGCAGCGCGCCGCCCGTCACGGCGGCGGCGCCGGGTCTCTTCGCCATCTTCAAGCCTCCCTGTGGAGTGTGGTGTTGAGGTCAGGGTCGGCCGTCGTGCGCGGCCGACCGGCGCCTGCGCGCCCACAGCCAGGTACCGGTGCCGGCGGCGACCAGGCCGGCCGCGGTCAGGCCGGTGGTGAGGGCGGTGGAGCCGGTGGAGGCGAGGGGGCCGTTCCCGGTCTTGTCCGAACCGCCGGTGCCGCCGCCGGTGGTGCTTCCTCCGGTGGCGGCCCCGGCGGTCGTGCCCGCCGGGGCGGTCGCGCCCGGCGTCGACGTGTCCGTGGGGGATCCGGAGCCCTGGAACGTCACCGGGATCCGCACCGTCTGGCTCTGGTCCCCGCCCCGGGTGTGGTCGTTGCGGGTGATGACGGCGCACTTCACACCGGACTCGGTGCAGTCGGTGTTGGCGTCCTTGGCGCGGACCTTGATCTGCACGGAGAACGAGCCGTCGTGCCCTTCGCCCTTGTACGGCTTGGCGAGGCCCTCGCCGTAGGAGGGCGGGTTGGAGGAGACCCACTGGGAGGCCCCGGACTCACCGGACATGTCGACGCCGCCGACGCAGGGGGTCGGGGTCCTGCCCGCCCCGTTGTCCACGCAGAAGGCGACGTAGATGCCCTTCTCGGTGTGGTAACCGGTGCCGGAGACGGTGACCGTCTCGCCCGCCGGGTCCAGCCCCGAGCTCTTGGAAACGGTGAGCTTCTGCCCCTCGGGGCCGGTCGCCGAGGACGCCGCGGCGGCCGGTGAGGCCACCGCCAGCACCAGGGCGGCCGAGGCCGCCGTCCCGGCGGAACGGACAACACCCGTACCACTTAGGCGACTTGAGGAAATCAACGCAACACCCCCACCATAAGTTTGTAAGGTAAGCCTAACCTTCCCATGGATCAACTGTGGGGGATGCGGGAGAGTGCGAAGGGATGAGCGATGCGCATGTCCGGTAGACGGCCGGCCGGGGCGCCCGGGCGGCGAGTCCTGGCCCCGTTGGCCCTGGCCCTCGCGCTGCTGACGGGAGCCTGTGCGGGCGGTGGCACCGGCACGGCGTCCTCCGGGACCACACCGGCTTCCGCGGGTGCGCGGGCGGTCGCGGCGGAGAAGCAGCTGACGAAGAACACCCTCGTACCACTGGAGGGCGACGCACCCACCCCGAAGCTGCCGGTGACGGTCGACTCCTCCGACGGGCGCACGGTGCGCGTGCGGGACGCGTCGCGCATCCTGCCGCTCAACGGCGGCATCGCGGAGATCGTCTTCACCCTCGGGCTCGGCGACCGGGTGGTGGGCCGGGACATCACGGCGACCTTCGCGGAGGCCGAGAAGCTCCCGCAGGTCACCAAGGCGCACGACGTGAGCGCCGAGGGCGTGCTGTCGCTGCGCCCGACGGTCGTGCTCGCCGACACCGACACCGGCCCGAGCGAGGCCCTCGACCAGATCCGCGACGCGGGCGTCCCGGTCGTGGTCCTGGACCCGGCGACCGAGCTGTCCGACGTCTCGACGCGCACGACCCGCATCGCCGGGGCACTGGGCGTCCCCGAGGCGGGCAAGGCGCTCAACTCCCGCATGGCGAAGGACCTCGCGGCGGCCAGGGCGGCCGTTCCCGAGGGCAGCGAGCCCAAGGTCGCCTTCCTCTACATGCGCGGCAGCGCGGCCGTCTACCTCATGGGCGGCAGGGGCTCCGGCGCGGATTCCCTGATCGAGGCGGCGGGCGGGGTCGACGCGGGTGTCGAGGGCGGCCTGGACAGGCCTTTCACCCCGCTCACCAGCGAGGCCCTCGTCGCCGCCGCGCCCGACGTGATCCTCATGATGGACAAGGGCCTCGAGTCGGTGGGCGGCGTCGACGGCCTGGTCGACATCCCGGGCATCCGCGAAACCCCGGCGGGCGCGAACCGCCGCATCGTGAGCCTGGAGGACGGCGTACTGCTGAGCTTCGGCCCGCGGACGCCGCTGGTCATCGACATCCTCGTGGACAGACTCCACACCGAGTGAACGACGGCACGGCCGCCCCCCGCTGTCTCCTGGGTCGCTTTCATAGAGGCGAGTTGAAGGCGATCGTCACCGCGTCCGGGTCAACGGGGCACCGGTCGCAGGCCCTTGTACGGGTCCGCCGGTGCCTCGTCCGCGAGGTTCCGGTGGGCCACTGACCTCCCCAAAGAACCGGGGGAAAGAACTACCCACCCGCCCACCCTCCCCGCCGGGAGGCTGGCGTCACCCGTGCGAGTGACCGGCTTGCAGGCGCGGGACGCGGGCGGTTACGTTCACCGCGACAACCGCAGACAGATGCGGCCCCCGCCCAGGATTCGCCGTCCCGGAACGAGGGCCTGACCGATCAGGAAGAAAGCACCTTCCCGATGGCTGACCCGCAGTCTAACGCGCGCCTGCGCGCCGACGCCGGAGCACCGACTTCCGGCGTGATCCACGTACGCACCCGCCCGGCGGGCATCCTCGCCTACCGCCTGCGTGAGACACCGCTGCCCGTCCCACCCCTCTCACCGGCGCACCGCGACGAACGCCCCGCCGTCCTCCCCTTCCAGACCTGCGAAGACTGCGACAAGGCATTCCGCGCACCGGAACCCGGACAGTGCCGAAGCTGCCGATCGGGGAGCCGTCTCCATGCCGCCGTTTGAGCCGACGGGTGGGTGTGCGATCGGTCCCTGGAAGGGAAACTCGGGGAAAGCCCGCGTCACCCGCCCCCGACGCCCAGTCCGTCCACGGGCCCTCAGCGGGCCAGGCCCGACTCCCAGGTCCAGGCCGCTATCTCGACCCTGTTGCGGACCCCCAGCTTGCTCTGGATGTTGGTGAGGTGCGTCTTCACCGTGCCCGCGCTGATGTGCAGGGCGGCCGCGACCTCCGTGTTGGTGTGCCCGCGGGAGACCAGGACCGCGACCTCCGTCTCCCGCTGGGACAGCGGCGAGGGAGCGGCCGGGGCGGTCGCCGTGGCCGGGCGGGCGAACTCCCGGAGCAGCCGGACGGTGATGGACGGGCTGATCAGGGCCTCGCCGGAGGCGGCGGAACGGACCGCCTCGGCCAGCAGTCGCGGGCCCGCGTCCTTGAGCAGGAAGCCGCAGGCGCCGTTGTGCAGGGCCTGGTGGACGTACTCGTCGTCGTCGAAGGTCGTCACCATGACGACCTTCGGGGTGTGCGGGGCCCCGGGGCGGTGCAGGTGCCGCAGCGTCTCGATGCCGTTCAGGCGGGGCATGCGGATGTCCATGAGGACGACGTCCGGGCGGTGCAGCTCGGTCTGCTGGATCGCCGCGACCCCGTCGGCGGCCTGGGCCACGACCTCGATGTCGTCCTCGGCCGCCAGGATCATGGCCATGCCGGTGCGGACGATCGTCTGGTCGTCCGCGAGAAGGACACGGATGGTCATCGACGCACCTGCCGTAGGGGGAGGGGGAGTTGGAGCACGACCTGCCAGCCGTCCCCGGTGTCCGAGGCGGTGTCGGGGGCGGGGCCCGCGGTCAGTGTGCCACCGGCCGCGTCGGCCACCTCGCGCAGGCCCCGCAGGCCGTAGCCGCCGCCCGTGCGGCCGTCCTGCGCGCCTCGGCTGCCGTCGTCGGCCTGGCTGCCGTCGTCGGTGATCAGTGCGGTCACCCGGCGGCGCGAGACGTCCAGGGACACCCGTGCGGCGGTGCAGCCACGGGCGTGCTTGCGGATGTTCGTCAACGCCTCCATGACCACGCGCTCCACGAGGTGCGCCGCGTCCGCGGGCAGTTCGCCGGCCGGGCCGGTCTCGGTGAAGTCTACCCGGGCGCCGGGCAGCACGGCGTCGTCGACCAGGGCGCGGATCCCGTCGGTGCCCGGGGCCCGGGTGTGCGGATCGGTGTCCTCGCGCAGGGCTCCGACCATCTTGCGCATCGCGGTCAGCGCCTCCGCCCCGGTGCTCTCGATCAGCCCGAGGGCGTCCCCCACGGCCTGCGGCTTCTTGGCCGCGACCGCCCGCGCGCCCTGCGCCTGCACGACGATGCCCGATATGTGGTGGGCGACGAAGTCGTGCAGGTCACGGGCGAAGGCGAGCCGCTGTTCGAGCCGGATCTGCTCCTCCCGCTGCCGGCGGGACACGGCGACCAGCCGCCCGGTGAGACCGGCGGCCAGGGCACCACTGGCCACCAGCGTCAGGAGGAGCGCGACGATGCTGCTGCCCTCGTCCACCTCGATCACCAGCGGGCGCAGGACGACCGCCGTCATCAGCAGCGGCAGGGCGGCGACGGTACCGGCCCTGGAACCCCGCCGCGCCGTCACGTTCAGCAGCACGATCAGGGCCGTCGGTTCGAACAGGGCGTAGGCGTCGGAGGCCTTGTCCAGCGAGGAGCCGTCACGGGCCGCCACACCGAGCCAGGCCGAGCAGGCCAGCGACACCAGGGCCGCGCCGCAGGCCGCCCACGCCAGCAGCCCGCCGGGCAGCCGGATGCCCGTGACCGGGAGGACCACCGCCCCCGCCACGCCCGTCGACAGGTACAGCACGATGCCGGTGCCCGGGTTGCCGAGGGTGCCGGCGCCGACGTCGACCAGCAGGGCCAGGCCGAGGACGCAGAGCAGCAGCGCGCCGCCGGCGAACCGGCCGACGGCCGCCGCACGCGGTGATCCGAACATGGCGATCACCCTAATCGGGCCCGCTCGCGGGCCCCTCTGCCGAAAGTCGTAGTCGTCCTCCGAGGAATGGATCTTTCGGGAGATCCGCCGGACCCGGTCCCGGAACGAAGCTGATCCACGTCAGCCCCGCTCGCCCCGACCGAAGGACCCGCCCCTCATGGACATCCGATTCGAAGTGGCTTCCTCACTCGTTCTCGGCCCGCTGCTCGTCGTGTTCGCCGTCGTCACCGGCGTCCAGGTGTGGCGGGACGCGTGGAACGTCCGCCGCGCCCTGCTCCAGATGGCCGTCGCCGTCTACACCGCCGCCGTACTGTCCCTGACGATCTTCCCGCTGAACGTGACCTGGGGAACCTACGCCAACCAGGCCTCCTGGATCGAGCAGATCAACTTCATCCCGCTGATCGTCGCGGACATCACCATGGTCCCCAACGTCATCATGCTGATCCCGGCCGGCTTCCTCCTCCCCCTGCTGTCCCGGCGCGCGACCTCGGCGAAGGCGACGACCCTGCTGACGGGGCTGGTCAGCCTGGGCATCGAGGCCGCCCAACTGCTGTCGTACATCGCCCTGAACAACGGCCGGGCCGTGGACGTCAACGATGTCGTCGCCAACTCGCTCGGCGGGTTCATCGGTTACTTCCTGCTGACGTTCGCCCTGCGCTCCGAGGCCCTGCGCAAGCCGCTCCTCGCGGCCTCGCTGCCCCGCTCCGCGGCACTCCAGGAGGACCGCCGGCGGACCACCGCCTCCCCCGTCGTACCCGCGCCGGCACCGGCCCCGGGTCCCGACCTCCGCCGCTGACCGGTCCCCGCCCCTCCTCATCCCTATCCATCCGTCCACCGAGAAAGAACGAGAAAGAACGAGAAAGAACGAGAAAGAAACCCACCATGACGAACCGCCGCCGTCACCGCGGGCTTCCTGCCGGCCGCCTGCGAAGGGGGCGGGGGCGAGGACACCTCCGCCGCGGTGTCGGACGGCAACGACGGCTCCGAAGGCACCGGCGGCGGCGACGGCTCCGGACCGGACTCCTCCGAAGGTCCGTGCCCGGCCCGCACCACGGGGACGGCTCCTGTTCAGCGGGCCCCTGCGGCCTTGAGCCGTCGGGATGCCTCCTCCAGCACGGACCGCTTCTTGCAGAACGCGAAGCGGACGAAGGGGGCGCCCATGTCGCGGTGGTCGTAGAAGACGGCCGTGGGGATGGCGACGACGCCCGCGCGTTCGGGGAGGGCGCGGCAGAAGGTGATGCCGTCGGTCTCGCCCAGGGGGCGGATGTCGGCGGTGACGAAGTAGGTGCCGGACGGGCGGTAGACCGTCAGGCCCGCCTCCTCCAGGCCCGCCGCCAGGATGTCGCGCTTGGCCCACAGGTCGTCCCGGAACCCGGTGAAGTACGACTCGGGCAGGGCGAGGGCCTCGGCGACCGCGTACTGGAAGGGGCCCGCGGAGACGTAGGTCAGGTACTGCTTGGCCGAGCGGACCGCCGTGACCAGTTCCGGGGCCGCCGTGACCCAGCCGACCTTCCAGCCGGTGAAGGAGAAGGTCTTGCCCGCGCTGGAGATGGTCACCGTGCGGTCGCGCATGCCGGGGAGGGTGGCCAGGGGGATGTGTTCGGCGTCGTCGAAGACCAGGTGTTCGTAGACCTCGTCCGTGACGACGAGCAGGTCCCGCTCCACCGCCAGCTCGGCGATCGCCGTCAGTTCCTCGCGGGTGAGGACCGTGCCGGTCGGGTTGTGCGGGGTGTTGATCAGGAGCAGGCGGGTGCGGTCGGTGACGGCGTCGCGCAGTTCGTCGAGGTCGAGGCGGAAGCGTCCGTCGCGCGGGCGGAGTGTGACGGGGACGCGGGTGCCGCCGGCCATGGCGACGCAGGCCGCATAGGAGTCGTAGTACGGCTCCAGGGCGATCACCTCGTCGCCGGGCTCCACCAGGGCGAGCAGCGCGGCGGCGATCGCCTCGGTGGCGCCGGCGGTGACCAGGACCTCGGTGTCGGGGTCGTACGAGAGGCCGTAACGGCGTTGCTGGTGCGCGGCGACGGCGGTGCGCAGTTCGGGGACGCCGGGACCCGGCGGGTACTGGTTGCCGCGGCCGTCCCGCAGGGCCCGTACGGCGGCCTCCCTGACCTCCTCGGGACCGTCGGTGTCGGGGAAGCCCTGGCCCAGGTTGATGGATCCGGTCCGCAGGGCCAGGGCGGACATCTCGGCGAAGATCGTCGTGCCGAACTCGGCGAGCCGACGGTTCAGGAGGGGGCGCGCGCTGGAGGTCATGGCGGTCATCCTGCGCCGAAGCTCTGGAGTTCCTCAACTCTGCTTTGGGCCGCGCGGGCGGAGGGCATCTCCCGGTCACACACGTGAGCGAGGCGCCCACGGGGGGCCGCTTCGGGGGATCACGGGGGAACGGAAGGAGGGTGACGTCATGGTCATCGGCATCATCCTGGTTGTGCTCTTCGCTCTGCTCGTCGGCGTTGTCGTGACCGCGGCCCGCAGGGCCGGGCGGCGGGTGGACGCCGGTCGTCCGGGCCGTCGCGGCAGAGGCCGTGACAGCTGGTGGGAGGGCGGCGGAGGCAGCAGTGGGTCCTGCGGCTCGTCGTCGGACTCCGGCGGGGGCTCGTCCTGCGGAGGCGGGTCGTCCTGCGGGGGCGGCGGATGCGGTGGGGGAGGCGGCTGACACGGGGCAGCGCGCCTCCACCACGGGGGATGACGCATCCGCGACAGCGGGGTCCGCACCTGGGCGGGCCCCGCTGTGACGTTCCGGGACGCAGCGCACCGGCGTGCGCCATCACCTCGGGGTGTGCGCCGGAGTTGAACAGTTGAGCTGGGGAGCCCCCCAGGGGAGGGAAAGCCCACGAAGTTGGGTAAAAACGCTGTGGTGGCACCACATTTCATGATTGCCTATAAATCACCGACGCAGCCCTCGGACTCCCCGCGGACCCTTCTTCCGGCCGGGTGACCGGGCTGACGGGCCTGACGGGCCGAGTTCTCCGGTGCGACCGGGGCGCGCGGACCCCCTTATCTCCCTCTCCTTGTGTGCTTGCGGAGCCGATCCATGCTCACGACCCTGAACACCGCCTACTCCGATACGCGCGCGGCCGACCTCGCCTGGGCCCTGGGGCGCGAGCCGCTTCCCGCGCTGGCCGCACTCGACCTCGTACTGGCCGGAAGAAAGGTTCAGTTGAGACTGCTCGGGGCGTCCCACCAGGTGCTGCTCGAGGAGGAGCGGGGACTCTGCTCGGAGACGGTGGCGTGCATTCCGGGCAGCAGTACGCCCCTTCCGCTGGGGGTGGCCAAGCGGGTGGACGACTGGGAGTACGAGTTCGCCGCCCGGGTGGAGGTGCTCTCCCCGGGATCCTTCGCGGGCCGTGCCCAGGAGCTGCTGGCCCTGGTGTCCGACCATCCACAGGGTCTCGCCGGGGTCTTCCCCGGCAGTCCGCACGCGTTCACGGCGATGCTCGCCCAGTGCCATGAGGGCCAGGTGCACTGGCGGACCTGGCACGCCTACCCGCAGGACGGGCAGCTGGTGGCGACGCGGACGAGGGTGGGAGTGCGGGTGAGGTCGGCGGTGTGAGGCCGGCCGGGGAAGCCATTGCCCGTACCCATGGGGAAGCCATTGCTCGTACCAATAATGGGCAGGTGTAAACAAAGACCACACGTGTGGGTGACGTTGTGCGGTGTAGGCGTGACGTAACGTCACTGAGGTGATCGAACCGCAGGCCCCCGCACCGCCCGGCTCCGCGCAGTCCTGGGACGGGCCGGGCGGCCCCGCCGGCGACGCGGGGAGCGTGCTGCGGCTGCCGGTGCGACAGGGCACCGGGCGGTTCCTGGTCCTCGCGGGTGTGTTCGTCTGTGCGGCCTGTGGACTCGTGTACGAGCTGGAACTGGTCGCGCTGGCCGCGTACTTGATGGGCGACTCGGTCACCCAGGCGTCGGTCGTGCTGTCCGTGATGGTCTTCGCGATGGGCATCGGATCCCTGGCCGCGAAACGGCTGCGGCGGCACGCGGCGGCCGGGTTCGGCGCCGTCGAGGCGGTCCTCGCCCTCGTCGGCGGATGCAGTGCGATGGCGCTGTACGCCGTGTTCGCCTGGACGGGTGACTGGGGAGGCGTGTGGGCGAGCGGCCCGCGCGCGCTGCTGGTCGCCTTCTCCCTGGCCACCGGGCTGCTGATCGGGGCCGAGGTGCCGCTGCTGATGGAGCTGATCCAGCGGATCCGCCGGCAGGACGCGGGGGGCGCGGTGGCCGACCTGTCCGCCGCGGACTACGTCGGCGCGCTCGTCGGCGGGCTCGCCTTCCCCTTCCTCCTCCTGCCGCTGCTCGGCCAGTTGACCGGCGCGCTGATCACCGGCGCGGTCAACGCGGTCGTCGGCGGTGCGCTGGTGCTCGGGCTGTTCCGGCAGGACCTCACGCGGCGCGCCCGCCGGCTGCTGACGGCCGCCAACGCGTGCGTGCTCGTGGTCCTCGCCTCGGCCGCCGTTCTCGTCGACGACTTCGAGCGGGCCGCCCGGCACGCCATGTACGGCTCCGACGTACGCGTGGCCCTGCAGACCGACGTCCAGGAGGTACTGCTCACCGGCGGGCGGGACGGGCGGCCCCTGAACCTGTTCCTCGACGGACGGCTGCGGGTCAGCGGCCGGGACGAACTCCGGTACCACGAGGCGCTGGTGCACCCCGCGATGCACGGGCCGCACACCCGCGTACTGGTCCTCGGCGGCGGTGACGGGCTGGCCGTCCGCGAGGTGCTGCGCCACACCGGCGTGCGCCGGGTCGACGTCGTCGAGATCGACGCGGGCGTGGTGCGGCTGGCCCGCCGCGATCCGGCGCTGTCCGCGCTGAACGCGCACGCCCTCGACGACCCGCGCGTGCGGGTGACCACCGCGGACGCCTTCGACTGGCTGCGCGGGGCGCCCCCGGCGGCGTACGACGTCGTCGTCTCGGACCTGCCGCATCCCGGGATCACCGCGAGCACCAAGCTGTACGCGCAGGAGTTCTACGGGCTGGCCCGGCGGGTACTGGCGCCCGGCGGGCGGCTCGTGGTGCACGGGGGCGCGGTGGAGTCCCGCCCCCGCGACTTCTGGACGGTGGACGCGACGCTCCGCGCGGCGGGACTGCGGACCGCCGCGTACCGGGTGAGCGGCCGACGGGCCGGTTTCGCCGCCGGGCCCGACCGGGGCACCGCGGCCACCGCCCACGCCCACCGCGACTGGGGGTTCGTCCTGGCCGCCCGCGGCCTGCCCGAGCCGCGCCTCGACCCCGCCGGACCGCGTCCGCGCACGCTCACCGACGCCTCCCTCGCGGCGGACGTCCGGGCGGCGGAGCGCACCCGGGTCACCGGTCTGCCGCCGTCCACACTGGTGCACCCCCGGTACACCGACTGAGCCCCTTACCGCGTTCCGCGCCGACGCGCCGCGACTTCCCGCCGACGGAGGTGCAGCTCGGCGTCGCGTGGGTAGGCTCCGCACTCATGGAGCACGAGGCGTTCGTTCCGGTCGAGGCGGAGCGGCTCAGGGAGGTGCTGGACGACCCCGCGCGGGTCGCCCGGGCGGTGCCCGGGCTCCAGCACGACGCGGGTGCGGATCCCGTCGCCGGCCGGCTGAAGATCCGCGTCGGCAGCCACTCCGTCACCTACCGGGGTGCCGTACGGGTGTCCGCGCGGGACGACGGTTCCTACGCCGTCGAGGGCGACGCGGCGGAGACCCGCGGCAGCGGCTCGGTGCGGCTCGCGCTGCGGGTGCGGCTGCGGTCCGTGGAGGGCGGTACCACTCTCACGGTCGAGGGTACGGCGACGGCCGACGGCCGGATCATGGACTTTCCGGCGGACGCGGTGGCCTCGGCGGTGTCCCGCCTGCTGGACCGCTTCGCGGAGAACCTGGGGGCCGACGCGGCGGAGCGGGGCTCCGGGCCGGAGTCGCCCGAGCTGTTGTCGACGGGGGACTTCGAACCGCGGGCCACGACCGATTTCGAGACCACGCCGGATGCGGATGACGCTCCGCCGCCGGCCGCTCCGGGCGTGGAGGACGTCCCGCCAGCCGCTCCGGACGCGGACGTCCCGTCCGTCTTCGACGCGGAGATCCCGTCGCCCTCCCTCGAGGAGGAGGACGACGACTCCGTCGCCGAGGCGGCGCACGCTCGGCGGACGATGATCGGCCGCAGTGCGGAGGAGGTGGACCACGCGCCGCCGCGCGGGCGTTACGCGCCCGTTCCCGCTCCGCAGACCGTCGCCTCCGCGACGCCCCTGCGCTGGGCCGCGCCGGCGGCGGCGCTGGCGGTCGCCTCGGCGGTTGTCGCGATCAGGGCGCTTCGTAGACGTCGCTGAGGTGGTGGGGGGTTGCGCAGCCCGGCGCTTGCGGGGTGCCTCCCCCACTCTCGACTTCGCTCGAGCGGGAGGTACCCCCACCGCCCACCCGTGCCGCCCTGCGGCACGACTGCCCGCGGGAACGGGGAGTCGGTGGGGCGGCGTCCTCTTGATCACCCCAGTAGGGTCGTCGCGTGAGTAACGGAGACATCACGCTGACCGCGGGTGACGCGGAGGTGACCGTGCTGCCGGGGAACGGCGGGCGGGTCGGAGGGCTGCGGGTCGGGGGCGTCGAGCTGCTGCGGCAGGGGGAGCGGTTCGGGTGCTTCCCGATGGTGCCCTGGTGCGGACGGATCCGTGACGGACGGTTCCGGGACGGCGCGACCGTGCACCAGATGCCGCTCAACGCGCCGCCGAACGCCATCCACGGCACCGCCCGCGACGCCGCCTGGCGCACCGCCCGCACGAGCACCGACGAGGCCGTGCTCACGTACGACCTCGTCGATCCCTGGCCGTACCCCGGGCGCGTCACCCAGCAGATCGCGCTGACCGGGGACTCCCTGACGCTGACGATGAGCGTGGAGACGTACGAGTCGTCCTTCCCGGCGCAGATCGGCTGGCACCCGTGGTTCAACCGCGACCTCGGCGGCGAGGACGTGGCGATCGACTTCGCGCCCGCCTGGCAGGAGGAGCGCGGGGCGGACCACCTGCCGACGGGGCGCCGGATCGAGCCGAAGCCCGGGCCGTGGGACGACTGCTTCGGGATGCCCGACGGCGTCGACGTCACCCTCACCTGGCCGGGGCGGCTGGAGCTGAAGGTGACCAGCCGGGAGGAGTGGGTCGTGGTCTACGACGAGCAGCGGGAGGCCGTCTGCGTGGAACCGCAGACCGGGCCGCCGGACGGGCTGAACACCCACCCCCGCCTGGTCACCCCCCTGGAGCCGCTGGAGGCCTCGACCACCTGGACCTGGACCCGCCTCTAAGCTGGCTGTCATGAGCGAAGTACGTGGCGCGCTGCTGCAGCAGATCAAGGACAAGGCCGTGGTGCACGGCAAGGTGACCCTCTCCTCCGGTCTGGAGGCCGACTACTACGTCGACCTGCGCCGCATCACCCTCGACGGCGAGGCCGCCCCGCTGGTCGGGCAGGTGCTGCTGGACCTGACCGACGGGCTGGAGTTCGACGCGGTGGGCGGGCTCACCATGGGCGCCGACCCGGTGGCGGCCGCCATGCTGCACGCCGCCGCCGCGCGGGGCCGGAGGCTGGACGCCTTCGTCGTGCGGAAGGCCGCCAAGGCGCACGGGCTGCAGCGGCGCGTCGAGGGCCCGGACATCGCGGGCCGCCGCGTCCTCGTCGTCGAGGACACCTCCACCACCGGCGGCTCCCCGCTCACCGCCGTCGAGGCCGTGCGCGAGGCCGGGGCGGAGGTCGTGGCCGTCGCGACGATCGTCGACCGGGCGACCGGCGCCGCCGAGAAGATCCAGGAGGGCGCCGGGGTGCCGTACCTGTTCGCCTACGCCAAGGACGAGCTCGGCCTCGACTGAGGCCGCGCCGAGGCCGCGCACCGGGGCCGCAGGGCGCCCCGGCACCTCCCAGGCGCCTCCCCGGCACCTCGACATCCTCCGCATAACGACTTGACCTGCGCCGTCGACCGGGCGGGCAAGTCTGGGAAGATGGCCCCGACAATGACGTCGCATCCAAGGTTCCAGGTCAGGGCCGACCGTACGCAGTACGCCACACCGCACGCATAAGGAGCGGACAGATGCCCATCGCAACTCCCGAGGTCTACAACGAGATGCTCGACCGGGCGAAGGCGGAGAAGTTCGCCTACCCGGCCATCAACGTCACCTCGTCCCAGACCCTGCACGCGGCACTGCGCGGCTTCGCCGAGGCGGAGAGCGACGGCATCGTCCAGATCTCGACGGGCGGCGCCGAGTTCCTGGGCGGCCAGCACAAGAAGGAGATGGTGACCGGCGCGGTCGCGCTCGCCGAGTTCGCGCACATCGTCGCCGAGAAGTACGACGTCAACATCGCCCTGCACACGGACCACTGCCCGAAGGACAAGCTCGACGGGTACGTCCGTCCGCTGCTCGCGCTGTCCGAGGAGCGCGTCAAGGCCGGCCGCAACCCGCTGTTCCAGTCCCACATGTGGGACGGCTCCGCGGAGACCCTCGCCGACAACCTGTCCATCGCCCAGGAGCTCCTCGAGCGCGCCCGCGCCGCGAAGATCATCCTGGAGGTCGAGATCACCCCGACCGGCGGCGAGGAGGACGGCGTCTCGCACGAGATCAACGACTCCCTCTACACCACGGTCGACGACGCCGTCCGCACCGCGGAGGCCCTCGGCCTCGGCGACAAGGGCCGCTACCTGCTCGCCGCGTCCTTCGGCAACGTGCACGGCGTGTACAAGCCGGGCAACGTCGTCCTCCGTCCCGAGCTGCTGAAGGAGCTCAACGAGGGCGTCGCCGCCAAGTACGGCAAGCCGGCCGGCTCCCAGCCGTTCGACTTCGTCTTCCACGGCGGCTCCGGCTCCTCCCCGGAGGAGATCCTCACCGCGCTGGAGAACGGCGTCGTGAAGATGAACATCGACACCGACACCCAGTACGCGTTCACCCGTCCGGTCGCGGACCACATGTTCCGCAACTACGACGGTGTCCTGAAGGTCGACGGCGAGGTCGGCGACAAGAAGACCTACGACCCGCGCACCTGGGGCAAGCTGGCCGAGGCGTCCATGTCGGCCCGCGTCGTGGAGGCCTGCCAGAACCTGCGCTCCACGGGCACCCGCCTCAAGTAACACCCCGTTCCACGGGAGCCCGGTACCGCACGCGGTGCCGGGCTCTTCCGTATGCTCGCCGCATGCCCGACGTCCGGCTGTCCTCCCCGCAGGGCAAGTGGGTCCTGCTCACCACGGTCCTCGGCTCCAGCATGGCGCTGCTGGACTCCACCGTGGTCAACGTCGCCCTCCCGCGCATCGGCCGCGACCTCGACGCCGACCTCGCCGCGCTGCAGTGGACCGTCAACGCCTACATGGTCACGCTGGCCGGGCTGATCCTGCTCGGCGGAGCGCTGGGCGACCGGTACGGGCGGCGGAAGGTGTTCGTCGTCGGGGTGCTGTGGTTCGCCGCGGCGTCCCTGCTGTGCGGCCTCGCCCCGAACGCCGGCATCCTCATCGCCGCCCGCGCGCTCCAGGGCGTCGGCGGGGCGCTGCTCACCCCCGGCTCGCTCGC
Source organism: Streptomyces sp. AC558_RSS880 (assembly GCF_019049255.1). Taxonomy (GTDB): domain Bacteria; phylum Actinomycetota; class Actinomycetes; order Streptomycetales; family Streptomycetaceae; genus Streptomyces. The sequence continues at coordinate 10,923 of NZ_JAGMUJ010000003.1, read as the reverse complement.
CCTCATCCAGGCCTCCTTCCACCCCGACGACCGGGGCCGCGCGGTCGGCCTGTGGTCCGGCTTCGGCGGGATCGGCGCGGCGGTCGGCCCGTTCGTCGGGGGCTGGCTGGTGGACGGGCCCGGCTGGCGCTGGGTGTTCCTCCTCAACGTGCCGCTCGCCCTGCTGTGCGCCCCCGTCGCCGTGCGCCACGTCCCGGAGTCGGCGGGCGGGGAGGCAGAGGGCCGGTTCGACGTCCTCGGCGCCGCGCTCGGCGCGATCGCCCTCGCGCTGGTGACGTACGCGCTGATCGAGGCCGACGGGGGCTCCCTGCTGGTCGCGGTCACGGCGGTCGCCGGGCTGGCCGCCGCGGTCGCGTTCGTGCTCGTCGAGAAGCACCGCCCGCACCCGATGATGCCGCTGGACATCTTCGCCTCCCGCCAGTTCTCGGCGGTCAACGTGGTCACGCTGTGCGTGTACGCGGCGTTCGGCGGGTTCTTCTTCCTCGCCGCGCTCCAGCTCCAGGTCGTCGTCGGCTGGTCCGCGCTCGCCGCCGGTACGGCCCTGCTGCCCACGACCGCCCTGATGCTGCTGCTCTCCGCCCGCTCCGGTGAACTCGGCGACCGGATCGGCCCGCGCGTCCCGCTCACCGTCGGACCGCTGCTGTGCGCGGCCGGGATGCTGCTGATGCTGCGGGTCGGCCCGGACGCCTCGTACGCCGCCGAGGTGCTGCCCGCGCTGCTGGTGCTGGGCCTCGGCATGGTCACCCTGGTGGCGCCGCTCACCGCGACCGTCCTCGCCTCCGTGGACACCGCGCGGGCGGGACTGGCCAGCGGCATCAACAACGCCGCCGCCCGCGCGGCCGGCCTGGTGGCGGTGGCGGCGCTGCCGCTGCTCGCCGGGATGGGCCCGGAGGCGTACCGGCTCCCCGACGCCTTCGACGACGCGTTCCGGCGGGCGATGGTCCTGTGCGCGGGCGTCCTGGTGGTCGGAGCGGCGATCGCCTGGGCGACCGTGCGCCGCCCGGCACCCGACTGCAAGCACCCCGAGTGCCACACCCACGGCAGCGTGGCGGTGCCTCCGCTGGAAGCGGGGGAGGAGGACGGGAGCCGGCCCCGCTGATGTACGAGACTGGACCCATGTCGATTCACGAGAACCTCCTCGGGGGCCCGCCCCCGACCCACCTCCCCGACGACCCCGGTCCGCGCGAGCTGCTCGCGTCCGGCACCTCGCCCGCCGATGTCGCCGCCCAGCACCCCACTTCCTCGCTGGCCTGGGCGCAGCTGGCCGACGAGGCCTTCGAGCGGGGCAGCGTCGTGGAGTCGTACGCGTACGCCCGTACGGGCTACCACCGCGGACTGGACGCGCTGCGCCGCAACGGCTGGAAGGGCCACGGCCCGGTGCCGTGGGAGCACGAGCCCAACCGCGGCTTCCTGCGCGCCCTGCACGCCCTGGCCCGCGCCGCGCAGTCGATCGGCGAACAGGAGGAGTACGAGCGCTGCTCGCAGTTCCTGAAGGACTCCTCGCCGACGGCGGCCCAGGCCCTGGGCTGACCGGCCGGCCGGCTGACCTGTGATGTTCCCGGGGCCCGTCTGTGAGCAGGCGGGCCTTGCGGTCGTGGGGGACGATTGCGCAGGATGCACCGTGGGGACCGGGGCCCCCGTGCCGGTAACGGCAGGGGCGGACCGCTACCCGGAGTACACGTACAGGAGACAGCGATGTCCCACGAGGCTCACGAGCAGCCCGAGACCCCGCATCTCGACTTCCAGGGCACGACCCCTTACGAGGACTACGTCAAGGCCGATGTCCTCACCCACCTCCAGCACACCCTCTCCGACGATCCCGGAGAGATGGTCTTCCTGGTCACCACCCAGGTCATGGAGCTGTGGTTCACCGTCATCGTCCACGAGTGGGAGACCGCGGCGAAGGCGCTGCGCGAGGACGACATCCCGACCGCGGTCGACGCGCTGAAGCGGTCCCGGCGGGAGCTGGAGGCGCTGAACGCCTCCTGGAAGCCGCTGAGCGGGCTCACCCCGGCGCAGTTCAACTCCTACCGCGGCGCCCTCGGCGAGGGCTCCGGTTTCCAGTCGGCGATGTACCGGCGCATGGAGTTCCTGCTCGGCGACAAGTCCGCGTCCATGCTGGTCCCGCACCGCGGCGCGCCGCGGGTGCACGCCGAGCTGGAGAAGGCGCTGTACGAGCCGAGCCTGTACGACGAGGTGCTGCGGCTGCTCGCCCGGCGCGGGCACGCGATCCCGGAGGACGTCCTGCGGCGCGACGTGTCGCGGAAGTACGAGCCGTCGGCGGAGGTGGAGGCGGTCTGGACGGCCGTCTACGCGGGCGACGAGCGGGACGAGGTCGCCCGCCTCGGCGAGACGCTGACCGACGTCGCCGAACTGGTGTGGCGCTGGCGCAACGACCACCTGGTCGCCACCCGGCGCGCGATGGGCGCCAAGACCGGTACGGGAGGGTCCGCCGGAGTGGCCTGGCTGGAGAAAAGGGCGCAGAAGAGCGTGTTCCCCGAACTGTGGACGGCGAGGTCGTATGTCTGAGCTCGTGATGAAGGCCGAGAAGCTGGACGCCTCCGACGAACTGGCCGCCAAACGCGCCGAGTTCGTCCTCGACGACGTCGTCTACCTCGACGGCAACTCGCTGGGCGCGCTGCCGGTCGCCGTCCCCGGCCGGGTCGAGGACGTGGTGCGCCGGCAGTGGGGCGAGCTGCGCATCCGGTCCTGGACCGAGGGCGGCTGGTGGACGGCGCCGGAACGGATCGGTGACCGGATCGCGCCGCTGGTCGGCGCGGCGGCCGGACAGATCGTGGTCGGCGACTCGACCAGCGTCAACGTGTTCAAGGCACTGGTGGGCGCGGTACGGCTGGCACGGCCGACGGACGACGGGGGTCCCGGGCGGGACGAGATCGTGGTCGACGCGACCACGTTCCCCACGGACGGCTACATCGCCGGGTCGGCGGCCCGGATGACCGGTTGCACGCTGCGTCCGGTGCCCCCGGCCGAGATCCCCGACGCGCTCGGCGGGCGTACGGCCGCCGTGCTGCTCAACCACGTCGACTACCGCACCGGCCGGCTGCACGACCTGCCGTCGCTGACGGCCGCCGTGCACGCGGCGGGGGCGTACGTCGTCTGGGACCTGTGCCACAGCGCGGGCGCGCTGCCGGTGGGCCTGGACGAGCACGGCGTGGACCTGGCGGTCGGCTGCACCTACAAGTACCTGAACGGCGGCCCCGGTTCACCGGCGTTCCTGTACGTGCGCGCGGATCTGCAGGACCGCTTCGACTCCCCGCTGCCCGGCTGGAACTCCCACGCGGAGCCCTTCGGCATGCGCCCCGGGTACGAACCGGCGGCGGGCGCGGTGCGCGGGCGGGTCGGCACCCCGGACATCCTCTCCATGCTCGCCCTGGAGGCGGCCCTCGAGGTCTGGGACGGGGTGACGATCGACGCGGTGCGGGCCAAGTCCCTCGCGCTGACGGACTTCTTCCTGGAGTGCGTCGAGGAGTACGTCCCCGGGGGCAGGGTCGCATGCGTGACCCCGCGTGCGCACGGGGAGCGGGGCAGCCAGGTCGCCCTGCGCTGCCCGGACGCCGGTGACGTGATGAAGCGGCTGATCGAGCGGGGCGTGGTCGGCGACTTCCGCCACCCGGACGTGCTCCGCTTCGGCTTCACCCCGCTGTACGTCGGGTTCGCGGACGTGGAGCGGGCGGCGCGGGTGCTGGCGGAGGTGCTGGCGTAGGTACCGGCGCGGGCGGGGGCCGGGGGTGACGCCGTACGGTGTCGCTCCCGGGCCCGCTGACCGAGCGTGACATCCCCATGTCGGCGCACGTGGGCGTGCTGATACCGTCCCGGCCAAACGGCCGCGTTCCCGCATGGTCCGTCACGTACTTCGTATCGCTGAGAGGTTGAGGCATGACGGACGACGTCGCAGCCGCCCGGGCCGCCGCCGAGGAGGAGTCGGCCTTCTCCCACCCGCCCGTCGACCCCGACGCCACGGTGGCCTACGGCGACGACCCGGACCAGCTGATCGACTTCTACGCGCCGCGTGCCGAGGGCGGGCCCGCTCCGGTGGTGGTCGTGCTGCACGGCGGTGCCTGGCGCGCGTCGTACGACCGGCGTCACATCAGTCCGTTCGCGGCGTTCCTGGCCGGGCGGGGCTTCGCCGTGGCCAATGTCGAATACCGGCGCGGGGCGGGGGAGTCCGGCGGCGGTGATCCGGTCGCGGGGCGGTGGCCCGACACCTTCGACGACGTCGCCGCCGCGCTGGACGCGCTGCCGGCGCTGGTGCGGGAGCACGTGCCGCGGGCCGACCCGCGGCGCGTCGTGCTCACCGGTCACTCGGCCGGTGGCCACCTGGCGCTGTGGGCCGCCGCGCGGCACGTCCTGCCGGCCGGCTCCCCCTGGCGCACGGACGGGCCCGCGCCGCTGCGCGGCGTCGTCGTCCTCGCCCCGATCGCGGACTTCGAGATCGCCGACAAGCTGGATGTGTGCGGGGGCGCGGTGCGGCAACTGCTGGGCGGCGACGATCACTTCGCCGAGCGCCGGCCGCATGCCGATCCCGGGGTGCTGCTGCCCACCGGGATCGCCACCACCCTGGTGCAGGGACGTACCGACACCGTGGTTCCGCAGGCGGTCGCCGAGGCGTACGCGGAGGCGGCGGCGAAGGCCGGGGAAGTGGTGGGGCTGACGTTGCTGGAGGACGTCGGGCACTTTCCGCTGATCGATCCGGTGGCGGACGCGTGTGCGGTGGTGGCGGAGGAGATTGCCCAGCTCGCCTGGTGAGCACCCTCGTGGCGCCGCCCGGTCATACCCGTAGTACCTGAGAGCTACCGCTCAGGTGAGTCCCCAGGCGGGACGTGGGTTACACACGCGGCTCCGTAACTTCCCTTTCCAGTAAGCCCGATGGGCGGGCGGAGGGGGAGGTACGGCGGCATGGTGCGCGAGCGTGAGGGGTTCCCCGCGTTGGGGTCGGCCGAGGGTGGGTCGCGCGGCCCGGCGCTTGCGGGGTGCCTCCCCCACTCTCGGCTCCGCTCGAGCGGGGGGACCCCCATCGCCCACCCGTGCCGCCCCAGCGGCACGACTGCCCGCGGGAACGACGACACGACTGTCCGCGGGAACGATGACACGACTGCCCGCGGTGCACGGTGGCGGCGTAGTGCTCTCGCGCTGCTTGTCGCCGGGGCCGTGGCCGTACCGCTGGCCGGGGCGGCTCGGGCGCAGGTGCCCGCGCCTCCGCCTGTCGTGCTCGCGGGGCCTTCCGCAGCGAGCCTTGACGCGATCTACGCCGCCAACCGGGCCAACGCCGAGGAAGCCGCCCGTATGGCCGACGCGTACGGGGACCGGCGGCGGGCCGACGCCGATCGCGCGCTGGCCGGGCGGCAGTTGCTGTACTTCGACGGGCGGGGGTCCGGGCTGGTCACCGAGGTGCTCGGGGACCTCGCGCACGCCGACCGTGTCGCCGTCCTCGTCCCCGGTTCCGACACCGGCATCGACACCTACGGCCGGTTCCGCGCGACAGCCCTCGCCCTGCACGAGCGGCTGGCCCGAGAGACCCCGGCCGGTACGCGGACGGCCGTCGTGGCCTGGCTCGGCTACGAGACCCCCGGCACCGTCAGCACCACCGTCGCCACCACCGACCGGGCGGAGGAAGCCGCCCCCGGACTGCGGGAGGCGGTGAGCGACGTGCGGGCCGTCGCCGGACCGCGCGCCCGTGTCTCCCTCCTCTGCCACTCCTACGGCTCCGTCGTCTGCGCCGAAGCCGCCGGGGGACTCGACGTCGACGACATCGCCCTCCTCGGCAGCCCCGGCACCGGTGCCGACACCGCCGCCGCCCTGCGCACCCGGGCCCGGGTCTGGGCCGCCCGGGGTGCCGACGACTGGATCGGGAACGTCCCCCACCTCAGCGTCGACGTCCTCGGCACCACCGTCGGCTTCGGCACCGACCCCGTCTCCCCGGCCTTCGGCGCCCGGGTCTTCGCGGCCGGCGACGGCGGTCACAGCGACTACTTCGCCCCCGGCTCCACCTCCCTGGCCAACCTCACCCGGATCGTCCTCGGCGAGACCCCGGAGGTGACCTCATGAGCCGCCTCACAGCCGTGGTACGCGGCGCCGCCGAGCGCGTCGACGCGGCCACCCCGGACCATCGCGACCGTGCCGTGGACGCCCTGCGCGCCGGCGCCGTCCTCGGTGTCGTCCTCGGCCACTGGCTGGTCACCGCCCTCGTCGCGGACGGCCGCACCCTGCACACGGCCAGCCCGCTCCAGCACCTGCCGTGGCTGGCGCCCGTGTCCTGGGCGTTCCAGACCCTCGCCGTGTTCTTCCTGGTCGGCGGCCATGTGGCGACCCGCGGGTACGCCTCGTCCCGCGCCCGCGGCATCCCGTACCGCCGCTGGCTGCACGGCCGGCTGGTCCGGCTGTTCAAGCCGGTCGTCGCCGTCCTCCTCCTGTGGACGGCCGTCACCGCCGTACTGCTGCTCTCCGGGGCCGAGTACGCGACCGTCCGCACGCTGGTGAAGCTGGCCCTGTCGCCGCTGTGGTTCCTGCTGGTCTTCGCCGCACTCACCGCCGCGACCCCGTTGCTGGCCCGCCTCCACCCGCTGTGGCCGCTCGCCGTCGTCCTCCACGTCGACCTGCTCCGCTTCGGCCTCGGCGCGCCCGCCTGGCTCGGCTGGTTGAACCTGGCGGCCGGCTGGCTGGTGCCGTACGCCCTGGGCGCGGCCTGGACGCGCGGCGAGCTGGAACGCCGCAGGTCCGGCTGGATCCTCCTGCTCTCCGGTACGGCCGCCACGGCCGCGCTCGTCGCCTGGGCCGGCTACCCGGCGTCGATGGTCGGCGTCCCGGGCGCCGGTGTCTCCAACCTCAACCCGCCGACGCTGGCCGCCGTCACCTTCGGCCTCGCCCAGTGCGGGCTCGCGCTGCTGCTGCGGGACCGGCTGCGCGGCGCGATGCGGCGTCCCGTCGCGTGGGCGGCGGTGGCGCTGGTCAACCTCTCCGCGATGACGATTTTCCTCTGGCACCAGTCCGCCCTGATGGCGACCACCGCCACCGGCCTCCTGGCCGGCCGCCTCCCCGGCCTGCACACCGTCCCCGACGGCCTCGGCTGGGTCGCCGCCCGCCTGGTGTGGCTGCCGGTGTTCGTCCTCGCCCTCGCGGTCTGCTGGGCGGCGTTCCGGTCGTGGGAGCGGGGCGGGGGCGGGCGGCGGCGCGGACGGTCCCGGGTGGTCCGTGTCCACCGGCCGACGGCGAAGGACGTACGTCATGTCTAGGCTGAACCGTGTGACGGACAAGGGGGCGGGGTACGTCCGGCGGTGGCTGGGCGTGCTGCGGGACGACCTGTGGACCTGGCGAGTGGACCCGCTGCCCCCTTCGGTGTGGCTGCGCTGGGTGCCGCACGGGTTCGTGTGCCTGGCCGCGTTCGGTGTCTTCCTCGGCGACCTGGCCCAGTTGTACGACCACGGCGGACTGGGCCTCGGGCTCGCCCTGCTGATCGCGCTCGGGCAGAGCGGCGCGATGGTGCTCGCGCTGCGACGGCCGGTGCCGGCATGGTGGCTGTCGCTCCTGGTCACGGTGTTCGGGGCGATGGCGGTGCGCGCCCGGATGGCCCCCGGCGAGTACAAGTTCACCTGGCCCTGGACCTCGGCCGGGCTGATCGCCCACCTGTTCGTCCTGCTGCTGCTCGCCCTGCGGGTCCGCAGCCGCGTCTCGGCCGAGGCGGTGGCGCTGACCTCGCTGCTCACCTATGTCGTCCAGGGGCTGGTGGGAGGGCAGAACTACCAGCCCACCGGCCACCTCGCCGTCACCCTGTTCTTCGTCGTCGTCGTGCTCGGCACGGCCCTGCGCGGCCGCCGCGAGGCCCGCGCCGAACTCGGCAGGCAGACCACGCTCACCGCCGAGGAACGCGCCCGGCGCACCCTCCTCGAGGAACGCAGCCGTATCGCCCGGGAGTTGCACGACGTCGTCGCCCACCACATGTCGGTGATCTCCATCCAGGCCCAGGTCGCCCCGCACCTCGTCCAGGACCCGCCCGACGAGCTGAAGGAGAACCTCGCCGGCATCCGGCAGAACGCGGTCGAGGCGCTCACCGAACTGCGCCGCGTCCTGGACGTGCTGCGCTCCGAGCACCCCGCCCCCGGCGAGCGCGCGGACGCCCCGCAGCCCACCCTCGACCGGCTGGAGGCGCTGGTGGAGAACACCCGCGCCGCCGGACTGACCGTGACCACCCAGATCACCGGCGAGCGGCGTCCGCTGCCGTCCGGCGTGGAGCTGTCGGCGTACCGGATCGTGCAGGAGGCGCTGAGCAACGTGCTGCGGCACGCGCCCGGCGCGACCGCCCACGTCACCCTGGCCTACGATCCGCGGGGACTGCGGGTGAAGGTCGTCAACACCGGCCCGGACCGGGAGGCGCCGCCGTCCCCCGGCGCCGGGCACGGGCTGCTCGGCATGCGGGAGCGGGCCGTCATGCTGGGGGGCAGGCTGACGGCCGGCCCCTGGACCGGCCGGGGCTACAAGGTCGACGCCTACCTCCCGGTCTCCGCCCCGCCCGCCACCGCCCCGCCCGCCACCGACCCCCTTCCCCAGGACGGCACCGCATGATCCGCGTACTGATAGCCGACGACCAGCAGATGGTCCGGCAGGGCTTCACCGTGCTGCTGAACACACAGCCCGACATCGAGGTCGTCGGCCAGGCGGTGAACGGAGTGGACGCGGTCGCGCAGGTCGCCGAACTCGCCCCGGACGTCGTCCTGATGGACATCCGCATGCCCGAACTCGGCGGCATCGAGGCCACTGCCCTCATCACCGATGCCACCCCGGACATCAAGGTCCTCGTACTGACCACCTTCGACCTCGACGAGTACGTGTACGAGGCGCTGCGCGCCGGGGCCTCCGGGTTCCTGCTGAAGGACGCCTCCGCCGACCAACTGGCTGAAGCGGTGCGGGTGGTGGCGGCCGGGGACGCCCTGCTCGCGCCCGGGATCACCCGCCGGCTGATCGCCGAGTTCTCCCGGCTGGACGCCAGACCCCGCAGCCCCCTCAAGCAGCGCGTGGGCGACCTCACCGAACGCGAGACGGAGGTGCTCGCGCTGATCGCACAGGGCCTGTCCAACGCGGAGATCGCGGTACGTCTTGTGGTGGCCGAGCAGACCGTGAAGACGCACGTCGGCCGCATCCTGGTGAAACTGGGCCTGCGGGACCGCACCCAGGCGGCGGTGTTCGCGTACGAGTCGGGGCTGGTCCGCCCCTCCGGGTACTGAGAGGCGACCCGGGCGTGGCCCGTGTAGTACTTGAGACGGATGCCCGGGAACCCGCCTCGGCGGGGACGACCGCCCTCACCCGGTCGGCCTACCGTGTGAGCGTGACCGAGACGACTCAGCAGCAGCACGGAGCCGGGACCCGCAGCCCGGAGTACCGGCTGGCCCGGAACTCCCTGCGGGGACTGCGCCAGGACCTGTTCCACGACCCCTTCGCCTACCGCCCGCTGCCGCCCCGGCGCACGGACGGCCCGTTCGTCCGCCGGCTGCCCGCCCGGCCGCGGTCGGCCGCGCAGCACCTCCCGCACGCGGTGGTGGGGGTACTGGCGCTGATCGCCCTGATGACCGGCGTGCTGTCGAGCGGCCTGCCCGGCGGGGACGTGATGGCCCTGCTGATCGGTCTGCTGTGCGCGCTCCCGGTGCTCACCACGCTGGTCCGGCCGGTCGGCGCGTTCTGGCTGTCCCTGGCGGTGACCCCGGTGGTCGCGGTGATCAAGAGCGGTCAGGGCGACTGGCCGTGGATGCCCGGCGCGTTCGTCGGCCACCTGGCGGTGCTGGTCGTCGTGGCGCTGCGCACCCGGCCCCGCACCGCCGCCTGGATGTGGGTCCTGACCGGCGTGTACGCCTTCCTCTCGGACGGCGTCCTCGGCGGGTCGTACTACGCCACGAACAGTGCGCCCATGATGGTGACGTCCGCGTTCGCCCTGCTCGTGGTCTCCCTCTGGCACGTCCGCCGCACCGCCGAGCAGGAGGTGACCGCCCAGCAGACCGTCACCGCGCACGAACGGTCCCGGCGCACGCTCCTTGAGGAGCGCACCACCATCGCCCGCGAGCTGCACGACGTGGTCGCCCACCACATGTCGGTGGTCGCCATCCAGGCCGAGGCCGCGCCCTACCGGGTGGAGAACCCGCCGCCGGAGCTGGAGCGCGCCTTCGCCACCATCCGCGAGAACGCGGTGGCCGCCCTCACCGAGCTGCGCCGCATCCTCGGCGTGGTCCGCGCCGAGGACTACGAGGCCCCGGACGCCCCGCAGCCCACCCTCGCCGACCTGGACGCCCTGCTCGTCAACGTGCGCGACGCCGGTCTCGAGGTGGAGAAGGTGGTGACCGGCGCGGTGCGGGAGCTGCCGCAGGGCGTGGAGCTGTCGGCGTACCGGATCGTGCAGGAGGCGCTGAGCAACAGCCTGCGGCACGCGCCCGGCGCGAGCGCCCGCGTCGAGATCGGGTACGTCCTCGGCGGACTCGGCGTACGCGTCGTCAACGGTCCAGCGCCCGAGCCGAGCCTCGTCAAACCCTCGCCCGGCGCCGGTCACGGCATCACCGGCATGCGCGAGCGGGTCGCCATGCTGAACGGTGAGATGACGGCAGGACCGGCCGACGACGGCGGCTACGAGGTCGCCGTGTTCCTGCCGGTCGCCACGGTGAACGAAGGTGACGCATGACCATCCGGGTCCTGATCGCGGACGACCAGATGATGGTGCGCGAGGGCTTCTCGGTCCTGCTCAACGCGATGCCGGGCATCGAGGTCGTCGGCGAGGCCGTCAACGGCCGCGAGGCGGTGGAGCGGGTCCGCGAACTCGCCCCCGACGTCGTCCTCATGGACATCCGCATGCCCGAACTGAACGGCATCGACGCGACGCGGGAGATCGTCGCCGCCGACGGCGCGGCGAAGGTGCTCGTGCTGACCACC
>NZ_JAGMUJ010000046.1 GCF_019049255.1 Streptomyces sp. AC558_RSS880 | reverse complement strand
GACCGCTGGCAGTGCGCCATGAGGCGCCTTGTCGTATCCCCGATTCAGTCGGGAAGAATTTGGAGGGAGGTTCTTGGGTCTGATGGCTTACCTGATCCGGAAACGGTGAGGGGACCGCAGCATGCCAGAAAATCGACGGCCGGGCTCAGGCATTGGAGACGGGGCGTCGAGGGACCCGCGTGACACGGTGAAAGCTGGATTGCTTGAATCCCAATCCCCAGGAGACTGAAGGTCAAGTCCGCCGGAAAGATGCCTGACACCGACGCCGCACCCTGCGATGGCTTGATGCCATGGCCAACGCAACCTCCGGAGTGCGGAGCGATGCCCAACGAGGGCATTCAAGGGGATGAGTGGGGCGCCTACATCACGCTATGACGTACGACAAGGACGAACATGGGATCGCCTACGGGAAGAGATCTTCCTATGGCGACGGAGGCCCCGTAGTAGTCGCCGGAGTCACGACCGGCCAAGGAGGGCGGGAGAGCCGTCCACATCGGGCGAAGGGGGCCAGGTGATCGGACACTCAAGACTTGGGAGGTATGCGTAATGCAGAGTGCCGAAACGGTGCTGGGTGTCCTCCGTGAACGCGGCAGGCGTGGCCTGCCGTGCAATGAACTGTATCGACAGTTGTTCAATCCGCAGTTGTATCTCACCGCTTACGGACGTCTGTACTCCAACAAGGGAGCGATGACGCCCGGGGTCAACGGGGAGACCGTGGACGGCATGTCGCTGGGCAAGATCGAGCACGTCATCGACGCGTTGCGCCACGAGCGCTACCGGTGGAGCCCAGTCAGGAGGGTCTACATCCCGAAGGGGCGGGGCAGTACAAAACTGCGGCCGCTCGGCCTGCCACCGTGGTCGGACAAGCTGGTTGGTGAAGTAGTGCGCCTGCTTCTTGAGGCGTATTACGAGCCTACCTTCTCCGATAACTCTCACGGCTTCCGACCCCGTCGAGGCTGCCATACCGCTTTACGTGATGTGGCGAATACCTGGACGGGGACAGCCTGGTTCGTCGAGGGTGATATCGCCCAGTGTTTCGACCGGCTTGATCACTCGGTCATGCTGCGAATCCTGGGCGAGAAGATCCACGACAACCGGTTCCTTCGGCTGGTGCGCAACATGCTCGAGGCCGGATACATGGAGGACTGGACCTGGAACGCCACGCACAGCGGAAGTCCGCAGGGCGGGGTCGTTTCACCGATCCTTTCCAACATCTACCTGCACAAGATGGACGAGTATGTCGAGAAGGTTCTCATCCCGGAATACACCCGAGGAAGAGTCAGAAAGCCGAGCCGCGCCTTTCATCGGGTGTGGGCGGCGATCCGACGCGCCCGCGAGCGTGGCGACCGCACCAAGGTGCGGGACCTGCGCAAGCAACTCCACAGTATGCCCAGCGTGGATCCTCAGGATCCTGGCTACCGGCGACTGCGGTATGTGCGCTATGCGGATGACACCCTGCTCGGATTTGCCGGACCAAAGGCAGAAGCCGAAGAAATCAAGAAGCGCTTGGCGCGGTTCCTGCGGGATGATCTCAAGCTGGAATTGTCGCCGGAGAAGACGCTCATCACGCACGCCCGGACCGGGGCGGCGAGGTTCCTCGGCTACGACATCACCGTACTTCACAACGACCGCAAGATCTCGGGCAGACGACGCTCTGTCAATGGGACTATCGGCCTGCGTGTCCCCCGTTCGGTGGTATCTGCCAAGCAGGCCCAGTACAAAGAGCGCGGCAAACCCGCGCGTCGGCCCGAGCTGCTGAACCAGGACGACCACGTCATCATCAGCACCTACGGGTCCGAGTACCGCGGCATCGTCCAGTACTACCTGATGGCCGGCGATGTCTTCCGACTCGCCCGGCTGCAATGGGTCATGGAGACCTCGATGCTGATGACGCTCGCCAACAAGCACCGCTCGTCGGTGTCGAAGATGGCCCGCAAGTACGCGACCACCACTGAGACACCGTTCGGGCCACGCAAGTGCTTCGAGGCCCGCGTCGAACGCGTCGGCAGGAAGCCACTGGTCGGACGGTTCGGCGGGATCCCGCTGAGACAGAACAAGAAGACGGTCATCACCGACCGTCGGCTGGCCCCGGTCAACATCAAACGCAAGGAGTTGGTAACCCGCCTCCTCGCCGGACGATGCGAGGCATGCGGACGCGTCGACGAGGTGGAAGTTCACCACGTTGCCAAGCTCGCAGACCTCGGAAAGCTGGGAACGGACCGGCCACCGTGGGCAGATCTCATGGCCGCGCGGCACCGCAAAACCCTCGTGGTTTGCGGTAGTTGCCACGCGGACATCCACGGCAAGAAATCTGTCCCAGCACTCACGGAGTAGTCACTGGAGAGCGACGTGCGGCGAAAGTCGCATGCGTCGTTCGGGCTGGGGGCCGTTGGAAAAGGACCTGCTCAGCAGGTACCTCGCTGACGGCCCACCAGTAC
>NZ_JAGMUJ010000045.1 GCF_019049255.1 Streptomyces sp. AC558_RSS880 | reverse complement strand
TGGTCTACCAGGCCCGCCTCCGCTCCCGCTTCGGCCGCGCCTGGCGCCGCAAGGCCCCGGTCGAGTCCCTGATGCCGCTCCGCCTCGCCAAGTACGGCGTTCCCCTGGCCGACACGGCCCCGGCGGGCCTGGCGGCGGCGGGCATAGAACCGGCACTGATACCCCCGGCGCCCGACGCACCGACACCGGCGGTGGCCGCGGGCAGTCGTGCCGCTGGTGCGGCACGGGTGGGCGCGGCGGTACCTCAGAGCGAGCAGCGACTGGAACTCGAGGGCAACCCCGACCCCGAGCCCCAGGAGGACACCACGGGCAATCCGTGGCTGCACGCCCGCGACCCGCAGACCGTCGAGTACCACGGCGGCTACGACCCCACGTACGACCCCGACGAGGAGTACGCCCGCTGGTACGCGGAGCAGCAGCAGGCCGAGCAGTACCAGGACCAGTACCAGGAGGAGCCGCCCCTCCGGGAACCCTCCCCGGAGGAGACCGGCAGCTTCCCCATCCCGGTGGTCCCCGGCGGCCGCACCCGCGAGCTGGGCGAAGGCGGCGGCACCGACTCCGACCCGGACGAGGAGGCGTACTACCAGGTGTTCCGTCAGTCGATAGACGGCAGCTACCCCACGCCCCGCGTCCTCGGTGACAACATCCAGGCGACCTACGGCACGACGCTGAACCCGAGCGAGCTGAAGGCCCTCGCCGAACGCTTCCAGGCGCGCCACATGGCGGAGATGGAAGAGGACCACATCGCGTAGTGCGCACGCGCACACGACGACAGGGGGCGCCCGGCCGACACCGGGCGCCCCCTGTCGTCGTACTGTCGCCTACTCCCCGAGCAGCGTCCGCACCCGCTCCTGTCCCACCGCCAGCAGCAGCGTGGGCAGCCGCGGCCCCGTGTCCCGCCCGACCAGCAGGTGATACAGCAGCGCGAAGAACGACCGCTGGGCGGTCTTGATCTCCGCCGGCAGCTCCTTGGGCGTGGCGTCGGCGGAGAAGCCCGCCTGGACCTTGGGCACGCCGTAGACGAGGTGGGTGAGCCCGTCCAGCGACCAGTTGCCGGCGAGGCCGTCGAGCAGCAGCCGCAGCGACTGCCGCGCCTGCTCGTCGAGCGACTTCAGCAGCTCGGCGTCGGGCTCCGCGCGGACGATGGTGCGCTGGTCGGCGGGGACGTGGGTGTTGATCCACGCCTCGGCCTTGTCGTAGCGCGGCCGGGCCTCGTCCAGTGAGCCCAGCGGGTCGGACGGGTCCAGCTCGCTGAGGATGCGCAGCGCCTGGTCCTCGTGACCGGCGGTGATGTCGGCCACCGAGGCGAGCGTGCGGTACGGCAGCGGCCTGGTCGTCCGCGGCAGCTCACCGCTCGCCGTGCGCACCGCGCGGGAGTGCGCGGCGGCGTCGGCGGGCAGGGCGCTGCCGTCGGCGACCTTGGCGTCGAGCCGGTCCCACTCGTCGTAGAGGCGCTGGATCTCCTGGTCGAAGGCGATCTTGAAGGACTGGTTGGGGCGGCGGCGCGCGTACAGCCAGCGCAGCAGCTGCGGCTCCATGATCTTCAGCGCGTCGGCGGGAGTCGGCACACCGCCGCGCGACGACGACATCTTCGCCATGCCGCTGATGCCGACGAAGGCGTACATCGGCCCGATCGGCTGCTGCCCGCCGAAGATCCCGACGATCTGCCCGCCTACCTGGAACGACGACCCCGGCGAGGAGTGGTCGACACCGCTGGGCTCGAAGATCACGCCCTCGTACGCCCACCGCATGGGCCAGTCGACCTTCCAGACGAGCTTGCCGCGGTTGAACTCGTTCAGCCGGACGGTCTCCGAGAAGCCGCACGCCGTGCAGGCGTAGGTCAGCTCGGTGGAGTCGTCGTCGTACGCGGTGACCGTCGTCAGGTCCTTCTCGCAGTTGCCGCAGTACGGCTTGTACGGGAAGTACCCGGCGGCCCCGGAGCTGCCGTCGTCCTCGGCGGCGGCGCCGGAGCCCTCGGCGGCCTCCAGCTCGGCCTCGTCGACCGGCTTCTGCTGCTGCTTCTTCGCCGGGGCCTTCTTGGTGCGGTACTGGGCGAGGATCGCGTCGATGTCGGCGCGGTGCCGGACGGCGTGCAGGATCTGCTCGCGGTAGACACCGGAGGTGTACTGCTCGGTCTGGCTGATGCCGTCGAACTCCACGCCCAGCTCGGCCAGCGACGCGGTCATCGCGGCCTTGAAGTGCTCGGCCCAGTTCGGGTACGCGGAGCCCTTCGGCGCCGGGACGGAGGTCAGCGGCTTGCCGATGTGCTCGGACCACGACTCGTCGACGCCGGGGACACCGGCCGGGACCTTGCGGTACCGGTCGTAGTCGTCCCAGGAGATCAGGTGCCGGACCCGGTGGCCGCGGCGGCGGATCTCGTCGGCGACGAGGTGGGGGGTCATGACCTCGCGCAGGTTCCCGAGGTGGATCGGGCCCGAGGGGGAGAGACCGGACGCGACGACCACAGGTTTGCCCGGGGCCCGACGCTCCGACTCCTCGATGACGTCGTCCGCGAAACGGGAGACCCAGTCGGTGGTCTCGGTGCTCTGAGCCACGATCGGCACGTCCTTCTTTCTGCTCGGGCAGCCGGTACGGTCGCACGGCTGACCGCTCCATTCTCCCAGCCCGGCCCGTATCCGCGAAAACCGCTTTTCACCGCGTGGGATACTCGGCTTCGGTAGTAGTCCACGAACCCGAGCAGAACGGCAGCCTCCATGGCCTCGGTCACGTCCCTCACCGACTCCGTCCAGCAGCATCTCGCGTCCGCCCTCTCGGCCACCCGCCCCGAGGCCGCCGGCGCGGACCCGCTGCTGCGACGAAGCGACCGGGCGGACTTCCAGGCCAACGGCATCCTCGCGCTGGCCAAGAAGGCGAAGGCGAACCCGCGGGAGCTGGCGGCCGAGGTCGTCGCCCACATCACCACCGGCGACCTGATCAAGGACGTCGAGGTCTCCGGCCCCGGCTTCCTCAACATCACCGTCGCCGACCGGGCGATCACCGAGAACCTCGCCGCGCGGCACGCGGACGGCGAGCGCCTCGGCGTGCCGTTGAACGAGGACGCGGGCGTCACGGTCGTCGACTACGCCCAGCCGAACGTGGCGAAGGAGATGCACGTCGGTCACCTGCGGTCGGCGGTCATCGGCGACGCCCTGCGCGCCATGCTCGACTTCACCGGCGAGAAGACGATCGGCCGGCACCACATCGGCGACTGGGGCACCCAGTTCGGCATGCTCATCCAGTACCTGTTCGAGCACCCGGGCGAGCTGGCCCCGGCCGAAGAGGTCGACGGCGAGCAGGCCATGTCGAACCTGAACCGCGTGTACAAGGCGTCGCGTGCGCTCTTCGACTCGGACGAGGAGTTCAAGGAGCGGGCCCGGAAGCGGGTCGTCGCCCTCCAGTCCGGCGACAAGGAGACGCTCGAGCTGTGGCAGCAGTTCGTGGACGAGTCGAAGGTCTACTTCTACTCCGTCTTCGAGAAGCTCGACATGGAGATCCGCGACGAGGAGATCGTCGGCGAGTCCGCGTACAACGAGGGCATGCCCGAGACCGCCCGCCTCCTGGAGGAGATGGGTGTCGCGGTGCGCTCCGAGGGCGCGCTCGTGGTGTTCTTCGACGAGATCCGCGGCAAGGACGACCAGCCGGTCCCGCTGATCGTGCAGAAGGCCGACGGCGGCTTCGGCTACGCGGCCTCCGACCTGACCGCGATCCGCAACCGCGTCCAGGACCTGCACGCCAGCACGCTGCTGTACGTCGTCGACGTACGCCAGTCGCTGCACTTCAAGATGGTCTTCGAGACCGCCCGCCGGGCCGGCTGGCTGAACGACGACGTCACCGCGCACAACATGGGCTACGGCACGGTGCTCGGCGCGGACGGCAAGCCCTTCAAGACGCGTGCGGGCGAGACCGTACGCCTCGAGGACCTGCTGGACGAGGCGGTGCAGCGGGCCGCGGAGGTCGTACGGGAGAAGGCGCGGGACCTCACCGAGGACGAGATCCAGGAGCGGGCCGCGCAGGTCGGCATCGGAGCCGTGAAGTACGCGGACCTGTCGACGTCGCCGAGCCGCGACTACAAGTTCGACCTGGACCAGATGGTCTCGCTCAACGGCGACACCAGCGTGTACCTCCAGTACGCCTACGCCCGTATCCGGTCCATCCTCCGCAAGGCCGGCGAGGTCCGCCCCGCCGCTCACCCGGAGCTGGACCTGCACGAGGCGGAGCGCGCGCTGGGCCTGCACCTGGACGCGTTCGGGGACACGGTCTTCGAGGCGGCCGCGGAGTACGCCCCGCACAAGCTGGCCGCGTACCTGTACCAGCTGGCGTCGCTGTTCACGTCGTTCTACGACAAGTGCCCGGTGATCAAGCCGCAGCCGCCGCAGGACGTGGCGGAGAACCGCCTGTTCCTCTGCGACCTCACGGCCCGCACGCTCCACCAGGGCATGGCCCTGCTGGGCATCAGGACGCCCGAGCGGCTCTGAGTACGGCCCGGCGGTGAGGGCGGGGAGCGGACCCGCCCCGCCCTCACCGCAGCAGCGTCAGATCCTCCGGGGCATCGATGCCGAACTCCTCCGCCAACGCCCGGCGGGCCTCCGTCTCGTCGGACAGCTTCCGTTCGGTGACCGTGCCGTCGTCGGCACGCGTCACGGTGAGGCGGTCGCCGTCGAGGAGCAGCGCGGCGTCCGGCGTGAGGCGCTGGACGTAGGGGCGCCGGGAGAACGGGGAACGCGGGTTCGTGGCGACGTGCCAGTTGATCACCTCGTAGTCGGACGGCTCGAACGGCTCCAGGGTGAAGGCGTACTGCGCCTGCCAGCCGCCCGCGGCGTGCACCTCCAGCACCCACGTCTCCAGCGGCCCCCGGCGCGGTGCGTGCACCAGCCGGTGCCGGCGTCCGGCGTCGTGGAACTCGGTGTCCGCCGTCAGCGGCACCGGTTCCAGCAGCGAGCCGATGGCGCCGAAGCCGACGTCGGCCAGGTGGGGCCGCGGGTCGCCGGGCAGCTCGACGAGGAGGGCCATGTGCGTGCGCGGGCGGTCCTCGAAGCGGTCGGCGCCGACGACGACCCGTGCGGTCAGCCGGGTCACCCGGACGCCGAGCGCCTCCAGGGCGGCGGCGAACAGCGTGTTGTGCTCGTAGCAGTAGCCGCCGCGCCGGCGGCCGTGGACCAGCTTCGCCATCAGGTCGGCGAGGTCGAGGGAGGGGGCACGGCCCCCCAGGGCGTCGAGGTTCTCGAAGGGGATGGCCCTCATGTGGGCGAGCTGCACGCCGCGGAGCGTGGCCATGTCGGGCCGCCGCCCGCCCTCCCAGCCGATGCGCTCGAGGTAGGCGTCCAGGGAGAAGGATGTCGTCGTCCGTGCGCTGTCAGACATGGCATCACCGTATGTGCGGCGACGGCACCCTGTCCTCGTCCATTGGCCCTACGCCGGGACCCCGCCGCGAGTCCTAAGCCGCCCGGTGCGCCGCCTCCCGCAGCCCCTCCCCCAGCCGGCGCAGCCCCTCCGCGATCTCGTCCGGTGTCTGGGTGACGAAGCACAGCCGCATCGTGGTCCGGTCCGGGTCGGCGGCGTGGAAGGGCGCGCCGGGGACGTACGCCACGTCGTGCCGGACCACCTCGGGGAGCAGGGCTGTGGTGTCGTACGGCTCCGGCAGGCGGGCCCAGAGGAACATGCCGCCCTCGGGACGGGTCCAGGTGGAGCCGTCGGGGAGTGCGGTGGGCAGGCCCGCGAGCATGGCGTCGCGGCGTTCGGCGTAGACGGCAGCGACGCGGCGGACGTGGGCGTCGAGGTCGTTGTCGGCGAGGTAGCGGGCCGCGGCGAGCTGGTTGACGGTGGGGGTGTGCAGGTCGGCGGCCTGTTTGGCGACGGCGCAGGCGCGGCGCAGGTCGGCGGGGGCGCGCAGCCAGCCCAGGCGCAGGCCGGGGGCCATGACCTTGGAGAAGCTGCCGAGCAGCACGGTGCGGTCCCCGGCGCCGGGGTGGGCGGCGATCCACGGCACGCGTTCGCCCTCGTAGCGCAGTTCGCCGTACGGGTCGTCCTCGACGATCCACAGTCCGCGCCGG
>NZ_JAGMUJ010000044.1 GCF_019049255.1 Streptomyces sp. AC558_RSS880 | reverse complement strand
GCCGTACTTGGCGAGGCGGAGCGGCATCAGGGACTCGACCGGGGCCTTGCGGCGCCAGGCGCGGCCGAAGCGGGAGCGGAGGCGGGCCTGGTAGACCAGGCGCTCCTGCTCCAGCTTGATCACCTGCTCGTAGGAGCGCAGCTCCCACAGCTTCATCCTGCGCCACAGCAGGAACGTCGGCACCGGCGACAGCATCCAGCGGGTGAGCCGGACGCCCTCCATGTGCTTGTCGGCGGTGATGTCGGCGATGCGTCCGATCGCGTGCCGGGCCGCCTCCACGGAGACCACGAACAGCACCGGGATCACGCCGTGCATGCCCACGCCGAGCGGATCGGGCCACGCCGCCGCGCCGTTGAACGCGATCGTCGCCGCCGTCAGCAGCCACGCCGTCTGCCGCAGCAGCGGGAACGGGATGCGGATCCAGGTCAGCAGCAGGTCCAGGGCCAGCAGGACGCAGATACCGGCGTCGATGCCGATCGGGAAGACGTAACTGAAGTTCCCGAAGCCCTTCTGCAGGGCAAGCTCACGGACGGCCGCGTACGAACCCGCGAAGCCGATTCCGGCGATGATCACGGCACCGAAGACGACCACGCCGATGAGAACCCGGTGCATCCGTGTCAGCTG
>NZ_JAGMUJ010000043.1 GCF_019049255.1 Streptomyces sp. AC558_RSS880 | reverse complement strand
TCCTCGCTGCTGCACTGGACCCGCCGGATGATCGAGATCCGCAAGCAGAACCCGGCGTTCGGCCTCGGCTCCTACACCGAACTGCCCTCCTCCAACCCCGCCGTCCTCGCCTTCCTCCGCGAGTACGAGGACGACCTGGTGCTCTGCGTGAACAACTTCTCACGCTTCGCACAGCCCACCGAGCTCGACCTGCGCGAGTTCGCCGGACGGCACCCGGTCGAACTGTTCGGCGGGGTGCGCTTCCCGGCCGTCGGCGACCTGCCGTACCTGCTGACCCTCGGGGGCCACGGCTTCTACTGGTTCCGGCTCACCCGAGTCGCATCCCGCATCGGCCGACGACTGTGAGCGTGTGCCGGGGAGAGGAGGCGTCACCATGACGAAGACCGCGTTCCTGCGACCGCGAAGCGCGCCCGCCGAGCCCATGGAGTCGCTCACCGGGCTGCTGCGCGAGTGGCTGCCGCTGCAGCGCTGGTTCGCCGGCAAGGACCGGCCCGTCACCGACCTGGGTGTGCTGTCGATGACGGAGCTGTTCCCGGGCTGTCTGCACGTACTGGTGCACGCCGGTCACGGAGGCGTGCCCGCTCCCGGCGGCACGACCCCGGCCGGTGACTGCTACCAGCTCCTCCTCGGCGTACGGGAGCACCCCTCGCCGCGGCTCGGCAAGGCACTCATCGGCAGGGTGCCGGCCGGCCTGCTGGCCGGACTGACGGTCTACGACGCCCTCCACGACCCGCGCGCCGCCCAGCTGTTCCTGGAACGGCTGCGCCACCCCGGTGCGGAGGGCCCGCTGCGCTTCGAGTGCGACGGGTCCCAGCAGGTGCCCGCCGGACTGGTGCCGCGCCTGATGACCGCCGAGCAGTCCAACTCCTCGCTGGTGTACGGCGACGAGTACATCCTGAAGGTGTTCCGGCGCATCCAGCCCGGGGTCAATCCGGATCTGGAGGTGCCGGGTGCGCTGGCCCGGCAGGGCTGTCACCGGGTGCCCGCCCCGGTGGCCTGGTTCCACACCACGCATCCGTTCAAGGCGACGCTCGGTGTGCTCCAGCCGTACCTGCGCAACGCCTCCGACGGCTGGACGCTGGCCCTCGACGCGCTCGCCGCCGGTGACGACTTCACCGCGCAGTCGCACGCCCTCGGCCGGGCCACGGCGGACGTCCACCTGGCGCTGTCCTCGGCGTTCCCCATCGGCGCGCCGGGCGAGAACGGGCGGACGGCGGCGGCGATGACCGAGCGGCTGACCGCCGCGGCGCACGCCGTCCCCGCGCTCCAGCCGTTCGTGCCGGGGCTGCGGACCGCCTTCGCCGCCCTGGCCACCTGCGACGCCGGGCCGCCCGCCCAGCGCGTCCACGGCGACCTCCACCTGGGACAGGTGCTACGGGCGGGACGTGAGTGGTTCGTCATCGACTTCGAGGGTGAGCCGTCCCGGCCGCTCTCCGAACGGCGCAGCGCCCACTCCCCCGTGCGGGACATCGCCGGGATGCTGCGCTCCTTCGACTACGCCGCCCGCCAGCGCCGCCCCTGGCGCCCGGAGTGGGCGCGCCGCTGCCGTGAGGCCTACTGCGCGGGCTACGCCGCCCGCGCCGGCTGGGACCCGCGCAAGAAGCACGGCCTGCTCCGCGCCTACGAGACGGACCGGGCCGTGTACGAGGTGCTGTACGAGGCCCGGCACCGACCCGACTGGCTGCCCGTACCCATGGCGGCGATCGAGCGCCTCGCCGTGAGAGGAGACTGAAGCCGTGGCCCTGCGTGACACCCCGCTTCCCGAGCCGGTCGGGCCCGTCCCGTCCGCCGCCGCGCCCCCCGGCGCCGCACCCGCCCTCGACCCGACCGACAGGGGGCGTCTGCTGGCGGGCGCCCACCACGATCCGCACGCGCTGCTCGGCGCCCATCCGGTGCCCGGTGGGATCGCCTTCCGGGCGCTGCGTCCCTTCGCCCGCGAGGTGGGCGTGGTCGTCGACGGCGCGCGCACCCCGCTCGTCTCGGAGGGCGACGGCCTCTTCTCCGTCGTACTGCCGCTGGACGCGATCCCCGCGTACACGCTGACGGTGGCCTACGGCGACGACGAGGCCGTCGAGACGCACGATCCGTACCGGTTCCTGCCCGCGCTCGGCGAGTTCGACCTGCATCTGATCGGCGAGGGCCGGCACGAGGAGCTGTGGACGGCGCTCGGCGCGCACCCGATGACCCACCAGGGCGTCACCGGCACCCGCTTCACGGTGTGGGCGCCGAACGCGCAGGGGGTGAGGGTCGCCGCCGACTTCACCCACTGGGACGGCACGGCGTTCCCGATGCGCTCGCTGGGCTCGTCCGGGGTGTGGGAGCTGTTCCTGCCGGGCGTCGGTGAGGGCACCTGCTACAAGTTCGAGATCCACTCCCGCTACGGCCACCGGTTCCTCAAGGCCGACCCGATGGCGCGGCGCACGGAGGCTCCGCCGAACACGGCGTCCGTCGTGACGGCCTCGCACTACGAGTGGGGCGACGCCGAGTGGTTCGCGCGGCGGGCGGCGACGCCCGTGCACGAGGCGCCGTTCTCGGTGTACGAGGTGCACCTGCCGTCCTGGCGGCCGGGACTGACGTACCGCGAACTCGCCGAGGAGCTCCCGGCCTACGTCAAGGACCTCGGCTTCACCCACGTGGAGCTGATGCCGGTCGCCGAGCACCCCTTCGGACCGTCCTGGGGCTACCAGGTCACCGGGTTCTACGCGCCCACCGCCCGCCTCGGCACCCCGGACGACTTCAAGTACCTGATCGACGCGCTGCACCGGGCCGGCATCGGCGTGATCATGGACTGGGTGCCGGCGCACTTCCCGAAGGACGACTGGGCGCTGGCCCGGTTCGACGGGGACCCGCTGTACGAGCCCGGGGACTCCCGGCGCGCGGAGCACCCCGACTGGGGGACGTACACCTTCGACTTCGCCCGCACCGAGGTGCGCAACTTCCTGGTCGCGAACGCCGTGTACTGGTGCCAGGAGTTCCACATCGACGGACTGCGGGTGGACGCGGTGGCCTCCATGCTCTACCTGGACTACTCGCGCGAGGACGGCGGGTGGGAACCCAACGCGTACGGCGGCCGGGAGGACCTGGCGGCGATGGCGTTCCTGCAGGAGATGAACGCGACCGTCTACCGGCGCTGCCCCGGGGTGGTGACCATCGCGGAGGAGTCCACCGCGTGGGGCGGGGTGACCCGGCCCACCGACACCGGCGGCCTCGGGTTCGGCTTCAAGTGGAACATGGGCTGGATGCACGACTCGCTGGAGTACGTCTCCCACGAGCCGGTGCACCGCAAGTACCACCACCACGAGATGACGTTCGCGATGGTGTACGCCTACAGCGAGAACTACGTGCTGCCCGTCTCGCACGACGAGGTGGTGCACGGCAAGCAGGCGCTGGTGTCGAAGATGCCGGGCGACTGGTGGCAGCGGCGCGCCAACGTGCGCGCCTACCTCGGTTTCATGTGGGCCCACCCCGGCAAGCAACTGCTGTTCATGGGGCAGGAGTTCGCCCAGGGTGCCGAGTGGTCCGAGAAGCAGGGCCCCGAGTGGTGGCTGCTCGACGACGGGTACCACTCCGCGGGCGACCACCGCGGGGTGCGGGACCTGGTGCGCGATCTCAACACCCGCTACCGGGCGACCCCGGCGCTGTGGCAGCGCGACACCGACCCGTCCGGCTTCCGGTGGGTGTCGGTCGACGCGGCCGACGACAACGTCTTCGCGTTCCTGCGGTACGACGCGGAGGGCCGGCCGCTGCTCGCGGTGTCGAACTTCTCCCCCGTGGTCCGGCACGACTACCCGCTCACCGTCGGCGACGACGTGATCGCCTGGGAGGAGGTCCTCAACACCGACGCCGCGCACTACGGCGGCGGGGACGTCACGAACCCCGACCCGGTCAAGCCCGAGGACGGCACCGTCCGGCTCACCCTCCCTCCGCTCGCGACGGTGTGGCTGACGCCGATCGCCCTGTGAGGGTCCGGCGGCGCCGCCAGGTGTCCGATGCCCTCACCGGGGCATTCGGGGTCGTACGGCCGAGGGCTTCTCGGCGTCGTCACGACAGGTCACAGAAGGGCGGCACCAGGTGCGCACCGTCGGAGTGGAGGAGGAGCTCCTCCTGGTCGATCCGGAGAGCGGCGAACCGCGGGCGATGTCCGCGGCGGTACTCGCCCGCGCCGCCCGGGACGGCGCGGAACAGGACGTCTTCGAGAAGGAACTGCACGAGCAGATGCTGGAGTTCGCCACGCATCCGCAGTCCTCGATGGAGAGCCTGCACGCGGAGATCGTCCGCTGCCGCGAGGAGGCCGCCGGGCACGCGGGGAAGATCGGCTGCACCGTCGCCGCCCTCGCCACCTCGCCGCTGCCGGTGAGCCCGTCCGTCGGCGTCAACCGGCGGTACCAGTGGATGGAGGAGCGGTACGGCATCGCCACCCGGGAACAGCTCGTCATGGGCTGCCACGTCCATGTGTCCGTCGAGTCCGACGAGGAGGGTGTCGGGGTCGTGGACCGGCTGCGGCCCTGGCTGACGGTGCTGGCGGCGCTGAGCGCGAACTCGCCGTTCTGGCAGGGCAGCGACACGGGGTACAACAGCTACCGCAGCCGGGTCTGGCAGCGCTGGCCGTCCGCCGGTCCGACCGAGACGTTCGGCTCGGCCGAGCGCTACCACCGGCGGGTCGCCGACATGGTGGCCACCGGCGTCATCCTCGACGAGGCGATGGTCTACTTCGACGCCCGGCTCTCCCAGCGGTACCCGACGGTGGAGATCCGCGTCTCCGACGTCTGTCTGCACGCGGAGACGGCGGCGCTGATCGCCACCCTCGCCCGCGGGCTGGTGGAGACCGCGGCACGCGAGTGGCGGGCCGGCCTGGAGCCGGCGGACCCCGGCGTCAGCCTGCTCCGGCTGGCCGCCTGGCAGGCGGCCAGGTCGGGGCTGGAGGAGGAACTGCTCCACCCGCGGACCATGCGCCGCATGCCGGCCGAGACGGTCGTACACAGCCTCCTCGACCACGTCGCCGAGGCCTTGGAGGCCACCGGCGACCTGGAGCGCGCCCGCGAGGGCTGCGCACGACTGCTGCGCGACGGCAACGGGGCGCAGGTGCAGCGCGCCCTGCTGGAACGCACGGGGAGTCTGAGGGACGTCGTCACGGAGTGCGTGCGGCACACCCAGGGGGTAGGGCGTACGGGATCCGCTCCTCGCGGATAAGCGGACAAGGGGCGTCAGAGGATGAGGATGAGGGCGTAGACCAGGAAGAACGCCGCGATCAGCACCGCGAGGGCGAGGATCACGGTCAGCGGGCCCTTGGCCCAGCCCTTGGTCGGGTTGTGCGTCTCCCGGGGGCCCGCCTCGGGCATGCTGCTCTCCGCGGGCGGGGTCTCGCCCGGGGGGACGCCGCCGCCCGGTTCGAGGCCGGTGCTGCGTTCCGGTTCGGGATCTGGATTGACGTAACTCATGCCGTCCGGGTCCCCCGAAAGTCCCACGATCATCAGTGCGGACACACTTGTCGCGATCCCGGCGCGGGGGCGCTCCGGCTCGGCTACATTCAGGCACCGCCGATGACGGTACTCATCGGCCGAGTCACACCCCGTACACGTCAGGAGCAGCGCATGCGCGACCTCGCCCTCGCTCCCCCATCGGCCCCGCCCCTGACCGGCGGCCTCGCCGACAGTCTCTTCGAGACGGCGGCCGAGCGCCCCACCCTGCCGATGTTCGCCCGTCGCGCCCACCCGACCTCCGCCACCTGGGAGCAGATCACCGCCGCCGAGTTCCGCGACGAGGTCGTCGCCGTGGCCAAGGGCCTGGTGGCGTCCGGGATCTCGCCCGGCATGCGGGTGGCGATCATGGCGCGCACCCGCTACGAGTGGACCCTCCTGGGCCACGCCCTGTGGACGGTGGGCGCCGAGGTCGTCCCCGTCTATCCGACCTCCGCGCGCGAACAGGTGGAGTGGATCCTGCGGGACTCCGGCTGTGTGGCCGTGCTGGTGGAGGACGAGCAGGGCGTGATGACCGTCGGGTCGGTGTGCGCCGCGCTGCCGGGGCTGCGGCACGTCTGGCAGCTGGACGCGGGCGCGCTGGACCAGCTGGTGGCGCGCGGCGAGTTCATCCCGGCGGCCACGGTCGACTCGATGCGCCGCATCGTCCTGCCGGACTCCACGGCCGTCGTCGCCTACACCTCCGGCACGTCCGGCCACGCCCTGGGCTGTGCGCTGAGCCACCGCGGCCTGGCCTTCATGAGCGACACCCTGCTGGCGGGCTGGGGCCACGTCGCGGCGCCCCCCGGTGAGCAGGCCGCCGTCCTCGCCTTCCTGCCCTTCTCCCACGTCTACGGTCTGATGATCCAGTTGCTGTGCGTGCGCGGCGGGCTGCTGATGGGGCACGAACCCGACATCGGCGGGGAGTCCCTGTCCTCGGCCCTGCGCACCTTCCGGCCCACCTATCTGTACGCCGTCCCCTCGCTGCTGGAGAAGATCTACAAGAACTTCCTGCGCGCGGCACAGCTGTCGGGCCGCGGCGCCCTGTTCGAGCGGGCGGCCGGCACGGCACGGGACTTCGCCGCCGCGCTGGAGCGGCAGCGGCTGGGCCGCGGTGCGGGGCCGGGCTTCGACCTGCGGCTGCAGCACGCCCTGTACGAGCGCACGGTCTACCGCAGGCTGCGGGCCGCGCTGGGCGGCCGGGTGCTGCGGGCCACCTCCGGGGGGTCGACGCTCAACCGCGACCTCTCCCTCTTCTACGAGGGGATCGGCATCTACGTCCACGACGGCTACGGGCTCACCGAGACCAGCGGCGGGGTGACGATGCAGCCGTTCGGGCGGGAGAAGTCCGGCACCGTCGGGCAGGCGCTGCCGGGCACCGAGATCCGGGTGGCCGACGACGGGGAGATCCTGGTGCGCGGGCCGTCGGTGTTCCAGGGGTACGTGGGGGACGAGGCCGCCACCCGGGCCGTGCTGCGCGGCGGCTGGCTGGCCACGGGCGATCTGGGCCGGCTGGACGCCGAGGGCTACCTCACGATCACCGGCCGCAAGAAGGACGTCATCATCACGAGCAGCGGCAAGAGCGTGGCGCCGGCGGCCCTGGAGCAGCGGCTGCGGATGCACCCGCTGGTCCATCAGGCCGTCGTCGTGGGGGACAACCGGCCGTGTGTGGGTGCCCTGATCACCCTGGACCCGGAGTTCCTCAACGACTGGCGGGCGGCGCTGTCCCCGCCGGGCGACGCGCCGGCCCGGGAGGCGCGGGAGGAGAACGCGCTGCGGGAGGAGATCGCGCGGGCGGTCGCCGCGGCCAACAGCAGCGTGTCGCGCCCGGAGTCGATCCGGGTGTTCCGGGTGCTGCCCGAGCCGTTCGACGTGGCCAACGGGCTGCTGACGCCGTCGATGAAGCTGCGCCGGGACGAGATCGTGCGGCGCTACGCGCTGGAGATCGACGCGATGTACCAGTCGCGGACGCGTCCGGGACGGACGCCGGCCGTGGACGAGTCGTCCGGCTGGGACGACTCGGACAACGTCTTCCGCTGACCGCCCGGGGAGGGCTGGGCCTGTCCGCCCTCGCGCGGTGGGCGGGAATCGTCGGACAGCCCCCGGAAGACGCTGCCGGTCGGTGACGGGTTTGTCACCGACCGGGCACGGGCATGCGGGCGCGTAGGCTCCGCCCGCACGGGAACCCACAGTTCGAGGGGACGCAGAAGCAAGGACGACCGCCCCGCGACGACGGGGCCTGGAAGGCGAGATGGCACGCGAGCCGCGTAGGGACAGGACACTGGCTGCCGAGGACATCACGAGCCGCATCGCCAGCTTCCCGGGGGAGCTGCACGATGTGACGGACGCACGCCTGGTCGCGGAGGAGTTCCTCTTCGACCTGGCCCGTGTGTCGGCGCCGTCGGCTCCCGAGCACTGGGACGACATCCTGCTGGTGGTCACGGAGCTGGCCGCCAACGCGGTCCAGTACGCGCCGGGCCCGTTCCAGCTGCGTCTGCGCAGAACGTTCGACGGGGTGCACGTGGTGATGCACGACACCAGCACCACCGAGCCGGCCCCGCGGCCCTTCCACCCCCACAGCGGCGGCGGCGGTATCGGCTGGCACCTGATCCACACACTGTGCGACCAGGTCAGCGTCGTCAGCGACGACCACGGCAAGGACATCCACGTCTTCCTGCCCTGGTGAGCCGTGAGCCTACGACGGCGCGTCGCGCAGGGGGACGAGCACGCTGACGGTCTTGCCGCCGCCGGGGCGCCTGCGGACCTCGATGTCCCGTGCCAGCCGGATCACCAGGGGCCAGCCGTAACCGCTGCCGCGGTGCACGTCCGGCAGGGCGCCGGTTCCGCCGGCGGCCTCGGGGATGACGTCGCTGTGGTCGTGGACGGCGATCCGCACGCCCTCCTCCGTCGGCCGCGCGTCGAAGCCGGCCAGTCCGGCGCCGTGCCGGATGGCGTTGGTGACCAGCTCCGACACGACGAGCGAGAGGTCGATCATGTCCTGGTGGTGCGGGGTGCGGCCCTCGGCGTCCCAGTGGGCGCGCACCGTCGCCTCGGCGTGCGCCCGCGCGTCGGAGGCACTGCCCACTGCAGTGCCGCCGGCCGGACGCGCCTGTCGTGCGGTGGTCACCCGGTGGGGCTCTCGCGCGGCGGCAGTCGGTGGTAGTAATCACCGACCGCGGTGAGATAGGCGGGGTCCATGGTCTCGCTGTCGGTCCGGAACCGGGGCGCCTCCTTCACCTCGGCCCTGGTGCAGTCCAGCGTCACCTGGCGTTCCCCGGCGTGGACGGCGGCGACGACCCCGACCGGCACCAGGAGGCTGCGGCCGAACACCCACACCCCGGTGTCGACGACGAGGTGCCGCATGCCGTGGTGATCGGCCTGCCGGTCCACGTGGCCGATGGTGCCGTCGCTCGCGACGACGGTGTAGCCCGTGAGGTCCTGCTCCTGGACGTGGCCCAGGCCCGGCGCGTATGACCAGATGCTGTCGATGGGCACTGCTCCTTGCCTCCCCGGTGACGACGGATCCCTGGGCGACGCCCAGCTCCACAGCAGCAAATACCCGGCAGGCGGGCGCGCATTCGAAAGGCACGGACCAAAACCGCGCGCCGGCGGCCCGGCGCTCCCCCGTCCCGGCGAAACCCAAACGAGTACCCGTCAAAAGCCGGGGCATGCACGAGATCCGGAACTTTTTCGGGCCGGTTTCCCCGGCTGCGCCAGGCTTTGTTCCGTACCCGCGACCTGGGTTAGCCTTCGGCGTATTTTCTCATCGCGCACATCCGTGAACTGCGGAAACGCGCACTGACTCTGGTCGGAACGAGGGTGCGCATGACCAGCAAGAGCACCGAGGGGACCGAGGCGGCGCCGGGGGACCAGGAGCTGAGGCGGCTCCTGGCGGGGCTGACGGCCGTACGGGACGGGGACTTCGGCACCCGGCTGCCGGACGACGCGGACGGCCTCATGGGGGACATCGCCAAGGTCTTCAACGGGATGGTGGACCAGCTGTCGGTGTTCACCTCCGAGGTGACGCGGGTGGCCCGCGAGGTCGGCACCGAGGGGGCGCTGGGCGGACAGGCGCAGGTGCCGGGGGTCTCGGGCACCTGGTCCGACCTGACGGACTCGGTGAACGCGATGGCGGGCAACCTCACCGCGCAGGTCCGCTCCATCGCCCAGGTGACGACGGCGGTCGCCGAGGGCGACCTGTCGCAGAAGATCACCGTGGACGCCCGCGGCGAGATCCTCGAACTCAAGAACACCATCAACACGATGGTCGACCAGCTCTCCGCCTTCGCCGACGAGGTCACCCGCGTCGCCCGCGAGGTCGGCACCGAGGGCCGCCTCGGCGGCCAGGCCGACGTGCAGGGCGTGAAGGGCACCTGGCGCGATCTCACCCACTCGGTGAACTTCATGGCCGGCAACCTCACCGGCCAGGTCCGCAACATCGCGCTGGTGGCGACGGCGGTCGCCAAGGGCGACCTGTCGCAGAAGATCACCGTGGACGCCCGCGGCGAGATCCTCGAACTCAAGAACACCATCAACACGATGGTCGACCAGCTCTCCGCCTTCGCCGACGAGGTCACCCGCGTCGCCCGCGAGGTCGGCACCGAGGGCCGCCTCGGCGGCCAGGCTCAGGTGCGCGGCGTCTCCGGCACCTGGAAGGACCTCACCGACAACGTCAACGTGATGGCGTCCAACCTGACCGGCCAGGTCCGTTCCATCGCCCAGGTCGCCTCCGCGGTGGGCCGGGGCGACCTGTCGCAGCGGATCAGGGT
Source organism: Streptomyces sp. AC558_RSS880 (assembly GCF_019049255.1). Taxonomy (GTDB): domain Bacteria; phylum Actinomycetota; class Actinomycetes; order Streptomycetales; family Streptomycetaceae; genus Streptomyces. The sequence goes on along the minus strand of NZ_JAGMUJ010000043.1, from coordinate 21,574 downwards.
CGAGGCGGCCGGCGAGGTCGGGGCGCTGGCCGACGTCATCAACACGATGGTGGACACGCTGTCGGCCTTCGCCGACGAGGTCACCCGCGTCGCCCGCGAGGTGGGCACCGAGGGCCGCCTCGGCGGCCAGGCGCACGTGCCCCATGTCGCGGGCACCTGGAAGGACCTCACCGACAACGTCAACTCCATGGCCAACAACCTCACCGGCCAGGTGCGCAACATCGCGCTGGTGACGACCGCCGTGGCCCGCGGCGACCTGTCGAAGAAGATCGACGTCGACGCGCGCGGCGAGATCCTGGAGCTGAAGACGACCATCAACACGATGGTCGACCAGCTCTCCGCCTTCGCCCAGGAGGTCACCCGCGTCGCCCGCGAGGTCGGCACCGAGGGCCGCCTCGGCGGCCAGGCGGAGGTCGAGGGCGTCTCCGGCACCTGGAAGCGGCTCACGGAGAACGTCAACGAGCTGGCGGGCAACCTCACCCGGCAGGTCCGGGCGATCGCCGAGGTCACCAGCGCCGTCGCCGAGGGCGACCTGACCCGCTCCGTCAACGTGGAGGCCTCCGGCGAGGTCGCCGAACTCAAGGACAACATCAACTCGATGGTGGAGTCCCTGCGCGAGACCACCCGGGCCAACCAGGAACAGGACTGGCTCAAGACCAACCTCGCCCGCGTCTCCGGCCTGATGCAGGGCCACCGCGACCTGCCCGTGGTCGCCGAGCTGATCATGGACGAGCTGGTGCCGCTGGTGTCGGCCCAGTACGGCGCCTTCTACCTCGCGGAGGACGGCGACGATGGCCCCGAGCTGCGGCTCGTCGGCTCCTACGGCTACCCCGACGACGACGGCCGGCCCACCCGGATCGCCTTCGGCCGCACCCTGGTCGGCCAGGCCGCGCGCAGCCGCCGCGCCATCACGGTGGACGAGCTGCCGCCGGACTACGTCACCATCTCCTCCGGGCTGGGGCAGGTGGTGCCGACCGCGCTGGTGCTGCTGCCCATCGTGGTGGAGGGCCAGGTCCTCGGCGTGATCGAGCTGGCGTCGGTGACCCCGTTCACCCAGATCCACCAGGACTTCCTGGCCCAGCTGATGGAGACCATCGGCGTCAACGTCAACACCATCGTGGCCAACGCCCGCACCGACGAGCTGCTCGTCGAGTCGCAGCGGCTCACCGCCGAACTGCAGGAGCGCTCGGCGGAGCTGCAGAGCCAGCAGGAGGAGCTCCAGCACTCCAACGCCGAGCTGGAGGACAAGGCCGCGCTGCTGGCGGAGCAGAACCGGGACATCGAGGCGAAGAACCTCCAGATCGAGCAGGCCCGGCAGGAGCTGGAGGCGCGCGCCCAGCAGTTGTCGCTGGCCTCGAAGTACAAGTCGGAGTTCCTGGCGAACATGAGCCACGAGCTGCGCACCCCGCTCAACAGCCTGCTGATCCTGGCCCAGTTGCTCGCGCAGAACCCCTCGCGCAACCTCAGCCCGAAGCAGGTCGAGTACGCGCAGATCATCCACTCGGCCGGCTCCGACCTGCTGCAGCTGATCAACGACATCCTCGACCTGTCCAAGGTCGAGGCCGGGAAGATGGACGTCAGCCCCGAGCGGGTGGAGCTGCGCCGGCTCATCGAGTACGTCGAGGCCACCTTCCGGCCGATGACGATGCAGAAGAGCCTGGACTTCACCGTGACGACGGCGCCGGGCGCGCCGGCGGACCTGCTCACCGACGACTCGCGGCTGCGGCAGGTGCTGCGCAACCTGCTGTCCAACGCGGTCAAGTTCACCGAGCGGGGCGGCGTGGAACTGCGGATCGAGCCCGCGCCGGACGACGAGGTGCCGAGCGGTGTGCTGCGGGGCGGGTCCGTGGTGGCCTTCCGGGTGCGGGACACCGGTGTGGGCATTCCCGAGCAGCACCTGGAGGCGATCTTCGGCGCCTTCCAGCAGGCGGACGGCACGACGAGCCGCAAGTACGGCGGCACCGGGCTCGGTCTGTCCATCACCCGGGAGATCGCGCATCTGCTGGGCGGCGCGGTGACGGTGGACAGCGTCGCGGGCCAGGGCAGCACGTTCACCCTGTTCCTGCCCGTGGCCCGGCCGGACTTCGAGGATCTGCTGCGTCCCTCGCCGCTCCCGGACGGGGACCTGGGCGAGGCCCTGCCGGAGGTGCCGGCCCGGCAGCCGGCGGCGATCGAGACGGGGCCGGTGTCCGGCCGGCGTCCGCGGCGGCTGCTCGTCGTGGAGGAGCGGCCCCGGGGGCTGCTGACCCTGGTCGCGGAGAGCGTGGTCCAGGACGTCGCGCACGGCGACGGCACCTCCCGGCCGTCGGTCGACATCCTCACCGCCGTCGGCGCCCAGGAGGCGGCCGGTGCGCTGGCCGCCGACCCGTGCCACTGCGTGGTGCTGGAGCTCGGCATGGCCCGGGAGGAGGTCACCCGGTTCCTGGAGGCGCTGCGGGGCGACGCCGCCCTGGCCAGCGTGCCGGTGCTGGTGCACAGCGGCCACCGTGCCGACGCGGCGGTGGAGGAGGAGCTGCGGTCCCGTGCCGAGGGCACCGCTCTGGAGTTCCTGTCCAGCCTCGACGAGCTGCGCGAACGCATCGCCCTGCACCTCTCCGCGGAGGAGCCCGGCGACGTGCTGTCGCTGGTGCGGCCCGACGAGCCGCAGCGGCCGGCGCCGCAGCCCGTGGTGGACGGCGCGTTCTCCGGCCGTACCATCCTCGTCGTCGACGACGACGCGCGTAACCTCTTCGCGCTCAGCGGGATCCTGGAGCTGCACGGCTTCCGGGTGCTGCACGCGGAGAACGGCCGCAAGGGCATCGAGAGACTGGTGGACAACCCGGACGTGGCGCTCGTGCTGATGGACGTGATGATGCCCGAGCTGGACGGTTACGCCGCCACGGCCGAGATCCGCGCCATGCCGCAGTACGCCGAGCTGCCCATCATCGCCGTCACCGCGAAGGCGATGCCCGGGGACCGGGAGAAGAGCCTCGCCTCGGGGGCCAGCGACTACGTCACCAAACCGGTCGACACCCAGGACCTGATCGCCTGCGTCCGCCGCTGGCTGTCGGCATGAGCACCGTGGAACAGCCGAGCGCGCCGCAGCACGGTGGGGCGCCGGCCGAGCGCTCCAACGCCGGACCCGCCGGGGTGTCCGCGGACTCGCCGGTGGGCAGGCTGGCGGCCACCGTGGACCGGCTCAGCCGGGAGGTGCGGGCCGCGCAGGCCGAGGCCGAGGGCCGGGCGCTGATCGAACTCGCCAAGGGCATCCTCGTCGAACGGCTGGGGTGCGGTCCCTCGCAGGCCGCCCGCCAGCTCGCCGAGCTGACCGAGCAGGCCGGGACGACGCAGCTGGAGTTCGCGGTCGAGGTCATCAACCAGGCCGCCCGGGACCGGATGTCCGAGGTGACGGACGCCTTCCTGGCCGCCACCCGGGCCGCCGGGGAGGCGGGGCAGGACCCCGCCGCCGTACGGCTGCGGGCGGCCGAGAGCGGGGCGCTGGCGGCGGACGACACCCAGGCCGTGGCCGAGTCCCTGCTCGCGCAGGCGCTGCGTCCGCTGGGCGCGGTGGCCGTGGCGATCTGGGCGGCCGGCGCCGACGGGTCGCTCACCCTGGCGGGCAGCGCCGGGTTCTCTCCCGCCGAGGCGGCGCGCTGGTACTACGTGCCGCCGGACGTGGCGACGGTCGCCCGGTGCGGCCTCGCGGAGCGCGACGGTCTGTGGATCACGTCACTGGCCGACCGGGGCCTGCCCAGTGTCGGCCGGCACCACCACCCGGACGGCGGCCGGGCGGCCGTGCCCGCCGGTACGGGGGGCCGTGTGTACGGCGTGCTGGAGATCGTCTGGCCGGCTCCGCTGCCCGAGCAGCCGCCGCAGATCGTGCGCCAGGTGGAGGCCCTGGCGGAGCTGTGCGCGCACACCCTGGAGACGTACACGGTGCCGAGCGGCCCGGCCCGGCAGCCCCGGGTGCTGCCGGACGCCGCGGAACTGATGGACCTGGCCGACGGGCTGTACGACCCGGCTCTCGTCCTGGTGCCGCACCTGGACGGCCAGGGCAACCTGCTGGACTTCCGTATCCAGCACGTCAACAGCCGCTTCCTGGACCCGGCGGGCCGGCCGCGCGCCATGGTCAGCGGCGCGCTGCTCCTGGAGGCGTATCCGATGGCCGCCGGGAACAGCGAGCTGTTCCAGCGGATCGAGCGGGTGTACGCCACGGGGGAGCCGTTCCGTGCCCGGCGCATGAACCTGACCGCCCTCGTCGACCAGGTGCCGCTGGCGGCGGTCGCGGACATCAGTGTCAGCCGGCACGGCTCCGGCATCCTGTTCATCTGGCGGATCGAGGACGAGACGGCCCGCCTGGCGAGCCTGCTCCAGCACGCCCAGCGGCTCGGCCGGATCGGCGGCTTCGAGGAGAACCTGCTGACCGGGGAGATCACCTGGAACGGGCAGCTCTTCGACCTGTACGGGCGTCCGCAGTCCAGCCTGCCGGTGCCGCTGGAGGAGCTGCCGGCGCACGCCCACCCGGACGACGCCGTCACCATCGGCCGCTTCCTGCGCACGCTGCTGCACCACCGGCGCCCGGCGTCGGCCGCCTTCCGGCTGCAGCGCCCCGACGGGGTGACCCGGCACATCCGGGTCGTCGCCGAGCCGGTCCTGGACACCGACGGCCGGCTGCTCACCATCCGCGGTGCCTACCAGGACATCTCCGCCCAGCACTGGACGGAGGTGGCGCTGGCCGCCACCCGCGACCAGCTGGCGCACACCGAGCAGCACGCCAGCGAACGGGACCGGCTGGCACTGCAGTTGCAGCGCGCCATCATGCCGCCCGCCCAGGCGCCGCTGCAGGTGCCCGGCCTCGACGTGGCCGTCCGCTACCGGCCGGCGGAGGCCGAGCAGCTGGTGGGCGGCGACTGGTACGACGCCGTGGTGCTGCCGTCCCGGCTGGTGCTGCTGTGCGTGGGCGACGTCGCCGGCCACGGCATAGAGGCGGCGACCAGCATGGTCGTCCTGCGCAACGCGCTGCGTGGCCTCGCGGTCACCGGGGCGGGCCCCGGGCAGCTGCTGTCGTGGCTGAACATCGTGGCGCACCATCTGACGGGCGGCGTCACCGCCACCGCCGTGTGCGGCCTGTACGACCCGGCCTCGCGCACGCTGCGGTGGGCGCGGGCGGGTCATCTGCCGCCGGTGCTGGTGCGCGGCTCCGTGGCCGCTCCGCTGCCGCTGGTGCGCGGGCTGCTGCTCGGTGCCGTACCGGAGGCGGTGTACGAGGAGTCGGAGGTGCAGCTGGCCGCCGAGGACAACCTGCTGATGTACACGGACGGTCTGATCGAGCGCCGGGACCGCAGCGTGGAGGAGTCGCTGGCCCATCTGCTCACCACCGCCGCCTCGACCCCGGGCACGCTCGACCAGCGGCTGGACCGGCTGCTCACGTACAGCAGGTCGGACACGGACGACGACACCTGCATCGTGGGCATCCGGGTCGGCTGAGGGGGACGCCCCGGCCGGCCGGGCCGGCCGGGGCATGATCCGGCGATTCGGGGGTACGCGCGGCTGCGCGACGAAAAGCTTGATCACCTTGTTGGAGGTACTCGTGCCCATTGCCCAGGACCCGTTGTCCGTCGAGGTGACCCTGCCGCGGGAGGACGTGGCGCTGCTCACGGTGGAGGGGTACTTGGACGTCGACACGGCGACCGAGTTCCAGCACCACCTGGCGAACCAGCTCCATCACGGCCGCCGGCACTTCCTGCTCGACCTGTCGGCGGTCCCCTTCATGGACTCGTCCGGCATGAACATCATCCTCCGGGTCTACCAGGAGGCCCGCGAGCTGCCGGGGAGCGTGCACATCATCTCCCCCGCCCCCGCGGTGCGCCGCATCCTGGACCTGACGGGCGTGAGCATCACCGTGCCCGTCTCGGAGAGCGTCGACGAGGCGCTGGAGCGCGTGGACGAACTGCCGCGGACGCCGGCCGAACCGGAGGCCTGAGCACGGTCCGCGGGGTCCGGCGCCCACGGCGTCGGAGCCCGGTCGGAATGGCCACCCGGCCGAGGTCACACCGCGGTCCCGGCGTTCGGGCGCGGTGCGACGCGATGACGACGAGGAGAGGAAACAGGTGCCGGAGCACGAAGCGGGCGGAGCACCCGGAACACCGGCGCACGAGGTCAGGGACTTCCTGCGGCGACGGCGCGAGCAGATCGCCCAGCGGTGGGCGGACGAGCCCCTGTTCCGTACGGTGTTCACGGTCTCGCGCGACGAGGCGGTGGAGGCGGGGAAGGCCGTCGTCGACGCGCTGGCCCAGGTCGCCGACGCGCAGCGGGTCGAGGACCCGGACGCCGCGGGCTTCTCGGCGGTGCGTGAGCAGCTGGCGCGGATGGGGGCGGCCCGCTCCCGCGCGGGGCTGTCCAACACCCAGGTGTCGAGCGAGCTGGCTGCGCTGTGGCCGCCGGCCGAGAATCTCCTGGTCGCCGAATGGGACCAGGGGTCGCCGGAGGAGCTGCGGGCGTGTTCGACCACGCTCAGCGTGCTCCTGGGCACGCTGCGCCTGGTGGCCATGCAGACGGCGCTGAGCGAGACGCAGTCCCTCATCGACCGGCAGCGGCTCCAGCTGCTGGAGGTGGCGACGCCGGTGATCAAGCTCTGGGACGGCATCGTGGCGGTGCCGCTGATCGGGACGCTGGACAGCGCCCGCAGCCAGGTGGTGATGGAGACCCTGCTGAACGCGGTCGTCGACCAGCACGCCCGGTTCGCGATCCTCGACATCACCGGTGTGCCGACGGTCGACTCCCTGGTGGCGCAGCACCTGATGAAGACGGTCGCCGCGGCCCGGCTGATGGGCGCGGAGTGCGTGGTGTCCGGCATCCGTCCGGCGATCGCGCAGACCATCGTGCACCTCGGTCTGGACCTCGGCACGGTGAAGACCCGGGCGAGCCTCGCCGACGCGCTCGGGTACTGCCTGCACGAGCTGGGGACGAACATCGTGAACGCGGCGCCCGACGGTGCGGGCCGGCGGTGAGCGAGGGGTTCTCCCGCCCGGTCGCGGGACATGTGCCGGTCCTCAGGCTCGGTGACGTTCTGCTGGTCACCCTCCAGGGTGACCTGTACGACAGCACGGCGCACCAGCTTCAGCAGGACCTCTCCGAGACGATCGCCCGCAGCGGGGTCACGGGGGTGGTCATCGACATCTCCGGGGTGGAGGTCGTCGACTCCTTCCTCGGGCGGGTGCTGGCCGAGATCGCGGCGCAGACCGAACTGCTGGCCGCGCGCACCGTGGTGGCCGGCATGCGGCCCGCGGTCGCCATCACCCTGGTGGAACTGGGTCTGACGCTGCCGGGGGTACGGACCGCGCTCACCACCGAGGCGGCGATGGAGCTTCTCGCGCAGCCCGTCGTGACGTTCCGTTCCGGCGGCACGCGCGAGGAGAGTCCGTGATGCACACCGCCGCGGGCGTCGAGGCCCGCCTGCCCATCCGGTCGGACATGGACCTGGTGTGGGTGCGTCAGCACGTGCGGCAGGCCGCCGCCCGGCTCGGCTTCGGCCTGGTGGACCAGACGAAACTGGTGACCGCCGCCAGCGAGCTGGCCCGCAACACCCTGGTGCACGGCGGGGGCGGCCTGATGGAGGCGGCGCACGTCACCGCCGGCGGGGCCGACGGGCTGCGGCTGGCCTTCAGCGACACGGGCCCCGGCATCCCCGACCTCGACCGGGCGCTCAGCGACGGCTACACCTCCGGCGGCGGGCTGGGGATGGGGCTGGGCGGCGCGCGGCGCCTGGTGCACGACTTCGAGGTCGAGACCGCCCCGGGGTCGGGGACCACGGTGCGGGTGACGTCCTGGGTGGCCCGGCCGCCGCGCCGGCGTGAGGGCGTCTGATGCCCCGCGTCCGTTACGTGCCGGTGCAGGACCCGACCCGGGTGCGGGACGTCCGGGTCGCGGCGGAGGAGGCCTCGGCGGCGGCCGGTCTCGACGAGCGGCGCACCGCCACCGCGGCGCTGGTGGCGACCGAGCTCGCCACCAATCTCCTCAAGCACGCGCAGGCGGGAGAGGTGCTCGTCGAGGTCGTGGACCCGCCGGTACCGGGTGAGGGCCGGCCGGGACAGGTCGTGCAGATCACCGCGCTCGACCACGGGCCGGGCATCTCCGACGTGGACGGTGCGCTGCGGGACGGGTTCTCCACCACCCGCTCGCTCGGCGCGGGCCTCGGCACCTGCCGGCGTCTGGCCGACGACTTCGCCCTGCACAGCGCGCTCGGCCGGGGCACCGTGGCGGTGGCCCGCGTCGGCGCCGCCGCCGGCGAGGGCGCCGCCGAGGCCCCCGGTGCGCGCGCCGGCGGCGTGAACGTCCCGTTCGCCGGGGCGGACTTCTCGGGGGACGCCTGGGCCTGGGCCAGGTCCGGTGACCGGCTGACCCTGATGCTGGCCGACGGTCTTGGCCACGGGAGCGAGGCGGCGCGTGCCTCGACCACCGCCGTCGAGGAGCTGCGCCACCGGGCCGGGCTCCCGCCCGCCGAGTGCCTGCCGAAGCTCCACACGGCGCTGGCCGGCACCCGGGGCGCGGCCGTCGCCGTGGCGCAGCTCGACACCTGGACCGGACGGCTGCGCTTCGCGGGGATCGGCAATGTGACGGCCCGGCTGCGGGAGGGCGGCCGCTGGCGGACCCTGCTGTCCCGGCCCGGCATCGTCGGGGTGCACCGGCCGCTCACCGTGCGCGAGGAGGAGGCCGCCTGGACCGCGGAGAGCCTGCTGATCCTGCACACCGACGGTCTGCCCGGCCGCTGGACGCCACCCCCGGACACGGGGCTTCCGCCGGCCGATCCGGCCGTGACGGCCGCCGTGGCCGTCCGGGACGCCGGGAGCCCGGCGCGCCCGGTGCGGGACGACACCGCCGTGGCCGTGCTGGCCCCCGCCCCACCGGACCGCCCATGACGCACACCTGGCGGATCCGGACCGTCACGGACGCGGCACGCGCCCGTATCGCCGTGGCCCGGCTGGCAGCGGCGCACGGGGTGCCCACCGTGGAACGCGCCCGGCTGGCCGCGGAGCTCAGCGGCCGGCTGCGGCAGTGCCTCACCAAGGGCGGTGTCTGGGTGCTCACCCTGGACGGCCCCGGCCCGTCCGCCGGGGCGGGGACGCTGCACGCCGCGGTGGTGCCGGCACCCGGCGCGGGCGCCGCCGGCCGCGCCGGGTGGACGATGACCGTCCCGTGCCCCGAGCCGGGCCGGACATCCGACGCCGGCCCGGTGCCGGAGGACCCGGCCGGTCTGTCCGAGGCGCTGCTGGGCGCCGACGAGGACACGGCCGTGGTGCTGGACAAGCTCGCCGAGCAGGAGGAACTGGTCGCCTTCCACCGGGAGGAGCTGCACCAGACCAACCAGGGCGTCCTGGCGCTGCACGCCGAGCTGGACGCGGCGGGACGCGCGCAGCGCGAGGCGTTCGCCGCCGAGCGCCGGGCGCGCGAGGAGGCGGAGAACGCGCGTCGCAGACTGACGTTCCTGGCGGACGCGAGCGCCGTGCTGAACGCCTCGCTCAACCACGACGAGATCGTGCGCCGGCTGCCGGAGCTGCTGGTACCGCGGTACGCCGACCGCGTGGACGTGTGGCTGTTCGACCAGGAGGACGACCGGTACCCGCCCACGTCCCACCCGCGCGCGGCGGTCCGCGCGGCCCGCACCGGCCGGCCGCAGTACGCGGCCGACCACCCCGGCGGTCTGCCCGGGGTGGACGACCAGCCCGCGTCGGCCCTGGATCCCGGCCGGCCGCTGCTCTGCGTCCCGCTGCTGACCCGCCGGGCGCCGCTGGGGGTGCTGACGCTGTCGCCGCCCGGTGAGCGCTGGGACCCGGACGACGCCGTGATGCTGCTCGAGCTCGCCCGGCGGGCCGGCACCGCCATCGACAACGCCCGCCGCTTCGAGCACAACCGTGACATCGCCGAGACGCTGCAGCGCGCCCTGCTCACCGACCTGCCGACGACGCCGGGCCTGAGCCTGGCCGCGCGCTATCTCCCCGCCACGCACGGGCTGAACATCGGCGGCGACTGGTACGACGCGTTCCGGCAGCGCGACGGCGGTCTGATCACCGTCATCGGCGATGTGACCGGGCACGGGCTGCACGCGGCGGTGATGATGAGCCAGCTGCGCACCGCGCTGCGCGCCTACGCCGTCGACGGCGACAGCCCCGGCCGGCTGCTGACCCGGCTGCACGGGTATCTGCGCCACCTCCAGCCCGACCTGTTCGCCACGGCGGTCATCGCCCGGTTCCATCCGGACGGTCGCACGCTGACCTGGGCCGCCGCCGGTCATCCGCCGCCGGTGCTGCGGCTGCCCGACGGGAGGGTGCGCACCCTGGACGCCAAGCCCGGCGCGATGCTCGGCATCCCGCTGCGGCAGGACATCGCCGACCACACCGAGCGGCTGACGCCCGGTTCGACGCTCGCGCTCTACACGGACGGGCTGGTGGAGCGGCGCGCCCGGGGCATCGACCCGGGCATCGAACGGCTCGCGGCGACCCTGGGTTCGTTCGGTTCCGCGGAGCTGGACGCGGACCTGGAGGACTCGGCGGACCGGATCCTGCGCCCGCTGCTCAGCGACTCCGAACGCGACGACGACGTCTGCCTGCTGCTGTGCCACCTGCACGGCTGAACCGGCCGCCGGATCCCTTCCCGGTGCGTTCCGGCGAAGGTGCGGGCATCGTGGTGCCGAACAGGGGCACGCGTCAGTTGTCGATGTTCGAGGCAGACCCCCTGGAGCCGCAGGAAGGGATGGACACCGTGACACGACCCAGGATCCTGGTGGTGGGCGCAGGTTTCGCCGGCGTGGAGTGCGTGCGCCGGCTGGAGCGCAGGCTCGCCCCGAACGAGGCCGACCTCACGCTGGTGACGCCGTTCTCCTACCAGCTCTATCTGCCGCTGCTCCCCCAGGTGGCCTCCGGCGTGCTGACCCCGCAGTCGGTCGCGCTCTCCCTGCGCCGCAGCGAGAGGTACCGCACCCGGATCATCCCGGGCGGGGCCATCGGCGTGGACCTGAAGTCCAAGGTCTGTGTCGTACGACTCGTCAACGGCGAGATCGTCGACGAGCCGTACGACTACATCGTGCTGGCCCCCGGCAGCGTCACCCGCACCTTCGACATCCCGGGGCTGACGGACCACGCCTTCGGACTCAAGTCGCTCGCCGAGGCCGCCTACCTCCGCGACCACGTCATCTCCCAGCTCGACCTGGCCGACGCGAGCCACGATCCGGCCGAGCGGGCCTCGCGGCTGCAGTTCGTGGTCGTCGGCGGCGGCTACGCGGGCACCGAGACCGCGGCCTGCCTGCAGCGGCTGACGCACGCCGCCGTCAAGCGCTACCCGCGCCTCGACCCGGGCCTGATCAAGTGGCATCTCATCGACATCGCGCCGAAGCTGATGCCCGAACTGGGCGAGAAGCTCGGGCGCAGCGCGCAGGAGATCCTGACCCGGCGCGGCATCGAGATCTCGCTGGGCGTCTCCATCGCGAAGGCGGGCGCCGAGGAGGTCACCTTCACCGACGGCCGGGTGGTGCCCACCCGCACCCTGATCTGGACCGCCGGTGTCGTCGCCAGCCCGCTCATCGCCACGCTCGACGCGGAGACCGTCCGGGGGCGGCTCGCGGTCAACGCGGACATGTGCCTGCCGGGCCACGACGGGGTGTTCGCGCTCGGCGACTCGGCGGCGGTGCCCGACGTGGCCAAGGGCGACGACGCCGTGTGCCCGCCGACCGCGCAGCACGCCTTGCGGCAGGGCAGGCACGTCGCCGAGAACGTCATCGCGACGCTGCGGGGCCTGCCGACGCGGCCGTACGTCCACCACGACCTCGGACTCGTGGTGGACCTCGGCGGCACCGACGCGGTGTCCAAGCCGCTCGGCGTCGAACTGCACGGCCTGCCCGCCCAGGCGGTGGCCCGCGGCTACCACTGGTCGGCGCTGCGCACCGGTGTCGCCAAGGCCCGGGTGATGACCGACTGGCTGCTGAACGCGGTCGCCGGCGACGATTTCGTGCGCACCGGATTCCAGGCGCACAAGCCGGGCAACCTGCGGGACTTCGAGTACCTGGACGCCTATCTGACGCCGGAGCAGGTGCGGGAGCACGTCGCGGAGGCGGGCCGGGCCGCGCGGTGATCCGGGAGGCGGGAGACGGCCCGCGCCCGGCGGTGCCGGGGCCCGGGTCCGTGTGCGCGACGGGAGAGAGTGCGGCGGCGTGAAGGCGGCGGGACGCCCGGTGCGGACACGGCTGCGGGACCACCTGGCGGCGTCCGACCCCGGTCTGCTGCGGCTGACGGCCGGACTGCGGACGGTGGGCGCGATCGCGCTGACGCTGGCCGTGCTCGCCTCGGCGGGGGTCGACGTCACCCGTCTGGTGGCGGGGGCGATGGCGGCGATGGTCGCCACCTTCGCCATCCGGGAGAAGCAGCGCGGCGCCCAGGCGGTCACGCTGGCCGTCGGCCTGCCCGTCGCGCTGGTGTCCGTGTCGCTGGGCGCGGTGCTCAGCGAGCGCGTCGTCGTCGGGGACGTCTTCTTCGTCGTGCTCATCTTCGCCGCGGTGTACGGCCGCCGGTTCGGGGACCGCGGGACCGCGCTCGGCCTGATCGGCTTCCAGGTCTACTTCGTGTCCCTGTTCGTCGGCGCCTCCGCCGCGCAGCTGCCGGGACTGTGGGCGGCCCTGGCCGTCGCGTTCGCGTGCAGCGCCCTGGTGCGGTTCGCCGTCGTCCCCGTGACGCCCGCCGGTCTGCTCCTGCGGCTGCGCCAGGCCTTCCGGGCCCGGCTGGCCCGGCTCGTCTCCGCGCAGCTGGCGCTGCTGGACGCCGGTCCTGACGACGTGGACAAGGCCCTGGAGGACATGCGGGAGGGCACCGCGCGGCTGCACGAGACGGCCCTGATGATCCAGAGCCGGCTGGAGGAGGGCACGCCGGACGAGTCGACGGCGCGGCTGGTGCAGCGCCGGATCGCGGACGCGGAGATCGCCGCCGAACGGCTCGGCCTGCAGCTGCTGTCGGCGCGCAGTGCCGAGCGGGCGGACACCCTCACCCTGCACCTGCCCGGCGCTCCCGCCCCGGAGGTGGGCCGGCTGCCCGGCCCCGACGAGGCCACGGCCTCACTGCGGCGGGACCTGCTCGCGCTGCGGGCGCTGGTGGTGCGCACCGGGGCCGGCGGAGCGGGCGTGGCGCAGCTGCGCAACCGGCTGCTCGGCTACCGGGACGAGGAGAACCTGCCGGCCGCCACCCCGGCGGTGCGGGACGTGTTCCGGGCCGTCGGCGAGACCGCGCGTGCCGTCATGGGGCTGCGCATCGCGCTGGAGGGGCCGCAGGACGAGTCGGACGACAGCCCGGCGACGGCGCGCTCGCGGGAGGAGCTGGACGCCGAGGACGCCGCCATCGACGCCGGCGAGGAGAGCGAGCCGGACGAGGAGCCGAAGGGGCTGCGCCGGCCCACCACGCGCGCCGCCGTGCAGGTCTCGGTGGGCTCGACGCTGGCCATCGTCGGGGGCGAGCTGCTGTCCGCGCACCGCTGGTACTGGGCGGTGCTGACCTGCTGGATCGTCTTCATCAACACGGCCTCGACCGGCGAGATCCTGGTCAAGGGCTACCGGCGGCTGCTGGGCACGGTGTTCGGCGTCGTCGCCGGCATCCTGCTGGCCGCCCTGGTGGGCCGTCACACCTGGACGGCGTTCGCGCTGGTGCTGGTGCTGATCTTCGCCATGTTCTACACGGCGCCGCTGTCCTACACGCTGATGTCTTTCTTCGTGACGGCGATGCTCGGGCTGCTCTACACCCTGCTGCACACCTACAGCTGGGAGGTGCTGGTGCTGCGGGTGGAGGAGACGGCGCTGGGCGCGGCCTGCGGGGTGGTCGCGGCGGCGCTGGTGCTGCCGGTGAACACCGACCGGCGCACCAACGAGCTGCTGGTCACCGTGCTGGAGCGGCTCGCCGAGGTGACCGAGGCCGCCGTCGGCCAGCTCAGCGGCGGGCCCGCCGGCGACCTGCTGGACCAGGCACGGCGGCTGGACCAGGCGCTGGGCGACCTGCGCTCCGCCACCCAGCCGCTGACGCACCCGGTCACCCCGTTGCGGGCCCGGCGCACCACCGCGCGCTATGTGGTGGCGTTGCTCGAGACGTGCGCGTACCACGCGCGCTCGCTGGCGGCCACCGCGGAGCTGTTGCCGGCCCATCCGGCGATCGCGGCGGACCCCCGGCTGCGCGGGGCGGCGGGGCGCACGGTGCGCAACATCGTGACGATCGCGGACCGCGTCGCCGACGAGGACGTCACCGCGCCGGTCGAGACCGGGCCGAGCATCGCGTCCCTCCTCGGCGGCGACGGCACCGCCCGCTACGGCCGCGTCACCGGCCGGGTGCTGCGCCATCTGGAGCGCCTGGACGAGGCCGTGGTGGGCCTCGCCCGGCCGCTGGCCGTCCCGGTGACGGCGTCCGAGCGATGAGAGGCCCGCACGGTGCGCCCCGGGCGCGGCGGTCGGCCCTCGCGTACGGTCACGGCCCCGGCGGGCCCGCAGGCGGCCGGACCGGGCCGTGACCGGCGTCGCGAGCGGCCGGGCGCCGTCGTCGAAGGCTCGGCGGCGGGTCCGTGGACCACTGCGGAGCGGCCCGGGCACCCGCGCACGGCCCGCCCGGCCCGGGGCGCCGTCGTCAGCGGCTCAGCAGTCGGCCCGAAGGACCGCCGTCCTCGGCCCGTCGGCCCGACCCGGTCACCTGGGGGTACGGCCCGCCGGGGGACGGCCCCGTCCGGCTCTCGCCGACCCCGTCGCCGCACGTGCCGCACGATCCGCGATGCGCGCGTACGGCCCCGGCGGCTGCCGGGGCCGTACGCGCGGGTGAGGCGTGCGTGGGTTCAGAAGTCCGTGGGGAGGCCGCTGGCCTCGGCGATGCCTCGCAGCTCCTCGTTCTGGCGGTGACGGTCCCTGATGTAGTCGGCGATCTCGTCCAGGCGGGAGGGGTCGGCGGCGGTCGCCGCGTCGGTGACCACCCGGACCGGTCCGGTCTCGTCGACCTCCAGCTCGACCACCTCGTTGTCCAGGCGGCCGGTGACGGCGGTGGCGATGACGAGGGCGGCCTCGTCGCGGACCTCCTGGGGAAGTTCCTCGTCCCCACCGTCCAACGCGAGGTCCATGCCGGACAGCCGGTGTTCCTCGATCGCCTGGAGCACCGGCTCCACCACGTGGAGCAGAAGCCGGTAGTCCTCGGTGTCCATCCGGACCCGCAGGAGGTCGAGATAGACGTCCACGGGCCTGCCTTCCGGGGGAATCTCGGATTCACTCATCCGCTTCGGGTTCCCCGCACACCGCGGGTCATACGGCGGCCGGGGCACCGACCCCGGGCGCGTCCTGCCCTGCCGTCGCCAGCCAGCCGCGCGCGGTGGCGAGCGCGTGGCGTACGTCGCGGGTGCCGGTCGACACGCACAGGGTGTACGCCAGGTCGCCGATCCGCGGGTCCGGGCCGGCCGGTCCGCTTCCGGCCGCCGTCAGGGCCTCGTACTCCTCGACGAGCCGGCGCAGCACGGTGGGGTGGGGCTTCAGCATGTGTCTCGCTTCCTGGTGGGGGCGGGCGCCGCTCACGCCGTCGCCGAGTGTCCGCCGGTACCGCGGCGGCCGGTGCGCTGTCCCATCACGTCGGCGCGCACCCGGGCGCAGCTGCGGCTGATGAGACGGGAGACGTGCATCTGGGAGATGCCCAGCCGGTCGGCGATGCGGCTCTGGGTCATGTCCTCGAAGAAACGCATGTAGAGGATGGCGCGTTCGCGCTCCGGCAGCCTGCGCAGGCCCTCCTTGGCGGACTCCCGGTCGACGACGATGTCGTAGGAGGCGTCCGCGGCGCCGAGGGTGTCGGCGAGGCTGTAGCCGTCGTCGTCGGACGACAGTTCCGCGTCCAGGGAGAGGGTGCTGAAGCTCTCCAGGGCCTCCATCCCGGCGGCGACCTCCTCCTCGGTCAGCCCGGTGTGGGCGGCGATGTCCGTCACGGACGGCTCGGGGCTGCCGGGGTTCTGGGTGAGTTCGCGCCGGGCCACCCGCACCTTGTTGCGCAGTTCCTGCACCCGGCGGGGCACGCGCAGGGCCCACATCCGGTCGCGGAAGTGCCGCTTGACCTCGCCGGTGATGGTGGGGACGGCGTAGCTCTCGAAGGCCCCGCGGCTCGGGTCGAAGCGGTCGATGGCCTTCACCAGGCCCAGGGCGGCCACCTGGCGCAGGTCCTCGACGGCCTCACCGCGGTCGCGGAAGCGGCCGGCGATGCGGTGGGCCATGGGCAGCCACGCGGTGACGAGCTCGTCACGGACGGCGTCCCGCTCGGGGCCGTCCTCCAGGGAGGCCAGCCGGGTGAAGAGGGCGGCGGTGTCGGGGGCGTCGTCGTGCCGCCGGCGGGGCGCGGCGGTCGTCGTGTCGGAAGGGCCGGAACGATGGGCGGTCGTGTCAATGAGCATGCGGTTCGCTCCCGAACGGTGGTTTCAGGGATCTACCGCGGGAGGGTCGCCACCGGGACGCCCGGAGGGTCCACAGCAGCCGTACCACTCCCGCTGGCGCGCCTCCGGTCCGAAGCACGAACCTCCGATTGCCCCCTCACCGGTGGAACAAACTCCGCTTCGTCACGTGATGTGCCGGGTCCCGTTCCGGCCGGTCAGGGCAGGGGCACCAGGGCCGTGATGCACTTGCCTCCGGCGGGCAGGTCGGACACCCGGACGTCGCGGGACAGCCGGCACACGATGGGCCAGCCGTGACCGCCCGGACGGCGGCGTCCCTGCCGGTCGGTCGGCTTCACGGCGACGGGCAGCTCGTCGCTGCGGTCGCTCACCGACAGACGCACTCCGAGGCCGCTCACGTCGACCTGGAAGTCGGTGACCCCGCCACCGTGCAGCATGGCGTTGGTGGTGAGTTCCGAGGCGACGAGCAGGACGTCCGCCAGGGCCTCGGTGTCGCAGGGGGTGCGGGTGGCCCGGCAGCGTTCGGACACCGCCCGCGTGACGGCCTCGCGGACCTCGGCCGGACGGCACGGGCAGGGGAATCCGTCCCGGCGCGCGCCGGGCGGTTCGAGGGGTTCGGCCGTGTACTCCTCATACATCGTGCGGCTCCCTGTACATCGTGCGGCTCCCTGGTCGGTGACGGAATCGACGGAGAATGCCCCGTACCTCCCTTTTCGGCTCACCTGTCCCGGTACCGGCAAACCTCCCGACCGTTCGCTGAACACGTGTCATCCGATCGGCGCACGGGGGTACGCGGACGGTATGACCGATGTGGTGGACTCGGACGAACTGATGCGGCGCATCCAGCGGGCACGGGCCTGCGCGGCGCAGGAGGAGCGGACCTGGCGGTCCCGGGGTGACGAGCTCGGCCGGGCTGACACCGGCGATCCCGGCGCGGCGCGCGACGCCGAGGTGCGCGGGGTGGCCTACGGGGTCGTCCTGCGGGTGCTGGACGAGATCCTGACGCCGGGCAAGCACGCGGCGGAGGGCTGAACCGGGGGGCCGGGTCCTGCGGATTGCCCCCTGCCGTTCCCGGGCACCCGGGGTCCATGACGGTCGATCACAGCCGGGCGCCGGTTCTGGAAGCACTGGAGGAGTACCACCGCAGCGGGCGGCTGGGCTTCACACCACCCGGGCACAAGCAGGCCCGCGGGGCGGATCCCGCGGTGCGCGAGGTGCTCGGGGACGCGGTGTTCCTGGGCGACGTGCTGGCGTCGGGCGGTCTGGACGACCGGCTCGTCCGGGGCCGGGTGCTGCAGCGGGCCCAGGAGCTGATGGCCGACGCGGTGCACGCCGAGCACACCTTCTTCAGCACCTGCGGGAGCTCCCTGTCGGTGAAGGCGGCGATGCTGTCGGTCGCGGGGCCGCACGAGAAGCTGCTGATCGGGCGGGACGCCCACAAGTCGGTGGTGTCCGGGCTGATCCTGTCCGGGATCGAGCCGGTGTGGGTGGAGCCGCGGTGGGACGCCGCACGGCACCTCGCGCACCCGCCGTCGGCCGACGGCTTCGACCGGGCCTTCGACGCCCACCCGGACGCGCGCGGCGCGCTGGTGACCAGCCCGACGCCGTACGGCGCCAGCGCGTCGCTGCGGGACATCGCCGAGGTGTGCCACCGTCGCTCGCGCCCGCTGATCGTGGACGAGGCCTGGGGCGCGCATCTGCCCTTCCATCCCGATCTTCCGTCCTGGGCGATGGACGCGGGCGCCGACATCTGCGTGACCAGCATCCACAAGATGGGCAGCGGTCTGGAGCAGGGCTCGGTGTTCCATCTGCGGGGCGACCTGGTGCCGCCGGCGCTGCTGGGCATGCGCGCCGATCTGCTGGGGACCACCAGCCCGTCGGTGCTGATCTTCGCGGGTCTCGACGGCTGGCGGCGTCAGATGGCCCTGCGCGGCAAGGAGCTGATGGGGGCGGCGCTGGCGCTCGCCGACGGGGTCCGGGCCGCGATCGAGGAGATCGACGGCATGCGCGTCGACGACCGGGACGACTTCTGCGGCCCGGGGCTGGCGGACGACTTCGACCCGCTGCCCGGGGTGATCGATCTCGACGGTCTCGGCGTCACGGGATACCAGGCGGCGGACTGGCTGCGCGAACACCGCGGTATCGACGCGCACCTGGTGGACCACCGCCGGATCGGGATGCAGATCACCCACGGCGACGACCGGGAGACGACCGGGGAGCTGCTGTCGGCGCTGCGGGACCTGGGGCGGGCGGCGCGGACCCTGCCCCGGGCGCCGGAGGTGGACGTGCCGTCGCCGGGCGAACTGCGGATGGAGCAGGCGCTGCTGCCGCGGGACGCGTTCTTCGGCCCGGCCGAGGACGTGCCGGTGGCCCGGGCCGCCGGACGGGTCGCGGCCGAGATGATCACGCCGTACCCGCCCGGTATCCCGGCCGTCCTGCCGGGCGAACGGCTCACCGGGCCCGTGCTCCGCTATCTGCGGACGGGACTGGCCGCGGGCATGCACCTGCCGGACCCGTCGGACCCCGCCCTGGACACGGTCCGGGTCGTCGACGAGCGCGCCGACCGGGGCCGGTGAAACAGGTCACGCGGCCCGATTACCCGAGCGTCGCCGGAATGGTTTATCGTTCATTCATACGTGGTGGCGGAGTCGACACTCGTCCTCCGGACACCACCGCTTACGGCCCTG
Source organism: Streptomyces sp. AC558_RSS880 (assembly GCF_019049255.1). GTDB lineage: Bacteria > Actinomycetota > Actinomycetes > Streptomycetales > Streptomycetaceae > Streptomyces. The sequence continues at coordinate 2,483 of NZ_JAGMUJ010000043.1, read as the reverse complement.
GCTGGCTTCCCCCGTCCAGCCAGGGCTTTTTCATGCCCGGGCGGGACCGGCGACAGGAACCGGACTTCTCGTGTCCGCCGAGGTGCCCCGAACGGCCGCAGCGGCTGAAATGAACGTAGGGAAAGCACCGGAACCGAATGCCCGGCGAGGAGCCCCGCGCCATGACCAAAGCGATCAAACTCCTGACCGCCCTTCCCCCGCCGCAGCGCGAGCGCCTGATGGCACTGGCGCGGGAGGTGTCCTTCCCCGAGGACACCCGCATCTTCGAGGCGGGAGGCACCGCCGACCGGTTCTGGGTGATCCGCTCCGGCGCGGTCTCGCTGGACCAGCGGGTGAACGACCTGCACCGGGTGACCGTCGCCGGCCTCGGCGCGGGTGATCTGCTGGGCTGGTCCTGGCTGTTCCCGCCCCACCGGTGGGACTTCGGCGCCGTGGCCTTCAGCCAGGTGCGCGCCTACGAGTTCGACGCGGCGGCCGTGCTCCGGCTCTGCGAGGAGGACCCGCCGCTCGGGATGACCCTGGTGCGCAGTGTCGCCGAGGTGCTCGCCCACCGACTGGAGACGACGCGCGGCAAGCTGATGGAGCAGTACGCGATGCACCGGCGCGGCGGGGCGCTGTAGGGCCGTCCCGCACCCGGCGGCCCCGTGCGGCGGTGTCAGGCTCCCGCGATGAGCGTGAGACCGAGGACGATCATGGTGGCGGCGACCAGCCCGTCCAGGACCCGCCAGGCGGTGGGCCGGGCCAGGAAGCGGCTCAGCAGACGGGCGCCGAAGCCGAGCGCCGCGAACCAGCAGACGCTGGCCAGTACGGCGCCCAGGCCGAAGGTCCAGCGCAGCGGGCCGTGGTCGGCGGCGACCGAGCCCAGCAGGAACACCGTGTCGAGGTAGACGTGCGGGTTGAGCCAGGTCATCGCGAGGCAGGTGAGCACCGCCCGGCGCCGGGAGCCCGCGGCCTCGCCCTCCGTCTCCAGCCCGGTGGCGGCCGGGCGGAACACCCGGCGGGCGGCCAGGGCCCCGTAGCCGAGCAGGAACGCGCCGCCGATCCAGCCGACCGCCGTCAGGGCGCCGGGCCAGGCCACGACCACCGCACCGACCCCGCCGACGCCGAGGGCGATGAGGGCCGCGTCGGACAGGGCGCAGATGCCGACGACGGCGAGGACGGCGTCGCGGCGGACGCCCTGGCGCAGGACGAAGGCGTTCTGGGCGCCGATGGCGACGATGAGGGAGAGGCCGGTGCCGAATCCGGCGGCGGCGGTGGTGAAGGCGCTGGTCATGCCGAGGACGCTACGAGGGAAGGGCTCTGCAGTACAGCTAAGGATTCTTACGTACCCTTAGCTGCCGTGATGACGGATCTTCCGCTGGACCAGGTACGGACCCTGCTCGCCGTGGTGGACGAGGGGACGTTCGACGCGGCGGCCGCCGCGCTGCACGTCACGCCCTCGGCGGTGAGCCAGCGGGTGAAGGCGCTGGAGCAGCGCACGGGACGGGTGCTGCTCTTGCGCACCAAGCCGGTGCGGCCGACCGAGTCGGGCGAGGTGCTGGTCAGGCTCGCCCGTCAGGTGGGCCGGCTGGAGCGGGACGCGTACGCCGAGCTGGGGCTGAGCGGGGCCGGGGAGCCGACCCGGGTGCCGGTGGCGGTGAACGCGGACTCGCTGGCGACCTGGTTCCTCGGGGCCCTCACCCGCCTGCCGGCCGACTCCCGGCTCCGCTTCGAACTGCGCCGGGAGGACGAGGCCCATACGGCGGCGCTGCTGCGGGAGGGGACGGTGATGGCCGCGGTGACCTCGTCGCCGGACGCGGTGCCGGGCTGCTCCGTGCGGCACCTGGGGCGGATGCGCTATCTCCCGGTGGCGGACCCGGAGTTCGCCGTACGGCATCTCGCGGGACCGCTGCGGGAGGTGCTGCCCGGGGCGCCGGTGGTGGTGTTCGACCGGAAGGACGACTTCCAGGACGGCTTCGTGCGCCGGCTCACGCGCGGACGCGCCGAGGCGAGCGCGCTGCGCCACTACGTGCCGACCTCGGAGGGCTTCGCCGAGGCGGTCGCCGCGGGCCTGGGCTGGGGCATGGTCCCCGAGGCCCAGGCGGAACCCCTGCTCCGGGCCGGCCGTCTCACGGTGTTCGCCCCGGGCCGGGAGGTCGACGTCTCCCTGTACTGGCAGCAGTGGAAGCTGGACTCCCCCGCGCTGGCGGCGGTGGCCGACGCGGTCACGGAAGCGGCGGCGGAGGCCCTGCGCCGCTAGATGAGTGAGTCCGATGTTTGTGCTGGCCGCGACTATGGCGAAGGGCGCCCGTTGGCTCGTGTGTGACTACCAGCCTGGACGCCCTTCTGGCGGCACTGTACGTGTTCATCGACGACCATGTGGCTCCCCGTCGCCGGATCGGGCGACCCCCCAAACTGACGGACGCCGAACTGTTGTGCCTCGCGGTCGCCCAGGTTCTGCTCGGCTTCCCCTCGGCCAGGCACTGGATCCGCTTCGCTCACGC
>NZ_JAGMUJ010000042.1 GCF_019049255.1 Streptomyces sp. AC558_RSS880 | reverse complement strand
GGTACCCGGTCGAGGTCATCTCCCACTGTGTGTGGCTGTACTTCCGTTTCCCGCTGTCGTTCCGCGAGGTCGAGGAGCTGATGCTCGAGCGCGGGATCGTCGTCTCCTACGAGACGATCCGCCGTTGGTGCAGCAAGTTCGGGCAGACCTACGCAGGCGCGCTGCGCCGTCGACAGCCCCAGTTCGGGGACAAGTGGCACTTGGACGAGGTCTTCATCAAGATCAACGGGCGATTGCAGTACCTGTGGCGGGCCGTCGACCAGGACGGGCACGTCCTCGACATTCTCGTGCAGAACCGGCGGGACAAGGCCGCAGCCCGATGCTTCTTCCGCAGGCTCCTCAAGAAGACCCGCACGCCGCCGCGGGTGGTCGTCACCGACAAGCTCCGCTCCTACGGCGCGGCCCTCCGCGAGGTCATGCCCTGCGTCGAGCACCGGCAGTCGAAGTACCTGAACAACCGGGCGGAGAACAGCCACCAGCCCACCAGGCAACGCGAACGGGCGATGAAAGGCTTCCGCTCGGTGGGCGGAGCACAGCGGTTCCTCTCCGCGTTCAGCCGTATCTCGACCCACTTCCGACCCCGCCGCCATCTGATGACCGCTGCCGCCCACCGAGCCGAGATGACCGTCCGCTTCACCATCTGGGAGCAGATCACCGGCGTCACGGACCGACCTGCCACGGCCTGAGCACCGGCCCGGAACCTGGCCCCACCACACCTCGACACACCGTCAGACGCCCACACACCCAACAACGTGACAACGCC
>NZ_JAGMUJ010000041.1 GCF_019049255.1 Streptomyces sp. AC558_RSS880 | reverse complement strand
GTCAGGCTAGCGATCTTTGTGTCACGGGCATGTCACCGCCTGGCGACCGTCGCGTACCCGGCGTAGCGTCTGCGGTGGGAGCGGCGGCCGCCGCTCCCCGCAGCGACGGCCGCCGTCCGACAACCCTTCCGTGCAACCCGGTACGACGGCCGTCCGCGGCACGCCGCCCCCGGGAACCCGCGGCCTACGCCGTCCGCGCCGTTCCCGTCCCCTTCTCCGCGTCCAGCGCGTACACGCAGCGGTCCTTGCTGCACGCGTACACCACGCCGTCCCGGACCACCGGGGAGCCGGTGATCTCGCCGCCGGTCGCCAGCTTCCACCTCAGGCGGCCGTCGTCGGCCTTCAGCGTGTAGAGCAGGTGGTCGCTGGAGCCGAAGTGGATACGGCCCTCGGCGACCGCGGGGGCGCCCACGATCTCGCCGCCGGACTGGAAGCGCCACTTGGGCGTGCCGGTGACCGCGTCCAGGGTGTACAGGCCCTTGCCGCTGCCCACGTGGACGTGGCCGGCGGCGACCAGGACCGGCTCGACGGAGGAGCGGGACTCGGTGGCGATGCGCCAGCGGTCGCGGCCGTCGGTGGCGTCGAGGGCGTAGACCGTGCCGAGGTAGTCGGCGAGGTAGAGGCCGCCGCCGGTGACCGCCGGGCCGGGGACGAAGGCGGGCGGGGCGAGGAAGACCGCCGGGGCCTCGAAGTGCCAGCGGACGTGGCCGGTGGTGACCTCCAGGGCGAGGACGCGGGTGCCGGCGCAGACGTAGACGTAGCCGTCGGGGGCGTGCGTCACACGGACCGGCACTCCGCCGCAGGAGGCCGCGTCGCCGATGGGGTACGACCAGCGCTCGTCGCCGGTGCGGGCGTCGAGGGCGCGCAGGCGGGCGTCCTGCCAGACGTAGACCGTGCCCTCGTGGACGGCGGGGCCGGCCTCGGGGGACTCGAAGTCGCTCTGGCAGCCGGTGATCTCCCACAGCTTCTGGCCGGTGGACGCCTCCCACGCCTGGACGCCGCCGCCGCGCGTGCCGGTGACGACGGTGCCGCGGTCGGCCTTGAGGGAGTACACCCAGGCGTCGGTGGACAGCCGCCACAGGTCGCCGCCCTCGCGGGCCTCCAGGGCGTAGAGGGTGGGTCCGTCGGAGGCGTGGATACGGCCGTCGGCGACCGCCATCGACCAGGCGACGTCGCGGGTCTTGAAGCGGCGCCGGCCGGTGGCGACGTCGAGGGCGTGCACCTCGAAGGAGGTGACGTAGACGAGGTCGCCGTCGACGGCCGGGGTGCCCCAGACGTCGTTGGACATGCGGAAGCGCCACGGGCGCCAGCCGCCGGGATGCTCCGGCGGCACGGTGGGCGCCGCGGGTGCCGGTACGGCCGGGTCGGCGCCGTTGACGCCGGGGCGGGGCTTGGACCAGGTGGCGGCCAGGGCGGCGGCCGGCGGGGGCGCCTTGACGGCGGCCGCGCGCGTGTCGGCGACGCGCGGGCCGGGTCCGATGGGCACCGCCGCGCCCACCAGCCGTACGGGGCCGGTGTCGGGGGCGCCCGCGGGGGCTCCCACCGGCGCGGGCATCGGCGGGGGCGGCGGAACGACCGGGTCGTGCGGGGGCGGCGGAGGGACGTGGGGGCGGGCCCCGCCGCCACCGCTGCGGCCGGTTCCGTGCGCGGGCCGGACCGCCGTCCGGCCGCCCCGCCGCGTCTCGATCAGGCTGACCGCCCGCTCGGGCAGCCACGCCGACGCCGTACCGCTGTCGTCGGAGCCGGAGCCGAACAGGTGCGGGGCGAGCTGGGCCTGGAGGTCGGCGGGGTTGGGCCGGCTCGTCGCCTCCATCTGCATGCAGGCCTCGATGAGCGGGCGCAGCTCGTCCGGGAGACCGTCGAGGTCCGGGCCCTCGCGCAGCAGCATGAAGACGGTCTCGACGGGGTTGGCGCCGTGGAACGGCGGATGTCCCGTGGCGGCGAAGACCAGCATCGAGCCCAGCGAGAACACGTCGCTCGCGCCGGTGACGCTGCGGGAGTCCTTGGCCTGCTCCGGGGACATGTAGGCGGGCGTGCCGACGGCGACGTTCGTCATCGTCAGGCGGGTGTTCGAGACACCGGAGGCGATACCGAAGTCGATCACCCGGGGTCCGTCCTCGACGACGAGGACGTTGGAGGGCTTCAGGTCGCGGTGGACCAGCCCGGCACCGTGGATCGACTGGAGCGCCTCCGCGACGCCCGCCGCGAGCCAGCGCACCGCCTGGGCCGGGAGCGGCCCGCACTCGTTCACTATCTCCTCGAGGGAGGGCGCGGGCACGTACGCGGTGGCCAGCCAGGGCACGGCGGCGCGCGGATCGGCGTCCACGACGGCCGCCGTGTAGAAACCGGAGACCGCGCGGGCCGCCTCGACCTCGCGTGTGAAGCGGACCCGGAACAGCTGGTCCTCGGCCAGCTCGGTCCGGACCGTCTTGATCGCCACCCGCCTCCCGGACGCCGAGCGCGCGAGATAGACCAGCCCCATGCCGCCGGCTCCCAGCCGTCCCAGCACCTCGAACGGCCCGATACGCCGCGGATCGTGCTGCGTCAGCTGATCCACCACTTGCCTGCCACCTCCCCGTACGAGTCGCGCCACCACCTGTGCCCGCGACCGTAGTGCAGCGTCTCACCACCGCACCGCCGTGGCGGCACGCACCCCGATTCTTCCTGTCCGCGCGCCCGGTTGCGAACCGGCCGACAAATAGGGTGTCCAGGTTTTCATACGACACAGGGGGTGGAAACGGCTCAGCGGTGCAGCAGCGCGAAGGACGCCCCCTGATTGTCGGTGACCACGGCCGCCGTGCCGTAGGACGTCCCGAAGGGCGGAACCTGGACCCGGCCGCCGAGCCGGACCACCTCCTCCAGGGCGGCCCCGGGGTCCTCGACGGCGAAGTGGACGAGGAAGTGCGGCGGCATCTCGGCGGGGAAGACGTCGGAGACCGGCGCGCGGCCGAAGCCGGGGTCGGCGTCCGGGCCGAACAGGGCGTCGTGGAAGAGGCCGCCGTAGAAGGTGTCGGCCGCCTGCGTGTCCCGCGTGTACAGCTGCACCCAGGCGAAGGTGCCCGGCTCGTACCGGCGCCCGAAGCCGGGGGTCCGAGTGCCCTGCCAGAGGGAGAAGACCGCCCCCTCGGGGTCGGTGACGAGCGCGGTGACGCCCAGGCCACCGAAGGGCACCGGCGGGGAGACGATCCGCCCGCCGGCCGCGTGGATCCGCCGGCACAGCGCCCCGGCGTCCGAGGTGGCGAAGGACACCGTCCACACGGTGGGCAGCCGGCCGTCCGTCTTGTGCGCGAGGGAGGCGACGGGGTCGCCGTCCTTCAACGCCCGTACGGTTCCCTGGGGCTGGTCCTCGAAGGTCCACCCGAAGAGCTCGCCGTAGAACCGCTTGCCCGCCTCCACGTCGGGCAGCTGCGCGTCCACCCAGCAGGGGGTGCCCTCCGTGTACTGCGCGTACTGCGACGCCCTGTTTTCGGCCATGCCGCCAAAGTAACCGTGTCGCCCGCAGGCCGCAGACCAGGCACACCAGCCCTCACGGACCCGCACACCCCATTTGCAGTCGGCCGAATCGCGCTCGGATCACCCGTCGGTAAGCTGACGGCATGACAGGACAAGTGCGTACCGTCGACGGCCGCGTGGCCGGCCGGCGTGGGCAGGCGACCCGGCAGAAACTGCTCGACTGCCTCAGCGAGATGCTCAGCTCCTCCCCCTACCGGGACGTCAAAGTCATCGATGTCGCACGGAAGGCGGGCACCTCGCCCGCGACCTTCTACCAGTACTTCCCGGACGTCGAGGGCGCCGTCCTGGAGATCGCCGAGCGCATGGCCGCCGAGAGCGCCGGGCTGGGCGAGCTGCTGGAGGGACGCTCCTGGACGGGGAAGGCCGGCTGGCAGACGGCACAGGAACTCGTCGACGGTTTCCTGGAGTTCTGGCGGAACAACGAGGCGATCCTGCGGGTCGTGGACCTCGGCGCGGCCGAGGGCGACAAGCGCTTCTACAAGATCCGCATGAAGATCCTGAACACCGTGAACAACTCGCTGGCGGACTCCGTCGCCGAGCTGCAGGCCAAGGGACGGATCGACAAGGACGTGAACCCCGCGGCCATCGCCGGCTCCCTGGTGGCCATGCTCGCGGCCGTCGCCTCCCACCAGAAAGGTTTCTCCTCCTGGGGGGTGAAGCAGGCGGAACTCAAGCCGAACCTGGCCCTGCTGGTGCACCTGGGGGTCACCGGCAAGAAGCCGGCGAAGTAGGCGCCCGGCGGCCCACACCGATGCGCGGTCTCGCAAGTCCTGTCAGACGGGCGGCGGTTCACTCCGGTGGGCCGCCGCCCGTCGCTTTCCGCGCGGTGCGGGGGAACGGGGAACACGGCGCCGTCCGGCCGGTGTTGTGTCCCGGTGAGCCGATCGCAGGTCCGAGTGACCGAGTGAACGCCCGACGCACACGCCGCAGGAGGAACCCGGAATGGCCCTGACCCGCGAAGAGCGCGAACAGTTCCTGGCCGAGCCGCACATCGCGGCGCTGGCGGTCGACGCGGGGGACGGCCGCGCCCCGCTCACCGTGCCGATCTGGTACCAGTACGCGCCCGGCGGCGACGTATGGATCATGACCGGCCTGGACTCGCGCAAGAACCGGCTGATCGGCGCGGCGGGGCGGTTCTCGCTCATGGTCGACCGCGTCGAACCCACCATCCGTTACGTCTCGGTCGAGGGGCCGGTGCTCGACACCACCCCGGCCACGGTCGAGCAGCTGCGGGAGATCTCCGCGCGCTACCTGCCGGCCGACAAGGTCGAGGGGTACGTCGACTTCGCCTGGAAGAACCACGGCGAGCAGGTCGTCGTGCGGATGCGGCCCGAGCGGTGGGTGTCGTCGGACCTCGGATCGGTGTGAGCCCGCCGGACGCCCGACCACCGGACGCCCGACAATCAGTGCATGGAACCCGATCTCCACGAGCTGCTGAGGTCGCTGCGGGTGTGGGACCCGCAGGCCACCGACCTGCCGGCGTTCGACCCGGCCGCCGCGCCCGCCGAGCCGCTGCCGCTGTTCACGCGGTGGTTCGCCGAGGCCGTGGCGGCCGGTCAGGCCGAGCCGCACACCATGTCCCTGGCCACGGCGGACGCGCGGGGGCTGCCGGACGTACGGATCGTGATGCTGCACGGCGCGGACGACGACGGCTGGTCCTTCGCCACCCACGCGCACAGCCGCAAGGGCGGCCACCTCGCCGCGCGCCCGTACGCCGCGCTGGCCTTCTACTGGCCGGTGCTGGGCCGCCAGGTGCGGGTGCGCGGGCCCGTCGCGGCGGCCCCGGCCGAGGAGGCGCAGGCGGATCTGCACGCCCGTTCCACCGGGGCGCTGGCCGCCGCGCTGACCGGCAGGCAGAGCGCGGTCCTCGGGTCGGCCCAGGAGCTGGCGCGGGCCTCGGAGGCGGCGTGGGAGCGGGCACGGCGCGCGCCGGACACCCCGGCCCCGTCCTGGACCCTGTACCGGCTGCGGGCGGACGAGGTGGAGTTCTTCCAGGGCGAGGCCCGACGACGGCACGTACGGCTCCGCTACCGGCGCGGGACGGAGGGCTGGGTCAGGGAGTCGCTGTGGCCGTGAGGACGGGCTCCGGGTCCGTGGCGAGGCGGGCGTGCAGATGGGCGTCGCGGAACGCGTCGTGGCGGCCGGCTTCGAAGATCGCGCCGCGTATGGTCCCCTCGGGACGGAACCCGCAGCGCTCGGCGACCCGGCAGGACGCCTCGTGCCCGACGGCGTGGTCCAGCTCCAGCCGGTGCAGGCCGAGTCCGGTGAACGCCCAGTGCGAGGCGAGCAGCAGCGCCCGGGTGGCGACGCCCCGGCCGCGCGCCTCGGGGAGCACCCAGTAGCCGACCAGACCGCGCCGCATGACGGGGTGGATCTCGTTGACGCCGATGTGCCCCAGTGCCGTACCACTGCGGGCGTCGGCGATCCGGAAGGACGCCCCCGTGCCGTCCGCGTCGCGCTGCGCGCCCCGGCGCAGTGACTCCCGGGCGCCGTCCGCGTCCGTGATCGGCCGGAGCGGGGTGTTCCAGCGCCGGAACTCCGGGTCCGTGAGGCCGCGCAGCCAGGTGTCCACGTCCGCCCGGGACTCGGGGTCCCAGGGACGGAGGCACAGGCCGTGGCCGTGAAGCTCGGGGAGGGGACGAGTGGGGTCGGATGAGGAGAGCATGGGGACATTCAAGCCCGCGATCCCCGCAGACGTGATCAATCCGCAACCAATTCCGGTCTTGACCGATACCCATCAACCAGGGGTGTGATTACGCTCCCGCTCATGGCCGAATCCCCCGACTCCCGCTCCTCCACGTCCGCGCGGCCCACCGCGCCGAACCGGGGGGACCGCCCCGTCTACGTCATCGGCGGCGGCCCGGGCGGACTCGCCGTCGCGTACGCCCTGCGCGCCCGGGGGATACGGGCCGTCGTCCTGGAACGGTCCGGCCGCGTGGGGGACTCCTGGCGGCGCCACTACGACCGGCTGCGTCTGCACACCACCCGCCGCCTGTCCGCGCTGCCCGGGCTGCCGATGCCGCGCCGCTTCGGGCGGTGGCCGGCCCGGGACGACGTGGTCCGGTACCTGGAGAAGTACGCCGAGCACCACCGGCTGGAGATCGTCACCGGGGTCGAGGTCTCCCGGGTCGAGCGCACCCCCGACGGCACCGGCTGGCTGCTGCACGCCACCGGGGGCCGCGAGCTGACCGGCGCGGCGGTCGTCGTCGCCACGGGCTTCAACCACACGCCCCGCGTCCCCGACTGGCCCGGCCGGGACACGTACACCGGCGAGTTCCTGCACGCCTGCGAGTACCGGGACGCGAAGCCCTTCGCCGGCCGGGACGTGCTGGTCGTGGGCGTCGGCAACACGGGTGCCGAGATCGCCGTGGACCTGGTGGAGGGGGGCGCCTCCCGGGTGCGGCTGGCCGTGCGCACCCCTCCGCACATCGTGCGCCGCTCGACCGCGGGCTGGCCCGCGCAGTACTCGGGCGTCCTGGTGCGCCGGCTTCCGGTCGGCCTCGTCGACCGGCTGTGCCGGGTCCAGGCGAGGGTGGCGCTGCCGGACCTGTCGGCCCGGGGACTCCCGCGTCCCGGCTCCGGTCTGTACAGCAGGGTGCTGGAGGGGGCCATCCCCGTGCAGGACGTCGGCCTCGTCGACGCCGTGCGCACGGGGGCGGTGGAGGTCGTGGCCGCGGTGGAGGGGTTCGAGGAGGGCGAGGTCGTCCTGGCGGACGGCGACCGCATCGGCCCGGACGCGATCGTGGCGGCCACCGGCTACGTGCGCGGCCTGGAGGGTCTGGTCGGCGGGCTCGGCGTCCTCGACGACCGCGGCAGACCGGTCGTCCACGGCGCCCGCACCCCGTCCGGCGCGCCCGGCCTCTACTTCACGGGGTTCACCACCCCGATCAGCGGCACCCTCCGCGAACTGGCGCTGGACGCGCAGCGGATAGCCCGGGCGGTGTCCCGCGCGGGGGGAGTCTCCCGGCTCCCCGCATAACTGCGGGCAGTCGTGCCTCCCCCAGTGCCTCAAGGGCCTGGGAGGTACCCCCAGGGCGGCACGGGTGGGCGCTGGGGGTACCCCCTCTGGGGGAGGCACCCCGCAGACGCCGGGCTGCGCAACCACCCCCGCCCGGCCCCAACCCCCTAAGCAGCCGCAGCAGCGAGCCCGGCCCCCGCCCGCCGCCGGATCACCAGCGCCATCAGCGCCGCCGCGGCGCACAGCGCCCCCGACGCGTACCAGACCACGTCGTACGACCCGAACGCGTCCCGCGCGGCACCCCCGAGGAAGGCGACGACCGCCGCACCCACCTGGTGCGAGGCGAGCACCCAGCCGAACACGATCGGACTGTCCTCGCCGTAGTGCTCCCGGCACAGGGCGAGCGTCGGCGGCACGGTGGCCACCCAGTCCAGCCCGTAGAAGACGATGAAGAACAGCATCGGCGGATGCACGTTCGGTGCCAGCAGGATCGGCAGGAACAGCAGCGAGACCCCCCGCAGCGCGTAGTACACCGCGAGCAGCCGCCGCGCGTCGAAGCGGTCCGTGAACCATCCGGACGCCACCGTCCCGACGACGTCGAAGACGCCGATGACGGCCAGCAGGGACGCCGCGGTCGTGACCGGCATCCCGTGGTCGTGCGACGCGGGCACGAAGTGGGTCTGGATCAGCCCGTTGGTCGAGGCGCCGCAGATCGCGAAGGACCCGGCGAGCAGCCAGAACGGCCCCGTCCGCACCGCCGAGAACAGCACGGTCAGCGCACGCCGGGCGGCGCCGGGAACGGGTGCCGGCCTGGGTACGAACTCCTTCGCGCCGTACGGCCTCTGGCCCACGTCGGCCGGATGGTCGTGCAGCAGCAGCCAGACGAACGGGACCACCGCGAGCGCGGCGAGCGCCACGGTGACGGCCGCCGGGCGCCAGTCGTGCCGGGTGACGATCCAGGACAGCAGGGGCAGGAAGATCAACTGCCCGGAGGCGGACGCGGCGGTGAGGATGCCGCTGACCAGTCCCCGGCGCTCGGTGAACCAGCGGTTGGTGACGGTCGCGGCGAAGGCCAGCGCCATCGAACCGGAGCCGAGCCCCACCAGCAGGCCCCAGCACAGCAGCAGTTGCCAGGGCGCCGTCATCCACACCGTCAGGCCCGAGCCGAGCGCGATCACGCCGAGGGCGACCGCGACCACCTTGCGGATGCCGTAGCGGTCCATCAGCGCCGCCGCGAACGGCGCGGTGAGGCCGTACAGCGCGAGGTTCACGGAGACCGCCGCGCCGATGGTCCCGCGCGACCAGCCGAACTCGTCGTGCAGCGGGTCGATGAACAGGCCCGGCACGGAGCGGAAGGCGGCGGCACCGATGATCGTCACGAACGTGACGGCGGCGACGAACCACGCGCGGTGCACACGGGTGCGGGTCGGCTTCGGGCCGCTCGCGGGCGGCTCCACGACGGCGGCTGTCTCGCTTGTCCAGGTCACGCCCTAGAGCTTCCGTGATCGGGTCCGCCGCAACGAGTGGCCCGGAGGACAGCATTCGCTAGGATCGGGCCATGGATCCGGTCGAGTCCCCGCACGCGTCCGCCGGCTTCCGGCCCCACCGCGTCGTCGTCCTCGCCCTCGACGGGCTGCTCCCCTTCGAGCTGGGCATCCCGCACCGCATCTTCGGCCGCCCGAGGGACGAGCGGGGGCGGCGCCTGTACGAGGTGGTCACCTGCTCGGTCCGGCCGCCCGGGCCGGTGGAGACCGACGCCGACTTCGCCGTCCACGTCGCCCACGGCCCCGAGGCCCTCGCCACCGCCGACACGGTGATCGTCCCGGCGTCCTACGAGCTCGGCCCGGTGTACGAGCGGGGCGAGCTGACCGACGCCCTGGCCGCCGCCCTCGCCCGCATCCGCCCCGGCACCCGGCTCGCCTCCATCTGCACCGGCGTGTACGTCCTCGCCGCCGCCGGGTACCTCGACGGCCGGCCCGCCACCACCCACTGGGCCGACGCCGAGCGCTTCCAGCGGCTGTTCCCCCGGATCGACGTCGACCCGGACGTGCTGTTCGTCGACGACGGCTCCATCCTGACCTCGGCGGGCGTCGCGGCCGGGATCGACCTGTGCCTGCACATGGTGCGGCGCGACCACGGCGCCGCCGTGGCCAACGAGGTGGCCCGCCGTACGGTCGTACCGCCGCACCGGGACGGCGGGCAGGCGCAGTACATCGAGCGGCCGGTGCCCGATCCGCAGCAGTCCTCCACGAGCGGTGCCCGCGCGTGGGCGCTGGGCCGGCTGCACGAGCCGATCCAGCTGCGCGACATGGCCGCGCGGGAGGCGATGTCGGTACGCACCTTCACGCGCCGCTTCCGGGAGGAGTCCGGGATCAGTCCGGGGCAGTGGCTGACCCGGCAGCGGGTGGAGCGGGCCCGGCAGCTGCTGGAGTCCACCGACCTGTCCGTGGACCAGGTGGCCCGCGACGCCGGTTTCGGCACGGCCCAGTCGATGCGGCAGCACCTCCAGGCGGCGCTGGGGGTGACGCCGACCGCGTACCGGCGGACCTTCCGGGCCGGCGGACGGCGGCCGGGGGCGGTCGCGCCGGCCGGGGGGTGAGCGGGAGGCCGCCCCCCGGCCGTGGAGGAACCGGCTGTTCCCGCCGACGGTGGCGGTGCGGCGCTGTCCGCCCCGAGCACGGCAGCGCCGCACCGCTCTTCGGCTCCGGCGCTCCCTCCCCTGGTTCCCCCTCGCCCCTGGGGAACCGACGCCGGATCACGACCCACGCTCGTCGAGGGCTCCCGTCGTCGAGCCCTCGCCGTCCCCTCGCGGCGAATCGCTGAGGAACAGCGTGATCAAACGGTCACCGCGCGTCAACACCGTTTCGGGTGACAATGACCTGGTTGGGGCATATGCCCTGTTCGCCGAGACCGCGCACGGAAGCACACCCGGCGCACCGCGTCACACGCCCGCCCGCACGGCCGACCCACCGTGCATCCGTGCCCCTGCCGGGACGCGGGGAACCACGTACTCAGGGACGCGGGGAACCGTACGACCGGCCCCGATCGACCCGCACCCGCCACACAACCCGGCGCACCGGGCTCTACCGCGACATCCTCACACCGCTTCGTACGCCAGTCCGCCGCACGCCGACGTCCCGTCGGACACCTGCGCGCAGCGGTCCAGCTCGCACCAGATCCGCTTGCCGGCCCCCTCCGCGCTCCAGCCCCAGCGGTCGGCCAGCCCGTCCACGAGGGCGAGCCCGCGTCCGCCCGTCGCCTCGCCGTCCACACAGCGCGGCACCGGCGCCCGTTCGCTGCGGTCGGCCACCTCCAGGCGGACGGTGGCCTCCTCGGCGTCCGCCCCCGGCAGGGAGAGCCGCAGCACGGCCGGACGGCCGGTGTGCACCACGGCGTTGGTGACGAGCTCCGAGACGAGCAGGATCAGGGTCTCGGCGAGCGGTTCGTCGGCCTCTATGCCCGAACCGGCCAGCCGCGAGCGGGCCCACCGCCGGGCCCGTCCCACCTCAGCGGGGTCGGGCCGGATCTCCAGCTGCACTTGAAGCACCTGCACCGCTCACACCATCCGAACCGGCGGACACTTGGACTCGCGCCTCACGAGGGCCACGATCGTAGCCATTTCCTGCATGGCCAGAACAACGGCCGGGACAGGGGTCACGGAACGTGATTCCCTTGCGAGACAGCATGGTTGACGTACAGTCACCCCAACAAGCGCTTCGGGCATATTCCAGCGCGAAGGAGTACACGTGCGGCATACTGTGCGACGCTCACCACGGGGAGTCGAACGGGGGACGGCGTTCCGCCTGGCCACCCGGCGGAAAGCCGCAGGCACCGGCCGGTACGGGGCCGCCCCGGGGGCGACTCCGGCGCGGTGCGTGCCCGGGACCACTCGCATCCCACACAAGGTACCGGAGCGGACGTCCGACTCCGGGCCGTGACGGGAGCGGCACAGGACACGAGCCGGCATCAACCCTCCGTGATCATGGAAATGCCACGATCCGTGACATCCGCGCGGAGGCGTTCCGCACCTCCGCGCGGAGGGGTTCCGCCGGAACTACTCGGGGACGGTGAAGTAGCGGGCGAAGGAGCGGACGATCTCCTCCTCGCCGATCCTGCCGTCGCCGTCGGAGTCCAGCGCGGCGGCGGCCGTGCGGGCGAGGTCCCCGGGGACGCCGAGCGCCTCGATGATCCGCACGGTGTCCTCGACGGTGGCCGCGCCGTCGCCGTCGGTGCCGGCGACGGCGAGCGCCGCGTGCAGGAAGGGCCGGGCGATCTCGGCGAACCGGTCCGGGTTGTCCCGCAGTCGCTTGACCGCGCCGTTCACGAACTCCTCGCGCGTGATGCGCTGGTCGCCGTCGCGGTCCGCGATCCCCGCCATGCCCTGCCAGAACGCCTCGGCACCGATGTACAGGGCCTGGCCCCGGTCGGAGCGGGCCGCGGTGTCGAACTCGGCGAGCAGCGCCTTGGCCGCTCCGCTGAAGTCCTCGCGGTCGATGTAGCCGTTGCCGTCCTGGTCGAAGCCGGCGAAGCGGGCCGCGATCCTGCGCTCGTACTCGCTGGTGACCATGTCTCTCAGGCCGCCTTAGGTCAGTGGGGTCGTCTCGCTGGGAGCGTACGTGGTGGAGGGCCGCCGGGGAGCCGGAAAGCGACGCCTGGACCAAGACCGGGGGAATAACGGGACACGCGTGTGACACGTGTGAGCGCGCGCACACGGCGTCACGCCGACAGCGGGCGGGAGTCCTCGTCGACCGCGGAGGGGACGTCCGGGTGGATCTCGAAGAGCCTGCGGACCCCGAGGGCGCCGAGCACCTTGTTGACGTGACTGCCGTCGGCGGCCCCCCGCGCGGGGAGGATCAGTCGCAGGCTGCCCTGGCAGGAGCGGAGCAGCCGGCGGGAGGCGATGAGCACGCCGACCCCGCTGGAGTCGCAGAACCACACCTCGGAGAGATCGAGGACGAGGCTGTGCCGGCCCTCGGCCACCACGTCGTGCACCCGCTGGCGCAGCACCGGGGACGTCACCAGGTCCAGCTCGCCCGACACCCGGAGCACGGCCCACTCGCCGTGCTCTTTGCCGGTCACGTTGAAGGTCACCACCACGCCCCTCGCTCACCGAAACGGAAGCAGTCCCTACGCTTCCTTGCAGCGCGGCTGCCCACCGGCCGTTCCCTGAAACCCGGACCGAGAAACGGGCACCGAACAAAAAGGGCTTGTTCCAGTCACCTTCGTTCCGATTCGATCGGTTCCGATCGGCGCGGAGGTGGGTAGGTGCGGCCCGGACGGCGTCCGACGTGGGCGGGCGGCCCCTTACCACCTGCGGCTCTTCCGGGGGCGCACATTGCCGTAAAGGGGCGTGCGCCCTCCTGCGTGCCGATTACATTCTGGGAGTCACCGGCCACACGCCGGACCCGGGCACCGACCAACCCGGGACCGGGGGAGGAACAGGGGGTGAGGGGCCGCATGCCGAAAACGGACGTACCGCCCCGCTGGGACCGCAAGATGCAGCAGCGGCTCGCGCGCGGGGAGGCGGCCGCCCTCAGCGAGCTCTACGACCGGTTCGCCTCGCTCGTGCACGGCCTCGCCCACCGCGTCGTCGGCGACGAACACGCCGACGCCGTCACCCGCGACGTCTTCGCCCACGTCTGGGAGCACCCGGACTCCTACGACCCCGCGCAGGAACCCCTGCGCACCTGGCTCGCCGCGCTGACCAGCCGGCTGGCCGTGCGGCGGCTGCGCACCACGAAGACCGCGGCGCTCGCCCGCGGCGGCCCCGGCACCGCGGAGGACCTGGAGCGCACGGTGCGGGACGCCTCGGTGGCGGCCCGCGCCGACTACATCGTCCAGTCCATGCCGGCGCCCCTGCGGGCCGCCCTGGAGCTGGCCTACTTCCAGCGCCGGGACTACCGCCAGACCGCCGCCGACCTGGGCGTCACCGACGACGAGGCCCGCCGCCGGCTCCGCCTCGGCCTGCAGCTGCTGGCCACCGCGCACGACACCGGGGCCCCGGGCGCCCCGCCCGGAATCGGGGGTGCCGCGTGAGCGGGTACCGTGCCGGCCACCCCGAGGCGTACGACGACCAGGAGAAGGACGCCGGACCGCTCGTGCTGGAACACCACGTGCTGAAGTCACTGCTGGGTGCCTGGGCACTGGCCGCCTGCGCGCAGGCGGAGGCGGCCGCCGTCGAGGAGCACCTCGGCACCTGCGGACCCTGCGCGGACGAGGCGCTGCGGCTGCGCGCGGCGGTCGGCCTGCTCCAGCGGCCCGAGAGCCTGGACCCGGACCCCGGCCTGCGCACCCGCGTCCTGGAGTCCTGCCTGGAGCGGCGCCCGCCCCGCATCCCGGTGCCGGAGTGGGCCGCCCCGTACGACGCCGAGACCGCGCGGCTGGACGCGCTGCTCCAGGACTTCGGCGACTCCGAGTGGCACGCGCCGGTGCGGCTGCGCTGGTACGAGTCCGACGAGGCGAGCAGCCGCCGCACCACCGTCGCCGGGGTCATCGCGCACCTGCTGGCGGTCGACGGGCTGGTCGCGGTCGCCCTCGGCCTCGACGACCCGCTCGGCGACGCCACGGCCGTCCGGCCCACCCCGTCGGACCGCACCGAGGCGTACTGGCGGGCCTCCCGCTTCCCGCCCACCCGCTCCGTACGGGCGCCCTGGCGGGAGCAGAGCCACGTCCTCGTGCGGACGGTCTCCTTCACGGGCGACGGCACCGGACGGCTGCCGGTGTCGTACGGCGACTACGAACTGCCGCTGCACGACGCGATGCTGGACCGGGCCTTCGAGTGCTGGGTGCACGCGGAGGACATCGCCGAGGCGGTGGACTACCCGTACGACCCGCCCTCCGGGCGGCATCTGCACCACATCGTCGACCTGGCCGCGCGGATGCTGCCGGCCGTCCTCGAGCACCGCCGGCTGCACGGGCTGGCCTCCCCCGTGGAACGGCACCTGGTCGCCGCCGGGGAGCCGGGGCGCAGTCTGCGGCTGGAGATCGAGGGGTCCGGCGGAGGCGAGTGGCTGATCCCGCTGGACTCCCCCGCGGCGAAGGGCTCCGCGGAGCACGAGGTGGCGCACGTCGCGCTGGACGGCGCGGAGTTCTGCAGGCTCGCGGCGGGGCATGTGCCGCCGCGGGAGGCCGCGGTGGGGCAGGTCGGAGACCGTGAGGCGATCAGGGATGTGCTGTTCGCGGCGGCGAGCATGAGCCGGATGTAGGGGCGGGTTCCGTTTCGTCGGCGGGTGCGGGTGGTTCGTGGTCGCTCGCGCGGTTCCCACTCACCCGCACCCGCCGACGAGACGGATGAACCCGGGCCGTCAGGCGAACACCACCGTCCGCCGCCCATTGGGCAGAATGCGGCGCTCCGCATGCCACTTCACCGCCCGCGCCAGCGCCTGGCACTCCACGTCCCGGCCGATCGCGACGAGCCCCTCGGGGGTGACGTCGTGCCCCACCCGCTCGACCTCCTGCTCGATGATCGGCCCCTCGTCGAGGTCGGCGGTGACGTAGTGCGCGGTCGCGCCGATCAGCTTCACACCCCGCGCGTGCGCCTGGTGGTACGGCTTCGCGCCCTTGAAGCTCGGCAGGAAGGAGTGGTGGATGTTGATGATCCGCCCGGAGAGCTGCTTGCACAGGTCGTCCGAGAGGACCTGCATGTAGCGGGCGAGCACGACGAGCTCGACGTCGTCCTCGCGCACGATCTCCAGCAGCCGGGCCTCGGCCTCCGGCTTGCCGCCCTTCGGCACCGGGATGTGGTGGAAGGGAATGTTGTACGAGGCCACCAGTTCGGCGAAGTCCGTGTGATTGGACACCACCCCGGCTATCTCCACCGGCAGCGCGCCGGTCCGCGCGCGGAACAGCAGGTCGTTCAGGCAGTGCCCGAACCTGCTGACCATGAGCAGGATGCGCATCTTCTCGTCGGCCCGGTTGATCTGCCACTCCATGTGGAAGGAGTCACCGATCGCCGCGAAGCTCGCCCGCAGCTTCTCCAGGGTCACCGGGGCGTCCGCCGAGAAGTGGACGCGCATGAAGAACAGTCCCGTGTCGTGGTCGCCGAACTGCTGGCTGTCCTCGATGTTGCAGCCGGTCATGAAGAGGTAGCTCGACACGGCGTGCACGATGCCCTGCTTGTCGGGGCAGGACAGGGTGAGGACGTACTGGTCGGCCGGGGCCGCGGCTCGGGTGGACTGCTCGCTCATGCAGAAAAGGGTCCCACACGCGGAGCCGCACCCGGCCGACCGTTCCGCTACGCGGACCGCGTCAGGATCCGCAGCACCTCGAGGGTGCTCGGCGTCGCGCCGGGGTCGTCGCCGTCGCTCGCCGCCATCCGCACATGCGCGTCCCGCGCGGCCCGCACCGCCTCCGGCCAGCCCTCGTGCTCGATGTAGGCGGTCACCGGCGCGTCGGGGCCGACCTGGTGCATGATCCGCAGGACGCGCAGCACCGCGGTGTCGACGAGCGCCGCCTCCTGCGAGTCGCGGAAGATGGTGCCGACGTACTTCTCGGCGGACCAATTGTCCAGCCAGGTGTCCTCGACCAGCCGGTAGACGGCGTCGGTGACGTCGCCGTAGCCGTCGACCCCGGCCAGCCAGACGTCCCGCTGGAAGGCGGGATCGGAGAGCATGTGCAGCGCGGAGCGCACATTGCTGCGCCAGCGCCACCACGGCATGTCGTTGAGTGGCATGCCGCCCATGGTGAAGGAGCGACGGCCGCGACGGGAAGAGTTCTCCGAACCTTGCACGATCGTCGATCGTACGTTTCCGCGCCGCACGGGTCGTACGGGACCCCGCAATTCACCTCGGCGTCACCGTCCGTTGACCAAGGATCACTCCGAGGTTGGCCGTGTGGCGGAATCGTGCGTAAGCATGACCGGCAGGCGACGCATCCGCAGCATTCTCCTCCCCCGCCTCCTCCACCGGCCCGCCAGAGCCGGCGCCCTGACCACGGGCGCGCTGGTGGCGTGCGCGTCGCTCGCCGCCGGGTGCGGGATCGTCCCCGGTGCCACGGGGGGCTCCGGGGACGACGCCCCCATCACCGTGATGACGTGGGCGCCCCAGGACACCCAGGCCACCAACAAGCCCGGGATGCCCGCGTTCGCCGAAGCATACGCCCGCTGGGTCAACTCCCAGGGCGGTATCAACGGCCGTCGGCTCAACGTGCTGACCTGCAACGACAAGAACGACACCGTGGCCGCCGCGCGGTGCGCCCGGCGCGCGGTGCAGGAGAAGGCCGTCGCGGTCGTCGGCTCCTACAGCCAGTACGCCGACTCGTTCATGCCCACCCTGGAGGGCGCCGGAATCCCGTACATCGGCGGTTACGGCATCACCAACAACGAGTTCACCAGCCCCCTGTCCTATCCCGTCAACGGCGGCCAGCCGGCGCTGCTGGCCGGTCTCGGCCGCACCCTGGCCGACACCTGCGGGCCGGTCACCCTGATCCGGCCCGACACCATCACGGGCGACCAGTTGCCCCCGCTGCTCGACTCGGGCCTGGAGGCGGGCGGGCACGCGCGCTCCGGTGACCAGCGGGCGGCGGAGGACGCCACCTCGTACGAGGGCCAGGCGCGGCAGGCCCTGGAGCGCGCCACCGCGGACACGGCCGAGCAGGGGTGTGTGGTGCCCGCCCTCGGCGACCGCACGAACACCTTCATGGACTCCTTCCGGCGGGCCCGCGCCGACTACCCCGAGGTGCGCACCGCGACCGTGCTGGGCAGCGTCGACCAGTCGACGATCGACGCGTCCGGCGGGGGGTCGGGGCCGTACGAGGGGTCGTACGTCACCGGCTGGTACCCGGCGGCGAGCGACCCGAGCTGGGACCCGATGAAGAAGGTGATCGAGGAGGAGGCGTTCGGCGACAACCGGATCGACGCCGCGGACGCCGGGGTGCAGACCACCTGGATCGCCTACACCGTGTTCAAGCAGGTCGTCGAGTCGCTGGGGGACGGCGAGGTGAGCGCCGACACCGTGAGCGGGGCGCTGGACGGCGGGCTGAAGGTCACCACGGACGGGCTCACCCCCACCCTGCGGTGGAACTTCCAGGACGAGCTCGCCGCCGTCGGTTTCCCCCGCCTGATCAACGCGAACGTGACCCTGCAGGTGGTCCGGGACGGCCGGCTGGTCGCGGCCCGCAAGGGCTTCACCGACGTGACGAAGACGCTGCGGGACGCGGACCTGGGCTGACCCGTGGTTCCGCCCGGGGCCGGGCGGAACCACGGGTCAGCGGTGTCCGGTCACAGCTGGGTCGGCTGGCGCTCGGTCAGGCCGTACTGCCTGGCGATCGCGTTCCACAGCGCGGCGGCCTTCTTCTTCTCGGTGGTCGCGGTGCCGCTGGCCCGGTTGCCGGCCTGGGTCTGGCCGGTGGAGCGGGCCTGGCCCTTCTTGCAGCCCTTCTTGCCGGCGGTCTGGTCGGCCCAGGCGGCGTAGTGGTTGTCGGCCGACGCCGACGCCTGCCACGCCTTGGTGAGCGCGGTGGTCAGCGCCTGGTGGTCCGGCAGCCGGTCCACGGACAGGCCGGAGAGGTCGGTCACCAGCTGGTTGCGCTGCCCGGCCGCTTCCCGCAGGTCCTTGGCCGCCCGGCCGAGGTCGCGGCAGGCCTTCACATCGGCGACCGCGTTGATCACGGTGGTGCGGCTGTCGCCGCTGTCGGCCAGCAGCTTGTCCAGCTCGACGGCCTGCTCACGGGCCGGGTCGGCGGAGGGGGAGGCGGATGCCTCCACGCTCGCGGGCGCGGTGGCGGACACGGGCTGGTCGTCGCCGCCGTCGTCGTCGCCGCCCGGGCTGCCGAGCAGCGCGCCCGCGCCGACGCCGAGGATGGCGATGCCGACGCCGACCGCCGCGATGAGCGGCACGCGTGAGCCGGTACGGCTGCCGCCGCGCCCGCCCCGGCCGCCGGTCGGGGCGGTGGGGCCGGGCGGGGTGTGGGCGGCGGGCGGGCCGTAGTCGACGCGCGGGAGCTGCTGGGTGGATCCGGCCGGGCCGCCGGCGCCGTCGCGGAAGAGGTTGTCGAACTCGGCGGGCGGCTGCCGGTTGCCGTCACCGGGCGGCGGGGTGCCGTAGGACTGCCCGGGGGGCTGGTCGGTGACGGGGGCGATGTACTGGGTGGCCTCGGCGTCGGGGTGGCCGGCCGGCGGCAGGGACCCCGCGCCGGGCGCGTGCTGCGGGGGCACGCCCGGGTAGCCGCCCGCCTCGGAGCCGTGGGCGGGCATCTCGGGCGGCAGCGCGCCCGGGCCCACCGGGGGTATGAACTGCGTCGCCCCCTCGTCGGCGGCGGGCACCGGGGGGATGAACCGTGTCGCCCCCTCGTCGGCGGCGGGCACCGGCGCCATGTACTGGGTGACCCCTTCCACCCCGTCCGGCGCGGCGGCCGGCGGGTACTGGGGGGCGCCGTAGCCGCTCTGGGCGGGGGCGCCGTAGGGGTCCGCGTGCGCGGGCGGCAGCGGGGCTCCGGCGGCGTACGGATCGGCACCGCCGTGCGGAACGTTCGCGTGCGGGCCGGACGGGGTGCTCCCGCCGTACCCGGCGCCCGGCTGCGGGCCGTTCGCGTCGTACGGGGGGCGGCCGCCGCGGGTCTGCGCGTCCTCGGGCGGCAGCGGGCCGGGGCCGCCGCCGTGGGCCGGGGCGGGCGGGTGCTGCGCGCCCCACGGGGACGGCTCCGGGGTGCCCCACCCGCCGTCGGACGGGGGCTGCCAGTCCTGGCCGGGCGGTGGGGCCGGGCTCTGCTGCCCGGGGCCCCACGGCGTGCCCCAGGTCTGGCCGCCGGGCGGGGCCGAGGCGGGGAACCCGCCGCCGGAGGTCCGGCCGTCCGCACCGCCGCCGGGGGCGACCGGTCCGGTCGTCATGCCCGGCAGCAGGGGTTCACCACCGTCGGAGGGCAGCACGATGCCTTCGCGCGCGGGGCGCGCCGAGGGCTCCTCGCCCTGTCCACTCTGCGTCACCGGGACTCCTACCAATGGGGGACCTTGTGAATCGTCGGCTCACGCTACCGGGTCCCCGGAGCCCGGTGCCACGCAGCACGGGGCCTGACCTCCTGCCCTGTGAGCGCGGTAACAAAACCGGGTCACCGCGCCCTGATTGCGTCACCTCCTCGACCTCCGCCCGTCACGTCCCGGGGGTCACGCCGCCGTCTGGAGCTCCATCCGGGCCCCGAACTCCCTTACCACCGACTCCTCCCGGTACGGCTCGAGGCGCTGCTGGAGGTCCTCCAGGTACTCGGCGCCCCGGTTGGACCGGAGGCCGCCCAGCAGCTCCACCGCCTTCAGGCCCGTACTGCAGGCCTGTTCGATCTCGCGCTGCTGCACCTGCGCGGTGGCCAGCAGCACATGGCCGATCGCCCGCCGCCGCGCCCGTGACGCCGGATGCCCCTCCAGCGCCTGGCGGGCGCACCGCGCGGCGGCCTCCGCCTGGCCGAGGTCCCGGTGGCAGTGCGCCAACTCGTCGGCCAGATAGGCCTCGTCGAAGTGCGCGATCCACACCGGGTCGTCGCCCGAGGCCGGATCGACGGCCTCCATGGCGCTCACCGCGCGCCCCACCGCCGTCTGCGCGGCGTACACGTCGCCCATCAGCGCGTGCCCGCGCGCCTCGGCCGCGTGGAACATCGCCTCCGCGCGGGGGGTCACGCGCCCCCGCGCGCCCTCCTGCGCCGCGCGCGCCAACTGCGCGATCTCACGCGGGTTTCCGAGCTGCGCGGCCAGGTGGCTCATGGAGGCGGCGAGCACATACCCGCCGTACCCGCGGTCCCCGGCCGCCTGCGCCAGCCGCAGCGCCTGGATGTAGTAGCGCTGGGCGAGTCCCGGCTGCCCGGTGTCGACGGCCATGTACCCGGCGAGTTCGGTCAGCCGCGCGACCGCCGCGAACAGGTCGCGCCCCACGGCCTCGCGGTACGACCCCGCCAGCAGCCCCGAGACGACGCTGTTGAGGTAGTGGACCACGACCGGGCGCACGTGCCCGCTGCCGTACTGGTGGTCCAGGTCCACCAGCGCCTGCGTCATGGACCGTACGGCCGCCACGTCGGACTGTCCCACGCGCGGCCCGGTGGAGCGCGCCACCTGCCCGTCGGGCGCGGAGATCAGCCAGTCACGGCTCGGCTCCACCAGCGCGGACGCGGCGACGGAGGATCCGGACAGGAAGTCCCGCCGGCCCACGTCGCTGCGCCACAGCTCGCAGACCTGCTCGATGGCCCCCAGTACCGTCGGCGAGAACTGGAGGCCGACACCCGACGCGAGGTTCTTGCCGTTGGCCATGCCGATCTCGTCGATCGTGACCGTACGGCCCAGTTTGCGGCCCAGTGCCTCCGCGATGATCGCCGGTGCCCGGCCCCGCGGCTGCTGTCCGCGCAGCCAGCGCGCCACCGACGTCTTGTCGTAGCGCAGGTCGAGGCCGTGCTCGGCGCCGCACATGTTGACCCTGCGGGCCAGTCCGGCGTTGGAGCATCCGGCTTCCTGGATGAGCGCCTGCAGCCGTTCGTTCGGCTGCCGCGCGACGAGAGGCCTTGCGGCCATGGCGTACCCCCTGAGGCTGCGGTGCCCTGCCACGCACCGAGTTGACGTGTCTTCCGCGGCCGTACGTCTCGCGTCCCGGCGGGACATGCGGCCGGGAAGATCAATGCCCCGCCGAAGTACCGACAATGCGGGACATGTGAGGATTGCCGGGGTAACGGCGGTTGCCGGCCCCCCTCCTGGTTACCCACCGGGGACGCGGATCCTCTCGCGCGCCCCCGTCGATGCATCCATGCGCCCCGAACAAGGGGCCGATGCTCCTCCCCCGCGCATGCGCGCGGGCGTAACCCCTGGTGACGGCCGTAGTTGTGTTCATCGTGGAAGAGACCATCGTGGGCGCCGACGCCGTACAGATCCCGAAGCAGCGCGGGGAATCGCTGCTGGAGACCGCAGTTCGCTACGCCGAGGAGCGGCACTGGGACGTGTTCCCCGGCACCTGGCTGGAGGCCGTCGAGGGGGTGCAGCGCTGCTCGTGCGGTGACGCCGCGTGTCCCTCGCCCGGCGCACACCCGGCCCGCCCGGACTGGGCGGCCCAGGCGACCGGCAGCGCGACCGTCGCCCGCCGGATGTGGCAGAAGCAGCCGGCCGCGTCGATCCTGCTGCCCACCGGGCGGACGTTCGACGCGATCTCCGTCCCGGAGACGGCGGGGTTCCTGGCGCTCGCGCGGATGGAGCGGATGGGGCTGACGCTGGGGCCGGTCACGGTGACGCCGGACCGGCGGACGGAGTTCTTCGTGCTGCCGGGGGCGTCGGCGAAGGTGCCGGACCTGCTGCGCAAGCTGGGGTGGTCGTCGGTGTCGCTCGACCTGGCGGTCCTGGGGGAGGGGGCGTACGTGGCCGCCCCGCCCACGCGGTTCGGGTGCCGGGGGGCCGTGCAGTGGGCCTGCCGGCCCACGGCGGCGAATCGGTGGCTGCCGGACGCGGAGGAGTTGATCTCGCCGTTGGCCTATGCGTGCGGCCGGGATCGCTAGGGCGCCTGTCGACGCGCGTGGTTTCTGTCCGCAGGCGACCGCGGCCGTGTCGTGGCTTGTCACGCCCACGCGCGGAGCCGCATGTCGGCACGGTCCCGCGCCCCTTCGGGGCGCTCCGCTCCCCTAGGCTTCTGCGCTGACGGAGGGAGATCCGGTGGGGACTGTGGCCGTAAGTGTGCGGGGCCTCTGGAAGCGGTTCGGGGAGCAGGTCGCGGTCGGGGGGATCGATCTGGAACTGCCCGCGGGACGGTTCATCGGGCTGGTCGGGCCCAACGGGGCCGGGAAGACCACCACCCTGTCCATGGTGACCGGGCTGCTGCGGCCCGATCAGGGCACCGTCGAGGTCGTCGGGCACGACGTGTGGCGGGATCCGGTGGAGGTCAAGGCCCGGATCGGGGTGTTGCCGGAGGGGCTGCGGCTGTTCGAGCGGCTGTCGGGGCGTGAACTGCTGGGCTACACGGGGCGGTTGCGGGGGCTGCCCGGTGACGAGGTCGACAAGCGGGCGACGCAGCTGCTCGACGTCCTCGGTCTGGCCGGTGCCCAGCACAAGCTCGTCGTCGACTACTCCACCGGCATGCGCAAGAAGATCGGGCTCGCCGCCGCCCTGCTGCACAACCCGGAAGTCCTCTTCCTGGACGAGCCGTTCGAGGGGGTCGACCCGGTCTCCGCGCAGACCATCCGGGGCGTCCTGGAGCGGTACACGGCGTCCGGCGCCACGGTCGTGTTCTCCTCCCACGTCATGGAGCTCGTCGAGTCGCTGTGCGACTGGGTGGCCGTGATGGCCGCCGGCCGGATCCGCGCCCACGGTCCGCTCGCCGAGGTGCGCGGGGACGCGCCCTCGCTGCAGCGGGCGTTCCTGGAGCTCGTCGGCGCGGACGGCCGCGACGCCGGTGCGGATCTCGACTGGCTGGGCGGGGGTTCCCGGTGAGCGCCGTGAGCACGCCCGCCGCCCTCACCTCCGTCTTCGTCCGGTTGAAACTGTCCCTGCTGCGCAACGGGCTGCGGCAGTCCGGCGGGCGCAAGGCGGCGTACATCGCCTCCGCCGTCGCCGCCCTGCTGTTCGCCGTGCTGCAGTTCCTCGGGCTGATCGCGCTGCGCGGCTCCGGTCACGTCGAGTCGCTGGTGGTGCTGCTCGTGGCGGTGCTGGGGCTGGGCTGGGCGGTGATGCCGCTGTTCTTCCCCGGGGGCGACGAGACCCTCGACCCGACCCGGCTGGTGATGCTGCCGCTGCGGCCGCGGCCGCTGGTGCGGGCCCTGCTCGCGTCCTCGCTGGTCGGTGTCGGGCCGCTGTTCACGCTGTGCCTGCTCGCCGGTTCCGTGATCGCCGTCGCGCACGGCGGGGCGGCGTTCGCCGTGGGCGTCCTCGCCGTGCCGCTGGCGCTGCTGGTGTGCGTGGCGCTCGCGCGGGCGGTGGCCGCCGCCAACGTACGGCTGCTCACCAGCCGCAAGGGCCGGGATCTCGCGGTGCTCAGCGGGCTGGTGATCGCCGTCGGGGCGCAGGTGGTCAACTTCGGGGCGCAGCGGCTGGGTACCTCCGGCCTGGAACAGCTGGACCCGGCGGCGGACGTGCTGCGGTGGTTCCCGCCGGCGTCGGCGGTCGCCGCGGCGCACGCGGCGGGCGAGGGGGCGTACGGGGTCGCGCTGGCGCAGCTGGCGCTGAGCGCGGCGGCTCTGGCGGGGCTGCTCGCGCTGTGGTCGCGGTCCCTGACGCGGCTGATGACCTCGCCGGACGGTTCCACCCTCCAGGCGGCCGGGGACACGGCGGTCCGCGACCGCTCGTCGACGGGCCTGTCCCGGCTGCTGCCGCCGGGCCGCACGGGCACGGTCGTGGAGCGCAGCCTGCGCTACGTCCGGCGCGATCCGAAGACGAAGGCCGCGTGGGTGACCTCGCTGGCGATCGGGCTGATCGTGCCGGTGTTCAACGCCTGGCAGGGCACCGGCTCGGTCTACTTCGCCTGTTTCGCCGCCGGGATGCTCGGCATCCAGATGTACAACCAGTTCGGGCAGGACACCTCGGCGTTCTGGATGGTCGCGATGACGATCTCGTCGACCCGGGACGCGTACGTGGAGCTGCGCGCCCGCGCGCTGGCGCTGCTGCTGGTCACCCTGCCGTACGCCACGCTCGTCACCGTGCTGACGACGGCGCTGCTGGGTGACTGGGCGCGGCTGCCGGAGGCGCTGGGCCTGTCCTTCGCGCTGCTCGGCGCGATGCTCGCGACGGGCGCGTGGGCCTCGGCCCGCTTCCCGTACTCCATTCCGCAGGAGGGCCACAAGAACGTCGCCCCGGGGCAGGCCGGGCTGGCCTGGATCTCCCTCTTCGGCGGCATGGTCGCGGCGGCGGTGCTGTGCGTCCCGGTCATCGCCCTCACCGTCTGGCTGAACATCGCCGAGGGCGGCGACGACTGGCTGTGGCTGCTGCTGCCGGTGGGCACGGCGTACGGCGCGGCCCTGACGTTCCTCGGCCTGCGGCTGGCGGCCCCGCGGACGGCCCGCCGGCTGCCGGAGATCCTGACGGCGGTGAGCAAGGGCTGAGCCGGCGGTCAGCCCTCGCCCAGCGAGTCCAGCGAGTCCAGGAAGGGTTCGATCGCCGTGAGCCAGGTCTCCGGCTGGTCGTAGTGGACCAGGTGGCCGGCGTCGGCGACCTCCGCGTACCGGCCGTGCGGGAGGACGCGGACCATTTCCTGGGCCTCCGCGCGGCCGAGTTCGCCGTCGAGGCCGCGGACCACCAGGGCGGGGCAGCGCACCTGGGCCAGCTCCTCCCAGTGCGCGTCGAACACCCAGGTCTCGCGGGAGCGGAGCATCTGGTCCGGGTCGAACACCGGACGCCAGCCGTCCGGGGACTCGGCCATCACCTCCGCGTAGAACGCGCCGCGGGCCGGGTTGGGCCGCTCCACCCAGGGGTCGTCCTCGCCGAACCACTTGCGTACGTCGGCGAGCGTGGCGAACGGGACCGGCCAGGCCTTGAACCACTCGGCCCACTCGCGCTGCGAGGCGGCCCCGAGGGCGGAGGCGCGCATGTCACAGATGACCAGCCCGCGCACCAGGTCGGGGCGTTTGGCGGCGAGCTGCCAGGCGGTCAGCGCGCCCATCGCGTGGCCGATGAGGACGGCGGGGCCGAGGCCGAGCTGCTCCAGGGCGGCCTCGGCGTCGTCGACGTAGGCGTCACGGGTGAAGGAGGCCTGCGGGGGCTTGTCGCTGCGGCCGTGGCCGCGCTGGTCGAGGGCGACCGCGCGGTACCGCCCGGAGAGCCGGCGGGCGGTGGACGCCCAGTGCGAGGCGCGGCCCATCAGTCCGTGCAGTAACAGCACGCCGGGGGCGTGCTGCGCGGCGCTCTCCGCCGGGTCGGCCCCGTTCTTGGGCGGGTCGCCGAACTCCCAGGCGGCGAGCCGTACGCCGTCCGCCCCGGTCACGTCGATGCGTCGCGCCATGGTCCTGGCACCCCCCAAGCTCGCTGCCTGCCCGTTGCCTGTTGCGCTGGCCCTGCCTGTTGCCACTGCCGCAGATTATCGAATGACTATTCGAAAATGGCTTCTTGCCCGGCAACACCCCTCGTTCGAGTGACCCCCTGAGGGGATTGATCGCCGTGGCCCGGGGGAGATCTTCAGCGGGAGGCGGACCGCTCGGGGAAACCGGTCCGAGGGGAATGACCCTGAGAGCTCGGGGCTCCGGGTCAGCACAGGGGAGGACAGGCCCCGGCGCCGTACGGCGCCGGGGCTCCTCACGTGGTCACGGCACATCGTCCCGCCCCTCCCCTGCCGGGATGACATCGCTGCCGGGCCCGGCCAGAGCCACTCAGGTCATATGCCTCACGCGACAGCCTCGCACGCGAATCCGGCGAGCGCTGCGATTCGGCGCAGTGGATCTCGGATTCGACGCGTTCATACCGACGGGCACGCGCACCGGCGGGCGCGCACCGCTCGTCCGCCCGGTGTCCCGCCCCGCCCCGCCGGCCGGTCAGGGCTTGGCGACGAACACGTGCGAGGCCACCTCCGACTCCAGCTCGGCCGCCTCGCCGCTGCTGCCGACCAGCACCCCGCCCGCCGACTCCGTCACGCTGACCACCGAACCGGGCTGTACGCCCGCCCGGCGCAGCGTGTACATCAGCTGGGCGTCCGTCTGGATCGGCTCGCCGATCCGGCGCACCACGACCGTCTTGCCCCCGGCGCCCGGGTCGAGGTCGGCCAGGGACACCATGCCCTCGTCCAGGAACGGGTCGGCCCCGTCCTTCTCGCCCAGCTCCTCCAGGCCGGGGATCGGGTTGCCGTACGGCGACTCGGTGGGGTGCCTCAGCAGCTCCAGCACGCGGCGCTCGACGGCCTCGCTCATCACGTGCTCCCAGCGGCAGGCCTCGGCGTGGACCTGCTCCCACTCCAGGCCGATCACGTCGACCAGGAGACACTCGGCGAGCCGGTGCTTGCGCATCACGCGCGTGGCCAGCCGGCGGCCCTCGTCGGTGAGCTCGAGGTGCCGGTCGGGAGCGACGGACACCAGGCCGTCGCGCTCCATGCGCGCCACGGTCTGACTGACCGTCGGACCGCTCTGGTCGAGCCGCTCGGCGATCCGGGCGCGCATGGGGACCACACCTTCCTCCTCCAGCTCGAGGATGGTGCGGAGATACATCTCCGTGGTGTCGATCAGTCCGGACATACATGCCCCTCGATGAGATCTGCGGATGGCTCTGCCGGAGGCTGGACGGCTCACCGGCGCGTGCGCTGGCCCAGGACTCAATTCTGACGCATACGACCGACAACCGGGCCGCGCAGTGAGAACGAAGGGCTCCGCGGAGGGGAAACCGCGCGATCGGGCGCCGTATTGACACGACACTGGTCCAGACCGCACGGTGATCCGCAACACTTCCGCCCGAAGGGACGCCGCATGAGCGACCGCACGCCGGCCGGTCAATTCCTCGACGCCGCGATCGACCTGCTGCGGCGGATCCGTGACGAGGAGGCCGCGTCCGTCGCGGCGGCGGGCACGCTGCTCGCCGACACGGTCGCGGACGGCGGACGGCTCTTCGCCTTCGGCGCCGGGCACTCCTCGCTGGCCGCGCAGGATCTCGTCTACCGGGCCGGCGGACTCGCCCTGATGAACCTGCTCGCCGTCCCGGGGGCCGTCGGCGTCGACGTGCGGCCGGCCACGCTGGGCTCCGCCCTGGAACGCGTCGACGGGCTCGCGGGCGTCGTGCTCGGCGCCTCCCCGCTCCGCGCGGGCGACGCGCTGATCGTCATCTCGCTGTCCGGGCGCAACGCGCTGCCCGTGGAGATGGCGATGAAGGCCCGTGAGCTGGGCGTGCGGGTCATCGGCGTGACCTCGGTGGCGTACGCGACGCAGACGTCGTCCCGGCACTCCTCCGGGACGTTCCTGAAGGACCACTGCGATCTCGTCCTGGACTCCGGTGTCGCGGTCGGTGACGCGGAGCTCACCCACGACAACGTCCCCGCGCCCTTCGCCCCCGCGTCGACGGTGGTCACCACGGCGCTCCTCCAGGCCGTCATGGCCACCGCGGCGGCGACGCTCGCCGATCGCGGAATCGAGCCGCCGCTGCTGCGCTCGGGCAACGTGGACGGCGGCCACGACTGGAACGCGCGCGTCTTCGACGAGTACGCCGACCGCATCTTCTACCGCCACTGAACCCGACCGCATCTTCTACCGCCACTGAACCGCGGCGGCCGGGCCCGGCCGGGGGTCAGCGGTCGGTGGTGAGGAGGGCCGCCAGGTCCAGGGCCGTGGCGATGCGGACCGCCACATCCTCCGCGTACATCGTGTCGGAGCGTTCGAACGCGCTGCGACCCGCCCCCCGCAGAAACGTCACGGCACCAAGCGTGCGTCCCCGGCTCCGCAGCACCGTGCACAGGGCGTGCACCGCGTCCCCCGGCCACTGCCGGGACAGCGCCCACGCCCGCGCCTCCTCGGTGCCCATGGAGCCGGCATCGGCCCGCACCGTCCCGACCCGCTCCACGCACTGCACCGCCGGATGCCCCTCGTCGTACCGCACCGGCAGCCCCGCCCGCCCGGCGAGCCTGCTCGGTCCCGGTGCGCCGGACGGGGTGGCGGCGATCCGTACCAGTCGCACCCGGTCGGTGTCCTGGCCGCCGTCGGCCACCCGGTCGATCAGCGCGTGGTCGGCGAACCCGGCCAGCGCGAAGTCCAGGTGGACCGTCGCCGCCTCCGCCGGGTCCTCGCACTCCGCCGCCGCGCGCGCCGCGCGGTGCAGCTGCTGCGCGCGGAACCGCAGCAGCGACGCCTCCTGCTCGCCCTGCCGGGACTCGGTCACGTCCTGGAACAGCCAGCCGACCCCCAGCGGAACCGGTTCCTCCGCCAGCGGTGACGACAGCCGCACGAACCCGCTCCGCCAGCACCGCCGCCGCTCGCCCTCCGGCGTGCGCACACTCACCCACAGCTCGGCCGGCGCGGGCGGCGCCCCCTCCGCGAGCACATGGGTGAGCGCGCTCTCCAGCTCCTCCGCGCCCTGCGCCAGCAGCTCCCCCAGCGGCCGTCCCAGTACCGACGTCCGCCCCGTGCCCAGCGCCCGCGCGGCGTGCGGGTTCACCACCGCGGGCCGCAGATCGGCGTCGACCAGGACGACCCCCCAGCTCGCCTCCTCCAGCAGCGCCTCGCTCAGCGCGATCGACCGCTCCAGGTCGATCTGCGCGTGCACCTCGCTGAACGCGCAGTACACCCCCGCCGGCTTCCCGTCCGGCCCGCGCACCGCCGCGGACTGCGTCCGCACCAGCACCCGGCCGCCGTCCTTCGTCAGCAGCGCGAACTCGTTCACCTGCCGGCCCGGCGCGTCCATGGCCGACATCAGCCGCGCCTCGACCTCCTCGGCGTCCGCGCTGCGCACGGCCCACCCGGCGAACCCGGCCCGGCCCACCGCCTCGCCGGCGGTCCAGCCGAGGATCCGCTCCGCCTCACGGTTCCAGTGCGTGACCGTCCCGTCCGCGTCGAAGGCGCACAGGGCGGCGTCCATGCCGTCGAGCAGCGCGGCGAGGAGGTCGGAGCCGTCCGACCCCTCCCGCGCGGGCTCGGGCTCGTCCGGCCCCAGCTCGTCGGTGGTCCCACTACGCCGGGAAGCACTCACCTGGACCCCCTGCAGGCTGCGTCCGCACGTACGGCACGACGGTTCACTCACTTGCAATCATTCAACTTGAACGTGACGCAGCGCACATCGAGTTCCCGCAAGATTGAGAGAATCGTTGTACGGCACCGCCCGATCCGCCCGTCCACGAGGGAAAAGGCGCCAGTCGCAGCGTCAGCCACAGCTCGCTCTCCCCCGGCAGAACGTATCGCTCGACCTCGTCGAAGCCCCGCGCGCGAGCGAACCGTACGCCGTCCTCGTTGGCGGCCAGGACCACGGTCTCGACGGCCCCGGCGCCCGCCGCGCGCGCGTGTGCGATCCCCGACGCGTAGAGCGCCGTCCCGTATCCCCTGCGCCGGTGCCCGGGCAGCACCCGCGCGATGACGGTCACCACGGCGTCCTCCCCCTGCGGGGGCCGCACCGTCGAGCAGCCGACCAGCACGTCACCGGCGTACGCGTTCTCCAGCCGGTACCCGCGCGCGACGCGCTCCCGCACCTCGTCGAGCGTCATCGCGGCGGGCGGCACGATCACGTTGTGGACGTGCCGCCACTGCTCCAGCATGGCGTCGCCGGCCACGACCTCGATACGAAGATCACTCATCCGGCAAGCCAACCGCGCCCCCGCGCGGAGGTCAACGAAAAAAGCGGTTGATACGGCGAGAGCCGGTTCTTAAGGTGGGCGGTACTTCAGAAGGGAGGTGGTTCGGCAGATGTATGACAACCGGACGGAAGAGGTGGCTGCGGGCCAGTAGCCCGCCGTCGTACTCGGTTCGGCGCCGGACCGGCGTGTGCGAGATACACGCAACCGGCCCAATCCAACGCAGTCACCCGACCCGCGAGTCGCCGGTAACGTCCGGCCGGCTCCTCCCCAGGGAGGAACCAGACTCGCGGGTCGCCTGCGTTCTCCGGGCCCCGCTCAGTGGGCGATGTCCGTGTATCCCTCGATCTCGCGCGGGTCGCGCGTGCCCGGGCCGACGTAGCGGGCCGAGGGCCGGACCAGGCGGCCCGTGCGCTTCTGCTCCAGGATGTGCGCCGACCAGCCGGCCGTACGGGCGCAGGTGAACATCGAGGTGAACATGTGTGCCGGGACTTCGGCGAAGTCCAGCACGATGGCCGCCCAGAACTCCACGTTGGTGGCGAGGACCCGGTCGGGGCGGCGGGCGTGGAGCTCGGCCAGGGCGGCCTTCTCCAGGGCTTCGGCGACCTCGAAGCGCGGGGCGCCGAGTTCACGGGCGGTGCGGCGCAGGACGCGGGCGCGGGGGTCCTCCGCGCGGTAGACGCGGTGGCCGAAGCCCATGAGGCGCTCGCCCTTGTCGAGGGCCTGCCGGACGTACGCCTCGGCGTCCCCGGTGCGCTCGATCTCCTCGATCATGCCCAGGACGCGCGAGGGCGCGCCGCCGTGCAGCGGTCCCGACATGGCGCCGACGGCGCCCGAGAGGGCCGCCGCGACGTCCGCGCCGGTCGAGGCGATGACCCGCGCGGTGAACGTGGAGGCGTTCATGCCGTGCTCGGCGGCCGACGTCCAGTACGCGTCGACGGCCGCGACGTGCCTGGGGTCGGGCTCGCCGCGCCAGCGGATCATGAAGCGTTCGACGATGGACTCGGCCCTGTCTATCTCGCGCTGCGGCACCATGGGCAGGCCCTGGCCGCGCGCGGACTGGGCGACGTAGGACAGGGCCATGACGGCGGCGCGGGCGAGGTCGTCGCGGGCCTGCTCGGCATCGATGTCGAGGAGCGGTTTCAGGCCCCACACGGGTGCCAGCATGGCCAGCGCGGACTGCACGTCGACGCGGATGTCGCCGGAGTGCACGGGGATCGGGAACGGCTCGGCGGGCGGCAGTCCGGGGTTGAACGCCCCGTCGACGAGCAGTCCCCAGACGTTGCCGAAGGAGACGTGCCCGACCAGATCCTCGATGTCGACGCCCCGGTACCGCAGGGCGCCGCCCTCCTTGTCGGGTTCGGCGATCTCCGTCTCGAACGCGACGACTCCTTCGAGCCCGGGTACGAAGTCGGACATCTGGCGGCTCCTTGTGAGGTGGGTGACAGATGGTGTTGTGGGGTGGGACGACCATGTGTCGGAAGTCGGCGGAAGCGAAGGCGCGCGTCCGGTGGATCCACGGTCCGTTCGAACGGACTCGCGGTCCGGGACGTCACCCCTGTGATGCCCGGCTGGCGGTCACCCAACCGGATCAGTGGCAGCACGATATCCCCGAGTGCCATCTTTGAGGAGGGTCCGCGGCACTCAGTGCCATCGCGTGACGAAGGACACCGTGCCCCCATGGGCTTCGCGCATGCGGCAGGATGACGGCGTGACCGACCGAGACGCCGTCCCCTTCGCTCTCGCCTCGATGCGCAAGCAGTACCGGACCGAGGGGCTCTCCGAGACCGACCTGGCCGCCACTCCCGTCGAACAGTTCGCGCGCTGGTTCAAACAGGCCGCGACGGACGGCGGGCTGTTCGAACCGAACGCCATGATCGTCTCGACGGCGGACGCGGAGGGACGGCCCAGCTCGCGCACGGTGCTGCTGAAGCACTTCGACGACGACGGGTTCGTCTTCTACACGAACTACGACTCCCGCAAGGGCCGCGACCTGGCGGAGAACCCCCATGTCTCGCTCCTCTTCCCCTGGCACCCGATGGCCCGGCAGGTCATCGTCACCGGCACCGCGCGCCGCACCGGCCGCGACGAGACGGCCGCCTACTTCCGCACCCGCCCGCACGGCTCACAGCTCGGCGCGTGGGCCAGCGGCCAGTCGTCGGTGATCGCCGGCCGCGCGGAACTGGACGCGTCCTACGCCGGCCTGGCGGCGCGCTACCCGGAACACGAGCAGGTACCGGTACCGCCCCACTGGGGCGGCTTCCGGGTGGTCCCGGAGACGGTGGAGTTCTGGCAGGGCCGGGAGAACCGCCTGCACGACCGCCTGCGGTACGTCGCCGGGGCGGGCGGGGGCTGGCGGGTGGAGAGGCTCAGCCCGTGAACGAGCAGGAGTCCCGTGCGCGAGACGGGGAGGCGGCGCTGTCGCCGGCCGAGGCGGCGGTCGAGGCCCGCGCCCTCGCCTCGCGGGGTGAGGGCACGGCGGACGACGTCACCGACGTCCTCCGCGCGGTGCGCGAGGCCCGCGAGCGGGCGTGATCGCGCGCGTTCTCACAGCTTGCCCCCCACGCGTCCGACGCGGTGGCCGCCGAGGGCGTGGGAGAACCGGGTCAGGAATTCCGGCGTGAACTCGGGCCAGTTCCAGAACTCGAAGCCGAGGTGGGCGAAGGCGAAGTAGTCGTCGGCCCACCGCCACTCCGGCAGCGGGACGGACTCGGCGCAGGCGGGGCAGACGACCTGCGCCTCCCCGGTCTCGTCCCAGGTCTCCATGGCCGCGCGGAAGGGCGCCCAGGCGTCGTCGATCGTGTCCCAGGTGTCCGTGACCAGCCGCATGGTGGCCGCGCACCGCGGGCAGGTCACCGCCTCGGGATCGCCCTGGCCGGCGTCGAAGACGGTGCGCCCCACCTCCACGGCCAGTCCGTCCCACGGCTCCCGGTCGGCGTCGTCCTCCGCCACGGCGCGGTGCCAGTTCGGACCGGGCGGATGCCCGAGCGGCTGCCCGAGGACGCAGCCGGTGCGCTCGGCGAGGACGATGCCCTCGTCCACCAGCCACGCGACCACGCGGTCCGCGAGTTCCGCCGCCTCGTCGGCGCCGGCGTCGAGGTCGACGATCGTCTGGAAGTAGTCACCCATGCGGAGACCGTAGGCCCCGCCACCGACAACGCCCTCAGTCCAGCGCCCCGTCCAGCAGCACCGCCCACTGCGCCACCACCCGCTCGCGGCGGGCTCCGTCGTCGGTGAGCAGGTTGGCGAGACCGAGGCCCCGGGCCATGTCGAGGAGGCCCTGGACGGTTTCGCGGACGCCGGGGCGGGACTCGTCGGCGCCGAGGAGGTCGACGGCGATGCGGTGGCTCTCGCGGCCGACGCGCGACTCCAGCTCGGTCACGCGCGGACGCAGCTGCTCCTCGTTGGAGGCGGCGACCCAGAGGTGGAGGGCCGCGCGGAAGACGGGGCCGGTGTAGAGGTCGACGAGGGCCGCGATCACCGCACGGCGGTCGCCGGCCGCGGCGCCCTCCGGGAACAGGGCGCGCAGGGCGGTGGAGCGCTCCTCTGCGACGTACTCGACGGCGGCCGTGAAGAGGTCCTCACGGGTCGGGAAGTGGTGCTGGGCGGCCCCCCGGGAGACGCCCGCGCGTTCGGCGACGACGGAGACCGTGGAGCCCGCCCAGCCGTGCTCCGCGAGGCAGGCCACGGCGGCCTCCAGGAGCCGCTGCCGGGTGGCCCGGCTGCGGTCCTGCTTGGGGACTCGTTCCGCACGGTCGGCCGTGCTCACACCACCCATTCCGGATCCCGTCGTTCGAGGAAGGCCGTCATTCCCTCGCGCGCGTGGGCGGAGGCGAAGAGGCGCGCCGAGAGCGCGGTCAGGTCGGCCGCGTCCCGGTCGAAGGTCTCCAGCACCCTAGCCGTGAGCAGCCGTTTCGTCTCGGCCAGGGCGCCGGGGGCGGATCTGCGCAGGCCGTCGAGGATCGGGGCGAGGACCTCGTCCACGTCGTCACCGGCGGCGGTGAGCAGGCCGATGCGGGCGGCCTCGGCGGTGTCGAGGCGTTCGCCGGTGAGGTAGTAGCGGGCCAGGGCGCGCGGGTCGGTGCGGGGCAGCAGCGGCAGCGAGATCACGGCCGGGGCGACCCCGATGCGGACCTCGGTGAAGGCGAACGTCGCCGCGCGGGAGGCGACGGCGATGTCGCAGGCCGCGAGCAGGCCCAGGCCGCCCGCGCGGACGTGCCCGGTGACCCGCGCGAGGACCGGTTTGGGCAGCTCGACGATCCCCCGCAACAGGCCCACCAGCGCCTCGGGCGCAGGCGGGTCGCGCAGGTCCGCGCCCGCGCTGAAGGTGTTGCCGGTGTGGGTGAGGACCACCGCGCGGACGCCGGTGTCCTCGCCGGCGTCGGTGAGCGCGTCGGCCAGTTCGCCGACGAGGGCGGCGGACAGGGCGTTGCGGCGCTCCGGGGCGTCGAGGCGGAGCGTCTCGACGCCCCGCGCGCGGGTGCGGCCGATCAGGGTCACGAGGGCTCCTCGTGCGCCGCGCGGAGCTCACGGCGCAGGATCTTTCCGGAGGCGGCGCGCGGGACGCCGTCGATGAAGGTGACGTGCCGGATGCGCTTGTACGGGGCGACGTGCTCGGCGACGTACCTCATGACCTCGCCCGCGGAGAGCTCCGGGGCGGACGGCTGACGGACGACGTGGGCGTGCGGGACCTCGTTGCCGTCCTCGTTGTAGACGCCGATGACGGCGGCGTCGGCGATGCCGGGATGGGTGAGGAGCAGCGCCTCGAGTTCGGCGGGGGCGACCTGGAAGCCCTTGTACTTGATCAGTTCCTTCACCCGGTCCACGACGAAGAGCCAGCCTCCCTCGTCGACGTGGCCGACGTCGCCGGTGTGCAGCCAGCCGTCCCCGTCGATCATCGCGGCGGTGGCGTCGGGGCGGCCGAGGTAGCCCTTCATGACCTGGGGCCCGCGGATGAGGATCTCGCCGGACTCGCCGGGTCCGAGGTCCTTGCCGGGGTCGTCGAGGGAGACGATCCGCATCTCGGTGCCGGCGATGAGCTTGCCGACCGTGCCGGGGGGCGCGTCGCTCATGGCGTCCAGGGGGACGACGTGGGTGCCGGGCGACAGTTCCGTCATGCCGTACGCCTGGCCGACGGGCGGCAGCCCGAGCCGCCGCGAGCAGGCGGCGGCGAGGCTCGCGTCCAGGGGCGCGGCGGCGCTGACGACGTACTTCAGGGACGACAGGTCGTACCGGGCGACCAGGGGGTGCTTGGCGAGGGCCAGGACGATCGGCGGGGCCACGTACAGGCCGGTGATGCGGTGGTTCTGGATGGCCGCGA
Source organism: Streptomyces sp. AC558_RSS880 (assembly GCF_019049255.1). Classification (GTDB taxonomy): domain Bacteria; phylum Actinomycetota; class Actinomycetes; order Streptomycetales; family Streptomycetaceae; genus Streptomyces. Next base: position 44,149 of record NZ_JAGMUJ010000041.1, on the reverse strand, counting down.
GGAACGTCTCCAGGTCGAAGCGCGGCAGGACGACGACGGTGGCGCCCTGCCGGAGCGGGGCGTTCATCAGGGCCGTGAGCCCGTAGATGTGGAAGAACGGCAGGACGGCGAGTATGCGGTCGCCGGGACCCGCCGTGATCAGCGGCTGGAGCTGCGCGAGGTTGGTGGCGATCTGGCGGTGGGTGAGCATCACCCCCTTGGGGACGCCGGTGGTGCCGGAGGAGTACGGCAGGGCGGCGACGTCCTCGACCGGGTCGATGCCGACCACCGGCTCGGGCGCGGTGGAGGCCAGCATGTCGATCAGGGAACGGTGTCCGGGCGCGCTGTCGCAGACGAGGATCTCCTCGATCCCGCCGGCCAGTTCGGCGGCCCTCCGCGCGGTGTCCAGCAGCGGTGAGACGGTGACGATCCAGCGGGCCGCGCAGTCCTTCAGCTGCTTGCCGAACTCCTCGGCGGTGGCCAGGGGGTGCACGGTGGTGACGGCGGCACCCGCGCGGGTGGCCGCGTAGAACGCGGTGGGGAAGGCGACCGTGTTGGGGCTGTGCAGGGCGAGCACGTCCCCCTTGCGCACGCCCGCCTCGGCCAGCCCCGCGGCGACCCGCCGGTGGAAGCGGTCCACCTGCTCATAGGTGAGGGTGGTGCCGTCGGTGCCGTCGATCAGTGCCGGGGTGCTCCCGAACTCGGCGGCCCGGGCGAGCACCGCGTCGTGGATGGGGAGTTCTACCGGCGGGACGTCTGCGTACTCGCTTCGGAACACGGTTCCTCCAAGACGGCCGAGGGGGCCATGAGCGCCTAGTACGACTTGGGAAGGCCCAGGGTCTGGTGGGAGACGTAGTTGAGGATCATCTCCCGGCTCACCGGGGCGATACGGGACACGCGTGCGGCGGTGATCAGCGAGGCGAGCCCGAACTCGCGCGTGAGGCCGTTCCCGCCGAGGGTGTGCACGGCCTGGTCGACGGCCTTCACACAGGCCTCGGCCGCCGCGTACTTGGCCATGTTGGCGGCCTCGCCCGCGCCCACGTCGTCACCGGCGTCGTAGAGGTGCGCGGCCTTCTGCGTCATCAGGCGGGCCAGTTCGAGGTCGATGTGCGCCTGGGCGAGGGGGTGCGCGATCGCCTGGTGGGCGCCGATGGGGGCGTTCCAGACGGTGCGCTCACGCGCGTACTCGACGGCGCGGGCGAGCGCGTAGCGGCCCATGCCGATCGCGAACGCGGCCGTCATGACGCGTTCGGGGTTGAGGCCGGCGAAGAGCTGGAGCAGGCCCGCGTCCTCGTCGCCGACGAGCGCGTCGGCGGGCAGCCGTACGTCGTCGAGGGTCAGCTCGAACTGCTTCTCGGCGGCGTTGAGTTCCATGTCGATCTTCCGGCGCCCGAAGCCGGGGGTGTCGCGCGGGACGATGAACAGACAGGGCTTGAGGCGTCCGGTGCGGGCGTCCTCCGTGCGGCCCACGATGAGGGTGGCGTCGGCGATGTCGACGCCGGAGACGAACACCTTGCGGCCGGTGAGGAGCCAGTCGGTGCCGTCCTTGCGGGCCGTCGTGGTGATGCGGTGGCTGTTGGACCCGGCGTCGGGTTCGGTGATGCCGAAGGCCATCAGGCGGCTGCCGTCGGCCAGGGCGGGCAGCCACTCCCGTTTCTGGGCCTCGGTGCCGAAACGGGAGATGACGGTGCCGCAGATCGCCGGGGAGACGATCATCATCAGCAGGGGATTGCCGGCGGCGCCCATCTCCTCGAGCACGAGGGAGAGTTCGGTGATGCCGCCGCCACCGCCGCCGTACGCCTCCGGCAGGTTGACGCCGATGTAGCCGAGCGCGGCGGCGTTCTTCCAGAACTCGGTGTTGTCGGTACGGGGGTTGTTGGTCGCGAACGCGGCGACCGCTTCGCGGAGGGCCTTGTGTTCCTCTGATTCGATCACCGGCATGAGCGCTCCTGAGGGGGAGGGGCTTCAGGTCGTCGGAAGGGTGCGGGTTGTCTCGGACTGGTCGCGCTCACGCGGCGGAGCCGCATGTTCAGTGCGGCCCCGCGCCCCTGGAGGGGTTGCCTCCACGACCGCCAGTAGGGTGCCGACCTCCACCTGACGGCCCGGAGCCGCATGGAGGACCCTCACAACTCCCCTGACCGGGGCCGTGATCCTGTGCTGCATCTTCATCGCCTCCAGCCACAACAGGGGCTGTCCGGCCTCCACCGCCGCTCCCTCGGTCAGGCCCTCCGCGACGCGGACGACCGTGCCCGGCATGGGGGCCAGGAGGGAACCGGGGGCGTGCTGGACGGTGGGGTCGGGGAAGCGGGGCAGGGCGGTGAGGGCGGTGGCGCCCACGTACACCCGGTCGCCGTAGCGGCTGACCTCGTAGCGGCGCCGTACGCCGTCCACGTCCAGGATCACGAGCCCCGCGTCGGCGTGCACGACCCGCACCCCGTCGGCCGTGAGGCCGTCGCGCGTGTGCCGGTAGCGGACCTCGTGCTCCTCGCCGGCCATCGCGTACCGCTTCGTCTGCGGCTGCGAGGGCAGGTTGCGCCAGCCGCCGAAGCGGGAGCGGCCGTGGGCGTCGGCGAGGGCGGCGGCGAGCGGGGCGTACGGGTCGGGGGCCGGGGCGGTCAGCTCGGGCAGGTGGCGGTCGTAGAAGCCGGTGTCCGTACGGGCTTCCGCGAACTCCTCGTGCCGCAGGGAGCGGACGAGGAGGTCCCGGTTGGTGACGGGGCCGTGGATCACCGCGCGTTCCAGCGCCGCGGCCAGCTTGCGGACCGCCTCCGCGCGGGTGGGGGCGTGGGCGACGACCTTGGCGAGCAGGGGGTCGTAGTGGACGCCGATGTCGTCGCCGTCCGTGTAGCCGGTGTCCAGGCGCACGGCGCCGGGGACGGCGAGGCGGTGCAGACGGCCGGTCTGCGGGGCCCACTCCCGGGACGGGTCCTCGGCGTAGAGGCGGGCCTCGACGGCGTGTCCACGCGCGCGTGGCGGGTCGCCCGAGAGGGCGTGGCCCTCGGCGACGCGGATCTGCTCGGCGACGAGATCGATCCCGAAGACGGCCTCCGTCACCGGATGCTCCACCTGGAGGCGGGTGTTCATCTCCAGGAAGTGCGCCCGCTCCCCCGCGACGAGGAACTCGACGGTTCCGGCGCCGACGTAGGAGACGGCACGCGCGGCGCGTACGGCGAGGGCGTGGAGCTCCCCGGTGAGCCGTGCGGTCAGCCCCGGTGCCGGGGCCTCCTCGATCACCTTCTGGTGGCGGCGCTGGAGGGAGCAGTCACGGGTGCCGAGCACCCACACCGTGCCGTGCGTGTCGGCGAGCACCTGTACCTCGACGTGCCGGCCGCCCTCCACGTACGGCTCGACGAACACCTCGCCGTCGCCGAAGGCGCTCGCGGCCTCCGCGCGGGCGGCGTCCCGTTCGCCGTCCAGGTCCGCGAGGCGCCGTACGACGCGCATCCCGCGTCCGCCGCCGCCCGCCGCCGCCTTCACCAGCACCGGCAGATCGGACTCGGTGACCTCGCGCAGGGGCTCGATGCCCATCAGTTCCTTGGCGCGCGTCTTGGACGCCATCGCCTCGATCGCCTCCGGGGGTGGCCCGATCCACACCAGGCCGGCGTCCCGGACGGCCCGCGCGAAGTCGGCGTTCTCGGAGAGGAAGCCGTAGCCGGGGTGCACGGCGTCCGCGCCGGACGCGAGGGCGGCCTTCACGATCAGGTCGCCGCGCAGATACGTGTCGGCGGGCGCCGTCCCCGGCAGTCGTACCGCCGTGTCCGCCACGCGCGCGTGGAGCGCGTTCTCGTCGGCGTCCGAATGCACGGCGACCGTCCGGATTCCCAACTCACCGCAGGTGCGGACGATGCGGCAGGCGATCTCGCCCCGGTTCGCGACCAGAACGGAAGTAATCACGGGCATCACGGGCATCATGGGCCTCACATCCGGAAGACGCCGAAGCCACCGCGCGCGCCCTCGTAGGGCGCGGTGTGGATGGCCGACAGGCACAGGCCGAGGACGGTGCGGGTGTCGCGCGGGTCGATGACGCCGTCGTCGTACAGCCGCCCGGACAGGAACATGGGCAGCGACTCGGACTCGATCTGCTGCTCCACCATGGCGCGCAGCGCCGCGTCCGCCTCGTCGTCGTACGGCCGTCCCTTCGCCGCGGCGGACTGCCGGGCGACGATGGACAGCACGCCGGCGAGCTGCTGCGGGCCCATGACGGCGGACTTGGCGCTGGGCCAGGCGAACAGGAAGCGGGGGTCGTAGGCGCGGCCGCACATGCCGTAGTGCCCGGCGCCGTAGGAGGCGCCCATGAGGACGGACAGGTGGGGGACCTTCGAGTTGCCGACGGCGTTGATCATCATCGCGCCGTGCTTGATGATGCCGCCCTGCTCGTACTCCTTGCCGACCATGTAGCCGGTGGTGTTGTGCAGGAAGAGCAGCGGGATGTCGCGCTGGTTGGCGAGCTGGATGAACTGGGCGGCCTTCTGGGACTCCTCGCTGAAGAGGACTCCCCGGGCGTTGGCGAGGATGCCGACGGGATAGCCGTGGAGAGTGGCCCAGCCGGTGGTGAGGCTGGTGCCGTAGAGGGGTTTGAACTCGTCGAAGTCGGAGGAGTCGACGATCCGCGCGATGACCTCGCGCGGGTCGAAGGGGGTCTTCAGATCGCCCGGGACGATGCCGAGGAGTTCGGCCTCGTCGTACTTGGGCGGGGCGGCCGGTCCCGGATCGTCGTACGCCTTGCGGTGGTTGAGGCGGGCCACGACCCGGCGGGCCTGGCGGAGCGCGTCCGGTTCGTCGACGGCGAAGTGGTCGGCGAGGCCCGACACGCGCGCGTGCATCTCCGCGCCGCCCAGGGACTCGTCGTCGCTCTCCTCCCCGGTGGCCATCTTCACGAGCGGCGGGCCGCCGAGGAACACCTTCGCCCGCTCCTTGACCATGATCACGTGGTCGGACATGCCGGGGACGTACGCGCCTCCGGCGGTGGAGTTGCCGAAGACGACGGCGACGGTGGGGATGCCGGCCGCCGACAGCCGGGTCAGGTCCCGGAAGATCGCGCCGCCGGGGATGAAGATCTCCTTCTGGGAAGGGAGGTCGGCGCCGCCGGACTCGACGAGGCTGATCACGGGCAGCCGGTTGGCGAGCGCGATGTCGTTGGCGCGCAGGGCCTTCTTCAGGCTCCAGGGATTGCTGGCGCCGCCGCGCACGGTCGGGTCGTTGGCGGTGATCAGGCACTCCACGCCCTCGACGACACCGATCCCGGTGACGAGCGAGGCGCCGACGGTGTGGTCGCTCCCCCAGCCGGCCAGCGGGGAGAGCTCCAGGAAGGGCGTGTCGGGGTCGAGGAGCAGTTCGACGCGTTCGCGGGCGAGCAGCTTGCCGCGCTTCCGGTGCCGCTCGACGTACTTCTCGCCGCCGCCCGCGAGGGCCTTGGCGTGTTCGGCGTCGAGTTCGGCGAGCTTGGCGAGCATGGCGTCGCGGTGCGCCCGGTAATCGGGGCCGGTGGTGTCGAGGGCGGATGCGAGGACCGTCACAGCAGGGCCTCCGGGATGTCGAGGTGCCGGGAGCGCAGCCATTCGCCGAGCGCCTTGGCCTGCGGGTCGAAGCGGGCCTGCGCGGCGACGCCCTCGCCGAGGATGCCTTCGACGAGGAAGTTCAGGGCGCGCAGGCGGGGCAGTACGTGCCGGGTGACCGGCAGGTCGCGGGCCTCGGGGATCAGCTCGCGGAACCGCTCGACGGTCAGCTCGTGCGCGAGCCACCGCCAGGCGTCGTCGGAGCGGACCCAGACGCCGACGTTGGCGTTCCCGCCCTTGTCGCCGCTGCGGGCGCCGGCGACGAGGCCGAGGGGGGCTCGTGTCGTGGGTCCCGTGGGGAGCGGTTCGGGGAGCGCGGGCGCCGGTACGTCGTCGAGTACGGCGGTGTCGGGGGGCGGGTCCACGGGGATTCGGCGTCCGTCGTGGAGGACGGCCACATGGTCGACGTCGCCATGGGAGACGTACACATCCTCGAAGACCCCATAGGGGGAGCCCTTCCCCGGTGGCGCCATCACATGGAATCCGGGATAGCTCGCCAGCGCCAGCTCGACGGCGGCCCCGCTCAGCACCCGCCCGACCGCCTCCTGCGCGGGATCCCGTACGACGAGCCGCAGCAGCGCGCTGGCGGTCTCCTCGGTGCCGGCGTCGGTCCGGTCGGTGCGGGCCAGCTCCCAGCGCACTTCGGCGGGCGGCGACTCGGCGAGCGCGTCGGACATCTGCTCCCGCACGAGGTCCGCCTTGGCCTCGACGTCGAGGCCGGTGAGCACGAACACGACCTCGTTGCGGAACCCGCCCAGCCGGTTGAGCCCGACCTTGAGCGTGGGCGGTGGGGCTTCCCCCCGGACGCCTTCGACGCGCACCCGGTCGGGCCCGTCCCGGGTGAGCCGGACGGTGTCCAGCCGCGCGGTGACGTCCGGCCCGGCGTACCGGGCGCCGCCGGTCTCGTACAGCAGTTGCGCGGTGACGGTACCGACGTCGACGAAGCCGCCGGTTCCGGGGTGCTTGGTGATGACGCTGCTGCCGTCGGCGTGGATCTCGGCGAGGGGGAATCCGGGCCGCCGGAGCTCACCGGGCCGGCGCTCGCCGAAGAAGGCGTAGTTCCCGCCGGTCGCCTGCGCCCCGCACTCCAGCACGTGCCCGGCGACGACCGCGCCCGCCAGCCGGTCGTACTCCGTCGGCTTCCAGCCGAAGTGCGCGGCGGCGGGCCCGGTGACCAGGGCGGCGTCGGTGACCCGCCCGGTGACGACCACGTCGGCACCCGCGCGCAGGCACTCGGCGACGCCGAAGCCGCCGAGGTAGGCGTGCGCGGCCAGCGCTCCCGGGTGGGCGGCGGTGCGGTCGTCGCCCTCGACGTGCGCGACCCGCACGGGGATGCCGAGCCGGTCGGCCAGCGTGCGTACGGCGTCGGCGAGTCCGGCGGGGTTGAGCCCGCCCGCGTTGGCGACGATCTTCACGCCCCGCTCGTGGGCGAGGCCGAGGCACTCCTCCAACTGCCGCAGGAAGGTGCGGGCGTACCCGGCGTCCGGATCCTTGAGCCGGTCGCGGGCGAGGATGAGCATGGTCAGCTCGGCGAGGTAGTCGCCGGTGAGGACGTCCAGGGGGCCGCCGGTGAGCATCTCGCGCATGGCGGAGAAACGGTCGCCGTAGAAGCCGGAGGCGTTCCCGATGCGGAGCACGCTCACCGAACGGTTCCCTTAGGCTCCCGTCCGCCACCGGCCGGCCCGGCGAAGGCCTGGGCGATGTCCAGCCAGCGGTCGGCGTCGGGGCCGTCGGCGGTGAGCGCGAGGTCGGCGCGGTGGGCGCGCTGGGTGACCAGGAGGCAGAAGTCGAGCGCGGGCCCGGTGACACGCTGGGGGGCGCCCTCGGGACCGTAGGCCCACGGCTCACCGCCCGGTCCGACCAGCTCGACGCGGAAGGGATCGGCCGGCGGGGTGAGCCCGTGCACCCCGTAGGCGAAGTCCCGGGTCCGCACCCCGAGCCACGCCACATGCCGGAGCCGCTCAGTGGGTGGCCGCATCACACCGATCGTGTCCGCCACGTCCAGTCCATGGGCCCAGGTCTCCATGAGGCGGGCGGTGGCCATGGAGGCGGCGGACATGGGCGGCCCGTACCAGGGGAAACGCGCCCCGGCCGGCGCCTCCCGCAGCGCCTTGTCCAGCGCCGCGCGCCCCTCGCGCCACCGCGCGAGCAGGTCGGCGGGCGCGGACCGGGCGTACTCCTCGGCGCCCTCGTCGACGAAGGTGCGCGGGGCGGTGAGGGCCTTCTCGACCAGCGTCCGGAACCCGTCCGCGTCGGTGACGGAGAGCAGCGCGGAACGGTCGGTCCAGGCGAGGTGCGCGATCTGATGGGCGACGGTCCACCCGGCGGCGGGCGTCTCCCGCGCCCACTGCTCGGGGCCGAGCCCGGCCACGAGCCGGTCGAGCTCCTCGCCCTCCTCACGCAGATCGTCGATCACGGGCGTCGGATCGGACACGAGGCGCTCCCCTCGGGACACGGACACGGCGGTGTGGCGCGGTGCACCGGAGCATGGCAGGCACCCAGGAAACAAGCAAGCTTGCTTGCATGATTTTTCAGCGGAACTCATTTGCCCCTTCAGCCTCTTCGAATATCCACGCCCCTCTCGCGCACCAGACCCGATCGATCAGCCCTTGCCTCTGAACGTTCAGCCATGGAAGCTTGTGCTATATAGCATTTATGCTTCTGTCAGCATGCGAGGTGAGTAAGGATGACCTTACTTGAATGGACGTGGCACACGGCTGCACGTCATGACAGAAGAGCGCGGCGCGCCACCACGCAGCCTGCCGGGGTTACTCCTGTCAGCAGGCACGATGCCATAGCCCCCGATAGCCTGTCGCACCTGCGGCCTCGTCCGCCTCCCGCGGACGTGGCCACGTAACCACGTCGACGAGAAAGGGCAGCTGTGACCATGTCCGAGAACCCGATGTTCCTGCGCCAGCGCCTGCGGGACCGCCTCAAGCGGGCACGGGAGACCTCCGGAATGACGCAACAACAGGTTGCAGAAGTATTCGGCTGGTCACCCTCGAAGGTAATTCGCATCGAGAACGGGAAAATCGGCATCAGCATTACGGATGCAATGGCATTGGTGCAGCACTACGGCATCAGCGGGGATGAGGCGACGGAACTGGTCAGTCTGGCGAAGGCCGCACGTCAACCATCCTGGTACGCACCATACAAAAGCATCATGTCCCCGGAACTCGAGGCGTACGTCTCGTACGAGGAATCCGCTTCCATCGTGCGCAACTTCGAACGCAATGTGGTGCCAGGACTTCTCCAGACCGAGGAATACGCGCGCGCGATCCTCGGGGAGTTCTGGACAGGCCCGGAGCTGGAACTGAGCGTGGAGCTGCGCATGCGCCGCCAGCGAGTCCTGGAGTCCACCGACGCCGAGTTCTTCTTCATCCTCGACGAGTCGGTGCTGCGGCGGACCATCGGAAGCGAGGCCGTCATGCAACAACAGCTGGAGGCCCTGCTCCGGGCCCACGAGTACCCGAACGTCCAGATCCAGTTCGTCCCCTTCCACAAGGGGCTGTATCCCCTGTTCCGGACGCCGTACCAGATCTTCGAATTCGCCGGCGGCTCGGACGACCTCGTCGCCTATCTGGAAAACCCCGACGGGGAGGTCCTGCTCAGCGAGGCAACGCCGAGGTACGGTTCCAGGCGTTCACCCGCCGACTACCTGGATGCCTTCTGGCATGTGGAGCGGAACGTCGCCGAGGACATCCGCGAAGGCGTCGTCGTGGCCGCATGACGCCGCCTTCGGAACCACTTCAGTGAGAGGGGGACACAGATGACCTGACGAATTCAACGAAAACGGCCCAAGCAGGGGTACTGCATGTCACAAAAGCCCCCCGGGAGAGCTTCGAATCACGTATCGAAATTCCACCCCGGGCCCTCACTTCCAGACAGGCACCCTGCTGACTGTACGAACTCTTCTGCCACTTGCCTCGCGAGCGGGTCACCATACCTCCATGTTCCCGTGAACACACGGCAAAGGGAATTATCGGTGATCACACATTGCCTGACAAGGATTATTTCAAGGCAATTGATCCACTAAAGCGAGGAAGGCGGATGAAGTTGACCCTTTCACCTCAAAGGGGGCATTTCAGCTTCCCAGAGGGACGGGAGTGGTCAACGAAGCAGAAAAGGGAGCCTCAGGCCTAGCCGGCAAGCATCCGGCCCGGGGCTCCCCTGACAGAGCAACCCTCACTGATCAGAAAGGGCACCCTACTCATGCAGTGTAACGACTCCTCCGGCACAGTCATCCGGAGGAAAGCCCGCGAGTACTGGAAGACCTGGGGGCGGGCAGGAGCAGTCCAGGTCCTGCGAGGGGCCGGCTCGGCGGCCGGAGCCACCCTCTTCTTCTTGGTAGTCGCCTGGCTGCAGAGCCGGTAAGGGCATAACTGGCCGAATCGCCACACACCGCCGGGGCCCGTCACCGGGCCCCGGTTCACCCTTCCAGCCCTTTCGCCCGCCCCCGGCCCACCTGCGTCCGCACCGCCCCCATGCTCGCCGCGATGACCAGGGCGATGGCGGCGGCCTCCACGGCGGAGAGGGCCTGGTCGAGGATCAGGAAACCGGCGGTGGCCGCGAGGGCCGGTTCCAGGCTCATCAGGATCGCGAAGGTGGAGGCGGGCAGGCGGCGCAGGGCGAGGAGTTCGAGGGTGTACGGGAGTACGGAGGACAGCACGGCGACCGCCGCGCCCAGGCCGAGGACCGTCGGATCGAGGAGCTTCGTACCGGACTCCGCGACGCCCAGCGGGAGGAACAGGACCGCCGCCACCGCCATGGCGAGGGCGAGCCCGTCGGCCTGGGGAAAGCGGCGGCCCGTACGTGCGCTGAAGACGATGTACGCCGCCCACATGGCGCCGGCACCCAGTGCGAAGACCACACCCAACGGGTCGAGACTGCTGAAGCTGCCGCCGCCGAGGAGGAACACACCCGCGAGGGCCAGGGCGGCCCACACGAGGTTGACCGCACGCCGTGAGGCCAGGACGGACAGGGCGAGCGGGCCGAGCACCTCCAGCGTGACCGCGGGGCCCAGCGGGATGCGCGCGACGGACTGGTAGAAGAGGCCGTTCATCGCGGCCATGGCGATGCCGAAGACGATCACCGTGCCCCAGTCGGCGCGCGAGTGCCCGCGCAGCCGGGGCCGGCACAGCACCATCAGCACGACCGCCGCCACCAGCAGCCGCAGCGTCACGACCCCGAGCGCACCCGCCCGCGGCATCAGCGTCACCGCCAGCGCCCCGCCGAACTGCACGGAGATCCCGCCCGCGAGCACCAGCCCCACCGGGCCCAGGGAACCCCGCCCGCGCGGGACGCCGGCCGGCGTGGGCGCACGGCCGCGCGGCCCCGCCCCTGTCGTGGTGGACGGTGTGGCGGCGCTGGGGGTGCTCACGGGGCCTTCCAGGGACGTGGGTGCGGAAACCTGCCTGTAGGGATTGTGCATCCTGATGCACTACTCAGTCCACTGCATTAAACCGAGTCAGCACCGTGAAGCACCTACATGCCTGACCATGCGACTCGCACCCCGCCGCGGTCAACTCCGTCCGTCACGCGGACCGGGCACCCCCCGGACCGCATCACCTCCGGGCAGCGCGGGAAAGATACGGTTTCCACCGCCGACACCCGCCACCGCTCCCAGCATCCGAGGCCCCGTGCGACGACTCCTTGTCCGTCTCTGGCGGCTCCTGCGCCCTGCGCAGAGCCGCATCATGTGGCTGCTGCACGCCAAGTTCGTGGTCGGCGTGACCGGCGTCGTGCGCGACGACGAGGGGCGGGTGCTGCTGCTCCGGCACCGGATGTGGCCGCCCGGCCGCCAGTGGGGCCTGCCGAGCGGCTTCGCCCGCAAGGGCGAGGACTTCCGGGCGACCGTGGTGCGCGAGGTCAAGGAGGAGACCGGCCTCGACGTGGAGGTGGGCCGCCTGGTCATGCTGAACAGCGGGTTCCGTACGCGTATGGAGGTGGCCTACGAGGCCCGCCTGCTGGGCGGTGAACTGCGCCTCGACCCCTTCGAGATCCTGGAGGCCCGCTGGTGCCGCCCGGACGACCTCCCGGAGGGCGTCCAGCCGGTGTGCCACCCGCTGGTCCGGGGCGAGACGGCTCCCTGAGAACGCCGGCCCGCACACGCGGGCACCCCGGCGGGCACCACGCCTCGGGCCGCTCGGCGACGAAGGAGCCGAGGCCCTCGCCGACGCGCTGCGGGTGGCGGAGAGCCGAGGGCGCGGGCTGCAGCGGCTCAACTGAGCGCGCCGAGGACAGAAGGGCGGCGACCGCTCACGTATGTTCCAGAGCAGTCGCCAGTACCTCCGCCAGGTGCCGCCCCCGTACGCCCGCCAACTGCTCCAGTTGCGTGCGGCAGGAGAAGCCGTCGGCCAGGACGACCGCCTCCTCCGGCGCCTCCCGGACCGACGGCAGGAGCCGGTCCTCCGCGCAGGCCCGGGAGACGTCGTAGTGGCCCTTCTCGAAGCCGAAGTTGCCCGCCAGGCCGCAGCAGCCGCCCGCCAGTTCGCCGGTGAGGCCGGCCGCGGCGCGGAGCCGGCGGTCCGGCGCCTCGCCCAGCACCGCGTGCTGGTGGCAGTGGGTCTGGCCGGTGACGGGGCGGTTCACGGACGGCGGGGTCCAGTCCGGGGCGTGCCGCTCCAGGGTCTCCGCGAAGGTCAGGACCCGTGCGGCGAGCCGCGCCGCGCGGGGGTCGTCGTGGAGGAGTTCCGGGGCGTCGGTGCGCAGGGCCGCCGCGCAGCTCGGTTCCAGGACGACCAGCGGGGCGTCCGTGGCCAGGACCGGCTCCAGGAGGTCGAGGGTGCGGCGCAACACCGCGCGGGCGCGGTCGAGCTGGCCCGTGGAGATGTACGTCAGGCCGCAGCAGACCCGGCCCCTGCGGGCCGCCAGCAGGGACAGGGCCGAGCGGCTGCGGGCGTCGCCCACCGGGCGGCTCCCCGGCCGCAGTGTGGGCGGCAGCACCACCCGCAGGCCCGCCGCCTCCAGCACGCGCACCGCCGCCCGGCCCACCGACGGCGACAGGTGCTCGGTGAACGTGTCCGGCCAGAGGACCACCGGCTTCCCCTCGCCGGAGGGCGCTCCCCGCCCCCGCCACCACCGCGTGAACGTCTCCCCCGCCACCCGGGGGATCTCCCGCTCCCCCGCGATCCCGCCCAGTCGCTTCGCCGCGCTCGCGAGCGGACCCACCGAAGCCAGAGCGTTCACCACCCCCGCGGCCCGCGTCCGCGCGACCCAGCCCAGCCACACCGGCAGCCACCCCATCGCATAGTGCGCGGCCGGGCGGCGCCGGCCCGCGTAGTGGTGGTGCAGGAACTCCGCCTTGTACGTGGCCATGTCGACCTCGACCGGGCAGTCCGAGCGGCAGCCCTTGCAGGACAGGCACAGGTCCAGGGCGTCCCGTACCTCCGTGGAGCGCCAGCCGTCGGTCACCAGCTCACCCGCGAGCATCTCGTGCAGCAGGCGCGCGCGCCCCCGCGTGGAGTGCTGTTCCTCCCCCGTCGCCCGGAACGACGGGCACATCACCGCCGGCCCGGACACGGACGTCGTACGGCACTTGGCGACGCCCACGCAGCGGCGCACCGCCGCCGAGAAGTCGCCGCCGTCGGCCGGGTAGCCGAAGGCGACGTCGACCGGTTCGCGCGGGAGGACGGAGAAGCGGAGGTTCGTGTCCAGGGGCGCGGGGCGGACCAGCATGCCGGGATTGAGCAGGTCGTCCGGGTCCCAGACGGCCTTCACGCGCTCGAAGAGGGCGACCGTCTCCGCGCCGTACATGCGCGGCAGGAGTTCCGCGCGGGCCTGGCCGTCGCCGTGCTCGCCGGAGAGCGAGCCGCCGTGCGCCACGACCAGATCGGCCAGCTCCTCCGAGAAGCGCCGGAAGCGGGCGACGCCCGGCGCGGTCAGCAGGTCGAAGTCGATGCGGACGTGGATGCAGCCGTCCCCGAAGTGCCCGTACGGGGTGCCGCGCAGCCCGTGGTCCGCCATGAGGGCCCGGAAGTCGCGCAGGTACGCGCCGAGCCGGGCGGGCGGCACCGCGCAGTCCTCCCAGCCGGGCCAGGCCTCCGTGCCGTCCGACCTCCGGGTCGCCGTACCGCTCGCGTCCTCCCGGATGCGCCACAGCGCGCGCTGCCGGTCCGGGTCGGTGACCACCAGCGCGTCCACGGCGTCCGCCGCGCGGACGATCGTCTCCGCACGCGCGCGTGCCTCCGCCTCCGTCTCCCCGCCGGTCTCCACGAACAGCCAGGCCCCGCCGCGCGGAAGGTCCGCCGCGGCCGGCACCAGGTCGGCCGCCATGCCCTCCACGGTCAGCGGACCGAACGGCAGCAGCCCCGCCGCCGCCTCCGCGGCCCCGCTCTCGTCCGCGTACGCCAGCACGGCGAGCGCACGCGCGCGGGGTGCCCGTACGAGGTCCACGACCGCCTCCGTGAGCACGCCCAGCGTGCCCTCCGAGCCACAGAAGGAGCGGGCGACGTCGGCTCCCCTCTCGGGCAGCAGGGCGTCCACGGCGTATCCGGAGATACGGCGGGGCAGCTCCGGGAAGCCGGTGCGCAGGCGGGCCAGTTCGCCGTCCACCAGGTCCCGCAGTCCCGCCGGGGCGCCCGCCCACGCCCGTCCCGGTCGCAGCCGCTCCCCGCGCGGGGTGACGACGGACAGTTCGCGCACGCTGTCGGCCGTCGTGCCCCAGGCCACCGAGTGGGAGCCGCAGGAGTTGTTGCCGATCATGCCGCCGAGGGTGCAGCGGCTGTGGGTGGAGGGGTCCGGCCCGAAGCGCAGGCCGTACGGGGCGGCGGCCTCCTGGAGGCGGTCGAGGACGAGACCGGGCTGGACGACCGCCGTGCGCGCCCGGGGGTCGAGGGACAGCAGACGGTTCATGTGCCGTGTGAAGTCGAGCACCACACCCGTGCCGGTCGCCTGCCCCGCGATCGAGGTGCCGCCGCCACGCGGCACCACGGGGACGCCGTACGTCCGGCACACCGACAGCGCCGCCGCCACGTCGTCGGCGTCCCGTGGGGCCACCACACCGAGCGGCACCCGGCGGTAGTTGGAGGCGTCCATCGTGGTCAGCGCCCGTGCGGTCGTGCCGAAGTCGACCTCGCCGCGCACGGCCGCCCGCAGCCCGGCCGACAGTTCCCGGTGATCCGTCATGCCCTCAGGATGCCTCCGCCGGGGGCCGGACGGCGGGCGACGGCACACACGTCCCGCGACGCCGGGAAGGACCCGGGGCACGCACGCGAAGGGTCCATTACCGAAAACGGAAGCGGAATCTTCCCAAGTCGATCACGAACTCTCATATAGTGACCGCGAGTTGCGCGCAGTTGTCGGACCCCGTTCGGAAAGCGACCCCCGAATCAGGTCCGGTATCGCCATCGAGCCCGCCCGGGGGCCGCGCAGACACGACGGCGCACGCCCGCGGACCGACCGAGGACCCGACCGAGGACCCTGATTGATGACCTCCCCCCTGCTCCCCGGTGACCGCCCCACCCTCCGCGGCCTGCTGCCCGTTCCCCTGCTCACCGCGGCGGTCGCCGCGATCGCGGTCCTCGCCGCCGTCCTCCTCGGGCCGGACGACGCGATCACCGCTCTCGCCGTGGCCGGCACGGTCGCCGCCGTGCTGCTGTGCGCGGCGGCCACGGTGGCCACGTACGCCGTCCTGTCGGCGCGAGCCACCCGGGCACGGCTGGACGCCGTCACCCAGGACGTCGGCCGGCTGCTCCAGGAACGCGCCCGGCTGACGGAGGAGTCCCGCCGCCAGCACGAGCGGTTGACCGGCGAACTCACCCGCGAGCGCGCCCGGTTGTCCGCCGAGCTGGACCAGGAGCGCAACCACCTCGCCGAGACCCTGGCCGCCGAACGCGACCGTCTCACCGAGCAGCACGCCGCCGACACCGCCCGCCTGACGCGGGACCACGCCGACGAGCGGGCCCGGCTCACGGACGACCACGCCGCCGCACTGAGGCGGCTCGCCGAGGAACACGCCGAGAAACTGCGCCTCATCACCGAGGAACACGACGCCCACACCGCCCGGTCGGCCCGCGACCACGCGGAGGAGCGCGACCGGCTGGCCGAGGAGCGGGACCGGCTCAGGGCGGACCGGGACCGGCTCACCGCGGAGAACGCGCGGCTGACCACCCGGCTGCGCGAGGCCGACGGCGCCCGGGCCGCCGCGCTGTCCGCGACCGCCAACGCGGCCGGCCGCATGCAGGCCCTCTCCACCGGCATGCTCGCCGACCTGCGCGCGATGGAGGAGAAGCACCACGACGAGGAGGTCCTCGCCGACCTGCTCCACCTCGACCACCGCACCGCGCAGGCGGGCAGGCTCGCCGACTCCGTCGCCGTCCTCACCGGCGCCCGTTCCGGCCGCCGCTGGGCCCGGCCCATCGCCATGGAGTCGATCCTGCGCGGCGCCATGGGCCGGATCAGCGGCTACCAGCGGATCAGGGTCCACTCCGCCAGCGACACCGCGGTCGCCGGACACGCCGCCGAGGGCGTGATGCACGCGCTCGCCGAACTCCTCGACAACGCCGCGAACTTCTCGCCGCCGACCGCCGAGGTCCACGTGTACGTCGAGGAGGTCCCGGCCGGGGTCATCGTGTCCGTCGAGGACAGCGGGCTCGTCATGGGCGAGGCGCAGCTGCGTCGCGCCGAGCGCGCGGTCTCCGGCGAGTCCGCCGAACTCGGGGGCCTCACCGGCACCCGGCTCGGTCTCGCCGTGGTCGGCCGGCTGTCCCGGCGGTACGGACTCCGGGTCTCCTACCGGCCCTCGGCCCGCGGCGGCACGGGCGTCCTGATGCTCGTCCCGCAGGACATCCTCGTACCGCCGGACGCGGCCCCCGCGACCCCGGCGACGACCGGCAGCACCACCACATCGATACCCCGCACCACCACGACGACCGGCACCACCGCCACGCCGGCACCCCGCACCACCGCGACGACCGGCACCACCGCCACGTCCGCAGCCCGCACCACCGCTTCGGCCGACACCCCGTCCGTCCCCGCGACTCCGGCCGCGCTCACCGGGACGCCCGGCTCCGGAACCCCGGAGCCCTCGGCGGACGAGGCGGCCCGCACCCTCCCCCACCGCCACGGCCACCGCGCGGAAACCGCCACCGGCCGGCCGGAACCGGAGACGAGCCACGTCACCGCGCACGACGGCGACACCGCGGGCGACGGCGGCACCGACACCGCCCCGGCGGACCGGCCGACGATCCCCGGGAGCACCCGCCCCGCCCTCTCCTACGCGGCATCCCGCGCGGGCGCCGACCTCGACCCCGACCCGGTGCCGACCCACGAGTCCCCGGACCGGGGCTCCGACGCACCCCCGCTCGTACTGCCCCGCCGCCGCCGGGGCCGGACCCTCGCCGAGGCCGAGCGCACGCGTCCGGGCGGCCGTGACACCACCCCCCGGCCCGCCCCGACCGCCGAGGAGACCAAGGCGCGCACCGCCCGCTTCAGCAGCTTCCGTCAGGCCGTCCGCCCTCCCACCCCGGACGACACGGCCGACCCGGACACCGGCACCACCACCGACGCGACCCCCGAAGCACAGCCCACCCCCGCGACCCCGGAAGGCGACACCACCTCATGACCGGCACGACGACCGCCGACGAGAAGCTCACCTGGCTGATAGAGGGCCTGCTGGAGCGCACGCCGGGCGCACGGCACGCGCTCGTGCTCTCCCGTGACGGCCTGAAACTGTGCCGCACCCCGGAGCTCTCCACCGACCAGGCCGACCAGCTCGCCGCGATCGCCGCCGGCATCCAGTCGCTGTCGCACGGCGCCTCCGTCGAGTTCGGTGACGGCAGCGGCGGCGTGCGCTCGGCGATGACCGAGTTCTACGGCGGCGTGCTGTTCATCGTGGAGGCCGGCGAGGGCGCGCACCTGGCCGTGGTCACCACCGAGGACGCGGACGCCGGGCTCGTCGGGCACAACATGAGCGAGCTCGTGGAGCAGCTCGGCGAGCACCTGACCGCGCAGCCGCGCACCTCATGAGCAGGCCCGGCAGGGACGACGCCCCGGACCGGCTCTACACCCTCACCGGGGGGCGCAGCCGGTCCGGTCCCGACAACCCCTTCGACCTGGTGACCCTGGTCGTCGCCGAGTGCGATCCGGTGCCCGGCATGCAGTCCGAGCACGCGGCGATCCTGCGGCTGACCGAACGCCCCACGGCGGTCGTGGAGATCGCGGCCGAGCTGAAGCTGCCCGTGAGCATCACCCGGATCCTGCTCTCCGACCTACAGGCGGCGGGCCGGGTCAGCGCCCGTCACCCCCGCAAGGCCGCCGTACCCGACCCCGACATCCTGGAACAGGTGCTCGTTGGACTCCGCAACCTCTGAGACGCGTACGCCGCTCGACGCGTCGGCCGACAACGGCCTGAAGATCGTGGTCGTGGGCGGCTTCGGCGCCGGCAAGACGACGATGGTCCGCTCGGTCAGCGAGATCCGTCCCCTCAACACCGAGGAGACGATGACCCAGGCCGGGGAGGCCGTCGACGACACCAGCGGGGTGAGCGGCAAGACCGCGACCACCGTCGCCTTCGACTTCGGCCGCATCACCCTCGACACGCGCAACGTGCTGTACCTGTTCGGCGCACCCGGGCAGGAACGCTTCTGGTTCCTGTGGGACCGGCTGTTCTCCGGCACGCTCGGCGCGGTCGTGCTGGTCGACACCCGGCGCATCGACGACTCCTGGTACGCCATCGACCGGCTGGAGAAGCACGGCACGCCGTTCATCGTGGCCTGCAACGACTTCGGCGGGCCCACCTTCACCCCGCAGCAGATCCGCGAGGCCCTCGACCTCGACCCGCACGTGCCGCTGGTGAACTGCGACGCGCGGTCGCGGGAGTCCAGCAAGATCGTGCTGATCACGCTGGTGGAGCACATCCAGGCCCTGTACGCCGACCCGGCCCGAGCCCCCCGTCAGGAGCTGGTGTGAGTCCCGCCTCCGTCCCCAACGCCGTCCGTTTCCAAGGGTCCCTGCTCCAGGACGACCCGGCCCGCGTGTACCGGGAGATGCGACGCGAACACGGCAGCGTCGTCCCGGTGGTGCTGGACGGGGACGCCCCGGCGTGGCTGGTGCTCGGCTACCGCGAGCTGCACCAGATCACCGGCGACCCGGTGCTGTTCAGCCGCGACTCCGATCTGTGGAACCAGTGGGAGAACATCCCCGACGACTGGCCGCTGCTGCCGATGATCGGCCGTAAGCAGCCGTCGATCCTGTACACCGTCGGCGAGCGGCACCGCGAGCGGGCCGGGATGCTGGGGAACGCGCTGGAGGCGGTCGACCCGTTCGAACTGCGCGGGTACGCGGAGAAGTTCGCCGACGAGCTCATCGACGGCATCTGCTCCGAGGGCACCGCCGACCTGATCGGCGAGTTCGCGATGCTGCTGCCGGTACGGGTACTGGCCCGGCTCTTCGGCTTCTCCGACGAGGAGGGCCCGGGCCTGGTCACCGCCCTCAACGACATGATCGACGGGCGGGAGCGGGCCCTCGCGGGCCAGACCCACCTGTTCACGTCGATGACGGAGCTGGTGGCCGCCCGGAAGAGCGCGCCCGCCGAGGACGTCGTGTCCCGGATGCTCGCCGACTCCTCGGGCTTCACCGAGGAGGAGATCGTCCAGGACATGATGGTGATGCTGGCGGCCGGGCACCAGCCGACCGCCGACTGGATCGGCAACTCGCTGCACCTGATGCTCACCGACGCCCGGTTCGCCGCCTCCCTCTTCGGGGGCCGCAACAGCATCGCCGAGGCGATGAACGAGGTGCTGTGGGAGGACACCCCGACCCAGAACGTGGCCGCCCGCTGGGCGTCCCGCGACACCCAGCTCGGCGGTCGCCGCGTCCGCGCCGGCGACATGCTGCTGCTCGGTCTGCAGGGCGCCAACTCCGACCCGCAGGTGCGCACCGACGGCTCGGCGCTGACCGGCGGCAACAGCGCGCACTTCTCCTTCGGTCACGGGGAGCACCGCTGCCCGTTCCCGGCGCAGGAGATCGCCGAGGTGATCGCCCGGACCGGCATCGAGGTCGTACTGGACCGGCTGCCGGACATCGACCTCGCGGTGCCGGCCGCGCACCTGGCCCGCCGCCCGTCGCCGTGGCTGCGCGGACTGTCCGAACTCCCGGTCACGTTCACACCCACTCCCGCCCTTGGAGGCTCGCTCGCATGACGGCTGGTACGGACACCATGACGACCGACACCGGACAGACCCGTATCCCCCTCGACCCCTTCGTCTCCGACCTGGACGGGGAGAGCGCCGCGCTGCGGGCCGCCGGGCCGCTGGCCGCCGTGATGCTGCCGGGTGACGTACCGGTGTGGGCGGTCACGCACCACGCGGAGGCGAAGAAGCTGCTCACCGATCCGCGCGTGGTGAAGGACATCAACGTCTGGACCGCCTGGCAGCGCGGCGAGATCGCCCCCGACTGGCCCCTGATCGGGCTGGCCAACCCGCCCCGCTCCATGCTCACCGTGGACGGCGCCGACCACCGCCGGCTGCGCACCCTGGTCGCGCAGGCGCTCACGCCCCGCCGGGTGGAGCGGATGCGGGAGCGGATCACGGAGCTGACCGAGGGCCTGCTGGACCGGGTGGCCGCGGAGCCCGGCGACACGGTCGACCTGAAGGCGGTGTTCGCCTACCCGCTGCCGATGTACGTCATCGCCGACCTGATGGGTCTGGCGGAGGAGCGGCTGCCGCGCCTGAAGGAGCTCTTCGAGAAGTTCTTCTCCACCCAGACCCCGCCCGAGGAGGTCATCGCGACGCTGACCGAGCTGGCCGGGATCATGGCCGAGACGGTCGCGGACAAGCGGGAGAACCCGGGCGACGACCTGACCTCCGCGCTCATCCAGGCGTCGGAGGACGGCGACAGCCTCACCGACGAGGAGATCGTCGCCACGCTCCAGCTGATGGTCGCGGCCGGCCACGAGACGACCATCTCCCTCATCGTCAACGCGGTGGTCAACCTCTCCACCCACCCGGACCAGCGGGAGCTGGTGCTCTCCGGCAAGGCGGACTGGTCGGCGGTGGTCGAGGAGACGCTGCGGTACGCCACGCCGACGTCCCACGTCCTGATCCGGTTCGCGACCGAGGACATACCGGTGGGCGACAAGGTCCTGCCGGCCGGTGACGCGCTGATCGTGTCGTACGCCGCGATCGGCCGCGACGAGCAGGCGCACGGCCCGACGGCCGGTGACTTCGACATCACCCGGGAGAGTGCCAACCGGCACATCTCCTTCGGCCACGGCCCGCACGTGTGCCCCGGCGCCGCCCTGTCCCGCCTGGAGGCCGGCGTGGCCCTCCCGGCCCTGTACGCCCGCTTCCCCGGGCTCGACCTGGCGGTCCCGGCGGACGAGCTGCGCAACAAGCCGGTGGTCACCCAGAACGACCTGTACGAGCTTCCGGTGAAGCTCGGCGGGTGAACGACGCGGGTGGCGGGCGGGCCTCCCCCCGGTCCGTCCGCCACCCGTCTCACTTCCGTCCCACCGCTCGTCTCAGCGGACGGACGATCTTGCGCCCGGGTTTCCCGCAGCCGCTAGGCTCCGGTCGTGGCTGAGATCCGGATTCCTGCTGACATCAAGCCCGCCGACGGTCGTTTCGGTGCGGGTCCCTCCAAGGTGCGGACGGAAGCGCTGGACGCGCTGGCCGCGACCGGCACGTCCCTCATGGGCACCTCCCACCGCCAGGCCCCGGTGAAGAACCTGGTCGGCAAGGTGCGCGAGGGCATCCGCGAGCTGTTCCGGCTCCCCGACGGCTACGAGGTGATCCTCGGCAACGGCGGCTCCACCGCGTTCTGGGACGTCGCGACCCACGGTCTGATCGAGAACAAGTCGCAGCACCTCACCTTCGGCGAGTTCAGCTCCAAGTTCGCCAAGGCCGCGAAGCTCGCCCCGTGGCTCGCCGAGCCCACCGTCGTCTCCTCCGACCCGGGCACGCACCCCGAGGCGCGGGCCGAGGCCGGCGTGGACGTGTACGCGTTCACCCACAACGAGACCTCCACCGGCGTCGCCATGCCCGTCAAGCGCGTGACCGGTGCCGACGAGGGCGCTCTCGTCCTCGTGGACGCCACCTCCGGCGCGGGCGGCCTCCCGGTCGACATCGCCGAGACGGACGTCTACTACTTCGCCCCGCAGAAGTCCTTCGCCTCCGACGGCGGCCTGTGGATCGGCGTGTTCTCCCCGGCCGCGATCGAGCGCGCCGAGCGGATCCACGCCTCCGGCCGCCACGTCCCGGAGTTCTTCTCCCTCCCCACGGCGATCGACAACTCCCGCAAGAACCAGACGTACAACACCCCGGCCCTCGCCACCCTCTTCCTGCTGAACGACCAGCTGGAGTGGATCAACGGTCAGGGCGGACTCGACTGGTCCACGGCCCGCACGAAGGACTCCTCGACCCGCCTGTACGCCTGGGCGGACGAGTCCAAGTACGCCACCCCGTTCGTCACCGACCCGGCCAAGCGTTCCCAGGTCATCGGCACGATCGACTTCACGGACGAGGTCGACGCCGCCGCCGTCGCCAAGGTGCTGCGCGCCAACGGCGTCGTCGACACCGAGCCCTACCGCAAGCTCGGCCGCAACCAGCTCCGCGTCGCGATGTTCCCGGCGATCGACCCGGCGGACGTCGAGGCCCTGACGAAGTGCGTCGACTACGTGATCGAGCAGCTGTAGTCGTCCCGTAGGACAGGGAAGGGCGCCCCGCGGAGTCACATCGGCGGGGCGCCCTTCGTCATGCGCGTCGTCATCACACCGCAGGCAGACGCCGGAGTCAGACAGGCGGCATCAGGTCGCTCTCGCTGATCGTGTACGTCAGCGGCGGATAGACGAAGTCCGTTTCATTGTTCTCACGACGCCGCAGTCGGTAGAACTCGAGCCTCTGCTCATCGTCGGCCGGCATGAGGCGCGCGCCCTGCGGGAGGTATGCGTGTCCGTCGTGAAAGCGAACCGACGTCTTCGACGTTCGGAACGTCACACCCAACCATTGGTTGTCCGCGGCCTGGACGGGGGACTCCAACACGATCCTGTGCCTGAGTCGCCGATTCGATTCGACGGAGAAGGCGACGATGCTGTGGTGGGCGAGAGGGATCTCGAACTTCTCGTCACCGGTCATTTTCGATTCGAAGATCAGCTTTCTCGGCGGGCCCGCTTCGGGATGTCGATAGCAGGAGAAGACGGCGATGAACGACTCGTCGGCCAGATCGAGGGCTTGATCGGAGTGCTTGCCCATGGTGGTGTAAGCGTTCGTGTAGAGCTCGACGAGTGCGTTGTTGAAGCCGACCGGGAGTGCCGTACGCTCCTGGATCTGCCGCGCCAGCCGTTCGTGCACCGGCCGGAAACGCTGCGCCGGACTGCCGTATCTGGTGGTGGTACGCACGAGGGGCACACCACCCGCCTCGTCGACCTTGGTGAGCACGGCGCCTCGCCGGCCTTTTCCCACGTCTTCCCAACCGGTCGACGCGGACAGTTCCGCGAAGAGGTTCTCCTCGGTCGGCAAAGCGTACGAGAGGACCTCGCGCGAGATCCTAGACTCGGGGGGCAAGGTAGTCTCCCGTGTTCATGCTGAAGAGAAATCCGTCGCCGTAGTCGATGAAGGACGAGGTCCTGTTCTCCTCGGCGTACAGCCTGCGCAGCTCGTCCATGCCGGCCTGTGTGGGCGGCTCCAGCTCCACCAGGTCTCCGGCCGCTTTGAGGAACGTGCGGCCGTTCCTGTGTACGGCTTCGGTGCTCGAACAGCGCACCACGTATCCCAGGCGGGTCGGGAGCGATCCGGCGTCCAACATCGAGGGCCGGATCTCGTGCGCGTACAGGCGGTTGGTGGACAGCGGCATGAAGAACACGGAGCCCGGGTGGAGGGTGAGGGTGAATTGCCGGGGGAGTGTGGTCCCGTCCGGTTCCTCGGTCGGCTCCTTCAGGCGGAAGTGGAGTCTGGTCAGCCCGCTGACGCCCTTCACGCCGTAGTCGAAGGCGTCTTCAGCCAGGGGCTGCAACGTGTCGAGCCCGTCGTAGAAGGTGCAGAAGGCCATGATGCCGTTGACCGGCATGTCCTTGGTCTTGTCGGCATGGGCCGAGATCCTGGCCTTGGACTGCTTGCGGTCCGCCGTGGCGACGGTGTTGTGGTAGATCTGGGCGAGAACGTGATTCAGCGGTGCCTGGTTCCGGAAGACGGTGGCGGCCTCGCGGTTCAGGGACTCGACGATGCGCGTGTCGGTCGGGCGGAAGTTCTCCGTCGGCCCCGAGAAGTTCGTCGAGCAGCGGAGCAGGCGGAAATGCAGTTCGTCGTCGTTTCGCGTGACGGGCGTCAGATAGATTCCGCTGCGATGGGCTGTTCCGGGCTTGGTGGACTCCGTCAGGGACTGGAACGCGTGCTCCGCACGGATCCGCTCGAAGTGATCGGTGCCGAGTCCGAAGAAGCGGCGGTAGTACACGCCGAGCCCGTGGACGCGGACGGGGACTCGGCCGAGATCCGCCAGGGGCCAAGGCTGGTCGACGTCCTCGTCGTAGCCGTGCGACAGCTCCCGGACGACGAACACCCGGGCCGCCGCACGCAGTCGGTGACCGCTGATCCCGGACATGTCGCCACACAGGTAGACGGTCTTCCGCGCGAGGTCGAGCGAACCGGAGGCAAGATCCTCCGGTGCGATGGTGGTCCCGAAGAAGTCCCGGACCACGTCATGGTCTCGCAACGTCGAAGGCGCGACCAAGACGTTGCCCGCGTCATCGACGCGGGCTTCTGCCAGCTCAGCTGTGTGCATCAAACGGAACCTGCCATTCGCCGATCGTGCCGGGGTCGCTCGAACCGTGGGCATGCGACGGCCCGCCGGAGCCGTGCGACGTCCTGGGTCGGTCAGCGGCGGGCCGTGCACGATCACCTCACCAGTGTCCAGCTTCCCCTGCGCCGACGGGCAGCACCCTCCGCTGTCGGGTCAGGGCTCAGCGGCTCAGCTTCTGGAAGCGGCGTACCGCGAGCGGCAGGAAGACCGCCGTCAGGACCACCGGCCACACCCCCGCCATCAGCAGCGCGTGCTGCTCGACCCACGAGTCGCCGCTGCCGGCCGGGCTGCCGAACAGCTCGCGGGCCGCTGCGGCCGTGGAGGAGATGGGGTTCCAGGCCGCCACCCAGCCCAGCCAGTCCGGCATCAGCTGCGGGGCGACGAAGATGCTGGAGATCATCGTCAGCGGGAACGCGACCGCGAACAGCCCGCCGGCGGCCTCCGGGTTGGGCACCAGCAGACCCAGCCAGACCCCGATCCAGATCAGCGCGAACCGCAGCCACAGCAGCAGTCCGAACGCCGCCAGGAACTCCCAGCCGCCGTCCGGCCGCCAGCCCATGGCCAGCGCGGTCAGCATCATGATGGCCAGCTCGGCGCAGGCGACGACCAGATCGGTCACCCCGCGCCCGGCCACCACCGCCGAGGAGGCCATCGGCATGGAGCGGAACCGGTCGATGACCCCCTTGGTGGAGTCGTACACCACCACGGTCGCCGTGTTGATGAAGCCGAACGCCATGGTCATCACGAACATGCCCGGCATCAGGAAGTCCTTGTAGTCCCCGCCGCCGGGCACGGTCATCGCGCTGCCGAAGACATAGCCGTAGAGGAGGACCGACAGGATCGGGAAGCCCAGCTGCCAGGCGATGTTGACGGGCTGGCGCCGGTAGTGGGTGAGGCCGCGGCGGACGATGTTCCAGCAGTCCGCGAGCGCCCAGTACGTACGGCCGTGCGGGGCCGGTCCGGTCAGGTCGAGCGCGCTCACGCCGCCGCCTCCTTCTCCGTGCGGTGTCCGGTCAGGCGCAGGAACACGTCGTCGAGGCTGGGCCTGCGCAGCCCGATGTCCTCGACCCGTACGCCCTCGTCCTGGAGGGTGCGCGCGACGTCGGTCAGCGCGGCCACCCGGTCGGTCACGGGGGCGTGCACCCGCGACTCGGTCTCGTCCGACTCGGGTTCGCCGTCGGCGACCCGTGCGACCACCTTCACCACGCGCGGGATGTCGGAGCGCTCGGCGACCACGACCTCGACGCGGTCGCCGCCGACCAGGTTCTTCAGCCCGTCCGGGGTGTCGTCGGCGATGGCCCGCCCCTGGTCGATGACGGTGATCCGGGAGGCCAGCCTGTCGGCCTCCTCCAGGTACTGCGTGGTCAGCAGCACGGTCGTGCCGTCCGCCACCAACGCCCGCACGGAATCCCAGACTTCGCCCCGGCTGCGGGGGTCGAGTCCCGTCGTCGGCTCGTCCAGGAACAGCACGGCCGGGGCGAGGATCATCGAGGCGGCGAGGTCGAGGCGCCGCCGCATGCCGCCGCTGTAGCCACCGACGCCCTTGTCGGCGGCGTCGGTCAGGTCGAACCGCTCCAGCAGCTCGGCGGCCCGCGCCCGGGCCCGCTTGCCGCCGAGGTGGAACAGCCTGCCGAACATCTCCAGGTTCTGCCGCCCGGTGAGCACCTCGTCCACGGCCGCGTACTGCCCGGTGAGCCCGATCCGCGCCCGCACCTCGCGCGCCTGCCGGGTCACGTCGAGCCCGGCGACCGTGGCCCGGCCGCCGTCGAGGCGGATCAGCGTCGACAGGATGCGTACGGCGGTGGTCTTGCCGGCGCCGTTCGGCCCGAGCAGTCCGTGCACCGTGCCCTCGCGGACGGCGAGGCCGAAGCCGTCGAGGGCGCGCTTCTCGCCGTAGCGCTTCTCCAGTCCCTCGGCCCGGACCGCGTATCCGTCGTCCTTCATGGGTCCCCCTTCCACTAACTGAGTACACCGTACCCGATTGCGCGTACAGCGTACTCAGTTTTTCGGCGCGGATTTAAACTGCCCCCATGAGCAGCGGCAGGGGCGGTACGGAGACCAGTGGCAGCGGCGACATCACCCGCACCCTCGACCTGCTGTGGGACACGGGCCCGCGGCCCAGCAGGGGGCCGAAGCCGGGGCTGACGCTGGACCGCATCGTGGAGACCGCCGTCGAGGTCGCGGACCGGGACGGGCTCGCCGCGCTGTCCATGCGCCGGATCGCCACGGAGCTCGGCACCGGCACGATGTCCCTGTACCGCTACGTCCCCGGCAAGTCCGAGCTGCTCGACCTGATGCTGGACCGGGTGCAGCGCCCCTCGGAGGACCCCGCGGACCTCGGCGACGGCGGCTGGCGCGCGGCGCTGGAGGCCCTCGGCCGCGCCACCCTCGCCCTGTACCGCCGGCACCCGTGGCTGCTGGAGGTCAACCAGTCCCGCCCGGTCCTCGGCCCGGGCGCGCTGGACGGCATGGAGAAGGTGCTCACCCGGATCAAGCCGATGGGCCTGTCCGACCCCGAGCTGCTGTCGGCGATCATCATGGTCGACGGGTACGTGGTCGGGGCCGCCCGGACCCAGCTGTACCAGGAGCAGGCCGAGCGCAGCTCGGGGCTGACGGACGCGCAGTTCTGGGAGGCGCAGCGGCCGGTACTGGAGCAGGCCATGCTCAGCGGGCGCTACCCCGTCCTGGCCGGCCTCTCCGAGGACACCTTCGGCTCCGGCTTCGACCACTTCGAGTTCGGGCTGCAGCGGATCCTGGACGGTCTCGAGGTGTTCGTCGCCGGGCGGAACGCGGGGCGACAGGACGGCTGATCAGCGGTTGCGTCGCCACAGCAGCCTGAAGAGGAGCACGCAGAGGAGGGCCGCCGCGGCGGCGGCGCCGACCTTGATCTCGCCCCCGGTCCCGTCGGCGGCGGCAGCACCGCTCCCGCTCTCCTCGCCCTCGGCGCCCGCCCCCGGCTCTCCACCGCCCCCGGGCGCGTCCTCGGCCTCGACGGGGCTCTCGGCCCCCTCCATCCCGAGCAGCAGCTTCCTGCCGTCGGTGGTGTAGGTGGCGGACTCGCCCTGCCCCAGGGGCACGCTGATCCGCCCCCCGCGCCGGATCTTGCCGCCGTTCCAGTCGTACCAGATGCCTCCGAGGTAGCCGCGCACGGCGAGCCGCTCGCCGTCCGGGGA
Organism: Streptomyces sp. AC558_RSS880; assembly: GCF_019049255.1. Classification (GTDB taxonomy): domain Bacteria; phylum Actinomycetota; class Actinomycetes; order Streptomycetales; family Streptomycetaceae; genus Streptomyces. The sequence goes on along the minus strand of NZ_JAGMUJ010000041.1, from coordinate 16,710 downwards.
GAGCGCGGCGTCGGTGGCCCAGAGGTCGACGGGGACGGTGGGCCGGAAGACGTTCGTTCCGGAGGCGGAGAGCTTCGCCGGACCCTCGTACAGGTGTCCGCCGTCCTCGTTCTTGTCGATGAGGTAGACCCGTCCGGTCTTCGGGTGGACGAGCATCGACTCCGCGTCGCGGGCGCCGTCCTCGTACTTCACGACGTACTGCGTCGCCCGGACCGTCCGGTCCTTCAGCTCCGTCGGCTCGGGCAGCTCGTAGATCCACACGTGGGGCCAGGTGCCGCCGAGGTTGTCCCCGATGTCACCGACGAAGATCTTGTTGCCGGGGCCGATGGAGATGGCCTCGACGTCGCGGAGCGTGCCGACGCCGGAGAGCGCGACGCGTGCGACCGTCTCGCCGGTGCCGCCGTCGACGGCGTACAGGTAGGGCCCGTCGTCCTGGTCGTTGTGGGTCCAGTAGACGCCGGGGTGGAGGCGGGAGGCGGCGAGTCCGCTGGACTCGGTGATGCGCGGGTCCTTGATCGTGAACCCCTCGTCCCCGTCGACGGCGGAGGCGGCGGGCACGGCGAGCGCGCCCGTGAGGAGGGTCGCGGCGAGCAGGGCGAAGGGTCGGCGCATGTGCCAAGAGTGCCATTGTTCAGCGCACTTCACGGCGGGTGTCGGGACTCACATCGCGGCGGCCGGACCGATCGTCCATGATGATCGGGTGCTCAGGTTCATGCCCGTAGGTGACTCGATGACGATCGGGAGCGCGGGTGAACACACCTGGCGCTACCGGCTGTGGCAGCACCTGTGCACGGCGTACGACGGCCCCTGCACGCTGGTGGGCCCGCGCGAGGCGCTCCACGACCCGTCGACGGACGCCCCCACGTCGTACGCGTACGCCGATCCGGACTTCCCCCGCGCCCACCTGGCCGGCTGGGGCGAGGGCTGGCAGCACATGGTCCCGCTGATCGGCGAGGCCGTGCGCTCCTGCCACGCGGACGTGCTGCTGGTGTCGCTGGGCCTGATCGACCTGGGCTTCTACACGAACGCCGAACAGACGGCGGAGAACGTCCGCGCCTTCGTCGCCGGGGCGAGGGCCGCGAACCCGCGCGTCCGCGTGGCCGTCATGCCGGTGATCCGGAACGTCCGGGTGGAGGCCGACCCGGCCTTCGCCGAACAGGTCGCCCACTTCAACGAACTCCTGGCGAAGGCGGTCGCCGACCTGGACGAGCCGGGCTCGCCGCTGCTGCTGGTCCCGCCGCCGGCGTCGTACGACTTCCACACGGACACGTACGACGGCACGCATCCCAACGAGAGCGGCGAGCACAGGATCGCGGGGGCCTTCGCGGAGGCGATGTGGCGGGGGTGGGGGCTGGGCGGGCCGTACGGGGCGGCGTAGCGGCCGGGGCTTCTGGCATATGCGCTCCGCCCCGTGTCCTCCTCACCGTGCGTATCGTTGTACCGCGCGGCCGCACTCGTCCGTGGGGCGGCCGGGGAGGAGCGCCACGATGACCGTCCTTGAAGACAGGATCGCCATGGCCGACGTCAACACTCAGCGCTTGGACGAGTGGTTCGAGCGCCTGGAGCGGATGCCCGTCCCCGAAGGATTCAGGGTCGAGATCGTCGGGGGCAACGTCTACATGACACCGCAGCGTGACACTCATTGGGCCATCATCTTCAAGCTCGCCATGGCTGTTGAAGCCCGGTTCGGGGAGGACGTCAAGGTGTTCTCGGACGTCCGCATCGACTTCCCCGGCCACGAGAACGGTCTCTGCCCGGACGTCGCCGTACTCCGCGCCTCCGCCGAGAAGGACGACGAGGGCCATTGGCGGTACGAGGACGTCGAGTTCGTCTTCGAGGTCATCTCCGAGGGCACGGCCGCCAACGACTACGGCCCGAAGAAGGCCGCCTACGCGACCGCCGAAGTGCCCCTCTACGTCATCGTCGACCCCTACCGGGGCCGCTGCTACGTCTACACCGACCCGAAGAACGGCGACTACGTCACGAGGACGCGGGTGGACTTCGGTGACGACATCGATCTGACCGGCACCGTGGCCGACCTGACCGTGAGCACCAGCAACTTCCCCCGGGACCGGTCCCCTCTTGCATAGAGCGCACTCCAGGCCGTTGGCTTGACGACCATGAAGTACACGCAGCTCGGACGCACGGGACTCAAGGTCAGCCGCCTCGTCCTCGGGACGATGAACTTCGGTCCGCAGACCGACGAGGCCGACAGCCACGCCATCATGGACGCCGCGCTGGACGCGGGTCTGAATTTCTTCGACACGGCCAACGTCTACGGCTGGGGCGAGAACAAGGGCCGTACCGAGAGCATCATCGGCAGCTGGTTCGCGAAGGGCGGCGACCGCCGCGACAAGGTGGTCCTCGCGACCAAGGTGTACGGCAACATGGGCACGGACGGCGAGGCGTGGCCCAACCACGACAAGCTGTCCGCGGTGAACATCCGCCGGGCCGTCGACGCCTCGCTGAAGCGGCTGGGGACCGACTACATCGACGTCTACCAGTTCCACCACGTCGACCGGAACACGCCGTTCGAGGAGATCTGGCAGGCGATCGACGTCCTGGTCCAGCAGGGCAAGGTCCTCTACGCCGGTTCCTCGAACTTCCCCGGCTACAAGATCGCCCAGGCCAACGAGATCGCCGCCCGGCGCGGCGGCACCATCGGCCTGGTCAGCGAGCAGTGCCTCTACAACCTCGCCGAGCGCCGCGCCGAGATGGAGGTCATCCCGGCCGCGCAGGAGTACGGGCTCGGGGTCATCCCGTGGTCGCCGCTGCACGGGGGCCTGCTGGGCGGTGTGATCAAGAAGGAGGTCCAGGGCGGCCGACGCGCCTCCGGACGGGCCGCCGACACGCTCGCCGACCCGTCGTCCCGCGCGCAGATCCAGGCGTACGAGGACCTGCTCGACAAGCACGGCGTCGAGCCCAGCGAGGCCGCGCTGGCCTGGCTGCTCACCCGGCCCGGCGTGACCGGCCCGATCGTCGGTCCGCGCACGGCCGAGCAGCTCGCCTCCGCGCTGCGCGCGGTCGAGCTGGAGCTGAGCGAGGAGCTGCTGACCTCGCTGGACGAGATCTTCCCGGGCCCGGGGCCGTCGCCGGAGGCCTTCGCCTGGTAGCGAGCGCGTACGCGTACGGCGGCGGCGCTACTTGCCCAGCGCCGCCGTCAGCGCCACCACGACGAACATCAGCACGAGCGCGCCGGCCATGATCCGGTTACGGGTCTTCGGGTCCACGCCGTCGAGCCTAACCGGCCGCGCCCAGTGCCCGTCGGGCGACCGCCTCGTAACGGGGCTGCTCGCCCGGCACCCCCGACGTCGGCAGGTTGCTGCGCACCAGCACCAGCTCGTCCACGGTCCAGGTACGGCTGTGGAAGGCGTGCAGGGCCGCCATGTACGGTCGTGTGTCGACGGCGTCCCGGCTGCGGGCCACGGTCAGGTGGGCCTTGTAGCGGCGGTGGTCCTCCATCGGCACCCCGGCCTTCCGCGCCGCCGCCTCGGCCCGCTCGGCCAGCAGCCGCATGGTGCGCAGGTCCCCTTCCGCACCGGTCCACAGCGCCCGGCCGTGCCCGAACTGGCCGCCGCCGGAGAGAGCCAGCCGGAACGGTTCGGTCCGGGACGCGGCCCGCCCCAGCCGCACCGTCAGCTCGGGTACGAGCTCGTCGTCGACCTCGCCGTAGAAGGCGAGCGTGAAGTGCCATCCGGCCCGCTCGGTCCACCGCATCCCGTCCGCCCCGGGCAGCCTCCGCAACTCCGCCACCTCGGCGGCGAGCTCACGGACCACGTCCTCGGGGGGCAGTACGGCGGCGAAGAGTCTCATGGAGCCAGTCTGCCGTCAGGCCACCGGCGCCAGTGCCTCCTGACGCTCCCGTGGTACGAAGCGGACGCTGGGGTGGCCCCGGTGCCAGCCCACCGACAGGCGCAGTCCGCCGACCCTGGCCAGGATCAGGCCGATGACGGCCGCCGCGGCGACCGCGACCGCACCGCCGGCCGCGAAGCCGACGCGGGCGCCGTAGGTGTCGGTGACCCAGCCGACGATCGGGGCGCCGACCGGGGAGCCGCCGAGGAAGACCATCATGTAGAGGGCCATGACGCGGCCGCGCATCGCCGGGTCGGTGGCCATCTGGAGGCTGGTGTTGGTGGTGACGTTGACCGTCATCGAGAACAGGCCCAGCGGGACCATGATCAGGGCGAACATCCACAGCTCCGGCGACGCGGCGGCGAGGATCTCCAGTGCGCCGAAGGCCAGCGCGGCCAGGATCAGCAGCCGCAGCCGGGCCGTGCCGCGCCGGGCGGCGAGCAGGGCGCCGGCGACCGAGCCGACCGCCATCAGCGTGTTGAACATGCTGTAGACGCCCGCGCCCCCGTGGAAGACGTCGTCGGCGAAGGCCGAGAGGTAGACGGGGAAGTTGAAGGCGAAGGTGCCGATGAAGCCGACCAGGACGATCGGCCAGATCAGCTCGGGCCGCCCGGTGACGTAGCGCAGGCCCTCCCGCAGCTGTCCCTTGCCGCGCGGGGCCCGCTCTACGGCGTGCAGCTCGCGGGCGCGCATCAGCATCAGGCCGGCCAGCGGCGCGACGAAGGACAGGCCGTTGAGGAGGAACGCCCAGCCGGTGCCGACGCCGGTGATCAGCAGGCCCGCGACGGCGGGGCCGACCAGGCGGGCGGACTGGAAGTTCGCGGAGTTCAGGCTGACCGCGTTCTGCAGCTGGCCGGGGCCGACGAGTTCGGAGACGAAGGACTGGCGGGCCGGATTGTCGACGACGGTCGCGAGACCGAGGGCGAAGGCGGCGACGTAGATGTGCCAGACCTCGACCCGTCCCGTCAGGGTGAGGGCGGCGAGGGCGAGGGAGGTGAGGGCCATCGCGATCTGCGTGACGAGCAGCGTGGGGCGCTTGCGCAGGCGGTCGACGAGGACACCGCCGTACAGGCCGAACAGCAGCATCGGCAGGAACTGCAGGGCCGTGGTGATGCCGACGGCGGCCGAGGAGCCGGTGAGGCTGAGCACCAGCCAGTCCTGGGCGATGCGCTGCATCCAGGTGCCGATGTTGGAGACGACCTGGCCGACGAAGAACAGGCGGTAGTTCCTGACCCGCAGCGAGGCGAACATCGAGGCCTTGCGGGCGGGAGTCTCGGGGGCGGGCAGGGTGTCGTGGGGGTCAGGTGCGGGGGCGGAAGCTGCTCCGGATCCCGTACTCAAAAGGGTTCGCCTCCTAGCTGCTGCTGTGCCGTGTGCTCAGACGTGCGCCAGTTTCTCCAGCACGGGGGCGGCGGCGCGCAGTTTCGCCCACTCGTCGTCGTCGAGTTCCTCGACCAGCGAGGCCAGGAACGCGTTCCGCTTGCGGCGGCTCTCCTCGAGCATCGCCTCGGCCTGCTCGGTCTGCGTGACGACCTTCTGGCGCCGGTCGTCGGGGTGCGGCTCGAGGCGGACCAGTCCCTTGGCCTCCAGCAGGGCCACGATGCGGGTCATCGACGGCGGCTGGACGTGCTCCTTGCGGGCGAGCTCGCCCGGGGTGGCCCGGCCGCAGCGGGCCAGGGTGCCCAGCACCGACATCTCGGTGGGGCTGAGGGACTCGTCGACGCGCTGGTGCTTGAGCCGACGGGACAGCCGCATCACGGCGGATCGGAGGGCGTTCACGGCGGCTGCGTCGTCGCCATGGCTGAAGTCCGGCATGTTCTTTAGCGTAACTCATTACTCTCGCTAAGGACCACTCGGAAGGCGCGTACGTGTCCGTGACCCCCGCCACTGTCACACCGGATCACCCATATGAGTGATCCATCCGCGAATCGTGGCGCGCCGCACCGTGGTGTGCAGCAACCCTCATGCGCATGGGGACCGACGTGTTCAGCCTGCGCATCGACCACGACCTGCTCGAACGACTCCGTGAGCATGCCGCCAAACGCGGCATGAGCGTCCAGGACTATGTCGTCCGGACGCTCATGCGCGATGACTTCGACCAGCGGTTCCAGACCGCCGTCGAGGAGACGGAGAAGTTCTACGGGGTCACGTGAGCCCGTGGTGCGGGGTCAGGTGACCCCGTGGTGCGGGGTCACGTGAGCTCCGTGGCGTGGGATCACATGATCCCCGTGGCGTGGGATCAGGTCAGGCCCAGCGCCGGCATCAGGTAGTAGAAGGCGAACACCGCCGCCACCACGTACATCGCCGACGGGACCTCCCGGCCGCGGCCGGCCGCCAGCCGCAGAACCGCGAAGGTGATGAAGCCCATGCCGATGCCGTTGGTGATCGAGTAGGTGAACGGCATCATCACCATCGTCACGAAGGCCGGGACGGCGATCGTGTGGTCCGCCCAGTCGATCTCCTTGACCGAACCGGCCAGGATCAGGAAGCCCACCGCGAGCAGCGCCGGGGTGGCCGCCTGGGACGGGACCATCGTGGCGACGGGCGTGAGGAACAGCGCCACCGCGAACAGTCCGCCGGTGACGACGTTGGCGAAGCCGGTCCTCGCCCCCTCGCCGACACCGGCCGTGGACTCCACGAACGCGGTGGTGGCCGAGGAGGAGCTGGCACCGCCGGCGGCGACCGCGACACCGTCGATGAACAGGACCTTGTTGATGCCGGGCATCTGGCCCTGCGCGTCGGTCAGCTTGGCCTCGTCCGAGACGCCCATGATCGTGCCCATCGCGTCGAAGAAGCACGACAGCAGCACGGTGAAGACGAACAGGACGCCGGTCAGCACGCCGACCTTGCCGAAGCCGCCGAACAGGCTGACCTCGCCGATCAGACCGAAGTCGGGGGTGGCGACCGGGTTGCCGGGCCAGGTCGGCGTCGTCAGGCCCCAGGACGGGATGTCGGCGACGGCGTTGATGACCACCGCGACGACCGTCATCGCGACGATCGAGATGAGGATCGCGCCCGGCACCCGGCGCACGATCAGCGCCAGCGTCAGCAGCGCGCCGAGGATGAAGACGAGCACCGGCCAGCCGGTGAGGTGACCGCCGGTGCCGAGCTGGAGCGGGACGGTGGTCTGGGCGGCGTCCGGCATACGGGTGACGAAACCGGAGTCGACCAGACCGATCAGCATGATGAACAGGCCGATGCCGATGGCGATGGCCTTGCGCAGACCGTGCGGGACGGCGTTCATCACGCGCTCGCGCAGACCGGTGGCGACCAGCAGCATCACGACGAAGCCGGCCAGCACCACCATGCCCATGGCGTCCGGCCACGACATGCGCGGCGCGAGCTGGAGCGCGACGACCGAGTTCACACCGAGACCGGCGGCCAGCGCGATCGGGACGTTGCCGATGACGCCCATGAGCAGCGTGGTGAACGCCGCGGTCAGGGCGGTCGCGGTGACCAGCTGGCCGTTGTCGAGCTGGTTGCCGTACATGTCCTTCGCGCTGCCCAGGATGATCGGGTTCAGCACGATGATGTACGCCATGGCGAAGAAGGTGGCGAAACCGCCGCGGACCTCACGGGACAGGGTGCTGCCGCGCTCGGAGATCCGGAAGTAGCGGTCGAGGGCGCCGGACGCGGCACCTGACCCCGGCTGCTCGGGGGTGGGGGCCTTGGTGGTGGCCGACGTGGACATGCAAGGACCTCATCACCGGTGGGCGTCCCCCGAAGCCCTTTGGTGTTTTCTACGAATAAAAGCGGTCAGAGACAAACGGATTCAGTATGAACATATAACGTCGTCCACGCTATCTCCGCGCGTAGAACCGTGTGGCCCCGTGCGGTCCCCGTCACGTGCCGGGCCTCGTAAGCTTGTCCGCATGGCGAAGTGGACCCCCAAGCACGAGGCGCCGGAGCCCCTGGAGGGCCCCGTGGTCGCCACCATCATCGGCGGCACGATCGTCTGGTTCGCCCTGTTCCTGGTCCAGCTGCCGTTCTACGGCTGGTTCGACGACCACGGCCACACCTGGTGGCTGTGGACCTGCCTGGCCGGCGGCGGGCTCGGCTTCATCGGCATCTGGTACGTCCGCAGGCGCGACGCCGCGATCCAGCGGGCGCGGACGGCCGAGGCGACGGAGCCGGACCGCTCCCCCGCCCCGTCGGCCGACTGAGCCCGGCCGGCCTCCGCTCCCCGCCGGCCGACTCGGCCCGACCGGCCTCCGCGCCACCGCCGTACGACTGAGCCCTGCCGGCTTCCACGCCACCGCCGTACGACCACGGCACTACGGCCGTCCTCCCCAGGTCGGATCTTCCGCCGTTCGGGTGGGTGGGCCCCCGAATCCGCCCGTACCGTCGAATGCATGACGCATCTCGAGGCGGACGACCGGGTCGACGGCGTGCGACCCGCCAGGGTCACCTCACCGGTGACCGGTCTGACGGCCGCGGAAGTGGCCGAACGAGTGGCGCGCGGGCAGGTCAACGACGTACCGGTGCGCAGCAGCCGGTCCCTGGCCGAGATCGTCCGCGCGAACGTCTTCACCCGGTTCAACGCGATCATCGGCGTGCTCTGGGTGATCATGCTGATCGTCGCGCCCATCCAGGACAGCCTGTTCGGCTTCGTGATCCTCGCCAACACCGGCATCGGCATCGTCCAGGAGTGGCGGGCGAAGAAGACCCTCGACTCCCTCGCGGTGATCGGCGAGGTACGGCCCACGGTGCGCCGGGACGGGACGGCCGCGGAGGTCGGCACCTCCGAGATCGTGCTGGACGACCTGATCGAGGTCGGGCCGGGGGACAAGGTCGTCGTCGACGGGGTGTGCGTCGAGGCGGACGGCCTGGAGATCGACGAGTCGCTGCTCACCGGCGAGGCCGACCCCGTGGTGAAGCAGCCCGGGGACCAGGTCATGTCCGGCAGCTTCGTCGTCGCGGGCGGCGGCTCCTTCCAGGCGACCCGGGTGGGGCGCGAGGCGTACGCGGCGCAGCTCGCCGAGGAGGCGTCCCGGTTCACGCTGGTCCACTCCGAGCTGCGCTCGGGCATCTCCACGATCCTCAAGTACGTGACGTGGATGATGGTCCCGACCGCGATCGGCCTGATCATCAGCCAGCTGGTGGTCAAGGACAACGAGCTGAAGGACTCGGTCGCCCGCACGGTCGGCGGGATCGTGCCGATGGTCCCCGAGGGGCTGGTGCTGCTCACCTCCGTCGCCTTCGCGATCGGGGTGATCCGGCTGGGGCGCAAGCAGTGCCTGGTGCAGGAGCTGCCCGCGATCGAAGGGCTGGCCCGCGTCGACACGGTCTGCCTGGACAAGACGGGCACGCTCACCGAGGGCGGCATGGACGTCACCGAGCTGCGGGTGCTCGGCGACGGCGACGGGACGTACGTGCGCGAGGTGCTGGGCGCGCTGGGTGCGGCGGACCCCCGCCCGAACGCCTCCCTGCAGGCGGTCATCGACGCGTATCCGCATACGCGGGAGTGGCGCCTCACCGACACCCTGCCCTTCTCCTCCACCCGCAAGTACAGCGGCGCGACGTTCGACGAGGGCCCCGGCACGTCCGTCACCTGGCTGCTGGGGGCGCCCGACGTGCTGCTGGACCCCGGCGACCCGGCGCTGGCCGAGACCGAGCGGATGAACGAGCAGGGACTGCGCGTGCTGCTGCTCGCCCGCGCCCGCGACGGCGTGGACGTCGACGACCCCGGGGCCGCCGAGGGCGTACGGCCGGCCGCGCTGGTGGTCCTGGAGCAGCGGCTGCGCCCCGACGCGGCCGACACCCTGCGCTACTTCGCCGAGCAGAACGTCCGCGCCAAGGTCATCTCCGGGGACAACGCGGTGTCGGTCGGAGCGGTCGCGTCCAAGCTGGGGCTGTCCGGTACGACGGTGGACGCGCGCCGGCTGCCCGCCGACCGGGACGGGATGGCGGAGGCGCTGGACCGGGGCACGGTGTTCGGGCGGGTCACCCCGCAGCAGAAGCGGAACATGGTGGGCGCGCTCCAGTCGAAGGGCCACACGGTCGCGATGACCGGGGACGGCGTGAACGACGTGCTCGCGCTGAAGGACGCCGACATCGGCGTGGCGATGGGCTCCGGTTCGGAGGCCACGCGGGCGGTCGCCCAGATCGTGCTGCTGAACAACAGCTTCGCCACGCTGCCGTCGGTGGTGGCGGAGGGGCGACGGGTGATCGGCAACATCACCCGGGTCGCGACGCTGTTCCTGGTGAAGACGGTGTACTCGGTGCTGCTGGCGGTGCTGGTGGTGGTCTCGCAGGTGGAGTACCCGTTCCTGCCGCGCCATCTGACGCTGCTGTCCACGCTCACCATCGGCGTCCCGGCGTTCTTCCTCGCCCTCGCCCCCAACAGGGAACGCGCCCGGCCGAACTTCGTGCGGCGGGTCATGCGGTACGCGATCCCGGGCGGGGTGCTGGCCGCGCTGGCGACGTTCGCGTCGTACCTGGTCGCACGGGAGCACTACACCGGTGCGGGCGCGCTGGAGGCGGAGACGAGCGCGGCGACGCTGACGCTGTTCCTGATCTCGATCTGGGTGCTGGCGATCATCGCCCGGCCGTACACCTGGTGGCGGGTCGGCCTGGTCGCGGCGATGGGGGCCGGGTTCCTGCTGGTGCTGGTGGTGCCGTGGTTGCAGGAGTTCTTCGCGCTGAGGCTGGTCGACATGACCATGCCATGGGCCGCGACCGGCATCGCGGTGGTGGCGGCGGCCACCCTGGAGCTCCTGTGGAGGTGGGTGGACCGCCGCGTTCCCGCTTAGCGCGGAGGTGCTTACTTCACGTCGACGAAGTCACCCGTCGCGTTGACCGCCGGGGTGGTCGTGGTGCCCGCGAAGGAGTAGCGGTAGTAGCCGTCGGCGGAGGCCTTGACGGTGGTCTTCAGCTCGCCCTTGGAGTTGGTCTTGATGGTCTTGACCGTGCTGTAGGTGCTGGAGCTCTTCTTGCGGAACTGCAGCTTCACCGACTGGCCGGTGTAACCGGCGTACGTGCCGGTCTCCCAGTTGGCCCGGGACAGCTTGCCCGTGACGGTGATGGTCTTGCCCTTCTTCACCGGCTCGGGGGAGGCGTTGACGGTGAGCTTGGAGGCCCGCTGGACCTTGAAGCTCTTGGCGTTGTCCTTCTGCGCGAAGTTGTCGTCCTTGGCCTCGGCGACGGCCCACACCTTCCAGGTGCCGGCGACCGAGTTGATCAGGTTGTAGCCCGGGTCCAGGGTGAAGCTGGACGTGCAGGTCGACTTCGTGGCGTTGACCTTGGTGCACTTGGCCTCACCGTCGCTGCTGTCGGCGACGGCCCCGCTGTCGGCCTTCTCGATGCTCGAGCCGTGGTACAGGATGGCCTGCGCCCAGTCGACGCCGGAGTTGTCGGTGACGGTGAAGGTCACGGTGACCTTCTTGGCAGCGGTGGGGCCGACGACGACGGACTTGCCGCCGTTGACCACCACGTTGGAGATCTTGGTGTCTCCCTCGGAGTCGTCGGCGTGAGCGGCCGGGACGGCGAGGGCGGACAGGGCCAGGGCGCCGGAGAGGGCGGCCACGGTGGCACGAATGCGCATGTGTTCCCCACGTTGGAGAAGGGGGCCCCGGCTCTGGTCGTTTCGTACGGCTCGTCGTCGGCCGGGGCCCGAATGATCGTGGAGTCTGTTGACTCGCATGATCAGATACACCACTCGCCCATATGGTTGTACGAGAAGTGAAACAAATGTGCGGGCGTCGTCGGGTTCAGTCGAACCAGCGGTCCCGCGCCAACTCCTCCGTGCGGGACGGGTCTTCCAGCAGTGCCGCCACCTCGAAGCGCCGGGGCCACTGGCCCGCCGCCCAGGCGAGGCCCGCGGCCACGCCCTCCAGCGTCGCCGCGTGCAGCACACCGTCGGCCGTCAGGCGCCAGTCGATCTCCACGCCGTCGACGACGAGTTCCTCGTGCTCGACGTACGACGCCGGGGTACGCGGCCCCAGCAGCACCCGCACCGCGTCCGGTACGTCGTGCTCCGTGCCCTCGGAGTCCACCTCGCCGGTGACGGACTCGCTCAGCCGCCGCACCTGGAACAGCTCGGCCAGCTCGGCGGCCCGCGCCGGCCGCACCGGCAGCAGCGGCACACCGGACGTGAACGGCAGCAGGTCGGGCGAGTCGACGACCACCGCGTCGGCGGCGTCCACCACCTCGACCCGGCCGTCGACCACGGCCCGCAGATCGTCCGGCAGGGTCACCTGTTCGGGATCCAGTTCGGCCAGCGCGCCGTACAGGGCGTGCAGTTGGGCGGCCGTGACGGGGCGGTCGGGGTCGGCGAGGCGGTCCAGCAGCTCCGCCGCGCCGCCGGGCTCGTCGAGGAGGGCGGCCACCGAGGTCCGTACGCCCAGCGCCCGCAACACCTGCTCGTCCTCGAACCCGGTCGCGTCGGCCTCGTCGTACAGACCCCGCAGCAGCGGGTCGCCGCCGGCCGCGCGCAGGCCGGCGGGGCGGCGACCGCCGATCACCGGGTGCCCGCGCAGCCACCAGGCGGTGTACGGCCGGACGATTTCGTGGGTGCCGTCGTGCAGCAGGATCCGCACGGGCTGGGTGAGCGCGTCGCGCAGCGGCGGGCGGGCGAGGAGGGCGAGGGCGCGGGGCCACTGGTCGTCGTCGACGAGGTCGAGGTCGCGCACGGCGACGATCTCGGTGGCGACGGGCGGGACGGGGCTGTCCGGGAAGCGGTCGAGGACGTCCTCGCTCCACACGTCCACGGCGTCCAGCAGACCGGCGTCGTCGGGTTCGGCGAAGTCCCCTTCGCGGGGCTCCAGTTCGTCGGGGTCGAGGACGACGTCGGTGGCGCGGATCAGCGCGAAGTCCACCAGCACACCGCAGGCGGCCAGCGGCTGTTCACCCCACCGCTCGGCCAGTTCGCCGTCCACGGCGGCGAGTTCGCCCTCGCGCATGACCTGGGCGAACGGGCCGCCGGGGAAGACCAGCTCGCAGGCCGGGGAGAGTTCGCCGTCCTCGTCGGGCAGGGCGAGGGCGCCCAGCCAGGGCTCGTCGCCGGGTTCGAGCCCGGCGTCGCGCACCAGGCCGAGCACGGTGTCGGCGAGTTCCTCGGCGTCCGGGGCGTCCTCCTCCCAGTTCACCCCGCCCTCGTCGTCGAGCGAGGCGGCGACGGCGGCCCGCACCTGCGGGGTGGTGAGGACGGCGCGCGGGGTGGCGGGGAGCGCGCCGAGCTTCTCCAGGAGGGGGTGGGCGGCGTCCGGGTGGGCGACCTTGAGCCCGAGCCGGGCGAGGAGTTCCGCGTCGAGGGAGGCCGAGTCGGGGGTGGGCAGCAGCACCTGCCGGGGCCCGATCGTCGTCCGCCCGTCGGCCAGCGGCACGGGCAGCCCGGAGAGCCGGTCCGGGTCGACCCCGGCGAGGCTGTCGTACAGCCGCCGCCACCAGTCGGGGGACTTCTCCAGACCGGCCAGCCGGTCGATCGCGTCGGTGAGCGGGACGCGTGCCACGCCCAGGGTGCGCAGCTCGACGCGGCGTTCGAGACCGGCGGGCAGGAGGGTGGGGAGGACTTCGGCCAGCACCCGTACGGTGTCGGCCCCCGCGCCTTCGACGACCTCGGCGTCCCGGGGCCGCAGCGACTCCGGCAGTTCGGAGTCGTCGTCCTGCCCGCGCGGCCCGGCGGCCGGCGGGAGGAAGGACGTACGGGGCAGCCGTTCGAGGATCGCCCGGCGCAGGGCGCCGTCCAGTTCGCCCTTGCCGAGCGGGCCCGGCACCAGGTCGATGATCCCGGCGGCCACCGGGCGCCAGTCGGCGAGGAGCCCGGCGTAGGCGTCGGCGGCGCGCTGCACGAGGAAGTCGGTGAGCGGGCCGGGGGCGGCGTGCCGGCGGGTGGAGTCCAGCGGGAAGGAGGCGATGAGCAGCGCGGGCACGCCGAGCGGCTCGTCGCTGGGGGTGGGCGCGTGCACGACGGCGCTGGTGCGGGGCCGGGCGGGGCCCCCGTCGGAGTCCACGGGAACGGCCCAGGTGACCGACCAGTGGGGGCGCAGCCGCTCCTCGACCGGCCGGTCGGCGAGCAGATCGGGGGTGAGCGGGCCGTGCGCGAGGGCGGTGCGCCAGCGGGTGACGCCTTCCCGGGAGTCCTCGACGACGACGAGTCCGTCCTCGCCGCGGCGGCTGACGGTACGGGGCTCCGCGTCCCCGATCTCGACGACGACCTCCTCCAGCCCGGGCAGGGCGAGCAGCAGAGCATCGTCGACGGCGTGCAGCAGCCGCTCGGCGAGGTCGGTGGCGGCGGCGTCGCGCAGCGGGAGGATGACGGCCGTGTCGTACGGGCCGGGCGCGGTGCCCTCGGCGGCGAACGGAAGCCGGAGCAGGGGCACGTGCCCGTCACGCCGCCGGATCTCGTCCCCCAGGCCGGGGCTGTGCCGGGCGGTGTCCCCCGCGAGCTCCCGCGCCTCGGCCAGCGACCAGCGGACCCCGCCGTGCCGCCCGACGACAGCGGGCTCGTCGGTGACGGCGAGGACGGCGGCGAAGCCGACGCCGAACCGGCCCACGGACCGGTCCGGGGCGTCCCGCTTGGCGGAGGCCCGCAGCGTGGACAGCGACTCGACACCGGCCGCGTCCAGCGGGGCCCCGGTGTTGGCGGCGACGAGGACCCCGTCGCGCAGGGTGAGCCGCAGCCGTCCCGGCACGCCGGCCCGGGCGGCGGCGTCGGCGGCGTTCTGGGCGAGTTCGACGACGAGGCGGTCCCGGTAGCCGCCGAGGACGAGGTCCTCCTCGGCGTTGGCGTCCTCACGGAAGCGGGCGGGGCTGGTGACCCAGGCGTCCAGGACCCCGCGCCGCAGACGCGCCGTACCGAACGGGTCGGCGCCCTCGGCGGCGGGCCGCACGAACTTGCTCACGTTGACTCTCCTCATCGGCCCGGATCGGCGTGAGGTCGAAGGTACCGTCCCGCGACATCCCGGGGACGCGGTGTCCGCGTCCCGCCGCCCCCTGGGGATGATCGGGGCTGTGCTGCTCGAATCGTTGTCCGTCGCCGCGCTGGCCGTGGTGCTGGTGTGTGCCGTCGTCCGTCCCTTCCGCTGGCCGGAGGCGGCGTTCGCGGTGCCCGCGGCCGGCGTCGTGATCGCGACCGGTGCGATCCCCCTGACGGCGGTGCGCGAGGAGGCCGTCCGGCTCGGGCCGGTGATCGGCTTCCTCGCCGCCGTGCTGGTGCTCGCCAGGCTCTGCGCCGACGAGGGTCTCTTCCACGCCTGCGGGACCTGGATGGCCCACTGGTCCCGTCACCGGCCGCGCAGGCTGCTGGGCGCGGTCTTCGCCCTCGCCTCGCTGATCACCGCCGCGCTCAGCCTGGACGCCACCGTGGTCCTGCTGACGCCGGTGGTGTTCGCCACCGCCACCCGCATGGGCGCCCGGCCCGCCCCCCACGTCTACGCCGGCGCGCACCTGTCGAACACGGCGTCCCTGCTGCTGCCGGTGTCGAACCTGACGAACCTGCTCGCGTTCACCGCCACGGGGCTGAGCTTCACCCGCTTCGCGTTGCTGATGACCCTGCCGTGGCTGGCGGCGATCGCCGTGGAGTACGCCGTCTTCCGCCGCTTCTTCGCCGCCGACCTGGACGCGGCGCCCACCGCACCGGAGGTGCCGGAGAAGCCGGCGGGACCGCCCCTGTTCGCCCTGGTGACCGTGGCCGCCACGCTGGCCGGGTTCGCCGTGGCGTCCGCGCTCGGCATCGACCCGGCGTGGGCGGCGGCGGCCGGCGCGACCGTGCTGGCCGTACGCGCCCTGGCGCGCCGCCGCACCACCCCGGCCGCGGTCCTCCGCTCCGCCGACCTGCCGTTCCTCGCGTTCGTCCTGGCGCTCGGCGTGGTCGTACGGGCGGTCCTGGACCACGGCCTGGGCGAGGCGCTCGGCGTCGTCCTCCCCGACGGCACGTCACTGCCGGCCCTGCTGGCCGTCGCGGGCCTGGCGGCGCTGCTCGCCAACCTGATCAACAACCTGCCCGCGGTCCTCGCCCTCGTCCCCCTGGCCGCACCGTCCGGCCCCGGCGCGGTCCTCGCGGTCCTGCTGGGCGTCAACATCGGCCCGAACCTCACCTACGCGGGTTCCCTGGCCACCCTCCTGTGGCGCCGCATCGCCCACCACCACGCCCACGAGGTCAGCCTCAGGCGCTTCACCCTGCTGGGCCTGGCCACCGTTCCGGCGGCGTTGGTGGCGTCGACGGTGGCGCTGTGGGTGTCGCTGGAGGTGCTGGGCGGCTGACCGGGGCGGCAGAACCGGAGACGCACGCCACATTCACCGGGCATCCGGACCGGGCTCCCGGTGACAAGCGGCACAGGGGAAACATCCGGTACTAACCGGAATAGTGGAGAAGTGGTTGAATCCAAAAGGGACATTTGGTGCACAGAGCTGACCGATCAGCTTGAAATGGGGGGTTTCGCCCCGTCCGGGGCCGACCGTCAAGAGACGTGCGTCTCACGCCCGGAGTACGACCTTTCGTCGTAGGTCACACCTTTGCGGCTTTTGACCGGATCCGGTTACCAAGGAACAGCCATCACGGCACGGACCCCGTTCCACCGATGGCCTCCCCCGTCCCCTCACCCATGAGGTCTCCATGCTCCAGCGCGTCACGTCCCGTCTCCCCCGTACGTCCCTGACCCAGACCCGCGCGGCCGTCCTGGCCGCCGGCATGGGCGCCACGGTCGTCCTGGGAGTCGGGGCCGCGGTCGCCGCCGAGAACACGGCCGCGCCCGGCGCCGCCACCACCGCCCAGGCGCAGGCCGTCGCCAAGAAGGCCACGGCCTCCTGGGTCTCCCCGGTCAAGAGCTACAAGCTGTCCGCGAGCTTCGCCCAGAACGGCGGCATGTGGGCGTCCAAGCACAGCGGTCAGGACTACGCCGTCCCCACCGGCACCCCGGT
>NZ_JAGMUJ010000040.1:258138-316551 GCF_019049255.1 Streptomyces sp. AC558_RSS880 | reverse complement strand
TGGGTTGATAGGCCGGATATGGAAGCACGGTAACGTGTGGAGTTGACCGGTACTAATAGGCCGAGGGCTTGTCCTCAGTTGCTCGCGTCCACTGTGTTAGTTCTGAGACAACGACCGTTGTCGGCTTTGAGCAGAACAGACAATAGAAGAGTGTGCTTGTTCGCTCGAAACCATTAGGGTTTCGGTGGTCATAGCGTAGGGGAAACGCCCGGTTACATTCCGAACCCGGAAGCTAAGCCTTACAGCGCCGATGGTACTGCAGGGGGGACCCTGTGGGAGAGTAGGACGCCGCCGAACAATCTTTGGAAGGACCCCTGGTCACCAGCGTTCAGCTGGGGCCGGGGGTCCTTTTTTATTTATGCTTGCAGTACCGAAGACAGGAGTCACCGATGTCCACCAACTCTTCCGACGACCGTCCGGAACGCGACCAGCGGCGACGGGACAGTGGTGACCGTCCTGAGCGCTCCGACCGTGGTGGCCAGCGCGGCGGCGGCCCTGGTCGAGGCAATGACCGCGACCGTGGCTTCCGGCGGGACGACCGTTCCGGTGGCCGGCCGGAGCGTGGCGGTTTCCGCGGACGGGACGACAACCGCGGTGGCGAGCGCGGTGGTTACCGCGGACGGGACGACCGTCGTGACGACAACCGCGGTGGCGAGCGCGGTGGTTACCGCGGACGGGACGACCGTCGTGACGACAGCCGCGGTGGTGAGCGTGGTGGTTTCCGTCGGGATGACGACCGGGGTTACGGCCGCCGCGACGACCGCCGCGACGACCGGCGAGACGACCGACGAGACGACCGACGAGACGGCGAGCGTGGTGGCTTCCGTCGCGAGGACAGCCGTGGCGGTGAGCGCGGTGGTTTCCGTGGCCGCGACGATCGTCGTGACGACAGCCGTGGCGGGGGCCGGGGCGACTTCCGCCGCGATGACAACCGCGGTGGTGAGCGCGGTGGTTTCCACCGTGACGACACTCGCGGTGGCGAGCGTGGTGGCTTCCGTCGTGACGACAGCCGTGGCGGTGAGCGCGGTGGTTTCCGTCGCGACGACCGCGGCGGTGAGCGTGGTGGCTTCCGTCGGGATGACGACCGGGGTTACGGCCGCCGCGACGACCGGCGAGACGACCGACGAGACGGCGAGCGTGGTGGTTTCCGTCGCGAGGACAGCCGTGGCGGCGAGCGTGGTGGCTTCCGTGGCCGCGACGACCGCGGGCGTGGGCCTCGGCGTGACGACCGTGGTGGGCGGCCCGGTGGGTTCCGGGGGCGGGACGACCGGCACGGTGGCGGGCGGTTCCGTGAGGACCGGGACCGCGACCGGGACCGGGAGCCGATCAAGCGGCTGCCGATCCCCGAGGACGTCACGGGCGAGGAGATCGACAAGGACGTACGGCAGGAGCTGCAGAGCCTGCCCAAGACGCTCGCGGAGGACGTCGCCAAGAACCTGGTGATGGTGGCCCGGCTGATCGACGAGGACCCCGAGGGCGCGTACGGCTACTCCAGGGTGGCCCTGCGGCTGGCGTCGCGTGTCGCCGCCGTACGGGAGGCCGCCGGGTTCGCCGCGTACGCGAACCAGAAGTACGCCGAGGCGCTCGCCGAGTTCCGGGCCGCGCGGCGGATGACCGGGACCGTGGAGCTGTGGCCCCTCATGGCCGACTGCGAGCGTGGACTCGGCCGGCCGGAGAAGGCGCTGGACATGGCCGGGGCCCCCGAGGTGCAGAAGCTGGACAAGGCAGGGCAGGTCGAGATGCGGCTCGTCGCGGCCGGCGCCCGGCGTGACATGGGCCAGCTGGACGCGGCGATCGTGACGCTGCAGAGCTCCGAGCTCGCGTCCAACTCGGTCCAGCCGTGGACCGCGCGGCTGCGCTACGCCTACGCCGACGCGCTGCACGCCGCCGGCCGGAGCGGCGAGGCACGGGAGTGGTTCGCCAAGGCCGTGGAGGCCGACCGGGACGGCAGCACGGACGCCTCCGACCGGCTGGCCGAGCTGGACGGCGTGGAATTCGTGGACGCCCTCGGCGAGGACGAGGCCGACGACACCGCGCACGAGGACGACAAGGACTGACGTCCGAGGCGCAGGGCAGGCATGAAGGGGCGGGTCTCCACGGAGGCCCGCCCCTTCGTCACAGGTCGAGCGCGCGCAGGACCAGGCCCGACGCGGGCTTCGGGCCGAACGACGTCGACTTGCGCGGCATCGTGACGCCCTGGCGGGCGAGGTCGCGGACGACGTCCTCGTGCACCGGGTGCATCAGGACGGCCGTTCCGCCGTCGCGTTCCGCCTTCTCGACCGTGGCCGCCGTGTCGTGGATGTAGGCGATGTGGGCGGGGGAGTCGGGGACACGCCAGACGTGGTCCAGGAGCGTGGCGTGCAAAATCGTCGCGTCGAGGGTGCGCCAGGCCGCCGGGCGGTCCATCGGGATCGTGCGGGCCAGCAGGTCCGGGTCCGGGCGGTCCACGAGATGGAAGGCGCCGTCCCCGGCGAGGAGGAAGGCGTTGCCCGCCGAGGCGGCCTCGGCGAGGACGTTCACGGCCTCGGCGAGCGGTGCGTCGAGGCGGCGGACGCGGAACAGGCCGTCGAGTGCGGTCACGGCGTCCGCGACCGGCAGGTCGTGCAGCAGGCGGTGGATGGCGCGGACGCGCAGGGGGTAGCGGGCCGTGTCGACGAGGAGGACCAGCCCGTGGTCCCAGGGGCCGGGGGAGGAGCGCTCCGCGCGCAGGCGCCGGTAGGTCGCCCAGCGGTGGTGGCCGTCGGCGATGAGGGCCTGGTGACCGGCGAGTTCGCGCTGAATGGCGGTCAGGTCGGCGGGGTCGGTGACGGACCACAGGCGGTGGTGGAAACCGTCCTCCGTGGTGGTCGCCAGGAGGGGCGGCCGTTCCGCCGTGCGCTCGATCACGTCGGCCGTGGCACCGGCAGAGCCGTCGCCCCGGTAGGTGAGCAGCAGCGGTTCGAGGTTGGCGGAGGTGGCCCGCATCAGGTCCGCACGGTCGGCGACGATGTGCGGCATGACGTCCTCGTGCGGCAGGACGAGCCGCTCCTCGGGGTCGGAGACGCGCAGCGCGCCGATGATGCCGCGCTGCACCATGCCGTCGCCGTCGCGCTGCTCGTAGACGTACAGGCCCGGTTCCGGGTCGGCGGTCAGGATCCCCTCAGCGCGCCAGCGGCGCAGCGTGTCGGCGGCCTGGGCGTTGCGTGCCTCGGGCGTGCCGGCCTCGGGCAGGATCAGCCGGACGATGTTGTGCGGGTCGGCGGACTGGAGGTGGTGCAGGCCGTCGGGGCGGACGACGACGTCGTACGGCGGGGATGTCACGGCGGCCAGGCTGCCGACCCGGTCCGGGTCGTAACGAAGGCCTCGGAACGGGGTGAGTTCCAGGCCCCGGGGCGCCTTTGCCGTCGAGTGACCTGCAGTGTTCATCCCGGCATCGTACGGGTGTCGGTGGCATGGGGGATGATGCGGGGGAAAGCCGTCGAACGAGGAGCGATGCGAATGAGCCGGAGCGTCAGGACGAGGCCCGAGGGCAGTGGGCAGGCCCTGAGCGAGGCGTACGACACGGCGCTGCTCGACCTCGACGGTGTGGTGTACGCGGGCGGGAGCGCGATCGTCCACGCGGTCGAGTCGCTGGCCACGGCCCGCGAGGGCGGTATGCGTCTCGCGTACGTGACCAACAACGCCCTGCGCACCCCGGACGTGGTGGCCGCTCATCTGACCGAGCTCGGGATACCGGCGGAGGCCGGCGACGTCATCACCTCCGCGCAGGCGGTCGCGCGGCTGGTCGGTGAGCAGGTGCCGCAGGGCGCCCGGGTGCTGGTGATCGGCGGCGAGGGGCTGCGGGTGGCGCTGCGGGAGCGGGGGCTCGTGCCGGTGGAGTCGGCGGACGACGACCCGGTGGCGGTCGTCCAGGGGTACGGCGGGCCCGAGCTGCCGTGGGGGAGGTTCGCCGAGGCGTCGTACGCCGTGGCGCGCGGGCTGCCGTGGTTCGCGTCCAACACCGACCTGACGATTCCCAGCGGCCGGGGCATCGCCCCGGGCAACGGCGCGGCGGTGGAGGTCGTACGGATCGCCACGGGCGCCGAGCCGCAGGTCGCGGGCAAGCCGCTGCCGCCGATGCACCGGGAGACGATCCTGCGGACGGGCGCCGAGCGGCCGTTGGTGGTGGGGGACCGGCTGGACACGGACATCGAGGGCGCGTTCAATGGCGAGGTCGACTCGCTGCTGGTGCTGACCGGTGTGACGGACGGCGCGCGGCTGCTCGCCGCGCCGCCGCAGCACCGGCCGACGTATGTCGACGCCGATCTGCGCGGGATGCTCACCGGACAGCCGGAGGTCGTCGGGACGGGCGAGGGGTTCCGGTGCGGTGGCTGGACGGCGACGGCCGGGGCCGGGGCGCTGGAGCTGGAGGGCGACGGCGGCGCGCTGGACGGGTTGCGTGCGCTGTGCGCGGCGGCGTGGACGGCGGCCGGGGACGGCGTGTGCGAGCTGGACGGCGGGAAGGCGCTGGCACGGCTGGGACTGTGAGGCCTCCCGTCTCCCGTGCCTCCCGTCACCCGGGAATCGTGATCGGCGGGGAGGGTAGGCTAACCTAACCGCGTGTTGGTCGAGAGTCCCCCCGAACAGCGCGCGGAGACCGCCCCCGCGCCCCCGAACCGCCGGGCGATACGCGTCCTCGGGCTGCTCGTCTCCGTCGTGATCCTGGTGCTCGTCGCGCTGGTGAGCATCGCGGTCGGGGCGAAGGAGCTGTCCCTGGAGCAGGTCTGGCACGGCCTGTTCGAGGACTCGGGCACCTACGGCGACGTCGTCGTGGCCGACAGGCTGTCACGAACCGTCCTCGGAGTGCTCGCGGGAGCCGCGCTCGGCCTGGCGGGATCGGTCCTGCAGGCGCTCACCCGCAACCCGCTGGCCGATCCCGGACTGCTCGGCCTCAACGCGGGCGCGTCCGCCGCCGTCGTCACCGCCATCACCTTCTTCGGCGTCACCTCGCTGTCCGGATACGTGTGGTTCGCCTTCTTCGGCGCGGCCGCCGTCGGCGCGCTGGTGTGGTTCCTCGGCGGCAGCCGGGGCGCGACGCCGGTGCGGCTGGTGCTCGCCGGTACCGCCATCAGCGCGGCGCTGTACGGCTATCTCCAGGCCGTCATGATCCTCGACGACGCGGCGCTCGGCAGGATGCGTTTCTGGACGGTGGGTTCGCTGGCCTCGGGGACCGACTCGACCGTCACCCAGGTGCTGCCGTTCCTGCTCGCCGGCTCCCTCCTGGCGCTGGCGCTCGCCCGGCCGCTCAACGCGATGGCCATGGGCGACGACACCGCCAAGGCGCTCGGCGCCAACCTCAACCGCACCCGCGCGCTGTCCATGCTCGCCGCGACCGTGCTGTGCGGGGCCGCGACCGCCGCCTGCGGGCCGATCGTCTTCGTCGGTCTGATGGTGCCGCACATCGTGCGCTCCTTCACCGGACCCGACCTGCGCTGGATCCTGCCGTACGCCGCGATCCTGTCGCCCGTGCTGCTGCTCGGCGCCGATGTGCTCGGCCGGATCGTGGCCCGGCCCGCCGAACTCCAGGTCGGCATCGTCACCGCGATCCTCGGCGGCCCGGTCTTCATCTTTCTCGTACGACGGCGGAGGACGGCCCAGCTGTGAAGACCAACCGCGCGGTGCGGACTCCCGGCGGCCTCTCGGTCCGGCTGGACGTGCGCGCCCTCACCGTCGTCGTCCTGCTGCTGCTCGCGGCGCTCGCCGCGAGTGTCGTGCTGATCGGCACCGGCGACTTCCCGATCCCCGCCGCCGATGTGCTCAGGACACTCGTCGGCGAGGGGAACGCCGGCCAGGAGTTCATCGTCAACGAACTGCGACTGCCCCGGGTCCTGGTCGGGCTGCTCGTCGGCGCCTCCCTCGGGCTCGGCGGCGCGCTGTTCCAGTCCGTCTCCCGCAACCCGCTGGGCAGCCCGGACGTGCTCGGCCTCGGCCAGGGGGCGACGGCCGGCGCCCTCACGGTGATCGTGCTGTTCTCCGGGACCGCCAACCAGGTCGCCCTCGGCGCGCTCGCCGGCGGACTGGTGACCGGTTTCGCCATCTACGTGCTCGCCTGGAAGCGGGGCGTGCACGGATACCGTCTGGTCCTGGTCGGCATCGGCGTCTCGGCGATCGTCACGGCGGTCAACGGCTATCTGCTCACCAAGTCCGACATCGTCGACGCGGCCCGCGCGGTCGTGTGGATGACCGGATCCCTCGACGGCCGGGACTGGGACCAGGTCTGGCCGCTGCTCGCCCTGTGCGCCGTCCTCGTACCGCTGGTTCTGGCCAACTCGCGCGGCCTGCGGATGATGGAGATGGGCGACGACGTGTCGTACGCCCTCGGCGTGCGCGTGGAGCGCGTACGGCTGCTGCTGATGCTGTCGGCCGTGCTGCTCACCGCGTCCGCGACCGCCGCCGCCGGACCGGTCAGCTTCGTCGCGCTCACCGCGCCCCAGCTGGCCCGGCGGCTGACCCGTTCGCCCGGCCCCAACCTGGCCGCGTCGCTGTGCATGGGCGCCGCCCTCCTGGTCACCGCCGACTGGGTGTCGCAGCGGGCGTTCGGCGCCGAGCAGCTGCCCGTGGGCGTGGTCACCGGTGTGCTCGGCGGTGTCTATCTGCTGTGGCTGCTGGTCACCGAGCGCAAGGCGGGCCGGATATGAGCGTCGGCGGCACCGCCGGCAGCGGGACGAACCACCGAAGGAGCACCGTGAACCGACTGTCCG
Organism: Streptomyces sp. AC558_RSS880; assembly: GCF_019049255.1. GTDB lineage: Bacteria > Actinomycetota > Actinomycetes > Streptomycetales > Streptomycetaceae > Streptomyces. Next base: position 309,832 of record NZ_JAGMUJ010000040.1, on the reverse strand, counting down.
CCGAGAACGTCACCCTGGCCTACGACCAGCGGGTCATCGCCGAACAGCTGTCGGTGGAGATACCGGACAACTCCTTCACCGTGATCGTCGGCCCCAACGCGTGCGGCAAGTCGACGCTGCTGCGGGCGCTGTCGCGGATGCTCAAGCCGAGCGAGGGGCGCGTCCTGCTCGACGGGCAGGTCATCCAGTCGATGCCGGCCAAGAAGGTGGCCCGCACCCTCGGCCTGCTGCCCCAGTCGTCCATCGCGCCCGACGGCATCACCGTCGGCGACCTGGTGGGCCGCGGCCGGTACCCGCACCAGGGCCTGCTGCGCCAGTGGTCCGCCGAGGACGAGCGCGTCGTCCAGGAGTCGATGGCCCGCACCGGCGTCGCCGAGCTGGCGGAACGCTACGTCGACGAGCTCTCCGGCGGTCAGCGGCAGCGTGTGTGGATCGCCATGGCGCTGGCCCAGCAGACCCCGCTGCTGCTCCTCGACGAACCGACCACGTTCCTCGACATCCAGCACCAGATCGACGTACTCGACCTCTGCGCGGACCTGCACGAGGAGCAGGGGCGCACCCTCGTCGCCGTGCTGCACGACCTCAACCACGCGGCCCGGTACGCCACCCACCTCATCGCCCTGCGCGGGGGGAAGGTCATCGCCCAGGGCGCCCCGAAGGACATCGTCACCGCCGGGCTGGTCGAGGAGGTCTTCGGGCTGCGCTGCCAGGTCATCGACGATCCCGAGACGGGTACCCCGCTGGTGGTGCCGGCGGCCCGCACGGCACGGGCGAAGGGGACGGCCGAGAAGGTGGGCGCTACAGAAGCCTCCTGAGGCGGAACAGGTCGCGCAGCCCCGCCTCAAGGCGTACCCGGCCCGAACCCCAGGCTCTGGCGAAGTGCAGTTCGCCGTCGACCAGGGCCAGCAGGTCGTCGCCCGTCATCGCGAGCCGTATCTGCGCCCTCTCGCGCGGCGGGCCGGGAAACGTGTCGCGCACCTCGATCCGGCCGCCGGTGAGCCGGCCGGCGAAGGTCACGTCCAGGTCGGTGATGTGGCAGCTGACCGAGCGGTCCATCGCCGCGGCCGCGCGGACGTCCCCCTCGGCGCCCCGCATGTTGTCCGAAAGCTTGTCGAGTGCGGCGCGGCACTCCTCGATCGTGGCCATCGCGGACGACGGTACCGCAGCCGTTCGCGGTAGCGTCGGGGCATGAACGACGCAGTGCCGGAGGCGGAGGGCACGGACCCGGGCATCGTGCAGCCGCCGCCCGAGGACGGGCCCGCCGCCCCCGCGCCCCTGAACGTGCCGCGCACCCCCACCGGCCACCCCGAGGTGGACGCCCATGTGGAGCGGCTGGCCGACGCCGACCACCTCACCACGGACGGCCATGTCGAGGTGTACGAGGATGTACACCGGGGGCTGCGCGACGCGCTCACCGCGCTCGACGCCCGCCCGGGACCTCCGGGGCCCCCACGGCCTCACGAACACAGGAGCTGAACCGAACGTGGCAGGAGTCGCACGCCGCCGTCTCGACGCGGAGCTGGTCCGCCGTAAGCTCGCGCGCTCGCGTGAGCACGCCAGCCAGCTGATCGCCGCCGGGCGGGTCAGCGTCGGCAGGACGGTCGCCACCAAGCCCGCCACGCAGGTGGAGACCGCCGCCGCGATCGTCGTCGTCGAGGACGCGGGCGACCCGGACTACGTCTCGCGCGGCGGCCACAAGCTGGCCGGCGCCCTGGACGCCTTCGTGCCGCGGGGGCTGGTCGTCGAGGGGCGGCGGGCGCTCGACGCCGGCGCCTCCACCGGTGGCTTCACCGACGTCCTGCTGCGGGCCGGGGCCGCGCACGTGGTCGCCGTGGACGTCGGATACGGACAACTCGCCTGGACTCTGCGCAACGATGAACGCGTCACCGTCAAGGACCGTACGAACGTACGGGAGTTGACGCTCGAGGTCATCGATGGGGAGCCTGTGGATCTTGTCGTGGGGGATCTGTCCTTCATCCCGCTCGGACTGGTGCTGCCCGCCCTGAAGCGGTGCGTGAAGCCGGACGCCGACCTGGTGATGATGGTGAAGCCGCAGTTCGAGGTGGGCAAGGAGCGGCTGGGCAGCGGCGGGGTCGTCCGCAGCCCGCAGCTGCGCGCCGAGGCCGTGCGCGGGGTGGCCGCCAGGGCCTGGGAGCTGGGGCTCGGAGCGAAGGGCGTGACGGCGAGTCCGCTGCCCGGACCCTCCGGGAATGTCGAATACTTCCTGTGGCTGCGGGCCGGGGCTCCGGAACTGGACCCGGCCGACGTTGACCGTGCTGTGGCGGAGGGGCCGCGTTGACACAGAACCGAGCTCGTACTGTTTTCCTGCTGGCCCACACCGGGCGGCCCGCGGCCATCCGCAGCGCCGAGCTCGTGGTCAAGGGCCTGCTGCGCTCCGGCCTCGGGGTGCGGGTCCTGGAGGACGAGGCCCGCGACCTGCCGCTGCCGGACGACGTGGAGACCGTCAAGGAGGCCACCCCGCAGTGCCTGGACGACTGCGAGCTGCTGATCGTGCTGGGCGGTGACGGCACGCTGCTGCGCGGCGCCGAGTTCGCCCGCGCCTCCGGGGTGCCCATGCTGGGCGTCAACCTCGGACGGGTCGGCTTCCTCGCCGAGGCCGAGCGGGACGACCTGGACAAAGTGGTCGACCGGGTGGTGAGCAGGGCGTACGAGGTCGAGGAGCGGATGACCGTCGACGTCGTGGTGCACCGCAACGGCGACATCGTGCACACGGACTGGGCGCTGAACGAGGCGGCCGTGCAGAAGGTGTCCGCCGAGCGGATGCTGGAGGTCGTCCTGGAGATCGACGGGCGGCCGGTCACCGGGTTCGGCTGCGACGGGATCGTGTGCGCCACGCCGACGGGTTCCACGGCGTACGCGTTCTCCGCGGGCGGGCCCGTGGTGTGGCCGGAGGTCGAGGCGCTGCTGATGGTGCCGATCTCGGCGCACGCGCTGTTCGCCAAGCCGCTGGTGACCTCGCCGGACTCGGTGCTGGCGGTGGAAATGCTGCCGCACGTCCCTCCGGGGGTGCTGTGGTGTGACGGGCGGCGGACCGTCGAGCTGCCGGTCGGGGCGCGGGTGGAGGTGCGGCGGGGGGCTGTGCCGGTGCGGTTGGCCCGGTTGCACCATGCCTCGTTCACCGACCGGTTGGTCGCGAAATTCGCTCTGCCCGTGTCGGGGTGGCGTGGGGCACCTCATTAGTGCCGTGTCGCCGTAGGGGAACGGGTGCGTCGGCGTGTGCGGGTTGTGTGTGGGTTGCTCGCGCCCACGCGGCGGAGCCGCACATCGATACAGCCCCGCGCCCCTGAGGGGGCGCTTCCACTCGCCCGGGTGACAAGGGCGGGGCGGTCGCACTCCCCGGCTCGGACCTCGTAAGGTCGTGTCGTGCTTGAGGAGATGCGGATACGGTCGCTCGGGGTCATCGACGACGCTGTTGTCGAGCTGTCGCCCGGCTTCACCGCCGTCACCGGTGAGACGGGCGCGGGCAAGACCATGGTGGTCACCAGCCTGGGCCTGCTGCTGGGTGGACGGGCGGATGCGGCCCTGGTGCGGATCGGCGCGAAGAACGCGGTCGTCGAGGGACGGATCACCGTGCCCGAGGGCGCCGCGGCCGTCGTGCGCGCCGAGGAGGCCGGGGCCGAGCTCGACGACGGGACGCTGCTGGTCAGCCGGACCGTTTCCGCCGAGGGGCGGTCACGGGCGCACCTCGGCGGGCGGAGCGTGCCCGTGGGGGTGCTGGCCGAGCTCGCCGACGAGCTGGTGGCCGTGCACGGGCAGACCGACCAGCAGGGGCTGCTGAAGCTGTCCCGGCAGCGGCAGGCGCTCGACCGGTACGCCGGGTACGCGGTCGCCGTGCCGCTCGGCAAGTACGCCGAGGCGTACAAGCGGCTGCGGGCCGTGGTCACGGAGCTGGAACAGATCACCACGCGCGCGCGTGAGCGGGCCCAGGAGGCCGACCTGCTGCGCTTCGGGCTCGAGGAGATCGCCGCCGTGGAGCCCCGTGCGGGTGAGGACGTGGAGCTGGCGGAGGAGGCCGAGCGGCTCGGGCACGCCGAGGCGCTGGCGTCCGCCGCGGCACTCGCGCACGCCGCGCTCGCGGGCAATCCGGAGGACCCCGAGGGCGTGGACGCCGGGACGCTCGTCGCGGGCGCCCAGCGGGCCCTGGAAGCCGTACGGGCGCACGATCCGGCGCTGGCCGCGCTCTGCGACCGGATCGGGGAGGTCGGGATCCTGCTGCGCGATGTGGCCGGGGAGCTGGCGGGGTACGCCGACGACCTGGACGCCGATCCGCTGCGCCTGGCGGCCGTCGAGGAGCGGCGGGCCGCGCTCACCGGGCTGACCCGGAAGTACGGCGAGGACATCGCGTCGGTGCTGGCGTGGGCCGAGCAGGGTGCCGCGCGGCTGACCGAACTGGACGGCGACGACGAGCGGATCGGGGAGCTGACCGCCGAGCGCGACGCGCTCCGCGCGGAACTGGGCGTCCTGGCGCAGGAGCTGACGGACGCGCGGACGGAGGCGGCACAGCGGTTCGCGTCGGCGGTCACCGCCGAGCTGGCCTCGCTCGCCATGCCGCACGCGCGCGTGTCGTTCGACATCCGGCAGACCGAGGACCCGGAGGGCGTCGAGGTGGGCGGGCGCACGGTGGCCTACGGGCCGTCGGGCGTGGACGAGGTGGAGCTGCTGCTCGCCCCGCACCCCGGGGCGCCGCCCCGGCCCATCGCCAAGGGCGCGTCGGGCGGTGAGCTGTCGCGCGTGATGCTGGCCGTGGAGGTGGTGTTCGCGGGCACGGACCCGGTGCCGACGTACCTCTTCGACGAGGTCGACGCCGGTGTCGGCGGCAAGGCGGCGGTCGAGATCGGCCGGCGGCTGGCGAAGCTGGCGAAGACGGCGCAGGTCGTGGTCGTCACGCACCTGCCGCAGGTGGCCGCGTTCGCCGACCGGCAGCTGCTGGTGGAGAAGACCAGCGACGGCTCGGTCACCCGGTCCGGTGTGAAGGTGCTCGAGGGCGAGGAGCGGATCCGGGAGCTCTCCCGCATGCTCGCCGGCCAGGAGGACTCGGAGACGGCCCGGGCCCACGCGGAGGAACTGCTGGCGACGGCGAGGGCGGACGGGTAGCCGCGGGGCCGCGACGAGTGAGGTTCTTTCACTCGTGTGGGTGATATGTGGTCCTGTGCGGGCCCGGGCCCGGGACGTCGGCGTCGCCGGAACGGCCGTACGGCCTGGCATCCTTGACGGAGTACGGCGAGGAACTCGCCCGATCCTCGCGTAGGTTCTTCGGGACCGCACGAACCGAACCAGGAGCCCGGCCACGTGACCCCCGCGAGCAGTCACTCACCGCTGCGCACCGTGCAGGTGCTGGGCGGTGGCAACGCCGCCAGCAGCGCCCATGTGCGCTCGCTGGCCGCGGGGCTCGTCGCGAGGGGCGTGCGGGTCACGGTGTGCGCCCCCGTCGAGGCGGATGACACCTACGACTTCACCGGCGCCGGCGCCGACCACGTGCACGTGCCGCGCAGCAGCGACCCGGGGTCGGTGGCCGCCCTCCGGGTCGCCTGCACGGGCGCCGACCTGGTCCACGCGCACGGGCTGCACGCCTCCTTCCGTACCGCGCTGGCCCTGAGCGGACGGCGTACCCCGCTCGTCGTCACCTGGCACGACCGGGCGCACGCCGACGGCCCGCGCGCCCACTTCCTGCGCGTACTGGAGCGGCGGGTCGTCAAGGCGGCCGCCGTGGTGCTCGGGACGACCTCCGCCCTCGTCGACCGGGCGCGCCGCGCGGGCGCGCGCGACGCCCGGCTGGCCGCCGTGTCCCTCCCCGGTCGCCGCACCTCCCCGGTGCCGGACGACCCCGACCGGCTGCGGTCCAAGGCCCGGGCCGAACTCGGTGCCATCGGCCGCCCGTTGTTCATCGCCGTCGGCTCCCTCGACCGGCACCGGGGCTACGACGTCCTGCTGGACGCCACGCACGCGTGGCGGCGCCTCGACCCCGTACCGCTGGTGGTGCTCGCCGGGGAGGGGCCGCTGCGCGGTGAACTCCAGCGCAGGATCGAGGACGAGGAGCTGCCGGTCCGGCTCATCGGCCGGCGCGACGACGTCACCGATCTGCTGGCCGCCGCCGACATCGCGCTGCTGCCGAGCCGGTGGGAGTCGCGCTCACCGCTCGCCCAGGAGGCCCTCCACGCGCGCGTGCCGCTCGTCGCGACCGCCGTCGGCGGCATCCCCGAACTCGTCGGCGACGCCGCCGAACTCGTCCCGTACGGCAACGCGCGGGCGCTCGCGGACGCCGTCGTACGGCTGCTGGACGATCCCGGCCGCCGGGAGCTGCTCCGGGAGCGGGGCGTGCGGCAGGCCGCCACCTGGCCGACCGAGGACGAGACGGTCGCCCAGGTGCTGAGCGTGTACGACGAGTTGACCCAGCCCCGGCCCCTGAGCTGAGGCCGGCCGGCGCGGTCAGGGCACGTGCCGCCGGGCGCGCAGGGCCAGGCCCAGCGCCAGGACCGTGTGCGGGTCGTCGAGGTCGGTGGCCAGCAACTCGCCGATGCGGGCGAGCCTGTTGTAGAGCGTCTGCCGGTTCAGGTGGAGTTCGCGGGCCGTCTCCGCCTTGCGTCCGGCGTGCGCCAGATAGCTCTCCAGGGTGGGCAGCAGGGGCGGCTTGGAACGGCGGTCGTGGTCCAGCACCGGACCGATCGCGCGGTCCACGAAGTCCGCCAGGTCCGGGTGGTCGCGCAGCCGCCACAGCAGCAGGTCGATGTCCAGCCGCCGGGCGTCGTACCAGGGGCGGTCCGGCAGTCCCTGCGCCGCCGTCGCCGTCTCCGCCGCGTGCCGCAGGCCCGTCGGGGCCGCCGCCCAGCCGCCGGCCGGCCCGACCACCACGACGGGCGGCCGGCCCCCGGGCCGCAGCATCCCCGCACGCTCCACGCCCGCCCGCAGCGCCGCCGCCACCCGGTCCGCGACCGCCGGCCGTTCGGCCTCCGCGCGCAGGCCCAGCAGCAGCGGCACCCGCCCCTCCACCGGCCGCACGCCCAGCAGGACGGGCACCCCGAGCGAGGCCAGTTCCTCGCCCACCGCGCGGGCCAGCACCGCCCAGCCGCCGCCCTGCGGGGACAGCGCGTCGCCGAGCCGCATCACCACCGGCAGCAGCGGTCCGGAGCCCGGCCTGAAGCCCAGTACGCGCGCCTGCGCGGGCGCGTCCGCCGCGTCGACGCGGCCCTCGGCGAGGTCGGTGAGGAAGTCCCCGCGCCCCCGCGCCGCCAGCTCCTCCTCCTGACGTGCCTGCATCAGCACCACGGCGAGCAGGCCGGCCGCCCGCTCGGCGGCCATCCGGTGCACCGGTTCCGGCGCGCTGCGCACCGGAAGCAGCACCAGACGCGCCCGTACGCCGCCGCTGCCGGGGCCGCCGCCGGGCACGTCCACGAGCGCCGAACCGGCCGGCGGGTCGTCCTGGTGCCGGTCGCGCAGCCCCTCCCACACCTGGAGCGGGTCCGCGCCCTCGGGTCCCTCACCGGCCGCGTACAGCAGCCGGCCGTCGGTCGTCTCCAGGAAGACCGGGTTGCCGGTGAACCCGGCGAGGATCTCCAGCACCCGGGGGACCCCGCCGCCGCCCAGCAGCGCCCCGGTGCACCGGCGGTGCACCTCCTCCGCGCGTTGCAGCAGCGCGTAGTGCCCGTTGACGATCTCGGTGTGGATCTCCTCGGTGACCGCCACGAACGGCACCTCGCGGTGCAGCTGGACCAGCGGCAGCCCCGCCGCCCGGGCCGAGTCGACGAGGGCGGCGGGCAGCCGGGAGAAGCGCGGGCCGAGCTCGACGACGAGGGCCGCGATGCCCCGGTCGGCCAGCGTGCGCACGAACGCCCGCTGGTCGGCCGGGCGGGTGCCGAACCCGTACCCGGTGGTCAGCAGCAGCTCGCCGCCCTTGAGCAGCGAGGCGATGTGGGGCACCTCACCGGCGTGCACCCAGCGCACCGTGCGCCCCAGCCGGTCGGCGCCCGCCACGACCTCCGGCAGCCCACCGCGCAGCCCGGGCAGCTCCAGCGCCCGCCGCACGGTGATCCCGGCGCCCCGGGTGTCGTATCCGCTGTCCATACCCCCGGACGCTACCCGTGCGGGCGATCCCGGGCGCACACGAACCCCGCCGGCCCGTCGGCCCCCACCGCCCGGCACGCCGCGCCGGGCGGCCGGAATGACTTGGGGCGTACGGGAGTTGGGTGTGGTGACGGGGCGGTCCAGGGGCCGCTCCGGTGCGGTCCGGCTGTCGTCGAAAGGCAAGCGCATGGCTCTGCCGCGTCTCGGGATCTCCCTTCAGCCGCGTTGGCCGCTCGACGACGGAGCAGGCGCGCTCCGCGCCGCACGGCACGCCGAGGAGCTGGGTTTTGATCATGTCGCGGTCGGCAACCGCGTCCTGGACAGCGGTTTCGGTCTCGACACCGACCCGCTGGTCCTGCTGGCGGCCGTCGCGGGGGCCACGACGCGGTTGCGGCTGGTGACGTCCGTGCTCGTCGCGCCGTACTACCCGGCGGTGGTGCTCGCCAACCAGGCGGCCACCTTGGACGTCGTGTCCGGGGGCCGTCTGGTGCTGGGGGTCGGCACCGGCTGGAACCCGGACGAGTTCGCAGCGGTGGGCGTGCCCGTCCGCGAGCGTGGCGCGCACCGACGACCACCTCGCGGCGGCCAGGGCCCTGTGGACGCGGCGGCCCGCGGACTTCGACGGGCCGTTCACCACGCTGCGCTCGGCGAACCTGGGGGTGCCCCCGGTCACCGCCGGAGGGCCGCCCGTGTGGGTCGGCGGCCACAGCGACGCCGCCCTGCGCCGGGTGCTGCGGTACGGCGACGGCTGGTACGGCACCGGCGTCGACGCCGCCGAGGTCACCGATGTCCGGCGCCGCCTGCGGGACCTCGCCGGTACGGACGACGCCGACCGGCTGACGCTCGCCTCGGTGGTGTTCCTCACCCCGCCCGGTGTTCCCGCGGTGGTCCCGCCGCCGGGACGGCCGCTCGGCGGCGAGGCGCCCACCGCGGCGGGCGTCGCCGACGACCTGGGGCGGCTCGCCGAGGCGGGGCTCACCGTGTGCACCCTGTGGCTGCCCGTCGCGGCCGGGCACCTCGAGGAGGCGATGGAGTGGGTCGCGGCCGAGGTCGTACCGCGACTCACCTGACGCCGTCGCCGGGAGGCCTCAGCCCCCGTACGCCCCCGAGGCCGTCAGCCGCAGGGCCGTGTCGATGAGCGGCACGTGGCTGAAGGCCTGCGGGAAGTTGCCGACCTGGCGCTTCAGGCGCGGGTCCCACTCCTCCGCCAGCAGGCCGAGGTCGTTGCGCAGGGCGAGCAGCTTCTCGAAGAGCTTCCGTGCCTCGTCCACCCGGCCGATCATCGCCAGGTCGTCCGCCATCCAGAACGAGCAGGCGAGGAACGCGCCCTCGTCGCCCGGCAGGCCGTCGACGCCCTCGTCCTTGCCCTCCGTCGGGTAGCGCAGGATGAACCCGTCGGACGTGGACAGCTCGCGCTGGATCGCCTCGACGGTGCCGATCACCCGCTTGTCGTCCGGCGGCAGGAAGCCCACCTGCGGGATCAGCAGCAGGGAGGCGTCCAGCTCCTTGGAGCCGTAGGACTGGGTGAAGGTGTTGCGCTCCTTGTCGTAGCCCTTCTCGCACACGTCCCGGTGGATGTCGTCGCGCAGCCGCTTCCACTGCTCCACCGGGCCGTCGGCGTCGCCGGACTCGATCAGCTTGATGGTGCGGTCGACGGCGACCCAGGCCATCACCTTGGAGTGCACGAAGTGGCGGCGCGGGCCGCGCACCTCCCAGATGCCCTCGTCCGGCTCCTGCCAGTGCTTCTCCAGGTAGCGGATCAGCTTCAGCTGGAGCAGTGAGGCGTAGTCGTTGCGGGCCAGGCCCGTCATGTGGGCGAGGTGCAGGGCCTCGGTGACCTCGCCGTACACGTCCAGCTGGAGCTGGTGCGCGGCGCCGTTGCCCACCCGGACCGGGGCGGAGTCCTCGTAGCCGGGCAGCCAGTCCAGCTCCGCCTCGCCGAGCTCGCGCTCACCGGCGATGCCGTACATGATCTGCAGGTTCTCCGGGTCGCCCGCCACCGCGCGGAGCAGCCACTCGCGCCAGGCGCGGGCCTCCTCGCGGTAGCCGGTGCGCAGCAGCGAGGACAGGGTGATCGCCGCGTCGCGCAGCCAGGTGTAGCGGTAGTCCCAGTTGCGGACGCCGCCGATGTCCTCCGGCAGGGAGGTGGTGGGCGCGGCCACGATGCCGCCGGTCGGGGCGTACGTCAGTGCCTTGAGCGTGATCAGGGAGCGGATCACGGCCTCGCGGTAGGGACCGTGGTACGTACAGTGCTCCACCCACTCGCGCCAGAACTCCTCGGTCGCCTCCAGCGACTGCTCGGGCTCCGGCAGCGGCGGCGGCTGCTTGTGCGAGGGCTCCCAGGAGACGGTGAACGCGATCCGCTCGCCCGGTGAGACGGTGAAGTCCGCGTACGTGGTCAGCGACTCGCCGTAGGTCTGCGCGGAGGTGTCGAACCACACGGAGTCCGGGCCCGCGACGGCGACCGTGCGCCCCTCGTGCCGGTGCACCCACGGGACGATCCTGCCGTAGGAGAACCGCATCCGCAGTGCCGAGCGCATGGGCACCCGGCCCGAGACGCCCTCCACGATCCGGATCAGCTGCGGTGCGCCGTCGCGCGGGGGCATGAAGTCCGTCACCCGGACCGTGCCGCGCGGGGTGTCCCACTCCGACTCCAGGATCAGCGAGTCGCCGCGGTAGCCGCGCCGGGTCGCCCTTGGTGGCTCGGCGTCGTCGGCGTGCGCGGGACCCAGCCGCCAGAAGCCGTGCTCCTCGGTGCCCAACAGGCCGGCGAAGACGGCGTGCGAGTCGAAGCGGGGCAGGCACAGCCAGTCCACCGTGCCGTCACGGCAGACCAGAGCAGCGGTCTGCATGTCTCCGATGAGTGCGTAGTCTTCGATGCGCCCGGCCACGTGCAACTCCAGTCGAACGGCCACGTCACCCCGCAAGGGGGTTGTCGCTGATGCGGTCAAGGGGTCTGGGAATACGTCGTTGAGCTGTGAAGCAAAGCAGTCGCTCGGCGGTGAACGCAAAGCGCCAATCCCTGCTCAACGAACTGACGAGCTCGCGTTGTTCCGGAGGTCACGGGCGGGGGTGGTGCCGTTCGGCCGGCCGGGCTCGGCAGCGAGTGTCCGAGCAGGATACGACGCACGTAGATGATCTGTGTGTCGCTCCGGGCAACCCGCCCCCGCCGAACGAGTGAGCAAGCGGTGAGGGCCCCGTGTGCGGTACGCGCCTGTGGCGGCGCGTGCGCGGAGCGTGGCCGGACGCCATCCCCGCGCCGCGCTGATACGCTGGTAGCCCGTGGACCAGTGGGCGAGAAAGCCCCGGAACCGCACCCACAGACCGCGACCACGGGAGCCCCCTCTTGGCCATGCCGCCCAAATCCTCGACGACCAAGCACATCTTCGTCACCGGGGGTGTCGCCTCCTCGCTCGGCAAGGGGCTCACCGCCTCCAGCCTGGGCATGCTGCTCAAGGCCCGGGGCCTGCGCGTCGTGATGCAGAAGCTGGACCCGTACCTCAACGTCGACCCGGGGACGATGAACCCCTTCCAGCACGGTGAGGTGTTCGTCACCAACGACGGCGCCGAGACCGACCTGGACATCGGCCACTACGAGCGGTTCCTCGACCGCGACCTGGACGGCTCCGCCAACGTCACCACCGGCCAGATCTACTCGACGGTGATCGCCAAGGAGCGGCGCGGCGAGTACCTGGGCGACACCGTGCAGGTCATCCCGCACATCACCAATGAGATCAAGCACCGCATCCGCCGCATGGCGACCGACGAGGTCGACGTGGTGATCACGGAGGTCGGCGGCACGGTCGGCGACATCGAGTCGCTGCCGTTCCTGGAGACCGTCCGCCAGGTCCGGCACGAGGTGGGCCGGGACAACGTCTTCGTGGTGCACATCTCGCTCCTGCCGTACATCGGTCCCTCGGGTGAGCTGAAGACGAAGCCGACCCAGCACTCGGTCGCCGCCCTGCGCAACATCGGTATCCAGCCGGACGCGATCGTGCTGCGCTGCGACCGTGAGGTGCCGACCGCGATCAAGCGGAAGATCTCGCTGATGTGCGACGTCGACGAGGCCGCCGTGGTCGCCTGCCCCGACGCCCGCTCGATCTACGACATCCCGAAGGTCGTGCACTCCGAGGGCCTGGACGCCTATGTCGTGCGCAAGCTGGACCTGCCGTTCCGGGACGTGGACTGGACGACCTGGGACGACCTGCTCGACCGCGTCCACAACCCCGACCACGAGGTCACCCTCGCCCTGGTCGGCAAGTACATCGACCTGCCCGACGCCTACCTCTCGGTCACCGAGGCGCTGCGTGCGGGCGGCTTCGCCAACAAGGCCCGCGTGAAGATCAAGTGGGTCACCTCCGACGACTGCAAGACCCCGGCCGGCGCCCAGGCGCAGCTCGGCGACGTCGACGGCATCTGCATCCCGGGCGGCTTCGGCGACCGCGGTGTGCTCGGCAAGGTCGGCGCGATCAAGTACGCCCGCGAGAACCGGATCCCGCTGCTGGGCCTGTGCCTGGGCCTGCAGTGCATCGTGATCGAGGCCGCGCGCAGCCTCGCGGACGTCTCGGACGCCAACTCCACCGAGTTCGACCCGGGCACCGCCCACCCGGTGATCTCCACCATGGCCGAGCAGCTGGACATCGTCGCCGGTGAGGGCGACATGGGCGGCACCATGCGGCTCGGCATGTACCCGGCCAAGCTGGCCGAGGGCTCGATCGTGCGCGAGGTGTACGACGGCAAGGAGTACGTGGAGGAGCGCCACCGGCACCGCTACGAGGTGAACAACGCCTACCGCGCGGAGCTGGAGAAGAAGGCGGGCATCGTCTTCTCCGGCACCTCCCCGGACGGCAAGCTCGTCGAGTACGTCGAGTACCCGCGCGAGGTCCACCCGTACCTGGTCGCGACCCAGGCGCACCCGGAGCTGCGCTCGCGTCCGACCCGTCCGCACCCGCTCTTCGCGGGCCTGGTGAAGGCCTCGGTCGAGCGGAAGATCTCGAAGTAACACACCGGTTGTACGGTTGCCGGGGTGCGGACCTCCAAAAGGTCCTCACCCCGGCTGCCTTTTTTCGCGCAGGGCACGCGCACGACCGCCGTACGTTCGGAAGGACAGGCATGACGATCAAGGACACCCCGGAAGTGTGGGAGATCCGGGCGACCGAGACCCCCTTCACGGGCAACAAGACCTCCGTCCGCACCGACGACGTGGTCATGCCCGACGGGACCGTGGTCCACCGCGACTACCAGGTCCACCCCGGGTCCGTGGCCGTCCTCGCCCTCGACGACGCCGACCGGGTGCTGGTGCTGCGCCAGTACCGCCATCCCGTGCGCCACAAGCTGTGGGAGATCCCGGCCGGTCTGCTCGACGTCCCCGGCGAGAACCCGCTGCACGCCGCCCAGCGCGAGCTGTACGAGGAGGCGCACGTCAAGGCGGAGGACTGGCGGGTGCTGACCGACGTCTACACCACACCCGGCGGTTGTGACGAGGCCGTACGGATCTTCCTGGCCCGGGGGCTGTCCGAGGCCGAGGGCGAGCGCTTCGAGGTCGAGCACGAGGAGGCCGACATGGAGCTGGCCCGGGTCCCGGCCGAGGAACTGGTGCGCGGTGTGCTGGCCGGCGAGCTGCACAACAACTGCCTGGTGGTGGGCGTCCTCTCGCTGGTCGCCGCGCGGGCCGGCGACGGCCTGGACGCGCTGCGCCCGGCTCAGGCACCGTGGCCGGCACGTCCGTTCGAGGCCTGACCCCGCCCTGCGTCCACGGTGGTATGACCATCGGCTGATCCGATTGGGGGATGTGCCCGCCGCGCTCCACCGGGAACGTCGCAGAGCGTGAACTAGGCTCTGGAAAACGCCCGGTCCGGAGTCCCGGCGGGCTTGCGCGCGCGGTGGGACGGGAGTGAGGCCCGTGACGGATCAGGCGGTGGACCCAGACGGTGTGCGGCTCCTTCGGGACGTCGCCGACGAGGGTCGATTCCTGGGCCGTACGAGGGAGCTGAAGGAGTTGCGCGCCGACATCGAGCGCGCGGGACTGGACACCCTCTCCGGCCGCAAGGCGCCCCGCGCGCGCGTGCTGCTCATCGCCGGCCGGCCCGGCTCGGGCCGGAGCGCCCTCGCCGGGGAACTCGTGCGCCAGGTCGCCGACCGCTACCCCGACGGCGTGCTGCGCGCCCGGCTGAGCGAACCCGACGGCACCCGCGTGCCCGTCGAGCGCGCCGCGCGGGAACTGCTCGACGCGCTGGAGGCGCCCGCCCCCGCCGGGGCCGACGAGGACGAACTCAGCGAGGCGCTGCGCACCGCGCTGGCCGACCGCCGGGTGCTGCTCCTGCTGGACGACGCGGCCGACGCCGAGCAGGTCGACGCCCTGCTGCCGGACAACCCGGACTGCCTGGCCGTCGCCGTCTCCTCGGGGCCGCTGACCGGCATCGCGGACGTCCGCCCCTGCACCCTCGGCGGCCTCGACACCAAGTCCGCGGTGGAGGTGCTGTCCCGGTTCACCGGATCGGTGCGCATCACGGTCGACCCCCGGGCCGCCGAGCGGCTCGCCGAGCAGTGCGAGGGCCAGCCGGCCGCCCTGGTGCTGGCCGGGGGCTGGCTCGCCGCCCGGCCCAAGGCCGCCGTCGCCGACCTGGCCAGGCAACTGCACACGGACCCCGGCCAGGACACCGTCGTCAGCCGGGTCCTGAGGCTCGTGCACGCCTCGCTGCCCGCGTCGGCCGCCCGCACCCTGCGGCTGCTCAGCCTCGCCCCGGCCGGTCTGATCGACCCGCACACCGCCGCCGCCCTCGCGGGCTGCTCGGTGGAGTCCGCCCGCACCACCCTGGACGACTTCGTCGCCCACGGGCTGCTCCACCCGGTGGGCTCGGCGCTGCCGCAGTACGAGGTGCCCTGCTGTCTGCAGCCCCTGCTGAGCGCCCTCGCCGAGGACCACGAGCGGCCCGCCGAGCTGCAACTGGCCCGGGCCCGGATGCTGGAGCGGACCGTACGGCTGCTCCAGTCGTGCCGGGCCATCACCGAGACCGACAGCCTCAAGGCGCGCGAGAAGCTCCTCGGCATGCCGCGCGCCCTGCGCTTCCCCGGCCCGCGGGCCGCCGCCGACTGGCTGCGCGTGCGCCGTCCCGCCCTGCTGGCCGCCGCGCGGCTCGCGGTCGCCGACGGGGAGCTGGACACCCTCGCCCGGCGCCTGATGTCCCAGCTGGCGCGGGCCATGGTGGCCCACTTCGGCACCCAGGCCGCCGCGAGCGACCTGTACGACATCCACGGCCTGGTCCTCGACGTCGCCGAGCGCCGGAACCTGCCCCGCGAGCGGGCGGCGGCCCTGCTGAACCTCGGCGACCTCGACGCCCGCACCGGCCGCACCGCCGACGCCCTGGGGCGCTACCGGGCCGCGCTGGACGCCGGACGCGAGGCGAACGACCCGTACGCGACCGGCCGCGCGATGGAATCCGTGGGCGGCGCCCATCTGGAACTCGGGGACTACGACCGGGCCGCCGACTGGTTCGGCCGCGCCCTGGCCGAGCGGCTGGCCCGCGGCGAGCACGAGGACGCCGCCCGGCTCTACGGCCGTATCGGCGCCGCCCACACCTACGCCGGCCGCTACGGCGAGGCGCTGCGCGACTGGCGCGCGGCCGTCGCCGGACACCGCAGGCACGGGGACGTGGCCGCGCAGGCGCGGGCGCTGAGCGAACTGGCCCGGGTGCAGGAGTACGCGGGGCGGCTCGACGAGTCCCTGCGCACCTGCCAGGAGGCCGTGGACTGGGCGTGCCGGGCCGAGGACACCCGCCTGCAGGCCGCGCTGCACCTGCGGATCGCCGATTCTTTCGAGCACCTCGGCGACCCCGCGTCGGCCGCGCTGCACCGGGGTACGGCCGAGCGCATGCTGGCAGAAGAGGCCCTGGAGGACGACTTCGAGCCGGAACATGGAGCTAACGCCTGCGAAATCCGTAGCTCATCCGTCGAAGATTGATGCAATGAAAGGCTAGACAGCGGGAACACCTTCATTAAACTGGCTCTGCCGCACCATCTCCTGCGGTCTCTCCCGGTGTGCCCGTGTGTGCCCGGGTATGTGCAGTGATACCCCCATACCCTCTGAGCCAAGGACCGTGATCGACGTGAAGGTCGGCATCCCCCGCGAGGTCAAGAACAACGAGTTCCGGGTGGCCATCACCCCCGCCGGCGTGCACGAGCTGGTGCGCCACGGCCACCAGGTCGTCATCGAGCGCGGCGCCGGTGTCGGCTCCTCGATCCCGGACGGCGAGTACATCGCCGCCGGCGGGCAGATCCTGGACACCGCCGACGAGGTCTGGGCCGCCGCCGACCTGCTGCTGAAGGTCAAGGAGCCCGTCGCGGAGGAGTACCACCGCCTGCGCAAGGACCAGACCCTCTTCACCTATCTGCACCTGGCCGCGTCCAAGGAGTGCACGGACGCCCTCCTGGAGTCCGGCACCACCGCGATCGCCTACGAGACCGTCGAGCTGCCCAGCCGCGCCCTGCCGCTGCTCGCCCCGATGTCCGAGGTCGCGGGCCGGCTGGCCCCGCAGGTCGGCGCCTACCACCTGATGCGCGCCAACGGCGGCCGCGGCGTGCTGCCCGGCGGTGTCCCCGGCGTGCTGGCCGGCAAGGCCGTCGTCATCGGCGGCGGCGTCTCCGGCTGGAACGCCGCGCAGATCGCCATCGGCATGGGCTTCCACGTGACCCTGCTCGACAAGGACATCAACAAGCTCCGCGAGGCGGACAAGATCTTCGGCACGAAGATCCAGACCGTCGTCTCCAACGCCTTCGAACTGGAGAAGGCCTGCCTGGAGGCCGACCTCGTGATCGGCGCGGTCCTCATCCCCGGCGCCAAGGCCCCGAAGCTGGTCACCAACGAGCTGGTCTCGCGGATGAAGGCCGGAAGTGTCCTTGTCGACATCGCGATCGACCAGGGCGGCTGCTTCGAGGACTCCCACCCGACCACGCACGCCGAGCCGGCCTTCAAGGTCCACGAGTCGGTGTTCTACTGCGTCGCCAACATGCCCGGCGCGGTGCCCAACACCTCCACCTACGCGCTCACCAACGCCACGCTGCCGTACATCGTCGAACTTGCCGACCGCGGCTGGGTGGAGGCGCTGCGCCGCGACCCCGCGCTCGCCAAGGGCCTCAACACGCATGACGGCAAGGTGGTTTACAAGGAGGTCGCCGAGGCGCACGGCCTGGAGCACGTGGAGCTCGCCTCGCTGCTCGGCTGAGCCGCCGGGGCGGTAAGTCGACCAAGTCGCCGACCGCCGAAGGCGATACGTCAACATATGTCGTCAACGTCACGTGTCAGGCCGGACCTTGCCCATAAGGTCCGGCCTGATGTGTGTATGGTCACTTCCTGATTCCGGGGCAACTCGCCTCGAACGTAACCCTTCTACCGATTCGCACACCCGTGAAACCTGCCGTGCGACGGCCGTACGCCCTTGACAGAGGGATGTTTCATTGCCGACACATCGGGCCGGGTCCGGCGGATTGTGTTGCTGCGAACGGTCGACACGCCATAGAGTCGCCAATCGTCGGCATGGTGCCACGCTGACCTGTCTAGAAGTTTCCTGGTCACCAAGGAGGTAAGACGACTTGTGAATGAGTCGACATTTACTCCCGGGGGTGGTCAACCAGGAATGCCTGCGCCGGACCAGGGGCCCGCGGGATCCGCTGCTGTCGGCTCCGTTGCTGTGCGCACCTTCGCAGCCCACCGGAGTCACCGGACTTCGGTGGTGACTCAACCAGCACACCAGAGCATGGATGGCCATCACGTGAACGCCATGGCCGGCGACGGAAGTGGCGCGCCCCACAACCATTTCGCCGACTACGACGAACTGCCCGAGGGGCACTTCTACGACCCCGACGCCGAGTACGAGCCCGATCCCGAGTACGCGGCCACGCTCGCGCCCGACGCGGCGCGGCAGCGCCGTGAGCGCGTCGGCCCGACCGGGCGCCCGCTGCCGTACTTCCCGATCCCGGGTCCGCTGACCGACCACGGTCCCGCGAAGATCATCGCGATGTGCAACCAGAAGGGCGGCGTCGGCAAGACCACGTCGACCATCAACCTGGGTGCCGCGCTCGCGGAGTACGGACGCCGGGTGCTGCTCGTCGACTTCGACCCGCAGGGCGCGCTGTCGGTCGGTCTCGGCGTCAACCCGATGGAACTCGACCTCACCGTCTACAACCTGCTCATGGAGCGGGGCATGGCGGCCGACGAGGTGCTGCTGAAGACCGCGGTCCCCAACATGGACCTGCTGCCCAGCAACATCGACCTGTCGGCGGCCGAGGTGCAGCTGGTGAGCGAGGTCGCGCGCGAGTCCACGCTGCAGCGGGCGCTGAAGCCGCTGATGGACGACTACGACTACATCGTGATCGACTGCCAGCCCTCGCTCGGCCTGCTCACGGTCAACGCGCTGACCGCCGCGCACAAGGTGATCGTGCCGCTGGAGTGCGAGTTCTTCGCGCTGCGCGGTGTGGCGCTGCTGACCGAGACCATCGAGAAGGTCCAGGAGCGGCTCAACCCCGACCTGGAGCTCGACGGCATCCTCGCCACCATGTACGACTCGCGCACGGTGCACAGCCGCGAGGTGCTCGCGCGGGTGGTCGAGGCGTTCGACGACCACGTCTACCACACGGTCATCGGGCGCACGGTCCGCTTCCCGGAGACCACGGTCGCCGGTGAGCCGATCACCACGTACGCGTCCAACTCCGTCGGTGCCGCCGCCTACCGCCAGCTCGCCAGGGAGGTGCTCGCCCGGTGTCACGCCGAGTGAGTCTGCCGGGGGCCGACGAACTCTTCCGTACGACAGGGGGGATGGCGCTCCAGGCGTCGACCCCCAGGCGCCAGGCCAACGGCGACGCCCGTGTCCCCGCACCCGCGGGGGAGGGCGACGCGGCGGCCGCAGTGGAGGACGCGCCGCAGTCGGTGCCCGCGCAGGGCGGCGACGGCGAGGGCGCGGAGCACGTCGCGGCGGACGCGGAGCCGGACGGGGCCGGGGAGTCCCGCAACCGTGACGCGGCGGGCTCCGGGCGGCGCCAGGCGGCGCAGGACGGCGCGGCCCAGCGCAAGCGGGGGCGAGCGGCGTCTCGGCGGCCCAGCGGCCGTGAGCGGCACGACGAGAAGATCACCGTGTACGTGTCCGCCGAGGAGCTGATGGACCTCGAGCACGCGCGCCTGGTGCTGCGCGGCGAGCACGGGCTGGCGGTGGACCGGGGCCGGATCGTCCGCGAGGCGGTCGCCGTGGTCCTCGCCGACCTGGAGAGCCGTGGGGACGCCAGCATCCTCGTACGACGTCTCCGGGGACGGTAGCGGTAGCCTGCGGAGGCCATGACCTCGTACGACGCACCCGCCCCCGGCAACCGGCCGAACCGCCGTCGCACCCTGGGCCGGGGTCCGGGAGCGGTCCCGCCGACGCCCGCGCCGGCCGAACCGACGGCGCCGCCGGACGACCCGGCCGCCGAGCCGGGTCCCGTGCGGCGGGCGCTCGCGGCGGAGGCGGACGCCGAGTCCTTCGCCGAGGTCCCGCCCCCGGTTGAGCCGGAGGGCACGGTCGCCGGATCCGAGGAGCCGGGTCCGGGGCCCCTGAGGCGTCCCTCGCCGGTCGAGCCGGTGGTCGCGTCGGAGGACGGGACCGTCGTGCCCGGGGCGGCGGGGCCGAAGGCCGGCCCGGCGACCGTGGAGCGGGCGGGCGCCGGGACGTTCCCCGGAGGGCCTTCACCGCTGGAGCCGGGGACGCCACCGGTGCGGGAGGCGGTCGTGGAGACCGCCGCGCGTGCGTCGGACCCGGCGGCGGGACCGGACGCCCCGGCCGTCGGCGGGACGGTGGGCGTGCCCGGCGCACCGGAACCCGCGGAGGCGTCCGGGGCCGGGACCGGCGCGATCGACGCCGGCGAGGACGACGACGGGCGGTTCAAGGTCCGGCTGGCGAACTTCGAGGGGCCGTTCGACCTGCTGCTGCAGCTGATCTCGAAGCACAAGCTGGACGTCACCGAGGTCGCGCTGTCCAAGGTGACCGATGAGTTCATGGCGTACATCCGGGCCATGGGGCCCGACTGGGACCTGGACGAGACGACCGAGTTCCTGGTCGTGGCGGCCACGCTGCTCGACCTCAAGGCGGCCCGGCTGCTGCCCGCCGCCGAGGTGGAGGACGAGGCCGACCTCGCCCTCCTCGAGGCCCGGGACCTGCTGTTCGCGCGGCTGCTGCAGTACCGCGCGTACAAACAGATCGCCGACATCTTCAGCCGGCGCCTCGACGACGAGGCCCGCCGCTACCCCCGTACCGTCGGGCTGGAGCCGCGGTACGCCGAGCTGCTGCCCGAGGTCGTCATCAGCATCGGCCCCGAGGGGTTCGCCGAACTCGCCGTCAAGGCGATGCAGCCCAAACCCAAGCCGCAGGTGTACGTCGACCACATCCACGCGCCGCTGGTCAGCGTGCAGGAGCAGGCCGGGATCGTCGTCGCCCGGCTCAGGGAACTCGGTGAGGCGAGCTTCCGGGCCCTCGTCGAGGACACGGACGACACCCTGACCGTCGTGGCCCGGTTCCTCGCCCTGCTGGAGCTGTACCGCGAGAAGGCCGTCGTCCTCGACCAGGAGACCGCGCTCGGCGAGCTGACCGTGCGCTGGACCGGCGGGGACGGGGACGCCGCACCGACGGTCACCGACGAGTTCGACCGGCCGCCGGAGCAGCCCGAGGAGGAGAGGAAACCGTGAGCGAGGAGACGACCGGGACCACCGCGGGGCCGCGCACCGTCGCGGAGCTCGACCTCAAGCCCGCCCTCGAGGCGGTCCTCATGGTCGTGGACGAGCCCGCAACCGAGGAGCACCTGGCGAAGATACTGGAGCGCCCGAAGCGCCAGGTCGCGGACGCGCTGCGCGAGCTGGCCGACGAGTACACCGTCCAGGGCCGCGGCTTCGAACTGCGCCTCGTCGCGGGCGGCTGGCGCTTCTACACCCGCCCCGAGTACGCCGCCGCCGTCGAGGGCTTCGTCCTGGACGGCCAGCAGGCCCGGCTCACCCAGGCCGCCCTGGAGACCCTCGCGGTCGTCGCCTACCGGCAGCCGGTCAGCCGCAGCCGCGTCTCCGCCGTGCGCGGAGTCAACTGCGACGGCGTGATGCGCACCCTCCTGCAGCGCGGTCTGATCGAGGAGGCGGGCACGGAACCCGAAACAGGTGCGATCCTGTACACGACGACGAACTACTTCCTGGAGCGGATGGGCCTGCGCGGTCTGGACGAGCTCCCGGAGCTCGCGCCCTTCCTCCCGGAGGCGGAGGCGATCGAGGCCGAGACACTGGAAGGGGTCCCGTCGTTCGATCCGGACGCCCCGGATTCCGAGGACGCAGACGACAAGACGGAACTTTGATGCGAAGCAGCAGCGGCAGGAACAGCAGCGGAAACAACGGCGGGAGCCGTGGTGGCAACAGCGGCGGCCGCGGCGGGAGCAGCGGTGGCCGCGGTAACTACCGCGGTGCCGGCAACAACCGCGACGACAGGCAGGGCGGTCGTCCGAAGAAGCCGCGTCCGGAGGAGCGGCGCTACGACGTGGGTCCCGGCGCCACCCAGGAGGGTCCCAAGTCGGGCCGCGGGCCCACGGCCCGCGGAGGCGCCAAGGGCGGGCCGAAGAAGCCCCTGCAGCGGGGGCGCTCGGTCCCGGCCACGTCCCGCGAGTACGAGGCACGGGCCGAGGAGCGCAACCGGGAGCGGTACGCGGGCAGGAAGGACATCAAGCTGCCCAAGACCTTCCCCGGCGCGGAGCAGGAGGGCGAGCGGCTGCAGAAGGTGCTCGCCCGCGCGGGCTACGGCTCCCGGCGTGCCTGCGAGGAGCTGATCGAGCAGGCGCGCGTCGAGGTCAACGGTGAGATCGTCCTCGAGCAGGGCAAGCGGGTCGACCCGGAGAAGGACGAGGTCAAGGTCGACGGCCTGACCGTCGCCACCCAGTCGTACCAGTTCTTCTCGCTGAACAAGCCCGCCGGTGTCGTGTCGACCATGGAGGACCCGGAGGGGCGGCAGTGCCTCGGTGACTACGTCACCAACCGCGAGACCCGGCTCTTCCACGTCGGCCGGCTCGACACCGAGACCGAGGGCGTCATCCTGCTCACCAACCACGGCGAGCTGGCGCACCGGCTGACCCACCCCAAGTACGGCGTGAAGAAGACGTACCTGGCGGCCATCGTGGGCCCGATCCCGCGCGACCTGGGCAAGAGGCTCAAGGACGGCATCCAGCTGGAGGACGGTTACGCGCGCGCGGACCACTTCCGGGTCGTGGAGCAGACCGGCAAGAACTACCTCGTCGAGGTGACCCTGCACGAGGGCCGCAAGCACATCGTGCGCCGCATGCTCGCGGAGGCCGGCTTCCCGGTCGACAAGCTGGTGCGCACCGCCTTCGGGCCGATCACCCTGGGCGACCAGAAGTCGGGCTGGCTGCGGCGGCTGTCGAACACCGAGGTCGGGATGCTGATGCAGGAGGTCGACCTCTAAGGGCTTGTGCGCCCGACCCGCACCCCCTTTAATAGTCGCAGTGACTATTAAAGGGGGTGCGGGTCATGGACAGCTACGACAAGTACGCCTTCGAACCGTTCGCCGTCACCGTCGACCTCGCCGTGTTCACCCTCCGCGCGGGCGCGCTGCACGTGCTGCTCGTCGAGCGCGGCCAGGAGCCCTACGCCGGACGGTGGGCGCTGCCCGGCGGCTTCGTCCGGCCGGACGAAGCCGCCGAGAGCGCCGCGCGGCGCGAACTGGGCGAGGAGACCGGGCTGACGGACGTGTCCGGGCTGCATCTGGAGCAGCTGCGGACCTACAGCGAACCCGACCGCGACCCCCGGATGCGGGTCGTCTCCGTCGCCTTCGCCGCCCTCCTGCCCGACGCGCCCGAGGCGCACGGCGGCAGCGACGCGGCGCAGGCCCGCTGGACGCCGTACGACTCCGCGCGGGAGCTCGCCTTCGACCACGGCCGGATCCTGGCCGACGCGCGGGAACGCGTCGGCGCCAAGCTCGAGTACACCTGCCTCGCCACCGCCTTCTGCCCGCCCGAGTTCACCCTCGGGGAGCTGCAGCAGGTCTACGAGACCGTGTGGGGCACCGCCCTGGACCGGCCCAACTTCCGGCGCAAGGTGCTCGCCACCCCGGGCTTCGTCGAAGCCGTCCCCGGCGCCGCGCGCCTCACCGGCGGCCGGGGCAAACCCGCCGCCCTCTACCGCGCGGGCACCGCCACCGCCCTCCACCCGCCCCTGCTCCGGCCGACCCCGGAAGGACGCCCCGCATGACCACGACCACGACCACCGTCACCAAGCGCGCCGCCACGGGAGCGCTCACCGGGCTCGCCCTCGGGGACGCGCTGGGCTTCCCGACCGAGTTCAACGACGTGCCGTCGATCCTCGCGAAGTTCGGCCCCTGGCGGGAGATGGACCTGCCGAAGCCGGCGATCGTCACGGACGACACCCAGATGACCCTCGCGCTCGGGCGGGGACTGCGCACGGCGATGGACCGCGGGCCGCTCACCCCGAAGCGGCTGGAGCGGCCGGTGCGCGAGAAGTTCGTGGAGTGGTACCGCTCGCCCGAGAACAACCGCGCCCCGGGCAACACCTGTCTCAAGGCCTGCCACCTGCTGGCCCGCGAGGACCGGCCCTGGCAGGACGCCAGCCAGATCGGCTCCAAGGGCTGCGGCGCCAACATGCGCGTCGCCCCCATCGGCCTGGCCCCCGGCCTGACCGACGAACAGCGCGCGGGCGCCGCCCAGTCGCAGTCCGCCCTCACCCACGGCCACCCCACCGCCCTCGCCGCCTCCGACCTCACCGCACACGCCGTACGGCTGCTGGCGGAGGGCGCCGAGCCGACCGGCCTGATCGGACTGCTGCGCTCCTACGCCTACGACAACCGCACCCGCTACCACGAGTCCTGGCTCGGTGACCTGTGGACCCGAGCCCAGGACCCCACCCCCGAGCACTTCATCGCACGCGGCTGGGACGAGTGCCTGGAGATCCTGGAGCGCCTCCGGGGCGCCGTACGCACCGTCTCGCCCGAGACCGACCCGTGCCTGGCCACGGGGGAGGGCTGGATCGCCGAGGAGGCCCTGGCGACCGGTCTGCTCTGCTTCCTCCTCTTCGTCGACGAACCCCTCACCGCCCTGCGCCGGGCCGCCTGCACCGCGGGCGACTCCGACTCCATCGCCTGCCTCACGGGCGCCTTCGCCGGCGCGTACCTGGGCGCGGACGCCTGGCCGGCCGACTGGGCCGACCGCATCGAGTACCGGGGCGAGCTGCTGGCGCTGGGAACGCTCTGGGACGCTTGAGCCATGACCGACGCCCTGGACCTCGACCTGAGCCCGGTGATCGCCGAACAGCCCGACCCGGTGCTGTTCGCCACCGTCTCCGGCGCGCACCTGTACGGCTTCCCGTCCCGCGACTCCGACGTGGACCTGCGGGGCGTGCACCTGCTGCCCGCCGCCGACCTCGTCGGGCTGCGCGAGCCGGACGAGACCCGGTCCCGGATGTGGGTCAGGGACGGCGTCGAGATGGACCTGGTCACGCACGACCTGCGCAAGTTCGTCCGCCTGATGCTGCGGCGCAACGGCTATGTGCTGGAGCAGCTGCTGTCCCCGCTGGTCGTGCACACCACCGACACCCACCGCGAACTGGCCGCGCTCGCCCCGGACGTCCTCACCAGCCACCACGCCCACCACTACCGGGGATTCGCACAGACCCAGTGGCGGCTGTTCGAGAAGACCGGCGAACTCAAACCGCTGCTCTACACCTTCCGGGTACTGCTCACCGGCATCCACCTGATGCGCTCCGGCGAGGTGCAGCCCCATCTGCCCACCCTCGCCGGGGAGGTCGACGTCGCCCCGGACCACCTGCCGGAGCTGATCGCCGCCAAGGCGGAGCGCGAGCACGGGGACGCCGCCGTCGACCACGCACGCGTGCGGGCCGACGTGGAGCGGCTGCACGGCGTGCTGGACGAGGCGCAGGCCGCGTCAGCCCTGCCCGACGCCCCCACCGCGTACGACGCCCTGCACGACCTCGTCGTACGGATCCGGCTGGAGGGCTGAGGCGCGGCGGGTGCGGACGAGGAAGTCCTCCACCCGGCGCCGGTCCGGTTCCTCGGGCAGCGGACTGCGCCGGGCGGCCTCCGAGCCCTCCTCCGCCAGCCGGGTCATCCGGGACTCCACCTCGGGCCAGGACACCTCGCCCCGCTTCACCGCGAGCAGGGACTCGCGGTCCTCGCCCACGTCGATCGTGAGGATGCCCGTGCGGAGCAGGTCGCGGGCGCTGGTCAGCAGGCGGAGCAGGTGCATCGCGTGCTTCCAGCGCGGGGCGCCGTGCGCGCGGACGTCCGCATCCAGCTTGCGGCGCTGGCCGTGGGCGTACCGGGTGAAGGTCTCGTGGACCCTGCGGGAGAGGAACGCCTCGCGCAGGGACAGCAGTTCGCGGCCGGTGGCGTCGGCGTACTCCACCAGCGGGGAGTGCAGGCACTCCAGGATGTTGGGGTTGGCGCGCAGGGCCAGCCCGCAGAAGCGTTCCAGCTCCCAGCTGAACTGCTCCTCGGCCGGGCCCTCGACGTGCGTCGGCGGCTTCTCGAAGCGCCAGAACAGCGGAGTGGGCGCGAGGAAGACGCCCCGGCGGTCGGTGTCGCTGCCCTCGGTGGCCAGACCGAAGGCGCGCGAGCCCATGACACAGGCGTAGATCGTGTGGTCGCCGACCAGGGTCTCGGGGCGCATGCCCGGGAGCGTACGCGGTGGATCACGCCCGGCGGATCGAATTTCCCTCCACCGTGATCCGCTCCTCGGGCAGTGGCCGGGTCGCGGGGCCCTGCTCCACCGAGCCGTCGGTGATCCTGAACCGGCTGCCGTGGCAGGCGCAGTTGATCGTGCCGTCCGCGACGTCGGCCACGACACAGTTCTGGTGGGTGCAGATCGCCGAGAAGGCCTTGAAGCCGCCCTCCTCGGGCTGGGTGACCACGATCTTCTCGTCCGCGAGGACCGTGCCCCCGCCCACCGGGACGTCGGCGGTCGAGATCAGCTCCTGCCCGGCGGTGTCCGGCGGGGCGCCGCCCCCGTCGCCGTCCCTGCCGTCTCCGCCGTTCCCGCCGTCCGAGCCGCAGCCGGCGGCCAGCGCCGCCGCACCTGTCGCGAGAAGAACCGTGCGGCGCGTCGCACGAGGGGCCATGTCATCACTCCCGGAGGTCGCGGTTCCCGCATCCTGACACCGAATGCGCCGAACAATGAGCAACTTACGACAAAGCATCGTCAAACACGCGTATCGCCCGTCTCAGGTGGCGGGCACCCGGCACCGCCCCCCGCGCGGGCTGACTACGCTGGACGACCGAGCAGCAGACACGCACGTCAGCAAGGAGCATCGTCGTGGCGGTACGCGCGGTCCGGGGGGCCGTCCAGTTGGAGCGGGACGAGGCCGGTCACATGGAGGAGCAGGTCGGCGCGCTGCTCACCGCGATCCTGGAGCGCAACGGCCTGCACACCGACGACCTGATCAGCCTCTGGTTCACGGCCACGCCCGACCTGCACAGCGACTTCCCGGCCGCCGCCGCCCGCAAGCTCGGCATCGCCGACGTCCCCCTGATCTGCGCCCAGGAACTGGACGTCGAGGGCGCCATGCCCCGCGTCGTCCGGGTCCTCGCGCACATCGATTCCGACCGGCCCCGCGCCGACATCGCGCACGTCTACCTCGGCGCGGCGGCCGCCCTGCGCAAGGACATCGCCCAATGAGGACCGCACTCGTCATCGGCACCGGACTGATCGGCACGTCCGCCGCCCTCGCCCTGTCCCAGCGGGGCGTCGCCGTCCACCTCGCCGACCACGACCCGGAGCAGGCCCGTACGGCCGCCGCGCTGGGCGCCGGCACGGACGAGGCGCCCGACGGGCCGGTCGACCTGGCGATCGTCGCCGCCCCGCCCGCCCACGTGGCCGACGTGCTCGCCGACGCGATGCGGCGCGGCGCGGCACGCGGCTACGTCGACGTCGCCAGCGTCAAGGGCGGACCGCGCCGCGAGCTCCAGGAGCGCGGGCTCGACCTGGCCCCGTACATCGGCACCCACCCGATGTCCGGCCGCGAGCGGTCCGGTCCGCTGGCCGCCACCGGGGACCTCTTCGAGGGGCGCCCCTGGGTGCTGACCCCGACCCGGGACACCGACACCGAGGTGCTGAACCTCGCCCTGGAGCTGGTCTCGCACTGCAGGGCCGTGCCCGTCGTCATGGACGCCGACGCCCACGACCGGGCCGTGGCCCTCGTCTCCCACATGCCGCACCTGGTGTCCAGCATGGTCGCCGCGCGCCTGGAGCACGCCGAGGAGGCCGCCGTACGACTGTGCGGGCAGGGCATCCGGGACGTGACCCGGATCGCCGCCTCCGACCCCCGCATGTGGATCGACATCCTCTCCGCGAACCCCGGGCCGGTCGCCGACCTGCTCACGGACGTCGCCGCCGACCTGGAGGAGACCGTGCGCGCCCTGCGCGCGCTGCAGTCCTCCGACGAGGACAAGCGCCGCGAGGGCAGCACCGGCATCGAGGACGTGCTGCGCCGCGGCAACGCCGGCCAGGTCCGCGTCCCCGGCAAGCACGGCTCCGCGCCGCGCGTCTACGAGGTCGTGCCGGTGCTCATCGACGACCAGCCCGGCCAGCTGGCCCGCATCTTCGCGGACGCCGAGCGCGCCGGCGTCAACATCGAGGACGTCCGCATCGAGCACGCCACCGGACAGCAGGCCGGTCTGGTCCAGCTCATGGTGGAGCCCAAGGCGGCCCCCGTCCTCATGGCGGGGCTGCGGGAGCGGGGCTGGGCGATCCGGCAGTGACGGCCCGGGGCGGGGGAGGCCCGGAGGCGGTCCTTCCCCCCGAAGGGCCGGATCGTCCGCTTGTCGGAAGGGTTCCGGGAGGCCGGTAACCTGGTGCGGGGCGTGTCCGCGCCCCGCACACACCACTCCACCGCACCAGGAAGGTGTTCCCCCGTGGAAAACGGCGCCGCCCAGCCCGTGATTGTCGCCATCGACGGCCCCTCCGGCACGGGCAAGTCGAGCACGTCGAAGGCCGTGGCGGCGCAGCTCGGCCTGAGCTACCTGGACACCGGCGCCCAGTACCGGGCCATCACCTGGTGGATGGTGACCAACGGCATCGACATAGACGACCCCTCCGCGATCGCCGCCGTCGCCGGCAAGCCCGAGATCGTCTCCGGTACGGACCCCCAGGACCCGACGATCACCGTCGACGGCGTCGACGTGGCCGGCCCGATCCGCGGACAGGACGTCACCTCCAAGGTCAGCGCGGTCTCCGCGGTCCCCGAGGTGCGGACCCGGATCACCGAGCTGCAGCGGTCCATCGCCGCCTCCGCCGTCACCGGCATCGTCGTCGAGGGCCGCGACATCGGCACCACCGTGCTGCCCGACGCCGACCTGAAGATCTTCCTCACCGCCAGCGCGGAGGCCCGTGCCGCCCGCCGCAGCGGTGAGCTCAAGGGCGCCGACGTCCACGCCACCCGCGAGGCCCTGATCAAGCGGGACGCGGCCGACGCCGGCCGCAAGACCTCCCCGCTGGCCAAGGCGGACGACGCGGTCGAGGTGGACACCACCGACCTCACGCTCCAGCAGGTCATCGAGTGTGTCGTCACCCTCGTCGAGGAGAAGCGGGCCGGGAAGTGACCGACGTCCCATCGGTGCGCGGCGCCGAGGTCGGCCGGCGCATCGGCGTCGGCCTGATGTACGGGCTGTTCAAGCCGCGTGTGCTGGGCGCCTGGCGGGTGCCCGCGGCCGGCCCGGTGATCTTCGCCGTGAACCACTCCCACAACGTCGACGGCCCCATGGTCATGGGCGTGGCGCCCCGGCCGACGCACTTCCTGATCAAGAAGGAGGCGTTCGTCGGCCCGCTCGACCCGTTCCTGACCGGCATCGGCCAGCTGAAGGTGGACCGGCACAGCACCGACCGCACGGCGATCTCCCGGGCGCTGGGCGTGCTGGAGCAGGGTGGCGTCCTCGGCATCTTCCCCGAGGGCACACGGGGCGAGGGCGACTTCGCCGCGCTCCGCGCGGGGCTCGCGTACTTCGCCGTCCGCAGCGGCGCGCCGATCGTGCCGGTCGCCGTCCTGGGAAGTTCCGAGCGGTCCGGACGGTTGATAAAGGCACTGCCCCCGCTGCGCTCCCGCGTCGACGTCGTCTTCGGCGACCCCTTCGACGCCGGCGACGGCACCGGCAGACGTACGCGCAAGGCGCTGGACGAGGCGACCGAGCGCATCCAGAAGCAGCTCACCGCGCACCTGGAAAACGCCAGGCGCCTCACCGGGCGCTAGGCGACACTGAGTAGTGGATCAGCCTCGCATGCGGGGCGTTCCACCGATCACCACGATGAACGCAGAGGTACGGACTTCATGAACGACCACATCCAGCCCGACGGCTCGGACGCGTACGAGGGTGCGCACGAGCACGACCACGGGGCGCTGGGCGATGCCGAGTTCGCGGAGTTCATGGAGCTCGCCGCGGAGGAGGGCTTCGACCTCGAGGACGTCGAGGGCGCCCTCGAGGCGGCGGGCCACGGTCCGCTGCCCGTGCTCGCCGTCGTCGGCCGTCCCAATGTCGGCAAGTCGACCCTGGTGAACCGCATCATCGGCCGCCGTGAGGCGGTCGTCGAGGACAAGCCGGGCGTCACCCGCGACCGCGTCACCTACGAGGCCGAGTGGGCGGGCCGCCGCTTCAAGGTCGTCGACACCGGCGGCTGGGAGCAGGACGTCCTCGGCATCGACGCCTCCGTGGCCGCCCAGGCCGAGTACGCCATCGAGGCCGCCGACGCGGTCGTCTTCGTCGTCGACGCCAAGGTCGGCGCCACCGACACCGACGAGGCCGTCGTCCGGCTGCTGCGCAAGGCCGGCAAGCCGGTCGTGCTGTGCGCCAACAAGGTGGACGGCCCGAGCGGCGAGGCCGACGCGGCCTACCTGTGGTCCCTGGGCCTGGGGGAGCCGTACCCGGTCTCCGCCCTGCACGGCCGCGGCACCGGCGACATGCTGGACCAGGTCCTGGAGGTGCTGCCCGAGGCCCCGGCGCAGACCTTCGGCACCGCCGTCGGCGGCCCCCGCCGGGTGGCCCTGATCGGCAGGCCCAACGTCGGCAAGTCCTCGCTGCTGAACAAGGTCGCGGGCGAGGACCGGGTCGTCGTCAACGAACTCGCCGGCACCACCCGTGACCCGGTCGACGAGATGATCGAACTCGGCGGCAAGACCTGGAAGTTCGTCGACACGGCGGGCATCCGCAAGCGCGTCCACCTCCAGCAGGGCGCCGACTACTACGCCTCGCTGCGCACCGCCGCCGCCGTCGAGAAGGCGGAGGTGGCCGTCGTCCTCATCGACGCCGCCGACTCCATCTCGGTGCAGGACCAGCGGATCGTCACCATGGCCGTGGAGGCGGGCCGCGCCCTCGTCCTCGCGTACAACAAGTGGGACACCCTCGACGAGGAGCGCCGCTACTACCTGGAGCGGGAGATCGAGACCGAGCTCGGCCAGGTGGCGTGGGCGCCCCGGGTGAACGTGTCGGCCCGCACCGGCCGGCACATGGAGAAGCTGGTCCCGGCCATCGAGACGGCCCTGGAGGGCTGGGAGACCCGGGTTCCGACGGGCAGGCTGAACGCCTTCCTCGGCGAGCTGGTCGCCGCCCACCCGCACCCCGTGCGGGGCGGCAAGCAGCCGCGCATCCTGTTCGGCACCCAGGCCGGCACCAAGCCGCCGCGGTTCGTGCTGTTCGCCTCCGGCTTCATCGAGGCCGGCTACCGGCGGTTCATCGAGCGCCGACTGCGCGAGGAGTTCGGCTTCGAGGGGACGCCGATCCACATCTCCGTGCGGGTGCGGGAGAAGCGCGGCAAGAAGAAGTAGCCGACGGCAGACATGGTGAAGGGGCGGTCCCGGTGGGGCCGCCCCTTCACCGTGCCCGGGTCAGGCGCCCCTGCGCGGGGCCGGCGGCAGTCCGGCCGGCACGTGGTGCATCCCGGAGGCGGGCCGGCCGACCGTGCCGACCCGCTGCCACTGCGGCCCGGTGCCCTGGCGGCCGACGCTCACGAGGGAGGTGCCGAACGTGCTCGAGCCGTGGCCGCCGTACGAGTCCGTACTGCGCGGGATGTTCCCGAAGGCGGTGAAGCCCAGCTCCTCCTCGCCGCTGCGGTCACCCGGCAGCGAACGGAAGGACTTGACGTACTCGGTGTAGAGGGCGTCGTAGATCGGCGTGGCCGAGAGGCCGCTCCGGGAGCCCTGCGCCGGGCGCGCGGGTGCGGGGACCGAGGCGAGGGACTGGCGGCGGGGAACGTCGTATGCGTGCACGTATGTCCAAACGACCCCGTGCCGTAAGGGATGCGGCCCTTTTGCGGCATTCGCCGTCAGTGCTCCGGTCGGGTGCCGGCCGGGCACCGGCGGGATCGGTCAGAGGCCGGCGAGGGGCAGCGCCGCGGCGACGAGCTTCCCGTTCGCCGCCGCCTTGTCCAGCGCGTCGCGCAGCAGGTCCTCGCGCGGCTGGCGGCCGATCGAGCCGACCGGGGCCGCGAACATCAGCACCTGCTGGTGCTTGTTGGCGGCCGACCGCCAGCCGTCGGTGACCTGGAGCGGCTGGTGCGCCTGCCACCAGGCCACCGGACGGCCGCCGTGGGGGTTCGGCTGGAGCACGGCGTGCAGCTGCCCCGCGGCGAGCAGGACCGACCAGCCGTGCAGCGCCGGCGGTACGGCCGACAGCTCGGTCAGGGGCATGAAGCCCTGCTCGATGAGGAGCGGCAGGAAGTCGTCGCCGGCCCCGGGCGAACCGGGCCGCGCGACCGGCGCGGTCGGCTCCACGACCAGCGCCGGGTGCAACTCCCCGGAGATCAGGACCAGTCCGCTGGTCACCCCGAGCACGGCCTGCTCGGGGGCGGCCTTCGCGGACGCCGGTTCCCCGGTGTCGCCGCCGATGGCCCGCACGGCCCCCTGGAGCTGTTCCTCGGTGACCTGGACGACCTGCGAGGGCAGGCAGCCGGCGTGGGCGAAGGCGAGGACGGCGGTCTCGTCCCCGATGAACAGGACGGTGCTGGTGCGCTCCTGCTCCGGGTCGCCCGGGGTGCGGCAGGAGGTGCAGTCGTAACTGCCCGGGGCGGACTCCCCGGCGAGCAGGCGGGCTGCTTCTTCGTCGCCGATCTCGGCGCGTACCTCGTCGCTGACGTCGAGCATGCGCGGCACGGGTGGCTCCCTCGGGATGCGGTGCGTGGCGAGGCCGGGTGGCTCCCGGCCCGTGGTCCGGGTGGGTCCCCGGCTCATGAAGAAGACAACGGGCGATCTGTGGCGGTAGTCACGCCCCAGGGCGAACGGAATCGAACCATCCAGCGCACACGGTCACGTTCGGCGCGGAACCGGCCACTCATCGTCAACTCCTTGCTGTCGCAGCGCCGTTGAAGGGGTGAAGTGGCTCACAGGGCACCTCGTGCGCTGGTCGACAAATCCCGAAATCAGGGAATGAAATGGGTGGCCGGAAATCGCCGCTACTCGAGGTAAGGGGCAACTGGCCTGGAGCGACGGGACGTTGGTTGATCCCGGTGCCGGAGGCTCCTTAGATTCCTCCGCCGTGTGCAACGAGCACCGCTCGGGTACGTCCGCCGACCACACCGCACGGCACCACCGCACGACCCGGAGGCGGACGGGGCGAGCGCGGCCCACGCGTCCCATGACGCGGCGGGCGGCGCTCCGCCTCGGGGACCCCGAGTCCTTCGGGAAGGACCTACATGTCCGCATGTGCCGATAACACCCGCGACCACGTCCGCACGACCCGTACGGCGGCCGTCCTGGCCGGCGCGGCACTGCTCGCGCCCCTCGGACTGCTCGCCGCGACCGGGACCGCCACGGCGGCGGACAGCGGAGTGTGGGACCGCATCGCACAGTGCGAGAGCGGCGGCGACTGGCACATCAACACCGGCAACGGCTACTACGGCGGACTGCAGTTCTCCGCCGCCACCTGGCGCGCCTACGGCGGCACGGCCCACGCGCCGACGGCCGACCGGGCCACCAGGTCCCAGCAGATCGCGATCGCCACGAAGGTGCAGCGCGCCCAGGGCTGGGGCGCCTGGCCGACCTGCTCGGCGCGCGCGGGGGCGGCCGGGAACGCACCCGCCGCGGACCCGGTGACCGCGGAGCGAACCCCGTCGAAGCGGTCGAATCCGTCGAAACCGTCGGAGCCGGCCAGGACTTCGGCACCGTCCGGGCACACGGACCGGGGCGCGTCCCGCGGCGACCACACCGTCCGCGCGGGCGACACGCTGAGCGGGATCGCCGCGCGGTACGGCACGAGCTGGCAGCGCCTGTACGAGGCCAACCGGTCCGTCATCGGCGGGGACCCCGACGTGATCGTGCCCGGGCAGCGTCTCGACGTCTGAGCCGCCCCCCTCACCCGGGACACGGGCCCCGTCCGGCCGGCCGGACGGGGCCTACGGCTGCCGCGCGGAGGCGGACCGGCCGAGTTCACCGGCCTCACCGGCGAACACCACCGCGCCCCGGCGCAGCACGTACACGAAGGCGGGCCGGCCGTGCAGGGCGGGCGGCAGCCGCTGCTCGGCGAGGACCACGCACGCGTCGAGCGCGGTCAGCAGCGCGTACGTACGGGCCGCGACCGCCGGTGACATGCCCTGGACGGGCTCGTCGACGAGCACCACGCGCACGCGCGGCGACAACGCCCGGCACAGGGCCAGCATCCGCTGCTCGCCTCCGGAGAGCGTGCCGGCCCGGCGCTCCAGCAGCGGCCGCAGCCGCGGGTAGGCGTCGAGGGCGCGAGCGGGGTCGGGGAGGGCGAGGGCGAGGTTCTCCCGCACGGTGAGGGAACCGAACACCGCCCGCCGCTCCGGCACCAGGCACAGCCCGCGCCGGGCCCGCTCGTACGCCGGTACGCCGGTCACGTCCAGCCCGTCCCACACGACGGCCCCGCCGGACAGCGGCACGTCGCCGGCCAGCGCGCGCAGGGCGGTCGTACGGCCGGAGCCGTTGCGGCCCAGCAATACGGTGAGGCCGGGGCCGGGCGCGACGAGGGTGACGCCGTGCAGGGCCTCCAGGGGGCCGTGGCGCACGCGCGCGTGGCGCAGGGCGATGGTGGTCACGGGCCGGTCGCCTCCCCGAGGGCGTCCAGGACGTTCCGGGGCGGTCCGGAGGCGACGATCCGGCCCGCCGCCATCACGTGCACGACGTCGGCGAGGCCGGCGACCAGGTCGAGATCGTGCTCGACGACCAGGAGCGCCATGCCGTCGGCGGCCAGCGCCCCCAGGACCCGGGCCAGCGCGGTGACCTCGGCGGTGTCGAGACCGGCGGCGGGTTCGTCGAGCAGCAGCACGCGCGGGGCGGTGGCGAGGGCCCGCGCGAGTTCCACCCGGCGCAGCGTCCCGGTGGGCAGCCCGGCGGCGGGCCGCGCCCTCATCGGCCCGTCGAGCCCGAAGAGCCGCAGCGTCCGCTCCACCGCGCCGGGATCGGGCAGCCGGCCCTGCTCGGCACCGACGCGCACGTTCTCGGTGACGGTCAGCGTCGGGAAGACCGCCAGTTGCTGGAACGTCCGCGCGATCCCGAGCCGGGTGCGGGCGTGCGCGGGCCGCCGCGTGATGTCCCGCCCGTCGAGCGAAACCGACCCCCGCGTGGGGTGCAGGGTCCCCGCCAGACAGTGGAACAGCGTGCTCTTCCCGGCGCCGTTGGGCCCGACGACGGCGGTCACCCGCCCGGCCGGGACGTCCAGGTCCACCCCGTCCAGCGCGGTGAACCCGCCGTAACGGACACGCAGACCGCGGGCGGCGAGCACCGGAGGGCCGGGGGCCGGCGCGGAGGGCCCCGCGGGCCGACGCCCCACCGGGGCCTCGCCCCCGCCCTCACGCACCGGCGCGGGGGCGCCCGGCGCCGAGGGCCGGTGAGGCGCGTGCGGCGCCCCCCGGCCGGGCAGCTCCCGAGCGCGTTCGTCCTCGGTGGTTTCCCGGCCCGTGTCGTCCTGCCGTCGTGCGGGCTCGTGGCCCGGTGGCCCTTCGGCGGCCGGTTCTTCTTCGCGCGGGTGCCCTGGCGGCTGTCCGGTGGCGCGTTCGTCCCCGGTGGCTTCCGTGGCGCCCTGCCGTCGTGCCGGGCCGTCGGCGGGCCGGCTCGCCGACGTTCGTGGTCCGCCGGTGGCTTCGGGGCGGCCGAGGGCCCCCGTGCCCGGCTCGCCGGTCCGGGTGCCCGGCGCGGTCCGTTCCGGCATCCCGGTCCGGGAGCCGGCGCCGTGTTCGCCCGGTTCACCGGCCCGGGCGTCCGGTCCCGGCCCGGCGCCCGTCGCCGTCGCGCCCGCCGGGACCCGGGGCGGCCCTGGTGGCGGTCCCGGAGGGTGCGGGCGGGCGCGCCGGTGTGCGGCCAAGGGGGCCGGTGCCGGGCGGAACCGGACGCGGAGCCGGTTCGCCGCGTCGCGCAGGACCTCGTGGGGGCCG
Source organism: Streptomyces sp. AC558_RSS880 (assembly GCF_019049255.1). GTDB lineage: Bacteria > Actinomycetota > Actinomycetes > Streptomycetales > Streptomycetaceae > Streptomyces. The sequence goes on along the minus strand of NZ_JAGMUJ010000040.1, from coordinate 274,348 downwards.
TCGGGGAAGCGGCCGGACAGGACCGCCAGGACGCCGATCACCGCCGCTGCCACGCCCCCGCGCGTGCCCGCGTCCAGGCCGACCAGGAGGGCCGCCGCGAGGAGGGCGCCCAGGGTGCTGTCGGCGCCCAGGACCACCACCGCGGCGAACCACAGCAGGCCCCGCACGGGGTCGTACGCGGCCGGGTCGAAGGCGCGCAGCCCCATGCCGAGCATGCCCCCGCCGAGCGCGGCCAGCGCGGCGCCGGAGACGAACGCGAGGAGTTTCAGCGACGGCACGCGCACGCCCGCCGCCCGCGCCCCCGCCTCGTGGTCACGCACCGCCGCCAGGGCGCGGCCCGTGCGGCCCCGGCGCAGGGCCCGGGCGGCGAGGAGCGCGCACGCCAGGAGGACCAGTTCCAGGACGTAGTACGCCCGGTCGCCGTCGAAGCCCGCCGGGCGGCCCAGGGACAGTCCGGACGTGGCGTACGGCTGGTCGAAGACGAACCGGCTCACCCCGACGCCCACCGCGAACGTCGCCAGCGCCAACGCGAGCCCCCGGCGGCCGATCGCCGGCCAGCCGGTCAGCACGCCCAGCGGAGCGACCAGGACGACCGCCACCGCGAGCGCGGCCAGTTCCGGCAGCCGGGGCAGGCCGGGGAAGCGGCCGGCCGCCAGCAGCGCCGTGAAGAGGGCGCCCAGACCCGCGTACGCCGCCTGCCCGAGCGAGATCTGCCCGCCCCGGCCGGTGACGACCACCAGTGACAGCAGCACCACCCCGAGCGCCGGTACCTGCACCGCCGTGTGCAGATCGCGCCCGGCGAAGCCCAGCGGCAGCAGGAACAGCACCCCGGCCACGATCCAGGCGCCCGGGGGAGTGGACACCCGCGCGGTGACGGGGTGCGGCAGCGCGTCGCGCGTGCCGACTCCGGGCAGCACGAGGGTGGCGACCAGCAGTGCCACGACGAAGAGGTTGGCGCCGATCGCCTGCAGCAACGGCTCGCCCCACCCGGACGGGTGCAGCCGCGTCAGCTGACTCTGCGCCACCCCGACGCCGAGCGCGACGACCACCGCCACCGTCAGGCCGCGCATCCGCGCGGCGACCGCGACCGCCACCACCTCCATCACGAGCAGCGGCAGCCCGTACGGGTCGAGCCGCACGTACGGCGCCAGCAGCACGCCGGTCAGACCGGCCGTGAACGAGCCGAACGCCCAGCCCGCCGCCGCCACCCGGTCCGCGTCCACACCGGCGAGCACGGCCAGCCGGCGGTCGTCCACGACGGCCCGCAGCTCCCGCCCGAACCGCGTCCGGCGGATCACCGCCCCGACCCCCGCGGCCAGCACCGCCACCACCGCCAGCTGTCCCCACGGTTCCGCCGCCACCAGCACCGGCGCGTCGTCCCGCGCCCCCTGCCCCCACACCAGTGCCGCCCCGCCCACCAGCAGCACGAACACCCCGAGGGACGCCACCAGTGTCCGCGCCGGGTCACCGCCCCGCACGGACAGCGGCCGGAACACGAACCGCTCCAGCACCACCCCGATCCCCGGCGCCACCACCAGCAGCGTCAGCGCGGCGGCCCACCACAGCGGCCAGCCCCGGTCGACCACCAGGCCGCGCAGCACATAGGCGCACACCATCGCGATCGCGCCGTGCGCGAAGTTCAGCACCCCGGTCGCCCGGTACGTCACGATCAGGCCGATCCCGGTGAGCGCCGCCGCGGCGCCGACCGACAGTCCGGCCAGTGTGAGGTCGTACGTCAGCGAGGACATCGGCGAGGCTTCAGCCGGTCTCTTCGGCGGGTCCGCAGATAGGGCAGGGCTCCAGCTCACCGCCCGCGACCAGCTTCTCGTCCACCGGGACCGCCTCCGCCTTCCCCGCGACCAGCGGGCAGTCCGCGCGGTGCCACAGGGTCCCGCCCGGCACCATCAGCGTCTCCCCGCCGGCGGCCACCGGCCCGCCCGCCGGCCGGCCCGGATCGTCGGCGCCGCCCGGCTCGGCGGCAGGCAGGCCGTACGGCTCCTCCGCGCGTGTGGCGGCGCTCGCGCCCCGGCCGTGGGCGAGCAGTACCGCCCCGGCGACGATCAGCGCGGCTCCGGGGATGCTGCAGGAGGCCAGGTAGGGCAGCTGCCGTTCGGCGTGACGCTCGCCCGAGACGCCGTACCAGCCGATGACGCACAGCACCGCGCCGGCGGCGAGCGCGGCCCAGCCCGCCCACCGGACGGGGTGCGCGATCCGCTGCCGGGCTGTCCGCATGGTTTGCACTATGCCCCTTGGAGGCCGACCCTGAAAGCACCGGACGTACAGGTTCCGGACCGACACCCGATTGGTGAGCCAGATGGTTCTCGGCAGTGACATCGGGCGGGGGAACGCGAGGGCGGGGCGCGGCCCGCGGACGGCGGGACGGGGCACGGCACTGATCGCCGCCCTGTTCCTGGTCCTGGCGCCGGGCCTCGCGGCGTGCGGCGACGACGGCGGTGGCGGTGGCGGCGGGACTTCCACGCCGTCGGCGGACCGGACGACGAGCGCACCGGGCAGCGCGCCCGCGAACCAGGCGGAGGCCGAACAGGAGATCCGGCAGAACTGGGAGAAGTTCTTCGACCCCCAGACCCCGGTGGAGGAGAAGAAGAAGCTCCTGCAGAACGGTGAGCTGCTGGGCCCGGTGCTCGAGGCGTTCAGTGGCGACAACCGCGTCGGACAGGTGAAGGCTGAGGTCACCGAGATCGCGTTCATCTCACCGACCGAGGCGGACGTGACGTTCACCCTGACCCTCAGGGGAGCCACCGCCCTCCCGGACGCCTCCGGCGTCGCCGTCGAGGACGACGGCACCTGGAAGGTGTCCGTCAAGTCCCTGTGCGCGCTGGTGCGACTGAGCGGCGATGAATCACCCCCGGACATTCCGGGCTGCTGAGGCCCTTGCCGCGGCGGCGCTCCTCGCGCTGACCGCGGCCTGCGGCAGCCGCCTGCCGGAGAGCGACTTCGAGCACGACGACCGCCCGCCCGCGACCGCCGGGGGTGCCGGCGAGCCGATCCGCGTCGGCATCGTCACCAGCGCCACCAGCCCGGTCGGCGGCAGCGCCTTCACCGGCCCGCGCGACGGCGCGAAGGCCTGGTTCGACCGGCTCAACGCGCGCGGCGGCATCGACGGCCGGCGCGTCGAGGTGCGGCTGTGCGACGACGGCGGCAGCGGCGTCGGCAACAACGAGTGCGTGCACGAGCTGATCGACGAGGAGAAGGTCGTCGCCCTGGTCGCCACCACCGCCCTGGACTACGCGGGCGCCCCCCGCGTCTCCCGCGCGGGCGTGCCCGACATCGGCGGCCAGCCCATCGGGACGGCGTACGACACCTACCCGCACCTCTACAGCATCTACGGCAGCAGGGCCCCCAGGAACGGCACCCCCGGCTGGGACGGCACGCTGTACGGCGGCACCGAGGTGTACCGCTACTTCAAGCGCGAGCACGGCGCCCGCACCGCGGCCGTCGTCTCCTACAACCAGTCCGCGTCCGCCGCCTACGCCCGGCTCGTCGAACGCGGCCTGAAGGCCGAGGGCTACGAGGTCGTCACCGAGCGGGTCGACTTCGCGCTGCCCAACTTCCGCGCGGTGGCCGCCGACCTGAAGCAGCAGGGCGCCGACCTGGTCTTCGACGCCATCGACGGCCACGGCAACGCCCGCCTGTGCCGGGCCATGGACGACGTCGGCGCCCGGGTCACCGCCAAGGTCACCAACGTGCAGAACTGGACGTCCACCGTCGCCGAGGACCACAAGGACGCCCCGCACTGCCGCAACGCCCTGTGGGCCACCGGCTCCAGCCGCAACTTCGAGGACACCGGCCATCCGGCCGTGCGCGAGTTCCGGGACGCCACCGAGGACCTGGAGACGCACTCCCAGTGGCAGCTGGAGGGCTGGGCCGCCGCCCGCTGGTTCACCGACGCGGCGAGGTCCTGCGCCCGTACGGGCATCACGCGTGCGTGCGTCGACGCCCACGTCGGCCGCGCCCGGGACTACACCGCGGGCGGACTGCTGCTGCCCGTCTCGTTCCGGCGGTCGCCCGAGCCGCCGGCCACCGGCCGGACCTGTCTGTCCGTGGCCCGCTGGCGGGACGGTGAGGGCTGGGTGTCGCAGGGCGACATGAACCGCACCTGCTTCACGGTGCCGCAACTGGCCTACGAGCCCTGACGCCCGTCCCTTCAGGACAGTGGCCGTCCGCGACGGCCGGCGGACTCGCCCGCACGGGGGAGACCTCGGCACGCCTGCTGCGCCTGCCGTCCCTGCTCCAGGCCCACCGTGAGTGGTCCGGCGCCGGTCTCGCCCGGGGGCACGCCGTACCGTCGAGCCGCTTCGAGGTGCTGGAGCCCGGGCCGGGCTGATCGACGCGGTCAGAGCGGCTCATGACCGGCTTGCTCGCTCCTTGGCTCGGGCTGGGACGTCACGGCCGCGTACTCCGGATGGTTCATGTCGAACGCCGGCGACTCCGAACGGACCCGGGGCAGCGTCGTGAAGTTGTGCCGGGGTGGCGGACACGAGGTCGCCCACTCCAGGGAGCGCCCGAAGCCCCAGGGATCGTCGACCTCGACCTTCTCGCCGTACTTGGCCGTCTTCCAGACGTTGTAGAGGAACGGCAGCGTGGACATGCCGAGCAGGAAGGAGCCGATGGTGGAGACGGTGTTCAGCGCGGTGAAGCCGTCCGCCGCCAGATAGTCGGAGTAGCGGCGCGGCATGCCCTCGGCGCCCAGCCAGTGCTGCACCAGGAACGTGGTGTGGAAGCCGATGAACAGCGTCCAGAACTGGATCTTGCCGAGCCGTTCGTCGAGCATCTTGCCGGTGAACTTGGGCCACCAGAAGTAGAACCCGGCGAAGGTCGCGAAGACGACGGTGCCGAAGACCACGTAGTGGAAGTGCGCGACGACGAAGTACGAGTCCGTCACGTGGAAGTCCAGGGGCGGCGACGCCAGCAGCACCCCGGTCAGCCCGCCCAGGAGGAACGACACCAGGAACCCGGTCGCCCACAGCATCGGTGTCTCGAAGGACAGCGAACCCTTGATCATGGTGCCGGTCCAGTTGAAGAACTTCACCCCCGTGGGCACCGCGATCAGGAAGCTCATGAAGGAGAAGAACGGCAGCAGCACGGCGCCGGTGGCGAACATGTGGTGCGCCCACACCACCATCGACAGGCCCGTGATGGCCATGGTGGCGCCCACCAGCGTCAGATAGCCGAACAGCGGCTTGCGGCTGAAGACCGGGATGATCTCCGTGACGATGCCGAAGAACGGCAGCGCGATGATGTAGACCTCGGGGTGGCCGAAGAACCAGAACAGGTGCTGCCACAGGATCGCTCCGCCGTGGGCGGCCTCGAAGACCTGTGAGCCGAACCGCCGGTCCGCCTCCAGCACCAGCAGCGCCGCCGCGAGCACCGGGAACGCCAGCAGGATCAGGATCGACGTGAACAGCGTGTTCCAGGTGAACAGGGGCATCCGGAACATCGTCATCCCGGGGGCGCGCATCCCGACGATGGTGGCGACGAAGTTGACCGCGCCGAGGATGGTGCCGAAGCCGGACAGCGCGAGGCCCATGATCCACAGGTCCGGGCCGAGGCCGGGCGAGTACCGCATGCTGTTCAGCGGCGCGTAGGCGAACCAGCCGTAGGCGGCCGGTCCCCCGGTGACCACCAGCGAACCGAGCACGATCAGCCCGCCGAAGAGGAACAGCCAGTACGAGAACATGTTCAGCCGCGGGAAGGCCACGTCGGGTGCCCCGATCTGCAGCGGCATCAGCTCGTTGGCGAACCCCGCGAAGCTGGGCGTCGCGAACAGCAGCAGCATGATCGTGCCGTGCAGGGTGAACATCTGGTTGAACTGCTGGTTGTCGATGAGCTGCAGTCCGGGCCGGGCCAGTTCGGCGCGCATCAGCAGTGCCATCACGCCGGCGATCAGGAAGAACACGAACGCCGTGATCAGGTAGAGGTGGCCGATCTTCTTGTGGTCGGTGGTGGTCAGCCAGTCGATCACCACCTGCCCGCGCCGCTGCCGGCGCGCCGGTCGCGCCGCAGCCTGGACGGTCTGCGTCCCCATCGCTCGCCCCTTCGCTCCTCGCGCGCCGGGCCCCGCCGGGAGCCCGCGCCACATGTACCCCGGGCCCACGCCATGATGCTCGCCCCTGCCGGTCCCCGACCGGGGACGTGGCGGATCGTGTGGCGGAATCGCGTATTTTATGTGCGCACCGGCCTGTACGGTCATGTGTGGTGGCGGAAAAGGAATGGGGTCCGGGAGCACGTCCCCCGGCACTTTCCGCCGGAGTTAATCGCGCCCGTGGCGTGACACGCGGTAATTACGTTCGAATACCTGCGGAAGGCGTACCGAAGCGGCCGTTCGGGTGATGGTCACCGTCATGAACGTCTGTCGTGATCTTGTGACAGAAGTGTGACCGCCGACGGATCCGGCCCGGTGTTCCCGCTTCCGGCTTCCCCGGCTCCCGGGCCAGGGCATAGCGTGGCCGCATGGCACCCATTCCGACACCCTCCGCGGAACCCCACGACAGTCCGGACTCCTATGTCGGCCTCGCGGCGGACCGGGCCGAGCACCTCGCGCGGGAGCGCGGCTGGTCGACGGTGCGGGCGCTGCCCCCGGGGGCGATCATCACCATGGAGTACCGCGTGGGCCGGCTGAACTTCGAGGTGAGGGACGGCCTGGTGGCGCGCGCCTGGAAGGGCTGACGCACGGTGACGGCCCCGGTTCCCTCGCCGGAACCGGGGCCGTGGCGTGCGCGGCGGACGCCGCGCCGTCCGTCAGGGACGGGTGGCCGAGGTCGTACCGCGCGGGTGGCGCTCCGCGTGCGGCGGGCGGCGGCTGCCCGCCGGGGTGACCGGGGAGCGCTCCGCGCGGGCCGTGTGCGGCCCGGGCGCCAGGTAGGCGGGCGACCGGGAGGCCGGGCGGCCCGTGGGAAGCGGCTCGGGAGCCGTGTCCGGGCGGTCGGCGAGCGGCTTGAGGACGACGGACCGCCCGGGCGGTCCGGCCTCCGCCGTGCCTCCCCTGTATGCCCGCCAGCGGGTGCGCAGGTCGAAAACACGCGTCTCCGCGCGGGCGATCAGCGGCTCGAACCACGGCAGCGCCAGCAGGATCAGCAGGCCCGCGACCCAGCCCAGGATCACATCGCTCAGCCAGTGCGTCCCGATGTAGACGGTGGACAGCCCGACCCCGAGTGAGGTCACGGCCGACAGTGCGGACAGCCAGCGGCGCGCTCTCGGGGTGGAGGCCAGATAGGCCAGGATTCCCCAGGTCACCACGGCGTTGGCGGTGTGGCCGCTGGGAAATATATCGCCGCCGAGCCACATCTCGTTCGAGCCGATCTCGGTCGCGTAGTGCGGTCCGAGGCGCCCCATGCCGTACTTCGCGGCACCGACGGTGACGTTGAGCAACAGCAGGGAGACGCCCAGGGCGAGCAGCGGGCGCAGGGTGTGCTGCCGCCAGGAGCGCCAGCCCAGCCAGGCCGCCACCATCACCGCCGTCGGGCCGCGCTGCCCGAGGACCACGTAGTAGTCGACGAAGGCGTGGATCTCGGACCACTGCTGGTAGGGGCGGAAGAACATCACCTGCCAGTCCAGCCGGACCAGCCAGGAGGTGATCAGTACGGCCCACACGATCGCCAGATAGAAGGCCAGACCGGCGGCGAACAGCACCACCCGGTGCCGGCTCATTCGCGGCACGCCGATGTGAGCCGGTCGTTCCGGCTCACGATCCAGCCTCGCGAACACCCGGTCCAGACGGGTGGGCTTCCGTTCGGTACGCACCCAATCGACGTTACAGCGATTGAGTGCGGAACCCCGTCGAATCAGGCTCTTTGTGATGACGATGTGATGTGGCATTCCTCTCAGGAGGGCCTTTATCGCCGGTGAATCCGCAAAGCCCGGATGCCGTGGACTTCAATTCCTTTGATCATTCCGGGGGAGGGTTTTATCGCGCTTTTGAATTCGTTCACCGGGGGCTGGTGCGGAATTTCCTTGTCGCTCATCGTCCGTTCCGGGACGGTCAGGGCGGACCGGAGCCGTTCAGCCAGAAGGCCCCGTACACCGCCGAGGCCGCCGCGACCGCCCCCACCACCAGCGCGGACCTGGGCGTACGCAGCCGGGCCAGGGCCAGGGCGAGGGGCAGCAGCAGGGGGAAGGCGGGCAGCAGCAGCCGTGGTTTCGAGCCGAAGTAGCTCGACGCGCACAGGGCGAGCGCGGTGACGACCCCGGCGTACACCAGCAGGGGGAGCGGCTGGCGCTGCCGTACGCAGACGACGTACAGCCACACCACGAGGCCGACGCCGGCCACCAGCCCGAGGCCCGCCAGGGCGGACGGGAACGACGTGAACATGGCGGCGATGAAACGGGCGAAGGCGTAGCCCCCGTCGAAACCGTTCCGCCATCCGGCCTGCACGTCGAGATATCCCAGCGGCCCGTCGCCGGTCCGGTGCCCGACCCACAGAACGTAACCGGCGGCCCCGAGGGGCGCGAGGAGCATGCCGAGCACCCGGCGCAGGCGCACGCCGGAGGTGTCCGTCGCGTGCGGGGCGCCCTCCGGTGCCCCGACGCGCCGGGCGTTCGCGGGAGCGCCGGCGCGTTCCCCGGCCCGCGCGCCGTCCTCCGGCGCCGCGCTGCGATCTCGCGCGAAAGAAGTGCGGTCCCGCGCGGAGGCGTGCCCTCGCGCGGAGACGTGCTCCCGGGAGGAGGCGCGTTCCCGGGTGGAGGCGTGTCCCCGCGTGGAGGCGCGTTCCCGCAGGAACGCGGCGACGCCCGCCGCCCACACCGCCGCGACCACCGCCAGCCCCACCGGGCGGGTCAGCCCCGCCAGGCCCGCCAGGACGCCCGCCGTCACCCAGCGCCCCGTCAGCACGGCGTACAGCGACCACGCGGCGAGCGCGGTGAACAGGGACTCGCTGTACGCCATCGACTGCACGATCCCGACCGGCAGCACCGCCCACAGCAGCACCGCGCACACCCCGGCCCGGCGCCCGTACACGTGGTCGGCCACCGCGAAGATCCCCCAGGCCGCCGCGAGCGAGGCGAGCACGCTCACCACGAAGCCGCCGTCGGCGTACGACAGCGGGGACACCGCCGCCACCAGCCGCTCCAGCCACGGGAGCAACGGGAAGAACGCCAGGTTGGAGTGCACGTCCCCGTTGGGCAGCCGCACCTCGTAGCCGTACCCCAGCTCGGCGACCCTCGTGTACCAGAGCGAGTCCCAGCGGGCGGTCAGCAGGGTGTACGCGTCCTTGCCGCGCGCCCCGCTCCACAGGGCCAGCACGACCAGGCCCAGGGCACGCACGGCGGCGTACCCGAGGAGCGCCGGCGCGGCCCGTCGCAGTGCTCCGGGGCGGGCCGGGACACCGCGCGCGTCGAGATCGTTCACGCGCCCGATTATCGACCCGGAGGGGAACCGGCCCGCCCGGCGGGGCGTGTGACCCCGACGGGGGAGTGGTGTACGCCACACCGATCCGCCGGAGCAGTGAGAGGCCCACCACTCGACCCCGGCTCCCACTCGCGTACTCTGACGTGTCACTCGCCGCTCGCCGCGCGGGCCGGAGACCACCGCTCCTCTCCGGCCGAGTCACGGGGGAGTCCCCGACCCCGTGAGCCCGCCGGTCGCGAGGGAACATCTGGGAGGTACGTACATGTCCGGGACGACCACGGCCGCCGCGCTGCGCCGTCGGGCGGCCGGGGCCGGTGCCAACCGCTGGGTGGTGCTCGTCGTCCTCTGCGTCAGCCTGCTGCTGGTCGCCGTCGACGCCACCGTGCTGCACGTCGCGGTCCCCGCCGTCACCGAGGACCTGCGGCCCGGCGCGATGGAGCTGCTCTGGATCGTCGACGCCTACCCCTTGGTCTGCGCCTCGCTGCTGATCCTCTTCGGCACCCTCGGCGACCGGATCGGCCGCAGACGCGTCCTGCTGCTCGGCTACACCCTGTTCGGCGTCGCCTCCGGCATGGCGGCCCTCGCGGACAGCGCCCAGGTGCTGATCGTGGCGCGGGCGCTGCTCGGTGTCGGCGGCGCGATGATCATGCCGGCGACGCTGTCGATCCTGCGCCAGGTCTTCCCGGACCGGCGCGAGCGGGCGCTCGCCATCGGCGTCTGGAGCGCGGTCGCCGCCGTGGGCGCGGCGGTCGGCCCCCTGCTCGGCGGCTTCCTGCTGGAGCACTTCTGGTGGGGCTCGGTGTTCCTGGTCAACATCCCGTTGATGCTGGTCAGCCTCCCGGTCGGGTGGATCCTGCTGCCCGAGTCGAAGGGCGACGACGACGGCCCCTGGGACGTGGCCGGCGCGCTGACGGCCGCCGCCGGGCTGTTCGCGGTGGTCCTCGGAGTGAAGCGGCTCGGCGGCGGCGCCGCCGACGTGTGGACCGTGCTGCCGCTGCTCGTGGGCGCCGGACTGCTGACCGCCTTCGTGCGCCGGCAGCGGCGCCGCGCGCACCCGCTGGTCGACCTGCGGATGTTCGCCCGGCCCGCGTTCAGCACGTCGGTGGGCTGCATCGTGCTGGCGATGCTCGCCCTGGTGGGCCTGGAGCTGATCGCGGCCCAGTACCTCCAGCTCGTGCTCGGGCTCTCCCCGCTGGAGACCGGGCTGCGCCTGCTGCCGCTGACGATCGCGGCGATGGCGGCGGGCCTGGCGGGCGCGCGGATGCTGCGCCGGTTCGGCCCGCGCCGCATGGTCTGCTCCGGCTTCTGCCTGACGGCCGCCGCGGTGGTGGTCCTGACCGCGATGGGCGGACAGGACAACGCCCCACTGCTGCTCACCGGTTTCGTCCTGCTCGGCTTCGGCCTGGAGACCACGCTGTTCGGGGCCTACGAGTCGATGCTCAGCGAGGCGCCGCCGGACCGGGCCGGCGGGGCGGCCGCGATCGGCGAGACCTCCTACCAGCTGGGCGCCGGCATCGGGATCGCCCTCCTCGGCAGCGTGATGAACGCGGCCTACGCACCCGGCCTCACCGGCATACCCGGGGTGTCCGCGGCGGCGTCCGCGGCGGCCTCGCACTCGCTGGGGGAGGCCTACGAGGTGGCCGACCGGCTCGGCGGGCCCGCCGGGACCGCCCTGCGCCATGCGGCGCGCCACTCCTTCGTGCACGGACTGCACGTGACCCTGCTGGTGAGCGCGGGTCTGCTGCTGCTCGGGGCGGCGATGGCGCTGCGCCTGCCGCGGGTGATGCAGTGCGAGCCGCCGGCCGTGCAGGTGCCCGTGCCGCGGGAGGCCACGGAGCGCCGTGTCTCCGAGCTGAAGGTGTGAGCCGTGTCCCGCACCGGCCGGGTGGACGTGCGGGAGACCGCGTCGTAACGTCGCCCCGAGCCGTGACTAGCAGCGCTAGTTAACCCCGGACCAGCCCCCGGAGGGTGCCCCCATGTCCGCGTCCGCGAAGTTGCCCCCCTTCGACCCCGCCGACCCCCTCGGCCTCGACGACCTGCTGGAGCCGGAGGACCTGGCCGTCCGGGACACCGTGCGCGCCTGGGCCGCCGACCGCGTGCTCCCGTACGTCGCCGACTGGTACGAGCAGGGCGAGCTGCCCGGCATCCGGGAGCTGGCCCGGGAGCTCGGCGGGATCGGCGCGCTCGGCATGTCCCTCGACGGCTACGGCTGCGCGGGCGCGAGTGCCGTCCAGTACGGACTCGCCTGTCTGGAGCTGGAGGCGGCCGACTCCGGGATCCGCTCCCTGGTCTCCGTGCAGGGCTCGCTGGCCATGTACGCCATCCACCGGTTCGGCAGCGAGGAGCAGAAGCAGCGGTGGCTGCCCCGGATGGCGTCCGGCGAGGTCATCGGCTGCTTCGGGCTCACCGAACCCGACCACGGCTCCGACCCGGCCTCGATGCGCACCCACGCCAAGCGCGACGGCGGGGACTGGGTGCTCAACGGGCGCAAGATGTGGATCACCAACGGGTCCGTGGCCGGGGTCGCCGTGGTGTGGGCGGGGACCGAGGACGGGATCCGCGGCTTCGTCGTACCCACCGACGCTCCCGGCTTCTCGGCGCCCGAGATCAAGCACAAGTGGTCACTGCGCGCCTCCGTCACCAGCGAGCTGGTCCTCGACGACGTACGGCTGCCCGCCGATGCCGTCCTGCCCGAGGTGACCGGCCTCAAGGGCCCGCTCGGCTGCCTGACGCACGCCCGGTACGGGATCGTCTGGGGCGCCATGGGCGCCGCGCGGAGCTGTTTCGAGGCGGCGGTCGGCTACGCGAAGTCACGGGAACAGTTCGGACGGCCCATCGGCGGATTCCAGCTGACCCAGGCCAAGCTCGCCGACATGGCGGTCGAACTGCACAAGGGGATTCTGCTCGCCCACCATCTGGGGCGGCGCATGGACGCCGGCCGCCTGCGTCCCGAGCAGGTCAGCTTCGGCAAGCTCAACAACGTCCGCGAGGCCATCGACATCTGCCGTACGGCCCGCACGATCCTCGGTGCCAACGGGATCTCGCTCGAGTACCCGGTGATGCGGCACGCGACCAACCTGGAATCGGTGCTCACCTACGAGGGCACCGTGGAAATGCACCAGCTCGTGCTGGGCAAGGCGCTCACCGGACTCGACGCCTTCCGGTGAGCCTCCGAAGAGGCGGGGCCGGTGAACGGCCCCGCCTCAGCTCTGGTTGAAGAAGCCGTCCGACCGGTGCGCGGCCGGATCACCGCTGACGACCTCGGTGTCGGCCGGGCTGAGCAGGAACACCCGGCTGGACACGCGCTCGATGGAACCGCGCAGACCGAAGATCAGGCCCGCGGCGAAGTCGACCACGCGCTTGGCGTCGCCGGCGTCCATGGCCGTGAGGTTCATGATGACGGGAACGCCCTCGCGGAACAGTTCGCCGATGGCGCGGGCGTCCCGGAAGCTGTCCGGGGTGACCGTGCCGATCCGGCGGCCCCTCTCCTCGGCGACGTCCGCGGCCACCTTGACCCGCGGATCGGTGACCCAGGCCTCGCCGGGCTCGGTCCCGTCGGAGTAGTCGTCGTCGTAGTAACGCTCGTCTTCGTTGTCGTCGACGAGGCCAAGCCAGGCACTCGCCTTGCGTACCGATCCCATGGACGCCTCCTCTCACAGCGGTCTTTTTTGCTTTCCGCATCCCTATGGTCGTCCATGATGCGGACGTCGCGCCAAGTGGATAGACGCCGCGCGGGGGGTTTGTGACGGTACTGGTGCACAGCTGATCCGTCGAGAGCCCGGGTTTCCCAAGGGTCTTGGTGTAAACGGCTGCTGACTGTGAGTGAAATATGATTCTTCGCGGCGTACGGGTGAGGGAGGGGGCGTACGGGTGAACGCCGGGCCGATACGATGCCGCCGCTCAACGTCGTACGACTGCACGGGGGAACGTCGTGTTCGGAATGGTCAGGCCGTGTCGGCACCGGCTCGGGGAGAAGCTCACCGCCCAGTGGATGGCCCATTTGTGCGGGCTGTGCCTCGCGTTGCGCGGGGACCACGGACAGCTCGCGCGGATCGTCACCAACTACGACGGGCTCCTCATATCCGTTCTGACGGAGGCTCAGGCGGAACGTCCCGACGCGGGACGGCGCACCGCGGGGCCGTGCCCGCTGCGCGGCATGCGCACCGCGTCCGTCGCGCACGGTGAGGGCGCGCGGCTCGCGGCGGCCGTCTCCCTCGTCCTCGCCTCCGCCAAGATGCGCGACCATGTCGCCGACGGCGACGGGATGCTGGCGCGCAAGCCGGTCGCGTTCGCCGCGCGCCGGGTCGCGGCGAGCTGGGACCGGGCGGGAGCGCGGACCGGTTCGGACGTCGGGTTCGACACCGCCGTCCTCGTCGACGCCGTGGACCGGCAGACCGGCGTCGAGACCCTCGCCGGGCCCGGCACCCCGGTCCTCACCGTCACCGAGCCGACCGAGACCGCGACGGCCGCGGCCTTCGCGCACACCGCGGTGCTGGCCGGCCGGCCGCACAACGCCGTACCGCTCGCGGAGGCCGGGCGCCTCTTCGGGCGCCTCGCGCACCTCCTGGACGCGGTGGAGGACCGGGAGGCCGACGCCGCCTCCGGTGCCTGGAACCCGCTCACCGCCACCGGGACCCCGCTCGAGGAGGCCCGTCGGCTCGCCGACGACGCGGTGCACGGCATCCGGCTCGCCCTGCGCGAGGTGGACTGGGGGTCCGGGGTCTCCCCGGGAAGGCACAGCTCCGACGGCGGTCTCGCGCACCGGCTGCTCGTCCATGAACTGCCCAACTCCGTCCGTCGCGCCTTCGGTACGGTCTCCTGTGCCCACGGAACCGGCCCCTACGCGCCTCCCGGCACCCCCGGCGCCCCGCCGCCCCCCGAGCCGCCGCGCCGCGACCGGCGCGGGCTGCTGGCCGGCTGCGCCGTGTGGCTGGGGCTCGCCTGCACGTGCCAGCTGTGCTGCGGCACCTACGAGGACCCCTGGAGCGGGGAGCGCAAGGAGGGGAGCTGCGCCAACTGCGACTGCAGCGGGTGCGGCGACTGCTGCAGCTGCTGCAACTGCTGCGGTGAGGACGGCTGCTGTGACGGGTGCGACTGCGGCTGCGACTGCGGCTGCTGACCGGACCGGCCATCCGGAGGGGCGAGTTCCGGACATCGCGCGATCGTTCGACCGGTCGTGCCGCGAGCGTGGCCACGGGTAACGCGATCCCGTACGCGGACCAAATCTCCTAGACGGTTCAAAGGTTGACGGCCGAAAGGCACCCTTGCGCCGAACGGTCGGTCGGTCGAATACTCGCTTCCCACAGCGCTTGTCAGGGGCACGACGTGTTCGGAATCCGGGCACCAGGCTTCCTGGCTGCGCCTCACGGGCCCACAAACCCCACGAGGGCCCCCTACTTCCTTTGTGGAGGAACGAGAAGTGAGGATCAAGCGCACCACCCCCCGCAGCGGCGTCTCGAGACGGACTCGGCTGATCGCCGTAGCCACCGGACTCGTGGCCGCTGCCGCGATCGTGGTCCCCAGCGCGAACGCGGCCGAGACCCCCACCACCTTCAGCTCCGCCGAACTCAAGAGCGTGAGCGGTTCGGTGCTGAAGGCCGATGTCCCGGGCACCGCCTGGGCCGTCGACAGCAAGACCAACCGGGTGCTGCTCACCGTCGACAGCACCGTCTCCCAGGCCGAGATCAACAAGATCAAGCAGCAGGCCGGGGACGACGCCGACGCGATCACCGTCAAGCGCACCCCGGGTACGTTCAGCAAGCTCATCCAGGGCGGCGACGCGATCTACTCGAGCAGCGGCCGCTGCTCCCTCGGCTTCAACGTCCGTTCCAGCAGCGGAGCCGACTACTTCCTGACCGCCGGTCACTGCACCGAGGGCGCGGGTACCTGGTACGGCAACTCCAGCCGCACCACGGTGCTCGGCTCGACCGCCGGCACCAGCTTCCCGGGCAACGACTACGGCATCGTCCGGTACACCGGGTCCGTCAGCCGGCCCGGCACCGCGAACGGCGTGGACATCACCCGCGCGGCCACCCCGAGCGTGGGCACCACCGTCATCCGCGACGGCTCCACCACCGGCACCCACAGCGGCCGGGTCACCGCCCTGAACGCCACCGTCAACTACGGCGGCGGCGACATCGTCTACGGCCTCATCCAGACCACGGTCTGCGCCGAGCCCGGCGACTCCGGCGGCTCGCTCTACGGCAGCAACGGCACCGCGTACGGCCTGACCTCCGGCGGCAGCGGCAACTGCTCCTCCGGCGGTACGACCTTCTTCCAGCCGGTGACCGAGGCTCTGAGCGCCTACGGCGTCACCCTCACCTAGGAACGGACACCGGGACCGGCCGGCACCACCGGTCCCGCGGGTCCCACCTCGCAGCCGGCAGCACGACGAGCCCCTGCACGCGATCGCGTGCAGGGGCTCGCTCTCGTCAGGGGTACGGGGCTACCGTCGAAGGACACACCGGGACGCGCCGGGCGGTACCGGACGCGTGGGATCACCTGGTGCGCCACTTCGGACCCCGGGGGGCCGTGATGGTCGAGGAGCTGGTGACGGCGGGAGCGGCGGTGGCGTCCGCCGGAGCGGTCTGTCTGATGGCGGCGGCACGGGTCGTCAAGCAGTACGAGCGGGGCGTGGTGTTCCGGCTCGGCCGGCTCCGCCCGCAGGTGCGCGGGCCCGGGTTCACCATGATCGTTCCGTTCGTGGACCGGCTGCACAAGGTGAACCTCCAGATCGTCACGATGCCGGTCCCCGCCCAGGAGGGCATCACCCGGGACAACGTGACCGTACGGGTCGACGCGGTCGTCTACTTCAAGGTCGTCGACGCGGCCGACGCCCTGGTGCAG
>NZ_JAGMUJ010000040.1:0-258128 GCF_019049255.1 Streptomyces sp. AC558_RSS880 | reverse complement strand
GCCAGGCCGAGGCCGACCGCGAACGCCGGGCCCGCGTCATCAACGCCGACGCCGAACTCCAGGCGTCCAGGAAACTCGCCGAGGCCGCCCAGGAGATGGAGGAGACTCCCTCCGCCCTCCAACTGCGCCTGCTGCAGACCATCGTGGCCGTCGCCGCCGAGAAGAACTCCACCCTCGTCCTGCCCTTCCCGGTCGAACTCCTCCGCTTCCTCGAACGGGCCCAGCAACCCGCGCCGACGGCCGCGCGGCAACCTTCACGGCCGGTACCGGAACCGGTGCGGGAGCAACGTCAGCCCGCCGCGCCGCTCATGGATCCGGACCGTGAGGGGTCGAATTCAAGCCAAGATCGACTTCCGCGTACCGTACCGCCGGTTACTCCCTCGTAGCGTTTGCGGTGTGAACCGTCCTGCGTGTCCATGCCCTGTCAGGACATAGGGGGCGCGCGGTCGTTGTCGTACGCGCGTCCTGAAGTCGACCTTGTGTGCTCCCCGCGGGGTTCGGAAGAGTAGGCGCCGTTCGACCGGCACGGGCGTGGCTTCTCTTGTGTTCTGCCCCCGTGACCGTACGCCTTCCGGTCCGGCCAGGTCCCCACAACCTCCCGGGCCGACCCCCCACAGGAGGACGCGAGTTGAAGCACCGACGCATATCCAGGCGACGTGCGGTCGTGGCGGGTGCGGGCATCGCCGCACTGGCCGCCGGCGCGGTCACCTTCCAGACTGCGAACGCCAGCGAGACCCCGGCGGACTCCGCGCCCCGGACCCTCTCGATCGGAGCGGCCGGAAAGCTCGCCTCGACGCTCGCCCAGGACCTGGGCGCCGACGCGGCGGGAACGTACTACGACGCGAAGAGCAAGGCCCTCGTGGTGAACGTGCTCGACGAGGCCGCCGCCGAGACCGTCGAGTCGGCCGGCGCCAGGGCGAGAGTCGTGGCGAACTCCCTCGCCGAGCTGAAGAGCGCGCGCACCACCCTCGAGCAGGACGCCGCCGTCCCGGGCACCGCCTGGGTGACCGACCCGACCACCAACAAGGTCGTCGTCACCGCGGACCGCACGGTCTCCGAGGCCGAGTGGGCCAAGCTGACGAAGGTCGTCGACTCCCTCGGAGCCAAGGCCGAACTCCGGCGCACCAAGGGCGAGTACAAGCCCTTCATCGCGGGCGGCGACGCCATCACGGGCAACGGCGGGCGCTGCTCGCTCGGCTTCAACGTGGTCAAGGGCGGCGAGCCGCACTTCCTCACCGCCGGGCACTGCACCGAGGGGATCTCCACCTGGTCGGACTCCTCGGGCACCGTGATCGGCGAGAACGCGGCGTCCAGCTTCCCGGGCGACGACTACGGCCTGGTCAAGTACACCGCCGACGTCGCCCACCCGAGCGAGGTGAACCTCTACGACGGCTCCACGCAGGCGATCTCCGGCGCCGCCGAGGCCACCGTCGGCATGCGGGTCACCCGCAGCGGATCCACGACCCAGGTGCACTCCGGCACGGTCACCGGTCTGGACGCCACCGTGAACTACGGCAACGGCGACATCGTCAACGGTCTCATCCAGACCGACGTGTGCGCCGAGCCCGGCGACAGCGGCGGCTCGCTCTTCTCGGGCAGCAGCGCGGTCGGCCTCACCTCCGGCGGCAGTGGCGACTGCACGTCGGGCGGTACGACCTTCTTCCAGCCGGTGACGGAGGCCCTCTCGGCGACCGGCACCCAGATCGGCTGAACCCCACCTCGTACGACGGCCCGCCCCTCCGTGTGGAGGGGCGGGCCGTCGTACGAGACGGAACTCAGTCGGTCCACGGCGGCACGACGCGCGTGCCGTCGGCCAGGGTCGCCTCCAGGCCGTGGGACGTGGTGACCCAGGAGACGGCGGTCTCGGCGGCCGGGTTCTCGACGGCGAGGGTCGCGCCGGGATGGATGATCACCGTGTCGCCGGCGGTGACGCGGTGGGTGGCGCCGTCGAGGGCGATCAGCAGTTCGCCGGCGAGCAGGTGGAAGATCTCCTCCCGGCTGACGGTGTGCGCGGGCGCCCGGGTCCCGGCGGGAATCTCGCCCCGCCAGGCGCACAGCTCCTTGCTGCCGGTCGACGGGGTGGCGTGGGCGACGAAGCGGGTGCCGTGCATCTCGTGGACGACGGCATCGGACGGGCGGACGACGGGCACGACGGTCTCCTCAAGTAGTCAAGCAGCTTGTCTATATGGTCAAGCTTCTTGACTGTTTCGTCAAGGTGCTTGAATCTCCCCGTGCAGAACTCCGAAGCCGTCATCCTGTCCGCCGCCCTGCTCGCCGCCGCCGGCGAGCTCACTCGGCGCATCCACGACGGGGTGGTCGCCCGCGGTTTCGAGGGGGTGCGGCCCGCGCACGGTTTCGCCTTCACCCGGCTCGCCCCGGACGGCGCGACGGTCACCGACCTCGCGGTCCACCTCGGGGTGACCAAGCAGGCCGCGAGTCAGCTCGTCGACGAGCTGGTGCGCAAGGGGTACGTCGAGCGGCGCCCGCACCCCGAGGACGCGCGGGCCAGGCTCGTCGTGCTGACCGAGGCGGGGTGGGCCTGCACCCGGGCGGCCGATGAGGCGGCGGCGGAGGCCGTACGGGCCTGGGGCGAGACGCTGGGGGAGGCGGAGGTGCGCGAGCTGGCGCGAAAGCTGCTGCGCATCGCGCCCGGGGGGCCGATTCGTCCCGTGTGGTGACGTCCGGTCGGCGGAGGCCGGGGCTGCCGTACGGCGAGGCCGCCTGCGCCCTCGGCCCGGCCCGCACCGAGCCCGCCACCCGCGCCTCCGTGTGCGACCGACACGTGTCCACGCGGACGCGCGCACCGGGGCCCTGTCCGGCCTGAGCCGCCGGACAGGGCCCCGAACCGGGCTCAGCGGCCGTGCCGCCCGGTCGCCGTGCGCCGCCGCGCGGAGGCGAACAGCGCCGCCGAGCCGAGCGCCAGCGCCGCGGCGCCGCCGACCATCAGGTACGGGGTGTTGCCGTCGCCGCCGGTCTCCGCGAGGTTCTGCGACGATCCCGCCGCCTTCGGCTGGTTGGCGGTGGTGCCGTCGTCGGCGGCCTCCGGGGCGGTGTCGTCGTCCGCCGCGGCCGGCTCCGCCGAGGTGTGGGGGTCGTCGTCGCCGTGCCCGTGGTTCTCGACGGTCGACTTGTCGGCACCGTCCTCGATCTGCTCCTCGGACGGGGCGGAGGCGGTCGGCGCCGGGGCGGCGGCCTCCTTCGGGGTGTCACCCGAGTCGGCGGCCGCACCGTCGCCGGCCCCGTTCCCACCCGCCTGGGATCTGCCGCCGAACGTGACGTCCGAGCAGGAGTAGAACGCCTCCGGGCTGTCCGACCGCTGCCACACCGCGTACAGCAGCTGCGTGCCGGAGCGCTCGGGGAGGGTGCCGGTGAAGGTGTAGAAGCCGCCCGAGGCGGCCGGGTCGGTGGAGGTCGCCACCGGGTTCGCCAGGTCCAGGTCGTCCCAGGCCAGCGGCTGCGACGGGTCGTAGCCCGGCTTGGTGATGTACACCTTGAAGGTCCCCTTGTGCGGGGCGGTCACGCGGTACTTGAAGGTGTGCGAACCGCTGCTCACGCTCGTCGCCGGCCAGTCGGCGCGGGCCAGGTCGAGCCCCTTGAACGCCTCGTTGCCGGCGCTGCACAGCTTGCCGTCGGGGATGAGCTCCTGGTGGCGTCCGCCGGCGTCGCCGATGCGGATGCCGTTCCAGTCGTACAGCGCCTGGGTGCCGCCGGCCGCGACCGCCGCCCGGCACGCCGCCGACTTCGGGCTCTCCGGGCCCTCGGCGTAGCACTGGGAGACCCGGCTGACCGGGTCGCCCATGGAACCGTGCGCGGACGCCGGTGCGGCGGACAGCCCGGTCAGGGCGAGCGGAACGAGACCGACGGCGGTGGCGACAGCGGCCTTGCGGCGTGCGGGCATGGGGCAGCAACTCCTCGACAGCGATCACTGGATCGGGGTGGGGGTGAATCCCGTGGGGTGGCTCAGAAACTAGCCCCCCGAACCGGTGAAATCGGCTGCCGAAGGCCCTGGGGAGAGATCCTTATGGCCGCGTTAAGGGAGTGCTCAGGCTGGGATCAGGTAGGTGCCCGGATCAGGCGGGTGCCCGGACGGTCAGCCGTCGGGCCACCAGGTGCGGGCGATGTCCTTGCGGACCTCGGGTCGTCCCGCGGGGCGCTCGTCGGCCTCCTCGCGGGCCCGGTGGGCGTCCGTCTTCCTCGGGGGCTTCTGCACGGTGACACGGCGCATGGCTGCCTCCTTCAGGGTCCACCGGGTTCCGCGTTCTCACGGAGGTAGACCTTTCGGGGGAGAGTTCCTCATCGGTCCTGTTCTGTCTGTGGCCGCTGTCACGAATCGATTGTCAGTGGCGGGTGTCACTCTGGGGCCATGACGATCCACGACGGTGACGGGACGCGCACGCACGGTGTCGACCGGGACGGGGCGGCCGCCGCGTTCGACGAGGAACCGGACCACGGGCTGCGCGACCCGGAGGTGCGCGCGGCCTGGACGGCCCGGCTGCGGGCCTGGCTGCCGGAGCGGCCGGGACGTGGACGACGAGCGGTACGCGGTGGTCGCTGTCCCGGACTGATCCGGCGCCCTCAGACGAGCAGCGCGCCGAATCCGCCCTCGCGGGCCCGGGTGTCCAGTTCGTCGAGGGCGGCCACCGCGGCGGCGGCCGCCTCGGGATCCGTGGTGAGGAGACCGCTCGCCGCGAACTCGTCCTCGTCCAGCCGCCGTACGTCCGCGCCGTCCGCGGAGACCCACAGGTCCAGGTCGAGGTCCTCGACGACCAGTCGGCCACCGGAGAGCTCGGCCGGCCGGGTGATGTCGCAGTAGTGGCCCTTGAGGGTGCCGTCGGCGGTACGGACCTCCTTCACCGAGTACCACCGGTCGCGCCAGTAGTGCTCCGTGAAGACGTCACCGGGCTCGAAGCGGACGAAGCCGAAGTCGCGCACGCCGTCACCCGCCCAGGGGGCGCGCACGGTGACGCGGGTGCCGTCGTCGGCGAGCAGCTCGGCCGGATAGCGGATCTTCATGCGTCCCGCCTTGACGAGGACGACCTCCACCCGCGTCGGCCCGTCAGCCCAGTGCGCGGACATACCGCACCTCCGTCCCGCAGATCTCGTACCCGAACCACTGGTTGATCGCGATCATCGGCCCGTTCCCGGTGTCGTTGCCCGTGAACGCCTCCGTGTACCCGGCCGCGCGGGCGCGATGCAGGGAGTCGTTCTTGGCGAGCTTGGCCAGCCCCCGGCCCCGGTGGGCGCGGGCGGTGCCGGTCATGACCGTGCCGTACCGGGTGCCGCCGTCCGTGCGGGCCGCGGAGAACGCGGCGGGACGGCCGTCGACCACCGCCACCGTGGTCAGCCCGGGGCTGAACAGGGGGTGCCGCCAGGTCTCCTCCAGCCAGGCCTCGTAGTCCGTGAACTCGGTGTCCACGTCGCTGGGTTCGTCCGCCGTGGTCTCCGCGTCCAGCTCGAACAGCGGGCGCGGGTCACCGGCGAAGTCCGAGCCCGGGCGCAGCTCCACGCCCGGCGGCGGATCCTGGAGCGGGGGGAGGGCGCCGTTCGCCAGGTCCAGGCGGAGGAAGTGGGCGGAGCGGCTCGCCCGGTAGCCGTGCGCCTCGGCGAAGGCGCGGTTGCCCGGCCGGTCCACCACCCAGGCGAACAGCCTGGTCGCCCCGTGCGCGGCCAGGTGCTCCTCGGCGGCGCGCACGAGCAGCGTCCCGGCGCCCCGGCGGGTGTGCTCGGGGTGCACGTACACGTTGATGTTGCCCTGGCCCGGCTCGGAGCTCTCGTGGGTCAGATGCACCTGCGCCGTGCCGATCACCTCGCCGTCGGCCACGGCGACCAGGGGACGGTAGTGGGCGTCGGGGTGGAGACGGGTGAGGTCGTGGGCCAGGGACTCCGGGGTGACGAGGATGAACGGCAGCGCGGCGTGCCGGACGCGGGCGAAGCCCTCGAGGTCGGCGCGGGCGTCGGGGCGAAGATCGCGGACGATCACTGTCATGGGGACGCACGCTACGGGGGACGCGCCCGGGGCGCCTCCTGTTTTCCGCCGGGGTGCGCGACAATCGGGCCGTGACCTTGAAGATCCGGATCGACGACGGCGCGCCCCCGTACGAGCAGGTACGGGCGCAGATCTCCGAGCAGGCACGGTCGGGAGCGCTGCCCGTGGGGTACCGGCTGCCGACGGTGCGCGGGCTGGCCGAGACGCTCGGGCTCGCCGCGAACACGGTGGCCAAGGCGTACCGGGCGCTGGAGGCGGACGGGGTGATCGAGACGCGGGGGCGCAACGGGACGCTGATCGCCGCCGCGGGGGCGGCGGCGGAGCGGGAGCTGGCCTCCGCGGCGCAGGATTATGCCGCCAGGGCGCGGCGGCTGGGACTCGGTGAGGAGGAGGCACTGGCTGCCGTGCGGGACGCGCTGCGTGCGGCTTACGGGGCCTGAGCGCCGGTTCCCTGCGGGGCTTGCCGGGTGAGCGCCGTGGCGGCGGGGGTCTGACGCCGGGTGCAGGTTCGTTGTGGCTGGTCGCGCCCGCGCGGCGGAGCCGCAAGTCGGCACGGCCCCGCGCCCCTGGGGGGGTGCTGCCACCCCCTGTTTACAGGTACAGGCCCGCGTCCGCGTCGCCCCGTGGTTCCGGGAGGGACGTGGGGGAGGTACCCCGGCGCAGGGCGTACAGCTCGGCCAGGGTCACGCCCTCGCGGCCGACGCCCTCCTCGGTGCCGAGCCAGCTCACCGCCTCCGCGCGGGTCAGCCGGCCCACCTCGATCCGGGCCAGACAGCGGCCGGGGCGGACCACGGCCGGGTGCAGGCGCTCCAGGTCCTCGTTGGTGGTGACCCCCACCAGGACGTTGCGGCCCTGACCGAGCAGACCGTCCGTCAGGTTCAGCAGCCGGGACAGCGCCTGCCCGGCGGTGTGCTTGGCCTCGCCCCGGATCAGCTCGTCGCAGTCCTCCAGGAGCAGCAGCCGCCAGCGGCCCTTGCCCGTCGCGTCCTCCTCGCCGATCGCGATGTCCATCAGATAGCCGACGTCACTGAACAACCGCTCGGGGTCCAGCACGCAGTCCACCTGGCACCAGTCCCGCCAGGACCGGGCCAGCGTGCGCAGCGCGGAGGTCTTGCCGGTGCCCGGCGGGCCGTGCAGCAGGAGCAGCCGGCCCGAGATGTCCTCGGGGGTGGTCTTCATCAGGCGGTCCATCGCCTCCGCCACCGGCGCCGTGTAGTTGGGCCGGATCTCCTCCCAGGTGCCCGCGGAGATCTGCCGGGTGGTGCGGTGCGGGCCGCGCCGCGGGGAGACGTACCAGAAGCCCATGGTGACGTTCTCCGGCTGCGGTTCGGGCTCGTCCGCCGCGCCGTCGGTGGCCTCGTCCAGGATCTTCGCGGCGAGGTCGGCGCTGGTCGCGGTGACCGTGACGTCGGCGCCCCGGTTCCAGCGGGAGACCAGCAGGGTCCAGCCCTCGCCCTCGGCCAGGGTGGCGCTGCGGTCGTCGTCCCTGGCGATCCGCAGCACCCGCGCGTCCGCGGGCAGCAGGGTCGCGCCGGAGCGTACGCGGTCGATGTTGACGGCGTGCGAGTACGGCTGCTCGCCCGTCGCGAAGCGGCCGAGGAACAGCGCGTCGACGACATCGGACGGGGAGTCGCTGTCGTCGACGTTGAGCCGGATCGGCAGTGCGTCGTGCGGGTGCGAGGACATGCCGCCATGATCGGTCACACGGGCGCCGCGTGCACCCGGTTTCCGGGGCGCACGCGGCACACGGCCGTAGCCGGCCGCCCGCTTTCAGTCCGGCGGCCGGCGGATCAGCCCTCGTGCCCGCCGGGCCCGGCGCACCACCGCGTACCCCTTGGTCAGCGCGCGGTCCCGGGCGAAGGTCCGCGCGACGGCCCGCCCTTCCACCAGCCGTTCGAACTCGGCGGTGTCCGTCGAGCGCCGCACCGTGACGCGCCGCAGGGCGTACGGACCCTGGGAGCGGCGGGCGAGGCCGTTGCCGACGGCGAGGGCCTGGGCGTACCCGGTCTCCCGCACCGCCCGGCGCACCCGGCGGCTGGAGTAGCCGTAGGGGTACGCGAACGAGGCGGGTGCGGAGCCCAGCTGGTCCGAGACGATCTCCTTGCACAGGATCAGCTCGGAGCGCAGCCGGCCCTCGTCGAGCTGGTCGAGCTGCGGATGGCTGTGGCTGTGCCCGCCGATCTCGACGCCCGCGCCGGCCAGTTCGCGCACCTGGTCCCAGTCGAGCATGGTGTCCAGGCCGCCGCCGGTGTCGTACGGCCCCCTCAGCCAGCCCGTGGAGACGAACAGGGTGGCCGGGAACCCGTGCTTGGCGAGCACGGGCAGCGCGTGCCGGTGCACGCCCTCGTAGCCGTCGTCGAACGTGACGAGGACCGGCCGGGCGGGCAGCGGGCGGCCCGAGCGCCAGTGCGCGGCCAGTTCGGCCGTGGTGACGGGGGTGAGGCCCCGGTCCGCGATCACCGCCATCTGCTCGGCGAACGCCTCCGGGGTCACGGACAGGGCGCGGGTCGCCTCGTTGGGGTCGGCCGCGACCGCGTGGTACATGAGGACCGGCACGCGTACGTCAGTCACGGCGGGCCTCCTCGATGCCCACCACGGAGAACGTGACCCCGCCCCGCCGGGCGCGCACGCTCCCCACCAGGTAGCCGCCGGCCGCGGTGAGCACCCCGGCCACGATCGCCCCCGCGCGCCCCGCGCCGCCCGGGCGGGCCAGCAGGGCGTCGCGCAGTCCCCGCACCACCCCGGCCGGCAGGACGCGCGTGGTGTACCGGCGTTCGGACTCCAGCCCCTTCTCCACGCCCACGCTGCGGGCCACCAGCGCCTTGGACAGCCCCTCGGCGTAGGTGCGCGTACGGAAGTAGCGGAAGTGCTCCCGGACTTCGGGCACCCGGTGGTGGATCACCGCGCGGTCGTCGATCAGCAGGACCGCGTCGGGCCGGGCGCGGCTGAGGCGGATGCACAGCTCCGTCTCCTCCCCGCCCAGTGGACGCTTGTTCCCGTCGCGTCCGATGCCGGTGGCGAAGCCGCCCGCCGCGGCGAAGGCCTCGCGCCGGAAGGAGGCGTTGCCGCCGAGCACGTTGCGCACCCGTACCCGCCCGCGCGGCAGGCCCCGGTAGGTGCAGCCCACCACCCAGTCGAACTCCTCGGGGAACCAGTCGGGCCGCCGGCCCGACGCCCAGAGGGGTTCGGTGCGCCCGCCGACCGCCATCACGCGCGGATCGTCGTACGCCTCGGCGAAGTGCTTCAGCCAGTCGCGTTCGGCCACGGCGTCGTCGTCGAGGAAGGCGACGACGTCGCCGCGCGAGGCGGCGATTCCGGTGTTGCGGCCGGCGGACAGGCCGCGGGGGCCCGCGTTGGCGAGCACCCGCACGTCGTCGGCCTCCTCGTACTCCTTGCCCAGACGGTCCAGGAGGTCCTGGTTGTGGTCGACGACCAGCAGGGTCTCCAGGGCCGGCCGTGACTGCGCCCGTACCGAGGCGACCGCCGCGAGGACGTCCTCCCAGCGGTCCTCGGTGTAGGCGCAGATCACGACCGAGACGCCCGGGGTGCCGGGATCGCTCAAGACACCTTCCCCCGGCCCGTGTCGAGCAGCGGCGAGGGGTGCGGACGCCGGCGCAGCGCACGCCGGTTGGAACGCTCCCCGAGGATGACTCTCAGCACGCGCAGCCCGTCGCGCACGGCCCGCAGATTGCTCGTGCCGTGGATGCGCAGGTACTCGTGGCTGGGTATCTCCTGCACCTTGAGGCCGGCCTTGACGACCCGGATGTTCATCAGGGTCTCGACCTCGAAGCCGGTGCAGTCGAGGTCGATCTTGTCGAGGCAGTGCCGCCAGAAGGCGTTGTAGCCGTAGCAGAGGTCGGTGTACCGCGCGCCGAACTTGCGGTTGACGGCGGCGCACAGCACCCGGTTGCCCAGCATGCGGATGAACGTCATGTCGTCGGTGCCGCCGCCGTTGGCGAAGCGGGACCCCTTGGCGAAGTCCGCGCCGGAGACCAGCGCGGAGACGTAGCTGACGATCTCGTTGCCGTCCGCCGAGCCGTCCGCGTCGACCATCACGATGATGTCGCCGGTGCAGGCCTCGAACCCGGAGCGCAGCGCGTCTCCCTTTCCCTTGCCGCGCTGCCCGACGACCTTGACGCCGGGCCACAGTTCGCGGGCCACCTCGACGGTGTCGTCGGTGGAGTTGCCGTCGACCAGGACCACTTCGTGGATCCAGTCGGGAAGCGTCTTGAAGACGTACGGCAGGTTCTCCGCCTCGTTCATGGCCGGTATCACCACGCTCACCGGCGGCGCTATGGCCAGGTGAGAGGAGACGGGCCGGTACGTGCGGGCGACCGGCGGATCCTGGTCCTCGGTCGCCGGCTGCAGAACGGAACTCATGAGTCTGGTCCCTCTCGTCCGGTGGACCGCCCGCCCCTCGGGCGGCCCGGCTGTTCGTCCGGTTCGAAAGGGGGGTTGCTCTCACCTCACGGCACGACGGACGGAACCGACGTGCACGCCGGGTGAGCTGGCAAATCTGGTCGGCCGCGGAAAAGCCGGCCGACCGCGCGGCACGGCCCGGTCACCGTTGCGGTCACCGGGCACGGCACCCCCCTACCGCGCCCCGCGTCGGTTCGTCCCGGTCCTGAGCCCTCCCCTGGAACCGCTTGCTGACGGACCGCCGCGAGTGAGATGTATGACGGTATTGACGATTGAGCCCGAATGGCAAGACCTGGAACGCCCGCTCACGTTTTCGTCGGTTTGGCCGTTACGTAAGTCTCTTGCCGGGATGTGTGTGTCCGCATGGCCGACTTTTCCCCCCGAAGCGTCGGATGACGGGCTTCAATGTGGCGCACACCGTAGGGGGCGTCAAGGGCCGAAAGTCCGCCCGACCGGATTTCGTCCAGGAATGAACAGCAACAGTTTTGGCATGAACACTTCCGGTCAACACGCGTAGTTGGTACCACGGTTGCGGCAGAGATCCTGCTAAAGGGAGGTTCCATGAGACGTTCCCGAATTGTCCTCTTCCTCGGCTCACTCCTCCTCGCCGTCACCACCGCCCTCACCGGGGCCGCGACGGCCCAAGCGTCCCAACAGGCCGCGGCCGGCGGTTATGTGGCCCTCGGCGACTCCTACGCCTCCGGCGTCGGAGCCGGCAGCTACACCTCCGACAGCGGCGACTGCAAGCGCAGCACGAAGGCCCATCCCTACCTCTGGGCGGCCGCCAACTCACCCTCGTCCTTCCACTTCACGGCCTGCTCGGGCGCCCGAACGGGTGATGTTCTCTCCGGGCAGCTCGGCCCGCTCTCCACCTCGACCGGCCTGGTCTCGATCAGCGTCGGCGGCAACGATGCCGGTTTCGCCGACGTCATGACGACCTGTGTGCTCCAGTCCGACAGCTCCTGCCTCTCGCGCATCGCCACCGCGAGGGCGTACGTCGACTCGACACTCCCCGGCAGGCTCGACAGCGTCTACTCGGCGATCCGCGACCGGGCCCCCAACGCCCGTGTCGTGGTGCTCGGCTACCCCCGCTTCTACCGGCTCGGCACCTCCTGCGTCGGTCTCTCCGAGACCAAGCGGAAGGCGATCAACGACGCCGCCGACTATCTCGACAACGCCATCGCCCGGCGCGCCGGCGCCCACGGCTTCACCTTCGGCGACGTACGCACCACCTTCACCGGCCACGAGATCTGCTCCGGCAGCTCCTGGCTGCACAGCGTGGACTGGTTCAACATCGGCAACTCGTACCACCCGACGGCCGCCGGACAGTCCGGCGGCTATCTGCCGGTGCTCGACGCCGCGGCCTGACCGTCAGTACCCGTCGTCCGAACCGGAAGGAGAAGCGGAGGCCCCGCCCGACGGGGTCTCCGGCTCACACGCCACCGAGAACGGCACCGTCTCGGACGTCGTCCGCACCGGCTCCCGGACCTCCACGCCGATCCCGCTCTCGAACACCCCGGTCTCCGAGTACGTCGTCACGACCACCGTGTCGTGCTTCGTACGCCCGCCTCCCTCGGGGAACGACAGCTTCCGCCAGCCCGGATCGTCCACCGAGCCGTCCTCGGCCACCCAGCGGTAGGAGACCTCGGCCGGCAACCGCCCCACCGTGAACGTCGCCGTGAACGCGGGCGCCTCCTCGTGCGCCGGCGGACAGCTCCCGGAGTACTCCGTGTGCGCGCCGGTCACCGTCACCGACACCGTCTGCGGCGGGGGAGTGGACTTCTCCTCCTCCTTCTCCTCGCTCGCGGTGGGGGACGGCGCCGGACCGTCCGTCTTCGGCGTCCCGCCGCCGCCCCCGTCGTCACCGGTCCGCGCGGGCGAACTCGCCCGACCCCCGGTGCCCTTGGCGCCGGGTTCGCCGTCCCCGCCGTCCAGCAGCGCGTACGCCAGCCCGGCCAGCGCCAGGGCCAGGGCGACCACGCCCGCCACCAGGGCGACCGCGGCCCGCCGGTCACGCCCGGGCCGGGTGACCCCGGTGGTCGCCGCCGGCGCTCCCGCGGCCGGCGCCGGGGGAGCGGGCGAGTACGTCCGCGGGTACGGCTGCGGCAGCGCGGCCACCGTCGGGGCGTACGGCACCGAACGCGCCGTGTCCGCGCGGGGAGCGCCCCCCGCCCCGACGAGCCGCAGCTCCTGCTGTGCCCGCTCCGCCGACAGCCGCTCGGCCGGATCCTTGCGCAACAGCCCCTCGACGACCGGGGCGAGCGGACCGGCCCGGCGCGGCGGCGGCAGCTCCTCGTCGACGATCGCCCGCAGGGTGCTCAGCGGGGTGTCCTGGCGGAAGGGCGAGTGGCCCTCGACCGCCGCGTACAGCAGCACACCGAGCGACCACAGGTCCGACTCGGGCCCCGGCGTGCGCCCCAGCGCCCGCTCCGGCGCGAGGAACTCGGGCGAACCGACGACCTCCCCGGTCATGGTCAGCGCCGAGCTGCCCTCGACCATGGCGATCCCGAAGTCGGTGAGCACGATCCGCCCGTCGTTCGCGATCAGCACGTTGGCCGGTTTCACGTCCCGGTGCAGCACCCCCGCCCCGTGCGCGGCCCGCAGCGCGGCGAGCACCTCCGCACCGATGTGCGCGGCCCGCCGCGGAGACAGCGGCCCCTCCGCGTCCAGCACCTCGGCCAGCGACAGACCGCGCACCAGCTCCATGACGATCCACGGACGGCCGTCCTCCATCGCCACGTCGTACACCGTCACCACATTCCGGTCGGCGATCCGGGCCGCCGCCCACGCCTCCCGCTCCAGCCGGGCGTACATCCGCTCCACGTCGGACGCCGGCAGCCCGGCCGGGGCGCGCACCTCCTTGACGGCGACCTCGCGGTGCAGCACCTCGTCGCGGGCCCGCCACACGGTCCCCATGCCGCCCTCGCCCAGCGGTGACAGCAGCCGGTACCGGCCCGCGACCACCCGCTCACCGCCCGGTTCCTCGGACACGGCGCCCCCCTTCGCGTCCGGACGAATTCGCCCTTTCCTTGTGAAAGTAGCTCAGCCGAGTGCGGATGCCGCCCCCCTGAACACCAATCCGGCGCCCAGGGCCACGACGACGAACGCCGACCCCAGGGGCGCGCTCCGGCGCACGAGGGCCGCCCACGGGGCCGTCGTCCAGCGGGGGCGCCGGGCCAGCAGCCCGGCCACACCGCTGCCCGCCTTCACGACCGCGTACCCGGCCGCGGTGAGCGTCAGGGCCAGCCCGGCGCCGTACGCGACGACGAGCAGCAGCCCGAACCAGGCCCGGCCGAGCGCGGCGGCGCCGACCAGCACCACGACGGCGGACGGACTGGGCACCAGCCCGCCGGCGAAACCGAGCAGGATCGTGCCGCGCAGGGTGGGGGCGGTGGGATGGGTGTGGGTGCGACCGCCGTGGGTGTGCGTGTGTCCCCGCGGGTGCGGGTGACCGTGCTCAGGAGGGTGTGCGTGGCCGTGCTCGTGGTGGTGCGGGTGACCGTGCGCGTGTTCGTGGTGGTGCGTGTGGTTCCGGTTGCGCAGGGCCCGGCGTACGAGGCTCGCGCCGGCCAGGGTGACCAGTGCGCCGCTCACGATGCCCAGCCAGGCGATCACCGAGGGCGCGGCGGCCGAACCGGCCGTGACCAGCAGGCCCAGGGCGACCACGCCGAGCGTGTGGGTGACGGTGACCGAGGCGGCCATGGGCAGGACGTCCCTGAGCCGGGCCCCGCCTCCGCGCGCCGCCGCCGTCGCGGCCATGAGCGTCTTGCCGTGACCGGGGGCGAGCGCGTGCGCCGCGCCGAGCCCGACGGCGACCAGCAGCGCGAGCGCGGCGAAACCCGCGGTCGGGTCGTGCCGGGCGACGAGGTCGTCGAGCGCGCGGGTCCAGCGGTCGGCACCGCGCGGGAGTACGGCGGAGGCGGGCGCCTCGGCCTCCTCCGCCGCCAGGGCCGGACCGCCCGGACGGACGCGCAGGGTCGCGGTCCTGGTGTCGGCCGGGGACGAGAGCAGTTCCTCCGGATACCGGGTCAGTGTGCCGGACGGCGAGGCCGTCGGCACGTCCGAGGCGGTGAGCGTCGTACGGTCGCCCCGCGCGGTGATCTCCCGCCAGCCCGGCCCGGACGACGCGCCCGCCCCGCGGAAGCGGAGGCCGACCGTTTCGCCCTCGGGGAGGGGCGCGGTCAGCCGGCACTCCACGCGCAGGGTGTCGAGCCCGGCCTGACCGGGCCGCACGCGCACGCGGGCGGTGCCCGCGGTGAGCGGGACCGCCCGCCCGTCGACGCGCACCTCGCTGTCCCGCGCGGCCGTGGCACAGCGCTGCCGGGCCCAGGCGTCCCAGCCCAGCCGCTCGAGGTCCGGCCCCGCCTGGGCGGCCGGGATCTCGGCGAGGTCCTCGACGTGGTGGACGCGGAGTTCACCGGGCGCGGCCACCAGCCCGTCGTAGCGGTTGACGGTGAAGTTGCCGAGCGGGTGCGCGCTCGCCGTCGTGGCCGGGACCAGCGCGAGCGCGCTGGCGGCGGTGAGGACGGCGGCACCGGCGGCGACGCGGCGGCGGAGGTTCAACGCGCCCCCTCCAGTTCCTTCAGCGCGGCCCGGGCCGCACGGGCGCCGAGCGGGGAGAAGCCGGGGTTCAGCTCCAGCGCGGCGGTGAGGGAGCCGCGGGCGGCGCGGTCGTGCCCGGTGGCCTTCTCGATCATGCCCCGGTGGTAGAGGAAGGCGGCGCTGCGGTAGCCGGTGGCCGTGGCGCGGCGGGCGTACGGAAGGGCCTCCTCGTCGCGGCCGTTGACGTGCAGGGCCCAGGCGAGGGCGTCCGCGGTGTGCACACTGTGCCGCCGGTCCCACTCCGCACGGGCCGCGCGCAGCGCCTCACCGGTGTCCCCGTGATCGGCGGCGGCGAGCGCGGTGTCCAGGTCGGCCTCGACCCCGCCGGCCCGGGCCAGCGCGGTCCAGGCGTCGACGAGGGCGTACTGGTCGCGTGCCCTCGCGCGGTCGCCGTCGGCGCCGCGGTCCTCGTACAGCTCGCCGAGCGCGACCAGGGGGCCGGGCAGCGGGGAGCGGGCGACGACCTGCTCCAGCGTCTTCACGGCGCCCGCGCGGTCACCGCTCGCGGCCTGTGCGCGGGCCCGGCCCTCCAGGGCGGGGAGGTGGCCGTCGTCGGCGGCGAGCGCCCGCGCGTAGTGCGCGAGAGCCGTCCCGTACTCGCCCCGGTTCCAGGCGAGCTGTCCCAGCGCGGTCGCGACGTACGCCACGTCCGCGGGCGAGGACGCGCTGTCCAGGGCCCGCCGCAGCACCTCCCGCGCGGTGCGCCCGTCGCCGCGCAGCTCCCGTACGTACGCGTACCGCGTGAACACGGGCACCCCCGGCCGCCTGCGGTCGGCGGTGGTGGCGGCCCCGGCGGCCTCCTCGTACCGGCCGAGCTCGACCAGCGCGTCGATACGGGAGCACAGGGCGCGTTCGCTGTAGGGGTTCTGCTCCAGCGCCCGGTCGGCGTAGGCCAGGGCGCCGGTGAAGTCGTGCCGCGCGGCGGCGAGGGCGGCCTGCCCGGCGAGGGCCTGCTCGTTGCCGGGTTCGAGCGCGAGGGAACGCTCGAGCGCCCGCTCGGCCTGCGGATAGCGCGAGGGGTCCCCCTGGGTCCGCGCCTGCTCGACATAGGCGGTCCCGAGGGTGGCCCAGCCGCCGAAGTCCCGTGGCTGTGCCCGCAGATGGGCCTGCAGCGACCGGATTCCGGCGCCGAGCTCGCCCCCGGCGAGCACCCCGGCGACGACCGCCGGCGCGGCACCGGCCGCCCCGGCCCGCCCCTCGTCCCCTCCCTCCCCCACCGCGACGGCCCCGGCGGTCAGCGCGACGGCCAGCAGCCCGGCGCACACCGTGCGACGCGCCCCGCGCGACCGCCGCACGGCAGCGGGGAACCACCGTGGCGCGCCGACCCGCTGCCCCGTGCCGACCCGCTGCCCCGTGCCGACCCGCTGCCCCGCGCCGTCCGGACCGGCCGCTCCGGGACCCCGACCGTCGCTGCCGGCGTGCGGGGCGGCCGGTGGCACGCGTGGCACGCCCCGTCGGTCCGTCTTCCGGGGCGGCCGCCCCTGGGCCCCCGTCCGGGCACGTCCCTCGTCCGGGCCGCGGTGATGTGCCGCCTCGTCCCGTGTCCTGTCGTGGCGGGGCTCCGCCGGTGCGGGCGGTTCGGTGCCGCGCCCGCCGTCCGGAGGGCTGTCGTTCGTACGCGCAGGCATGGCCTTGCTCCTCGGTCGTTCGCCGGGTGGTGCGGGGGTCGGCGGCGCGGCCCGTGCCGTGGGGGCGGGCCGCGCCGGTCAGGTCAGGGCGGGGCGGGTCAGTACGCCCGGCCGCGCATCCGGCGCCACCACATCAGCGCCGCTCCGATCAGCAGCAGCCCGCCGGCTCCCGCACCGGCGGACGCGGCGATCAGGGCCGTGTCGTCGGCCCCCTCCGCACCCGCCGGCCGCAGCGCGTCACCGAGCTGGTTGCGCACGTCGTTGCCGCCGTCCACGCCCTTGGCGAGCGGGCCGCGCGACCCCTCCGTGGGGTTCGCCAGATACGGGAAGGACGCCCCGAACTCCTTGTCGTTGGCGTCGACCGCGTCCCCCAGGTCGTTCTTCGCGCCGACCAGTTCCCCCTCGACGACCTGGAGCGCGGCGTCGATCACGTCGTCCGTCAGCCGCCGCCCGTTGGGGAAGCCGGCGTTGTCCCCGTCCAGGACGCCCAGCCGCTTCGGCTCGGCGGCCGGCTCGATCGACGTGTTCAGGCGCAGCATCTCCGACGGCCTCACGTGCGGCGGCTGGTTGAGCCCTTCGACGCCCTTCAGGAACACGTCGACGAGGTCGTCGCGCGGCTCGTCCGGCGCGTCGATCTCGTAGATCGCCTCGATGAGCTTCGGCAGCTCCGGTTCGGTGACGTTCTTCAGGAACCGCGCGTCGTCCCACGGCGCGGACGCGTTGAACGTGTCCTTGTCCTTCAGCGGGTTGACGACCTCGTTGACCAGCGGGTTGCCCAGCCGCGACACCTGCACGAAGTGCCCCTCGGCGTTCTTGCGCTGCGTCGTCGACCAGATGCCCACGACCGGCTGGTCCGCCGACTCGGTGATCATGTCGGTCGGCACCTGGAGCGCCAGGGAGTTGACGTTGTAGCCCTTGAGCGTGTCGTTGCCGACCTCGGAGAGGTTCCCGCCGTACAGCAGGTCGAAGACCCGCAGGTCCAGGAAGAACGGGTCGTCGGCCTGCCCGGCGAACGTCGTCGCCCCGCCCGCGAGTTCGCGCACGGCCTGCTCGCGCAGGGTGTCGTAGTCCGGCATGGACGCCTTGCCGACGTTCGACGGCGCCACCGGGACGTCGTCCGCGATCTTCGTACGGGACACCGCGTGCTGGTCCTTCAGCTTCAGCAGCTCGATGTCGTAGGTCTGCGTGATGTTGAGATCCTGGTCGTCCAGACCGGTGACCGGGCCGGTGTTGTAGAGGAACGTCTTGTCGTTCTTCGTGTGCGTCCTGAACGTGTAGCGGAACAGCAGCTCGCCCTGCGCGTCCCCGTTGTTGTCGATGTGGATGTCGTACTGCGCGTCCTCGGCGAACGTGAAGAAGTTCGGTCCGCCGGCCGGCTCCTCGAAGGGGATCCAGTTCGCGATGATCGTCGTCGTGTCCGGCCTGTCGGGGCTGACGAACGCGTACAGGTCCGTGTTGTCGTACTGCGGGGTGCCCGAGATCAGCGGGGCCTCCCGATGGCTGGAGGCGGAGGCCGCCTCGGGGTCCAGCGCGGTCACGCCGGCGGCCGCGAGCCCCCCGGCGGCCAGCGCACCACAGATCAGGGTCGCGAGACTCCCGCGCCCCGCACCGGTCCTGGAGTCAGTTGTCATGCCGTCCGTCCTCAGTGCCGACTTGCCTTGACGCACTGGTTTTCGGAGCGGACGGCGGGCCGGATGGGTGGAGTTCGGGAATTCGTCCGGACCCCCTCCCGCCGGGCCCGTACGCCCGTAGCATTTCCCGCTGCCGACCCGCGTTTTCGGTCCGTTGATCCGTACTTACCGTCCGGAGGCTCGCTCGCCGCGCACGCCTCGTGTGACCGGACGGCCCGCCGGGGCCGGAGAGGGGGATGCGCGTTGGAGGCGGACGAGCTGCTGGTGCTGGTGGCCGGAGGTGACCAGAAGGCGTTCGAGGACCTGTACGGGCTGGTCTCCGGGCCGGTGTACGGGCTGGTGCGGCGCGTGGTGCGCGATCCCGCCCAGTCCGAGGAGGTGGCCCAGGAGGTGCTGCTCGAACTCTGGCGCTCCGCCGCGCGGTTCGACCCCGGCCGGGGCAGCGCGCTGTCCTGGGTCCTCACCCTCGCCCACCGCCGCGCCGTCGACCGGGTGCGCAGCGCCCGCGCGGCCGGCGAACGCGAGCAGCGCGAGGCCCGGCGCGGCCCCGGCCCCGCCTTCGACCAGGTCGCCGAGGAGGTGGAGGCCGGACTCGAACGCGAGTGGGTGCGCCGCTGCCTGGACCGCCTCACCGCACTCCAGAGACAGTCGGTCACCCTCGCCTACTACGACGGCTACACCTACCGGGAGGTGGCCGAGCGGCTGTCCCTCCCGCTGGGCACGGTCAAGACCCGTATGCGCGACGGACTGACCCGCCTGCGCGACTGCCTGGGAGGCGCGGCATGAGCCTGTTCGACCGACTGCCGCGCCGCGGGGACCCGCACTCGCTCGCCGCCCCCTACGCCCTCGACGCCCTGGAACCCGCCGAACGCGTCCGCTTCGAGAGGCACCTGGAGTCCTGCGCCCGCTGTGCCGCCGAGGTGCGGGCCCTCGCCGAGGACGCCGTCCGTCTCGCCTGGTCCACGGCCGCCCCCGCGCCCGCCGCGCTGCGGGACCGGGTCCTGGCCGCCGTACGGACCACCCCGCAGGAACCCGCGCCCCGGGAACCGGCACGCGCGCGTGCCACGCGACTCCCGCCGCACGTCTGGGGCACCGCGCCCCCGCCGGGCCCCCGCGAGCGGCGCCGCACGCCGCTGTTCGTGCCGTTCGCGACGGCCACCGCCGCCGCGGCGCTCGTCGTCGCCGCGCTCTTCGCCGTCCAGGCGGACCGGACCCGGGACCAGCTGACCGCCGAACGCGACCGGTCACGTGAGATCGCCCACGTTCTCGCCGCCCCGGACGCCCGCTCGAGCAGCGGCCGGGACGCGCGCGGCCGCACGATCGGAGTGATCGCTTCCGCATCGACCCGCAGCGCGGTCGTCACCCTCGGCGGATACGGCGACCCCCCGAACGGACGTGTGCGCCAGCTCTGGCTCATGGGCCCGGACGCACGACCGCGTTCCCTGGGGCTGTTCGAGGGCGACACGCCCCTGATCGCCTCCGGCCTCGACACCGCCGCGACGTCACTCGCCGTGACCGTCGAACCCGATGGCGGGTCACCGCGGCCCACCTCGCAGCCCGTCGTTCAACTCGCCCTGAAAACGGTCGGATTCGGAGAGTGATCGACGCGTGTTCGTCAACCCCCTTACGGGGAAGGTGAATCCTGTGGCCTCGATACACGAGTGCCCGAACGGGACGATAGGGTTACCCTGCCCGGGCCGGGTGGACTCGTACGGGTGGGGAGTGACATGGAACAGATAACAGTGCGCAGCAGGGCCAGGGTCCCTGCGATCACCTGCGGCAGCAGCGCGACCAGTTCGCGCCTCGACCGCCATCTCTCGGTCCTCGGGGGACCCGCGGTCCCGCAGCGGGAGGCGGCCGAGGCGACGTCGCTGATGCGCGAGCTCATCGCGCGTGACACCGCGCACGACCGCGGAGCCAGGAGCGCGCGGGCCCGGGCGAGCCGCGTCTCGCTCTTCGCCCCGCTGCGTCGACTGCGCCGCTCCCTGTTCGGCAGCCGGTAGCGCCAGCGCCCGGGCGGCCCACCACCGTCCCGGCGCGGCGCCCCGCCCCGTCCGTCGTCCCCGCGGCACCGGTGGCGTCCGGCGCTCGGTCCGACACCGGCACTTCCCCGTGCCGGCGCCCCCGTTCCCACCCGGCAGTGCTCCGGGGGCGCACCGGTCGGCCCCACCCTGGCAGGAACCTGACATCCGCCCCGGGAGCCTCACCCCCTCCCGCGCCCGTACTGCCGTACCGCCAGGGGTACGAACACCACGAGCAGCACCGCGCACCACCCCAGTGACCCCGCGACGGGATGCGCCACCGGCCAGGCCGCCCCGTCGGGCACGGGCGCGTTGCCGAACAGGTCCCGCAGCGCCGTCGCCACCGCGCTGATCGGGTTCCACTCCGCGACCGTACGCAGCCCGTCCGGCAGCCCCGCCGTCGGGATGTACGCGCTGGACAGCAGCGGCAGCAGGAAGGTCGCCCCGCCCAGCTGACCGGCCGCCTCCTCGTTCCGGGTGAGCAGACCGAGGTACATCCCGATCCACACACAGGCGAACCGGAACAGCAGCAACAGGGCGACGGCGCCCACGGCCTCGAGCGCGCCGCCTTCCACCCGCCAGCCCACCGCGAGCCCCACCAGCAGGAACGGCACCGTCCCGGCCGCCGTCACCAGCACGTCCGCCACCGCCTGGCCCGCCGGCACGGCCGCCCGGCTCATCGGCAGCGTGCGGAACCGGTCCGTCACCCCCCGGTGGACGTCCTGCGCCGACTGGAACATGCCGGTCATGACACCACCCGCCGCCGTCGCCACCAGCAGCCCCGGCACCAGGAAGGACCGGTACTCCGCGCCCGGCACGGCGAGCGCGCTGCCGAAGACGTAGCCGAAGAACAGCAGCATGCTGACGGGCATCGTCTGGGTGAGGACCAGCAGCCCCGGGTTGTTCCGCATCCGCCGCAGCTGCCGGCCGAGCATCGCGGTGCCGTCGTACGCCAACGTGCTCACGCGGCACGCTCCTTGTCGTCGAAGGGGTGGTGGGGGCCGGGGCCGTCGGTCAGCCGCAGGAACACGTCGTCGAGGGTCGGCGGCCTCAGGCTCGCGTCGAGCAGCGGCACGCCCGCCGCGTCCAGCGTGCGCACCAGGTGCGGGAGGGTGAGTGTCGCGTCCTTGGTGACCGCGCCGACGGCGTTGCGCTCCCGGTCCAGGGACGGCTGGGCGCCCGTCAGCCGGTCGAGCACCCCGGCCGCCGCCACCAGCGCCTCCGCGTCCGCCACGACCACCTCGGCGTGCGTGCCGACCAGCGCCTTGAGCTCGGCCGGCGAGCCGGTGTGCGCGACCCGGCCCCGGTCCACCAGGGCGATGTCGTCGGCGAGCCGGTCGGCCTCCTCCAGGTACTGGGTGGTGAGCAGCACGGTCGTGCCCTCACCGGTCAGTTCCCGCACCGCGTCCCAGATGAGATTGCGGCTCGCCGGATCGAGCCCGGTCGTCGGCTCGTCCAGGAACAGCACCTCGGGGCGGCGGATCAGGCTCGCCGCCAGGTCCAGCCGGCGCCGCATGCCGCCCGACCAGCCGGACGCCGGCCGGTCGGCCGCCTCCGCCAGTCCGAAGCGGTCCAGCAGCTCGGCGGCCCGTGCGGCCGCCCCGTCCACCCGGTGCAGCCGGGCGAACAGCCGCAGGTTCTCGCGGCCCGTGAGGTCCCCGTCGATCGAGGTGTCCTGCCCGGTGACGCCGATCCTGCGCCGTACGGCGGCGGCCTCCCGTACGAGGTCGTGGCCCGCGACCCGCGCGGAGCCCGCGTCGGGCCGCAACAGCGTGGTCAGCAGCCGGACGGCCGTCGTCTTGCCCGCGCCGTTGGGCCCGAGCACCCCGCACACCGTGCCCTCGGCCACCGCCAGATCCAGCCCGCGCAGGGCATGGACCTCCCCGAAACGCTTCTCCAGACCCTCACTAAGTACAGCGTACGTAGTAGTCATGAGGCGACCATAGCGCATTACGTACGGCGTACGTAATTATGATGGGGGGAGAGGTGATGACCGATGGCGGGCCGAGCGGCCGAACCCCAAGTGATCTGGGCGCGCCCCGAGCGCACCGGCCGTGGACCGCGACCGGCGTACACACGCGCCGACATCGCGGCGGCGGCGGTGCGGATCGCGGACGCCGAGGGCCTGGACGCGGTCTCCATGCGCCGCGTCGCCGCCGAACTGGGCTGCGGCACCATGTCGCTGTACAACTACGTCCCCCGCAAGGAGGACCTGTACGAGCTGATGGTGGACGCGGCCGGCGGCGAGCACGAACTGTGGGAGCCGAGCGGTGACTGGCGCGCCGACATGCTCCGGGCGGCCCACCAGACCCGCGCGCTGATGCACCGCCACCCGTGGCTGCCGCGGCTGATGTCACCGGTCTACGGCTTCAGCCCCAACTCCCTGCGCTACCTCGAGCACTGCCTGGCCTGTCTGGACACGCTCCCCGGGTCCTACGGCACCAAGCTGGAACTGATCGCGATACTGAACGGCATCGTGACGACCTACGTCACCAACGAGCTGGCCACCGCCGAGCGCACCCGCTCGCTGCCCTGGTCGCAGGAGCAGGAGGACGCCGTCCGGATCGCCTACCTGGGCGGCCGGATCGCGACCGGTGAGTACCCGCGGATGGCGGCGGCCTTCGCGGAGGACGCCGGGCCGATCGATCTGGAGGCGGTGTTCGAGCGGGCGATCGGCCGGATGCTGGACGGCTTCGAACCCCGCGACTGACCCTCGGGTCGGCGTGAACCGGCCCTCGGACCGGCGTGAGCCGGCCCTCAGATCAATGCGAGCTGGCCCTCCGGCCCCTCCTCGCGGGCGTCCAGCACCGAGGCGGGGCGGCGGGCGGAGGACGGCACCGGGAGCACGCCCGCCGCGCGCAGCTCGGCCGGTGTGACCGGGTCGGGGAGGGCGGGGTCCGTCAGCGCCCCTTGTTCCGGGCGCACTTCGGCCAGCAGGGCGAGGACCGTGATCAGTTCCAGGAGCTCCGAGGTCCAGGTCTGGGGCCAGGCGGCCGGCCCGATCGCGGCCAGGGTGCCCGGCTCGGCCGGCTCCGTGCGGGCCGCGAACCACTGCTCCAGCACCCGCACACCGCCGGCCTCGAAGTCCCAGGCCCCGGGCGGCACCGGGGAGATGCGGCCCCCGTCGAGCAGCAGGGCCTCCTCGTCCCGGTCGTACTCCACGGTCACCGGCCGGGAGGGCAACGGGGCGCGTACGTACGGGCGGCGCCCGCCGGGAAGTCTGGGCCGCTCCCCGTCGCGCCGCGACAGCCACAGCATCCGGCGGCCCACCGCGACGCCCCGGTCCCACACGCCGGCGTCCCCGGTGAGCGGCACCGCGAGCCCGGCGGGCGTGGCGCGCGCCGCCGCCATCGCCCAGGCGAGGACGTCCACCGGCGAGGTGTCCCGGCCGAGCCGGGTGGCGAGGTGTTCCGTCAGGCCCGGGGCCAGGTTCGGTTCCGCGGCGTCCGGCCGGCGGTACAGCGGGCGGACGCGGCCGGTGCGCAGCAGCGGCAGCAGGGAAGTGGCCAGCAGGGGCGGACCCGTGAGGTCCTGGGCCGTGCCCGCCTCCACGACGAAGATCTGCCGCTCGTCCGCCACCCGCCACAACTCCGGCCGGGCCGCGTCGATCAGCCGCTGGTCGGGGATCAGCCACTGCTCGTCGAACGGGGCGTACAGGACCCGTACCGGCTCGGGGCACGGGCCCGACGCGCGGGCCAGCTTCTCCGTGCCGCCGCTGCGGCCCGGCAGCTGGCCGACCGCCGTGTGCGGCGTCCGGGAGCGCGTCGGCTGGAACAGCGCCTCGCGGTCCGGCCCCTCGGCCTTCACCAGGGCGTCCCAACGGGCCTTCAGGGACGCCGCGTCGGGGGCCGCCGGCCACCCCCGGCCGAGCCGCGGCGGTGCGACGGACCACGGCATGAGGTCCGCCAGCAGCGGAGCGTCGTCGTGCGTCACGCAGGGCATCGTACGGCTTGTGGGCGCGGCGGATCAGGTGGCGTCCAGCGTCACCGTGAAGGAGAAGCGGTCGCCCCGGTAGTGGATGACGGCCACGTCCAGGGGCCGGCCGTCGGTGCCGTAGGTGATGCCCGTGTAGTGCAGGATCGGGCTGAGCAGCGGGACCTGGAGCAGCCGTGCCGTCTCCGGGTCCGCGAGCCGCGCCTCCACCGTGTCCGTGATGCGGCCGATGTCCGCCCCGACGACGTCCCGCAGCACCTTGGTCATCGGCCACCGCACCAGGTCGTCCGGGTCGATGCGGGCGGCCAGTTCGGGACGGACCCAGTTGCGGGCGTGGTTGGTCGGCTCGCCCGTCTTCTCGTCGCTGCGCAGCCGGTGGTACGCGGCCGCCTCGGACAGGTCCGGGAAGTGCTCGGCGAGCTCCGCCGGCACCGGCGCCGGACCGTGCGCCAGCAGTTCGGTCGTCATGCCGGACTGCTGGGCCACGATCGCGTCCACCGAGCCCAGCAGCCGTACCGGGGCGCCCCGCCGGGCGCCGGGCTCGATGAACGTGCCGCGCCGGCGGTGGCGGGTGATCAGCCCTTCGTCCTCCAGCTCCTTCAGCGCCTGCCGCATGGTCAGCACGCTCACCCCGTAGTGCCCGGCCAGTTGTTCCTCGGTGGGCAGACGCAGGGGGTCCTGGGGCGAGCGGCCGAGGATCGAGGCGCGCAGCGACTGCGACACCTGATACCAGAGCGGCAACTTGCGGTTCAGGACGATCGAATCCGGAGCGAAGGAGGTCACGGGCTATCCGTACCGGTCGGAGAACGTTCAGTGCAACGGCTGGAAGTGACGCTCGAGTCCCTGCCACACGGTGTCGTAGCCCTGTTGCAGGTGCTCCGCCCGTGCCGCCTGGGGGGTCAGCGACACCGGCCAGCGGGTCTCGAACATGAAGGCCAGGCCGTCGTCGATCTTCTGCGGGCGCAGCTCCGCGGCGCTCGCCCGGTCGAACGTCTCCCGGTCGGGGCCGTGCGCCGACATCATGTTGTGCAGCGAGCCCCCGCCCGGCACGAAGCCCTCCGCCTTCGCGTCGTACGCGCCCTCGATCAGGCCCATGTACTCGCTCATCACGTTCCGGTGGAAGTACGGCGGCCGGAAGGTGTCCTCGCCCACCAGCCAGCGGGGCGCGAAGACCACGAAGTCCACCCCGGCCAGCCCCGGGGTGTCGCTCGGAGACGTCAGCACCGTGAAGATCGACGGGTCCGGATGGTCGTACGAGATGGTGCCCATCACATTGAAGCGGCGCAGGTCATAGGCGTAGGGCACATGGTTGCCGTGCCAGGCGACGACATCCAGCGGGGAGTGGTCGTAGGTGGCCGACCAGAGGTTGCCGCAGAACTTGTTCACCACCTCCACCGGCCCCTCGACGTCCTCGTACGCGGCGACGGGCGCCCGGAAGTCCCGGGCGTTGGCCAGCCCGTTGGCGCCGATCGGGCCGAGGTCGGGGAGCCGGAACGCCGCCCCATAGTTCTCGCACACATAACCGCGGGCAGAGTCCTCGAGGAGGTCCACACGGAACCTCACCCCACGAGGAATCAACGCGATGTGTCCCGGCTCCACATGCAGCAGTCCGAACTCCGTGCGCAGCAGCAGCCCGCCGTGCTCGGGGACGATCAGCAGCTCACCGTCGGCGTCGCTGAAGACGCGGTCCATCGAGGCGGTGGCGTGGTACAGGTGCACGGCCATGCCGGTGCGCTGGGTGACGTCGCCGTTGCCGCCCAGGGTCCACAGTCCGGCCAGGAAGTCGGTGCCCCCGTCGGGCTCCGGCAGCGGGTTCCAGCGCAGCCGGTTGGGGTCGGGCACGGTCTGGGTGAAGGGCGCGGTGCGCAGCGATCCGTTGCCCGTGCGGGTGAACGCCGGGTGGGCGGCCGACGGGCGGATCCGGTACAGCCAGGAGCGGCG
Source organism: Streptomyces sp. AC558_RSS880 (assembly GCF_019049255.1). Classification (GTDB taxonomy): domain Bacteria; phylum Actinomycetota; class Actinomycetes; order Streptomycetales; family Streptomycetaceae; genus Streptomyces. The sequence goes on along the minus strand of NZ_JAGMUJ010000040.1, from coordinate 231,967 downwards.
GTTCTCCGCGCGGGGTTCGGTGAACGCCGTACCGCTCAGCTGCTCCGCGTACAGCCCGAGCGGTGCGCGCTGCGGCGCGTTGCGGCCCTCGGGCAGGGCGCCCGGGACCGCCTCGGAACTGTGTTCGTTGCCGAAGCCGGAGAGGTGTTCCAGCCCTTCGGCGATCTTGCGCGCTCCCCCGCGCTCGAACGCGCTCGCGCGGGTGGTACCCCCATCGCTCATGCCCGGTGCTCCCTTGCGGTCGGATTCCTATGCGACACCATAGGATTGCGATTTCCGCGGCGCAAGGGGACCGCGCGATCTCCGTCCCCCCTCCGGCCTCCTCCTCTTCACGGAGGACGCGGAACCCGACTTCAGGGGGATCCGCGAGGTCGCACCCGTGTTCTACGCTCCCGGGCATGTCGTGGACGCGGAGCCTGATCACCGCGCTCGCGGTCTGTGTCGCGCTGCTGGCCGGATCCGTGGGCTGCGGTCCGAGCGGTGCCCGGGGGCAGGACGGGAAGCCGTCCTCGCCGGCCGGTGAACTCCTGGACGAGCGGGACGAGGAGGGCCGCCCCTACCGCGAGGTGGACGAGGAGGACGCGCCCGCCGTCGGCGTCGAGGTCACCCCCGACACCGACGGCGGCTGGGACGTACGGCTGACCGTGCGCAACTTCCGCTTCTCACCGGACGGCACCGGCGGGCGCGCGGTGGCCGGCCGCGGTCTGGCGCACCTCGAGCTGAACGGCCGCCGCGTCGCCCTGCTGCGCACCCCCGAGTACCACCTCCCCGGCCACTCCGTCCCGCGCGGCACGCACCACGTCACCGCCCGCCTGTACGCCGACGACGGCTCGGTGTGGGCCGTGGACGGCGAGCCCGTGGAGAGCACGGCCGACATCACGGTGTCGGACCGGGAGCCGGGCCCCGGCCCGAGCGCCGAGCCGGCCGCCACGCCACCCCCGGGACAGGGGCGCGAAACGGACGGGCGGGACCGTAGCGGAGGGCGAGGTTCACCGGGCGGGGACGAGCAGGCATGATGAGCCCCGTGCCCCACGCGACATCGCTCCGCCGAGCGCCGGTGCAGCGGCGCAGCGCCGAACGGCTGGCCAGGATCCTCGACGCCTGCGCCGAACTCCTCGACGAGGCCGGCTACGACGACCTCAGCACCCGTGCCGTCGCCGAGCGCGCCGGCGTGCCCATCGGCTCCGTCTACCGCTTCTTCGGCAACAAGCGCCAGATGGCCGACGCGCTGGCCCAGCGCAACCTGGAGCGCTTCACGGAACGGGTCACCGAACGCCTCGGGGTCACCGGTGACCGGGGCTGGCGGCACGCCATGGACGTCGTGCTCGACGAGTACCTTGACATGAAGCGCACCGCCCCCGGCTTCTCCCTCGTCGACTTCGGCAACCAGATACCCGTCGGCACCCGCCGCGCCGAACCCAACCACCGCGTCGCCGACCGCCTCACCGACCTGCTCTCCGGCTACCTCGACCGCGAGGCCGACGACGACCTGCGCCGCACCTTCCTCATCGCGGTCGAGACCGCCGACGCCCTCGTCCACCTGGCGTTCCGGATGGTGCCCGAGGGGGACGAGAAGGTCATCGGCGAGTTGCGGGAGATGCTGCGCGCGTACCTGGCCCGGACGCTGGACTGAGCCGCCCCGGCGACCCCCTCCCCACCGTGCGTACCGGTCGGTATGCTCGGCGTGTCCGCGCGCCGTCGCAGCCGCCGCACCCGGGAGGCCCCGTGTCCCGCACCGCCCTTCGTATCTGTCCCCTGTGCGAGGCCACCTGCGGCCTGACGCTCACCATCGACGACGGCCGGGTCACCGGCGCCCGCGGCGACCGGGACGACGTGTTCAGCAAGGGCTTCATCTGTCCCAAGGGCGCCGCCTTCGGGGCCGTCGACTCCGACCCCGACCGGCTGCGCGCCCCGCTCGTCCGCGTCGACGGGGAACTGCGCGAGGCCACCTGGGCGGAGGCGTTCGACGCCGTGGCCGCCGGGACACGACCCGTCGTCGAACGGCACGGACCGCACGCCGTCGGCCTCGTCCTGGGCAACCCCAACGTCCACACCGTGGCCGGAGCCCTCTACCCGCCCGTGCTCATCGCCGGGCTCGGCACCCGCAGCCTGTTCACCGCCTCCACGGTCGACCAGATGCCCAAGCACGTCGCCGGCGGACTGCTCTTCGGCGACGCGAACGCCATCCCCGTACCCGACCTCGACCGCACCGACCACCTGCTGCTGATCGGCGCCAACCCGCTGGAGTCCAACGGCAGCCTGTGCACCGCACCCGACTTCCCCGGCCGGCTCAAGGCGCTCAAGGCCCGCGGCGGCACCCTCACCGTCATCGACCCGCGCCGCACCCGCACCGCCCGCCTCGCCGACCGGCACCTCGCCGTACGCCCCGGCACCGACGCGCTGCTGCTCGCGGCGCTGGCGCACACCCTGTTCGACGAGGGCCTGGCCGACCCGGGGGAACTGGCGCCGCACCTGACGGGGCTCGACGAACTCGCCGCGGCGCTGCACGACTTCACCCCCGAAGCCGTGGCCCCCGCCTGTGACGTCGACGCCGCCACCCTCCGCACCCTCGCCCGGGAACTCGCCGCCGCCCCCACCGCCGCCGTCTACGCCCGCATCGGCAGCTGCACCGTCCCGCACGGCACCCTCGCCAGCTGGCTCGTCGACGTCCTCAACATCCTCACCGGCAACCTCGACCGGCCCGGCGGCGCCCTCTTCCCGCAGGCCGCCACCGACCGCACCCCGCGCCCCGCCGGACCCGGCCGCGGCTTCGCCCTCGGACGCTGGCACTCCCGGGTGAGCCGGCACCCCGAGGCCAAGGGCGAACTGCCGCTCTCCGCCCTCGCCGAGGAGATCGACACCGCCACCGACGACGGCGAGCCGATCCGCGCCCTCATCGCCGTCGCCGCCAACCCGGTGCTCTCCGCCCCGGACGGCGACCGGCTCGACAAGGCGCTCGGCTCGCTCGACTTCATGGTGAGCGTCGACCCGTACCTCAACGAGACCTCACGCCACGCCGACGTCGTCCTGCCGCCGCCCCCGCCCGCGCAGAGCCCGCACCACGACTTCGCCTTCAACACCCTCGCCGTGCGCAACCAGGTCCGCTACACCCGCCCCGCCGTCCCCCTGGAGCCCGGCCGGATGGCCGAGACCGAGATCCTGGCCCGGCTCGTCCTCGCCGCGACCGGCATGCACGGCGCCGACCCCGGCGCCGTGGACGCCATGGTGATCGGCCAGACCCTCGCCAAGGCGGTCCGGGAGCCGCACTCCCCGGTCCACGGCCGCGACCCGGAGGAACTCGCCGCCCTGCTCACCGGTGACAACGGCCCCGAACGGCGCCTCGACATGATGCTGCGCCTCGGCCCGTACGGCGACGGCTTCGGCGCCGACCCGGACGGACTCACCCTGGAGAAACTGCTCGCCCACCCGCACGGCATCGACCTCGGCCCCCTGCGCCCGCGGCTGCCCCAGCCGCTGAAGACCCGCAGCGGCAAGGTGGAACTGCTCCCGGAACCGATCGCCGCCGACCTCCCCCGACTGCGCGCCGCCCTCGGCGAACGCCCCGCCGGACTCGTCCTCGTCGGCCGCCGCCACCTGCGCTCCAACAACAGCTGGATGCACAACGTGCCCGCCCTCACCGGCGGCTCCAACCGCTGCACCCTGCACCTCCACCCGGAGGACGCCGCACGCCTCGGCGTACGGGACGGACAGCCGGTGCGGATCAAGGGCGCCGGGGGAGAGGTGACCGCCCCCGCCGAGGTCACCGACGGCGTGCGCCCGGGGGTCGTGAGCCTGCCGCACGGCTGGGGCCACGACCGGCCCGGCACCCGCATGCGGCACGCCGCCGCCGACCCCGGCGCCAACGTCAACCAGCTCCTCGACGGCAGCCTCCTCGACCCGCTGTCGGGCAACGCCGTCCTCAACGGGGTGCCCGTCGAGGTGGCCCCGCTGACCGCCACCGTGACCAAAACGTTCGGTGCTCTGACCTGAGCAAAGCTGTGACCTGGGGTTTTGCGCTTATTGCTCGCAGGTCAACATCTTGTTAACGCCGCTTTACGGAACCTAACGTCGACGCACCGCCGGCCCTGGTGGGAGTTCAAGGGCGAACGTTAGGTATCCACTCATGCTGACCATCCTCGGCTTCGTCATGATCGCGACCTTCCTGGTCCTGATCATGCTGAAGAAGATGTCGCCGATCGCGGCGCTCGTGCTGATCCCCGCGCTGTTCTGCGTGTTCGTCGGCAAGGGCGCCCACCTCGGTGACTACGTCATCGACGGCGTGTCGACCCTCGCCCCCACCGCGGCGATGCTCATGTTCGCGATCGTCTACTTCGGTGTGATGATCGACGTCGGACTCTTCGACCCGATCGTCCGCGGCATCCTCCGGTTCTGCAAGGCGGACCCGATGCGGATCGTCGTCGGCACCGCGCTGCTCGCCGCGATCGTGTCGCTGGACGGCGACGGCTCCACCACCTTCATGATCACCGTCTCGGCGATGTACCCGCTGTACAAGCGCCTGAAGATGAGCCTGGTCGTGATGACCGGTGTCGCCGCCATGGCCAACGGCGTGATGAACACCCTCCCCTGGGGCGGCCCGACGGCCCGCGCGGCGACCGCGCTCAAGCTCGACGCCGGCGACATCTTCGTCCCGATGATCCCCGCCCTGCTGGTCGGCCTGCTGGGCGTCGTCGTCCTCGCGTACGTGCTCGGTCTGCGCGAGCGCAGGCGGCTGGGCGTGCTGACGCTGGACGAGGCGCTGGTGAAGGAGAACGCCGAGGAGACGGAGACCGTGCTGGTCGGCGCGGGTTCCGCCGGCGGCTCCGGCAAGGACGCCCGGCCGGCCGGCGGATCCGGCGCCGGTACGGACGCCGACGCGGAGGACGACGACGGCTTCCAGGGCCTCGACCCGAACCGCCCCACCCTGCGCCCCAGGCTCTACTGGTTCAACGCGCTGCTCACGGTCGCCCTGCTCACCGCCATGATCATGGAGCTGCTGCCGATCCCGGTGCTGTTCCTGCTCGGCGCCGCCCTCGCGCTCTCCGTCAACTTCCCGCACATCCCCGACCAGAAGGCCCGGCTCGCGGCCCACGCCGACAACGTCCTCAACGTCTCCGGCATGGTCTTCGCCGCCGCCGTCTTCACCGGTGTCCTCCAGGGCACCGGCATGGTCGACCACATGGCCAAGTGGATGGTGGACGTCATCCCCGAGGGCATGGGCCCGCACATGGCCCTGGTCACCGGCCTGCTGAGCCTTCCGCTGACCTACTTCATGTCCAACGACGGCTTCTACTTCGGTGTCCTGCCCGTCCTCGCCGAAGCCGGCGCCGCGCACGGTGTCTCCCCGCTGGAGATGGCCCGCGCCTCCCTCGTCGGCCAGCCGCTGCACATGTCCAGCCCGCTCGTCCCCGCGGTGTACGTCCTGGTCGGCATGGCCAAGGTCGAGTTCGGCGACCACACCCGGTTCGTGGTGAAGTGGGCGGCCCTGATCTGCCTGGTGATCCTCGCGGCCGGAATCCTGTTCGGCATCATCTGACCGTCCCGGCCCGTCTCAGGAAGGACCCGATCATGGCGCCCGGTGGGAACCGCGGCTGGCTGCTCCGCCTCGTCATCGCCTTCGGCTTCGCGCAGGGGGCGGTGTCGATGGCCCGGCCCGCCGTCTCCTACCGGGCGCTGGCACTGGGCGCGGACGAGCGGGCGATCGGTGTGATCGCGGGCGTGTACGCGCTGCTGCCGCTGTTCGCCGCCGTACCGCTCGGCCGGCGCACCGACCACGGCCGCTGCGCGCCCCTGCTCCCGGCCGGCGTGGTGCTCATCTCCGGCGGCTGCGCGCTGAGCGGCCTCGCCGGCTCACTGTGGGCGATGGCCCTGTGGAGCGGGGTGATGGGCCTCGGCCACCTCTGCTTCGTCATCGGCGCGCAGTCCCTCGTCGCCCGCCAGTCCGCGCCGCACGAACAGGACCGCAACTTCGGCCACTTCACCATCGGCGCCTCGCTCGGCCAGCTGGTCGGCCCCATCGCGGCGGGCGCGCTGATCGGCGCGGACATGGCCCGGACCAGCGCGCTCGCCCTGCTGGCGGCGGGCGCGGGCGGCGCCGTCGCGCTCACCTCGCTGTGGCGCATAGAGCGGCCCGGGGCCCCGAAATCCCGTACGGGACAGGGCGCACGGGTGCCGGTACGGGGCATCCTGCGCGCCCGGGGCGTCCCCGCGGGCATCCTCATCAGCCTGGCCGTGCTGTCCGCGACCGACATCCTCACCGCCTACCTCCCGGTGGTCGGCGAGCACCGGGGCATCGACCCGGCCGTCGTCGGCCTGCTGCTCAGCCTCCGCGCGGCGGCCACCATCGCCTGCCGGCTGGTCCTCACCCCGTTGCTGCGCCTGCTCGGCCGCACGGTGCTGCTGACGGTGACCTGCCTGCTGGCGGCGCTGCTGTGCGCGGGCCTCGCGCTGCCGCTGCCGGTCTGGGCGCTGGCCCTGGTCCTGGCCGTCCTCGGCTTCTGCCTGGGCGTCGGTCAGCCGCTGTCCATGACGACGGTCGTCCAGGCCGCCCCCGCCGACGCCCGCTCCACCGCCCTCGCCCTGCGCCTCACCGGCAACCGCCTGGGCCAGGTCGCCGCGCCCGCGGCGGCGGGCCTGGTCGCGGGAGTCGCGGGCGTGGCGGCCCCGTTCGTGATGCTCGGCGCCCTGCTGTTCCTGGCTTCGGGCGTCGCCCTGCGCACCCCGTCCCGGCCGACGGAGGACCCGCCGTCCCCCCGGAAGGGCACCGGGGCCGGCCCCCGGCGCCGTACGGCTCGCTAGCCGGTGCCCGGCGGGCGCGTCCGCGCTGGCAGGACGGCGCGATCGCACATGCCGCCCACCGAGAGGCGGGCTGTGCATACCCATGCCGTACGCACGTATGCCGTGCACAGGTATGCCGTACGCACGTATGCCGTACGCACAGAGAGGGGGACCATATGCTTCTGCTCGTCCTGGCCGGTGTTCTCGTCCTCGCCGTCGGAGGATGCGCCTGCGTCGTCCGGGCGGCCCGGGGCGGTCCGCGCTGGGCTCGCGGGGTGGCGAAGGCGACCCTGCCGGCGGGCGAACCGCTCCGGTCGGGCCGTTCGAACGGCCGCGCGGGAAGCGGCGACGACTGACACGGAACGCCGGTCACCCCATCGGATCCGGACGTCCGCTGAATTCGGACGTCCGCTTTCTCACCTGCTGGACCGGAGCGCCCTGATCCCGCCCGGCATCTTCCCCCGGCTGCTACTTTCCGTTAGCTTCCGTGACCCATGCGCCCCGTGCGACCCGCGCGGGGCGTTCCGAACGCGGAGCACCAGCGCCCTGATCCGCCCCCGGGGGCACTCTCATGACACGCGCCATCTCCCTGCACGACGTGAGCAAGGCATACACGCGAGGCGTCCGCGTGGTGGACCGGCTGTCGCTGGACATCGCGCCCGGCGAATTCCTCGTCCTGCTCGGCCCCTCCGGCTGCGGCAAGTCCACCGTGCTCCGGATGATCGCCGGACTGGAGGACATCGACGAGGGCCGGCTGTTCCTCGACGGCGAGTACGGCAACGAACTGCCCCCCTCCGACCGGGACATGGCGATGGTGTTCCAGAACTTCGCCCTGTACCCGAGCATGACCAGCCGCGACAACATCGGTTTCCCGCTGCGCATCGAGTCCCCCGGCGCCGACCCGGCCCCGCGCGTGGACGCCACCGCCCGGATGCTCGGCATCGAGGACCTCCTCGACCGCTTCCCCGCCCAGCTCTCCGGAGGTGAACGCCAGCGCGTCGCCATGGGCCGGGCCATCGCCCGCCACCCCTCCGCCTTCCTGATGGACGAGCCGCTGTCCAACCTCGACGCCAAGCTCCGCAACCGTCTGCGTGCCGAGATCTCCCAGCTCACCCGGGAGTTGGGCGTCACCACCGTCTACGTCACCCACGACCAGTCCGAGGCCATGTCGCTCGGCGACCGCGTCGCCGTACTGCGCGGCGGCGTCCTCCAGCAGGTCGGTACCCCGCGTGCGGTGTACTCCCTGCCGAGCAACGTCTTCGTCGCCGCGTTCATCGGTACCCCGCGCATCAATCTGCTGCGCGGCCTGGTGCGCGCCCCGCTCGACGGGGCGATGACCATCAGCCTGGGCAAGCAGTTCCTGCGGCTGCCCGAACCCCTCTCCCTGGACCACCAGTTGCTGCGGGTCCAGCAGGGCCGCGAGGTCATCGTGGGCCTGCGCTCGGAGGCCGTACGGATCGCCAAGCCGTCCGCCGCACGGACCGGCGAGGTGGCGCTCACCGGCCTGGTGGAGCACCTGGAGTTCCAGGGCCACGAGGTCCTCGTCCACTTCGACACCGGCTCCCGCCCCGCCGTCGTCCCCGACCTCGAGGCCCCGCGCCCGCGGCCCGAGCGCCCGGCCCGGCGCCGACGCCGCGGGGGCACGGTCCTGCACCGGCTGCGGGAACGGGCCGGCGCGCTGAGCACGGGACCGGCGGCAGCGCCGGCCCCGCCCGGACAGCCGGATCCGGCCCCCGCTTCCGCCGAGCCCCGCGTGCCCGGCGACCTCATCGTCCGCACCACCCCCGACATCCGCCTCCGGCACGGCATGCAGGTACCGCTCCTGGTGGACCTCGCCCACCTCTTCGTCTTCGACCAGAACGGCGAACGGATCTGCCCCAACCCGGCACGGCTGCCCGACCTGGAGGAGTGAGACGGGGACGCGGAGACCTCTGGCGCGGTAAAACTAACATCGCTAGTTTAGGACCCTCGCACGAACTGAGCGGTCGGACACCGACGCCCCGCCCCGGAGGAAGCGCGATGAAGGCATACGACGGCATGTACATCGACGGCGCCTGGCGCCCCGCCGCCGGCCCGGACGTGATCGAGGTGGTGAACCCGGCCGACGAACAGGTGATCGCCACCGTCCCCGCGGGCACCGTGGAGGACGTCGACGCCGCCGTGCGCGCCGCCCGCGCCGCCCTCCCCGCCTGGGCCGCCACCCCGCCCGCCGGGCGCGCCGCCCGGCTGGCCGCGCTCCGGGACGTGCTCGTGGCCCGGCAGGACGAGATCGCCGGGACGGTGACCGCCGAACTCGGCTCGCCCCTCAAGCTCTCGCAGGCCGTCCACGCGGGCGTGCCGATCGCCGTGACCGGCTCGTACGCCGAGCTGGCGGCGACGTACCCCTTCGAGGAGAAGACGGGCAACTCGACGGTCCTCCACGAGCCCGTCGGCGTGGTCGGCGCGATCACTCCCTGGAACTACCCGCTCCACCAGATCGTCGCCAAGACCGCCCCCGCCCTCGCGGCCGGCTGCACCGTCGTGGTCAAGCCCGCCGAGGACACCCCGCTGGTCGCGCGGCTGTTCGCGCAGGCCGTGCACGAGGCCGGGATCCCGGCGGGCGTGTTCAACCTCGTCACCGGGCTCGGCCCGGTGGCCGGGCAGGCCCTGGCCGAGCACCCGGGCGTCGACCTGGTCTCCTTCACCGGCTCCACCGCCGTCGGCCGCCGCATCGGCGCGATCGCCTCGGGCATGGTGAAGCGGGTCGCCCTGGAACTCGGCGGCAAGTCCGCCAACGTCATCCTGCCGAGCGCCGACCTGGCCCGCGCGGTCAACGTCGGCGTCGCCAACGTCATGTCCAACTCCGGCCAGACGTGCAGTGCCTGGACCCGCATGCTGGTCCACCGCGACCGGTACGACGAGGCCGTGGAACTCGCCGCGGCCGCCGCCGCGAAGTACGGCGACCGCATCGGCCCGCTCGTCAGCGCGGGGCAGCGGGAACGGGTGCGCGGTTACATCGAGAAGGGTGTCGCCGAGGGCGCCCGGCTGGTCGCGGGCGGCCCCGACTCCCCGCACGAGAAGGGCTACCACGTCAGCCCCACGGTCTTCGCCGACGTCACCCCGGAGATGACCATCGCCCAGGAGGAGATCTTCGGCCCCGTCCTGTCGATCCTGCGCTACGACGACGAGGACGACGCCCTGCGCATCGCCAACGGCACCGTCTACGGCCTGGCCGGCGCCGTCTGGGCCGGCGACGAGGCGGAGGCGGTGGCCTTCGCCCGCCGCATGGAGACCGGCCAGGTCGACATCAACGGCGGCCGCTTCAACCCGCTGGCCCCCTTCGGCGGTTACAAGCAGTCCGGTGTGGGCCGCGAACTCGGCACGCACGGCCTGACCGAGTACCTCCAGACCAAGTCCCTCCAGTTCTAGGGGAGTCGAATCCACCATGGCCGTACGTGCCGCCGTTCTGCCCGCCGTCGGTGCCCCGCTGGAGATCACCGGGATCGAGCTGCCCGAACCCGGCCCCGGCCGGGTCCGCGTCCGGCTCGCCGCCGCCGGGGTCTGCCACTCCGACCTGTCCCTGTCCGACGGCACCATGCGCCTGCCGGTCCCGGCCGTCCTCGGCCACGAGGGCGCCGGCACGGTCGTCGCCGTCGGCGAGGGCGTCACCCATGTCGCGCCCGGTGACGGCGTGGTCCTCAACTGGGCGCCCTCCTGCGGCACCTGCCCCGCCTGCGCGCGCGGCGAGGTCTGGCTGTGCGCGGACGCCCTGGCCGGCGCCGCCGAGGTGCACGCCCGCCGCGCCGACGACGGCACCGACCTGTACCCGGGGCTGAACGTCGCCGCGTTCGCCGAGGAGACGGTGGTGCCCGCGTCCTGCGTGCTGCCCGCCCCGGACGGCGTCCCGCTCACCGACGCCGCGCTCCTGGGCTGCGCGGTGCTCACCGGCTACGGCGCCGTCCACCACTCCGCGCGGGTCCGGCCGGGCGAGACGGTCGCGGTGTTCGGCGTCGGGGGAGTGGGCCTCGCGGCGCTCCAGTCGGCCCGGATCGCGGGCGCGTCCACGATCGTCGCGGTCGACGTCTCCCCGGAGAAGGAGGAGCTCGCGCGGTCCGCGGGCGCCACCGAGTACCTCGTCGCCTCGGACACCACCGCCCGGCGGATCCGCGCCCTCACCGGCAAGGAGGGCGTGGACGTGGCCGTCGAGTGCGTCGGCCGGGCGGCCACCATCCGCACGGCCTGGGAGTCCACCCGGCGCGGCGGGCGCACCACGGTCGTCGGCATCGGCGGCAAGGACCAGCAGGTCACCTTCAACGCCCTGGAGATCTTCCACTGGGGCCGGACCCTCTCCGGCTGCGTCTACGGCAACTCCGACCCGGCCCGCGACCTGCCGGTCCTCGCCGAGCACATCCGGACCGGCCGCCTCGACCTAGGCGCCCTGGTCACCGAACACATCGCCCTGGACGGCATCCCGGCCGCCTTCGACACCATGCTGGCCGGCAAGGGCGGACGGGCCCTGGTGGTCTTCTAGAGCGCGCCCGTCGCGCCTTCGGCCGTGCCGCGGACCGTGTCACTCTCCCGGACCGCGGCACGGTCCGCCGCACGCCCCCGGACCGCCCGGCGAACGGCCCCGGAGCGCCCGGTGAACGCGGAACCGGCACCGCCCCTGGAAGCCGAGGCCTCAGCCGTGCCGATGTCCCGCTCGGCCGTGCCGTGCCGTGCCGTGCTGTGCTGTGCCGTGCCGCGCCGACCGGGACCGGGACGCCGACACGCCCGCGAGACACGGGAACCACCCGCCGGCGCCCCGGGGCCAGGAGGAGGTACGGGGGCGGGAAGCCCGCGGTTCTCCGGCGAAACCTGCCGGTCAGCGGAGGGCCTGCGCCGGGATCCCCAGCAGCTCGGACAGCGCGCGTTCGCCCGCCTCCGTCACCTTCACCGCCCGCTCGGAGCCGATGCGCACGCACCACCCCGTCTCCAGGGCGTGCCGGCACAGGGCCGCGCCCGCCACTCCGGCGAGGTGGGGGCGGCGTTCCGTCCAGTCCAGGCAGGCGCGGGCCAGCGGCCGCCGTCCACGGCGGTCCAGGCCGATGCCCGCCGTGCCGAACCAGCGCAGCCCCGCGTCCGTGAGCGCGAACCCGGTGTCCTGGAGCAGCAGCCCCCGCGCGGTGAGGGCGTCCGTGACGGCGATGCCGAGCCGTCCGGCGAGATGGTCGTAGCAGGTCCGCCCGCGGGCCATGGCCGACCCGGCGCCCGCCTGCCGCAGCGTGCGCGGGCGTTCGGCGATACCCGGGGCCACCTGTGCGGCCAGGTCCTCCACCAGTTGCGCGCCCCGCGCGTCGGCCAGCCGCACGTACCGGTGCCGCCCCTGCCGTTCCTCGGCCAGCAGCCCGCCCGCGACCAGTTTGCCCAGGTGCTCGCTCAGCGTGGACGCGGCGACACCGGCGTGCCGGGCCAGCTCGCCCGCCGTCCAGGCCCGCCCGTCCAGCAGCGCCAGCAGACACGCGGCCCGCGTCTCGTCGGCGACCAGCGCGGCGAGCCGCGCGAGACCGGCCGCCCGGGGGTCCTTGGTGGTCATGCCCCCAGCATGCGGTACGGATGCTTCGGCGTTCACCGAAGCATCCGTACCCCCCGCCCGGGTCCTGTCCGGCCGGTCATGCCGGAGGACCGGCCACGCCTGGCGCGGAACCGGTTGCCGGACCGGTGCGTGAAGGGCGTGCCGGGCTCACCGCCGAAGCGGAGACGAGGTCCGAACAGGCCGGTGAGCACGGGGGCGGGCACGGCGGCCGGCTTCCGCGGAGCGTCAGCCCGCCCAGACCTCGGCCTCGTCGGCCGGGACGGTGGTGGCCAGGCCCAGTTCCTTGCGGGCGGCGACCGACTTGTTCGGGTCGATGTCGGTGAACGCCGGGTCGTAGGCGATGTAGAACGCGTCGGTGTCGGCGGCGTTCGCGGCCTTCTTCCAGTTCCCGGCCGCCTTCGTCAGGGTCGCGCGGAGCTTGCCGACTTCGGTGCCCTCGATGCCGCCCAGGCCCTTGACGTGTGTGTCGAGGGCGGCCGCGACGGCCTTGGCCTGCGCCTTGTAGCCGGCCAGGTCGTCCTCGACGGCGTCCTTCGCGGGCTGGTTCGCCCACAGGGCCTCGTAGACCGCGTTCGAACCCTCGAGGTACGTGGCCTGCTCGGGCTTGAGGGACTTCGCGGTGTCCAGCGAGCCGCTGAGCGTGCCCTTCTCCGAGGTGTAGGTGCAGCTCACCGCGCGGTCACCCGTCGCCCAGCTCTCCTTGGTCGGGGTGTAGTAGAAGAGGGCGGCGCCCTCGGGGAGCGCCCAGGTGTCCGGGGCGTACTTCTGCGCCTCGACCGGGCAGCGGTCGTCCGCGATCGCCGAGATCCCGTCGTCGCCGGGGTACTCCTTGCCCTCGTCGATCGCGAACTCGCCGACGACCTGGCCCTCGTGCGCCTCGTCGCAGGGCACGATCTCGACGGAGTACGCCTCCCCCTCGGCCTTGCCGTTCGGGTTGTAGCAGTCGCCGATGTCCAGCGAGAACACCGAGCGCTGGCGAGCCACCTTCTTCGCGCCCTCCTTGGCGCTGTCGACGGCGTCGGAGACGTCCGAGCATCCCACCGCGCCGATCGCGAGCAGGGCGACGACGGCGGATATGCCGCGAAGGGAACGGTAGGGGGCGCGGATCGCCATGACGTGTACATCCTCTTATGTGATCTTAATGAGGATCGCATCGTATGCCATTCCCGTGGTCCGGCCGTGCGGAGGTCCTCACCCCGTCGTGATGTCTCTGACGTGCGACGGGCTGTGAGGGTTGCACGGGGCTGCCCGCCGGTGACGACCGGGGGTGGTCGCCCGCAACGCCCGTTGCCGACGGGCGGGAGCGGCCGCAGCGGTTCCCGCTCCGCGTCCGCCGGACCACCCCGCAACGTGTCCATGACAACGGCTTGGACGTGAAGCGGTCACCCGACCGGCCGGACGCGTCCTAGGCGTCGGCCCGCACCTGCTCGTACTGGAGCGTCAGCCCGTCCAGCAGCGCCGTGAGCCCCGCCTCGAAGGCCCGCTCGTCGACCTTCTCCTGCTGCTCGGCGAGCAGATGGGCCTGCCCGAGGTGCGGGTAGTCGGCGGGGTCGTAGGCGCCGGCGTCGTCCACGAATCCGCCCGCGAAGGAGCCGAGCGCGGAGCCCATGATGAAGTAGCGCATCAGCGCGCCGATGGAGGTGGCCTGCGCGGGCGGCCAGCCGGCCTCGACCATCGCGCCGTAGACCGCGTCGGCCAGCCGCAGCGCCGCCGGGCGGCGGCCCGGACCGCGGGCCAGGACCGGGACGATGTTCGGGTGGTCGCGCAGCGCGGCCCGGTAGGAGACCGCCCAGTCGTGCAGCGCGGTCCGCCAGTCCCGGCCGTCCTCGAACATCGACAGGTCGACCAGCGCGCTCACCGAGTCGGCCACCGCCTCCAGGATCTCGTCCTTGGTGCGGAAGTGGTTGTAGAGCGAGGGTCCGCTCACCCCCAGTTCCGCGGCGAGCCGGCGCGTGGAGACGGCCGCGAGGCCCTCCGTGTCCACCAGCGCACGGGCCGTACCGACGATCCGGTCGGTGCTGAGCAAGGGCTTGCGCGGTCGGGCCATGGCGCACATAGTAGGACCGCGACAGGAAACTAGCAGTGCTAATTTAAATGTGCACGGTCTTCCGGACGTGCGCGGCACGTGGATCTCACATGGGGTGACTCGGTATGAACCTGGAGCTCAGCGAGGAGCAGGAGGCCGTCCGCCGGCTCGCCCGGGACTTCGTGGAGCGCGAGGTCGCGCCCCACGCCACCGCCTGGGACCGCGCCGAGGAGGTCGACCGCGGCATCGTGAAGAAGCTCGGCGAGGTCGGCTTCCTGGGGCTGACGATCGACGAGGAGTACGGCGGCAGCGGCGGCGACCATCTCGCGTACTGCCTGGTCACCGAGGAACTGGGCCGCGGCGACTCGTCCGTGCGCGGCATCGTCTCCGTCTCCCTCGGCCTGGTCGCCAAGACGATCGCCGCCTGGGGGAGCGAGGAGCACAAGCGCGCCTGGCTGCCGGGCCTCACCTCCGGGGAGTACGTCGGCTGCTTCGGCCTGACCGAGCCGGGCACCGGCTCCGACGCCGGCAACCTCACCACCCGCGCGGTCCGCGACGGCGACGACTACGTCGTCAACGGCACCAAGATGTTCATCACCAACGGCACCTGGGCCGACGTCGTCCTGCTCTTCGCCCGCTCCACCGACGCCCCCGGCCACAAGGGCGTCTCCGCCTTCCTCGTCCCCACGGACACCCCGGGCCTGACCCGCCGCCCCGTCCACGGCAAGCTCGGCCTGCGTGGCCAGGCCACCGCCGAACTGGTCCTCGAGGACGTGCGCGTGCCCGCCTCCGCGATGCTGGGCGAGGAGGGCAAGGGCTTCTCGGTCGCCATGTCCGCCCTCGCCAAGGGCCGGATGTCGGTCGCGGCCGGCTGCGTCGGCATAGCGCAGGCCGCCCTGGACGCGGCCGTGCGGTACGCGGGGGAGCGGGAGCAGTTCGGGAAGCCCATCGCCCGTCACCAGCTCGTCCAGGAGCTGATCAGCGACATCGCCGTGGACGTCGACGCGGCCCGGCTGCTGACCTGGCGGGTGGCCGATCTGATCGACCGGGGCCGGTCCTTCGCCGTCGAGTCCTCCAAGGCCAAGCTCTTCGCCTCGGAGGCGGCCGTCCGCGCCGCCAACAACGCCCTGCAGGTCTTCGGCGGCTACGGCTACATCGACGAGTACCCGGCCGGCAAGCTCCTGCGCGACGCGCGTGTGATGACCCTCTACGAGGGCACCAGCCAGATCCAGAAACTGGTCATCGGCCGTGCGCTGACCGGGGTCTCGGCGTTCTGAGTACGCGTCTGAGTAGCTGAGCGGATGTGGCCGCGGCCACATCCGCCGACCCTTGTCCCCATGAGCGACACACCGGTCAAGCAGCAGAGCACGGCCGCCTTCTACGGCCAGGCCGTCGCGTCCTTCGGAGTGGCCATGGGCGCCACCGCGGTCGGCATCTTCAACCTCGACACCGACGCCTGGGTCCGCGCCTTCCTGGGCATCGCCGTCCTGTACCTCGTCACCTCCGCCTTCACCCTGGCCAAGGTCATCCGCGACCGCCAGGAAGCCGGGCAGATCGTCAACCGGGTCGACCAGGCCCGCCTGGAGAAGCTGCTCGCCGAGCACGACCCGCTGCAGAAGCTGTGACGACGGGCGCGCTAAGCGAGCGCTCACCCTTGCCGGTATGGTGTTACCCCTGCCAGCGAATGAGGTGAGCGATGAGTACGGCGGAGGAGCCGGCCGGCGCCGAGGCGCAACCGTGGGGTGAGGTCACGCCCGACGCGGCCCGACGATTGCTGCTCGCCGCCGTGGAGGCGTTCGCGGAGCGCGGCTACCACGCCACGACGACCCGCGACATCGCGAGCCGCGCCGGGATGAGCCCGGCCGCGCTCTACATCCACTACAAGACCAAGGAAGAGCTGCTCCACCGCATCAGCAGGATCGGCCACGAGAAGGCCGTGGCGATCCTGCGCACGGCGGCCCGCGCCGAGGGCGGTCCCGGCGAGCGGCTCGCCGAAGCGGTCAGCTCCTTCGTCCGCTGGCACGCGGGGGGCCGCACCACCGCCAGGGTCGTGCAGTACGAGCTCGACTCGCTCGGTCCCGAGGCCCGCGCCGAGATCCTCGGGCTGCGCCGGCAGGTCGACGCCGAGGTGCGCGGGATCATCGAGGAGGGCGTGCGCTCCGGCGAGTTCGACGTCATCGACGTCCAGGGCACCACGCTCGCCGTGCTCTCCCTCTGCATCGACGTGGCCCGCTGGTTCAACGTCGACGGTCCCCGCACCCCCGAGGAGGTCGGCGCGCTCTACGCCGACCTCGTGCTCAGGATGGTCGGGGCCGGGAAGACCGGCCCCGCTCAGAGGTAGTACCGGGCCACCGACTCGGCCACGCACACCGGCTTGTCGCCGCCCTCGCGCTCCACGGTGAACGCCGTGGCCACCTGGACGCCGCCCGGCACCTCGTCGACGGAGGTGATCGTCGCGGTGGCGCGCACCCGCGAGCCGACCGGGACCGGGGCGGGGAAGCGCACCTTGTTGGTGCCGTAGTTGACGCCCATCTTCACGCCCTCGACGGAGATCAGCTGCGGGCCGAACAGCGGCAGCAGCGACAGCGTCAGGTAGCCGTGCGCGATGGTCGTCCCGAACGGCCCCGCCGCGGCCTTCTCCGGGTCGACGTGGATCCACTGGTGGTCCCCGGTGGCCTCGGCGAACAGGTCGATCCTCTTCTGGTCGACCTCCAGCCAGTCGGTGTGTCCCAGCTGCTCGCCCACCGCCGCCTTCAGGTCGTCGACGGACGTGAAGATCCTCGGCTCTGCCATGTCCCGGCCTCTCGCGTCAGGTAGTCGCAGCGCATCCGTGTGCGCATGCCTAAGCAACTGCTTAGCATGGTGTGCCGGGCGATCCCTGTCAACGACAACCACCGCCGGGCGGGTGGGTAGGGTTCGAGGAGTGCCCCAGCTTCCCGAGAAGATCCACGAGCTCACGGTCGGCCAGCTCTCCGCGCGCAGCGGCGCCGCCGTCTCGGCCCTGCACTTCTACGAGTCCAAGGGTCTGATCAGCAGCCGCCGCACCGCGGGCAACCAGCGCCGCTACAGCCGTGACACCCTGCGGCGGGTCGCCTTCATCCGCGCCGCCCAGCGCGTCGGCATCCCGCTCGCCACGATCCGCGAGGCGCTCGCCGAGCTGCCCGAGGAACGCACGCCCACCCGGGACGACTGGGCGCACCTCTCCGAGGCGTGGCGCTCCGAGCTGGACGAACGCATCAAACAGCTCAACCGCCTGCGCGACCACCTCACGGACTGCATCGGCTGCGGCTGCCTCTCCCTGGACAGCTGTGTCCTGTCCAACCCGGACGACGTCTTCGGCGACCGCCTGACGGGGTCCCGGCTGCTGGCGGAGAACGGCGGGCGGCGGCAGGGCGGCCGCTGACCTGCACGGGGCGTCACGCCCGCGGCTGCGGCGGTGCGGCTGCCGCGCAGTGGTGAGGACGGCTGCCCGCAGCTGTGCGGGAGCGTGGTGCTGGGGGCCGGTTCGTGCGGTCCGGCGGGGGGCGGCGGGCGGCAGCCGCCGGGGCCGCCGCCCGCCTCGCTCACTCGTACTCCGTGCCGCCCTTGCGGGTCAGATACGCCGGGCTCACGGCCTTCGCTATGGCGCGGCCGCCGGTCACCGGGCTGTGGCGTTCGACGGCCGGGCGGATCACCACGCCCTCGCGCAGGTGCAGCTCCCGCCCGGAGACCGTCTCGCGGCCACTGGCGATCTCCAGCACCCGCTCACTGTCGTACGGACCCGTGAACAGCCGGGGCACCGACGGCAGCCGTCCGTCCAGCAGTTCCGCCGCGTCCAGCCAGCGCACCCGGCCGTCGATCTCCGCCGACACGTCGAACACGGCGTACCCGAGGGTGTCGCGCCGCCCGTCCGCGCCGTACGACAGGTCCTGCACACCCGCGCCGTACACCTCGCCGAAGACACCGACCCGCCGGGCCCCCAGCCGTGCGGCGAGGTCCGCCGCGGCCTCGGCGACGCCGTGACCGCGCACCGCCCGCCAGTACAGGTTGCGCGGGTCCTCCTTCAGGGCCAGCGACTTCGCGCCGAACCCCTTGGACGAGACGTACACCCGGTCCTCCTCGGCGGAGTACGTCAGCAGGCAGGCCGTGCCGTGCAGCTTCTCCGTGAGCACCACGGGCTCGCCGGGAGCGAAGATGTCCGGGTAGCGCTGGATGTTCTCGATGTCGACCCAGGGCAGCAGCTCGGGCGCGGACTCCACCTCGCCGCTCATCGTCGGCGGGACGGGCGGCACCCACTTGGTGATGCCGAGCAGCTCCGCGAAGTCGGTGCCGTCCGCGGCGGCCCGTACGAGGTCGACGTCCGCGAGCGCCTTCGGCCGGCATACGAGCCCCTGCGACAGCTCGCCGCGCAGCCGGATCGCCTTGACCCGGTCGTGGTTCCCGCCCGCCAGGCGGCCGGTCAGACCCAGCTCCTCGATCAGCGCGGCCGGCAGCACGGACTGCTCGGGGATGTAGACCGCGGCCTCACCCGTGCGGTACGCACCCTTGGCGACGACGGCCCGGTACAGGCCCACCTGGGCCAGTTCGAGGGCGTCGGCGCCCGGGTGCTCGTGGACGGTCAGGACTTCGGCGGTGACGCGCAGCGTCGACATCGGGACGGCTCCAGGGCTCTCAGGTGTGTTCCATCGCCCTCGACTGTCCACGGAACAAAGCCCTGGTACGACCGGTTTACCGCCTGCTACGGTCGCCGCGGCCACGCTCCGGCGACCGCCGCCGCGCCCACCCCGGCCGAGGCGTCCACCGCCCACGCCGACCGGCACCCGCCCGCGCCGCAGCCGTCGCGATCGCCGCGCACCCGCCGACGAGGGCGCCTCCGGCCCTTCGGCACGATCCCCGGGCCCGGGCCGGCCCGCGCGCACCACGGCTTCCCGGCCCCACGTCTTCCCCGGCGGGAGACAGCGGGGGCGCGGCATCCCCTGCGCACCCCCGCACCCCGACGCTCCCTGTCACTCAGGCCGACACCAGCAGCCTCGCCCTACGGGCGTCCGCCAGGGCTCCGGAGGTGAGCACGGGACGCGGCACCAGGATCCCGCAGTCCGTGCAGACCGGGCCCGTCGACGGCTCGTGGTCCAGGTCGAAGCGCCACACGAGCCGTTCCCCCCGGCACACGGGGCAGGCCGTGCCCGGCTCGCGCTCCAGCGCGGCTATCAGCCGCCGCAGCACCTCGGCCAGCGGCTCGCGCGGATGCACCCGCGGGTCGTCGCACCAGGCCACACCGAAACCGCCCCAGGTCAGCCGGTGCCAGTCGTCCACACTGCCCGGCCTGCGCAGCCCGTCGTGCTTCTCCTTCCTGCGGCGCTCGGCGAACTCCACCTCATAGCCCAGCCAGACCGCCCGGGCCTCCTCCAGCTCCTCCAGTGCGGCCACGAGCCGCGCCGGGTCGACGGAGCGGTCCTCGGGATCGAACCCGGCCCGCGAGCACAGATGGTCCCAGGTCGCCCTGTGCCCGTAAGGAGCGAACCGCTCAAGGCACTTGCGCAGCGAATAGCGCCGCAGCGCCAGATCGCACCGCGGATCTCGGACCTGTCTCGCCAGACTCCGGAAACCGGCCATCGTCCTGCACCTCCGTCACACCTGCACCTGTAATCCGGTCACTTCGGCGTCGTCGAACGGACGTCGCCGAATAGACGTATCGACACGCGAATCGGCTCCATCCTTTTTTCGATGGCCCCCATCAGCCGGCCGCGGGGACTCACGGGGCAACTCCCGTGATCCCTGCTTCAGTTGTGGTCGTACACGGGGATACCGGCGGTAACCCGCTCCGTGCCCTCCCCTCGGGGGAGAGGCCCCTCCTCGTCAGCCTGAGAACTCCCGGCGGCTTCCACGGGTTCCTGAAGACCCCGCCGATATGCACACCCGACGCAAAACGGCGGCGGGCCGCCGCCCGCCGCCGTCCCGTACCGCCCGCTCTCAGCGGTAGAGCAGGTACTCCCGCCGCATCCTCCGGAACGCCGCCAGCTCCTCCTGCCAGCCCGCCACCACCTCGTCCGTGTCCGCGCCCGCGTCGATCATGGTGCGCACGCGCGCGGAGCCGGTGAGCTTGTCGATCCAGTGGTCCGCACGCCAGGCGAAACCGCTCCACGACCGCTTGGCGGTGATCAGCAGCCCGATCCCCGTCCGCACCGGGTCGAACGCCTCCCGGTCGTGCACGTGCAGCTGGACGCCCCCGATGGTCCTCCCCTGGAACTTGGAGAACGTCGGCGCGAAGTACGCCTCCCGGAAGCGCACGCCCGCGAGCCCCAGCGCGTTCGCCCCCTCCGCCCAGCGGCCGTCGATCCCCTCGGCGCCCAGCAGCTCGAACGGCCGGGTGGTCCCGCGCCCCTCCGACAGGTTCGTCCCCTCGAACAGGCACGTCCCCGCGTACACCAGCGCCGTCTCCGGCGTCGGCATGTTCGGGCTCGGCGGCACCCACGGCAGCCCGGAGGCGTCGTGGAAGTCCGACCGCCGCCAGCCCGACATCCGTACGGTCTCCAGCGGCACCGGAGCCGTCAGGAACTCCCCGTTGAACAGCAGCGCCAGCTCCGCCACCGTCATCCCGTGCGCCTGCGAGATCGGCTGCCGCCCGACGAACGTCGCGAACTCCTTGTGCAGCACCGGGCCCAGCGCGGCCCGTCCGGTCACCGGGTTCGGCCGGTCCAGGACGACGAACCTCTTGCCCGCGAGCGCGGCCGCCTCCATGCAGTCGAACAGTGTCCAGATGTACGTGTAGAACCGCGCGCCGACGTCCTGGATGTCGAAGGCGACCGTGTCCACACCGGACGCCGTGAAGACGTCGGCGAGCGCCTGACCGCTCTTCAGGTACGTGTCGTAGACGGGCAGACCGGTCGCCGGATCGTCGTGGCGGCCCTCCGAGCCGCCCGCCTGGGCGGTGCCCCGGAAGCCGTGCTCGGGTCCGAAGACGGCGGTCAGGGCCACCCGGTCGTCGGCGTGCATGACGTCGACGATGTGCCGCGCCTCCCGGGTGATGCCCGTCGGGTTGGTGACCACGCCCACGCGCCGCCCGTCGAGCAGCGCGTAGCCGTCCGCGGCGAGCCGTTCGAACCCGGTGCGCAGCCCCCGCCCGCCCCCCTGCGTCGCCGGGCCGGAAGCGGCGGCGGCCGGTGCGGCACCGGCCGCGACCGCGGCCGTGGTGGTGGCGAGCAGGCTCCGTCTGGACAGCTTCATGCGGTGACCTCCGTGATCGTGGCGGGTGTCATGCGCACGCACGCTAGCGCGCGTGACCGCCCCGGGGAACGAACCGGACCGACCCCGCGCGGAACACCCCTTCCACCGGGCATACCGACCGGTTAGTCTGACGCCGGTAGCCGCTGGGAGCCGCGTCGAAGGAGACCGATGGTGCAAGCCGTGCAGGGTGCGAAGGTGGTCGTCACGGGAGCCGGGGGCGGCATCGGGGCGGCGCTCGCCCGCCGCTTCGCCGACCGGGGGGCGCGGGTCGTCGTCAACGACCTGGACGCCGACCGCGCGAAGGCGGTCGCCGAGGAGATCGGAGGCCTGGCCGTCGCGGGCGACGCCTCCTCGATCGTCGCCGAGGCCCGGGAAGCGCTCGGCGGGACGGTCGACGTGTACTGCGCCAACGCGGGCGTCGGCCGCAACGGCGGGGAGCCCGGCGAACCGCTCGACGAGCAGGGCTGGGCGCTCTCCTGGGACGTCAACGTCATGGCGCACGTCCGCGCGGCGCACGCCCTGCTCCCGGACTGGCTGGAGCGCGGCAGCGGCCGCTTCGTCTCCACCGTCTCCGCCGCCGGACTGCTCACCATGATCGGCACCGCCCCCTACAGCGTCACCAAGCACGGCGCCTACGCCTTCGCGGAGTGGCTGTCGCTGACGTACCGGCACCGCGGGGTGAAGGTCCACGCGATCTGCCCGCAGGGCGTGCGCACCGACATGCTCGACGCCAGCGGCAGCGCGGGCGACCTGGTCCTCAAGCCGACCGCGATCGAGCCGGAGGACGTGGCCGACGCCCTCTTCCGCGGCATGGACGAGGACCGCTTCCTGATCCTGCCCCACCCCGAGGTCGCCGAGTACTACCGGGCCCGCGCCGCCGAGCCGGACCGCTGGCTCTCCGGCATGAACCGCGTCCAGCAGCAGTGGGAGGCGACCCGGTGACCGCCTCCCGCTACGCCGACAAGCCCTGGCTGGCCCTCCTCACCGACGCCCAGCGCGCCCCCCTGGAGCCCGCCGACTCCCTGGTGCACGCCCTGCGCCGCGCGGTGTCCGAGACCCCCGACCGCACCTTCCTCGCCTACTTCGACGGCCGCCTGACCTACCGCGAGGCCGACGAGCTCAGCGACTCCCTCGCCGGCCACCTCGCCGCGCGCGGCCTGGAGCGCGGCGAGCGGGTGGCGGTCCTGCTGCAGAACTCCCCGCTCTTCGTCCTCGCCCTGCTCGGCGCCTGGAAGGCGGGCGCGGTCGTCGTGCCCGTCAACCCGATGTACAAGTCGGGCGAGGTGACGCACGTCCTGCGGGACGCCGACGTGGCCGCGCTGATCTGCTCCGACCGCGCCTGGGAGTCGTACCTGCGCGAGACGGCCGCCGGCTCGCCCGTGCGGATCGTGCTCACCGGCTGCGAGCTGGACTTCCAGACCCGCGGCGACACGCGCGTGCTGACCTTCGAGCGGCTCCCGGGGGCCCCGGACGCCGACGACCTCACCACGGCCGCCCGCCGGGGCCGGCCGGCTCCTGAGCACCGCGACCCCGCCCCCGGTGACACCGCGCTGATCAGCTACACCTCGGGCACCAGCGGCACCCCCAAGGGCGCCACCAACACGCACCGCAACATCATGTACAACGCCGAGCGGCAGCGCACGGGGCTCGGCCTGCCCGAGGCGCCGGTCTACTTCGCGCTGGCGCCCCTGTTCCACATCACCGGGATGGTCTGCCAGCTCGGCGCCTGCCTCAACAGCGCGGGCACCCTCGTCCTGGCGTACCGCTTCGAGCCGGGCACGGTCCTGGACGCCTTCGCCGAGCACCGGCCGCACTACACCGTCGGCCCGTCCACCGCCTTCATGGCGCTGGCCGCCCACCCCGGCGTGAGCCGCGACCACTTCTCCTCCTTCCGGGTGATCTCCTCCGGCGGCGCCCCGCTGCCGCCCGCCCTGGTGGAGAAGTTCCGGGCCGGCTTCGGGCCGTACATCCGCAACGGCTACGGGCTGACCGAGTGCACCGCCCCCTGCGCCTCCGTCCCGCCGCACCTGGAGGCGCCGGTCGACGAGGCCTCCGGCACGCTGGCCGTCGGCGTGCCGGGCCCCGACACCGTCGTACGGATCGTCGACGACCGGGGCGAGGAGGTGCCGTTCGGCGAGCAGGGCGAGATCGTCGTGCGCGGCCCGCAGGTGGTGCCCGGGTACTGGCAGCGGCCCGACGCCACCGCCGAGACCTTCCCGGACGGCGAGCTGCGCACCGGCGACATCGGCTTCATGGACCCCGAGGGCTGGCTGTACGTCGTCGACCGCAAGAAGGACATGATCAACGCGTCCGGTTTCAAGGTGTGGCCGCGCGAGGTCGAGGACGTGCTCTACACGCACCCGGCGGTGCGCGAGGCGGCCGTCGTGGGCGTGCCCGACGGATACCGCGGGGAGACCGTCAAGGCCTTCATCAGCCTGCGCCCCGGCGCCGACACGGACCCGGACGCGCTCGCCGCGTACTGCAAGGAGAGACTGGCCGCCTACAAGTACCCGCGCCAGGTGGAGATCCTGCCGGACCTGCCGAAGACGGCCAGTGGGAAGATCCTCCGGAGGGAACTGCGTTCCCTGACCCACGACGACTAGCAGCGACACGGAAAGGCGGGTGGCGGCAGTGCCCAGGACGACGGACGGTGACGGGACTCCTGTGCCGCAGCGGCTCCTGGCCGCCGCCACCCGGCTCTTCGCCGAGCAGGGCTACGACCGCACCTCGGTGCAGGAGATCGTCGAGGCGGCCGGCGTCACCAAGGGGGCGCTCTACCACTACTTCGGCTCCAAGGACGACCTGCTGCACGAGGTGTACGCGCGCGTGCTGCGCCTCCAGCAGGAACGCCTGGACCACTTCGCGGACGCCGACGAGCCGATCGAGAAGCGGCTGCGCGGCGCGGCGGCCGACGTCGTCGTCACCACGATCGAGAACCTCGACGACGCGTCGATCTTCTTCCGCTCCATGCACCACCTCGGCCCGGAGAAGAACAAGCAGGTGCGTGCCGAGCGCCGCCGCTACCACGAACGCTTCCGCGCGCTGATCGAGGAGGGCCAGCGCGAGGGCGTCTTCTCCACGGCGACCCCGGCCGACCTGGTGGTCGACTACCACTTCGGCTCCGTGCACCACCTGTCGACCTGGTACCGCCCCGACGGCCCGCTCAGCCCGCAGGAGGTCGCCGACCACCTGGCGGACCTGCTGCTGCGGGCCCTGCGCCCCTGAGGACGCCTTCACGTCCTGTGGCCCGCCGGTGGTACCGGCGGGCCACAGGACGTTCGGGGACTACAGGTACTTCTTCAGCTCCCGGCGCGCCAGCGACCGCTGGTGCACCTCGTCCGGGCCGTCCGCGATCATCAGCGTGCGGGCTCCGGCGTACAGCTCGGCCAGCGGGAAGTCCTGGCTGACCCCGCCCGCGCCGTACAGCTGGATCGCGCGGTCGAGGATGCCGACGACGGTGCGCGGGGTGGCGATCTTGATGGCCTGGATCTCCGTGTGGGCGCCCCGGTTGCCGACGGTGTCCATCATCCAGGCCGTCTTCAGCACCAGCAGCCGCAGCTGCTCGACCGCCACGCGCGCGTCGGCGATCCAGTTCTGCACCACGCCCTGCTGCGCCAGCGTCTTGCCGAAGGCGTCACGCGACACCGCCCGCCGGCACATCAGCTCGACGGCCCGCTCGGCCATGCCGATCAGCCGCATGCAGTGGTGGATCCGGCCGGGACCGAGCCGGGCCTGCGCGATGGCGAAACCGCCGCCCTCCTCACCGATCAGGTTCGACACCGGCACGCGCGCGTGGTCGAAGACCACCTCGGCGTGCCCGCCGTGGTAGTGGTCCTCGTAACCGAACACCTGCATGGCGCGCTTGACGGTGACGCCCGGCGTGTCGCGCGGGACGAGGACCATGGACTGCTGACGGCGGATGTCCGCCCCGTCCGGGTCGGTCTTGCCCATCACGATGAAGATCCTGCAGTCCGGGTGCATCGCCCCGGAGATGTACCACTTGCGGCCCGTGACGACGTACTCGTCACCGTCCCGCTCGATGTGCGTGGTGATGTTGGTGGCGTCCGAGGAGGCCACCTCCGGCTCGGTCATGGCGAACGCCGAACGGATCTCACCGGCCAGCAGCGGCTGGAGCCACTGCTTCTTCTGCGCCTCGTCGCCGAACTGCGCCAGCACCTCCATGTTCCCGGTGTCGGGCGCGGCGCAGTTGGTGACGGTGGGGGCGATCTGCGGGGACCGGCCCATGATCTCGGCGAGCGGCGCGTACTGGAGGTTGGTGAGCCCGGCACCGTACTCGGAGTCGGGCAGGAACAGGTTCCACAGCCCCTGCCGACGGGCCTCGGCCTTCAGCTCCTCCACCACGGGGACGTTCTCCCACGGCGAGTCCAGCCCGGCACGCTGCTCGTGGGCGACCGCTTCGGCCGGGTACACGTACTCGTCCATGAAGGCGAGCAGTCTGGCGCGCAGCTCCTCGGTGCGCGCGTCGAACGCGAAGTCCATGGTCCGTCAGCCTTCCTGAAGAGTGGTCAGACCGTGCCGGATGAAGACCGGGACCAGATCGCCGATGCGGTCGAAGCCGCGCCCGACCGTCTGGCCCAGGGTGTAGCGGTAGTGGATGCCCTCCAGGATCACGGCGAGCTTGAACCAGGCGAACGCCGTGTACCAGGAGACCGCGGAGACGTCGCGCCCCGACCGCGCGGCGTACCGCTCGATCAGCTCGGCGGGCGTGGGGTGCCCGGGCGCCTCGGCGGTCGTGGAGACGGGGGAGTCCGGCATGCCCAGCGGCATGCTGTACATCACCAGCAGCCCCAGGTCCGTCAGCGGATCGCCGAGCGTGGACATCTCCCAGTCGAGGACGGCCTTGATCGCGTCGTCCTCCCCGATCAGCACATTGTCGAGGCGGTAGTCGCCGTGCACCACGGCGGGCGCGGGGGAGACGGGCAGCTCGCGCCCGAGCGCCGCGTGCAGCTCGTCGATCCCGGCCAGCTCCCGGTTGCGGGAGGCGTCCAGCTGTTTGCCCCAGCGCCGCAGCTGCCGGTCCAGGAAGCCCTCGGGGCGGCCGAAGTCCGCGAGCCCCACCTCGCCGGGCTCCACCGCGTGCAGCTCGACCAGCGTGTCCACCAGGTTCAGCACCGCGTCCCGGGTGCGTTCGGCGCCGAGCGGGGCGAGCTGGCCGGCCGTCCGGTACGGAGTGCCCTCGACGAAGTCCATGACGTAGAACGGCGCCCCGAGCACCTCCTCGTCCTCGCACAGCAGCACGGTGCGCGGCACCGGCACGGCGGTCGGGTGCAGCGCGCTGATCACCCGGTGCTCGCGCTTCATGTCGTGCGCGGTGGCCAGGACATGGCCGAGCGGGGGACGCCGTACGACCCACCGGGAGCCGCCGTCGGAGACCGCGTACGTGAGGTTCGACCTGCCGCCCTCGATCAGCCGGCCGGTGAGCGGGCCGTTCACCAGGCCGGGCCGCTCCCGTTCGAGCAGGCCGCGCAGCCGGTCGAGATCGAGTCCGGGCGGGTGGTCGGGGCTCATCGTCGCTCCTACGGGCAGGAAACAGTACCCGCCTTATGATGCCGACCGGTCGGTATGTCGTCCAGAGCGGCGGCCGAACGTGATCGGAGCCACGATAGGCGCTCGTGGCGCCCGTACCCCGTCCGGCCGCCACGCGAATGGCGTATATCGGGTCATTCGGCTTGCACCGTGCGTGCGGACCCCGGAGGGTCGGACCCATGAAGGCGATCAGCTACTCCCGGTACGGCGGCCCCGAAGTGCTGGAACTCGGGGAGGTCGACGATCCCAGGATCGGCCCCGACTCGGTGCTGGTGAAGGTGCGGGCGGCGGCCGTCAACCCGGTCGACTGGAAGTGCCGCGAAGGCCATCTCGACGCGATCCTCCAGCCGGTGTTCCCGGTGATCCCCGGCTGGGACGTCTCGGGCGTGGTCGTCCAGCCCGGTCCCGCCGTACCGGAGTTCGCCGTCGGCGACGAGGTCATCGGCTACGTGCGCGAGGATGTCCTCTCGCGCGGCACCTTCGCCGAGTACGTGGCCGCCCCGGTGCGCGCCCTCGCGCGCAAGCCGAGCGCCCTGTCCTTCGAGGAGGCGGCCGGCCTCCCGCTCGTGGGGCTCACCGCGTACCAGGTGCTGCACCGCGTCCTCGAGGTCAAGCGGGGCGAGACCCTCCTGGTGCACGCCGCGGCCGGCGGCGTCGGATCCGTCGCCGTCCAGCTCGCCGCCCACCTCGGCGCCCGGGTCATCGGTACGGCGAGCGAGCGCAACCACGACTTCGTACGCGGACTGGGCGGGGAACCGGTGAGCCACGGCGAGGGCCTGACCGAACGGGTACGGGGACTGGCGCCCGAAGGCGTGGACGCGGTGTTCGACTCGGTGGGCGGCGACGCCCTCAAGGCCTCCGCGAACCTCCTGGCGCCCGAGGGGCGCCTGGTCTCGATCACCGACCCCGAGGTGGTGAGTTACGGCGGACGCTACTGGTTCGTCCGCCCCGACCCCCAGGACCTCCGGCACCTCTCCGACCTGGCGGACCAGGGCACGGTCACCGTCCACGTCTCGGAGACCTTCCCCCTGGAACGGGCGGCGGACGCCCACCGCCTGAACCAGGAGGGCCGGACCAGGGGCAAGATCGTGGTAACGGTGGGCTGACTCAGCCCGTCCGGCGTTTGAGGACGAGGCCGAAGGCCGACAAGGGGCTCTGGGGGCGAAGCCCCCGGGGACGGGACGGGAAGGGGCGGCGGGGGCGAAAAACCCACCGACCACCCCACCTCACCCCGACCCGACAAGCACCGCCCCACACCCGGCCATGGCCACCGTGCAGATCACCGCGACCGCCGCATACGACGGAACAAGCGCCCCCGGTTCACTCACCGCCGCCAGCCCCCGGATCCGCCGATGGGCGACCCACAGAAACCCCACCCAACAACCACAACACAACACACACGCGACGACCCCGACCGCCGAGGCCCCACCCGCCAGCGCCGTCTTCACGGCCAGCACCGCCGCGACCGTCGCCGACAACGTCGTCCGCCGCCACGCGAGCCGCGTCCGCTCGGGCTGCAGCCCCGGATCCCGCTCCGCGCCCCGGCCCGCCGCCGCCACCCCGCTCACCCGTCCCACCCGAACAGCACCACGGCGACCATCGCCACGGCCACCACCGCCACCACGAGACTCAGCAGTGCCGGAAACCGCGACACCGGCAGATCCTCCCCCCGCCGCATCGCCCGCTCGCACCGCACCCAGTGGTTGACCGCCCGCAACGCGCACAACGCCCCCGCGGCCAGCAGCGCCAGCGCCAGCCCGACCCGCCACCCCCAGCGCAGATCCGGCAGGAACTGGTCCACGGCGAACCCGCCACCGATCAACGCGAGCGCGGTGCGCAACCAGGCGAGAAACGTCCGCTCGTTCGCCAGCGAGAACCGGTAGTCGGGCGTGTCGCCCTCCCGCCGCACCTCGCCGGGCGCGAACCACAACCGGATGTTCCGCATGAAGTCGATCACGCCGCGACCCTATCGGGGCCGCTCCCGCGCCGGGCCGACGACCGGTGGCGAGGGACTGCTCAGCTCTCCGCCCGCCCCGACCGGTACGCCTTGAGCCGCTCGTACGCCGCCAGTCCGTCCGGAGTCCACTCCCACTCACCGAGCCGCCGCTCCAGTTCCGCCTCCGACAGGAAGTCCCACCAGGCCACCTCCTCCGCCTGCGGCCGTACGGGCCGGTCGCAGCGCACCTCGTACACCGCCGACCACCAGCTGCGGCCCGCCCCGTCGTCGTACAGGAACGTGAAGACGTACTCGGGGCGCGGCAGCCCGCTCACGCCCAGTTCCTCCTCGGCCTCCCGCAGCGCCGCCTCGTCATAGCCCTCGCCCGCGCCGACGACCCCACCGACGAACATGTCGTACAGGGAGGGGAAGACCTGCTTGACCGGGGTGCGGCGGTGCACGAAGATCCGCCCCTCGGCGTCCCGGACCAGGATGAAGGCGCAGCGGTGGCGCAGCCCTCGTGCGTAGGCCTCCCCGCGCGGGGACCGCCCGACCACCCGGTCGTTCTCGTCGACGATGTCGATGATCTCCTCAGCACTCATACGGCCATCCAAGCAGCGGCCGGCCCATGCCCGACCGCTCACCCCACCCGGGCGGCTTTCCTGCCTCGGACGTCACAAGTGGCCGGTTCGTGAACGCAGTTGACGCGAGTAACGCATGGGGTGCCCTTGACGCGATCCGTCGGCTGACGGTTTGCTGTGAGTGATCAGCCCATGGCGTTCGGCAGCCGACCACTGCCGTACCGACCGCCCGCCGTGAGCCGGCGACCACAAGAAGAGCGCGTGAGGAAGTTCCGCGGTGCCCCCACCCCCGCCTCCCCTCGGCCGTGCCCGCAGACGTGCGGCACAGGCCTTCGACGAGGCCCTCGACGACGCCGAACTCGCCGCCGCGCGGGCCGCGTTGGCGCAGGGCCGATGGCAGAGCACCCGCTCGCTGCTGGTCCGCACGGGGGAGGACTGGGACCGCCGGGACCACCGGATCACGGTGCTCGCCGGGGAGCCGTACTGCGCCGCCTGGACCCGCGAGTGGCTGCTCGCCGAACCCGACTCCGGTGACGCGTCAGTGCTGCTCGCCCTGGCCCAGGTGCGGCGCGCGCTGCGCGGCAAGGAGAAACCGGCCCGTGCCCGCGAGGTCTGCCGCCGGGCGGCGGAGCTCGTGCCCGCCGACCCCACCCCCTGGCTCGGACTGCTCCTGCTGGAGTGCGCCCAGGGGGCCGAGGGGGACGTGGTGCGGATCTTCGAGCAGATCCGCGCCCGGTACGCGGACCACCACCACGCCCACCACCTGGTGGTCGCCTGGCTCGCCGAGCGCCGTGTGGAGGCGGGCCCGGACCCGCTGCACGAGGTGTACGACTTCGCCAACTGGGCCGCCGAGCAGGCACCCGCCGACTCGCCGCTGGCGGTCCTGCCGGTCATCGCGCACGCCGAGCGCTACCGCACCCTGGCCGCCGCCGGACACGAACCCGCCGACCCGGTCGCCTCCGGCCACTGGGTCGGCCGCCGCGCCCGGCAGGTGTTGAAGGCCGCCTTCGACTGGTGGCTGGAGTGGGAGCACGAAGGCCACCCGCGCCGCCTGGTCGACCTCAACTTCCTCGCCCACGCCAAGGTCTGCGAGGGCAGGGGCGCCGAGGCCGCCGCCCTCTTCCACCGCATCGGAGACCACGCCACCCCCGCCCCCTGGTCGTACCCCGACCGTGACGCCCTGACCGCCTTCCGCACCGCCCGCGCCGCAGCCCTGGGCACGGCCTGACCCCACGCCCCCACCCGCCCCCGCACCCGCCCGTCACCACCACAACCGACCAAGGACGGCCTCTCGATGACGACGGACAGTTCCCGCACGAGCAGAGCGACAGCCGACGGCATCAGCACCTTCAAGGGGCGGGAGCGCGCCCTGCGCGCCGACCGCCTCGGCACGGGGGGCCTGCTGCTCTCCGTCCTCGCCGCGACCGCCCCCCTCATGGTGGTCGCAGGTGTCATGCCCACCACATTCGCGGTGATGGGCATCGTCGGCCAGCCGCTGCTCTTCGTCGCCCTCGGCGTCGTACTGGTCCTCTTCAGCCTCGGCTACGCCGAGATGAGCCGGCACGTCCACAACGCCGGCGCCTTCTACGCCTACATCTCCCGCGGACTCGGCGGCACCGCCGGAGCGGGCGCCGCGCTCGTCGCGCTCGTCGCCTACAACTCCCTCCAGGTCGGCATCTACGGCATCTTCGGCTTCGAGGTCTCCGGCCTCTTCGCCACCTACGCCGACCTCGAGGTCGCCTGGTGGATACCGGCGCTGGTGGCCGTGCTCGCCGTCGGCGCGCTGGGCTGGCTGAAGATCGACGTCAACGCGCGCGTGCTCGGCGTGCTGCTGGTCATCGAGGTGCTGCTGGTCGTCGTCTTCGACGTCGCCGCCGTCGCCGACCCCGGCAAGGAGGGCCTGTCGCTGCACGCCTTCAACCCGGACACGCTCACCGGCGCCGGCGTCGGCACCGCCCTGTGCTTCTGCATCGCCGCCTTCCTCGGCTTCGAACAGGCCCCCGTCTACGCCGAGGAGACCAGCAGGCCGCACGTGCTCGTGCCGCGCGTGATGTTCCTCGCGGTCACCGGTGTCGCCGTCTTCTTCGCCCTCAGCAGCTGGGCGCTCACCGTCGCCACCGGACCGGCCGGGATCGTCGGCGCCTCCCAGGAGCAGAGCGCGGGACTGCTCTTCTTCCTCACCGAGGACCGCCTGGGCGGCACCTTCACCGACGTCCTGCACGTCCTCTTCGTGACCGGCATGTTCGCGGCCATGCTCAGCTTCCACAACGTCGTCGCCCGGTACGCCTTCGCCATGGGCCGCGAGGGCCTGCTGCCCGCCGCCTTCGGCCGCACCACCGGCACCAGCGGCGCCCCCGGCACCGGCTCCCTGCTCCAGACCGTCATCGCCGCCGTGCTCGTCCTCGCCTTCGCGCTCACCGACGACAAGCCGACCGGCGACCCGACCGCGCCGGTCCTGCACCTGTTCACCTGGGGCGGCAACGTCGGCGCGCTCGGCGTGATCGTGCTGATGGCCATCGCCTCCCTGTCCGTCGTCGTCTTCTTCGTCCGGCGCGGCGCCGCGGGCGCGCAGAGCTGGCGGCTGGTCACCTCCGCGCTGGCGGGCATCGCCCTGGTCGTCATCGCGGGCTACACGGTCAGGGACTTCGACGTCCTGGTCGGCGCGGGACCCGACTCCTCGCTGAGCTGGGTCCTCCCCGGCATCATCGGGCTCGCCCTGGTCACCGGCCTGGTCCAGGGCGCCGTCCTGCGCGCCCGCGCCCCCGAGAAGCACGCCCGCATCGGGCTCGGCAACGAGGCGTTCCAGCTGGAGAAGGAGGCCGAGCGCACCTCGTAGGACACGGTGTTACGGAAGTCTGACGGGCACCCGCGCTCCCTGGTCCGGCGGGGACGCGGGTGCTCGAATGGAGGGGTGAACTCCGAACAGCCGCCGGAAGACGGCCCCGTCCCGTACGAGGAGGACGCGCGGGGCAGGCCCGTCGGCCGCCGCGTCCTCCTCGGCACCCTCGGCCTGGGCGCCCTCGGCGTGGTCACCGCGCCCACCCTCCAGCGCGGCCTCGAATCCTTCCTCGCCGGAGCCGCCGACAAGGACCCCACCGGCCTGACCGGACTCCTCCCCAACGGCGGCGGCTTCCGCTACTACTCGGTCACCTCCTCCGTCCCGCGGAAGAACGCCGACACCTACCGCCTCACGGTCGACGGCCTCGTCGACCGCCCCACCACCTACACCCTGGCCGAACTGAGGGCCCTGCCGCAGACCCGCACGGTCCGGGACGTCCAGTGCGTCACCGGCTGGCGGGTGCCGGAGACGCCGTTCGAGGGGGTGCGCCTGTCCCGGCTCCTGGACGCCGCGGGAGTGCGCCCCTCAGCCGGCGCGGTGCGCTTCACCTGCTTCGACGGCGCGTACTCCGAGAGCCTCACCCTCGACCAGGCCCGCCGCGCGGACGTCCTGGTCGCCCTGCGCATGCGGGACGAGGACCTCGGCCACGCCCACGGCGGCCCGGTCCGCCTCTACGTGGCCCCGATGTACTTCTACAAGTCCGCCAAGTGGCTCTCCGGCATCACCGTCACCGAGGACGTCGAACCCGGCTACTGGGAGGAGCGCGGCTACGACGTCGACGCCTGGGTCGGCCGCTCGAACGGACGCGACGATGAGCCCACGAGCTGACGCCCCGCCCGCCGCCACCGCCGTGCGCCGCTTCGGGCGCGCCCAGCGGTGGGCGCACCGCGCCACGGCCGCGCTGATGGGCGTCTGCGTGGTCACGGCCGCCTGCCTCTACGTCCCCCAGCTCGCCCAGCTGGTGGGCCGCCGCGCCCTCGTCGTCACCCTCCACCAGTGGTCCGGACTCGCCCTGCCCGTCCCCGTCCTCGCCGCTCTCGCCTCCCGCGCCTTCCGTGCCGACCTCGGGCGCCTCAACCGCTTCGGCCCGCACGACCGCGTCTGGCTGCGGGCCGCCCTGCGCCGCGACAGACGCCCCTCGTCCCGCCCTGCCGGCAAGTTCAACGCCGGCCAGAAGGTCTACGCGGCCTGGATCGCGGGCGCCACACTGGTGATGCTCGGCACCGGACTGCTGATGTGGTTCACCCACCTCACCCCGCTGGTGTGGCGCACCAGCGCGACCTTCGTCCACGACTGGCTGGCGCTGACCATCGGCATCGTCCTCGCCGGGCACATCGGCATGGCCCTGGCGGACCCCGAGGCCCGCCGCGGCATGCGCACGGGCTCCGTCGGCCGCGACTGGGCGGAGCGCGAACACCCGCTGTGGCGCCCCTGAGACGACACGGGCCCACCCGCGCCCCGAGGGGGAGCGGGTGGGCCGTACGCGTCCGGTCTCCGGCTAGATGATCAGCGACAGCAGCAGCACCAGGGCACCGGCGACCACCGAGATGATCGTCTCCATGATCGACCAGGTCTTGATCGTCTGGCCGACGTTCAGCCCGAAGTACTCCTTCACCAGCCAGAAGCCGGCGTCGTTGACATGGCTGAAGAACAGCGAACCCGCACCGATCGCCAGCACCAGCAGGGCGGCGTGCGTGGTCGACATGTCGGCCGCCAGCGGCGCCACCAGACCGGCCGCCGAGACGGTCGCCACGGTCGCCGAACCGGTCGCCAGCCGGATCGCCACCGCGATCAGCCAGGCCAGCAGCAGCGCCGGGATCGACCAGTCCTCGGAGATGTCCAGGATCATCCGGCCCACACCGGTGTCGATCAGCGTCTGCTTGAAACCGCCGCCCGCGCCGACGATCAGCAGGATGCCCGCGATCGGCGCGAGCCCCTTCTCGACCAGGGACGAGATCCGCTCCTTGCTGAACCCGGCGGGCATCCCCAGCGTGAAGATGCCGACCAGCACGGCCGCGAGCAGCGCGATCAGCGGGGAGCCGATCACGTCGAACACGCGCTGCACGCTGTTCTCGGGGTCGTCGATGACGATGTCGACCAGCGCCTTGGCCAGCATCAGCACGACCGGCAGCAGGATCGTGACCAGCGTCGCGCCGAAGCTCGGACGCTTCTCCAGGTCCTCGGAGGGCCGCTGCGGGATCATCCGCTCCGGGGCCGGGACGTCCACCCAGCGGGCGGCGTACTTCGAGAACAGCGGACCGGCGATGACGACCGTCGGTATCGCGACGAGCACGCCCAGCGCCAGCGTCACACCTAGGTTGGCGCCGACGGCGTCGATCGCGACCAGCGGACCGGGGTGCGGCGGCACCAGACCGTGCATCACGGACAGACCGGCGAGCGCGGGGATGCCGATGCGCATCAGGGAGTAGTTGCCGCGCTTGGCGACCATCAGCACCACCGGGATCAGCAGCACCACGCCGACCTCGAAGAACAGCGGCAGACCGATCACCGAGGCGATCAGCACCATCGCCCACGGCATGGAACGGCCGCTCGCCTTCGTGAGGATGGTGTCGACGATCTGGTCGGCGCCGCCGGAGTCGGCGAGCATCTTGCCGAGGATCGCGCCGAGAGCGATCAGCACGCCCACGCCGGCGACGGTGGAGCCGAGTCCGGCACTGAAGCTGGTGATGACCTTGTCGAGCGGCGCTCCGGCGAACGCGCCGAGCGCCAGTGTCCCGATGGTCAGCGACAGGAAGGCATGCAGCTTGAACTTGGTGATGAGCAGGACGATGACGGCGATGCCCAGGAGCACGGCGATGCCCAGCTGGGCGTGGCCGGCCGAGGTGATCGGCTCGGGTGCGTCCGCTGCCAGCATCTCAACGCTGAGTCTGGTCACGGTGGTTCCTTGTGTGTACGGGGGTGGGGAGGAACCGGGGAGGTGGGGGCGCCCCGGGAACTGGGGGTCCGGTCAGGGACCTACGGGGTCGGCTCGGGGAGGGCGTCCAGGGCGGTGGCCGCCCGTCCGCTGATCTCCTCGGGGCTGCCCGCCACGTCCACGGCGACTCCGGCCTCGTCCGGCTCCAGCGGCTGGAGCGTGGCGAACTGGGAGTCGAGCAGTGCCGTGGGCATGAAGTGGCCCTGCCGGTGCGACATCCGGTCCTCGATGAGCGCGCGGTCACCGGTGAGGTGCACGAAGACGACGCCGGGCGCGGCGGCCCGCAGCCGGTCGCGGTACGACCGCTTCAGCGCGGAGCAGCTGACCACCCCGCCGAGACCGGCCCGGCCGTGGGCCCAGTCGCCGATGGCGTCCAGCCAGGGCCACCGGTCGTCGTCGGTGAGCGGGGTGCCGGCCGTCATCTTGGCGATGTTGGCCTGGGGGTGGAAGTCGTCGCCCTCGGCGTACGGGACGCCGAACCGGGCCGCGAGCAGGGGACCGATGGTGGTCTTGCCGGTGCCCGCGACGCCCATGACCACGACGACATGGGGGGTGTTCATCGCTGCCTCACTGTCTGATGTCTTCGTCGACACGTGATGTCGACGCAACTGAAGCCCATTAGGTACGACGAATTCAAGAGTCTGTGACATATAAGTCTGACTTTTTGTTCCCGTGACCCGCCCCGTACTCTGAGTGCATGAGCACCACGGGCCGGGGGCTGCACGGCCGCGTACTGGACACCCTCGGCCCCGAGATCACCGCCGGCGAGTACCCGCCCGGCAGCGTCCTGCGCACCGACGAACTCGCACAGCGTTTCGACGTGTCGCGTTCCGTGATGCGCGAGGTCGTCCGCGTCCTGGAGTCCATGCACCTGGTCGAGTCCCGGCGCCGCGTGGGCGTGACGGTCCTGCCGGCCCACGAGTGGAACGTGTACGACCCCCAGGTCATCCGCTGGCGTCTGGCCGGCGCGGACCGCCCTCGCCAGCTGCGCTCCCTCACGGTGCTGCGCTCGGCGATCGAGCCGGTCGCGGCGGGCCTGGCCGCCCGCAACGCCACCCCCGAGCAGTGCGCCGAACTGACCGAGTGCGCGCTCGGCATGGTCGCCAACTCCAGCGGTCACCGGCTGGAGGGGTACCTCTTCCACGACGTGGCGTTCCACCGCGTGATCCTGACCGCCTCCGGCAACGAGATGTTCGCCCGCCTCGGCGACGTGGTCGCCGAGGTGCTGTCCGGCCGCACCCACCACGACGTGATGTTCGAGGACCCCGACCCGGCCGCCGTCACCCTGCACGTCCAGCTCGCGGAGGCGGTCCGCGAACGCGACGCCGCCCGCGCGGAGAAGCTGACCCGCGAGATCACCGAGGGCGCCCTCCAGGAACTGGACATCCTGGCGCCCTGACGGCCGTACGGTGTCAGACCTCGGCGCTGGGTTCCTCGCATGAACCCCGAGACACTCCGGAAACTGGACCGCGTCCGTGAGAAGGCGCTCGCGCGCGGCGTACCGTCCGGCGAGGTGGAGAGGTGGCTGGACGCCGCCCGCCCGTGCGCGACCCTCGCCCCGCACGGGGACGGACCGGTCGTGGGCCGCTTCGGCGGACCGGCACTGCTCCCCGCCGACTTCCCCGACCTCCCGAAGCGCACCTACCTGATCGCGTCCCTGGACCTCGCGGCGCTGCCCGCGGACGCGACGACGCTGCCCCTGCCGCGCGACGGCGCGCTCCTGCTCTTCGCCCGTTCCTACGACGAGGGCCTGGACGCGGGCGGCGAGGCGGTGTACGTCCCGGCCGGGACGCCCGTCGAGGAACGCCCGCTGGATTCCGGCCACGCGCCGGACGACGCGTGGGAGGGCCTGGACTCGGGCCTGCGCACGGCGGGGGAACTGCGGCTGCGGTACGACGTCTCCCTGCCGGACAACGAATCCCTCTTCGACCCCGCCGAGCACCCCCACGCCCAGGCCCTGCGCGGCGCCTGGAACGACGTGCGGTACGAGGACCGGCACCTCCGCGGCGCCTCGTACCTCCAGATCGACGGATACTCCACCGACCCCTACGGTGAGACCGACCTCGTCACCTACGCCGCGTGGAGGGAAGCCGACAGGACGGGGAAGCCTCCCCGCCCCGAGGCCTGGGCCCTCCTCGTGCAGTGGCACGGCTTCGCACACATCGACGGTGACGTCTACTGGACGATCACCAGGCAGAACGCGGCGGAACGGCGTTTCGACGAGGTGACGGTCATGGGGTTCTTCGAAGGACCGGGGTGAACCCCACACCCGCACCGGACTACTCCAGGAACTCCCCGTCGACGTACACCCACGCCCCGCCGACCCGCTCGAACCGGCTGCGCTCGTGCAGTGAGCCGCCCCGGTAGGAGGCCCGGAAGGTCACCGTCCCGGTGGAGTGGAAGGCGGACCCGTCGGCCGTGTCCAGGATCTCCAGTCCGGTCCACCGCATCCCGGGATCGAAGTCGACCCGCTCCGGCCGCGTCCCCGGATGCCAGGTCCGCAGCAGATACGCACCGTCCCGCCGCACGAACGCGCAGTACCGCGACCGCATCAGCCGCTCGGCGGTGGGAGCGGCGGCGGCCCCGGTGTGGAACCGGCCGCAGCAGGTCTCGTACGCCTCGGGCAACCCGCAGGGGCAGGAACGTGTGGTCATGGCGACCATTCTGTCCGATCGTTCTCAAGGCCGGGATGCGGGAGCTGCGGATCAGCGGTTCGTGCCGGGCCGCTGTCCCATGCCGCACTGTGATCCCCTACGAGTCCGGCGAAACCGCCCTCACGCATGAAACCCGACACCTAGTCTGACGAGTGGATCACAGAGTGACGGCTGGTGCGCTGCTTCATCAGGCCTGCTGAGAGGGAAACGGCGTAGTGACCACGGATGTTCAAGGGCCGGCATGGGCGCTGGAAGGGCTCGGAGTGCGGTCGGGGCGGTATCCGTTGGCTGTGGAGGGCCCGGTGATGCGGGCGATCGACCGGTTGGTGCCGGGTGTCTCCACGGTGACCCGCTACATCCGTTACCACTCGTTGTACGCGGCGATCGCCGCGCATGCCGAGCGGAAGGCCCTGGACCTGACCGCCTGCCGCCGACTGGTCCGTCGCTGCGAGGTGCTGATGGCCGCGCTCCAGCACGACGCGGAGGCTGCCGACGAGACATGGTTCCCTCATGGAATCGATCGGGTACGACGTTTCTGCGTACAGGAGTTGGACTTGGCCCGCGCGGCCGACCAGGAACATCTGAGTCAGTCGTACTCGCCCCGCCGGTGGGGCTTCTGGGACCAGTACGGAGGATCGGCCACGGTTCTCGGCACCGTGGAGGTCCGGGACGGAGCGCTTCGACCCGGTCGGCACGCCTGCCCTGAGCCCCTGCGGGAACTGTTCACCCCGTTGCTCTCCCTCGTGGAACAGAACGTGGTGTCCTTCGTCGAGCTGGAGCAGGCCGGTCAGGCCGGTCTCGGTGTCCCGTCCTCGGTCGAGCAGGACTGGCTGACGCAAGTTCTGACGGCCACAGATGCAGGGGGAATCCACACGCCTCAGGACTGGGAGGCGTCCGACCGTACCCGGAGAGCCACCTTCCGCATTCTCGGCCGGGCGATCGACCTGCACGGCCGGGAGGGGGAGGGGTACGAGGAGACACTGCGCTCGGCCGTCGCCTTCGGTGAGGACATGACCGCCGATCCCGTCCTGGCAGCCATTCCGGAGGCAGCGGGCTG
This sequence comes from Streptomyces sp. AC558_RSS880, assembly GCF_019049255.1. GTDB lineage: Bacteria > Actinomycetota > Actinomycetes > Streptomycetales > Streptomycetaceae > Streptomyces. Next base: position 192,861 of record NZ_JAGMUJ010000040.1, on the reverse strand, counting down.
GCGAGGGTTGCTGCTGCGGCATTACTCCGTGGGCGCCTGGCGCAGGCTGTGGGCCGCTCTCGTGGCCGACATCGGGTCCAAGGAGGGCGAGGCCGACCGGACGGCACAGGAACTGCGCGACTGGCTGGCGCAGCAGGCTCCGGAGGGGAGTGTGCGAGGGCTCCTGGAGGATCTGCCGCCGCTCAAGAGTCCGGACGGGCTGCTGCTGCCGGCCGAACGGGAACTTCTCGAGAAGGGCGGTGACGCCCCCATGGTCAACGTCCGGTTGCTGCTCGTGGGCGCCCTGCGGTCCAGGGAGGGTCACCTGCCCGATGACGTGCGTGCCGTCTTCCTGGGCCGGCAGCGACGTTCGGCGGAGTTCCTCGATCCGACATGGGTCGACGGCCTCATCCGCGACTACTCCGACCGACCGGCCCGCGACCTGGCGGCCCGGCTGGTGGACGACATGCTGGCCCAGTCCCGCCGGGTGGCGCTCGCCAAGCTGAGCCCCGATCCGGCGACGGGCGGGCTGAAGATCTTCTCCCGGCTGCACGTGCGCAACGAGCGTTACTTCAAGACCGGTGACGAGGGAGACTCCGACATCGGTACGCGCATTCCCCAACTGGGTTCTTTCGGGCGGCAACTCGGTCTCTTCGACGTCCGGGACGGCTGCCACGTCGTCACGGCCTCCGGCCGGAGGATCCTGGAGACGGAACGATGAGCGCGGCGCAGCACACCCGCTTCGCGTCCCCGGCCACTCTGCTGCATGAATGGACCGAACGCGGCGACAAGCAACCGCTGCACGAAGTGCTCCTCCTCGGATTCACCGTCGACCTCCCGTTCCTGGAACGGGTCGCGATCCCGGTCGCACGCGGCCTGGGCGCACGCACCGCGGTGATCGGTGATGCGGCCCAAGGGCTGTACAACCCGGTCGATGTACGCATGGCAGGCCGCAGTTACCTCCATGGGCTCGCCGGCTGTCGGGGTGCCTTCCACCCCAAAGTGGTCCTGCTGATCGGCGAACACGCCTGTCGACTGGCCGTGGGATCGGGAAACCCGACGCTGTCCGGCTGGGGAGCCAACGACGAACTGTGGACCGTGGTGGAGACCGAGGACGACGCCTCCCACGCCCTGCTCGCCGATCTCGCGGAATGGCTGGAGGAACTGCCCGCCGTCGTGGACATGGCCCCCTGGACGGCGAGCCACCTCGGAGAAGTGGCGACCCTTCTGACCGAAAGACACGTCAACGCCCCCGCCGGGCCGGAAACCGGCCCGCGGCTCCTGCACAATCTCCACCGGAGCCTGGTGGAACAGCTGACACCGGGGCCCGTGGACGAGGTCCAGGCGTACGCCCCGTTCATCGATCCGCAGGCCCACGCCCTGCAAGCACTCGTCGACCACCTGATGCCGGGCCAGGTCACTCTCGGTCTCCAGCCCCGCTGGTCGAGCTACGACGCCGAGACGATCAAGAGGGCGCTCGATGGCCGCTCCACCGGGATTCGACTCCTCGAAGAGACGCGGATGCGGCACGGCAAGTTCGTCGAGTGGCGCATCGGCGAGCGCAGGCACGCCCTCACCGGAAGCCCCAACCTCACCCGCGCCGCTCTGTGCACGAGCACTGAGGAAGGAGGCAACTGCGAACTCGCCGTGCTCTCCGCCGACACCCTGCCCCTGCTCCCCGAAGAAGGACCGACCACCACGCTCACCAGTCTGAAGGGCCGCACCCTCCGGCCTTTCACCACCGGCGGCGGTCGTGCGCTCGTCCTACTGGGTGCCAAGACGGACAGCGAAGGCCTCCACGTCTTCCTGGCCCGCAGCGAGCCGGCCCCCGTCCTGATCAGCACCTCCCCGGACGGGTCACCGGGCTCCTGGACCGACATCGGCTCCATCCCCGCCGGAAGGACGGCCTCCTCCTTCTCGACGCCCGAAGTGCCTGGCGCGGCCGTACGCGCGACCTGCCGCAGACCGGATGGCAGCAGCGTTGAATCGACCGTGGTCTTCGTCTACAGCCCCGTGCAGTGCGCACGTCGCCATACCCACGACAGCGGACCTCGGCTGCGGTACGACTACACGGCACAGGCGTTGTTCACCGACGAACGTGCGGCGCGACGCTTCGAGGCGGACCTGCTGCGTCTGCGTGAACTCACCACCGGCAGGTCCGCCTCTCCGGTGAGTCCGGCGACGGAGGGCGCGGCGCGCCCGGTGACCACGAGCGACGTCGACCGCTGGGACGCCTACCTCGCCGACTGCCGACGGATGATCGGGGCTTCCCTGACCGGTCTGGCGTTCGGCACCGGGCCGATCGACTTTCCCCGGCCGCCGTCCTCCCGATGGATCGTGTCGGCGGTCACCTCCGCTGTGGTCTCGGGGGAGGACGAGGTGTACGACGAAGGAACGGAGGACGCGGACCCGCTCGTCGACGGCGCGGCTTCCGTACCCCACGTCCCCGCTGAGTTGCGGGCCGGCTGCCGCGGTCGGATTCAGCGCTGGGTCGACGTACTCGTCACTCCTGAGGGAAAGCCCGCGTACGCGCTTCCGGCGCGGCTGATGGTCGCCGGTCTGTACGTCCAGCTCATGGCCGCAGGGGTCTGGGACGACGACGACCACAGCTGGCGCGAGGGACTGAGCGATCTCCTCGATGCTCTCGCCCTCCAGGGCGCACCGGACGACGGGACGGCGGAACAGCAGGCTCCACCCGAGACCGGACGACGCGTGGACGCGGTGGCGGCCGTCCTGATGACCCTGCTCAGCCAGGACGCCACCCTCACCGGCGGCGGTGAGCACGACGTGCTGGCCGCCCGCGCGTGGCAGAACCACAAGAACATGATCGCGCGTGCCGACCCCGCCGAGGCCGAGGACCTGATGCTGCCGCCGGAGCAAGCGCTCGCCCGCGTCGCGCCCTGGACCGAAGTGGAACGGCTCGTGGCCCTGGCCGAGGAGGACGACCCGCACGCCGAGGTGGTCGAGGAGCTCTCCAAGGCGGGCTGGTCCGTTACGTACGAGGACGGGATCTGGGACATCAGGGGTTCCTTCGGAAACCCGATCCCGGTCGTGGCCAGAGCCGCCGACCGACTCGGTCGGTACCACACCGAGGGGGTGCTCGTCCGAGCCCGCGGCAGGAGGCGCTGGGCGTTCGCCGCCTGGGCGAAGCCCTGGCTGGTTCTGCTGAACCCTCCTGCTCGCGTATGGCGCACGTACGAGGTGCGCTCCCCGGCCACACCGGAGTCACGGTTCAGCGGTGGTGACCTCTCCACCGTCCCCGGCCTCATCGGTGCTCCGACCCCGCTCAGGACGGGTCCGCCCGAAGCATTGAGGACAACTTTGGCCGGAGTGGATCTGCCGTACCCGGAGTTGATGCGACGGCTGTTCGAGGACGCCGTCTGAGACTTTATGCTGCACAGGCATATGTGGAAGATCGGCCGGAGGGGGCGTTGGCCGATGCCTGCTTCCGTGCCGTGGGCAGACCGAAGGGGAACGGTGGTGTCGCACACCGTATGGGGAGGTGCCGAGGACGACGGTGCGACGGTCGGTGACCCGTCCGCCCTGCTCGAACAGGCTGTCATCGCCTACGTCCAAGGTCGTTTCGCGATAACCGTCAGCCATCTGCGGCGGTTGGAACGAGCAGCGGTGGTCGGCCACGCGGTGGTTGATGCCCGTCACGCCGCCCTACGGGGAGCGCTCGCGGCCCGCGCGCAGAATTGGACCGAGTGCTGTGACTGGTACGAGCGGGCGCTGGCCTTCTCGCTTCCTGAGGACCACGCGTGCCAACAGACCCTCTTCTGCTTTGCCGAAGACTGCACGGGCTCTGCCGGCGACCTGTGCGGTCAGTGCGACCGCTGGTTCTGCCCCGAGCACGGCGCGGAGCGCGAAGACGGTGTGGCCCGCTGCGGTCCGTGTCTCGACGTGGCGTTGCACAACCTGGTGCAGGCGGCAATCTTGGCCGACCGTGTCGGGACCGCTGTGGAAACGCTCGCGTCCTGGGCCCGCACGGCGAACTGGGACACGGCGAAGGCGCTGCTGGCCTGCCTCGCTCCGGAGGAAGCCGCGAACCCCGGTGAGCAGGCCGACGTTCTCGATTCCTTCGCACCCGACCGGCGTGCGGCCCTTCTGCTGTACCGCGCGTCCAGGACCCTTCACCCCACGGATCTGGAACGGGTCTGTGTCCCGGAGTCCGGCGCCTCGGACTCGCCGTTGCCTGAGGCGCACGAGTGGCTGCGTCCATGGGCGGCACGCCGGCTGAGCCGTGCGGGCCGTCACCTCGAGGCGTGGCGGGTCCGGTACGAGGAGTGGCTGGCGAGGCCGGTCGACACTGCCGCGGTGCACGCCTTGGCGCTCACGGCTCTGCGGGTCTTCGCCGGTGACGCCGAGGCGGACGACCGGGTGCGCGAGGAGGCCGCGCGGCAGGCCATCGCCTGCTGGGCGATGGTTCTGCACTCCGTCTCGTACTGGCGGGAACTCGGGCAGCACTCCGGGCGCCCGTTGACGGCCGACGAGCGGAAGGCCGCTTCGGACGCTCTCACCGAGCGCATCCGCCAAGCCCTGCGGGACGACGACAGAACCGCGGGACGGCCGACGGCGGACAGCCTGGAACTGGCCTGGGAGGTCGAACTGGCCGTTGCCCGGAGACTGCCCCAGGTCATGGAAGGCGCCCTGACGCCCCCGGCCCGCGGATACGACTTCTCCTTCGGTCCGGGCTTCCTCGACCTTCTGTCGTCGGTCGGCGGGCGGTGGAAAGAGCTGGTCGCGGATGTCCACAGTGCGGTGTCGGATGCAAGCGGCGAGGGTGACGAGGCCGGCGCTCGCATCGAGGGCCTGTTGTCCCCTGAGGGGCGTTACCTGACGCTGCTGGAGTTCGGCAGGTTCGACGACGTCATCACAGGCCTCGAAGCCGAAGGCGCCGCACGACACGGTGCTCAGGAGAACGACGAGTCCCTTCAAGGTCCTCGGCGAGTCCTCGGCGCCGCGCTGTTCGCCCGGGCGCGTGCCCACGTGGAGGCCAGACGTTGGTCGGCTGCGATACGGGACTTCGAGGACGCGGCGGCCAACGGTGTCTCCCTCACCGGCCACGAGGAAGAGATCGGCCGGGCGGGCGTGCACGCGGGATTCGCCCTCTACAAGAACCGTGCCAAGGTCGACTGGCAGGCGTACGTCGGCCTCCTGGAGCGTGCCCTTGCCATGGCCCCGCTTCATGAACAGCTGAAACGGGACCTGGCGGTCGGGTGCGTGAACCTGGGGGAGCAGGCCTCACAGCGGAACGAGCACGACGAGGCCCTCGTCCGCGTCGCTCGCGCCTACGAGCTGGACCCCTCTAACGAGTTGGCCGCCGCAGCGCTGAACGCGGCTGAGACCAGGAAAGCCGAACACCTCCTCAAGGATCGGTCCGCATCCGGACGGACGAGTGCTGTCACCGCACTACGCGCAGTCCTCGACCGCGACGCGGACTTCCGGCCTGCTCGCCGCGCCTTGGCACCAGTGCTGTATGAACGCTCCTTGGTCACTGCCGTGCGAGGCGACCGTGCGGAAGCTCTGCGCCTGATGCAGGAAGCCCGACTTCTCTCGGACGCTTCGGACGATGAGTTCCGGCACTTCGGCGAAGAGAGTCCGGAGTACGACATCGCCCAAGGACTCTTCGAGAGGGTTCCGTCGCCCCAGGAGCCGGACGAGGAGGAGCTGCGAGAAGCACTCGCCATGCTCAGCGTCGTCCGCAGCTACGCAGTGCTTCCAGACCTCTCCGACGTCCAGGTATGGCTGCTGGCCGACCTTGCGGAAATTCTGTGCGAGGAGGGGCGCTATGACGAGGTCATCGCCCTCGCCCGTCGATGCCCGTCCGATGTCGAAGACCGGAGCCGACTCGACGCAGCGGTCGTCGAAGCCCGTACCTGCCGACGGCCGACCAAGGGCGCTCGTACAGATGCGCGTTCCGACCGCCGAGCCGGACGCGGGCGGAACACGGCCCGCCAACTGCCCCTTTTCGGGCTCTATAAGGATGACCAGTTGTGGTGACAGGAAGACGGGGTGCCGGGAAGCATGTTCACTGATTCCCCCTACGACGTGCTGGGGCTGGATGTCGGCGCCTCCGATGCCGACATCCATGCCGCCTACCGGCGGGCGATGAGGTCGGCCCAGGGCGATCGTGATCTGCGCGACCGTATCTCCCGGGCAAACAAAGCCCTCAGGCGTCCCGCCGGACGCCACGAGGCGGACCTTCTGACGCCGCTGCCCGTCCGACTGTCGCCCGATGAGGGCGGCGCCGCCCTGCTGGCCGAGGCACGTCGGCGTATGGCGGAGGTCTCTCCCTTGTCTCCCGACCCTGCGAGCCTGGGCGTACGGCCCGACTGAAGACCCGAGGCCACCCGGCAGCCCTCCTCTCACTTCCTCTGGAGCATGCGTTGACCGCACCGTCCTCCGCCCGGCCCGACTCCGACACGGAACGCCTGATCGCGCAGTTGCGCACCCGCTGCGAAGCCCTGGAACGGCGGCGTGCCCGGGACGAGGACGAACTGGCGCGGCAGAGAGCCGAGTCGGAGGCTTCCCTGCACCGCCTGCTCACCGGCCTGCTCGACGTCGACGACGCGCTCGCGGAGTCCGTGCGGTGGTCGGTCCGTCAGGACCCGAACCGCACGGCCGCGACCATGGAGAGGCTGATCGAACAGGTCTCCGCGGCACACAGACTGTTGCGTATCCGGTTGCTGAAAGCCGACGTCCGGCCGATGGACCTCACTCACCGGCAGGCCGTGCCCGACGTTGCCCGGGTCGTGGACACGCGCCCCACGTCCAGGTGTCCCGCCGACACGGTGCTGGAGGAGCGGGTGGCGGGCTTCTATCTGGGGCAGCGGGTGCTGCGGACCGCCGAGGTCGTGGTCGCTGTCCCCGGACCCGACCCGGAAGCGCCCGAGGAGCCGACGGGGGAGCCGAAGCGGTCCGGTCCGGCCACCCCACGCAGACAGCCTCGCCGGCTGCCGAGGCACAGACGCCGCAGCCGTCGCCGCTCCTGATCCCTCCCACGCGCCCCGCCCTGCCCCGCCCACTCGCAGAACAGGAACCCCGAAGTGCGCAGAACCCTTGGAATCGACCTCGGCACCACCAACTCGGTCGTGGCCTGGCTCAAGGACGGCGAACCGGAAGTCGTGTCCGACACTCCGGAGGGCAGCGGGACCTCCTCGGCCGTGGGTCTCACCGCGGACGACGGGCTCCTCGTCGGGCAGGAGGCGCTGAACTGGGCGGCGAGGGATGCCACGCGCGTGATCACCACCGTCAAGCGCCTCATGGGACGCCAGTTCAAGGACGAGAAGGTGCAGCAGGCCCTCCGCCGCATGGGAGACGGCGGCCCGAAGATCACCGAAGGGCCGGACGGCGGCGTTCTGATCCAGTTGGGAGAACACCGCTACACCCCCGTCCACATCTCCGCGATTATCCTCCAGAGGCTCAAGCGGAACGCCGAGGCCCGTCTCGGAACGGAGTTCGGCCGCGCGGTGATCACGGCACCGGCCTACTTTGGCGAACGGCAGATCGCCGCCACTCGCGAAGCGGGCAGACTGGCAGGCTTCCACGTCGTCCGGGTGCTGTCGGAGCCCACGTCGGCGGCGCTCGCCCACGGTCTCGGACGTGCCCGGGACGAGGATGCCGCAACCGTCCTCGTCTACGACCTGGGCGGCGGCACTTTCGACGTCTCCGTCCTCACCCTGATGCCAGGCGTGATGGACGAGCTCGGCGCGGGTGGGAACAACCTGCTCGGCGGTACGGACTTCGACAGCAGCCTGGCCGATCGCCTTCAGGAACTCCTCGACGCACGCAACCCCGGATACGAACCGCTGCCGGGCGCCGCTGCGAGGATCCGCGAGGCCGCGGAGCGTGCCAAGATCGACCTGTCGACGGCGGCCTCGACCGAGGTGATCGTCCCGACGCTCGGCGCTTCCGGCGAGGTCCTCTCGGAGACCGTGGACCGCAAGGAGTTCGAGGGCCTCATCTCCGACAGGGTTGAGGAGACCGTCCGTCTGACGCTGAAGACCGTGGCCGATGCCTTGTTGCGTCCGGAAGACATGGACCAGGTTCTCCTGGTGGGCGGCTCGAGTGCCATCCCGCTGGTGCGGGAGCGGCTGGCGGACGTCTTCGGCCGCGAGAAGCTGCGCACGGACGTGGACCCCATGACATGCGTCGCGCTGGGTGCGGCTGTTCAGTCGGCGCTCGTCGAGGAACTTGAGTGTCCCGAATGTCGTGCGGCTTGTACGCTGGAGGCCGATGCGTGCCCCGAATGCGCCACCTCGCTGGTGGGCGCCCCGACGGTGGAGTGCCCGACGTGCCACGTACCCGCTCCTGAGGACACGGAGGCGTGTCCCGTCTGCGCGTCCGACCTCACCGGGCTCACGGCCGAACGGCTGACGCCGTCCCCGGCAGTCTGCGACGAGTGCGGAGAGGTGAACGCCCCGGAGGCCCTGGAATGCGACCTGTGCGGAGCCGGACTGCACGACAGTGGCGGCCTGAAGTGCCCGAACTGCGCGCTGGTGAACCTGCCGGGCCTTGTCGCGTGCTCGTACTGCAAGGAAGAGCTGCCTGTCGCGGACCCGTCCGGGGTGATTCCTCTGCCCATCGGCGTCCACACCGCTGACGGGCTGCTGACTCCTTTGATCACGGCCGGCGACCCCTACCCCACACAGCAGGCGGCCCGGCACGATTTCCACGTCACCGGCAACGCGGGTGACCTGCTCGAGATCGCGCTGTACGAAGGTGACCTCCAGCCCGCGGAGCGCAACGATCTGTGTGGCGTCGTAATGTACCCGCTGCCCGAGGGCATCACGGGCACGAAACCCCTCACCCTCGCCGTACACCTCGACAAGGACCGCACGATCCGCCTGGAGACCCGGCTCGACGGAGCGGAGTTCGTCCCTGCCGTCTTCCGGCGCAACCTGCTGACTCCCGAGTTCCGCAGGCGGGCGAAGGACGTCAACCAGCGGTTTCAGACGTTCCTCGCCGAGTGGAGCCACGAGCTCACCCCGGCTGAATCCGCCGTGCTGAAGGAGACGGCGGGTCCACTGGAGCTGATCGTCAGAGGTGAGGCGCCCGGACGGTCCCTGGACACGCTCCTGGAAGAGGCGGACAACCTGCTGGAGCGGCAGAAGACCGTGCGCTGGGCATCCGCCCTCGCGTTCCTCTACCCGCATCACGTGGCGGAGCTGATGCCGCCGGAGGACCTGGAGGCGATGCGGCACCACCGCAACGAGCTGCAGACGACGCGTAAGGCCGGAGACTTCGACCGGGGACACAAGATCGCCCTGGAGGTGATGGCCATACGAAGCCGCCTGGGGGAGGACGTGTACCAGGTGATGAGTGCCTTGGCCTTCGCTTCGCAGAACGGCGTGAACCCGGCGTTGCAGCAACGCATTCGCCAGGCCGGTGAAGGGCTGACCGAGGCAGTCCGGCAGGGCGACTTCTCCCGCACCGACGCTGCCAAGTCCCGCATCTCGGACCTCTACCGGGAAATGCGCCGGGACCAGGCGGAGTTCCGTGCGCCTACCCGCCAGACCGTACGTCCGGAGAAGCCGGCGCGCTGATCCGGGCGGCCGGGCAGGCGGCTGCCGGAGAAAGCTCCGCCCAGACGGTCTTGCCGGGTGCGGCGGGCCGCGGGTCGGTGCCCCAGCGGGTGGCCAGTCGGGCCACCAGAAGCAGTCCCCGGCCCGACTCCGCGTCACAGGGCGCCTCATGGACGGACGAGGGCGGCACCTGCTCGGTGCGGGTGTCCGTCACCTCGACGCGGAGCGCGTCCGGGGCTGCGGTCAGCCGGAGGTGGAAGTCTCGGCCGGGGACGTGACCGTGTCGTACGGCGTTGGAGGTGAGCTCGGCTGCGATCAGGGTCAGGGTCTCGTTGACGGGGGAGCCGTAGGGGTGTCCCCACTGGTCGAGTCGGTGTGAGACGAGACGCCGGGCGAGACGGGCACCGCGCGGGGTGGAGGTGAACTGCATGGCGAAATCGTGCAGGGCGGCCGGGACTTCGGGTGCCTGTGCGGTGGTGGTGTCCGAGGTTTCCATGACGGCGAGCCTGCCGAAGGCAATGCGGCGCTGACCAGCGGAAACGCCTGTACTGGCTGGGGCTGTACAGCCGGCCGCCAAGCGCGTACGCACAGAGGTGAGTTCTCGTACGAGGGAACTTGTGGGCGTTCGAGGGTCGGCCCTTCATCACTGCTCGTAGCGTGACGCCTCGCGCTGCGTGCACGGCCTCAGCCTGTACGGCCGCGTACCAGAACCGTGGGTGATGAGGTGCCGGAGGCGACGGGCATGGTGGAACAGGACGACGGGGCGAGCTTCCTGCGGTGCTTCGGGCGGCAGATGAAGCTCCTGCGGGAGCGGGCCGGGCTGACGCGGAGGGAGTTGGGGTCCCGGCTCGGTTACGGCGAGGACCAGATCACGTCGGTCGAGCTCGGCCGACGCATCCCCAAACCGGAGCTGATCGACAAGGCGGACGAGGTACTGGACGCCGGGGGCATCCTGCGGGCGATGAAGGAAGAGGTCGCGCGGGCGCGGTATCCGGCGTTCTTCCGGGATGCGGCGCGGTTGGAGGCCGAGGCGGTCGAGTTGCACGTGTACGCGAACCAGGCGGTCCCCGGTCTGTTGCAGACGGAGGACTACGCGCGTGCGGTATTCACGATGATGCGGCCGCCCATGGACGAGGAAGTCATCGAGCAGCGTGTGGCGGCTCGTTTGGCTCGCCAGAGCCTCTTCACCAAACGCCCGGCACCGCTGATGAGTTTCGTCATCGACGAGTCGGTACTGCGGAGGCCGATCGGCGGACGAGGCATCCTGCGAGGCCAGTTGGAGCAGGTCCTTCTCATCGGGGAGAAGCCCACAGTCGAGGTACAGATCATGCCTCTGGAACGAGAGGAGAACGCAGGACTGGCCGGTCCCTTCACCTTGACCGAGACCAAGGGAGAGCGCAGGATCGCGTACGTTGAGGTGCAGAACGTGAGCCACGTGCACACGGAGCGACACCTTGTCCGGGGGCTTGAGGTGAAGTACGGGATCCTCCGAGCGCAGGCGCTCACACCCCGGGAGTCCCTTGCCTATGTCGAGAAGTTGCTGGGAGAGCCGTGAAGGTCGACAAGTTCGGGTCCGCTGTGCCTCGACTGAAGTGGATCAAGAGCAGCCACAGCAGTGAAGAGGGCGGTGAGTGCGTAGAGGTGGCCGCTTCGCAGCAAGCCGTCCACGTCCGTGACTCGAAGATCGTTACTGGTTCTGTACTCACCGTGACTCCCGCCGTATGGGCGGCCTTCACCGGCTTCGCCGCGCGCCCCAGTAGCGAGGTCTGACCCGGTCCGCTGAAGCATCCTGCAGTCCCCCGTGACCACTGTGTCCGCAGAGAAGGATCAGTCTCCGGATGTGCAGGAACGGTGAACCGAGCCGCTGATAATCTCGTCCTTGTCCGCTCAGGACGGGACACGGTGGGGGGAATGGTGCTGCAGCCGCTCAGGGCGGGCGATCCCAAGCGGATCGGCGGCTTCCGGCTGGATGGCCGACTGGGTCAGGGTGCGATGGGAGTGGTGTACCTCGGGTACCGCTCGACCCGCCCCGTGGCCGTCAAGGTCGTCCGGCCGCAGCTCGCGGAGGACGAGTACTTCCGCAGGCGCTTCGCCCTGGAGCTGGAGGCGATTCGGCGCGTGGGCGGCTTCCACACGGCGGCCCTGGTCGCTGCGGACCCCAACGCGGACACACCGTGGATCGCCACCCAGTACATACACGCCCCGTCGCTGCTGGAACTGCTGGACCAGCACGGAGCGGTCAGCGAGATCGGCGCCTGGTGGCTGGCCGCGGGACTGGCGGACGCCCTGATGCACATCCACTCGGTACGGCTGCTGCACCGCGACCTCAAGCCCGCCAACGTCCTGGTCGCGGCGGACGGGGTCCGGGTCATCGACTTCGGCATCTCCCACGTCAACGGCGGCACCGGCCTGACGACGGCGAGCGCGGCGCTCGGCACCCTCGCCTACATGGCGCCCGAGCAGGCCAAGGACTCCCGTAAGGCGAGCGAGGCGGCCGACGTCTACAGCCTCGGCGCGACGCTGGTGCACGCCGCGACCGGCCATGCCCCCTTCTACGCGCAGATGCCCGTGCAGCGGACGCTGGACCTGGAGCCGGACCTGACCGGCCTCCCAACCGCTTTAGTCGACCTGGTCACCCGTACCCTGTCCTACGACGTGGAGGACCGGCCGACGGCACAGAGCGTGCTGGAGGAGGCCATGGGCCGCCTGCTCGACTCAGGGGTGCCGGCGGACGCACAGGCCTACCCGCCGCTGCCGGAGGCGTTCCTCGCTGACGTCCTCCAGCACCAGGCGGAGCCGGTACGGGCACCGGCTCCGGAGCCGGTGCCCGTACCGGACATCGAACCGGACGACGTCCCGGAGGCGGAGCCCGATGCCGTGCCGCACCCACGGCCGGTGGTGACCACACCGGTCGCCGAACCGGAACCGGAGGACACGCCGGACCGCTGGGCGGCCCGGTGGCGCAGCCGTATCGAGGACCGTCGCGGCGACTACGGCGGCTGAGCCCTCGCTCGGAAGCCCTCCCTGCACTGTGGTGGGACCCACCACACCCGAACAACGCAGCAGCAAGCAGTACAGCAGTCGAAGGAGACCCGCCGATGGCCACCGTTGCCGACAACGCCCCGGGCAACGCTCCGGGCGACACATCCGGCGGTACCCGGTTCGCCCCCGGCATGCAGGTCCGGGCCCGCAACGAGGACTGGCTGGTCGTGGAGGTCGCCGAGACCGAGCACGACGGCACCCGCCTGGACGTGCGCGGCATCTCGGCCCTGGTCCGCGACCAGCGGGCGGTCTTCTTCGCCCACGACGACCTCGACCAGGTGACCCCCCTGCGCCCCGAGGACACCGTGCTTGAGCCCGACCCCTCGCAGGAGTGCCGACGCTCGCGCCTGTTCATCGACGCGCTGATCCGCAAGACCCCGCTGCCCCTGTCCGAGCAGCGCCTCGCCACCGTCGGCACCCACCTCGTCGACGACCTCGCCTACCAGCGCGAGCCCGCGAAGGCCGCCCTGCGCGCCCTGCGCCCCCGGCTGCTGATCGCGGACGCGGTGGGCCTCGGAAAAACCCTTGAGGTCGGCCTGCTGCTGTCCGAGCTGATCCGGCGCGGGCGGGGCGAACGCATTCTCGTGGTCACGCCCAAGCACATCCTGGAGCAGTTCCAGCACGAGCTGTGGACCCGCTTCGCGATCCCGGTCGTACGGCTCGACTCGGCCGGCATCGAGCGGATCAAGAACGACATTCCGGCCGGCCGCAACCCCTTCTCCTACTACAAGCGGGCGATCATCTCGATCGACACCCTGCGGTCCGACCGCTGGCGCAGCCACCTCATGCAGGTCACCTGGGACGCCGTCGTCATCGACGAGTCGCACAAGCTGATCAACACCGGCACGAAGAACAACCGCCTCGCCCAGCTCCTCGCGCCGAAGACCGACGCCCTGATCCTGGCCAGCGCCACCCCGCACAACGGCCAGCGGGAGTCCTTCGGCGAACTGCTGAGCCTGCTCGACCCGACGGCCATCCCCAACACCAGCGACTACGACGAGACGCAGCTCGATCACCTCTACATCCGGCGGCACAAGATGTCCCCCGACGTCTCCGCCGAGATCGGCCACAAGTGGGCCACCCGCAAGGAGCCGATCGCCCTCGACTGCACGGCGACCCCGGCCGAGCAGCGGGTCTTCGACGAGCTGTACGACGTCTGGATCCACCCGAAGGACGGCCGCCCGGCACCCGTCACCGGCAAGGGCGCGCGGCTCTTCCCCTACACCCTGCTGAAGTCCTTCCTCTCCTCCCACTCGGCGCTCGTCGAAACGGTCACCAACCGGATCAACCGCATCGACGAGAGCAAGGAGGCACAGGAGCGCCAGGCCGAGCGCGACGCCCTGGTCAGCCTCGGCACGCTCGCCGAGGCCATCGACATCGAGGGGTCCGCCAAGTTCCGGGAGCTGGTGAGGGTCCTCAAGGAGGAGATCAAGGTCGGCCCCAAGTCCGACAAGCGGGTCGTGATCTTCTCTGAGCGCCGCGCCACGCTCCAGATACTGCAGGACACCCTGCCCTCGGCCCTCGGATTCACCCCGGGCAAGGGCAAGACCGGCGGCGCCGTCCGCCAGCTCCACGGCGGCCTCTCCGACGACGAGCAGCAGCGCACCGTCAAGGACTTCGGCCTCGCCGACAGTGACGTACGGGTGCTGCTCACCGGCGACATCGCCGCCGAGGGCGTCAACCTGCACCGCCAGTGCCACCAGATGATCCACTACGACCTCCCGTGGTCGCTGATCACCATCGAGCAGCGCAACGGCCGCATCGACCGCTACGGACAGCAGTACTCCCCGGAGATCCGCGCCCTGCTGCTCCTCACCGACGACGAGGACCCCGACCGCCCCTCGGCCGACCGAGCCGTCTCGCAGCGCCTGCTGGAGCGCGAGGACGAGGTCCACCGCGCATTCGGTGAGGCCGCCTCGATCCTCGGCCTGCGCGACGAGGATGCCGAGCGGGTCGAGATCGTCGAACGCCTCCTGGCCGGGGACGAACCCTTCGACACGGTCGTCCCGCCGGTCCCGCTGGACCCCTTCGAGGCATTCCTGGCCGACCACACCCCCGAGAGCGACTCCACGGGATACCAGGTGCCGCAGCTCTTCGCGTCGACCCGCGCCTTTGTCGAGGAGGCCCTGGACGAGGTCTACGAGAACCCGGAGCAGCGCATCGGCAAGCACTGGAGCGACGACCACCCCAAGATGATGGTCTTCACCCCGGACCGGGAGCTCCAGCGCCGCCTGCTGGTCCTGCCCAAGTCGTACCTCGACGAGCGGGGCGTCCTGGAGCAGCTCCGGGTCACCTTCGACAAGGAGTTCGGCCAGGACCGCCTGGACCGCGCCCGCGAACGCAGCAGCAACCGCCGCAAGGGTGCGCTCACCAAGCAGGAGCGCGCCGAGACGTCCGGCTGGCCCGACGTCAGCTACCTCACGGACCAGCACCCGGTGGTGGAGTGGCTGACGGACAAGGTCCTCGTCAAACTCACCCGCAATACGGCACCCCTCATCACCGCGGACGTCAGCGAGCCGGTGTTCCTCACCCAGGGCATGTACTCCAACGCCAAGGGCCACCCGACGGTGCTGGCCTGGACCTGCGTGACGGGCCTGGAGAACGGCACGCCGAAGTTCGACGACGACCTGGTGGGCGTGCTCCGGCGGGCCGGGGTCGAGCCGGGAATGCTCAACCGTCCCTTCACCGGGGACAAGGACGCCTTGCAGGCGCTGGTTCCGGCGGCGGTACGGGCGACCCGTGAGCACCTGGCGGAGTTGCGCGCGGAGCAGGAGACCCCGCTGATCGAACAGCTCGTGGAGTACGAGAAGCGACTGGAAGCCTGGAAGAGGGAGAGCTTCTCGGCCTTCGAACAGCTCAGCTTCACCGGCATCCGGCGGCAGCACGAGGAGAACCGCGTGCAGAAGACCGCGGTGGAGGTCGAGCAGCTCATCGAGCAGCTGGCCACCCAGGGCGAATCCATGGTGCGGGTGATCGGGGTCCTCGCACCGGCCGCCGCCTCCGGCGGCGCAGCAGTTCAGCAGCAGAAGGGCGCGTGACACCGTGGCATTCGAAGCGATCACCAACCGCGGTGAGTACATCTCCGCCCACTACCTGGCCGAGCTGTTCGCCCGCGACCTCACCGACCTGCGCAAGCGCTGGACCTCGGCGGACCGGGCCGGCGCGCCGTCGTCCCGCTCGGGCGTGAAGAACCTGCGCCGCGAGTACTTCAAGGCCAAGGTCCGCATCACCGAGAACGACGCCGTCGACGGCCACGAGGTGCGGGACCTCAACGACCGCCTGCTGGCGGCGCTGGCGTACATCGCGCCGAAGAGTGAGGACGCCGAGGAGACGTCGGAACCCAAGGGTTCCACCCACACCCGGCTGCACCGGGGCGACTTCGACGTCATGCAAGGCGACAAGGAGCGGTCGGTGCCGGTGGCGCTGGCCGTCACGGGCCCCGGGGGCGTGGAACTCGTCGCCCTGGACGTCACATGGGAGGTGGACGGCGAGCTCGTCGTCGCTGACGTGGAGAACGGCGGCGCCCGGCTGCTCGACCCGATCCAGCTCGACGGTAAGGACTTCATCACCAGCGCGGAGAAGGCCGTTACTTTCCTCTTCGGCTGCGACGACGGCTACGCCCCGCGTTACGTTTTGCTGCTCGCGGGCGGCGCGGTGCTGCTCGCCGACCGCACGGCGTGGCAGGAGGGCAGGTTCCTCGCGGTGAGCGTGGACGAGGCCCTGGACCGCAACCTCAGCGCGGACGGTGAGGAACTGGAAGTGGTGGCCGCGCTCTTCGGCGCCGAGTCGCTGCTCACCGAGGGCGGCGTCGCCGGCTACCTGGACAACCTGGTCGACAAGGGCCGCAAGCACGCGGTCGGCGTGTCGAAGGAACTGCGCGAAGGCCTGCGCCAGTCCGTCGAGCTCATCGCCCAGGAGATCCTGAACCGCATCAAGGAGGGCGGCGCGGACCCGGCGGAACTGGGCGACCCCTCCGACCTCGCGAGCCGCCTCACCCGTGAGTCGTTGCGTTACCTCTACCGGATCCTGTTCCTGCTCTACGCGGAGGCCCGCCCCGACCTCGGCATCCTGCCCAGCAAGGACGAGGCTTACCAGGACGGCTACGGCCTGGCACGGCTCGGCGAACTGGTCTCCTACGACCTTCCGGAGGAGGCCCAGGACGGCACGCACTTCGCCGAATCCCTGGACCTACTGTTCCGCCTGGTCGACCAGGGCCACCGCCCGCTGGGCACGGAGAAGAAGCCCTCCGACGACAACGTCACCGTCCTCGACGCGGACGGTCTGCGCTTCGAAGCGCTGCGTAGCGACCTGTTCAAGGCCGACGCGACTCCGTTGATCGGCACGGTGTCGATCGACGGACAGCGGATCGACACGCGACTGCGCAACAAGGTGCTGTGGCGCGTCCTCAACCTGCTGATGCTCACCCAGGGCCGCCGCAGCGGACGCGGCAAGGCCGGCGGCGGCACCGGCAAGGGCTTCATCTCGTATGCGCAGCTCGGCATCAACCAGCTGGGCGCGGTATACGAGGGCTTGATGTCCTACACCGGCTTCTTCGCGTGGGACGACCTGTACGAGGTCTCCAAGCCAGAGTCGGATGGACTGAGCGGCACTTGGATGGTGCCGTTCGAGGACGCTGATGACTATGAAGAGAAATTTTTCCCCAAGCGACCGCACGAGCTCACGGGTGCGCCCAAGCGCATCGAGCATAAGAAGGGCACCTTCGTTTACCGTCTGTCCGGGCGTGAGCGGCAGCGCTCGGCGTCGTACTACACGCCGGAGGTCCTGACCCGGAGCACGGTCAAGCACGCACTGGCCGAGCTGCTGGACCAGGACGGGAAGACGACACCCGCGCGGGACATCCTCGACCTCACGGTGTGCGAGCCCGCCCTGGGCTCGGGCGCGTTCCTCAACGAGGCCATCAACCAGCTCGCGGCGGAGTACCTGCGTCGGAGGATGGCCGAACTCGGTGGCGAGCAACTGCCGCCGGACCGCTACGAGGCAGAACTCCAGAAGGTCAAGGCGTACCTGGCGCTGCACAACTGCTACGGCGTCGACCTCAACCAGACGGCCGTGGAGCTGGCGGAGGTCTCGCTCTGGCTGAACTCGATGCACGAGGGTCTGAAGGCCCCCTGGTTCGGCCTGCACCTGCGGCGCGGCAACTCGCTGATCGGTGCCCGGCGGGCGGTGTACGCGGCGGAGGCATTGAAGAAGAAGGCCTGGCTGACGACTGTCCCGACGGACCGTCCGCTGAGGGCAGGGGCCGAGGAGAGCCAGTTCCGGGCGGGCGAGGAAATCCACCACTTCCTGTTGCCGGCCAAGGGCTGGGGCGCGGTCGCCGACGCCAAGCAGGCGAAGGAGCTGGTCAAGGACGAGCGCGACGCCCTGGCGAAGTGGCGTACGGCGGTCACGGCGACGCCGTCGGTGGCCCAGGGGAAGCGGCTGCTGGCACTGGCGACGCGAGTCGAACGCCTGTGGGAGCTGACGAAGCGCCGCCTGATCGTGAGTGAGCGGGAAGTGCGGCGCCAGATCAATGTCTGGGAGGTCGACCCCGACAAGCCGCTGCCCAAGGCTTCGGGAGACGTGACCCGAGAGCAGATCGAGAGCGCGCTGAATGAGCCGGGCTCGCCGCGGGGCCGATTGAAGCTGGTCATGGACGCCTGGTGCGCCCTGTGGTTCTGGCCGGTCGGCCAGCCCGACACACCGACGCCGCCCACCACGGAGGAGTGGCTGTCCTTCTGCGAGGCAGTACTGGGTGTTCCGGCCGCCAAGGCGAAGGCAAGGCCAGCCAGTCGAATCGGCGGCGGAGCGGCTGGACTAGACGACGAGTTCGGTCTGTTCGCCGACACTGGCGAGTTCGAAAAGCTGGCTATAGACGACGAGTTTGACCGCGTCATGAGCCAGTGCATGGACTTGCCATCGGTGATGTTGCGGTTTCCGTGGCTGGCTGAGATTGACGCAATCTCTAGGAGAGAAGGGTTCTTCCACTGGGAGTTGGAGTTTGCCCACGTTTTTGAAGATGGTGGGTTTGACCTGCAGGTTGGTAACCCTCCCTGGGTCCGCTTGGACTGGGAAGACCACACTGCGCTTGCAGAGTTCGATCCGTGGTTCGGTCTGAACGAGAAGAATCCGGAAAAGGATAGGACACAAAGGCGGCAGTTGGTGCTAGCCAATCCGGATGCAATGAACGGATATCTCGCCGACCTAAGCGCATGGGCTGGCCTGACAGAATACTTGGGTTCCGCGACAGAGCATCCGGCGCTGGGTAAACTGCGAACGAACCTTTACATGAATTTCATGGAGCGATCCTGGCGGAGCGCTAGGGGGAATGGGGTCGTAGGGTTGCTGCACCCCGAGTCACACTTCACGGACCCCAAGGCGGGGGTGCTGCGTCAAGCAACTTACAGTCGCCTGAGAAGGCATTTTCAGTTTAGAAATGAACTTCGCCTGTTCGAGGAAGTGCATAATACATTCGAATATGGTATCCATATTTATGGCTCCCCTGGCGTGCCTCGCTTTGTCAGTATGAGTTCAATTTTCCATCCCGATACTGCTGAGCGGTCTCTCATTGATTCTGGCCTCGGTGAAATGCCAGGCCTCCAGTTTGAGGACGGTGGTTGGGATGTGCGTCCACATGCCGGTCGGGTCATTTCGGTCGACCCGCTTGTGCTGACAGACTGGGCGGCACTCCTTGACGGCCTCGGGACGCCATCTGTGCAAGCTCGTATGCCGAGGCCGCTCAGCGTCAGTGATAACGAAGCCCTGCGCGCGTTGTCTCGTTTCCCGGACAGGATTGCTGCAGTGGGAACTTGGTGGACATCCGCTCTGAATGAGAAAACGTCCAAAAGGGATGGTCTAATTCGATGGCAGACTAGCACTCCATCGTCTTGGGGTGAGGTTGTCCTCCAAGGGCCTCACATTAGTGTCGGCAACCCCTTCAATAAGCAACCAAATCCAGAATGTAAGTCAAACAAAGATTATTCGCCGCACTCGCTGGAAGATCTGTCGGAAAGTGCCCTTCCGAGAACTAACTATGTGCGCGCCTGTGCAGGCTGGGAGTTCAGCGGTGCTCAAGCGAAGTGGGGAGGTAAGAAATTCACTGAATTCTATCGGATTGCGTGGCGTCGCATGACTTCTTCGGAGCTGGAGAGGGGTTTCCATGCCGCACTCATTCCGCCGGGTCCGACGCATGTTCACACTGTTCATACCTTGGCTTTGCAGGAGAATAGTGGTACTGCAATCGTGGGGGGAATGTGGGCAAGTCTCCCGCTTGATTATTTGGTGAAGGTGTCCGGTAAAGCTGACATTCAAATGGAGTTGGTTACGAAGTTTCCTGCCCCATTGGCTCACCCTTTGGTCGTTCCTCTTCTCCTTCGTACTCTCCGCCTCAACTGCCTCACCCGCGACTACGACCTGCTTTGGAACGAACTATTCGATCCCGCTTGGCGTACCGACCGTTGGACTGACCCTGGCTCCTCCCGGCCCCCGATTCAGGCAGTCGAGCCCACTTGGTCCATGGCAACCCCCCTCCGCACCGAGTACGACCGCCGCATGGCTCTGGTCGAGATTGACGCCCTCGTAGCCATCATGCTCGGCCTCACCGCCGAGCAGCTCTGCGCGATGTACCGCTCCCAGTTCGCCGTGCTCCGTAAGTACGAGTGGGAGATGTTCTTCGCCCCCGACGGTCACAAGATCGGCGCGGCGACGCACAACGTGGGCATCCGTCAGACCCCCGAAGAGACCGCCTTCGTCAAGGCCTGGGCCAAAGCCGCCCGAGCCGGCGACCCCACCCCCGCCATCCCCGAAGGCTGGGTGAAGCCCAACCGCGAGGCAGAGATGACCCGCGCCCACGCGGACTTCACCGCCCGCCTCCACGCCGGCGAGTACGGCGACTACGCCGCCTACCTCGCCGAGCACCCCCTCACCACGCCCGCGCCCGCCCCCGCCCCGGAAGGCAAGTAGTCGCCGCCATGCTTCCCTCTCTGGCCGCCGAGGATCTGCGTCGTGCCCTCGCCGCGTACCTGACGACGAGCTTCGCGCTCGCCGACGACGACGTCCGCGAGGAGCTCGAGGCGTTCCTGGAGCGGCCGGAGAGCAGGCTCTTCCGCGGCCCGTACCTCCGTGTCCGCACCCCCTTCCGGGAGGCACCCCGGGGCTGGGAACAGGCCCTTGACTGGTACCCCGACGGCTTCCGCCCCTACACCCACCAGGCCACCGCCTGGCAACGCCTGTCCAGCAAGGCGGGCCACGCCCCCGAGCCGACGATCGTCACCACCGGCACCGGCTCCGGCAAGACGGAGTCGTTCCTCATCCCGATCCTGGACCACTGTGCCCGCGCCCGAGCCGCCGGAGTGAAGGGCGTCAAAGCCCTCCTGCTCTACCCGATGAACGCGCTGGCCGACGACCAGGCCCGCCGCATCGACGACCTGCTCGCCGAGAACCCCGCCCTCTCCTCCGTCACCGCCGGCGTCTACATCGGCGGGACCGCCGGAAACCGCCCTCCGGAGGACGAGGACGAGGACGCCCCCGGCTCCTACGCCCGCGAGGCCGGCGCGAGCACGATCACCCCCGCCCAGCTGTCGCCCGACAGCCGCCTGATCACCGACCGCGAGGCGATCCGGGCCAACCCACCGGACCTCCTCCTCACCAACTACAAGATGCTGGACCTCCTCCTCCAGCGGGTCCCGGACGTCCCGCTCTGGAAGGACGGTGGGCTGACCTACGTCGTTCTGGACGAGTTCCACACCTACGACGGAGCCCAGGGAACCGACGTCGCCATGCTGCTGCGCCGCCTCGGCGCGGCCACCGGCAAGGCGGAGCCGGGCCGCCCGCTCGGCACGATCACTCCCGTCGCCACCTCCGCCACCCTCGGCGGCGGTGCCTCCGCCGACAAGGTCGCCCCGGACGCCGACGGCCCGCAGAAGTCGGACCGCGAACTCCTCCTCGAATTCGCCGAGAAGGTCTTCGGAACGCCCTTCCCCGACACCGCCCTCATCGGCGAGGACCGCCAGTCACCCGCCGACTTCGTCGCCGAGCCGGACTTCCTCCTCCCCGTCCCCTCACCGGTGGCCCTCGCCGCGATCCCCGACCCCCTCAACGACCCCACCGCCATCCACCGACTGGCGGAACTCGTCGTCGGCATGGACTTCGCCGACCCCCTCGAACTCGGCAGGAAACTCCGCCAGCACAACCTCATCCGGGCCCTCCTCGACGTCGCCGGCTACCTCCCCGTCACCGTCCCCGACATCGCCCGGGAGTTCGCCAAACGCGGTGGCGGCGCGGCCTGGGACGAGGCGGCCCGTACGGACGTCAACCTGGTCGCGACCGGCCTCGCCCGGCTCCTCGCACTCGTGTCGACGGCTCGCGCCCAGGACCCGGAAACCGGCCGCATCGGCCCGTTCCTGCGCGTCGAGGCTCAGCTCTGGGTCCGTGAGGTGCGCCGTGTCATCCGCGCTGCGACGGCGACCCCGCACTTCCGCTGGTTCGACGACGACGGCCCCACCGGGGACACCCAGCCCAACCCGGCCAACCTCGCCATCTACCCCGCCGCCGAGGTGGACGGCACCGCCGACGCCGAAGCGGAGAAGGACACCGGCACCGATGCCCCGGCCCCGTTCGTCCGGCCCGTCGGCCCGGCCTACCGGGCCCACCTGCCCGCCGTGTACTGCCGTCACTGCGGACGCTCGGGCTGGGCGGCGCTCTCCACGGACCTGGAGTGGCAGCACCTCAAGACCAAGCCGCTGGAGATCTACCGGGCCTCCGCCCAGAACAACCGCGCCGTGCGCTGGATGATCCGCGCCAGGCCCGGCGAGCACACCCCCGTCTTCCTGCACGCTGAGGAAGGCGAGCTGCGGACCGTAGCCGGCAGCGAGACCGTGCCGGTGCTCACCGTCCCCGGGCCGATCCCTGCCGGGACGGGGGACAGGTGCCCCTCCTGCGACCTCTCCGACGGCATGCGCTTCCTCGGCGCGGGCACTGCCACCCTCGCCTCCGTCACCACCACCCAGCTCTTCTCCGACCGTGGCCTGACCGACGACGAGCGCAAACTGCTCGTGTTCACCGACTCCGTCCAGGACGCCACGCACCGGGCCGCGTTCATCGCCAACCGCAGCTTCGGCTTCACCTTCCGCGGCCTGCTTGCCGAGCAACTCAAGCCGGGCGTCCCCGTCGCCGTGCACGACCTCGCCACCGACGCGGCCGAAGCCGTCGTGACGGCCGCCGAGAAGGGCGAGCGGAGCAAACTCGCCTCGATCGTCCCGCCCGACCTGCGGGACAACCCGGAGATCCGCACCCTCCTCACCGGCGAGGGGTTCAGCGACGCGGGCGCGTACATGCTGCAGGACCGCATGGTCTTCCAGACGCTGATGGAGTTCGGCCTGCGCTCCCGCCTCGGCCGCACCCTTGAACTGACCCGCACCGCCGCCGCCGAGGTGGAGCTGCCCGACGCCGCCACCGTCGCCGCGCTGCTGCGCGAGGCCCACCAGCGCCTCCCCGGGCAGATCACGCTCCCCACCGACGACACCGCGTACCAGGTATACCTGCGCGGGCTCCTCGAGCGGATGCGGCTGCGCGGCGCGCTGTTCCACCCCTGGCTGAAGGAGTACATCGCGCAGGCCGGCGCCCGCCGCTGGCCGATCTGGGGCGGACGGCCCACCGGGATGCCCGCCTTCCCACGCGGTCTGGCCGCACCGACCTTCCCGATCCTCGGCAAGCTCGGAACATCCGACTTCGACTCGCTCACCCGCGACAACACCTGGTTCGCCGACTGGGGCCACCGGGCCCTCGGCTGCACGCGGCACGAGGCCCGCGCCGTCGCCGAGCAGGCGATGAAGCTACTGGCCCAGCGGGAGGTGCTGGCCACCTACCCCGGCGACGGCGGCTCGACCGTCTTCGCGCTCCGGCCGCGCACCATCATGGTGCACAGCCTCGCCACCGACCCCTCCTCGCCCGACGACGCCTACGGCGCCGCCGTCAACGACTACGGCGTCCGCTGCGACAACTGCACCTGGCGCCACACCGTGCCACCCGGCCGGCGCGACGACTGGCTCGGCACCCCCTGCCTGCGCTTCCAGTGCACCGGCACGTTCACCACCGACGACCGCGACTACCGCGACGACTACTACCGCCGCCTCTACACCGTCGACCGTCCCGGCGACGTCCTCACCGCCGAGCACACGGGCGCCCTCAGCCGGGCCCGCCGCGAAGAGGTCGAGCAGGCCTTCAAACTGCGCCGCGCGCCCTTCGACCCGAACGTGCTGACCTGCACGCCCACCCTCGAACTCGGCATCGACATCGGCGACCTGTCCGCCGTACTGCTGGCCTCCTTGCCGCCCGCGCCCGCAAATTACGCGCAGCGCATCGGCCGCGCCGGACGCAGCACCGGCAACTCGCTCACCGTCACCTTCGTCCCGCGCGGCGCCCGCAATCAGTACTACCTGCACGCCCCCGAGCAGATGCTCGCCGGGCGGATCATCCCGCCGGACTGCTACCTCGACGCCTCCGAGATCCTGCACCGCCAGTACCTGGCGTACCTGCTGGACCGGGCCGCGGACCGCAGCCTGTGGCAGGGGACGGCGACGCCCGAGGAGCCCATGCCGCACCGCATCGGCGGGCTCTTCACCCGCGGGCTGGCCGAAGGCGGCTGGTTCCGCCGCTTCTTGGACGTCGCCCAGGCCCGCCACGCCGAACTCGCCTCTGCCTTCATCGCGCTCTTCCCCGCCATGTCGCCGGAGGCCGAACAGGGGCTGCGGCAGTTCGCCGCGCTGAAGCTGGAGGAGTCGGTGGGCAAGGCCGCCACCGCCTGGCGCAAGCGCCTGGAGGCACTGCGCTCCCGCTCCCGGCAGATCGGCCGCGCCTTCGACGCCCTGTCCACCGCCTCCGGCGACCGCGAACGCGACGAACAGCGCCGCCAGCTCTACGCGGAGCGCAGGTCCGTCAACAAGCGCCGGGACGCGCTGGTCGGCGAGAACTCGGTCAACGCCATGGTCCGGCTCGGCCTGCTGCCCAACTACACGCTGCACGACGACGCCACGCTCCTGGACGCCACCCTGTGGTGGAAGGACGCCGACGGCGAGTTCCAGGAGAAACTGACCGAGTACGGGCGCGGCTCGCGCACCGGCCTGCTGGAACTCGCGCCCGGCAACACCTTCCACAGCGACGGCTACAAGTACATCGTCAACGGCGTGGACCTGGGCGCCGGCGAGGGCGACACCGCGTACGCCCAGTGGCGGCTGTGCCCGGAGTGCGGCTACGTCGCCACCGCCGAGACCGGACCCGACCTGACCGCCTGCCCGCGCTGCCAGGCCGCGCAGATCGGCGACCCGGGCGCCCTCCACACCGTCCTCGTGCCCGAACGCGTCACCGCCCGCGAACGCCGCGAGGACGCGCGGCTCACCGACGAGCGCGACGAGCGCGAACGACGCCGGTTCTCCGACCTCACACTGGTCGACATCGACCCGGACCAGCCCCAGGGACTGCGGGCCTGGAAGCGGAAGGGGGACCTGCCGTTCGGTGTCGAGTTCGCGCGGGAGGCCACCATCCGCACGCTGAACCTCGGCCCGGCCGCCGCCGCGGGCCCCGAGCACCAGATCGCCGGGGAGCAGGTCCAGGTCCCCGGCTTCGAGACCTGCCTGGAGTGCGGGGCCGTACGCGGCGTGCATCCGCAGGCGTGGGACCGCAAGGCCCAGCGGATCGGCACCCGGCACGCGTACTGGTGCGGTCACAAGGACGACGGGATCGACGCCGAACCGGTACAGCGGCTCGTCCTCGCCCACGAGCTGACGACCCAGGCGCTGCGCATCCTGCTGCCCTTCTCCACCCTGCACCTGGAGACCCGGCTGGTGTCGTTCAAGGCGGCGCTGCTGCTGGGCATCACCAAGCACTTCGGCGGCGCCCCCGACCACCTGCGGGTCGTCACCGCCACCATGCCGGGCGGCACACAGGAACTGCGCCGCCGGTTCCTCGTCCTGCACGACTCCATGCCCGGCGGCACGGGCTACCTGGAACACCTCGCCGACCGCACCGTGCTGCACCGGGTGCTGACCCTCGCCCAGACCGCGCTGCGGGACTGCCCCTGCGGCAAGGAGAACGTGCGCACCCCCTGCCACCGCTGCCTGCTGCCACACGTCAGAAGCGACGAACACCCCCACGTGTCGCTGCGCGTCGCCAGGGAGCTGCTGGACGAGATCCTGACGGACTGGGACACCGAGGACGTCGACACCCTGTCCGGCGTGCGCATCGACCAGCTCGCCGACAGCGAACTGGAGGCCCAGTTCGTCCGCACCCTCGTCGACTGGGGCAACCGCAAGAAGGAGACCGGCACGGTGACGCCCCGCGCCGGTGAGCGCGGCATGGAGTACGAGCTGCGTTTCACCCGGCCCGACGACGGCACCACCCGCTGGCTCTTCCAGGACCACGTACGCCAGCTGACCTCCGCACCCAGCGAACCGGACTACCTGCTGACGCGGATCGACGGGCCCTCCACCCGCATCGCGGTCTTCCTCGACGGCTACGCCTACCACGCCAGCGCGGGCATCAACCGGATCGCCGACGACGCGGCTAAGCGCGAGGCGCTGCGGGCCGAGGGCACACAGGTGTGGCAGTTCACCCACACCGACGTCATGGCCTGGAAGGCCGCCGTGGAGGGGACCTCGGCGGACCGCGAGGTACGCACGCCCGCGGAACCGCTCCTCGGCGACAACGCGCTGCGGACCGCTCGGCAGATCCACCAGACCCTGATCGGCGGCCCGCGCTCGGAGGACACCCTGGACCCGGTGCTGCGCAACCCGATCGAGACCCTGCTGGCCGTCCTGGCCGACCCCGACGCGGAGAAGTGGTCCCGCAAGGCCGCCGCCCTCATCGGCGGCTTCGCCGGTGGCGGAGCCACGCGGCAGCCGGTCGACCGGCAGGCCGTGGGCGAGGGACTGCCGCGGATACTGGCCGGGGACCCCCTGTCGGCGCCTGCCGGCCAGGCCGCCCCCGACGCCATGGCGCTGGACGCCCGAACTCCGGGCGGGTTGCGCGTCATCGGACTGCTCGACCGGAGGCCCGAACCCTCGACCGGCCAGCCGGGCATGTCCGCCTGGTCGGCCTTCACCGTCCTGGACGACCGCGACGAGGCCGTTGCCGAGCCCGCCCACCGCCGGCGCTGGGCCGACTGGCTGCGCTGGTCCAACCTGCTGCAACTGCTGACCGGCGCCCACGGCCCCGCGCTGCCGCGCTCGTTCCATCAGGTGGCCCTGTCCACGGCCGGACAGCTGGACGCGCACGCGGTCGCCCTGCTCGCCGGTGCGCTGCCCACTACGAGCGGTGTGCTCGAGCAGCTGCCGCAGCCGTGGGCGGAAGCGGTCGAATGGGCCGCACCACAGGCCGAGAAGCTGCTGTTCGACCTGGTGAAGGAAGCGCGGACACGCCGCTTCGACGCTCCCGAGGTCGGCTTCGAACTCGACGAGCGGATGCCGGAACAGGCGGAACTCGCCTGGCCCGACGCCAAGGTGGCGGTCTTCCTCGACATGAACGAGGACCGCGACGCGGCGTTCGCGGCGGCCGGCTGGCACGTCGCCCACGCGGAAACTGTTGATGTGGCCGAGCTGGCCGAGCGTTTGGAGAACCGCTGATGTCCAAGGCCCAGGTCGTCATGGCTGACGTCTTCGGCAAGTACTACGACGCCCTGGACGGAGCCGTCCAGGCGCAGGTGCTGCAGTTCATCATGAAGATGCAGCGCGATCCGGACGCCAACGGACTCAACCTCAAGCCGCCGAAGGGCGGCCGCGACAAGCGGGTCCGCACGGCCAGGATCAACGACAACTTCCGGGCCGTGCTGATGCACTACGCCGACCGGATCTACTACCTGGTCGCGGTCCTGCCGCACGACGATGCCTACACCCTCGCCTCCCACATCATCTTCGACATCAACAAGGTCACCGGCGGCGTCGAGCTGATCAACCTGGCGAGCGTCGAGGGCACCCTCAGCGGACAGCCCGCCAAGGCCCCCGCCGAGCAGGCCGAGCCGTCGGTCTTCGCCGAGGTTTCCGACGCGGACTTCGACCGGCTCGGCGTCCACCCCTCGGTTGTCCCCGCCCTGCGCGAGATCCGCAGCGTCGACGCCATCCTCGGCTTCGTCGAGCACCTGCCGAAACTCGCCCGGGACGTGATCCTCTGCCTCGCCGACGGCATGACCGTCGAGCAGGTCTGGGAACACGTCAGCTCGGTGGCCGCCACCAGCGACACCGTCGACCCGGAGGACTACGAAGCCGCCAACGAGCGCCCCGCCACCAAGGAGTCGTTCGTCATCACCGGCGACGTCGCCGAGTTCAAGCAGATCATGTCCGAGCCGCTGTCGGCCTGGCGGATCTTCCTGCACCCGGCACAGCGCGCCCTGGCCGAGCGTAAGACCCCCAACAAGGGCTCGGTGCGCGTCACCGGCGGCCCCGGCACGGGCAAGACCGTCGTGGCCCTCCACCGGGTCAAGGCCCTGGCCGAGCGGATGCCGCCGGGCCAGGCGATCCTGCTCACCACCTACACCACCACCCTCGCCGACCTGCTGCGCTCCCTGCTGGAGGACCTCGGCGGCGCACAGCTCGCCGCGAAGGTCGACGTCCGCAACATCGACAAGGTCTCCTACGGCATAGCCAAGGACATCTTCGGAGCCAAGACCCCGAAACCCCTCGGCGACGACGAGATCCGCAGTCGCTGGGAGGAGCTGGCCGAGGAGCAGCAGCCGCACCGCTGGGACGCACGCTTCCTGGAAGCCGAGTGGAAGCAGGTCGTGCTCGCCCAGGACGTACGCAGCCGGGACGAGTACCTCACCGCCAGCCGGGCCGGACGCGGCCGGCGCCTCAACCGTCCCGAACGCGCCCAGGTGTGGGGCCTGATCGAAGCCTTCGAGCACCGCCTGGACGCGGCCGGCGAGGTCGGCGTCACCCAGCTCGCCGCGCAGGCCGCCCGGATCGCCTCCGGATGGAACGACGAGACGCGGCCGTACCGGCACATCGTCGTGGACGAGGCCCAGGACCTGCACGCCGCGCACTGGAAGCTGCTGCGGGCGCTGGTCCCGGACGGCGAGGACGACCTGTTCATCGTCGGCGACGCCCACCAGAGGATCTACGGCAACCAGACCCCGCTGAGCGCCCACGGCATCAACGTGCGAGGCGGGCGCTCCAAGCGACTCACCCTGAACTACCGCACGACCCGGCAGATCCTCGGCACCTCCCTGAGCCTGCTGGGCGACGCGCGCTTCGACGACCTCGACGACTCGACCGAGGACCTCGGCGGCTACCGGTCCGTCCTCGGCGGAGCCAAGCCTGAACTCGTCGAGTACCCCTCCACAGCCGCCGAGCTCTCGGGGCTGGCCGCGCGGGTCAAGGACTGGCTGGCCGAGGGCCTGAAGGAGGACGAGATCGTCGTCACCGCCCGGACCAACAAGCTCGTCAGGGCGGCGGTGGAGGCGTTGAAGAGCGCGAAGATCAAGGCCGTCCAGGTGATGCCGCGGCAGACCCCGGAGATCGGTTCCGGAGTGCACGTGATGACGATGCACCGGATCAAGGGGCTGGAGTACCGGGCGGTCGCGATCATCGGCGTCGGCGCCGACCACGTGCCGCAGTCCGGCGCCGTCACCCCCGCCTCCGAGGACCGCCTCCAGTACCAGCGCGACCTGCAGCGCGAACGCTCCCTGCTGTTCGTCGCCGCCACCCGGGCGCGCGAACAGCTTGCCGTCACCTGGGCGGGGAAACGCAGCCCGT
The DNA here is from genome assembly GCF_019049255.1 of Streptomyces sp. AC558_RSS880. Lineage (GTDB taxonomy): Bacteria > Actinomycetota > Actinomycetes > Streptomycetales > Streptomycetaceae > Streptomyces. The sequence goes on along the minus strand of NZ_JAGMUJ010000040.1, from coordinate 163,577 downwards.
TCCTGGAAGGAAGCCACTGACCTGGGGTGATTTGTCGGAGCAGCGCGTTACAGTCGCCGCGGGGCCAACCGCTGTTCGGCTCTCGCCTCAGATCGGGATGTGGGCGGACGAGATATGTACCTAAAGAATCTGCGCCTAAGGAACATCAGGTCGTTCCACGGCGCGCGCACAGTCGACCTGGACCTGACCCGGCCCGACGGCTCCTACGCCGGCTGGACGGTACTGGCCGGCCGGAACGGCTCGGGTAAGACGACGCTGCTGCGCGCGCTCGCCCTGGCGGTCAGCGGACCGGCCGTCGCCCGGAGTCTCGTCCCCGGGTTCGACACCTGGGTCGCCAGGGACGAGAGGGTGGCGAAGGCGGAGGTGTGCCTGGTCCACGATCCCGAGGACGACGAGTTCACGGGAGGGAGGCGCCCGGCCCTGCCCATCTGGGCCGGGCTGCGGTGGACCGCGTCGAACGAGGGGTCACTGTCCGGCAAGCCGGGGTCCAGCAGGACCGGCCAGCCGTCGCTGATGCCCATCGGCTACCAGAAGGAGCGGCCTGTCGCCCTGCGCGGCCCGTGGGCCGACAACCCCGTGGGATGGTTCTGCGCGGGGTACGGTCCCTTCCGTAGACTGGCCGGTGGCTCCAGCGACATCCAACGGCTGATGTCCACCTCAGGCCCCGTTGCCCGGCTGACCAGTCTCTTCCACGAGGACGCCTCCTTGGCGGAGGGCGTGAGCTGGCTCATCGAGCAGCATCTGCGCGCCTTCGAGGACCGTGAGGGTGCCCGGGACCTCAAGGCTGCCGCACTGGCCATCCTCGGTGACGATCTGCTCCCCGACGACTACCGCGTCGACAGCGTCGACTCCGAGGGCCTGTGGGTCATAAACCGGAACCACAAGTTCCCGCTGCGTGAGATGAGCGACGGCTACCGTACGGTGGCCGCCCTGGTAGTGGACATCCTCAAGCAGATCCACGACGCCTACGGCGAACTCGTCCTCGACACGACGGACGGTGTTCCGAACGTGCCGAGTCCGGGGGTCGTCATCATCGACGAGATCGACGCCCATCTGCACGTCTCGTGGCAGAAGCGGATCGGTGGCTGGTTGAAGGCGCATTTCCCGAACATCCAGTTCATCGTCACCACGCACAGCCCGTACATCTGCCAGGCGGCCGACCCGGGCGGTCTGATCCGACTCCCGGGCCCGGACGAGGACAGCCCGGTGGAAGTCGTGCCCGAGCACCTCTACGACCGCGTCATCTTCGGCAGCGGGGACGACGCCGTACTTTCCGACCTGTTCGGGCTCGACACTCCGTACTCGGAGAAGGCCGAGGAGAAGCGGGAGGAGCTCATCGCCCTGGAAATGGACGTGGTGCGTGGCCGTGCCAGTGAGGTGGAGAAGGCGCACTACCGGGCTCTGAAGCGCAAGCTGACCAGTTCCCCCGCGACCCGTGTCGACGAGATCACGGCCCGGCGCCACTCGGGCCGCGCACGGGGCGATTCATGATCCGCATCACGCGAGGAGCCCTCCCGCAACAGACCCTGACGGAGATGTCCGGTCACACGGACGACATCAGGCAGGCACCCGTCCCACGGCAGCGGGCGAAGCAGTTATGGAAGCACACGACTGTGCGGAGGCACATACACCCGGCCCTGCGCTCAGCCCTGGCGGAGATGGCACCCGGCCTGGAACGCTGCATGTACTGCGGAGACAACCAGGGCACGGACATCGACCACTTCGAGCCCGTCCGCGAGAATCCGTTACGGACCTTCGACTGGAGCAACCACCTGCTGGCGTGCTCCCTGTGCAACAGCCATCTGAAGCGCGACGTCTTCCCGCTCGCCGCCGACGGCACGCCCCTGCTCGTCGACCCGAGCAGCGAGGACCCCGCGGCGCATCTGCACCTCTCGCTTGCCACTGGCGTGTACGTGCACCTTACGGACAAGGGTAAGGAGACGATCAAGGTCTTCGGCCTCAACCGGGGCATCCTCGTCCGAGGACGCCTCAACGCCTACCGGATCACCCCACTCCTCCTGAGGGAATGGCGCGTCGCCGTCGACAAGGGTGACCTGGAGGACGCCGCGGACTGCGCGGCCACCATCTGGGAGCAGCCGACTGCCGACGTCGTCCATGCCATGTTCCACCAGGCGCTCGCCCCTGGTGCCGAAGACATCTTCGTGGACGAGTCCGAAGTCCTCGCTCTGCTGCGTGACCCGGAGGTACGTACAGTTCTTTTGCCTGAGACCTGACCTGGTCCACGTCCGCTTGCGCGTGAGCTGTCGGCTGGAGGGAAAACGACGATGGACCCTTGATGATTAAGGGTCCATCTCGATCTTGCTGGTGTCCGAGGGGGGACTTGAACCCCCACGCCCGATAAAGGGCACTAGCACCTCAAGCTAGCGCGTCTGCCATTCCGCCACCCGGACAAGGTGTCTGTCGCGCGGGGTTTCCCCCGTGGCGACGACGTAAACATTACCAGGTGTTCCGGGGTGGCCGATCACCCCCGCCCGGCCGCGCCGTCGCGTGAACGGCGTGTGACGGGCCGGGCCGGGTCTTGGGGCGCGACCGCGGGGGAGGGAGGATGAGGGGACGACCCACCAGCGGGAACACCAGCAGCGGGAGGAAGCACGTGAGCGAGACGGACACGGCCAGGAGCGTCACCGGTGAGGACGAGGTCGTGGACCTCTGCCGCGAGCTGATCCGGATCGACACCAGCAACTACGGCGACCACTCGGGCCCCGGCGAGCGCAAGGCGGCCGAGTACGTCGCCGAGAAGCTCGCCGAAGTGGGACTCGAGCCGCAGATCTTCGAGTCGCACCCCGGACGAGCCTCCACGGTGGCCCGGATCGAGGGCGAGGACCCGTCGCGGCCCGCGCTGCTCATCCACGGCCACACCGACGTCGTACCGGCCAACGCCGCCGACTGGACCCACCACCCCTTCTCCGGCGAGATCGCCGACGGATGCGTGTGGGGGCGCGGGGCCGTCGACATGAAGGACATGGACGCGATGACCCTCGCGGTCGTCCGCGACCGGCTGCGCAGCGGCCGCAAGCCCCCGCGCGACATCGTCCTCGCCTTCCTCGCGGACGAGGAGGCCGGCGGCACGTACGGCGCCCGCCACCTGGTCGACAACCACCCGCACCTCTTCGAGGGCGTCACCGAGGCGATCAGCGAGGTGGGCGGCTTCTCGTTCACCGTCAGCGAGCAGCGCCGCCTGTATCTGATCCAGACCGCCGAGAAGGGCATGCACTGGATGAAGCTGACCGTGGCCGGCACCGCCGGGCACGGGTCGATGATCCACCGCGACAACGCCATCACCGAGCTGTCGGAGGCCGTCGCGCGTCTCGGCCGGCACAAGTTCCCCGTCCGCGTCACGAAGACGACCCGGGCCTTCCTCGACGAACTGGGCGACGCCCTCGGGACCGAGCTCGACCCGGAGAACATGGAGGGGACCCTCGCCAAGCTCGGCGGCATCGCCAAGCTCATCGGCGCGACACTGAGCAATACCGCCAATCCCACCCAGCTGGGCGCGGGCTACAAGGTCAACGTCATCCCGGGCGAGGCGACCGCGCACGTGGACGGTCGGTTCCTGCCCGGACACGAGGAGGAGTTCCTCGCCGACCTCGACCGGATCCTCGGTCCGAAGGTGCGGCGCGAGGACGTCCACTCCGACAAGGCCGTCGAGACCACGTTCGACGGAGCCCTCGTGGACGCGATGCAGTCCGCGCTGGTGGCCGAGGACCCGGCCGCGAAGGCCATCCCGTACATGCTCTCCGGCGGAACGGACGCCAAGTCCTTCGACGACCTCGGCATCCGGGGCTTCGGCTTCGCGCCCCTCAAGCTCCCCCCGGAGCTGGACTTCGCCGGCATGTTCCACGGGGTCGACGAGCGGGTGCCGGTGGACGGTCTGAAGTTCGGTGTGCGGGTGCTCGACCGCTTCCTCGACGCCTCCTGAGGCGGTTACCCGATGAACTCAATAATCGTGCAGGCGTACAGAGTTGACCGGGAAGAGTGAATGCGACGATAAGCTCGTAGCCTCATTACTCCGTCCTCGTTAGCCGTGATGTGATCCGCGACTTTGGATCGCTTTGCCAACTAGGAGGAATAATGCTCAAGAAGGTCGTCGCCGTCGCGGCTGCCACCGGTGGTCTGGTTCTCGCGGGCGCGGGCATGGCCGCCGCCGACTCCGGTGCCCAGGGTGTTGCCGCGCACTCCCCGGGTGTCCTTTCCGGCAACGTCGTGCAGGCCCCGATCCACGTCCCCGTGAACGTCTGCGGCAACACGATCTCCGTGATCGGGCTGCTGAACCCCGCCTTCGGCAACGTCTGCATCAACAAGTGACGTTGTGCCTCGCCCTCTAGGGCACGCCCGCTGAGGGCTTGAGCCCGTCGGCCCCGGAGCGTGCGCCATGCGCTCCGGGGCCGACCGCTCTCATCGAACGTCGGAACACCGGGAATCCTGCGGAACGCCGATTCCCGGCACCAGGTCGAAGGCAGGGATTTCAGCAATGCGACAGGTCACCCGCAAGGGCCTGATGACGATGGCGGCGGCCACGGGCGTACTCGCCGCCGCGGGCGGGACCGCCCACGCCGACTCCGGCGCGACGGGCCACGCCGCCGGCTCGCCCGGCGTGGGCTCCGGGAACACGGTGCAGGCGCCGATCCACATCCCGGTGAACGTCTGCGGGAACACGGTCAACGTGGTCGGTGTCCTCAACCCGTCGGTGGGGAACTCCTGTGCCAACCAGGGTGGCTCTTCCTCGGGCGGGTACGGCGACTCCGGCGGCCACGGCGGTTCGCACGCCGGTGGCCATGCCGAGGGCTCGCCCGGTGTGCTCTCCGGGAACACGGTGCAGGCGCCGGTGCATGTGCCGGTGAACGTCTGCGGGAACACGGTCGACGTGGTCGGTGTCCTCAACCCGTCGGTGGGGAACTCCTGTGCCAACCAGGGTGGCTCTTCCTCGGGTGGGTACGGCGACTCCGGCGGCCACGGCGGTTCGCACGCCGGCGGCCATGCCGAGGGCTCGCCCGGCGTGGGCTCCGGCAACCACATCCAGGCACCGATCCACATCCCGGTGAACGTCTGCGGCAACAGCGTCGACATCCTCGGCGCCGGCAACGCCACCGAGGGCAACGGCTGCGCGAACGGCGGCTCGGGCCACGACACCCCGGGACAGCCCGGCGACCCCGGCGACCCGGGCGACCCCGGCAGCCCCGAGCACCCCGGCAGCCCCGAGCACCCCGGCAGCCCGGAGCACCCCGGCGACGAGCCGGGCACCCCGGACCGCCCGTCGGCCGACGACCAGCAGGGCGTCCACTCCCTCACCCACCCCCGGCACGACGCGCAGCTCGCGCAGACCGGCAGCGAGCTGCCGCTGGGGCTCGTCCTGCCCGTCGGCGCGGGCGCGCTGCTCGCCGGCGCGGTCCTCTACCGCAAGGCACGGACCGCCGCGTGACACCGGACACACGGAGCGGACCCCGCGACCGCGGGGTCCGCTCCGTCGTGTGATTCCGGTCGGGTGTCGAAGATCACCAAGTGGCGCGCACCTGGCGGATGATCCGCCTCCGCAGCCGCACCCTGCGACTGCCGTCACGCATCAGCGTCAGGCGGTACAACTCCCAGTGACCGTACTCTGCATGGTCCGTCAGCAGACGTGCCGTCTCCTTGCGGGAGACCCCGCGCGGTACGTGCACGTCGACAAATTCGTATTCCGGCATCGCATCTATTGTGCGGGCCGGGCCCCGGTACGGATAGCGTCTGCACTATGTCTGATGCTGCGCAGCCCACCGCTGCCGAGGTACGCGCCGCCGCCGAGGCGGTGAAGACCGCGCTCGACCGCCACCTGGCCGCGGTCGAACGACGGTCGGGTGAGGACGACCCGGCCGTCTACGAGGCGTTCAACCAGCTGGCCGCGGCCGCGGAGGCGTACGACGAACTGCTCTACGACCGCTACGACGAGGTCACCCCCTTCGAGATCCCCGGCGCGGAGGACGCGCCGCCGTACACCGGTCCCGAGGAACCGGCCGCGCTCAGCGTGCTGATCCGCCGTGACTACGCCGTCGTGGAACCCCAGCGGCTGCGCGCGCACGCCCAGCGGATCGAGGCGGCCGACGACGAGGGCTCGGAGGCGTCGGGCACCGTCCACGGCGCGCTCGGCCTGCTGTTCGGCGAGTTCGAGCCGGACGAGATCGCCTCCCGGCACAAGGAGTTCGGACTGGAGGAAGGCGACTCCACGCTCTGGGTGACGGCATCGGACGACCCCGCGGAACCCGGCGAGTGGCTGGAGGCGCCGTTCGAGCAGGTGGACCCGCAGCGGGTGGTGTGCCGCTTCGACGTCAGCGCGGTCTTCGACGACGAGGAGGACCTCGAGGACGAGGACGACCTGGAGGACGAGCTGGACCCGGACGAGGACCTGGAACCCCTCGACGCGGACCGCTGACCGCACCCGCCCCACGCGGGCGGCGGCCCTCCGGTGCCGCCGCCCGCGTGGGGGTCCGGCTCAGCCCTCCGCCACCGGAACCTGCGGGGCCAGCAGCACCGGCAACCGGGTGGTCCGCGGCTTCGCCGCCACCTCGGCCACGGCACGCGGCAGCGCCTGCTCCACACCGTGCACCACGGACAGATGCCGGTCGGCCCTGCTGAACGCCGTGTACACCCAGGGCCGGCTCAGTGCCTGTGCGGCGTCACCGGGCAGCACCACGACCACCGCGGGCCACCGGCAGCCCACCGCCTGGTGCGCGGTCAGCGCCCACCCGTGCCGCACGGACGACTCCACCCGCTCCCTCGGTACGACGACCTCCTCGCCCCCGCACTCCAGGTGCAACCCCTCGCCGTCGGCCCTCACCACGCGGCCCGGCAGCGCACGACCCGGAGCGGGGGAGTAGGCGACCCGGTCACCCGGGTCGAATCCGCCGAAGCGTCCCGGCCCCGGATTCAGCCGCTCCTTGAGCGCCGCGTTCAACGCACGCGTACCCACCGCACCCCCGTGCCCCGGAGTGATCACCTGGGTCTCCTCGACCGGCACGCCGATCGCTCGCGGCACCGAGTCCACCACCAGCTGCACGGTCCGGTGCACGGCCTCCCCCGCGTCCCGCACCGGCACGATCACGACCTCCTTGCCGGGCGCCGCCACCTGGTTCAGCTCGCCGACGCCGATGCCCGAGACCAGCTCACCCAGCGGGCCGGGATCCGGCCGCCGCGAGGCGATCTGCGGGCAGACCCGCGCCGCCAGCAGATCCGCGAACACCCGCCCCGGCCCCACCGACCACAGCACACCCGGATCACCGGCCAGCACCAGCCGCGCCCCGTCCGGCAGCGACTCCGTCACCAGCGCGGCGGTCTCGACATCCAGCTGCGGAGCGTCGAGCACCACCAGCAGATCCACCTCCAGCGCCCCGTCGGCGTCCCGCCCGGGCCCCTCGGCACCGGACAGCAGTCCGGCGACGGTGGCGACCCCGGCCCCCCCGACCAGGCCCGCGAACCGGGCACGCCCCACCGGACCGTGGGCGGCGGCCCAGACCCGCAACCCCAGCTCCCGCGCGGCGCTCACCAGCGCCGCCGGTTCGGCCAGCGAGGCCTCCCCACCGGTGTGCAGCACCAGCCCGTGCCCGGCGACCGCCCGGATCAGCTCACCCGCGGAACCCTCCGCCGAGGCGGCCGCACGCTCCCACTCCTCACCCGCACCGTCCTGCCCGGTCACGGAGTTGACCAGCCGGGCCAGCCCGTCGGCCAGACTCTCCTCGGCCAGCGCACACCGCTCCAGCCCCACCAGCACCCGAACCGGCCGCTCCTCGTCCTCCCCGGCGCCACCGGCTTCGCCGACGGCGTCCTGGAAAACGAGCACGTCCCCCTCCGAGACGGCGTTCTGCACGGTCTCCTCGGGCTCCGGCACCCCCTGCCGCCCCAGCGCGGCGACCAGCGCCGACATCTCCAGCGCGGTGTGTCCGGCCAGCGCGGCCTGCTCCAGCAGCCACACGGTGACCGCCCGCCCCCGCCGCTCGTCGTCCGGCCCGGCCTCGGCGCCGAGCAGCGCCCGGGCGAACCCGTCCGCCTGCTCGGGACGCACCCCGGGGACCCGCAGCAACTGCCAGGGATCGGTGCGCAGCACGTCGGCGCCCCCGTCCCCGAACACGCCGGCGGCCTGTACGGCGATCCCCTCCGGCGCACCCCCCTGGACCAGCACCGCCCGCACGTCCTCGACGGCACCGGCGGCGGGAACCAGCGGGCCCGGAGCCACGGACGGAACCCGGCGCACGGGCTCGGGAGCGGGCCGCCGCGGCGCGGGTTCGGCCTCCGCGAACACGGTGGCGGCCGGCTTCTCACCGCTCTCCACGGCCCGTACGGCGGCCAGCAGATCCGCGGCCGTGCCGCTCAGCTTGCCCCCGGCCTCGATCGGCCCCTGCCGCTCCGCCTTCCGCCGCTCGATCCGCTCCCGCTCCACGCGCTGCGCGGCCAGCTCGGCCTCGGCCTCGGACACCTGCGCGCCCTCGGCAGACGTCCCCGGCTCCTCGGCGTCCTCCGCGGTCTCGGGCGGCTCCGTGCTCACAGCGTGCTCCAGTCGTGATCGGGATAGCGGTGCACGGGCGCCGACACGTCGTCGAGAGCCCGGCAGATCTCGTCAGGAAGACTAAGGGCCTCCACTGACAACGCCGCCGTGAGCTGCTGCGCGGTGCGCGCGCCGACGATGGGGGCGGCCACACCGGGCCGGTCACGGACCCAGGCGAGGGCCACCTGCAGCGCGGTCACGGCGAGCCCGTCCGCCGCCGTGGTCACGGCGTCCACGATGCGGCTCGCCGTGTCGTCGAGATACGGCTCGACGAACAGCGCGAGATGCTCCGAGGCACCCCGGGAGTCCGCCGGCGCGGAGTCGTTGCGGTACTTGCCGGTGAGCACGCCCCGGCCGAGCGGCGAGGACGGCAACAGCCCGATCCCCAGGTCGAGGGCCGCGGGGAGGACCTCGCGCTCCACGCCCCGCTGGAGCAGCGAGTACTCCATCTGGGTGCTCGCCAGCCGGGTTCTCACCCCCGGCGCGGCGAGTTGCCAGGTCGCCGCCTTGGCCAGCTGCCAGCCGCAGAAGTTGGAGACACCGGCGTACCGCACGCGCCCGCTGCCGACGGCGATGTCGAGCGCGGCGAGCGTCTCGTCCAGCGGGGTGGCGGGGTCGTAGGCGTGGATGTGCCACACGTCGACGTAGTCGGTGCCGAGGCGGGCGAGCGAGGCGTCCAGGGCGGAGAGCAGATGGCCGCGCGAGCCGTCGAAGCGGCGGTCCGGGTCGGGTACGCTCCCGGCCTTCGTGGAGATGACGAGGTCCTGGCGCGGTACCAGCCCGTCCATCAGCTTCCCGAGCAGGTACTCGGACTCTCCGTCGCCGTACACGTCGGCGGTGTCGACGAGGGTCCCGCCGGCTTCCCAGAACGTCTTCAAGAGGTCCGCGGCGTCGTGCTCGTCGGTGTCCCGACCCCAGGTCAGAGTCCCGAGCCCGATCCGGGACACGCGCAGGCCGGTACGGCCGAGATGCCTCTGCTCCATGAACGCCGAGATTACTGGCCAGAGCCTTTGGTGTGGGGGCCTGTGGACAACGGATTTCCCGAGGGGGTGAGCGGTTGCGGGGTCCGGTGCCGTACGGGGTGCCCCGTGCTGGTGTGGCCCTGGGGTGAGTCGCGCTGCCCGGCGCTTGCGGGGTGCCGTCGCGCCCACCCGTGCCGCCCTGGGGGTACCTCCCAGGCCCTTAAGGCACTGGGGGAGGCACGACTGCCCGCGGTCGCGGGCGCTACGCCCGCCCCACCGAAGCCGAACGCTGCGCCGCAGGCATCCCACCCGACCACCGGAGGTATAAGGTCTCCGCACAAGCGACGTTACTCATCGGTAAGGGGAGAGCCGCCATGCAGCTAGGGATCAACCTCGGCTACTGGGGTGCCGGAATGGACGCGGACAACCTCGCCGTGGCCCAGGAGGCAGACCGCCTCGGATACGCCGTCTGCTGGGCCGCGGAGGCCTACGGTTCCGACGCCGCCACCGTCCTCACCTGGGTCGCCGCCCAGACCCACCGCATCGACGTAGGCTCGGCCATCTTCCAGATCCCGGCCCGTCAACCGGCCATGACGGCGATGACCGCCGCCACCCTGGACTCCCTCTCCCAGGGCCGCTTCCGCCTCGGCCTCGGCGTCTCCGGCCCCCAGGTCTCCGAGGGCTGGTACGGCGTCAAGTTCGACAAGCCACTCGCCCGCACCCGCGAGTACGTCGAGATCATCCGCAAGGCCATGACCCGCGAACGCCTCACCCACGACGGCGAACACTGGACCCTCCCCCTCCCCGGCGGCCCCGGCAAGCCCATCAAGCTCACCGTGCACCCCCAGCGCGAGCACATCCCCCTCTACATCGCCGCCATCGGCCCGAAGAACCTCGAACAGACCGGCGAGATCGCCGACGGCGCCCTGCTGATCTTCCCCTCCGCCGACCACCTCGAGGACACCGCCGTCAAGCACCTCCGCGCGGGCCGCGAGAAGGCCGGCAAGACCCTCGACGGCTTCGACATCTGCCCCACCGTCCCCCTCGCCGTCGGCGACGACAAGGACGTCACCACCCTCGCCGACACCTTCCGCCCCTACACCGCGCTGTACGTCGGCGGCATGGGCAGCCGCAAGCAGAACTTCTACAACCAGCTCGCCCGGCGCATGGGCTACGAACGCGAGGCCGCCGAGATCCAGGACAAGTACCTCACCGGCGACAAGCAGGGCGCGGCCGCCGCCGTCCCGCACGACCTGATCGACAAGACCACCCTCCTCGGCTCCGTCGACCGCATCGCCGACCGGATGAAGGCCTACGCCACCGCGGGAGTCACCACCCTCACCCTCGCCCCGGCCGGCTTCACGCTCGACGAGCGCCTCGCATCGCTCCGCGCCGGCACCGAAGCCCTGGAACGCGCGGGTCTCGCGTAGACCTCACGGCCGTGGTGGGGGCTCGGGGGCCACCCCGCCACGGCCGTGACGTCCGTCACCCACCACAACGTCCGCCGACCCACCCGGTTACGCTCCCGCGCCCTTCTCCCGTACTCCTTTTGGCGGAGTTGCCGGGCATACCTGTTGCCGCCACCCGTCCCGCGCACTTGACTCGTTCTTTGCGGAACTTCGGAGCCGCGGAAGCCCGTGGAGAGCAGAAAGCCCGCGGAGAGCGGAAGCCTGCGGAGAGGTGGCCCACCATGCTTTCGGCCAAGAGTCTGTTCCAGGAGATCCTCGACAACGACGAGTCCTTCGCCCTGTTCTGCTCCATCGCCGCGAGCGGCGAGTCCCAGGGCGGCTGGGAGAACGCCCGTATCGCCGCGCTGGTCCCCGAGACCCAGCGCGAACTCGCCCCCAAGATCACCAGGCACGGCGCCGACGAGGACAAGCACGGCCGCATCTTCAACGCCCTGATGAAGAAGCGCGGCCTCAAGCCCGTCCCGGTCCCCCCGGAGACCGACTACACGATGCTCCTCGAGAACAGCGGCATCGGCCTGGCCCACGGCCGGCTGAAGCGCGACGAGCCCCTCACCGTCCAGGACATCGTCACCTACCTCGCCCACAGCAGGGTCACCGAACAACGCGCCTCCGAGCAGATGGACCTGCTGCGCAAGCACTTCTCCGACCACCCCGACCTCGGCCGCGCGGTCAGGATGATCTCCGACGACGAGGACAACCACCTCGCCTACTGCCACGAGGAACTGCTGCGCTTCGCGTACGCCGGACACGGCCGCGCCATCCAGCGCACCCTGCGCGAGTGCGCGCTCGCGGAGATCCGCGTCTACCGGGACGTCAGCCTGGCGGTGATGGCCCACATGGGCCGCATCCTCGGCTGGCCCGCCCCCAAGGCGGCGGTCCTCGCGGCAGGCATCCACGCGGTGTACGCGTACGAACGCCTGGGCGGCTGGCGCCGCATGGTCTCCCTCAGGATGCCCGACCGCCGCAACGCGCTCGGCGGCCCGGCGAACCCGGAGCCGAAGTTCGCGTGACCGCACGGGGGCACCAGGCCGGCGAACCCGGAACCGGGGTTCGCGTGACCGGACACCGGACACCGGCCCAGCCCCTCACATCCACCCCCGCCGCTTGAACAGGCGGAACAGCAGCACCTCCAGCCCCACCATCACCAGGATCACCACCGGATACGACCACTCCCACCGCAGCTCCGGCATGTGCTCGAAGTTCATCCCGTAGATCCCCGCGATCATCGTGGGGACCGCGGCCATGGCCGCCCACGCGGAGATCTTCCGCATGTCGTCGTTCTGCCGCACGCTCATCTGCGCCAGATGCGCCGAGAGGATGTCCGAGACCAGCCGGTCCAGCCCTTCCACGGACTCGTTCACCCGGGTGAGGTGGTCGTGCACGTCACGGAAGAAGGGCCGCACCCGGTCCTCCACGAACGGCACCTTCCCCCCGTACGTGCCGACCCCCGCCAGCCGCGTCATCGGCAGCGCCAGCGGCCCGGTCGCGCGGCGGAACTCCAGGATCTGCCGCTTGAAGTTGTAGATCTTGGACGCGGTGTACCGCGAACCCCCGCTGTCGGGGCTGAAGACCTCCGTCTCCAGCTCCTCCAGGTCGGTCTGCAGTTCGGTCGCCACGTCCAGGTAGTGGTCGACGACGGCGTCGGCGACCGCGTACAGCACCGAGGTGGGCCCCTCTCCCAGCAGTTCGGGCTCCCGCTCGAGCCGCCGCCGCACGGCCCCGAGCGGCGCGTCCTCCCCGTGCCGTACGGTCACGGCGAAGGAGTCACCGAGGAAGATCATGACTTCGCCGGAGGAGACGGTGTCGCTCCGCGGCTCGTACCCGACCGGTTTCAGCACCACGAAGAGCGAGTCGTCGTACACCTCCAGCTTGGGCCGCTGATGGGCCTTGAGGGCGTCCTCGACCGCCAGCGGGTGCAGGCTGAACTCCTGCGCGACCAGGTCGAACTCGTCCGCCGTCGGCTCGTGCAGCCCGATCCAGACGAACCCCCCGGCCGACCGCGCCTCGTCCAGCGCGTCGGAGAAGTCGTGGGGCCCCTCCGACCGATGCCCCTCCCGGTAGATGGCACAGTCGACGATCACGAAGCGTTTTCTCCCTTCCTCTCACGGACACCGCACCCGCGGGTGCGCCTACCCTGGGCCGCATGCCCACGCTGCTCCTGGTCCGGCACGGACGCTCCACCGCCAACACCGAGGGACTGCTCGCCGGGTGGACGCCCGGCGTCGCCCTCGACGACCGCGGCGCCGCCCAGGCCGCCGCACTTCCCGGACGGCTCGCCGAGCTGCCGCTGGCCGAGATCGTCACCAGCCCGCTCCAGCGCTGCCGGGAGACCCTCCGGCCGCTGCTGGACGCCCGTCCCGGCCTCACCCCGCACACCGACGACCGCATCGGCGAGTGCCACTACGGCGACTGGTCGGGCCGCAAACTCGCCGAACTCAAGGACGAGCCCCTGATGGAGGTGGTGCAGGCGCACCCGTCGGCGGCGGCCTTCCCCGGCGGGGAGTCCATGCGCGCGATGCAGACGCGCGCCGCCGAGGCGGTGCGCGAGTGGAACGCGCGCGTGGAGCGCGATCACGGCGCCGACGCCGTGTACCTCATGTGCTCGCACGGCGACATCATCAAGTCTCTCGTCGCGGACGCGCTCGGACTTCATCTCGACCTCTTCCAGCGGATTTCCGTTGAACCGTGTTCCATCACCGCGATCCGTTACACACGGCTGCGTCCTTTTCTCGTCCGCCTCGGCGACACCGGCGACCTCGCGTCCCTGGCGCCGCGCGAGGAACCGCCGGCCGACGACGCCACGGTCGGGGGCGACGCGGGCGCACCGTGATCGTCGGGCGCAGTAGGGTGAAGCGGTCGCAGCAGTGCGTCCCCGTTTCGACCAGCCGCCCGTCCCCCCCCACCGCCCACCACGACTCTCAATGGAGACAGGACGTGTCCCGTCAGGTGTTCCTCTACGACCAACCGGAACGTTTCGTGGCCGGTACGGTCGGGCTGCCAGGGCGCCGTACGTTCTTCCTCCAGGCCTCCGCCGGCTCCCGGGTGACCAGCGTGGCTCTGGAGAAGACCCAGGTCGCGGCGCTCGCCGAGCGGATGGACGAACTGCTCGACGAGGTCGTGCGCCGCAGCGGCGGCAGCGCGGCGGTGCCCGCGATGACGCCGGCCGAGATCACCGACAGCGCCCCGCTGGACACCCCCGTGGAGGAGGAGTTCCGCGTCGGCACCATGGCGCTCGCCTGGGACGGCGAGGAGCAGCGCATGATCGTCGAGGCGCAGGCGCTCGTCGAACTGGACGCCGACTCCGAGGAGGACCTCGCCGAGGCCGAGGAGCGGCTGCTCCAGGACGAGGAGAACGGGCCCCCGATGCTCCGCGTCCGGCTCACCGGCGCGCAGGCCCGGGCCTTCGCCAAGCGCGCCCTCGACGTCGTCAACGCCGGGCGGCCGCCGTGCCCGCTGTGCAGCCTCCCGCTCGACCCGGAAGGACACGTATGTCCGCGCCAGAACGGATACCGCCGCGGAGCGTGACGGCCGCCGACCCGGCCGCCGCGGCGCTGCTCGCCGAGGGCGAGCTGACCGTGCGCGGACGCATCCGCGAGGCGTCGAACGCGGCGCTGTACTGCACCGTGACGTACGACGGCCGGGAAGCCGCGTGCGTCTACAAGCCGGTCGCCGGGGAGCGGCCCCTGTGGGACTTCCCCGACGGCACGCTCGCCGGGCGCGAGGTCGCGGCGTACGCGGTCTCCGAGGCGACCGGCTGGGGCCTCGTCCCGCCCACCGTGCTCCGCGACGGCCCCTACGGCGAGGGCATGTGCCAACTGTGGATCGAGACGGCGCCCGGCGCGGAACTCCTCGCCCTGGTCGACGGCGAGGAGCCGGAGCCGGGCTGGAAGGCGGTCGGCTTCGCCGAGGTCGGTGAGGGCCGCACCGCGCTGCTCGTGCACGCCGACGACGAGCGGCTGCGCCGGCTCGCGGTCCTCGACGCGGTGATCAACAACGCCGACCGCAAGGGCGGGCATCTGCTGCCCACCGCGGAGGGCCTGCTGTACGGCATCGACCACGGGGTCACCTTCAACGCCGAGGACAAGCTCCGCACCCTGCTGTGGGGCTGGGCGGGTGAGCCCCTGACCGCGGAGGCGTTGGACGTCCTCGAGGGCCTCAGAACGGCCCTCACCGGCACCGGCGCCCTCACCGCCGCCCTGACCCCCCTCATCACCCGCGCGGAGATCGACGCCACCCGTACACGCGTCGAGACCCTCCTCACCACCGGCACCCACCCGCAGCCGGGCGGCGACTGGCCGGCCATCCCCTGGCCCCCGGTCTGAACGAGACGGCAGCCCGTCCGGAACGAGACGGCAGCCCGTCCGGAACGGGACCGGCAGCACACCGGACGGCGCGGCGCAAGAGCGCCTTCCCGGTCATCCGGCCTGCTCCCGTTCGTTTTCCGAACCGCGGTCCGGTTAGGCTCATGACATGCATGCCTGGCCCGCTTCCGAGGTCCCCGCCCTGCCCGGTCAGGGCCGCGACCTGAGGATCCACGACACCGCGACCGGAGGCCTGATCACCTCCGCCCCCGGTCCCGTCGCCCGTATCTACGTCTGCGGCATCACCCCCTACGACGCCACCCACATCGGACACGCGGCGACCTACAACGCGTTCGACCTCGTGCAGCGCGTGTGGCTCGACACCAAGCGGCAGGTTCACTACGTCCAGAACGTCACCGACGTCGACGACCCGCTGCTGGAGCGGGCCGAGCGGGACGGCCTCGACTGGGCCGAGCTCGCCGAGCGCGAGACCGCGCTGTTCCGCGAGGACATGACGGCCCTGCGGATGCTGCCCCCGCGCCAGTACATAGGCGCCGTGGAGGCGATACCCGGCATCGTCCCCCTCGTCGAACGGCTGCGTGACCTCGGTGCGACCTACGAGATCGACGGCGACGTCTACTTCTCCGTCGAGTCCGACCCGCACTTCGGCCAGGTCTCGAACCTCGACGCCGCCGCCATGCGGCTGCTGTCCGCCGAACGCGGCGGCGACCCGGACCGTCCGGGCAAGAAGAACCCCGTCGACCCGATGCTCTGGATGGCCGCCCGCGAGGGCGAGCCGAGCTGGGACGGCGGCTCCCTCGGCCGGGGCCGCCCCGGCTGGCACATCGAGTGCGTGGCCATCGCCCTCGACCACCTCGGCATGGGCTTCGACGTCCAGGGCGGCGGCTCCGACCTGGTCTTCCCGCACCACGAGATGGGCGCCTCGCACGCCCAGGCGCTCACCGGCGAGTTCCCCATGGCCAAGGCGTACGTCCACGCCGGCATGGTCGCCCTGCACGGCGAGAAGATGTCCAAGTCCAAGGGCAACCTGGTCTTCGTGTCCGCGCTGCGGCGCGAGGGCGTGGACCCGGCGGCGATCCGGCTGGCGCTGCTCGCCCACCACTACCGCGCCGACTGGGAGTGGACCGACCAGGTCCTCCAGGACGCCGTGACCCGCCTCGGCCACTGGCGTGCCGCGGTCTCCCGCCCCGACGGCCCGCCCGCCGAGGCGCTGGTCGAGGAGATCCGCGAGGCGCTGGCCAACGATCTGGACGCCCCCGCCGCGCTGGCCGCCGTCGACCGCTGGACCGTGCTCCAGGAGGAGAGCGGCGGCACGGACACCGGCGCGCCCGGCGTCGTCTCCCGCGCGGTGGACGCGCTGCTCGGCGTGGCGCTGTAACCGGACACCACGACGAAGGGGCGCCCCGTTCAGAAACAGGGCGCCCCTTCGTGTTCAGTCCTCCGACGAATCATCGCCGCCCGAGTCCGGGCCCGAGTCCGGGCCCGAGTCCGAGCCCGGGTCGGAGTCCGTCTCCGGCTTCGGCGGCCTCGGCGGGCGGGTGCGCCCGCCCGGGCCCTCCCGCCGGTACGACGTACCGTCCGAGCCGTCGGCCGTGGCGTGCCCGCCGGGCGGACCCGACGCCCCGTCACGGCGCCGCAGGTAGCGCTCGAACTCGCGGGCGATCGCCTCGCCCGACGCCTCCGGCAGCTCGGCGGTGTCCCGGGCCTCCTCCAGCGTCTGGACGTACTCGGCCACCTCGCTGTCCTCCGCGGCCAGTTGGTCCACACCCACCTGCCAGGCACGCGCGTCCTCGGGCAGCTCGCCCAGCGGGATCCGCACGTCGATCAGGTCCTCCAGGCGGTTGAGGAGGGCCAGCGTGGCCTTCGGGTTGGGCGGCTGCGAGACGTAGTGCGGGACCGCCGCCCACAGCGACACCGCGGGCACGCCCGCGTGCGTGCACGCCTCCTGGAGGATGCCGACGATGCCCGTGGGGCCCTCGTACTTGGTCTCCTCCAGGTCCATGCGGCGGGCCAGGTCCGGGTCGGACGTGGTCCCGCTGATCGGGACCGGGCGGGTGTGCGGGGTGTCACCGAGCAGCGCGCCCAGCACGACCACCAGCTCCACGCCGAGTTCGTGCGCGAAGCCGAGGATCTCGTTGCAGAACGAACGCCACCGCATGGACGGTTCGATGCCGCGGACCAGCACCAGATCGCGAGGCTTCTCGCCGCCGACCCGGACCACCGACAACCGCGTCGTCGGCCAGGTGATCTTGCGGACGCCGTCCTCCATGAACACCGTGGGGCGGTTCACCTGGAAGTCGTAGTAGTCCTCGGCGTCCAGCGCCGCGAACACCTCGCCCTTCCACTCCCTGTCCAGATGCGCGACCGCGGTGGAGGCGGCGTCACCGGCATCGTTCCAGCCCTCGAACGCGGCCACCATGACCGGGTCGACCAGCTCGGGAACCCCCTCGAGCTCGATCACCCAGCGCCTCCTTCCGACGTGCCCTCGCGTACGCCCCAACCTTACGGCGTGCTCACGGGGCGCCCGCAGCCCCCTCACAGGGGGAGTGCCCCCATCACTGCCCCGTCGGGCACCGGGAAACACCCTTCGGCGGTCCGGGGGCCCCGGGGCGGAAGGAGACGTTCACAGTGTGGACCGCAGCCACTGCTCCACGCTCGCGATGTGCACCGTCGCCCAGGACCGCGCCGCCTCCGCGTCCCGGTCCCGCAGAGCGGCCAGGATGGCCCGGTGCTCGCGCAGGGTGCGGCCGACCGCGTCCTCCTGGGTGAGCCCGCGCCAGATCCGGGCCCGGGTGGTGGGGCCGGACAGGCCGTCGAGCAGGGAGCACAGCACGGAGTTGCCGGAGCCGCGCACGATGCCCCGGTGGAACTCCAGGTCGGCGGCGACCAGGTCCTCCACCGACGGTTCGTCGCCGAGCCTGTCCAACTGCTCCGACAGCGCGTCCAGTTGCTCCTCGCCGATCCGGGTGGCCGCGAGGGCCGTCGCGGCCGGCTCCAGGATGCGGCGCACGGCGAGGAACTCCAGGACCGTGTCGTCGCGGTGGAAGTCGACGACGAAACTCAGCGCCTCCAGCAGGAGTTGCGGGTCGAGACTGGTGACGTAGGTGCCGTCGCCCTGCCGTACGTCCAGGATGCGGATCAGCGACAGGGCGCGCACCGCCTCGCGCAGCGAGTTGCGGGACAGCCCCAGCTCGGCCGCGAGCTCGCTCTCCTTGGGCAGCCGGGCGCCGGGACGCAGCGCACCCGAGACGATCATTCCCTTGATCTTCTCGATCGCCTCGTCGGTCACTGCCATACCGCGCCTCCCTGCGGACCAGACCTCCGATGTATCCAGCCCATTATGTAACGGGTCAGGGGCGGCTCCGTCGGTGCGGAGCCGCCCCTGACCCGGTACCGGCTCCCGTGCGGGGGAGCCGGGGGACCGCGGGTTACCTCTTGTCGAGCAGGGACTGGACGTCGGCGCGGACCTCGTCCGTGGCCAGGCCGCGGATCGTCAGGGTGGTGCGGCGGCGCAGCACGTCGTCCGCGGTCTCGGCCCACTCGTGGTCGCGGGCCCAGACGACCTGCGCCCAGATCTCCGGGGCGTCCGGGTGGACGCGCCGGGCGAGCGCCGGGTCGTCGTTGGCCAGGCGGGCGATGTCGAAGGCCAGCGAACCGTAGTGGGTGGCCAGGTGCCTGGCGGTGTCCGCCGCCATGCGCGGGCCGGGCGCCGGGCCGTCGACCAGCAGCCGGTGGGCCACCGCGCGGGGGTTGGCCACGCCCGGCAGCGGCAGCTTCTTCGGCAGCGAGGCGATCGGCTCGAAGTCCTCGCCCAGCGGGTGACCCGGCAGTTCCTGGAGCTTGCGCATCACCGTACGGCCGATGTGGCGGAAGGTGGTCCACTTGCCGCCCGCGACGGACAGCATCCCGCCCCGGCCCTCGGTGACGACGGTCTCCCGCTTGGCCTTGGCCGTGTCCCCGGGGCCGCCCGGCAGCACCCGCAGCCCGGCGAAGGCGTACGTGATCAGGTCACGGTCGAGCTGCTGGTCGCGGATGGAGAACGCGGCCTCGTCGAGTATCTGCGCGGTGTCCTTCTCCGTGACCGCGACGTCCGCCGGGTCGCCCTCGAACTCCTCGTCGGTGGTGCCGAGCAGCAGCATGTCCTCCCAGGGGAGGGCGAAGGTGATCCGGTACTTGTCGATGGGGGTGGCCAGCGCGGCCTTCCACGGGGAGGTCCGCTTCAGGACCAGGTGCGCGCCCTTCGACAGACGGATGGACGGCGCGGCGTCCGGGTCCTCCATACGGCGCAGGTGGTCGACCCACGGGCCGGTGGCGTTGAGCACGAGGCGGGCGTTCACGCCGAACTCGTCGCCCGAGAGCCGGTCGCGCAGCTCGGCGCCGGTGACCCGGCCCCGGGTGAAGCGCAGGCCCGTCACCTCGGCGTGGTTGAGGACGACCGCGCCGGACTCGGCCGCCGCGCGGACCGTCATCAGCGCCATGCGCGCGTCGTTCATCTGGTCGTCGCCGTACACGGCCACGGCCTTGAGGTTCTCGGTGCGCAGCTCCGGCACGTCCTGCGCGGCCTTGGCCGGCGAGAGCAGGTGGCCGACGCCGTCGCCGAAGGCGGACAGCGCCGAGTACGCGAAGACACCGGCGCCGAGCTTCGCCGCGCCGTGCGGCCCGCCCTTGTACACGGGGAGGTAGAACGTGAGCGGGTTCGCCAGGTGGGGGGCCACCTGGCGGGAGACCGCGCGGCGCTCGAAGTGGTTCTCCGCCACCAGCTTCACCGCGCCGGTCTGCAGGTAGCGCAGACCGCCGTGGAGCAGCTTGGAGGAGGCGGAGGAGGTGGCGCCGGCGAAGTCACCGGCGTCCACCAGGGCCACCCTGAGGCCGGACTGCGCGGCGTGCCAGGCGGTGGAGATGCCCAGGATGCCGCCGCCGATCACGAGAAGGTCGTACGACGCCTTGGAGAGCTGCTCCCGGGTCTCGGCACGGCTCGGGTTCGAGCCGGACGCCGGGCGCGTCCCCAGGGCAGGCACGGACTGCAGGGTGGACTGGGTGGTCATGGCGGTTCTTACTCCTCGTCCTCGAGCCAGCCCATGGTCCGCTCGACGGCCTTGAGCCAGCTCTTGTACTCACGGTCGCGGGTCTCCGCGTCCATGCGGGGGGTCCACTCGGCGGCCCGCCGCCAGTTGGCGCGCAGGTCGTCGGTGCTGTTCCAGAAGCCGACGGCCAGGCCGGCGGCGTAGGCGGCGCCGAGGCAGGTGGTCTCGGCGACCATCGGGCGCACCACGGGGGCGTCCAGGAAGTCCGAGAGCGTCTGCATCAGCAGGTTGTTGGAGGTCATGCCGCCGTCGACCTTGAGGGCGGTCAGCTCCACGCCGGAGTCCTTCGTCATGGCGTCCGCGATCTCCCGCGTCTGCCAGGCGGTGGCCTCCAGCACGGCGCGCGCGAGGTGCGCCTTGGTGACGTACCGGGTCAGTCCGGCGATCACACCGCGGGCGTCGGAGCGCCAGTACGGGGCGAACAGGCCGGAGAAGGCCGGCACGAAGTAGGCGCCGCCGTTGTCCTCGACGGTCAGCGCGAGGGTCTCGATCTCGGCGGCGGTGGAGATCAGGCCCATCTGGTCGCGCATCCACTGCACCAGCGAGCCGGTGACGGCGATCGAGCCCTCCAGGGCGTAGACCGGCTTCTGGTCGCCGATCCGGTAGCCGACCGTGGTCAGCAGGCCGCTGTAGGAGTTGATGATCTTGTCGCCGGTGTTCATCACCATGAAGGTGCCGGTGCCGTACGTCGACTTGGTCTCGCCCTCGGCGAAGCAGGTCTGGCCGAACAGGGCCGCCTGCTGGTCACCGAGCGCGGAGGCGACCGGGATGCCGCCGAGCAGCTCGCCCAGCCTGCCGCCCGTGATCTCGCCGTAGACCTCGGCGGAGGAGCGGATCTCGGGCAGCATCGCGGTGGGCACGCCGATGGACTCGGCGATCTTCTCGTCCCACTGCATCGTGTGCAGGTTCATCAGCATCGTGCGGGACGCGTTGGTGACGTCGGTGACGTGGTGGCCGCCGTTCACACCGCCGGTCAGGTTCCAGATGACCCAGGTGTCCATGGTGCCGAAGAGGATGTCGCCCGCCTCGGCGCGCTCCTTGAGGCCGTCGACGTTGTCGAGCAGCCAGCGGGCCTTGGGGCCGGCGAAGTAGGAGGCGAGGGGAAGGCCGGTCTCGCGGCGGAAGCGGTCCTGGCCGACGTTGCGGCCGAGCTCGCGGCAGAGGGCGTCGGTGCGGGTGTCCTGCCAGACGATGGCGTTGTGGACCGGCTCACCGGTGTTCTTGTCCCACAGCACGGTCGTCTCGCGCTGGTTGGTGATGCCGATGGCCTTGATGTCGTCGCGGGTGATGCCGGCCTTCTCGATGGCTCCGGCGACGACCTCCTGGACGTTGGTCCAGATCTCGGTGGCGTCGTGCTCGACCCAGCCGGGCTTGGGGAAGATCTGCTCGTGCTCCTTCTGGTCGACGGAGACGATGCGCCCGTCGCGGTCGAAGACGATGCAGCGGGAGGAGGTCGTGCCCTGGTCGATGGCGGCGATGAACGGGCCGGCGGTGTGGGCGTCGGTCACTGTGTGCTCCTGGGAGTTCCTTGGTTACGGGGCTGTGTGTACGGCGCTTCTACAACATTCGCCGTTGACGGCGACCTGGTCGACTAGGCGAAGGCGACGTTGTAGATACCGGCCGCGAGGGCACCGCCGATCAGCGGACCGACCACCGGGACCCAGGCGTAGGACCAGTCGGAGCCGCCCTTGTTGGGCAGCGGCAGCAGCGCGTGCACGATGCGCGGACCGAGGTCGCGGGCCGGGTTGATGGCGTAACCGGTCGGGCCGCCCAGCGACAGACCGATGGAGACGACGACGAGCGCCGTGATCAGGCCGCCCAGCACGCCGAGGCCGTTGCCCGCGTCGTTCAGGCCCTGGGTGAGGATGGCGAGCAGCAGCACGAAGGTGCCGATGATCTCCGTGGCGAGGTTCTGCACCGGGTTCCGGATCTCCGGGCCGGTGGAGAAGACGCCGAGCACCGGGCCCGCGCCCTTCTCCTGCGCCTCGACCGCCTTGGCGGCGGTGGTCTGCGCGCCCGGACCGCCGACGATCTCCTTGTCGGTGAGGTGGGCCAGGAACTGGCCGTAGTAGGCCACCCAGACCAGAGCCGCACCGATCATCGCGCCGAGGAACTCTCCGGCGAAGTAGACCGGAACGTTGCTCCACTCGCCGTCCTTGAGGGCGAGTGCCACGGTGACGGCCGGGTTGAGGTGGGCGCCGGAGAGCGGTCCGGCGATGTAGACGGCCGTCATGACGGCGAAGCCCCACCCGAAGGCGATGGCGAGCCAGCCGGCGTTACGGGCCTTGGAGGCCTTCAGCGTCACGGCGGCGCAGACGCCGCCGCCGAGCAGGATGAGTATGGCGGTACCGATGGTCTCGCCGATGAAGATGTCGGAGCTGGACACCCGCGACTCCTTTGTCCTTCGTCCAGGGAAGCCGACCCCCGGGTCCCACCGGGGATTGGCGCCCTCAGGGGTGAGAGCGATGCCGGCCCTTGGCGTTGTCACACTCTAACTCGTATTGCCGGTAGGTGTTCGACAATGCCGACCGATGGACGGGAGTCTTTCCCGGCACCCCCCGGGCGTCAAGAGTTTGGTTGTCGAAAACGCGATCGTTATCGATCGTCCCGAGTCGTCGATCTTCGCGGCGGTTGCACCGGCTCGCGCCCCGTATGTCCGCCCCCCCGGGCACGGCTGTGACCGGAACGCCGTACGGCACCCCGGTCTCCTCGGTGTTCCGCTCAGAACCGCCCGGCGCCCAGATCCCGCGACACCGCGCGGGCGCAGTCCCGCACCGCCGCGATCAGCTCGGGCCGCAACTCGCCGTCCCGGCGCAGCCGCTCCACCGCCCCCGTGATGCCCACCGCGCCCACCGGCATGCGCCGCCGGTCGTGGATGGGGGCGGCGACGGCGGCGACGCCCTCCCAGGTCTCCTCCACGTCCGCCGCGTAGCCGCGCGCGCGGGTGAGGTCGAGGATGTGTTCGAAGCCGTCCGGGTCGCACACCGTGCGGTCGGTGAAGGCCTTGCGGTCGGCCTCCAGGGCCTCGCTGTGGGCCACCGGGTCGTAGGCCGACAGCACCTTGCCCAGGGCCGTGGAGTGCAGCGGCTGCATGGCCCCTATCTCCAGGACCTGCCGGCTGTCGTCCGGCCGGAAGACGTGGTGCACGATCAGCACCCCCTGCTGGTGCAGCACGCCGAGGTGGACGCTCTCGCCGCTGGAGCGGGCCAGGTCGTCCGTCCACACCAGGGCGCGCGCCCGCAGCTCGTGCACGTCGAGATAGGTGGTGCCCAGGCGCAGCAGCTCGGCGCCCAGCTGGTAGCGCCCGGAGGCGTCGTCCTGCTCGACGAACCCCTCCTGCTGGAGCGTGCGCAGGATGCCGTGGGCGGTGCCCTTGGCGAGGCCCAGCGACGAGGCGATGTCCGACAGGCCGAGCCGCCGCTCGCCGCCCGCGAGCAGCCGCAGCATCGCTGCCGCCCGTTCGAGCGACTGGATGTTCCGTGCCATCGCCGTACTGCCTCCGTCCCCTTCGGCCGTCGACCCGCGACGCGCCGCTGCCGCTGTTCGGCATTGTCGAACACTACCGGTCGATGTCGACCTCTCGCCAATGGTCGGTCGTGACCGGTTCCGCCACCCGTACTCCGTACGTCGGTTGTCGGCCATCATGGTCCGCCCCGTGGACGCCCTGAACATCAGGGAGCGGTCCCGGATACCCTGGCGAGGTGCGCCCAGCCGGGGACGCTCCGTGAGGGGATTCCCGGGCAGCCGCAAAGCCGACAGCCGTCGCACCCAGAGGGAGCCCCTTTCATGGCCTCGTTGCCGCAGACCCCTTCCGCCGACAGCCGGACCCGTGTGTCCGCCCTCCGCGAGGCGTTCGCCACCCGGGTGGTGGTCGCCGACGGAGCCATGGGCACCATGCTCCAGGCCCAGGACCCCACGCTCGAGGACTTCCAGGACCTCGAGGGCTGCAACGAGATCCTGAACCTGACGCGCCCGGACATCGTCCGTTCGGTCCACGCCGAGTACTTCGACGCCGGGGTCGACTGCGTCGAGACGAACACCTTCGGCGCCAACCTCACCGCCCTCGGCGAGTACGACATCCCGGAGCGCGTCGCCGAGCTGTCCGAGGCGGGCGCGCGCATCGCACGCGAGACGGCCGACGAGTACGCCGCGCGGGACGGCCGCACCCGCTGGGTGCTGGGCTCGATGGGCCCCGGCACCAAGCTGCCCACCCTCGGCCACACCACCTTCGCCGCCATCCGGGACGCCTACCAGCGGAACGCCGAGGGCCTGCTCGCGGGCGGCGCGGACGCGCTGCTGGTGGAGACGACCCAGGACCTGCTGCAGACCAAGGCCTCCGTGATCGCCGCCCGCCGCGCGATGGAGACCGCCGGGTTCGAGGTCCCGCTGATCGTGTCGGTCACGGTCGAGACCACCGGCACCATGCTGCTCGGCTCCGAGATCGGCGCCGCGCTCACCGCGCTGGAACCGCTGGGCATCGACATGATCGGCCTGAACTGCGCCACCGGCCCGGCCGAGATGAGCGAGCACCTGCGCCACCTGGCCCGCCACTCCCGCATCCGGCTGTCCTGCATGCCCAACGCCGGCCTGCCGGAACTCACCAAGGACGGCGCCCGCTACCCGCTGTCCCCGGGAGAGCTCGCGGACGCGCAGGAGAACTTCGTCCGCGACTACGGCCTGTCCCTGGTGGGCGGCTGCTGCGGCACCACGCCCGAGCACCTGCGGCAGCTCGTGGAGCGGGTGCGCGACCTCGCCCCGGCGGAGCGCGACCCGCGCCCGGAGCCCGGCGCCGCCTCCCTCTACCAGGCCGTGCCCTTCCGCCAGGACACCTCCTACCTGGCGATCGGTGAGCGGACGAACGCCAACGGGTCGAAGAAGTTCCGCGAGGCGATGCTGGAGGGCCGCTGGGACAACTGCGTGGAGATGGCGCGCGAGCAGATCCGCGAGGGCGCGCACATGCTGGACCTGTGCGTGGACTACGTGGGCCGTGACGGCGTCGCCGACATGGAGGAGCTGGCCGGACGTTTCGCCACCGCCTCCACCCTGCCCGTCGTCCTGGACTCCACCGAGGTCGACGTCATCCGGGCCGGGCTGGAGAAGCTCGGCGGCCGCGCGGTGATCAACTCGGTGAACTACGAGGACGGCGCGGGACCCGAGTCCCGGTTCGCCAAGGTCACCCAGCTCGCCAAGGAGCACGGCGCCGCCCTGATCGCGCTCACCATCGACGAGGAGGGCCAGGCCCGCACCGCCGAGAAGAAGGTCGAGATCGCCGAGCGGCTGATCGACGACCTGACCGGCAACTGGGGCATCCGGGAGGAGGACATCCTCGTCGACTGCCTGACCTTCACCATCTGCACCGGCCAGGAGGAGTCCCGCAAGGACGGCCTGGCCACCATCGATGGCATCCGCGAGCTGAAGAAGCGCCACCCCAGGGTGCAGACCACCCTGGGCCTGTCGAACATCTCCTTCGGCCTCAACCCGGCCGCCCGCATCCTGCTGAACTCGGTCTTCCTCGACGAGTGCGTCAAGGCCGGCCTGGACTCGGCGATCGTGCACGCGTCGAAGATCCTGCCCATCGCCCGGTTCAGCGAGGAAGAGGTCACCACGGCCCTCGACCTCATCCACGACCGGCGCCGTGAGGGCTACGACCCGCTGCAGAAGCTCATGGCGCTCTTCGAGGGCGCCACCGCCAAGTCGCTGAAGGCGGGCAAGGCCGAGGAACTGGCCGCGCTGCCGCTGGAGGAGCGCCTCAAGCGCCGCATCATCGACGGCGAGAAGAACGGCCTGGAGGCCGACCTGGACGAGGCCCTTCAGACCCGCAAGGCCCTCGACATCGTCAACGACACCCTCCTGGACGGCATGAAGGTGGTCGGTGAGCTGTTCGGCTCCGGCCAGATGCAGCTGCCGTTCGTGCTCCAGTCCGCCGAGGTGATGAAGACGGCCGTCGCGCACCTCGAGCCGCACATGGAGAAGACCGACGAGGCCGGCAAGGGCACCATCGTGCTGGCCACCGTGCGCGGCGACGTGCACGACATCGGCAAGAACCTGGTCGACATCATCCTGTCGAACAACGGCTACAACGTCGTCAACCTGGGCATCAAGCAGCCGGTCTCCGCGATCCTGGACGCGGCCGACGAACACAAGGCCGACGTCATCGGCATGTCGGGGCTGCTGGTGAAGTCCACGGTGATCATGAAGGAGAACCTGGAGGAGCTCAACCAGCGCGGCCTGGCCACCGACTACCCGGTGATCCTCGGCGGCGCGGCCCTCACCCGCGCCTACGTCGAGCAGGACCTGCACGAGATCTACCAGGGCGAGGTCCGCTACGCCCGCGACGCCTTCGAGGGCCTGCGCCTGATGGACGCCCTCATCGGCATCAAGCGCGGAGTGCCCGGCGCGAAGCTGCCCGAACTGAAGCAGCGCCGGGTCCGCGCGGCCACCGTGGAGATCGAGGAGCGGCCCGAGGAGGGGCACGTCCGCTCCGACGTCGCCACCGACAACCCGGTCCCCGCTCCGCCCTTCTGGGGCACGCGTGTCATCAAGGGCATCCAGCTCAAGGAGTACGCGAGCTGGCTCGACGAGGGCGCCCTGTTCAAGGGCCAGTGGGGTCTGAAGCAGGCCCGCACCGGTGACGGGCCGACCTACGAGGAGCTGGCCGAGACCGAGGGCCGGCCCAGGCTGCGCGGACTGCTCGACCGGCTCCAGACGGAGAACCTGCTGGAGGCGGCCGTGGTCTACGGCTACTTCCCGTGCGTCTCCAAGGACGACGACCTGATCATCCTGGACGAGCAGGGCAACGAGCGCACCCGCTTCACCTTCCCGCGCCAGCGCCGCGGCCGCCGGCTGTGCCTGGCGGACTTCTTCCGCCCCGAGGAGTCCGGCGAGACCGACGTCGTCGGCCTGCAGGTGGTCACCGTCGGATCGAGGATCGGCGAAGAGACCGCCCGGATGTTCGAGGCCAACGCCTACCGCGACTACCTGGAGCTGCACGGGCTCTCCGTGCAGCTGGCGGAGGCCCTGGCCGAGTACTGGCACGCGCGCGTGCGCTCCGAACTCGGCTTCGCGGGCGAGGACCCGGCCGCGATGGAGGACATGTTCGCCCTGAAGTACCGGGGCGCCCGCTTCTCCCTCGGCTACGGCGCCTGTCCCGATCTGGAGGACCGCGCCAAGATCGCCGCCCTGCTCGAACCCGAGCGCATCGGGGTGCGGCTCTCCGAGGAGTTCCAGCTGCACCCCGAGCAGTCCACGGACGCCATCGTCATCCACCACCCCGAGGCCAAGTACTTCAACGCCCGCTGAGGCCCCACCGGCCGCACCGGGCGTTCGCGGCCCTCACGACGTACACTTGTCGATCCACCGCAGGCCGGTTCCCCCCGTGGGAACCGGCCTGGTCGTCCCTGTGAAGGAGGTACGTGGATGACCAGTACGGTCCCCGCGCTAGGAACCCAGACGGCCGAGGGTTCGGCCCTGCAGGCCGTGTTCCTCGACATGGACGGCACCCTGGTGGACACCGAGGGCTTCTGGTGGGACGTCGAGGTCGAGGTCTTCGCCTCCCTCGGCCACACCCTCGACGACTCCTGGCGCCATGTCGTGGTCGGCGGCCCCATGACCCGCAGTGCGGGGTTCCTCATCGAGGCCACCGGTGCCGACATCGGCCTCCCCGAGCTGACGGTGCTGCTCAACGACGGCTTCGAGGACCGTATCGACCACGCCCTGCCGCTGATGCCGGGCGCCGCGCGGCTGCTCGCCGAACTGTCCGAGTACGAGATCCCCACGGCGCTCGTCTCCGCCTCCCACCGGCGCATCATCGACCGGGTGCTGACCACGCTGGGACCGCAGCACTTCGCCCTGTCGATCGCCGGCGACGAGGTGCCGCGCACCAAACCGCACCCCGACCCGTATCTCGCGGCCGCCGCCGGGCTCGGTGTGGACCCCGTGCGGTGCGCCGTCGTCGAGGACACCGTGACGGGTGTGGCCGCCGCCGAGGCGGCGGGCTGCCAGGTCGTCGCGGTGCCGTCGGTGGGCCCGATCATGCCGGCCGTCCGGCGGACGGTCGTCCCCTCGCTGGAAGTCGTGGACCTGGCATTCCTGCGCGGTGTGATGACGGAAATGCGCTAGGCGTTCACCCAGCGCAGCGGTGTTACCGCCGGAATTCCCACCGCTCGGCTTCCCGGACCCGGTCGCGTGCCCCCGAAAGAATTCGCCCCGCTTGCCGGTGGCCGAATTCAGGTGCCGCCGAGCCCCTTTTCACATGTGAGGTTCACCACATGAAAGGGGGTCGACAACGATGTCCGCCTGTGCTTTCCGCACCATTTCGGGGGTCGTCGGTGCGCCTTTGTGTCCCGATTCATGAGAAGCTGCACCAATCCTTCCCCGGTCGCCTTTACCGGTGCGTTCACACCCGGTTCCACTGCGTGATGTGCCCTCAACTCCGGCGGCTGCGAACCCTCCTGCGGGCGCGGACTAATGTCATCGCGAGAACCTCGCCCCCATCCCCGTGATCCGCAGCGACAACCCCTGCGTGCCGGATACACGGAGTCGACAGTCCTGGAGAAACTCGAGCATGAACCGCAAGACTTTGGTGCTGGCGGCCGCGATGGGCCTGCTCGCGCCGGTGCTCGCCGCCTGCGGCGACACCGAGGGCGGGAGCGGAGACGGCGAAGCGATCGTCGTGGGCACCACGGACCGGTTCACCGCATCCAAGGAGGACGGCCCCGCGCCCCTCGACCCGGCCTGGGCCTATGACGTCGGCAGCTGGAACATCCTGCGGCAGACCGTGCAGACCCTGATGGTCCAGCCCCGCGGCGACGGCGAGCCGGTGCCCGAGGCCGCCGAGTCCTGCGGATTCACCGACGCCGGCAACGAGCGCTACAGCTGCACCCTGCGCGACGGTCTGAAGTTCTCGAACGGCGACGCGATCACCGCGGAGGACGTGAAGTTCTCCATCGAGCGCGCCCTCTCCCTCAAGGGCGACAGTGGTGTCTTCGCGCTGCTGTCCATCATCGACACCGTCGAGACGCAGGGCGACCGCGAGGTGATCTTCCACCTCAAGAGCGCCGACGCCACCTTCCCGTACAAGCTGTCCACCCCGGTCGCGGGCATCGTCAACGCGGACGCCTACGACAAGGGCGCGCTGCGCGAGGGCTTCGAGATCGACGGCTCCGGCCCGTACACCTTCGAGGGCAAGGTCGAGGGCGACACGCTGGTCAGCGCCACCTTCACCAAGAACTCCTCCTACAAGGGCGCGCTGGAGGTGAACAACGACAAGGTCGAGATGGTCTCCTACGACAGTTCCGAGGCCATGGGCGAGGCGCTGAAGAAGGGCGACATCGACATGGCGACCCGCACCATGTCGCCCGAGCAGATCCAGGAGCTCGGCAACGCCACCGACGACGAGATCGAGCTGGTCGAGTCGCCCGGTCTGGAGATCCGGTACCTGGCGTTCAACACCGAGGCCCCCACCGTGAAGGACAAGGCCGTCCGCCAGGCGATGGCCCAGGTCATCAACCGCAGCGAGCTGGTCGGCAACGTCTACGGCTCCCAGGCCGAGCCGCTGTTCTCGCTGGTCCCCGCCGGCGTCACCGGTCACACCAACGCGTTCTTCAACAAGTACGGCGAGCCGAGCGTGGCCAAGGCCCGCGACCTGCTGGAGGCGGCCGGCGTCAGCACCCCGGTGAAGCTGACCCTGCACTACACGCACGACCACTACGGCCCCGCCGCCAAGTCGGAGTTCGAGCAGCTGAGCAAGCAGCTCAACGACAGCGGTCTGTTCGAGACCGACATCAAGAGCGAGACCTGGAACAAGTTCAAGACCGCCGCTCAGAACGAGAAGTACGACGTCTACGGCATGGGCTGGTTCCCCGACTACCCGGACGCCGACGCCTTCACCGCCCCCTTCCTCGGCGAGGACAACTTCCTCAGCTCGCCCTACGCCAACAGCGAGATCATCAATGAGCTGATCCCGGAGTCGCGCCGCCAGGCCGACCGGCTGTCCGCCTCCGACAGCCTCAGCGAGATCCAGAACATCGTCGCCATCGAGGTCCCGCTGATCCCGCTGTGGCAGGGTAAGCAGTACGTCGCCGCACGCGACGGCGTCACCGGCACCGCCTACGCGCTCAACTCCTCCTCGACTCTCCAGCTGTGGGAGCTCGCGCGCGGCGTCACCGAGTGACGAAACCGCACGAACCCGGACCGGTGGCGCGGTCCGGGCAGTAAGAATGACAAGGCATAGCACGTGAATTTGCGTAACCCGTGGCCAGTCCTGCCCCTCGTGGCGGGGCTGGCCTCCGGCCTGTTGACCGGCTGTGGCACCGAGAGCGGCGACACCGGGGCCCGCAGCTCCGACGTCGTGGTGGGGATGTCCGACGACGTCCTGTCCACCGACCCCGCCTCCGGCTACGACCCCGGCTCCTGGCTGTTGTTCAACAACGTCTTCCAGTCGCTGCTCAGCTTCCCCCAGGGAGCCACCGAGCCGCAGCCGGACGCCGCCGAGAGCTGCGGCTTCGCGGACGCCGGCACCACCGTCTACAGCTGCACCCTGCGGGACGGACTGAAGTTCAGCAACGGTGACCCCCTCACCTCGAAGGACGTGAAGTTCTCCTTCGACCGCATGCTGAGGATCAACGACCCCGAGGGGCCCGCGGTCATGTTCCCCACGCTGGAAGAGGTCGGCACCCCCGACAAGAAGACGGTCGTCTTCGAGCTCAACACACCCGACGCCACCTTCCCCAGCAAGATCGCGTCCGGCGCCGGTGCCATCGTCGACCACCGCGAGTACGACGCTGACGGACTGCGCGAGGACGGGGAGGCGGTCGGCTCCGGCCCGTACCGGCTGGACTCGTTCACCAACGACCGTGCCGTCTTCTCCGTCAACGAGCACTACCAGGGCACCGCCGAGACCAAGAACTCCGGCGTGACCCTGGAGTTCTTCCACGGCGACCAGAACGCCCTGAAGAAGGCCGTACAGAACGCCGAGGTCGACGTCGCCTACCGCGGCCTCACCGCCGAGGCCATCAACGACATCGAGCGGGCCGACGACGGAACCGGCGGCACCGAGGTCGTCGAGGGCAGCAGCGCCGAGGTCCAGCACCTGGTCTTCAACATGGACGACCCGGTCGCCGGAAGGCTCGGCGTGCGCCGGGCCTTCGCCCATCTGATCGACCGTGACGCCCTCGTCCGGGACGTCCACCAGGGCACGGCCAGCCCGCTGTACTCGATCGTCCCGGCCGGCATCGCCGGCCACAACACCGCCTTCTTCGACACCTACGGCGCCCGCCCCTCCAAGGCCAAGGCCGCCGCGGCACTGGAGGAGGAGGGCATCACCGGCAAGGTGGAGCTGACCCTGTGGTCCACCCCGTCCCGCTACGGCCCGGCCACCGACCAGGAACTGAAGGCGATCGCCGGACAGCTCAACGCCAGCGGACTCTTCGACGCCGACGTCGAGTCGGTCCCCTTCGCCCAGTACGAGAAGGACATCGCGGCCGGCGAGTACGGCGTCTACGTCAAGGGCTGGGTGCCCGACTACCCGGACGCCGACAACTTCACCGGCCCCTTCTTCGGCGAGGGCAACGTGCTGGACAACAACTACGACGCCGGCACGATCACCGAGTCGCTCCTCCCGCGCACGGCCGCCCAGAGCGACCGCTCCGCCACCGACAAGGAGTTCGGCCGGATCCAGGACATCGTCGCCGAGGACATCCCCGTCCTCCCGCTCTGGCAGGCCAAGCAGTACGCGGTCGTCCGGGACGGCGTGTACGGCCTGGAGTACTGCCTCGACGCCTCGACCGTGTTCCGGTTCTGGGAGCTGAACAAGAGCTGACGCCGCACCGGTACGACGAGGGCGCCCTCCCGACGGGGAGGGCGCCCTCGTCGTACCACGACCGTCGCGCTACTGCGCGCCGGGGCGCACCAGCCCGCTCTCATAGGCGTACACCGCCGCCTGCACCCGGTCGCGCAGCCCCAGCTTGGTCAGGACATGACCCACGTGCGTCTTGACGGTGGTCTCGCTGACGAACAGGTCGGCGGCGATCTCCGCGTTGGACAGCCCGCGCGCCACCAGCTTCAGCACCTCGACCTCACGCTCGGTCAGTGTGTGCAGCGTGTCCGGCACCGGCTCGTCACCGGACGGCAGATGCGTGGCGTACTTGTCCAGCAGCCGGCGCGTGATGCTCGGCGCGAGCATCGCCTCCCCGGCGGCCACCACACGGATTGCCTGCACCAGCTCGTTGGCCGGGGCGTCCTTCAGCAGGAAGCCGCTGGCCCCCGCCTTCAGTGCCTCCACCACGTATTCGTCGAGATCGAACGTCGTCAGCACCAGTACCTTCGCCGGCCCGTCCCGCTCGGGTCCGGTGATCTGCCGGGTCGCCTCCACCCCGTCCATCCGCGGCATGCGGATGTCCATCAGCACCACATCGGGCTGCAGCGCCCGCACCTGGTCCAGGGCCTGGAGGCCGTCTCCGGCCTCGCCGACGACCGCGAGGTCCTGCTCGGCCTCCAGAATCATCCGGAACCCGGTACGCAGCAGCGGCTGGTCGTCGACCAGTAGGACGCGGATGGCCACCTGAGTCTCCTTCGCTAGTCCGGCCCCATTCTGCCCTGTTGGGCCCCGCCGGACTCGGGCGCCCTCACCGGGAGGGGGTACGGCGGGGGAGTGCCGCCGAACTCCGGGCAGTGCGCCTGGTGGTCGCACCAGCCGCACAGCTTCGTGGGACGCGGACGCCAGACACCCGTCTCGGTCGCCAGCCGGATCGCGTCCCACAGCGCGAGCAGCTTGCGCTCCACCCGCTCCAGGTCCGCGAGCACGGGGTCGTAGGTCAGCACGTCACCACTGCCGAGGTACACCAGCTGGAGCCGGCGCGGGATCACCTTCTTCAGCCGCCACACCACCAGGGCGTAGAACTTCATCTGGAAGAGCGCGCCCTCGGCGTACTCCGGTCGGGGCGCCTTGCCCGTCTTGTAGTCGACGATCCGCACCTCGCCGGTGGGCGCGACGTCCACCCGGTCGATGATGCCGCGCAGTCTCAGCCCGGAGTCCAGCTCCGCCTCGACGAACAGCTCCCGCTCGGCGGGCTCCAGCCGGCTCGGATCCTCCAGCGAGAACCACCGCTCGACCAGCCTCTCCGCCTCCGCCAGCCAGCGCGCCAGCCGCTCGCCCTCCGGATCGTCGGCGAACAGCTCCATGACCTCCGGCCGGGTCTCGCGCAGCCGGTCCCACTGACCCGGGACCAGCGACTTCGCCCGGGGCGCGGTGCGGTCGGCGGCCGGGTCGTCGAAGAGGCGCTCCAGCACCGCGTGCACCAGCGTGCCCCTGGTCGCCGCCTCGCTCGGCTTCTCCGGCAGCCGGTCGATGACCCGGAACCGGTACAGCAGCGGGCACTGCATGAAGTCACTCGCACGGGAAGGGGACAACGAGGCGGGCGGTATGGCGGCCGTGTCCGCTCGTACGCCCATGGTGACCGGGCTGCCGCCGGTCCGCTCCTCGCCCTCGGTGCTCGTCTCCATGCCACAGACCTTACGGCCCGCCACTGACAGAGCGTGCGCGCCGACGGAGCGGAAGGGGCGGGGCGGCCGTCCGCGGTGGCCGGTGCTCCCGCGCCCCTCCAGCGGGCCGATCGCGCGCCGGTCCGAGGACGGACGCCTCCGACGCGGCCCCGGACCGCCCGTCGGCCGCAGGCGCCGCGCGTGACGGTGGGGAAGGAAGGGGAAGGGGGAAGGAGGGGAAGAGACAGGGTGCCGGGGCGGAACGCGCGGCGCAGGCCGCATACCATCGACACGAGACCCTCCCGTCCGGCAGGCGCGGGAGACGCAGCGAACGAGGGGACACCGGTGGACGTAAGCGGCGGGCGCGGACAGCCGCGACCCGGCAACGACGAGTCGCCCGACCACACGGGCCCTCAGCCCTCGGCCACCCCTGAGCCCGGCCACCCCGCGGACGAGCCCGCCGCCGGCCGGTCCGACGGCGCCCCCGCACACCCGCGGCCCCCGGCCACCGGTCCGGGGCACCCCCCAGCCTCCCCCCGGCCGGCTCCCCGGACTCCGGACTCCGGACCCGGCGAGCCTCCCGCCTCCGCGGGCGGGCCCGGTGACGAGCGGAGCACCCCGCGGGCCGACGGCACCGGCGAGGGACGCCCGCTCGCGCACTCCGGTGCGGGGCAGACGCCCCCGCAGCGGCCGCAGGAGAAGCAGCGGGGCGGGCTGCTGATGGGGCGCCCGTTCGGCGTGCCCGTGTACGTGGCGCCCAGCTGGTTCCTCGTCGCCATCCTCATCACCTGGGTGTTCGGCGGACAGATCGACCGCGTGCTGCCCGAGCTCGGCGCCGCCAGCTACCTCGTCTCCCTGTTCTTCGCGGTCGCCTTCTACGCCTCCGTACTGGTCCACGAGCTCGCCCACACCCTCGCCGCGCTCCGCTTCAAACTCCCGGTGCGCCGCATCCAGCTCCAGTTCTTCGGCGGCGTCTCCGAGATCGAGAAGGAGGCCGAGACCCCCGGACGCGAGTTCGTGCTGGCCTTCGTCGGCCCCCTGCTCTCCCTCGTCCTCTCCGGCCTCTTCTACCTCGCGCTGCTGGCCGTCGACCCCAGCAGCGTCCCCGGCGTCCTGCTGGCCGGCCTGATGATCTCCAACCTCATCGTGGCCGTCTTCAACCTCCTGCCCGGCCTCCCCCTGGACGGCGGCCGCATGCTCCGCGCCGTCGTCTGGGCGATCAGCGGCAAACCCATGACCGGCACCATCGCCGCCGCCTGGGTCGGCCGAGCCCTCGCCGTCGCCGTCCTGATCGGCCTCCCGCTGCTCACCCAGTCCGGCGCCCTCGGCTCCGACGCCGTGGACAACGTGGGCATGGACACCGTCCTGGACGCCCTGCTCGCCGCCATCCTCGCCGCGATCATCTGGACCGGCGCCGGCAACAGCCTGCGCATGGCCCGGCTGCGCGAACACCTCCCCGAGCTGCGCGCCCGCACCCTCACCCGCCGCGCGGTGCCCGTCGAGACCGACACCCCCCTCTCCGAGGCCCTGCGCCGGGCCAACGCCGCCGGCGCCCGCGCCCTGGTCGTCGTCGACCCCGACGGCGCCCCCCTCTCCCTGGTCCGCGAGGCCGCCATCGTCGGCGTACCCGAACACCGCCGCCCCTGGGTACCCGTCGGCGGACTCGCCCAGGACCTCACCGACGGCATGCACGTCTCCGCCGAGCTCGCCGGAGAGGACCTCCTGGACGCCCTGCGCGCCACCCCGGCCACCGAGTACCTGGTGGTCGAGGACACTGGCGAGATCTACGGCGTCCTGTCCGCGGCCGACGTCGAGCGCGCCTTCGTGAAGGCGATGGCGCGGCCCAGCTGAACCTCCCGCCCGCACCGGCCGTGGTCGGCGCCCCCTCCCGGGACGGGTAGGCTGTTCACATGTCCGAACCGACCGGTGCCGCCCGCAGGCGCGGGCCCTTCAAGGTCGGGGACCAGGTTCAGCTGACCGACCCCAAGGGCCGCCACTACACGTTCACGCTCGAGGCCGGGAAGAACTTCCACACCCACAAGGGTTCCTTCCCCCACGACGAACTGATCGGCGCTCCCGAGGGCAGCGTTGTCCGCACCACCGGGAACGTCGCCTACCTCGCGCTGCGCCCCCTGCTCCCCGACTACGTCCTGTCCATGCCCCGCGGGGCAGCCGTCGTCTACCCCAAGGACGCGGGGCAGATCCTCGCCTTCGCCGACATCTTCCCCGGCGCGCGCGTCGTCGAGGCCGGCGTCGGCTCCGGCTCGCTCAGCAGCTTCCTGCTGCGCGCCATCGGCGACCAGGGCATGCTGCACTCCTACGAGCGCCGCGAGGACTTCGCCGACATCGCCCGGCAGAACGTCGAGCGCTACTTCGGCGGCCCGCACCCCGCCTGGCAGCTCACCGTCGGCGACCTCCAGGACAACCTGTCCGACACCGACGTCGACCGCGTCATCCTCGACATGCTCGCCCCCTGGGAGTGCCTGGAGGCCGTCTCCAAGGCGCTCGTCCCCGGCGGCATCCTGTGCTGCTACGTGGCCACCACCACCCAGCTCGCCCGGACCGTCGAGTCCATCCGCGAGATCGGCTGCTTCAACGAGCCGACCTCCTGGGAGACGATGATCCGCAACTGGCACATCGAGGGCCTGGCCGTCCGCCCGGACCACCGGATGATCGGCCACACCGGCTTCCTCCTCACCGCCCGCCGCCTCGCCGACGGTGTCGAGCCGCCCATGCGCCGCCGCCGCCCCGCCAAGGGCGCCTACGGCGAGGACTACGCCGGCCCCAACGCCGACGGAGGCGCCGCCCGCTGACGCGGACCGCCACCCCCACAACGGACGGGCGCCGTGGTGCAGTTCCCGGCAACGGCCGGGAACTGCACCACGGCGCCTTCACGTTGACCCGACGACCCGACCGACGGCACGGAGAGCGGAACCCTTCCCCGTTCCCCCGCACCGGAACCGCACACCCCGCCGTTCCCTCCCCACTGTGACGTGTGGCACGATGCTGGCCACCCCCACCGGCACAGCCCTCACAGGAGACACTCCTAGTGCAGCCTTCCGCCGTCCCGGAGCTCGCCCACACGCACACCCGGCCCATCCACTGGGTCGCCACCGCCACGGCCGTCGCCGGTGTCGTGGCCCTCTCCTCGGTCGTGGGTCCCGACGCCGCCACCGCGGTCCCGACGCCCGGACCGCAGACGAAGAGCGCCCCGGCGCACACCGCCCCGCCCGATCCCGCGGCCGCCGAGCTCCCCCTCGACTGCGGCCGGGTGGGGCTCGTGGTGAAGAAGAAGGCGTCCGGCGACCTTGACGGCGACGGCCGCCCGGAGACCGTGGCCGTGGTCCACTGCGAAACCCCGATGGGTACCCCGCCCGACGGCGTGTACGTCCTCACCCGGGCCGCGGGCAGCACCGAACCGCGCGTGGTCGCCACCCTCGTCGACCCCGAGGACCGCACCAACGTCGGCGACTTCGCCGTGCGTGACGGCGAGGTCACCGCCGGACTCTTCGGCTACTCCTCCGCCGACGTGCCCAGTTGCTGCCCCGACGTGCGCGAGAACGTGAAGTGGCGGTGGGAGAACGGCACGTTCGTGCGGTCCGCCCCGTCCGGCGCCAGGAGTGTGTGACCCGTGCGCGGGCGTGCCGCGGGGCGCGCCCCGGGACGCACGCCCCGGAGTGTGAGAAATCAGACAGTCGTGACGCGTCGTGTCAAATCGATCACTCGGCGTCCGGCCCGTACACCTCGACGCTGTCCGAAACCCGACGGACGTGGATGCACTCGCCCGGACACTCCTTCGCCGAGTCGACCACGTCCGTGAGGAGCGGCAGCGGCACGGGCGTTGCCGCCCCCTTGTCCTGCAACAACTCGTCCTGCGGACTCTTCACGTAGGCCAGACCGTCGATGTCCAGCTCGAACACCTCGGGCGCGTACTGGGCGCAGATGCCGTCGCCGGTACACAGGTCCTGGTCGATCCAGACCTCCAGGGCCTCGCCGTCGACTCCGGCCTCCTGCTGCACGCTCATCTCTCCTGCCGTTTCCTGCGCCGAGCCGCACGGGAATCCGGCCAGCTCCGACGGGTGTTGAACACTTCGACCCTACCTTCGCCTGGGTTCCGATCGTCTTCGGTGGGTATTCCCCTGGCGTGAGGGAGAGCGCAAGGGTGAAGATCGGACACACCCCGACCGTCTTTGTGATCTAGGGGTTTCAATCGACACCCACCCAGGTAGGGTCTGGAAGCGTCCAGCTCCCCTTGGAGGAGGTGAGGACCGTGGCAGCCCACGACGACGACATGAACCGCGGCATCCGCCCAGGACGCGGGTCCGACGACCCGGCCGGGCAGATTGCCTACCTTGAGCAGGAGATCGCCGTCCTGCGACGCAAGCTCGCCGACTCTCCGCGACACACGAGGATTCTCGAAGAGCGGATCGTCGAGCTGCAGACCAACCTGGCCGGCGTGTCCGCCCAGAACGAACGACTCGCCGGCACGCTCCGTGAGGCCCGCGACCAGATCGTGGCCCTCAAGGAGGAAGTCGACCGGCTCGCACAGCCCCCGGCCGGCTTCGGGGTCTTCCTCACGGCGAACGAGGACGGCACGGCCGACATCTTCACCGGCGGCCGCAAACTGCGGGTGAACGTCAGCCCCAGCGTGGAGCTCGACGAGCTCCGGCGCGGCCAGGAAGTGATGCTCAACGAAGCGCTCAACGTGGTCGAGGCCATGGAGTTCGAGCGCGTCGGCGACATCGTCACCCTCAAGGAGATCCTCGAGGACGGCGAGCGGGCCCTGGTGCTCGGGCACACCGACGAGGAGCGGGTGGTACGGCTCGCCGAGCCGCTGCTGGACGTCACCATCCGCCCCGGCGACGCCCTGCTCATGGAGCCCCGCTCCGGATACGTCTACGAGGTCGTCCCCAAGAGCGAGGTCGAGGAACTCGTCCTCGAGGAAGTCCCCGACATCGGCTACGAGCAGATCGGCGGCCTCGGCGGCCAGATCGAGGCCATCCGCGACGCGGTCGAGCTGCCGTACCTCTACCCGGACCTGTTCAAGGAGCACGAACTGCGGCCGCCCAAGGGCGTGCTGCTCTACGGGCCCCCCGGATGCGGCAAGACGCTCATCGCCAAGGCCGTCGCCAACTCGCTGGCCAAGAAGGTCGCCGAGGTCACCGGCCAGGCCGCCGGCAAGAGCTTCTTCCTCAACATCAAGGGCCCCGAGCTGCTGAACAAGTACGTCGGCGAGACCGAGCGGCAGATCCGCCTGGTCTTCCAGCGGGCCCGGGAGAAGGCCAGCGAGGGCACCCCCGTCATCGTCTTCTTCGACGAGATGGAATCCCTCTTCCGCACCCGCGGCTCCGGCGTCAGCTCGGACGTGGAGAACACCATCGTCCCGCAGCTGCTCGCCGAGATCGACGGCGTGGAAGGCCTGCAGAACGTGGTCGTGATCGGCGCCTCCAACCGCGAGGACATGATCGACCCCGCCATCCTGCGGCCCGGCCGGCTGGACGTGAAGATCAAGATCGAGCGTCCGGACGCCGAGGCGGCCCAGGACATCTTCGGCAAGTACCTCACCGAACGCCTCCCGCTGCACGGCGACGACCTCACCGAGCACGGCGGCGACAAGGCCATGACGGTCCAGAGCATGATCCAGACCGCCGTGGAACAGATGTACGCCGAATCCGAGGAAAACCGCTTCCTGGAAGTCACCTACGCCAACGGCGACAAGGAAGTCCTCTACTTCAAGGACTTCAATTCCGGCGCCATGATCGAGAACATCGTGGGCCGCGCCAAGAAGATGGCGATCAAGGACTTCCTGGAAAAGAACCAGAAGGGCCTCCGCGTCTCCCACCTGCTCCAGGCCTGCGTGGACGAGTTCAAGGAGAACGAGGACCTGCCCAACACCACCAACCCCGACGACTGGGCCCGAATCTCCGGAAAGAAGGGCGAGCGGATCGTGTACATCCGTACGCTCATCACCGGAAAGCAGGGTGCGGACACCGGACGCTCCATCGACACGGTGGCGAATACCGGTCAGTACCTGTAAAAGCCAGGGCGGCTGCGGGTGCCCTCGACGGGTACCCGCAGCCGACTGCTTTTCGGGCCACGGCTGGAGCACAGCAATGACGCAAATGATCTCCCCACCAGCGCAAAGGCGTTCTAGGCTCTTCCGTATCGCCGAGTCGCGCAGTGCGGGGACGGGCACCGCACACGCACCGGAGCGCCGGCGGTACAGCAGCGCCCCCGACCGGGGACGCCGCCGGGCAAGGAGGGCCGCATGACCGTACGGCGAGTAATGGGCATCGAGACGGAGTACGGCATCTCCGTCCCCGGCCACCCCAACGCCAATGCCATGCTCACCTCGTCCCAGATCGTGAACGCCTACGCGGCGGCGATGCACCGGGCCCGCCGGGCCCGCTGGGACTTCGAGGAGGAGAACCCGTTGCGGGACGCGCGAGGCTTCGACCTCGCCCGCGAGGCCGCCGACGCCAGCCAGCTCACCGACGAGGACATCGGCCTGGCCAACGTCATCCTCACCAACGGCGCACGGCTCTACGTGGACCACGCCCACCCGGAATACAGCGCCCCCGAGGTCACCAACCCCCGCGACGCCGTCCTCTGGGACAAGGCCGGCGAGCGGATCATGGCCGAGGCGGCGGAGCGCGCCGGCCAGCTCCCCGGCGCCCAGCCCATCCACCTGTACAAGAACAACACCGACAACAAGGGCGCCTCCTACGGCACGCACGAGAACTACCTGATGAAGCGGGAGACCCCCTTCTCGGACATCGTGCGCCACCTGACGCCGTTCTTCGTCACCCGCCAGGTCTTCACCGGCGCCGGCCGCGTCGGCATCGGCCAGGACGGCCACGAGCACGGCTTCCAGCTCAGCCAGCGCGCGGACTACTTCGAGGTCGAGGTGGGCCTGGAGACGACGCTGAAGCGCCCGATCATCAACACCCGGGACGAACCGCACGCCGACGCCGAGAAGTACCGGCGGCTGCACGTGATCATCGGCGACGCGAACCTGTCCGAGATCTCGACGTACCTGAAGCTGGGCACGACGGCACTGGTCCTGTCGATGATCGAGGACGGGTTCATCGCGGTGGACCTGGCCGTGGACCAGCCGGTGCGGACGCTGCACCAGGTCTCGCACGACCCGTCCCTGAAGCGGCTGGTCACGCTTCGTAGCGGGCGGACCCTGACCGCGGTGCAGCTCCAGATGGAGTACTACGAGCTGGCTCGCAAGTACGTGGAGGAGCGCTTCGGGGCCGATGCCGACGAACAGACCAAGGACGTGCTGGTTCGCTGGGAGGACACGCTCACGCGGTTGGAGAACGACCCGATGAGCCTGGCCGGCGAGCTGGACTGGGTCGCCAAGCGGGAG
The DNA here is from genome assembly GCF_019049255.1 of Streptomyces sp. AC558_RSS880. Lineage (GTDB taxonomy): Bacteria > Actinomycetota > Actinomycetes > Streptomycetales > Streptomycetaceae > Streptomyces. The sequence goes on along the minus strand of NZ_JAGMUJ010000040.1, from coordinate 122,356 downwards.
CTCATGGAGGGCTACCGGCGCAGGGACGGCCTGGACTGGGACGCCGCCCGGCTGCACCTGGTGGACCTGCAGTACGCCGACGTACGCCCCGAGAAGGGCCTCTACAACCGCCTGGTGGCCCGGGGACGGATGAAGCGGCTACTGGGCGAGGGAGAGGTCGAGCGGGCCCGTACGAAGCCTCCGGAGGACACCCGCGCGTACTTCCGCGGGCGCTGTCTGGAGCAGTACGCGGACGACGTCGCGGCGGCCTCCTGGGACTCGGTGATCTTCGATCTGCCGGGCCGGGACTCGCTCCAGCGGGTCCCAACCCTGGAACCGCTTCGCGGAACGCGTAATCACGTCAAGGAGCTCCTGGACCGCTGTCGCACGGCAGAAGACCTGGTCAGGGTGTTGTCCGGGAACTGAGCGGGTACCGGGGTACCCCGGGAAGGGCCGGCCGGACAGGGTGGAAAACGCCGGGTCCGGGAATCATCGAGAGGGTCCCCGTACGTTGGAGCAACTGCGGGGGCATTGTCGGACCCGGCGAGTAGGGTCTGATCTTGACCGAGCAAGTGTGTCGGGCGAACCGAGCGGGGTGAGGGTGATGGCGACCAAGGACACCGGCGGCGGACAGCAGAAGGCCACCCGGTCCACGGAGGAGGTCGAGGAGCAGGCGGCGGAAGCGCAGGCTTCGGAGGACCTCAAGGAGCGTCAGGAAAAGCTGAGCGAGGACGTGGACGACGTCCTGGACGAGATCGACGACGTGCTCGAGGCCAACGCCGAGGACTTCGTTCGAAGCTTCGTGCAAAAGGGCGGCCAGTAACCTTCGCATCGAAGGTTGCGGGGGTGTCCAGGGTGAGAGTCGAAGGTGGCGTGAGACGCTGTCCGTGGTGCGGGATGGACCGGCCGCGGGCAGCGTCCGCGCTGCGGGGGCTGCCCGAAAGCCTCCGCCGTATATGTGGATCATTGCCGCAGGACGGGTAGGGTCCGTGGCGTACTGTGCTTCAACTGCAATTCGGCCATCGGCAAGTTGGGAGATGATCCCGACGCTGTTCGTCGGGCAGCCGCCTACCTGGAAGGAACTTCGTGGAAGCGAACACTCGTAGCACCGGGCGTCTGCCGGCCGCCTTCCTGACGCCCGGGTCGTCCTCCTTCATGGACTTCCTCTCCGAGCACCAGCCGGAACTGCTGCCGGGCAAGAGGTCGTTGCCGCCGGTGAAGGGTGTGATCGAGGCGCCGCACGGGACGACGATCGTGGCGGTGACTTTCCCCGGCGGCGTCGTGCTCGCCGGTGACCGGCGAGCCACCATGGGGAACGTCATCGCGCAGCGGGACATCGAGAAGGTGTTCCCGGCCGATGAGTACTCGGCGGTGGGAATCGCCGGTACGGCGGGTCTCGCCGTGGAGATGGTGAAGCTGTTCCAGTTGGAGCTGGAGCACTTCGAGAAGGTCGAGGGCGCGCAGCTGTCGCTGGAGGGCAAGGCGAACCGGCTGTCGACGATGATCCGTTCGAATTTGGGCATGGCGATGCAGGGGCTGGCCGTGGTTCCGCTGTTCGCCGGGTACGACGTGGACCGGGAGAAGGGGCGGATCTTCTCCTACGACGTCACGGGCGGGCGTTCGGAGGAGAAGGGGTACGCCGCGACCGGTTCCGGGTCGATCTTCGCGCGCGGTGCGATGAAGAAGCTGTTCCGGGACGACCTGAGTGAGGCCGAGGCCACCACGCTGGTGGTGCAGGCGCTGTACGACGCGGCAGACGACGACTCGGCGACCGGTGGTCCCGATGTCGCCCGCCGGATCTACCCGATCGTCACCGTGATCACCGAGGACGGTTTCCGCCGGCTCACCGAGGACGAGGCGTCCGACATCGCCCGGTCGGTGCTGGAGCGGCGGCTGGAGCAGCCGGACGGTCCGCGGGCCTCGCTGCTGTAGGCCGCGCGGGCGGGTTGTTCGGTTGTTTCAGGTGGTCCAGTGACTTCGACAGAAAGGGACGGATAACCGGTGTCGACGCCGTTCTATGTCTCACCCCAGCAGGCGATGGCGGACCGGGCGGAGTACGCCCGGAAGGGCATCGCCCGTGGTCGCAGCCTTGTGGTGCTGCAGTATGCCGACGGGATCGTGTTCGTCGGTGAGAACCCGTCCCGTGCGCTGCACAAGTTCAGCGAGATCTATGACCGGATCGGGTTCGCCGCGGCCGGTAAGTACAACGAGTACGAGAATCTGCGGATCGGGGGCGTGCGGTACGCCGATCTGCGGGGTTACACCTACGACCGGGACGATGTGACGGCCCGGGGTCTGGCGAACGTGTACGCGCAGACGCTGGGGACGATCTTCTCGAGTGTGGGGGAGAAGCCGTACGAGGTGGAGCTGGTGGTGGCCGAGGTCGGGGAGACCCCGGAGTACGACCAGATCTACCGGTTGCCGCACGACGGGTCCATCGTGGACGAGCACGGCTCGGTGGCGGTGGGGGGTAACGCGGAGCAGATCAGCGGGTACCTGGATCAGCGGCACCGGGACGGGATGACGCTGGCGGAGGCGCTGCGGCTGGCGGTGCAGGCGTTGTCGCGGGACACCAACGGCAGTGAGCGGGAGATTCCCGCGGAGCGGCTGGAGGTGGCGGTGCTGGACCGTACGCGGCCGCAGAAGCGGAAGTTCAAGCGGATCGGGGGGCGTCAGTTGTCCCGTCTGCTGGAGGCGGGCGGTGCGGAGACGGCCTCCGAGGCGGAGGCCGAGACGGACTCCGGCGGAGACGTCGAGTAGTGGGGGTGCGCGTCTGACGCCTGCGGCGCGGCGTTCGCTCCGGTGGGGGTGCGCGTAGCGCCCGTGGCCGGTGGGTGGGCCGGGGCCGCGTCGGGGGTGTCCGTCCTCGGACTGGCGCGATCGGGTTTCTTGGGGGCGCGGACGCGTCGGCCGCTGCGGGCGGCCACCCCCGCCCCGTCCCCTCCACGCCGTACGCGGCTACCTGCCGCCGCCCCCGCTCACCGCGGGCAGTCGTGCCGCTGGGGCGGCACGGGTGGGCGCGACGGCACCCCGTAAGCGCCGGGCTGCGCGAACTCACCCCCGGTCGACACCAACGCCGGGCGCTCCGTAAGCCGCCGGGCTGCGAACCCACCCCCGCTCAGCACCGACGCAGGGCGCCGCCGCAGCCGTCAGCGGGGTGCCGGGGCCGTGGACCCCCGGACCACCAGCTCGACCGGGATGTCGCCCGCGGCGGGGGCGCGGCCCTCCAGGACCGCCAGCAACGCCTCCATCCCCCGCTCACCGAAAAGCTCCGCGTCCAACCGCACCGTGGTCAGCTCCGGATCGATCGCGCTCGCGAGGGCCAGATCGTCCAGACCGGTGATGGACAAGTCCTCGGGAACACGCAGTCCCAGACGCCGCGCGGCCTTGTACGTGCCGGCTGCCAGGTGGTCGTCGTCGCAGACCACGGCGGTGGGGCGGTCCGGTGCGGTCCTGGAGAGCGCGGCCTCCGCCGCGGCCTCCGCACCCTTGATCGAGATCGGCGCCCGCGCCGTGCGCAACGACGTCCACGGAACCTCCCGCAGGCGCGCCGCCAGCTCCCGCGCACGCACCTCGAAGGTCCAGGACGCCACATCCGCCGCCAGGTGGAGGAAGCGGCGGTGGCCCAGTGCCAGGAGGTGGTCGGTGACCTGGCGGACGCCGTCGGCGATGTCGAGGTTGACCGTGGCCGCGCCCACACTGCCCTCGGGGTCGCTGTCCAGCATCACCAGCGGCAGCGCCTCGCCGCGGATCGCGGTGAGGGCCTCCGCGGCCATGGAGGAGGCGATGACGCCGTCCAGGGCCGCCTGTGCGGACGCGAAGGGGTCGCGGGCGGGGCCGATGCCCTCGGGGGAGGGGTACAGGACCACGCCGAAGCCGTGCCGGGAGGCCACCCGGGCGGCCCCGGTGTAGACGCCGGCGAAGAACTCCGTGGTGAGGGCGGGGACGACCAGGAGGACCGTACGGGTGCGGCCCAGCCGGAGGTTGCGGGCGGCCAGGTTGGGGCGGTAGCCCAGGGTGCGCGCGGCCTCGCGTACGCGCTCCGCCGTGGCCTCGGACACCCGGCCGCGCCACTTGTCGCCGAGGACCAGGGAGACCGCGGCCTGCGAGACGCCGGCGGCCTGGGCGACGTCCCGGCTCGTGGGGCGGGTGCCGGCTCGGGGCATCGTCGGGCCGCTCCTTCGTCTGGACTGGTGAACAGCGGACATGGTACGTATGGAGCACCTAGTTATACGTAAAACTTCCAGTGAAGGGGCCCGCATGGCCACGGGATACCTGGAGATCCTCCGGGCGCGGCACGCCACCCGGCTGCTCGTGGGCACGCTCGTGGGGCGGCTGCCCAACGCGACCGCCGCCATCGCGATCGTGCTGTTCGTGCGCGCGGAGGGCGGTACGTACAGCCTGGCCGGTGCCCTGGCGGCGGTGTACGGCGTCGCCAACGCCGTGGGACAGCCGGTGCTGGGGCGGCTGGTGGATCTGCGTGGGCAGCCGCGCGTGCAACTGCCGGCCGCCGTGCTGTCGGCGCTGGCGATGGCCGTGTTCGCCTTCGTGGGAATCGGGCCGTCGGCGGTGGCCTACGGCGCCGTCGCCGCCGCGGGACTCTTCACCCCGCCCCTGGAGGGCGGGCTGCGGGCGCTGTGGGCTTCCGTGCTGCCCGAGGAGGACCATGTCCACCGGGCGTACGCCATGGACGCCGTGGCCCAGGAGGTCATGTTCACCGTCGGGCCGCTGCTGGTGACGGTGTGCGCCTCGGTGTGGTCGGCGCAGGCCGCGCTGCTCGTGCTGAACGTCATCGGGGTGCTGGGCGCCCTCTCCGTGGTCGTCTCGCCGCCCTCGCGTGCCTGGCGGTCGGCGCCGCGCGAGGCGCACTGGCTGGGCGCGCTGCGCTCGCCGGGGCTGCTCGCGCTGCTGGGTGCCTTCCTGGCCGTGGGGATGGCGCTGGGGTCGATCACCGTGGCGGCGGTGACGTACGCGGACGAGCACGGCGGTGACCACGTGTACGGCTGGCTGATGGCGGGGATCGGGCTGGGTGCCCTGATCGGCGGTGTGGCGTACGGGGCGCGCCAGTGGGCCGGTGAGCCCGCGCGGCGACTGCGGGTGCTGGTGGCCCTTCTGGCGGTGTGTTACCTGCCGCTGATGCTGATGCCGGGCGTGGTGGCCATGACGTTGCTCACCGTGGTCGCCGGGATCTTCCTCGCTCCGGCCATCGCCTGCGCCTTCGTGCTGGTCGACCGGCACGCGCCGCGCGGCACGGTCACGGAGGCGTTCTCCTGGCTGGTGACCACCTTCACCGTCGGCGCGTCGGTCGGAACGGGACTCACCGGTCCGGTCGTCGAGGCGGGCGGGGCGCTGTGGGGGTTCGCCGTGCCGGGCGTCGCGGGCGGCGTGTCCCTGCTGGTTTTGGTCGCCACGGGACGGGTACTGGCAGTTCCCGCCGGGAGAGCGGTGGTTGCGGCCCGTTCGGAAAATGATCCGAATCGTGCTGTCGAACCTCGTTTCAGCTCGGGGGATCGGGCGTAATGTTCCCTCATGGACCGCCGCATTTTCGGGCTGGAGAACGAGTACGGTGTCACGTGCACGTTCAGGGGACAGCGCCGCCTGTCGCCTGACGAGGTGGCGCGGTACCTCTTCCGCCGTGTCGTGTCATGGGGCCGAAGCAGCAATGTCTTTCTGCGGAACGGCGCCCGCCTCTATCTCGACGTGGGATCACATCCGGAATACGCAACGCCGGAATGTGACAACGTGACCGAACTGGTCACCCACGACAAGGCCGGCGAGCGCATTCTCGAGGGACTCCTGGTGGACGCCGAACGACGCCTGCACGAGGAGGGAATCGCGGGCGACGTCTACCTCTTCAAGAACAACACCGACTCCGCCGGCAACTCCTACGGCTGTCACGAGAATTATCTGGTGGCCCGGCACGGGGAGTTCTCGCGGCTCGCGGACATCCTGATTCCGTTCCTGGTCACGCGGCAGCTGCTCTGCGGTGCGGGCAAGGTGCTGCAGACGCCGCGCGGCGCCGTGTACTGCGTCAGTCAGCGGGCCGAGCACATCTGGGAGGGCGTCTCCTCGGCGACGACCCGCTCGAGGCCCATCATCAACACGCGCGACGAGCCGCACGCGGACGCCGAGCGCTACCGCCGGCTGCACGTCATCGTGGGCGACTCGAACATGTCCGAGACGACCATGCTGCTCAAGGTCGGCGCCACCGACCTGGTGCTGCGCATGATCGAGGCGGGCACCGTGATGCGCGACCTCACGCTGGAGAACCCGATCCGGGCGATCCGCGAGGTCAGTCACGACATCACCGGGCGGCGCAAGGTGCGCCTGGCCAGCGGCCGGGAGGCCTCCGCGCTGGAGGTGCAGCGCGAGTACTACGAGAAGGCGCTGGACTTCTGCGAGCGCCGCGGCATCCGCACCGGCACCGTCGAGCAGGTGCTGGAGCTGTGGGGCCGTACGCTGGACGCGATCGAGTCCGAGGACCTCGACCGCATCGGCACCGAGATCGACTGGGTCATGAAGTACAAGCTCCTCGAGCGGTACCGGGCCAAGCACAACATGACCATGTCGCACCCCCGGGTCGCGCAGATAGACCTCGCCTACCACGACATCCACCGTCGGCGGGGTCTGTACTACCTGCTGGAGAAGAAGGGACAAGCCGCCCGGATCTGCAACGATTTGAAGATCTTCGAGGGCAAGTCCGTACCGCCGCAGACCACTCGGGCCCGGCTGCGGGGCGACTTCATCCGGCGCGCCCAGGAGCAGCGCCGCGACTTCACCGTCGACTGGGTGCACCTCAAGCTCAACGACCAGGCCCAGCGCACGGTGTTGTGCAAGGACCCGTTCCGTTCGGTGGACGAACGGGTGGAGAAGCTGATCGCAGGAATGTGAGAGACACGTTCCGCCAGGGGACCGGAAATTCCCGGAACGTCACACGGGCGCCGTACGTTACACCGTGCGGCGCCCTTCTCACGCCGTAGAGTTGCGCGGACGCCATCCACAAGATCGATGATTACGAGGCCCCCACCGTGCGCCGACGCTCACTTCTCATTGCCGTTCCCGCTGGACTGGCCACCCTCGCCGCGTGCGGGGACGACAAGTCCGACTCGGGCAAGGCCAGCGACAGCGCCTCGCCCTCGGCGCCCCAGACGTCCGCGGCACCGCCGCCGAAGATCGTCGACGGACCGCTGCCGGCGATCACGGCGGGTACGAAGTTCGAAGAGAAGCCGACGGTCGCCAAGGGCAGCGGGGACCCCTCGGACCAGATCGCGGTCAAGACGGTCATCGCGGGCGGCGGGAAGACGATCGCGGAGAACGACTTCGTGGTGGCCCACTACCTCGGCCAGATCTGGGACAGCGGGAAGGTGTTCGACAACTCCTACGACCGCGGCACCCGCCTGGCGCTCCCGCTCACCCAGGGCGCCATCATCGACGGCTGGCGGTACGGCCTGATCGGGAAGAAGGCCGGCAGCCGCGTCCAGATGGCAGTCCCGCCGACCTGGGGGTACGGCGAGCAGGGCAACGCGCAGGCGGGCATCGAGGGCACCGACACGCTGGTGTTCGTCGTGGACGTGAAGGACACGTACAAGGCCACCAGCAGCGCCAAGGGCACCGAGGTGGCCCAGGACGACAAGGACCTGCCCAAGGTCGGCACCAACACCGACGGCAAGGCGCCCACCATCGATGTGCCCGACGCGGACGCCCCGAAGAAGCTGGTGGCGAGCTATGTCATCGAGGGCGACGGCGAGGAGGTCGGCGCCGAGGACAGCATCCTGGTGCAGTACAAGGGGGTGCTGTGGGACGGTGGCAAGGAGTTCGACTCGACGTACAAGAAGGGGCAGCTGACCTCGTTCCCGCTGCAGCAGGTCGTCAAGGGCTGGGCGCAGGGGCTGACCGGCAAGAAGGTCGGCAGCCGGGTCCTCGTCGTCATCCCGCCGGAGCTGGGCTACGGCGACACCCCGCCGGAGGGCAGCGGAATCAAGAAGGACTCCACGCTGGTCTTCTCGGTCGACATCCTCGCGAAGCTGTGACGCCGTGAGGATGTAAGACTGTGCGTGTTCGCCTTTCCGCAGACAAGCAGGAGCGTTAGACGTGAGCATCGACAAGCCCGAGATCGACTTCCCGGGCGGCGAGCCCCCGGCGGACCTCGAGATCAAGGACATCTGGGAGGGCGACGGCGAGGTGGCGCAGGCGGGCCAGACCGTCACCGTGCACTACGTCGGTGTCGCTTTCAGCACGGGCGAGGAGTTCGACGCCAGCTGGAACCGCGGCACCCCGTTCCGCTTCCCGCTGGGCGGCGGCCGGGTCATCAAGGGCTGGGACCAGGGCGTGCAGGGCATGAAGGTCGGCGGCCGCCGACAGCTGACCATCCCCGCCCACCTCGCCTACGGCAACCAGAGCCCCACCCCGGCGATCAAGCCCGGTGAGACCCTGATCTTCGTGGTCGACCTGCTCGGCGTCTGATCCGACCGGAGTCGATCATCCGTGGCCCATGCCTGTCCGGGCATGGGCCCTCGGCTTTTACCGCGCCACCTCGGGGCGGTACGGTCATCGGTCGTAAGCACCATAGGGAGGCGAAGCGGGTCGATGGCCATTGCCAAGGCCGAGCGGCTGATGAACCTGGCGCTGTGTCTGCTCGGGACGCGCCGGCCGCTCAGCAAGCGCGAACTGCGCGAATCCATCGAGGCCTATCTCGAAGCGGGCTCGGACGACTCCTTCAACCGCATGTTCGAGCGCGACAAGGACGACCTGCGCGAACTCGGACTGGTCATCGAGACCGTGGAGAACCTCGACGGCGAGGTCGGCTATCTGGCCCGCCGCGACAGCAACCGGCTGCCGCCCATCACCCTCGACGCCGAGGAGGCCGCCGCCCTCGGGCTCGCCGCCAAGGTGTGGCAGCAGGCCCGGCTCGCCGGTGCGGCCAGCGGCGCCCTGCAGAAGCTGCGCGCGGCCGGCCTCCCCGAGGACGTCGACCCGTACGGCGCCCACGGTGCGCTGGAGCCGCGCATCCCGGTGCACGAGGCCGCGTTCGAGCCGCTGATGCTGGCCTGCCGCGACCGTCGGCCGGTCGTCTTCGACTACCGCAAGGCCAACGCCGCCCAGCCCGGACAGCGGCACGTCGAACCGTGGGCGCTGGAGTGCTGGCGCGGCCACTGGTACCTGGCCGGCTGGGACCGCGACCGGGGCGCCGAGCGGGTCTTCCGGCTCTCCCGGATCACCGGGAAGGTGCGCTCGCGCAGCGGCCGGTTCACCGTCCCGGTGCCGGACGTCGTCACCGTGCGGGAGACCGTGGCGAGCTGGGCGGGGGAGACCGCCGACCGCTCGGCGCGGATCCGGCTGCGCTCCGACGCCGGTTACCCCCTTCGGGCGAAGGCCACCGCGGTGCGGGAACTCGGCGACGGCTGGGACGAGTTGGAGATTCCGTACGGGCACGGCCTGGACGCCTGGCTGGTGGAGTTCGGGCCGGACGTGGTGGTCCTGGAGCCCGCCGAGCTGCGGGCCGACGTGATGGACCGGCTGCGCGCCGTGGCCAAGGGCTGAGGGGAGCGGAGAAGGACGTGGCAGGCAAACCGGTCAGGCCCGTGAACGCCATCGACCAGACCCGGCGGATGCTCTCCCTGGTGACGTATCTGCGGGAGCGCCCCGGCGCCCGGATCGAGGACGTGGCGCGCGCCTTCGGCGTCACCGAGGACGAGCTGGTCTCCGACCTCGACGTACTGCCCATGTGCGGCACCAGCTTCCGCGGCGGCGATCTGCTGGACATCGACACCGACGGCGAGCGCATCTGGTGGCACAATCCGGCCGCCCTCGGCGCGGAGGCGGCCGAGCCGCTGCGGCTCGCCGCCGACGAGGCCACCGCGCTGCTGGTCGCCGCCCGTGCGGTGGCCACCCTGCCGGGGCTGCGCGAGGGCGACCGGCAGGCGCTGCTGCGGGCCACCGCGAAGGTGGAGACCGCGGCCGGCGAGGCGGCCGGCGCCAGCTCCCGGCTCTCGGTGACCTTCGAGTCCGAGGGCGGCGTCTTCGCGGACGTCGACCGGGCCATCGCCGAGCGCCGCAGACTGTGGATCCGCTACTACTCGCCCGCGCGCGACGAGGTCACCGAGCGGGAGATCGACCCCATCCGCCTGGTCAGCGTCGGGCACACGTACGTCGAGGCGTGGTGCCGGCGCTCCGAGGCGCGCCGCACCTTCCGGCTCGACCGGGTCGCCGAGATCAGGATCCTCGACGAGCCGTCCGCGCCGCCCGAGGTCGAGCTGCGGGACCTGTCGGAAGCGCTGGTGCAGCCCGCGGCCGAGGACCCCGAGGTCGTGGTCGAGGTCGGACCGGGCGGCCGCTGGGTCGCCGAGTACTACCCGCACGACAGCGCGGACGAGCTTCCCGACGGCGGGCTGCGTATCACCCTGCGCACGCCCGACCCGGCCTCGCTCAGACGGCTGGCCCTGCGGCTCGGCCGCGACGGCCGCATCGTCGAGCCGCGCGCGCTGGCCGACAGCGCCCGGCAGGCGGCCCGCGAGGCGCTCGCGGCGTACGACGGGGTCGAGGCGGCCGGATGAGCGGGGCCGCACGGACAGGACGACAGGCAGGAGCGAGTGCTGTGAGCGAGTCGGCGACGTCCGGTGCGCGGACCATGACGGCGGCGTCCGCGTTCGCGGGGATGAGAAGCGTGGCCCCGGTGATGTTCCGGGCGGGCTGCCCGGACTGCCGGGAGCGCTTCGAGCTCGCCGCGAGCGCGCTGCGTCTGGCCATCGGCGCCAGCAGCCGCACCACCTTCTACTCCTTCACCTGCCCCGAGTGCGGGGCGGCCGTCCGCAAGCCGGCGGGGGAGCGGATCGTGGAGCTGCTGACCGGCGGCGGGGTCCGGACGCTGCGGCTGCACTCGACCGTCTAGGCTCGCCCTCATGTTCTGGCCGATGTTCGCGGTTACCGTGGGGTTCCTGGGTCTGCTGGTGCTCGGGGTGCTCGCCGTCCGGGTCTTCGTCGAGGCGGAGCGGTTGGGGAGGCAGGTCACGGACTCGGCGCGCCGGATCAGTCGGGCGGCGGAGGATCTGGAGCGGGCGTCGGCGAGTACGGCGCGGTCCGCCGGGGCGCTCTGAACGGTCCGGGCACCGCACCCTTCGACGGCCGGCGCATGGCCGGGTGCGTCCTGTGCGCGGGGCTTGCAGGCCCCGGCGCTTCCGAGGTGCACGGCGTCGCTGCGGGCCGGGGGCGGTTCGCGCACTCCGGTGCTTGCGGAGCGCCTCCCCCGGAGGGGTACCCCAGCGCCCACTCGTGCCGTCCTGAGGCACTGATCGCCCGCGGCGGCGGCACGTGGCGCCCGCGAACGGCAAAGCGGTGCGCTGCCGGGCGCGCGGGATCCGGGCCGTGCCGCACGAGGGGGCGTGGTGCTGCCCGTGGGGGCTTCGCCCTGTCACGCTGTGGGTCACGGCAGGTACGCTGCTGATCGCGGCCCGGAGAACGAGGCCCGGACCGCGGACGGGAGTACGCACAGGGATTGCCGGACGTTTACCCCTGGGCGTTACGATCGCTGCCAGCACCGTCGTTCGGACGCATGTCCGACCGGTCGGACAGCCACCCACCCACCCGCCTCGGTGAGAAGGTAAAGACTTATGGGACGGCTCGGACCTACCGAGATCATTCTGATCCTCGTCGTCATCATCCTGCTGTTCGGCGCGAAGAAGCTTCCGGACATGGCGCGGTCGCTCGGCAAGTCCGCGCGCATCCTCAAGAGCGAGGCGAAGGCGATGAAGGACGAGAACAAGTCCTCCGCCCCCGCCGATCCGCCGGCCACCGGCGAGCAGCCCCCCGCGCAGCGCACCATCCAGGCGGCCCCCGGCGACGTGACCAGCTCCCGCCCGGTCACGGAGCCGACGGACACGACCAAGCGCTGACGCAGGGCCGGTGATCTCCGGCCCGCCGCACGAGATGGGAACGTGGGTTGCTCAAGTCTGCCCGCAATCAGGAGAGGGATCCCGAGGGGCGGATGCCTCTTGTGGAACACCTGCGTGAGCTGCGCAATCGGCTCGCCAAGGCCGTCGTCGCGATCGTCGTGGTGATGATCGCGGCCGCGTTCTACAGCGAGCAGCTCATGCAGTTCCTCGCGGAGCCGGTGCCGAAATGCGAGGACCTGGCGAACAGCGACGGCGGCAACTGCGCCATCGTGTCCTTCAACACTTTGACGTCGCCGTTCACCACGACGATCAAGGTGAGCCTCATGGCCGGCCTGATCGTCTCCAGTCCTGTGTGGCTCTACCAGCTCTGGGCCTTCGTCGCCCCCGGGCTGCACAAGCACGAGAAGAAGTACACCTACGTCTTCGTCTCGGCCGCGGTTCCGTTGTTCGTCGGCGGTGCCTACCTGTCGTACGTCATCCTCCCCGTCAGCATCAAGGTGCTGCTCAGCCTCACGCCCGGGGGATCGGCCAACATCCTCTCGCTCGACGAGGTCCTCGACTTCACCATCAGGATGGTGCTGGTCTTCGGCCTGGCCTTCGAGCTTCCCCTGCTGCTCATCATGCTGAACATGGTCGGCATCGTCTCCGGACGCCGCATGATCGGCTGGTGGCGCGGTGTCGTCATGGGCGTCTTCGTCTTCGGCGCGGTCGCGACGCCCACCACCGACCCGGTGGGGATGATCGCGCTCTCCGGACCGATCGTCGTCCTCTACTTCGTCGCTGTGGCGATCTCGCTGCTCAACGACAGACGGCGCGCCCGCAAGGAGTCCGCGGGCCCCGCCGACGACGAGGCGTCCGAGCTGGATCTCACCCCCGAGTCCATCGATCCGGTGGAACCCGTGGCCGCCCTGCCCGAGCAGGCGACCAAGGACCGGGTCAACGGTTATGACGACGTGACCTGAAGACCGGGCCGCAACTCGTAGGGTCACTCCCGTGACCAGCGAGATCACCCTCTTCGTCAACCCCACCGCGGGCCGCGGCCGGGGCGCCCGCGCGGCGCGGCCGGCCGCTTCCGCGTTGCGGGACGCCGGTTTCCAGGTGCGGACCGTGCTCGGCGACGACCCGCGGGACGCCCTGGCCCGGGCACGCGCCGCCGTCGAGGAGGGCACCGGAGCCCTGATCGCCGTCGGCGGCGACGGCATGGCGAACCTCGCCCTGCAGGCCGTCGTCGGCACCGGCACCCCCTTCGGCCTGGTCGCCGCGGGAACCGGCAACGACTTCGCCCGCGCGCTCGGCATGCCCCTGCGGGAACCGGCCGCGGCCGGCCGGATGATCGCCGACGCCCTCAAGTGCGGCCGGGTCCGCGACATCGACCTCGGCCGGGTCGGCGACCGCTGGTTCGGCGCCGTGCTCGCCTCCGGCTTCGACTCCCGGGTCAACGACCGCGGCAACCGGATGCGGCTGCCCCTCGGACGCTTCACGTACGACCTGGCGATCGTCGCCGAGCTGGCCGCCTTCCGGCCGCTGCCGTACCGGATCACCCTCGACGGCGGCGAGGTCCGCGAGGTCGAGGCGACGCTGGTGGCCGTCGGGAACGGGCCGTCGTACGGCGGTGGCATGCGGATATGCCCCGGAGCGGATCTCACCGACGGGCTGTTCGACATCACGGTGGTCGGCGAGTGCAGCCGGGCCACCCTGCTGCGGGTGTTCCCGAGGGTGTACCGGGGGACGCACGTCGGCCACCCCGCGATCACCGTGCTGCGGGCGGCGAGCGTGGAGCTGGCCGCCGAGCAGGTCACCGGCTACGCGGACGGGGAGCCGGTGGGGCCGCTGCCGCTGACCGCGCGGTGCGTGCCGGGCGCCCTGCGGGTCGTGGGCCCCTGATCCGGGCGGCTTCCGCCGCTCACCGGGACGGTTCCGGATAATGATCGTCCTGTTGTCGGTGCGGCCCGGTACGCTCGAAAGCACGATGACAGAGGACCTCTCACCGGCCGAGCGGTACGCGGCAGCACGCAGGCGCGCTGCCGAGCAGGCCACCGCGCTCGCCTCCTTCCGCGAGATGTACGACTTCGGCCTCGACCCCTTCCAGATCGAGGCCTGCCAGGCGCTCGAGGCGGGGAAGGGCGTGCTGGTCGCCGCGCCCACCGGCTCCGGCAAGACGATCGTCGGCGAGTTCGCCGTCCACCTCGCCCTCCAGCAGGGCAAGAAGTGCTTCTACACGACCCCCATCAAGGCGCTGTCGAACCAGAAGTACGCCGACCTGTGCCGCCGCTACGGCACGGAGAAGGTGGGCCTGCTCACCGGCGACAACAGCGTCAACTCCGACGCCCCGGTGGTCGTGATGACCACCGAGGTGCTGCGGAACATGCTGTACGCCGGGTCGCGGACCCTGCTCGGCCTCGGCTACGTGGTGATGGACGAGGTGCACTACCTCTCGGACCGCTTCCGCGGTGCCGTCTGGGAGGAAGTGATCATCCACCTCCCCGAGTCCGTGACCCTGGTGTCACTGTCGGCGACGGTGTCGAACGCGGAGGAGTTCGGCGACTGGCTGGACACCGTCCGCGGTGACACCCAGGTGATCGTCTCCGAGCACCGGCCCGTGCCGCTGTTCCAGCACGTGCTCGCAGGACGCCGGATATACGACCTGTTCGAGGAGGGGGAGGGCCGCAAGAGGGCCGTCAACCCGGACCTCACGCGCATGGCGCGCCTGGAGGCGAGCCGCCCGTCCTGGGGCGACCGCCGGCGCGGACGCAACAACATGCGCGAGGCCGACCGGGAGCGGGAGCGCCGGCAGCGCTCGCGCGTGTGGACGCCGAGCCGGCCCGAGGTCATCGAGCGGCTGGACGCCGAGGGCCTGCTGCCCGCCATCACCTTCATCTTCAGCCGCGCCGCCTGCGAGGCCGCCGTCCAGCAGTGCCTGTACGCGGGGCTCCGGCTCAACGACGAGGAGGCGCGGGCCGAGGTCCGCTCCCTGGTCGAGGAGCGCACCGCCTCCATCCCGGCCGAGGACCTGCACGTCCTGGGCTACTACGAGTGGCTGGAGGGCCTGGAGCGCGGCATCGCGGCCCATCACGCGGGCATGCTGCCGACGTTCAAGGAGGTCGTCGAGGAGCTGTTCGTGCGCGGTCTGGTGAAGGCCGTGTTCGCGACCGAGACCCTCGCGCTCGGCATCAACATGCCCGCCCGCTCGGTGGTCCTGGAGAAGCTCGTCAAGTGGAACGGCGAGCAGCACGCCGACATCACCCCCGGCGAGTACACCCAGCTGACCGGCCGGGCCGGCCGGCGCGGCATCGACGTCGAGGGGCACGCGGTCGTGCTGTGGCAGCGCGCCATGAACCCCGAGCACCTGGCGGGGCTGGCCGGCACGCGCACGTATCCGCTGCGGTCCAGCTTCAAGCCGTCGTACAACATGGCGGTCAACCTGGTCGAGCAGTTCGGCCGGCACCGCTCGCGCGAGCTCCTCGAGACGTCGTTCGCGCAGTTCCAGGCGGACAAGTCGGTCGTCGGCATCTCGCGGCAGGTGCAGCGCAACGAGGAGGGCCTGGAGGGCTACAAGGACTCCATGACCTGCCACCTCGGCGACTTCGAGGAGTACGCGCGGCTGCGCCGCGAGTTGAAGGACCGGGAGAACGAGCTGGCCCGGCAGGGCGCGTCCCAGCGGCGCGCGGAGGCCGCCGTCGCGCTGGAGAAGCTGAAACCCGGGGACGTCATCCACGTACCCACCGGCAAGTACGCGGGCCTGGCGCTGGTGCTCGACCCGGGGCTGCCCGCGGGGCGTTCCAACGGCCACCGCGGCTTCGACCAGTACGACGGTCCGCGCCCGCTGGTGCTGACCGTGGAGCGGCAGGTGAAGCGGCTGGCGTCGATCGACTTCCCGGTGCCGGTCGAGGCGCTGGAGCGGATGCGGATCCCGAAGTCCTTCAACCCGCGTTCCCCGCAGTCGCGCCGGGACCTCGCCTCCGCGCTGCGCACCAAGGCCGGGCACATCACGCCGGAGCGGCACCGCAAGAAGCGGTCCGAGGCGGTCGACGACCGGGAGATCGCGCGGCTGCGCAAGGCGCTGAAGGCGCATCCGTGCCACGGCTGCCAGGACCGTGAGGACCACGCCCGCTGGGCCGAGCGCTACCACCGGCTGCTGCGCGACACCTCGCAGCTGGAGCGCCGTATCGAGGGCCGGACGAACACCATCGCCCGCACCTTCGACCGGATCGTCGGGCTGTTGACCGAGATGGACTATCTGCGCGGCGACGAGGTCACCGAACACGGCAAGCGGCTGGCCCGGCTGTACGGCGAACTCGACCTGCTGGCCAGCGAATGCCTGCGCGAGGGCGTCTGGGAAGGGCTCGCCCCCGCCGAACTCGCCGCGTGCGTGTCGGCGTTGGTGTACGAGGCCCGGGCCGCCGACGACGCGATGGCGCCCAAGCTGCCCTCGGGCCGGGCGAAGGCGGCGCTCGGCGAGATGGTCCGCATCTGGGGCCGGCTGGACGCCCTGGAGGAGGACTTCCGGATCAACCAGACCGAGGGCGTGGGCCAGCGCGAGCCCGACCTCGGCTTCGCCTGGGCCGCCTACATGTGGGCCTCGGGCAAGGGCCTGGACGAGGTGCTGCGCGAGGCGGAGATGCCGGCCGGCGACTTCGTGCGCTGGTGCAAGCAGGTCATCGACGTGCTGGGGCAGATCTCGGCCGCGGCGCCGTCCGCCGAGGGTTCGACGGTCGCCAGGAACGCCCGCAAGGCGGTCGACGGACTGCTGCGCGGCGTGGTCGCCTACTCGTCCGTGGGCTGAACCGCCCGGCCCTGAACCTCGGGAGAAGCCCGGTGCGCCCCGTGCGCGCCGGGCTTCTGCCTTCCGTGCGCTCTCATCGGGGGCGTCACCGCCCGGTTTCGTGGGCAGGATCACGGAGCCCGGGACCTTCCTCACCCGTGACGGTGAGTGGTTTTCGCACGCCCGATCGCGGTGACGCACTGTGTTCGAACAGTCGCACGTCGTGTAAACGACCTGAGCGTACTCCTGTCCCAGGGGCCATTTCCGGCACTTGCCGAATATGACATCGCGATGATCCGGTCGGACTAAGCTCGCCCGCAGCGCACCGGGTTGAGATGAATTCGTGCGCTTGTTCCCTTATGTGCACGTTCCCCGACCGTCAGTCGATTCGTTTCAGAGGGCTCACATGGCGAGTGTCCAACTTCCTTACACACGCGTGCTGTTGTTGCCGGCCATAGTGATGGCCGCGGCGACCGGAGCCGCCGTCGCCCTGGTGGCGGAGCCCGCCCGGATCGCCGTCGGCGTGTGCGGCGCCGTCGCGACCCTGCTGGTGACCGCCGCCGCGACCGAGGCGGTGCGCCGCGGCCGTGTGCTGCGGGAGGCGCAGGCCGAACACGACCGTCACCGTGCGTATCTGGAGTCCCGGATCGCCGCCCATGACACGGAGACGCAGTACTTCACCCAGCAGGTCATCCCCGCGACCCTCGACTACCTGCACAGCGGCAACGACCCCGAGGAGGTGATCCGCGGCCTGCCCCGGCTCAACCCGGCCTGGCGCGACCTGCCGAAGTACCAGATCGACCTGCTCAGGACGATGCTGAAGATCATCGACGACGAGGAGAACCTGCGCGACTCCTCCCAGCGCTCCTTCGTCAGCATCGCCCGCCGCGTCCAGGCGATCGTCCACCAGCAGGCCAAGGAGCTCCGGGAGATGGAGGAGGACCACGGCCGCAACCCCGAGGTCTTCGACGACCTGCTGCGCATCGACCACGGCACCGCGCTGATCGGCCGCCTCGCCGACTCCATCTCCGTTCTCGGCGGCGGCCGTCCCGGACGCCAGTGGCCCAAGCCCGTCGCCCTCTACAGCGTGCTGCGCGGCGCCATGTCCCGCATCCTCGAGTACCGCCGCATCGACCTGAAGTCGATCGCCAAGATCAACATCAAGGGCATCTACGTCGAGCCGGTCATCCACGCCGCCGCCGAACTCCTCGACAACGCCACCCGCTACTCGCCGCCGACCAGCAAGGTCAGCGTCACCGCCACCGAGGTGCAGACCGGTGTCGCCATCGAGATCGAGGACGCCGGAGTCAGCCTCGACGAGCAGGCCCGGGCCCGTATCGAGGGGATGCTCGAGCAGGCCCAGCGGGGCGTCGACCTCCAGGAGATCGGGGCCAACCCGCGCCTCGGCCTCGCCGTCGTCGGCCGGCTCTGCACCGCGTTCAACATGCAGGTCTCGCTGCGCGCCTCCGCCTACGGCGGGGTCCGCGCCGTCCTCGTCGTACCGAGCGAGATGATCACCGACGAGCCCGGCGTGGGCCTCGCCCACGGCATCGGGGCGACCGCCGTGCCCCGGCCGGTCGACGCCCTCCCGGGCCCCGAGCGCACACCCAAGAAGCGCCGCCCCACCAGCCCCCGCATCCCCGACACGGTCCTCATGGAGGACGACGTCCCCGAGGTCACCGAGTGGACCGCGGGCGGCCTGCCGCAGCGCCGCAGCCGGATGAAGACCCCGTTGGCCCAGCGGTACGCCGAGCAGGCCGCCGCCGAACGGGCCGAGCGGGAGGCCAGGGAACGGGGCGAGGAGTACCACGACGTCTGGGCCACGCCCGAACCCGAGAAGAAGCGGAACGACCGCGAACCCGGGCTGTGGGTCGACGCCTTCTGGGAGGGCATGAAGAAGGGCCTCGACCCCGGCGTCCACCCCACCGACTTCACCCGCAACCCGACCGCCTACCTGCATCTCATCAACGAACCGGCCCGCACCGAGGCCGATGACGAGGGGGACCTCAAGTGATCCAGCAACGAGCCAACTTCGACTGGATGCTCAAGGAGCTCGCCGACGGCGTACCCGGCGTCGAGATGATCGTGGTGCTCTCCGCCGACGGTCTGCGCATCGCCCGCTACGGCGGTGAACCGGACGCCGCCGACCGGGTCGCCGCGGCCTGCGCGGGCGTACAGAGCCTCGCCGGGGCCGTCGCCCAGGAACTCCCGTACGGAAACGGCGAGATGAAGATGGTGCTCATCGAGATCGACGAGGGCTACTTCTACCTGATGGCGGCCGGCGCCAACGCCTATCTCGCGGTGCTCTCCGACATGACCTGCGAACCCGGCCGCATGGGCGGCATGATGCGCGACCTCGTCGTCCGCATCGGCGCCCATCTGACCAGTCCGCCCCGACGGAACGGGCAGCCCGTATGACTCCTCCGCAACGCCAGAGGCGCTCTCCCCAGGACGGCCCCCCTCCGCAGTCGGCCGGACCGGCCAAGAAGGAGGGTGAGGGCGGCAATCCCGAGCGGCTGTACGTCGTCGCGGGCCCGGACGGTGAACGGGCGGACATCGACCTCGTGACGCTGATCGTGGCCCGCTCCCCGGACCCCCCGCCCTCCGCCACCCCCGAGCAGGCGGCGCTGCTCCGGCTCTGCGTCGCACCCCTGTCCGTGGCCGAACTGTCGGCCTACCTCAGCCTGCCGTTCAGCGTGGTGACCGTGCTGCTCACCGAGATGCTGACGGCGGAACTGGTCCAGGCGCGCTCGCCGATCGTCCGCAAGGCGCTCCCCGACCGTTCCCTTCTCGAAGCGGTGATGCATGGACTTCAAAGGCTCTGAGACCATCCCGGGACCCCGGGCCGAGGATCAGCTGCCGCACACGGCACAGGCCGCGGTGAAAATCGTCATCGTCGGCGGATTCGGCGTCGGCAAGACGACCATGGTCGGCTCGGTCAGCGAGATCAAACCGCTGACCACCGAGGAGACCATGACACAGGCCGGCATCGGGGTCGACGACGACTTCGGTTCCGCGTCCAAGACGGCCACCACCGTCGCCATGGACTTCGGCCGCATCAAGATCACGGACCAGCTGGTGCTGTACCTCTTCGGCACCCCGGGCCAGGAACGCTTCTGGTTCCTGTGGAACGGGCTGTTCGAGGGGGCGCTCGGCGCGGTCGTACTCGTCGACACCCGTCGCCTCGAGGTCAGCTTCGACGTCATGGGGCGGCTGGAGGAGCGCGGCGTGCCGTTCGTCGTCGCGGTCAACTCCTTCCCCGACGGCCCGCGTTACCCCATCGAGGACCTGCGGTCCGCCCTCGACCTGTCCGAGCAGATCCCCATCCTGGAGTGCGATGTGCGGCGCCGCGCCTCCAGCCGCGACGTCCTGATGACCCTGATGCGGTTCCTGCACTCCCTCGCCATGACGGGCTCGCTCACCTGAACCCGGACCCGTCCCCGCCCACATCCCGCTTTCCCCTCGGAGCGACCACTGTGACGCCTGAACCGAACTCCCTGACGGGAGACTCCCCGACCGGCACGGACGCACCCCGGCCCGGCCCGCCCCCCGGCTGCCCCGCGCACGGCCTGGGCCCCGGCGGGCTGAGCCGGCTGCACGAGTCGGAGGACCTGAGGAAGCTGTACGAGACACTGCGCGCCGAACACGGCCCGGTGGCACCGGTGCTCATCCACGACGACCTGCCGATGTGGGTGGTCCTCGGCCACTCCGAGAGCCAGCAGCTGGTCCGCACTCCCGCGCAGTACTGCAAGGACAGCCGTATCTGGTCCCCGCTCACGGCCGGTCTGGTCAAGCCCGACCATCCGCTGATGCCGCACATCGCCTGGCAGCCGATGTGCGCGCACGCCGAGGGCGACGAACACAAGCGGCTGCGCGGCGCGATCGACGCCGCCGTGGCGGCCACCGACTTCCGCGGGTTGCGCCGGCACGTCAACCGCAGCGTCCAGCGCGTCGTCAACCGGTTCTGCGAGGCGGGCGAGGCCGAGCTGGTCGGCCAGTACGCCGAGCACCTGCCGATGGCCGTGATGTGCCACGTCCTCGGCATGCCCGACGAGTACAACGACCGGATGGTCGAGGCCGCCCGGGACATGATCCGGGGCACCGAGACCGCGATCGCCAGCAACGCCTATGTCATGGGGGCCCTGGAGCGCCTCACCGCCCGCCGCCGTGCCGAGCCGCTGAACGACTTCACCGGCCACCTCATCGCCCACCCGGCCGGGCTGACCGACGACGAGGTCAGCCAGCACCTCAGAGTGGTGCTGATCGCCGCCTACGAGGCCACCGCCAACCTCCTGGCCAACGTGCTGCGTCAGGTGCTGATCGACCCGCGCTTCCGCTCCCAGCTCAACGGCGGCCAGATGACCGTGCCCCAGGCGGTGGAGCAACTGCTCTGGGACGAGCCGCCGTTCAGCACCATCTTCGCCTACTTCGCCAAACAGGACACGGAGCTCGGCGGCCAGCGCATCCGCAAGGGCGACGGCCTGCTGTTCGCGCCCGCGCCGGCCAACGTCGATCCACGCGTGCGCCCCGACCCGACCGCCGACATGCAGGGCAACCGCTCGCACCTCGCCTTCGGCGGCGGCCCGCACGAGTGCCCCGGTCAGGACATCGGCCGCACCATCGCCGAAGTCGGTGTCGACGCCCTGCTCATGCGGCTGCCCGACGTGGAGCTCAGCATCGACGAGGAGGAGTTGTCCTTCACCGAGTCCATCGCCTCACGCCATCTCGTGGAACTGCCCGTCCACTTCACGCCCCGGCCGCAGCAGGACGTGACGCAGCGGCCCAGCCACGAGAACGACGCGCCCCCGCAGCAGGACTGGCACATCGGCCACGCCCGGCCGGGGACCGGGCCGGCCGCCGCGGCCCCGGTGCCGCCCGAGCCGCACGTCGAGCCGCCCGTGCCGGCGCCGCCGCCCCCGCCGGTGACGGAACCCGCCCCGCCGCGGAACGCGTGGCAGCGCTTCCTGCGCTGGTGGCGCGGCTACTGACCGGCCGCCCAGTCCTCGTACGAGGACCAGGCCGCGAGCACCCGGCCACTGGTGAACCGGTGTTCCACCCCCGTCACCGGGTCGGTGAACTCCAGCGCCCGCGCGAGCAGTTGCAGCGGACGCCGGAAGTCACCGGCCGGGACGGGGCCGGTCACCTCGGGGTACAGCGGATCGCCGAGGATCGGCACGCCCAGGGCGTTCATGTGCACCCGCAGCTGATGGGTCTGCCCGGTGCCGGGCACCAGCCGGTACCGGCCGAGGCCGTCCGGGCGGTGGGCGGCGAGCTCCACACGCGTCAGCGCGTTGGGCTCGCCCTCGACCTCCTGGGCGGTGAGCACCCCGCGCTCCTTCACGATCCGGCTGCGCACGGTCCTGGGCAGCTCCAGCCGTGGATCGTGGGGCGCGACGGCCTCGTACTCCTTGCGCACGCGCCGGTCGCGGAACAGCGTCTGGTACGCGCCGCGCTCCTCGGGCCGCACCGTGAACAGCACCAGGCCCGCGGTGAGCCGGTCGAGGCGGTGCGCGGCGCCGAGTTCCGGGAGGCCCAGCTCACGGCGGAGCCGGGCGAGCGCGGTCTGGGTGACGTGGCTGCCACGCGGGGTGGTGGCCAGGAAGTGGGGCTTGTCGACGACGACGATGTGCTCGTCCCGGTGGACGACCTCCAGCGGGAACGGCACCGGCACCTCGGCGGGCGGCTCCCGGTGGAACCACACGCACAGGCCGGGTGCGTACGGTGTGTCCGCCGGTACGGCCCGCCCGTCCGCCCCGACGATCAGCCCCGCGGCGAACATCCCGTCCACGACCCCGGGGCCGGCCGAGAGCCGCTGCACCAGATGCTCCCGCACCGTGGCCCACCGGGTGTCGGCGGGCAGCCGCACCCGCACCGGGTCCACACCGTCGCGCTGCGGCAGGGGAGGGGGCGGAATCGGCCGTCTGCGTCTCACACCGGGCAAGCGTACGGGCGCCCCGCGCGCACGGGCCGTCCGCTGTCCAACCGCGGGCGGCAGCCGGCCCCGGCACGGGCGCCCCGCGCGCACGGGCCGTCCGGCGGACTACCCGCCCGGAGTGCCCGGCTCCGGCGGCTCTCCGTGGCGTACCGCGTGTGTCAGTTCCGCCTCGATCTCGTGCAGCGGTCTGCTCTCGGCACGGGCGTAGTCGTTCACCGCGACGCGGACGTCACGCGCGAGGTCGCGCCACGCCCGCCAGGCTGTCTCCCACGTTGCCCGCTGGTGCGCGCTCCAGTGGGCGCGGGCGCGTGGATCGTAGGTGTCCCGCAGTTGCCGTACCCGGCTGTGTGCCTCGTCCGCCGCGCGCTGCTTGGCCACGAGTTGGTCGAAGGTGTGTGTCACGGGCCCGGATCCTGGGGCAGCGCGCGGGCCCGGAGGGCTCGCCACGCCGCCGGGCCCGGGGGGACGGGCAACGGTTCACCCGACCGGCCCGCCGATCCGCTCCCGAGGCGCCCGCGTCGGTGCTCGGCCGAAACGTTCGCGCAGGTCGGCGTGGGCGGGTTCGGGCCGGTGCGCCCCCGCTCCCCGCTTCGCTCGAGCAGGGCCCTCCGGCCCCGTGGGTGCCTGTCGGCCTTCGGGCACGGCGGGAGGCACGGTCGCCCGCCGGAGCGGCCGCGGGCCGCAGTCGCGTACGGGTGTGCGGTGTGTGCGGCACGGGGCGTGGCGCAGCCGCAGACGACGAGGAGGGAGCGTCCGGCCCGGTGGCCGGCGCGTCCGCGCCGTCGGCCTCTCCGGACGACACGGGCGCGCCGGTCGGGGGACGCCCCCTTCGAGAGTGCCGGCGCAAGGCGGTGGAACGCGGGAAGCCCCTGAGCGGCACGGGCGGGAACCGGTCATACACCAGGGCCGCGGCGATCGAGGTGGCGTACGGCGCGAGGGCCGGGACGGCCGGGTACGGGAGCCGCGAAGACACACGTCCCGCACTTCGAGGAGCTCGCCCGCCGGTGGTGCTCCGGGCACGCCGTACCGGAGGACCTCGGGAGGGAAAGCGAGCCGCGCACCGGAACACCGACCGCGACGAGACCGCGTTCCGACCGCGTGAGGGCTGGATCGGATCCTGTGCAGGAAGGTCTGATCCGGTCGGGGGGCGGAACCGCTCCTCGAACGTCCGGTGTCGGCAAGGCTGTGAACCTGTCAGGAGTCCAGCGGCGCCGTGCGGGCTGCCGAATCTCAGAGCCCTCTGATGTGGTGTCGCTACCGTCCGGCCCATGGTGCGCGACTATCTCATCATCGGGGCCGGGCCGGCCGGACTTCAACTCGCCGCTCTGCTGGAACGCGACGGGCGCGACTACGTCGTCCTGGAGCGAGGGAGAGGACCGGGTACGTTCTTCACCCGGTATCCCCGTCATCGGCAGCTGATATCGACCAACAAGGTGAACACGGGTTTCACGGACCCGGAACTCAACCTGCGCATGGACTGGAACTCGCTGCTCAGCGACGACCCGGAGCTGCTCTTCACCCGGTACAGCGAGCGCTACTTCCCGCCGGCGGACGACCTGGTGCGCTATCTGGCCGACTTCGCGGCACGCACCGGCGTGCGCGCCGAGTACGGGACGGAGGTCGTCCAGGTCTCCCGCGCGGACGGCGTCTTCTCCGTCCGCGACGGCGAGGGACGCACCTGGCAGGCCAAGCGGCTCGTCATGGCGACCGGCATCTCCCGGCTCTACGAGCCACCCGTCCCGGGCATCGAACACGCCGAGCGGTACGACACCTTCGACCCCGACCCGGCATCCTTCACCAACCAGCGGGTGCTGGTCATCGGCAAGGGGAACTCCGCGTTCGAAACCGCCGACGGGCTCATCGAGAAGGCCGCGGTGATCCACGTCGCCGGCCCGCACTCGGTCAGACTCGCCTGGAAGACCCACTACCTCGGGCATCTGCGCGCGGTGAACAACAATTTCCTGGACACCTACCAGCTCAAGTCGCAGAACGCGGTACTCGACGGCACCGTGGAGAGCATCGAGAAGTCGGCGAGCGGCGGCTTCCGTGTGATGCTCCGCTACGCGCGGACCGAGGAACCGCTGCGCGAACTGCACTACGACCGGATCATCGTATGCACCGGCTTCCGCTTCGACGCGTCCGTCTTCGACGAAACCTGCCGCCCCGCGCTCGTCATCAACGACCGGTTCCCCGAACAGACCTCGTCCTTCGAGTCGGTCAACGTACCGGACCTGTACTTCGCCGGAACCCTGACGCAACAACGGGACTTCAAGAAGTCCACCAACGGCTTCATCCACGGTTTCCGCTACGCCACCCGTGCCCTGCACCGCATCCTGGGCGCTCGCCACCTCGGCACCCCCTGGCCGGCCCGGACGTTCACCGCGACGCCGGAGGCGATCGCCGACGCCCTCATCGGCCGCGTCAACCGCTCGTCGGGCCTGTGGCAGCAGTTCGGGTTCCTCGGTGACGTGGTCGGCGTGGACGGCGACCACGCCGTGTACCAGGAGGAGGTCCCGCTCGACTACATCACCGACGGCGGTCTCGGGCCCGCCCCGCACCGGTTCGTCGTCGACCTGGAGTACGGACCCGAACACGACCAGACCGACCCGTTCGACGTCGGTGTCCCGCGCGTGCTCGAGAACGACGTCGACCACGCCGCGGACTCCACGTATCTCCATCCCGTCGTCCGCCACTACCGGGACGGCGTACTCGCCGGGACCCACCACCTGGCGGAGAACCTGGAGAACGAATGGAACCTGACGGCGGTCCACCGGCAGCCGCTCACCACGTTTGTGAGAGAGAGCCTTGGCTGAGCAGTTCCCGGGTGGCGTACTCGACCTTCTCGACGCGGCGGGTGACCGTACGGTGTTCGAGCACGCCGGCCAGGGGGTCTCGGGAGCCCGGCTCCTCAGCATGGTGAGGCGCGCGGTGAACGGCCTGCGGCGCTGCGGTGTCGGGCCCGGCGACGGCGTCGCCATGCTGCTGGGGGTGGGTCCCCGGGAGTTCGCCGCGATCATCGCCGCCCACGTCGTCGGGGCTCGCGTCGTCGGGGTACGGCCCGGCCTGACCGGGCGGCAGCGGGAGCACCTTCTGCGGGACGCCGGTGTACGGGTCACCGATCGGCCGGACGGTCCCGGCGCCCGTGGGCCCGGAACCCTCCTCACGCTCGACAGCCTGCTGTCGGCGGAGGACGACGGTGTCCGGCCACGGGTCCTGGCACGGCCCGAGGACGTCGCCCGGCTCCTGCACACCAGCGGCAGCACCGGCGTACCCAAGGCGTGCGCCCAGACCTACGCGGCGATGACCGCGGGCTGGGCGCACCGGCCGGACGCCTGGCCGCCCGCCGTCCGTCGACTCGCCGGGCGCCTGGACCGGTTCCTGGTGTTCGGCACTCTGGCCAGCCAGGTGATGATGGAGTACGGGCTGCTGGCACTCGCCGCCGGCGGCACCCTGGTCACCGCCGACCCACCGGACTTTCCCGACGCCCTGGTGCGGCACCGGGCGACCGCGAGTGTCGTGACGGTCGCCCGGTTGGCGAAACTCGTGGCGGACCAGCGCGAGTCGCCGGTGGACCTCGGTGGTCTCCGCGCGCTGATGGTGTCGGGGTCACCGCTGGAGCCGGGACGGCTGCGGGAGGCCGTCGAGGTGCTCGGCCCGGTCGTCTTCCATGGCTACGGACAGACCGAGACCGGCATGATCTCCATGGCCACCCCGGAGGAGCCGGCAGGCTCCCTCGGGGTGCCGCCCGTCGCGCTGGAGATCCGCGACGCCTCCGGCCGCCCGGTCCGGCAGGGGACCGACGGCGAACTCTTCGTCCGTACCCCGTCGCAGAGCTCCTGCTACTGGCGGGAGCCCGCCCTCACGGCGGAGGTGTTCTCCGGCGGATGGGTGCGTACTCGCGATCTCGGCCATCTCGACGCGTCGGGCCGGCTGTGGCTCACGGGACGGATCCGTGACGTGATCATCGTCAACGCCAACGTGTACTACGCCGGGCCCGTCGAGCGGCTGCTCGCCGGCCATCCCGCGGTGGCCGAGGCGTACGTCGTCGCCGTGCCCGACGACAGTACGGGCGAGGCCGTCCACGCCTTCGTCGTGCCCGCGGCCGGTCACACCCCGGACCTCGGCGAGCTGCGCGCGCTGGTGGCAGCGCACCTGGGTGAGGCCTGCGCTCCGACCCGGCTCACCCTCATCGGCGAGGTACCGCTCACGGCCGCCGGAAAACCCGACAAACGGCGTCTCGCGGACGGGGGTTAGCGGGCCGGCCGGAGCCCCGTCCCGGGCCGTGCCCCGCCCTCGCGCGAACCGCGAGGGCGGGGCACGGCCCGTTCCGGAAGGGCTGACCGGGACGGCCCCGGGCGGCAGGAGGGCGGGTCGGTGAGTGCGGCGCCGTCGACGCTGCCGTTCATGGCGCCGCCGTGCCGTCCTCGCCCGCTGCGGGCGTCGCCGACGTGGTCCGCTCGGCGGGAAGAGCCTCGCCCCGTACCAGATCGTCGAGTTCGGCGTTCAGCCTGGCGTCTTCGGGGTGCTGGGCGGTGTCCTGCGGGTTGCTCCCGCGGAAGGCGACGGCTCCGCCCGCCACGGCCATGGGGAGAGCGACGAGGACCGCGGCGGTGCGCATGCCTCCCGGTGCGGAGAGGACCAGGGCGATGAGAGGGGGCCCGAAGGCTCCACCCGACTTGCCGACCGCCGCGGCCCAACCGCCGGCGGTCCCCCGGATGGCCATGGGGTAGATCTCGGCCGTGTAGGGGCCGATGAGCGCGATGACACCGGCGGTTCCGGCGAACAGCAGGATCACCGCGGTCAGAAGGACGGGCCGGCTGCCGTCCATTCCGACGGCGGCCAGAACGAGCAGCGCCGCGACGGTGAGGGCCGCGTAGACGACCATGGTGCCCTTCGCCGACCAGCGCATGTAGAGCCACGCGGCCACGACGCAGGTGGGGATGGACAACAGTGACGAGATGAACAGCAGCGTGGCGGCGGACATGCCCTTCTCGCCCGAGGCCTCCAACTGACTGGGCAGGAAGGTGATGAAGCCCCAGTAGACGAGGCCCCAGGCCAGTGCGTAACCGCTGACCACCAGCGTCTTGGCTGTCTGAGGGCGTTTGAACAGGGTGGAGGCGGGAACCCGCCCGGCCTGTGACCGCTGGGCTGCGGTGAAGGCAGCCGATTCCGGGATCCACCGGTTCAGCGCGATCAGGATCAGGACCAGCGGAAGCTGGGCGAACCACAGAACGCGCCACCCGGTCAGCGGGATCAGCACCGCGGCCAGTCCGGCGGCCGCCATGTAGCCCCCCGTGGTGGTGAGCCCGGCCTGGAGCACCATGATGGCCGCGCGCCGGCCGGGCGGCAGACTCTCGGTCATCAGGGCGTAGACGACGGGCAGCATGCCTCCGGCCGCCATCCCCATCAGAGCGCACATGACCAGGATGCCGCCGTACGTCGGCATGGCACCGCACACCGTCGTACCGAGAAAGAGAAGGGACGCGATGAGGACCGTGGCCCTGCGCCCGATACGGTCCGCGGCACGGCCCCCCACCAGTGATCCCACCACCGTGCCGCTGAGTGCCACGGTGGGCAACCACGAGATCTCGGCGGCGCTGAGATGGAATTCGGCACGCATGCCGGGCTGGATGAACGCCAGAGTGGCGGGTTTCATCTGGTCCACCATCAGCGCGAAGCTCAGCACGGCGATGAGACTGCGCCGGCTCGCCCGGGTCGTCCGGGCCGGAGCGGGGGTGGCCGCGGGACCTGCTCCAGGAGGCTGCACGACCGCGAACCCGGAGAGCAGCACGCCCACGACGATGGCGGCCATGGCGGCCCACATCACCCCCGACATGCCCATCATGGCCATGTGGAAGTCCATGGACGCGGAGTCGATGAACATCCACACGTGCTGGCCGACTCCGGCGCACGTGAGGGCGACGCCGGTCCAGAACAGCGAGGGCCGGGGTATCAGCGAAGCCGTTTGTGCGGGCAAGGTCAGTTCTCCACCTTGTAGAAGACCGGACGCGGTTCCCCGCTGGAGCGGACCGCCTCGACGACGGGCGGCCGCCCGGCCGGTCGCAGCCACCGGCTCGCGACCCCCGCCAGCCGGCCGGGGTCATCACGACCGCCGGAACGAACGCGGGGCCGAACCCCGTGTGAGTCATCCGTTCTCTTTTCCCGGGTGGGGGACCGGACAGCGTCCGGCCCGCCGCTCGGCGAAGTACCGTGCCGCCGGACGCCGTCGGCGGGCGTGCAGGACCATGACCGTGCCGAGCACCAGCTGGCGTACGCCGCGGGTGACGTCCTCCACCCCGTCCCGCAGCCGGACGAAGCTCCGCAACGCGTTCAGGCGGCGGGGCTCGGCAGGCAGGCCGCGCGGAATCAGCAGACACGGCGCCCGGTGCGGATTGGAGCGGGTGTGCGCGGCCGTCGAGTCCAGCCGGAAGCGGCCCAGCACCTCGCGGACCGCGGCCCGCAGCACGAGCGGCGAGATCCGCCAGGCCGGACAGGGACGGTTCGCCGCCACGCCGTACGGGATGTGATGGACGTCCTTGGCGGTCAGGCGGGTCCAGCGGTCCGGGTCGAACACGTCGGGCCGTTCGTACCCGGTGGCGTGGTAGTCGGGGTAGCTGAAGCACACCACGGAGCCGGCCGGCAGCACCGTCGTTTCGTCGAGTGGGATCTCACCCGTGGTGATGCGGTGGGCGATGCCGAACAACGGGTACAGCCGCATCGTCTCGTCGAGCACCCGCGTCAGGTACCGGTCGTCCTCGGGAGCGGCGGCCAGGCGCTGTTGCACCCGCGGGTGGTGGGCGAGGGCGAGCAGGACGTGCGCGGTCGCCTCGGACAGCTGCACGACCGCCGTGTTGAAGAAGGTCCCTTGCAGGTAGTGCACCTGTTCCCGCATCGACAGCGAGGCAGGCAGCCGGTGCGGAACGTGGCCGGCCGCGACCCGGTCCCGCAGATAGGTGGTCAGCCGGGCCCGGCGCCGCGGATGGCGCAGACCGGTGCACTTCAGCGCGGTGATCACGTCATCGGCGTGAGCGGTGATCAGGTCCCGGGCACGCGGCGGGCACGGCTCCTGGAAGACCAGCTCATAACAGAACTCGGCCCACGCGGGCATCATCAGGTCCCGCAGCCGTACGAGGCTGATCCGCGTGCCCGGCAGGGTGTCCAGCGCACCGGCGACGGCGCGGGCGGCCGCCGTCGTGAGATCGGCCGAGTTCCCGGCCAGGATGCGCCGCGTGGTCGCGGCGACGTCCTCGTAGCGTTCGCCGGGCTCCAGGTGCTCCTGGTGCACCTCGGGCCCCGGCGCCAGCCAGTACCAGAACAGGTCGGACAGGCCCGCCCCCTCGCTCCGCCCGTTCGCGGCCGGGTGGGCGTAGACCCGCTCGAACACCTCCGGCCCGTGGGTGGCGTTGGGCAGGGTCACCACCCGGTCTCCGTTGACCTTCTCGAAGATGCGTACGCGCAGCGCCACCACGGCGCGCGGCAGCCACCATGCCTCCGTGCCCGTCCGGTTCCTCACCACGGTCCCCCGTTCCGTACGACCATGTCGGCCGTCAGATCGGCGTTTCGGCGCCCGCCGCACAGGGCGAGCGTGTGGTCATACTCGTCGCACAGTGTCGCGAGGACCCGCCGTACCCCCGTCTCCCCCTCGGCGGCCAGACCCCATACCACCGGGCGTCCCACGCCGACGGCGCTCGCGCCCAGCGCGAGCGCCACCGCGACATCGCTGCCCCGGCGCACCCCTCCGTCGAGCAGCACCGGTACCCGGCCCGCGACCGCCTCGGCGACGGCGGGCAGGCAGTCCACGGCCGCCGGGACCGCGTCGCACTGGCGGCCCCCGTGGTTGGAGACGATCACCCCGGCCGCACCGTGCTCGACGGCCAGCCGTGCGTCGTCCGGATGCAGTACTCCCTTGATCAGCACGGGAAGCGAGGTGCCGCGCAGGGACTCGGCGAAGTCCGGCCAGCGCACCGCCGGGGACATGGGGATGGCGGTGAGCGCGCCCGGCTCGGCACCGGGCAGGTCGCGCATGTTCTCCGCGGCGAATCCGGGCGGCAGGTCGGTGAACCCGTTACGCAGGTCTCTGGTGTGCCGGCCGAACACCGGCGAGTCGACGGTGACCACCAGCGCCGTGCAGCCCGCCTCCTCGGCGCGCCGGACGAGGGCCCCGGTGACCTCCCGGCGGGGGTGCAGATACAGCTGGAACCACACGGCCGGGTCGGGCGCCGCTTCGCGCGCCGCGGCGACGACGTCGAGGACCGCGGTGGTCGCGGCCGTCCCCGTCACCAGGACGGCGCCCTCGGCCGCGGCGGCACGGGCCGTGGCCCGCTCGCCGCCCGGGTGCGCCAGCCGGTGGAAGGCGGTCGGTGCGACGATCACCGGCGCCGCCTGCCGGGCCCCCGGCAGATCGACGGCGGTGTCCCGCGTCTCGGCGCCGCTCAGCACCCTCGGCAGCAGCGCGTACCGGGCGAACGCCTTCTCGTTGCCGGCGAGGACGCGTTCCTCGCCCGCGCCGCCCGCCACGTAGTCGTAGCGCGTCGGATCCAGTGTCTTCCGTGCGCTGTCGTGCAGTTCCCGGAGCGTCACGGCGCCACCGGGGCGGCCGGGCTCCGGTGCGTGGTGAGAAAGGCGTCCAGCGGGGCCCGGTGGACCTCCTCGCTGTCCCACTCGTTCTCCAGGTTCTCGGTGAGGTGGTGCTCGGCGACGAACTCGCCGTCCCGGTACCAGCGGACGACCGGGTGCAGATAGCGTCCGTCCAGGCCCGACACGTCCTGCTGGGACTTGCGGCCCGCGGTGACGTCGAAGGGGTCCACCCGGTCGTGGTCCTCCCCGTACTCCAGCGTGATCACCGCGTAGGCGTCCACCTCACCGAAGTCCCCGGCGCCCACGGCGCCCGGCACGTGGGCGACCGGCACCTCCTCGGCGTAGCGCAGTGTGCCGTCCGGGTCGAGGAGCAGCAGGTCACCGAGGACGGCGAACTGCTGCCACAGCGCGGAGGACCGGTTGACGCGGGCGATCACGGTGTCGACGGCCCGCTCCGTGGCCTCCCCGAGCACCGTCGTCGGCCAGGGCACCTTGTCGTGGCGCTGCCGCAGTCCGCGGTGCAGCGCCCGCACCGTGTAGCGGAAGCCGTGGATGAAGCCGGTCGTGGCCTTTCCGAAGTCGCGGCCCTGCATCAGCGTCCCCGCGAAGTACAGGCCGGGCACGTTGACCGACTCGCCGAGAGGCGTCAACTCCGGGAAGCGGCCGTCGACGATCAGGTCCGGCGCGCAGGTGTCGTCGAAGATCGAGTCGTCGAACCGGAAGCCGGTCGCGACGATCACCCGGTCGTAGCGGATCTCCTTGACCACCTCGTCGACCCGCTCGAAGGAGACCGGCACGTGAAAACCGTCCGGCTCACGTCTGATCGCGAGCACCCGGCCGTCGAGGAGAGCGTTCTGCGACTTCAGCTGGTAGCTGTCCAAGAAGTTGTTGTAGACCGCGCGCAGGTGTCCCACATAGTGCGTCCGCCAGGCCATCTTCAGCGAGCCCGAGCCGACGACGTGGATGACCGCCGCGGTCTCCATCAGGTTCTCGGCCGTCTCGAAGGCGGAGTTGCCCCGGCCGATGATGAGCACCCGCTGATCGGTGAAGGACTTCGGATCGGTGTCGATCGTGTCGTAGCGTTCGGCGAGCTCGATGCCCGGGATCGACGGCAGGTTCGGTACGGGCACTCCGGTGGCGGCCACCAGACGCCGTGCACGCCACGCCTTTCCCGTGTGGTCGGTGACGGTGAAGCCCTCGGTGTCGCGGGAGACCTTCTCGACGGAGGTGTCGTACCGCACGCGCACCCCGGTCCGGGAGGCGAAGTCCGACAGGTAGCGCACCAGGTCGTCGGCCGGCGGGAAGTAGCGGGGACTGTACCGGGTGAACAGCAGCTCCGGGTCGTCGCTCAGCAGGGAGTTCCAGTCCATCCGCAGCCGCAACTCCGGATCGTCGTACCCCGTGTGCACCTTGTTGTTCGAGATCAGATAGCGGTGCCGGGGGAACCGCGTGAAGAACGTACCCGGACCACTGCCGCGCTCCAGAACGACGTAGTCCGCGCCGTCCCGCTCCAGCAAGGCGGCAAGCTGGAGTCCGGCGGGCCCCGCACCGATGATCAGGTAGTCATGGGTCATGCTCCGGAAGCTAGTCACCGGATCTCAGAGCACTCTGAGATTCCCCGTCTACGTTTCCGGACGTGCTCACCCCTACGGATACGGTCTCACTCACCGGCCCCCTGGACCCCGCCGCGCTGCGCCGCGCCGCGACGCCGCTCACCGTCGGCGTGGACGCCGGGGTCCGGGCGCGGCTGGGCCGCGGCCGCCGGTTCCTCCACGGCCTGCGGCACGGTGACAGCGGTGGCGAATCCCCCAGGATCTACGGCGCCACCACCGGATTCGGCGCACTCGTGGGGTACGCCGGCCGCCCCGACGAGGCGGACCAGTGCGACAACACCCTGGCCCACCTCGGGGCCGGTCAGGGACCGGACCTGCCGCACGAGATCAGCCGCGCCGCCCTCCTGCTGCGCACCTGGTCCCTCGCCCAGGGTTTCTCCGGCGTGTCCGCGGAGGTCGTCGACCGGCTCGCCGCGATGTTCGCCACGACGTTCTCGCCCGCGGTCCCCCGCTACGGCT
The DNA here is from genome assembly GCF_019049255.1 of Streptomyces sp. AC558_RSS880. Taxonomy (GTDB): domain Bacteria; phylum Actinomycetota; class Actinomycetes; order Streptomycetales; family Streptomycetaceae; genus Streptomyces. The sequence continues at coordinate 89,143 of NZ_JAGMUJ010000040.1, read as the reverse complement.
CCGTCGGGGCGAGCGGTGACCTGATCCCGCTCGCCTACGCCACCCAGGCACTGCGCGGCCGGGGGCACGCCTACGTGGACGGTCGCCGCATGCCGGCCGGTGAGGCACTGACCGTCGCCGGGCTCCGCCCGCTCGCACTGGACGGCCGCGACGCGCTGGCCCTCGTCAACGGCACCTCCGTCACCACGGCCGCGCTGGCACTCGCCCGCGACACCGTCCGCACGGCGCACCGCTCACTCATGGCCCTCACCTGTCTGCTGGCCGACACGCTCGGCTGCGAGCCGGGTTTCCTCGACGGGGACCTGCTGCGCGTCTACGGCCACACCGGAGCGATCGACGCCGGCGCGCGGATGCGGGAGACGCTCACCGGCATCGTCCCCTCCGGCACCCGGCCGCTGCAGGAGCCGTACAGCATCCGCTGCGCACCGCAGTTGCTCGGCGCCGCCGAGGACGCGCTGCGCTACGTCGACGGTGTGGTCGCCGCGGATCTCGGCGGCGTCAGCGACAACCCGCTGTTCTTCCCCGACGACGACGCGGAGAAGGGAAAGGTGGTGCATGGCGGGAACTTCTTCGGGCAGCCCGCCGCGTTCGCGGCCGACCTGCTCGCCTCCGTCACCGCCCAGCTGGGCAACCTCGCCGAACGCCAGCTCGACCTGCTGACGGATCCGGCACGCAATGGAGGGCTGCCGCCGATGCTCGCCACCGCACCGGGCCTGCAGCACGGTCTCCAGGGTGTCCAGCTGGCCGGCACCGCGTTCGTCGCGGAGATCCGCCGCAACGCGACACCAGCAGGCATGCAGAGCCTGCCGACGAACCTGCACAACCAGGACGTCGTACCGTTCGGCACCCAGGCCGCCCTGCGCTCCTACGACATGGCGGAGCTGCTCGGCCTGCTGGCCGGCTCGCTCGCGCTCGGTCTGCGCCAGGCCGTCCACGTCGGTGCCCGCCGCCCCACCGCGCCCCGCTGCGCGGAACTCCTCGACGCTCTCATCGAGGTGATCCCCCCGGTCGAGCCGGACCGTCCGCTGGACGCGGACGTCCGCGCCGCAGCACGCCTGCTCGCCGCGCGCGAACTGTCGTGACCGGACCCGCCAGAGTCAGCTCGGCAGGCTGTGGCCCGTACTCCGGCAGCCGGATGACGAACCGGGCGCCGTGGCCCGGACGGCCGGTGGCGGCGACCGTGCCCTGATGGCGCGTGACGACCTCCCGCAGCAGCGCGAGCCCCAGCCCGTACCGTCCGCCGTCGCCGCGGTGAAACCGCTGGAACAGCTGCTCCACCGTCGCCGGTTCGAACCCGGGCCCGGAGTCCGTGACGGCCAGTACGACCATGCCGGCGGAGCGCGACAGCGTCACCTCGATCCGCCCCTCGGCCGGGCTGTGGCTGATCGCGTTGGACAGCAGCTCACCGACGGCGCGGCGCAGCGCGGACTCTATGCCGTCGACGAAGAGGGGATGTGGAGGGCCGTCCACGACGACGGTGAGGCGACGGGCCCGCGCCCGGTCCGACTCCTCGGCCACCACGGTCCGGGCCAGCGCGACCAGATCGACCGGTCGGCGTTCCGGCGGCCGTGCCGGGCCTGCCGCGAGGCTCGCGGACAGCAGCAGGTCGTCGAGCACCTCGCCGAGCCGGCCGGCCGAGACGACCAGCCGGGCCAGCCCGTCGCGATGCGGGACCGGCAGATCCTGGTCGGCCGCTTGCCGGGCCAGCACCTGGGCCCGCGTGTGCACCTGGGTGATGGGGGTGCGCAGCTCGTGACTGGCGTCCGTGACGAACTGATGCTGCCGGGTGAGGGCCTCCGCCAGAGGGGCCACGGCCCGTCGCCCGAGGAGCGCCCCGGTCACGGCCGCGGCGAGCAGCCCCACCAGTTCGGCCACACCCAGTGCGAACCACAGATGGTTACGGTCGGCCAGCTGGAAGCGCATGTCGAACACCGCCTGCACCACATCCCCGTCCGCCCGGACCTGCGTACGCACCAGGTAGACCGTGTGGTTACGTTCCACGGTGCGCTCCACGGCCTCGCGGGTGACGCGCACCCGGCTCACGTCGGCGCGCAACGGGAATCCGTCCGGTGCGTTGGACAGGGGGGTCATGCCGGGTGCGTACAGCCAGGTGCACACCGGAGGGCTGGTAAGGTCGCCGTAGCCCGCGCCGTAGCGCAACTCACGCCACACCTGATCGTTCTGCGCGTGCACCATCACGGAGTGCGAGATGCCGCCGACGACCGTGATCAGCAGCGTGATGATCGCCCCGGTGATCACGGCGATCCGCAGACGCGCCCGGCGCACCGCCGCCCACTCGGCGGGCGCCGGCGGCCTCACAGCCCCCCCAGGCGGTAACCGAGACCGCGGACCGTGCGCACGATCTGCCGGCCGAGCTTGCGGCGGAGGTAGTAGACGTAGGTGTCGACGATGGAGGGCGCGGGCGCTTCCTGGAACACCAGCCGGCGCAGCTCCGCCCGCGAGTGCACGATCGCGGGACGCGAGGCGAGCGCCCACAGCAACGCGAACTCCCGGGCGGCGAGGGCGACCTGCTCGCCGCTGGCCAGCTCGACCTCCCGGCGTCCCACATGCAGATGCCCCGATCCGATCCTGAGAACATCGGTCGTGTCGAGCGCCCGTCGGCACAACGCCCGTAATCGGGCGCTCAGTTCGTCGAGCTCGAACGGCTTGGCGAGGTAGTCGTCGGCGCCGGCGTCCAGCCCGTCCACCCGGTCGTGCACCGCACCCATCGCGGTCAGCAGCAAGACCGGCGTCCGGACGGTGCGGGACCGTAACCGCCTCAGGAGGTCGAGGCCGTCGAGCGCCGGCAGACGCCGGTCGACGACGAGCACGTCGTACTGCCGGGAGAGGCCGAGATGCAGGCCTCGCTGCCCGTCGGTCGCGATGTCGACCGCGTACCCCTCCTCCCGCAGTACGCCGGAGAGCATGTCGGCCAGTTCCCGGTCGTCCTCGACCAACAGCAGCCGCCAAGGATCCCGCGAGTGTCTCTGTGTCACAGTTGTCCTCCCCTCGCCCCTCCCCGCAACCCCTGTCAACGCCCGTGCGCGGAAGGGGGTTCCCGGACGGGCGAGGAGGCGGCCGAACGAGGAACGACCCAGGGAGGGCGCGGCGGCGGGCGTCAGCCGGACCCGGTGAACGGCCGAGTGACGAACAAGTCACCGCGCCTCGTACCGGCCGAGGACGCGAGGCCGGCATCCTGGTCTTCTCCCCGCACGTCGGGACAGCCCCGGCCTGCCGACCCCTCCGTCGCCGTGCTGCCGGTGGTGCCGGGGCGCGCTGTGAGGAAGCGCGTGGACGGCGCGGTGCCCTTCCCCGCGCCGGTTCCCGGCACCGCGAGTCCAGCCGCTCCCTCGAGCGGCCACCCGGTCGGTCTACACTCAGCCTCATGAACCGCTGGACCGAGTTGGCCGAGAAGACGTCCGGAGAGGACTACGCCGCACGGTTCGCGGCCCTGGCCCGTAGCGGCGAGGACGTGCATGGGGAGGCGCGGTTCTGCGCCGCTCTCGTGCCTCCCGGAGCACGGGTGCTGGACGCCGGATGCGGTACCGGGCGGGTCATGATCCGGCTCGCGGAGCTGGGGTACGACTGTGTCGGGGTGGATCTCGACGCGTCGATGCTGGCGGTGGCGCGGAAGCAGGCACCCGGACTGCCCTGGTTCCAGCATGATCTGGCGGAGTTCGAGCCGGCCCCGCTCGGCATCACAGCGGGCTTCGATCTCGTCGTTGCCGCAGGCAATGTTTTCCCGCTGCTCGCTCCCGGCACCGAGACCACCGTGCTCGAAAACCTGTCCGCAGCCCTGCGTCCGGGCGGCCTGCTGGTCGCGGGTTTCGGCCTGGACGAAGCACACCTGCCCGTGCCGCCCGGCCTCACGCTGTCGGAGTACGACGACTGCTGCGTCGCGGCCGGCCTCACCCTCGTCGACCGCTTCGCCACCTGGGACGCCGATCCTTACGACGGCGGCGGCTATGCCGTCAGCGTCCACCGTCGGTGAGGACGGGGCCGTACGTCCCGATCACCGGGCCCCCGGGAAGTCCGGCGGCCACGCCGCGCAGTCCGCGGGAAGGCTCCTCCGGTCAGTCGGCGTCTTCGGCGGCCCGAAGGGGGACGCCTGCCGATGATGCGGGGCGACACTTACGGATCCCCAGGTCGACCAGGGTAGAAGTGTCTTACCGGAGATCGCGGACATACCAGGTCACCACCATCGGCGCGCTGCCGCCGGCCGTGGCCCGCGCGGCCGGTCGCCGGGCCGCCCGCCTGCCGGGGCCGTCGACGCGGCGGGGACCCGGCCCCGCGCTACGGCGAGCACACCGGACCGGCATCCCGACCGGTCAGGCGGTGGCGGCCCCCGTGCTCTCCTGCTCCGCCTCGATGCGGGCGTTCCACTCGCGCTTGGAGGCCTGCCAGCCGTCCTCGTTGTGGCCGAGCCGCCAGTAGCCGGAGATCGACAGGTCCTCGCGCGGGATGCCGCGCTCGACCCGCAGCAGCCGACGCAGTTCCTTCACGAAGTGGGCCTCGCCGTGCACGAAGGCGTGCACCCGGCCCTCCGGGAAGTCGAGATTCCGGACGGCCTCCACCAGGGCCTCGCCGACGGGCCGGTCGCCGCGGTGCAGCCAGCGGACCTCCACATCGGAGTCGATCTTCTGCTCCTCGTCGGGGCCGGAGATCTCCACGAAGGCGAACGCCCTGGCACCGTGCGGCAGAGCCTCCAGCGAGCGGGCGATCGCGGGCAGCGCGCTCTCGTCGCCGACGAGCAGGTGCCAGTCGGCCGCCGGGTCGGGCGCGTAGGCGCCGCCAGGACCCATGAACCGGACGACCTCGCCCGGCCGGACGTTCGCCGCCCAGGGACCCGCCAGGCCCTCGTCACCGTGGACCACGAAGTCCAGGGTCAGCTCACGGTGCTCGGCGTCCCACTGCCGCACCGTGTACGTCCGGGTCACCGGCCACTGCTCGCGCGGGAACTCCTCGCGGATGCGCTGGAGGTCGAAGGGCTCCGGATACGTCGCCCCCGCGGCCGGGAACAGCAGCTTGACGTAGTGATCGGTGCAGGTGTCCGCAGAGAAGTCGGAGAGGCCCTCACCACCGAGCACCACGCGCTGCATGTGCGGGGTCAGCCGCTCGGTGCGGACGACCTCGGCGGTGTGCGGCGCGCGCGGGGCGCGTACCGGTCGCTCTGCCATGAGGAGCCTCCCAGCTGTCACAGTTAGGGTTACCTAAGTTAGCACCTCGATCCCGGTCGACACCTCGTCGGCGGAGACTCCGCCCGGTTCAGCGATGTGTGCGGCTCACGCCGAGAGGGTCGTCAGCAGGCGCTGCAGCGAGCCGCCCAGGCCCCATCGGGCGGCCAGGGACTCCACCCCGGCCGGGTCGCGCGGCCCGCGCGGCAGTGCCGTGTCGACGTCCGGGAGCGGGACGTCGTCCGCGACCCGGACGACCTTGGGGGCGACCGCGAGATACGGCCGCGCCTCGTCCAGACGCTTGCGCTGCGACGGCGTGAGCCTGGCCTGTCGGTCGTCCACGGCCGCCAGGATCCCGGCCAGGTCGCCGAACTCGGCCAGCAGCTTGGCCGCCGTCTTCTCCCCGATGCCCGGCACGCCCGGCAGACCGTCGCTCGGATCGCCGCGCAGCAGCGCCAGATCCGCGTACCCTCCGCCGTCCACCCCATACTTCTCGCGCAGCACGGCCTCGTCGGTGACCTGGAGCGTGCCGACGCCCTTCAGCGGATACAGCACGCGCACCCCGCGCGCGTCGTCCACCAGCTGGTACAGATCGCGGTCGCCGGTGACGATGTCGACCGGCCCGCCCGCGCGGGCGGTGAACGTGCCGATCACGTCGTCCGCCTCGTACCCGGCGACCCCCACCCGCGCGATGCCCACCGCGTCGAGCACGCTCTCGATGACCGGTACCTGCGGGGACAGCGTGTCCGGCACCTCCTCCTCGTCCGGACCCGCCGCGCGCTCCTCGGCGACGCGGTGCGCCTTGTAGGAGGGGATCAGCTCCACCCGCCACTTCGGGCGCCAGTCGGCGTCCATACAGGCCACCAGGTGGTCCGGCCGGTGGTCCTTCACCAGGCGGTCGATGAAGTCGAGCAGTCCGCGCACGGCGTTCACCGGCGTGCCGTCCGGGGCCCTGACGGACTCCGGGACGCCGAAGTAGGCGCGGAAGTACAGGGAGGCGGTGTCGAGAAGCATCAGTCGTCCGGTCACGTCCCGCATCATGCCGCACACCGCTGACAGCGCTCCGCAGAAGCGCGCGAGTGCGTGACGCGCAACAAGTTGCGTCCTGTGCCACCTGTGTGAGGCATCACACCAAAACGTTTGTCCTGTGCAAAACCGGGGAGGCGCGGCCCCGGAGCGATGCCGGTTACAGATTCAACTGTTGTGGGCCGCGTGAGCCGTCCGCCGGGCATCGCTCCTGCCATTGCCGTCGAGACAAGAGGTACGCGTGTCATCCAGGCTTGAGGCCGAGCATCTGTTCAAGGTGTTCGGCAGACGACCGGACCAGGCGGTCGAACGACTGCGCCAGAAGGAGACCGACCGGGAGGAACTGCGCGCCGACGGCACCACCGCCGCCGTCATCGACGCCTCGTTCACGGTGGAGCCGGGCGAGATCTTCGTCGTCATGGGCCTGTCGGGCTCCGGCAAGTCCACCCTGCTGCGGATGCTGAACGGCCTGCTGGAGCCCACCGCCGGACACGTGCGCTTCGACGGCCAGGACCTGACCGCGCTGCCCGGCCGGGAGCTGCGCAAGGTCCGTTCCAAGAAGATCAGCATGGTCTTCCAGCACTTCGCGCTGTTCCCGCACCGCAGCGTCCGTGACAACGCCGCCTACGGTCTTGAAGTGCAGGGCGTGCCCCGCGCCGAGCGCGAACGCCGCGCCGACGAGGCGCTCGCCCTGTGCGGCCTGGCCGGCTGGGAGAAGTCGTGGCCGGACGAGCTGTCGGGCGGCATGCAGCAGCGCGTGGGGCTCGCCCGCGCGCTCGCCACCGACGCCGACCTGCTGCTGATGGACGAGTCCTTCAGCGCCCTCGACCCGCTGATCCGCCGCGACATGCAGGACCAGTTGCTCGAACTGCAGAAGACCCTGAAGAAGACGATCGTCTTCATCACCCACGACCTCAACGAGGCCATGCGCCTGGGCGACCGGATCGCGGTGATGCGCGACGGCCGCATCGTGCAGATCGGCACCGCGCAGGACATCCTGATCCGCCCGGCCAACGACTACGTCGCCTCCTTCACCCAGGACGTCGACCGCTCCCGCGTGCTCACCGCCGGCGCCGTGATGGAGCGCGAGGTCCGCGGCGACGAGGCCGACTGCGGCTGCGAGACCGCGACGCCCGACACGCCGTTCACCGACCTGTGCGCGATCAGCGCCCGCGTCCCGCACCCCGTGGCGGTGCTGGACCAGGAGGACGCGCTCGTCGGGGTCGTGCCCCGGCAGCGCCTGGTCGGCTTCCTCGGCGACGAGGAGTCCGCCCCGGGGATCTGCGACACCCCCCGGGACAAGGGCGGCGAGAAGGTGATGGCCCGTGCCTAGGATTCCGCTCGGCGACTGGGTCAACAGCGCCGTCGACTGGCTGCTCGCCCACGTCACCTGGCTGTTCGACTTCTTCAAGGCCGTCTTCACCGGCGCCTACGACGGCGTCAACGCCGTCCTCCAGGCCCCCGAACCGCTGATCCTCTGCGGCATCTTCGCGGTGATCGCCTTCTGGCTGCGCGGCACCTTCGCCGGTGTCCTCACCTTCGCCGGCTTCGCCTTCCTGGACTCCCTCGAACTGTGGGAGGACTCGATGGTGACGCTGTCACTGGTCATCGTCGCCACGGTGATCGCGCTGGTCATATCGGTGCCGATGGGCATCTGGGCGGCCCGCTCCGACCGGGTCAGCGCCGTGGTCCGGCCGGTCCTGGACTTCATGCAGACGCTGCCCGCGATGATCTACCTCATCCCGGCGATCCTGTTCTTCGGGACCGGCTCCGCCCCGGGCATCGTCGCCACCCTGATCTTCGCGCTCGCCCCGGGCGTGCGCATGACCGAGCTGGGCATCCGCCAGGTCGACAAGGAACTGGTCGAGGCGGCCGAGGCGTTCGGCACCACGCCCCGCAACACCCTGCTGCGCGTGCAACTGCCGCTGGCGCTGCCCACGGTGATGGCGGGCGTGAACCAGGTCATCATGCTGGGCCTGTCCATGGCCGCGATCGCCGGCATGGTCGGCACCGGCGGACTCGGGGGCGCGGTCATCGAGGCCATCGGGCAGCTCAACATCGGTCTCGGCGCCGAGTCCGGCATCGCCATCGTCGTCCTGGCGATCTACCTGGACCGCATGACCAGCGCCCTGGGCACCCAGGTCTCCCCGCTCGGCCGGCGCGCCGCCGCCAAGGCGCGCGCCGCGCAGGGGCTGAGGATCTGGTCCTACCGGCCCCGCCCGCAGGTCGCCGTGATCGGTGTCGTCGTCCTCGCCCTGGTCGCGGGCGGCATGGGGATCTTCGGCGGTGGCGCCGGCGGCTCCGGCACCACCGCCGACGGCGAGAACGTCGGCGACGGCAAGAAGATCACCATCGGCTACATCCCCTGGGACGAGGGCGTCGCCTCCACCTTCCTGTGGAAGGAGATCCTGGAGCGGCGCGGTTTCGAGGTCGAGGCCGAGCAGTTCGAGGCCGGCCCGCTCTACACCGCCCTCGCGCAGGGCAACGTCGACTTCCAGACGGACGCCTGGCTGCCCACCACCCACGAGGCGTACTGGAAGAAGTACGGCAAGCAGCTCGACGACCTCGGCTCCTGGTACGGCGAGACGTCGCTGGAGCTGACCGTCCCGGCGTACATGAAGGACGTCGACAGCCTGGAGGACCTCAAGGGCAAGGCGTCCGTCTTCGGCGGGGAGATCACCGGCATCGAGTCCAGCGCCGGCATGATGGGCCTGCTGAAGAGCAAGGTCCTCAAGGAGTACGGCCTGGACAAGGAGTACGAGGTCGTCGACAGCTCCACGCCGGCGATGCTGGCCGAGCTCAAGCGGGCCTACAGCAAGAAGGAACCGGTCGTCGTCACCCTCTGGTCGCCGCACTGGGCGTACAGCGACTACGACCTGAAGAAGCTGAAGGACCCCAAGGGCAGCTGGGGCAAGGGCGACGGCGTGCACACGGTGTCGCGCAAGGGCTTCGCCGACGACAACCCGCTCGTCGGGAAGTGGCTGAAGGACTTCTCGATGACCGAGGAGGAACTCACCGGCCTGGAAGCCGAGATCAACAAGGCCGGCAAGGGCAGGCAGCAGGACGCCGTCCGGACCTGGCTGAAGGCCAACCCGGGCGTGGTCGACGAGCTGGCCCCGGTCGAGTCCGGCTCCGGCGCCACCCCGGCCGAGGCGAAGCGGCCGCTGGACGTGGCCTGGTTCCCCTGGGAGGAGGACGTCGCCGTCACCTACCTGTGGAAGAACGTCCTGGAGCGTCGCGGCTACACGATGAACCTCAAGCAGATGGACGTCGGCCCGGTCTACACCGGCCTCGCCTCCGGGGACCTCGACCTCAACTTCGACGCCTGGCTGCCGTACGCGCAGAAGAACTACTGGGACAGGAGCAAGGACAAGCTCACCGACCTGGGCACCTGGTACGAGCCCACCTCGCTGGAGATCGCCGTCCCCTCCTACGTCAAGGACGTCAAGTCCCTGGAGGACCTCAAGGGCAAGGCCGACCTCTTCGACGGGCGGATCATCGGCATCGAGCCCGGCACCGGTGAGATGCAGCTGCTCAAGAACGAGGTCATGCCGGGCTACGGCCTGGAGGACGAGTACGAGGTCGTCGACGGCTCCACGCCGGCGATGCTGGCCGAGCTCAAGCGCGCCCTCGCCGAGAAGGAGCCCGTCGCGGTCACCCTGTGGTCGCCGCACTGGGCGTACAGCGACTACGAGCTGACCAAGCTGAAGGACCCCAAGAAGGCCTTCGGCGAGGGCAACACGATCCGCACCATCGCCAGCAAGAAGTTCCCGGAGCAGTATCCGCAGCTCACCGAGTGGATCAAGGGCTTCCGGATGAGCGAGGACGAGCTCGGCACCCTGGAGGCCGAGATCAAGGACCGCGGCCAGGGTCACGAGGAGGAGGCCGTCGCCGCCTGGCTGGAGGAGCACCCGGACATGGTGGAGCGGATGACCCCGCGGTAACCGCCGTACCGGCCGCCCCCGAGGGGCGGGCCCGGACCCGCACCCGACGGCGCGGCCGGGCCCGCCCCTCGGGCATGTCCGGAGCGCCCCTCGGGCATGCCCGGGGCCGAGCGGGAGCACGGTGGGAATCCGGACAACCACGCAGCGTGATGTTCTCCCCGAACCTCCTCGAACCTCCCCGTGACCTTCCGCCGGGTGAGGGGAACAATGGCGGGAACACCCTTTGTCGCGCACGCGGGAGGAACGAGGGGTCCGTGGGGCGACTGGCGCGAACTGGCGGGTCGGCGCCGGTCGCGTGTGACGGCGACGTGACAGGCGCCTGAAACGGTTTGCCGAACATGCGTAGGGTGCAGACAACTCACGAAAAGGAGTGCGCCGGACCGGCGGCGCGCGGGGCGCGGGACGATCGGCGGAGGAGGGAGCCGGAGCGATGGGCGATCACAAGGAACAGCCCCTGCGGGTGGGCGCGGCCGTGCGGCGGCGACGCCGCGCGCTCGACCTCACCCTCGCCGTCGTGGCCGAGCGCAGCGGCCTGTCGGTCCCGTTCCTCAGCCAGATCGAGAACGAAAGAGCGCGTCCCAGCCAGAGCTCCCTGGAGAAGGTCGCCGACGCCCTGCGCACCACCGCCGTGGAGCTCCTCGCAGCCGCCGACCCGGCGTGCAGCGTGGACGTCGTCCGCGCCGAGGGCGCCGAGCCGTGGGCGGAACCGCAGGTGCGCTCCCTGGTGCGCGGTCACCACCAGATGCACGCCTCCGAATTCACCGGCGACCATGACGCCGGCCGTGAACTCCAGTTCCGCAACGACCAGTTGATGTACGTGGCGGACGGCGCCGTGGAGATCGAGGCGGAGGGCCGCGCGTACCGTCTCGGCCGCGGCGACACCCTGTACCTCACCGGAGGCGTCCGGCACCGCTGGCGGGCCACGGTCCCGGAGACACGGCTGCTGGTCGTCGCCGTCGCCGACCACATCGAGGCGCTGCGGGACAAGCCGCGCCGATGAGTCCCGTCAGGGTCGTCTCCCTCGTCCCGTCGCTGACGGAGGCCGTGGCGCTCTCCGCCCCCGGCTCCCTGGCCGGCGCCACCGACTGGTGCACGCGTCCGGCCGGGCTGGACGTCGTACGCGTCGGCGGCACCAAGAACCCGAAGGTGGACCGGATCGTCGCCCTCGGCCCCGAGCTGGTGGTCGCCAACGAGGAGGAGAACCGCGAGAGCGACCTGGCGGCCCTGCGCGCGGCGGGCCTCGACGTCCTGGTGACCGAGGTGCGGACGCTGCCCCAGGCCTTCCGCGAGCTGGACCGGGTGCTGACGGCGTGCGGGGTGCCCGCCCGCCCCCGCTGGCTGGACGAGGCCGAGGCCGCCTGGGCGGCCCTGCCCCCGCCCGCGGAACGCCGGACGGCGGTCGTGCCCGTCTGGCGGCGGCCCTGGATGGTGCTGGGCCGGGACACCTTCGCGGGCGACCTGCTCTCCCGCCTCGGCGTCGACCACCTGTACGCGCACCACCCGGAGCGCTATCCGCGCGTCCCGCTCGACGCGCTGCGCGCGGCGGACCCGGACCTCGTCGTGCTCCCCGACGAGCCCTACCGCTTCACCGCCGACGACGGCCCGGAGGCCTTCCCCGGGCTGCCCTGCGCACTCGTCGACGGCCGGCACCTCACCTGGTACGGTCCGTCGCTGGCCGAGGCCCCGGCGGTGCTGGGGCGGGCCCTGCGGGCAGCGCGCCGCTGAACAGACCGCGCGCCGTGTGCCAGGCGGCGACGGCCCAGGCCCCGGCCAGCAGGGCGTACAGGGTGAACGCCAGCGCGTCGTAGACGACCAGCCCGGTGTGCGAGGCGAGGGCACCGGCACCGGTGACGCAGGTGCCCACCGGGAAGGTGAACGACCACCACGTCATCGCGAAGCGCATCCCCTGCCGCCACGCCCGTACGACATGGGCGGTGGCGAGGCAGAGCCACAGCAGCGCGAAGCCCATGACGGGCACCCCGTACAGGACGGCGAACACCCCGAACCCCTCGTCGTACGGCGCCGGCACCACCCCCGGCGCCACGTCCGCGAAGGCGCCGGCCGCGGTCGTGGACTGGCCGAGCGGTCCGAGCACCAGGAACAGCGTCGGGGTGAGCGCGAGGGGCGGCGGACCGCCGGTGAGCAGCCGGCCGAAGACCAGCGGCAGCGTGATCAGGGTCGCGAGGAGGCTGAGCCCGAACATCGCGAAGCAGGCCAGCAACAGGGTCGCGCGGGGCTGGCCTTCCGGGAGGTACGGCACCAGGCGGGGCCCGAGCGCGGCGGACACCATGGGCGCGACCAGCGGCAGCAGCCAGGCGGGCGTCGCCTCCCGCGCCGTCACCCGGTGGCGTACGGCCATGAGGTACGGGACGGCCACGGCGGCGGCCAGCCCGACGGCCGTACCGGCGGTGAACAGCACGGCGTCGAGGGCGACGGCCGCGCGCAGCCCGATCCAGTCCCGTCCGAGGACGGGCGCGCCGCCGCCGACGGCCAGCAGGGCCATGGAGAGGCAGCCGTAGAAGGGGGCCACGGCGGGATCGAGGAGGTGGGCGCGGGCCCGGTCGCGGTGGCGGGCCCAGTGCAGGGCGCGGGCGGCGAGCAGGACCGCCAGGAGGACGAGGGACAGCGCCCAGACAGCGGTGAGGGAGGGGTGCCAGCCGGGCGCGTGCACGGGGAGCGCGGCGCCCGCTCCGGCGACGACGGCGGTGCCCATGACGCAGGCGTACCAGTTGGGTCCGAGGTGACGGAGGGCGCCGGTACGCGGGGGCCGTGCGGTGGCACGGGGAAGGGGTGGCAGGGGCCGGGTTGCGGTGACCATGGTCATACGGTCGGACCGGCGGAGCGCCGCCACCAGGGAGCCCCCCTCTATGGCGGCATAAGCTGGGCTTATGAGCAGAACGGACGACCACGACCATCCCGAGCACCGCTCCGCGAGCCCGGGGTCCCTGGCTCACCGGGTGCCGGACCTCGGGGCGCTGGAGCTGCTGCTGGCGGTGGCACGACTGGGGAGTCTGGGCGGGGCGGCGCGGGAGCTGGGCATCACCCAGCCCGCCGCCAGCAGCCGGGTCCGGTCGATGGAACGGCAGCTCGGCGTGGCCCTGGTGGACCGGTCGCCGCGCGGGTCGCGGCTGACGGACGCGGGGGCGCTGGTCACCGACTGGGCGCGGCGGATCGTGGAGGCGGCGGAGGCCTTCGACGTGGGCGCGCAGGCGCTGCGGGACCGCAGGGACTCGCGGCTGCGGGTGGCGGCGAGCATGACGATCGCCGAGTACCTGCTGCCGGGCTGGCTGCTCGCGCTGCGCGCGGACCGGCCGGACACGGCGGTGTCGCTGCTGGCCGGGAACTCGGCGGCGGTGGCGGAGCGGCTGCTGTCGGGGGAGGCGGACGTGGGGTTCGTGGAAGGGCTCACGGTGCCGGGTGGGCTGGACTCGGTGGTGATCGCCCATGACCGGCTGATCGTGGTGGCCGCGCCGTCGCACGCGTGGGCCCGTCGGCGGCGGCCGCTCGCGGCGGAGGAGCTGGCCAGTACGCCGTTGATCCTGCGGGAGAAGGGATCCGGGACGCGGCAGGTGCTGGACGCCGCGCTGGGCGGATTGGCCCGGCCGTTGATCGAGTTGTCCTCGACCACGGCGGTGAAGGCGGCGGCGGTGGGTGGGGCGGGGCCGGCGGTGTTGAGCGAGCTCGCGGTGGGGGAGGAGCTGGCGATGCGGCGGCTGGTGCGGATTCCTGTCAATGGGATTGCCCTTGCCCGGGATCTGCGGGCGGTGTGGCCCACGGGGCATCGGCCGACCGGGCCGGCGCGGGATCTGTTGTCGCTGACGCGGGGGTGAGCCTTGTCGTGGCTGGGCGGGGGTGGGTCGCGCAGCCCGGCGCTCACGGGGTGCCTCCCCCACTCTCGGCTTCGCTCGAGCGGGGGGACCCCCACCGCCCACCCGTGCCGCCCCAGCGGCACGACTGCCCGCGGATATCTTTGACCAGGGCTTGCATGACGCGTAGGTCGTTTCCCATTTCCGGGTGCCACTGGACGCCCAGGACCCACGCGGGTCCCGGGAGTTCGATCGCCTCCACCGTGCCGTCCTCCGCGTAGGCCGACGGGATCAGGCCGGTGCCCAGGCGGTCCACCGACTGGTGGTGGTAAGTGGGGACGGAGGTCTGTTCCGGGGCGATGTCGGCGTAGAGCGTGCCCGGGACCGGCTTGACCGGGTGGTGGCCGAAGACACCCGGGGTCTCCGCGTGGCCGTCGATGTGCTGGACCAGGGTGCCGCCCAGGGCGACGTTCAGCAGCTGCATGCCCCGGCAGATCCCCAGCAGCGGGATCCGGCGGTCCAGGGCCGCCTCGATCAGGGCGAGTTCCCAGGCGTCCCTGGCCCGGGCGGGCGGTCCGGTGCGCGGGTCGGGCTCGGCGCCGTAGTGGACGGGTTCCACGTCGGGGCCGCCCGCGACGACCAGGCCGTCGAGCCGGGCCACGGTCGCCGCCGCCCGCTCCGGCGCGTCCGGCGGGAGCATCGCGGCCAGTCCGCCCGCCCGCTGCACCAGCCGCGGATAGCCGGCCGGCAGCAGCGCGGCGTCCAGTCGCCACACTCCCCAGCGCACACCGGACTCCGCGTACGTGCTGATGCCGATGAGTGGCCTGGCCGTCATGCCGATCACCTTTCCCGTGCCTCAGTCCCGTGACAACTCCGCCTCGGCCGCCGCCAGCGCCGCGAATTCCTCCTCCGGCGCCTTCGCCACCAGGTGCTTGCGGCTGTACAGCCCGAAGTACGCCACCGCCACGATGTACACCGCCAGCGCGATGAACGCCGCCGTCACGTCCACCAGGAACGTCGCCACCAGCGCCGCACAGGCCAGCACCAGCGCCACCGACGAGGTGAGCACCCCGCCCGGCGTGCGGTACGGCCGCGGCAGCTCCGGCTCGCGGCGGCGCAGCACGATGTGCGAGAGCGACATCAGCGCGTACGAGATCGTCGCGCCGAAGACGGCGATGTTCAGCATGCGGGCGCCGTTGCCCGACCCGGCCGCCAGCGCGAAGCCGATCGCCCCCGGCACCAGCAGACCGAGGTACGGCGCCCTGCGGCTGCTGGTGAGGGAGAGGAACTTCGGCAGGTAGCCCGCGCGGGACAGCGCGAACAGCTGCCGCGAACCGGCGTAGATCAGCGAGAAGAACGAGGCGACCAGTCCCGCGAGGCCCGCGTAGTTCACGACCCGGCTCAGCGCCGTCGCCCCGCCGTCCGGCTGGAGCGCCTCCACCAGCGGGTTGCCCGCGTCCTGGACCGCGGCCGAGCCCCGTGCCCCGGCCGCCGCGAAGAAGGTCACCACGGCCAGCACCACCAGGATGCCCATGGACCAGCGGATCGCCCTCGGCAGCGTACGGGCCGGTTCCCTGGTCTCCTCGGCGGCCAGCGGTACGCCCTCCACACCCAGGAAGAACCACATGCCGAACGGGAACGCCGCCCAGATACCCAGCAGTCCCATCGGCAGCCAGGAGTTCGCGCCGAACGCGGAGGGGTCCACCGGGATGTCGTCCAGCGAGGAGGCGTCGAAGTCGGGCAGCGCACCGAGCGCGAACACCACCAGCGCCGCCACCGCGATGCCCGTCACGACGAAGCTGAAGCGCAGCGCCTCGCCCACGCCCCACAGGTGGATGCCGATGAAGATCACGAAGCAGGCCAGGTACACCGGCCAGCCGGACTCCAGCCCGAACAGGCCCAGCGACTCGACGTAGTCCCCGATGAAGATGGAGATCGCGGCGGGCGCGAGCACGTACTCGATGAGGATCGCGGTCCCGGTGAGGAACCCGCCCCACGGGCCGAGCGCCCGGCGGGCGAAGCCGTAGCCGCCGCCGGCCGTGGGCAGGACCGAGGACAGCTCGGCGAGGGCGAAGACCATGCAGGTGTACATGGCTCCCATCAGCACCATGGCGATCGCCAGGCCGCCGAAGCCGCCCTCGGCCAGGCCGAAGTTCCAGCCCGAGTAGTCACCGGACACGACGTAGGCGACGCCGAGGCCGGTCAGCAGCAGCCAGCCGGCGCTGCCGCGGCGCAGCTTCCTGCGTTCGAGGTAGTCGTCCGCCTCACCGGCGGGATCGTGGGACGCGGACGGAAGGCTCACGAGGCGACTCCCCAAGGGGCGGCGACGGAGGGGGCAATGGAACGGATCCAGACCTTTGTGGGCCCATACCTTCGTGGCGCGGACGGCGTCAGCGCAAGCCCTCTGCGTCGATCCCCGGTAAACCGTGCCCATCCCCGGGGACCTTCACGCCAGGAACCCCCGCAACAGCGCGGCCGTCCCCGCGCAGTGCTCGCGCATCATCTCCCGCGCCCCGTCCGCGTCCCCCTCCAGTACGGCCTCGACCAGCGCGGTGTGCTGCCGCTGGGAGTGCTCCAGGTTGCGCACCAGCAGCGGGATGCAGTCCAGCAGGTCGTTCACCGTCGCCCGTACCGCCGCGTACTGCGCGGTCAGCGTCGGCGAGCCGCACAGCTCCGCCAGGGTGAGGTGGAACAGCGTGTCCAGACGCCGGTACTCCGTCAGCGGCGCCTCCCGCGTGCCGGACAGGGCCTCGCGCAGCCGCGCCGCCTGCTCCTCCGCCAGCCCGTGCGCCGCGCACAGTCCCGCCGCGCCCACCTCCAGCACCTCACGGAAGCGCAGCACGTCCTCGATGTCGACCCCGGCGATCCGCCGCCGCAGCTCCTCCCCGCCGGTGTCCGTCGGACGGGGCAGCACGAACGTTCCGCCGTACCGGCCGCGCCGCGACTCCACGAGGCCCTGGTCCTGGAGCACCTTCAGCACCTCGCGCAGCGTCACCCGGCTGATCCCCAGCCGTTCCGCCAGCTCCCGCTCGGCCGGCAGCCGCTCCCCGCCCGCCACCAGGCCCAGCCGCACCACCTGGAGGATCTGCTCCAGCGCCTCCTCGAAGCCGTTGCCCGCGCGGACCTGCCGCAGCACCGGCGCCAGGCGGTCCCCGACCGCGCCCACCGCGTCCTCCGGCATTCGGCCGTGCCCCCTTCCCAAGCAATGGTTCTCGGCAATACCTTATGGCTCCCGGCTCGACCGAAGAAGCCCGAAGAAGCCCGAAGAAGCCGAGGAGGCTCTCCCGTGGCAGACCGCACACCCCCGCTCTCCGTCGAGGAGCTGCACGCCCTCGTCGCCGGCGGTGAGATCGACACCGTCGTCCTGGCCTTCCCCGACATGCAGGGGCGGCTCCAGGGCAAGCGGTTCGCCGCGCGCTTCTTCCTCGACGAGGTGCTCCGGCACGGCACCGAGGGCTGCAACTACCTGCTCGCCGTCGACGCCGACATGAACACCGTCGACGGCTACGCCATGTCCTCCTGGGAGACCGGCTACGGCGACTTCGCCATGTACCCCGACCTCGACACCCTGCGCCGGGTGCCCTGGAACGAGGGCACCGCCATGGTCGTCGCCGACCTCGCCTGGGCCGACGGCACCCCGGTCGCCGCCGCCCCCCGGCAGATACTGCGCCGCCAGCTGGACCGCCTCGCCGCCCTCGGCTACACCGCCCAGGTCGGCACCGAGCTGGAGTTCATCGTCTTCAAGGACACCTACGAACAGGCCTGGGACGCCGGCTACCGCGGGCTCACCCCCGCCAACCAGTACAACGTCGACTACTCGGTGCTCGGCACCGGCCGCATCGAGCCCCTGCTGCGCCGCATCCGCAACGAGATGGCCGGCGCCGGACTCACCGTGGAGTCCGCCAAGGGCGAGTGCAACCCCGGCCAGCACGAGATCGCCTTCCGCTACGACGAGGCCCTGGTCACCTGCGACCAGCACGCGATCTACAAGACCGGCGCCAAGGAGATCGCCGCCCAGGAGGGCGTCTCGCTCACCTTCATGGCCAAGTACAACGAGCGCGAGGGCAACTCCTGCCACATCCACCTCTCCCTCGCCGACCTCGACGGTGACAGCGCCATGCCGGACTCCGCCGAGGAGCCGGACGCCATGTCCGAGGTCATGCGCCACTTCCTCGCCGGGCAGCTCGCCGCGCTCCGCGAGTTCTCCCTGCTCTACGCCCCGCACATCAACTCCTACAAGCGGTTCCAGCCGGGCTCCTTCGCCCCGACCGCCGTCGCCTGGGGGCACGACAACCGCACCTGCGCCCTGCGGGTGGTCGGCCACGGCCGCTCCCTGCGGTTCGAGAACCGGCTGCCCGGCGGCGACGTCAACCCGCACCTCGCCGTGGCCGGCATGGTCGCGGCCGGGCTGTACGGCGTCGAGCGGAAGCTGGAGCTGCCCGACCCCTGTCCCGGCAACGCCTACACCGCCGGCTTCGAGCACGTCCCCACCACCCTGCGCGAGGCCGCCGAGCTGTGGGAGAACAGCGCGATCGCCAAGGCGGCCTTCGGCGACGAGGTCGTCGCGCACTACCGCAACATGGCGCGCGTCGAGACCGACGCCTTCGACGCCGCGGTCACCGACTGGGAACTGCGCCGCTCCTTCGAACGCATGTGAGGCCCTCCTTGTCCGACCAGCCCTCCGAGCTCCAGGTACGCAACCCCGCGACCGAGGAGGTGATCGCCACCGTCCCGGCCGCGACCGCCGCCGACGTCGACGCGGCCGTCGTACGCGCCGCCCGCGCGCAGACCGCCTGGGCCGCCCTCGCCCCCGGTGACCGGGCCCGGCTGCTGCGCCGGTTCGCCGCCACGGTCGACGCGCACCTCGAGGAACTGGCCCGCCTGGAGGTCCGCGAGGCCGGCCACACCCTCGGCAACGCCCGCTGGGAGGCGGGCAACGTCCGCGACCTGCTCGACTACGCGGCCGGGGGAGTGGAACGCCTCACCGGCCGCCAGATCCCGGTCCCCGGCGGCGTGGACGTCACCTTCCTCGAACCGCTCGGCGTCGTCGGCGTGATCGCCCCCTGGAACTTCCCGATGCCCATCGCGGCCTGGGGCACCGCACCCGCCCTCGCCGCCGGCAACGCGGTGCTCCTCAAACCCGCCGAGACCACCCCCCTCACCGCCCTGCGCCTGGCCGAGCTCGCCCTGACGGCAGGGCTCCCCGAGGACCTGTTCCAGGTGCTGCCCGGACACGGTCCCGTCGCCGGAAACGCCCTCGTGGAACACCCCGGCGTCGCCAAGATCGTGTTCACCGGGTCGACGGCCGTGGGCAGACAGGTGTGGGCCAAGGGCGCGGCACACCTCAAGCGCGTCACCCTCGAACTCGGCGGCAAGAGCCCCAACATCGTCTTCGCCGACGCCGACCTGGAGGCCGCCGCGGCCGCCGCCCCCATGTCCTTCCTCGACAACGCCGGACAGGACTGCTGCGCCCGCACCCGCATCCTCGTCCAGCGCTCCGCGCACGACCGGTTCCTGGAGCTGCTCGCCCCCGCGATCGAGGCGGTCCGGGTCGGCGACCCGGCCGACGAGAACACGCAGATGGGCCCGCTGATCTCCGCCGGCCAGCTCGCCCGCGTCCGCTCCTACGCCACCGACGGCCTCGACGGCATCCGCGGCAAGGCCCCCGAGGGCCCCGGCTACTGGTTCCCGCCCACCGTCCTCACCGGCGTCGACCCCCGCGCGCGCGTCGCCGTCGAGGAGGTCTTCGGCCCCGTCGCCGTCGTCCTCCCCTTCGACGACGAGGCCGACGCCGTACGCCTGGCCAACGCCACCGACTACGGGCTCTCGGGATCGATCTGGACCCGGGACGTCGGCCGCGCCCTGCGCGTCTCCCGGGCGGTGCGCGCGGGCAACCTGTCCGTCAACTCCCACTCCAGCGTCCGCTACTGGACCCCCTTCGGCGGGTTCAAGCAGTCCGGCGTCGGCCGCGAGCTCGGCCCGGACGCGCTGAGCGCCTTCACCGAAACCAAGAACGTCTTCATCAGCACGGAGGCCTGACCGCACATGAGCGAAGAGACCATCTGCCGCCGACTGGCCGGCCGCACCGCCGTCGTCACCGGAGCCGGCAGCGGCATCGGCCTCGCCACCGCCCGCCGACTCGCCTCCGAGGGCGCCCACGTCGTCTGCGGGGACGTGGACGAGACACGCGGCAAGGCCGCCGCCGAGGAGACCGGCGGCATCTTCGTCGGCGTCGACGTCACCGACCCCGAGCAGGTCGAGGCCCTGTTCAAGGCCGCGTACGACACCTACGGCAGCGTCGACATCGCCTTCAACAACGCCGGTATCTCCCCGCCCGACGACGACTCCATCCTGGAGACCGGCCTCGACGCCTGGAAACGCGTCCAGGAGGTCAACCTCACCTCCGTCTACCTGTGCTGCAAGGCGGCCATCCCCTACATGCGGCGCCAGGGCAAGGGTTCCATCATCAACACCGCGTCGTTCGTGGCCCGGATGGGGGCGGCCACCAGCCAGATCTCGTACACCGCCTCCAAGGGCGGCGTCCTCGCCATGTCCCGGGAACTCGGCGTGCAGTTCGCCCGCGAGGGCATCCGCGTCAACGCCCTGTGCCCCGGCCCGGTCAACACCCCGCTGCTGCAGGAGCTGTTCGCCAAGGACCCCGAGCGCGCGGCCCGCCGCCTGGTGCACATCCCGCTCGGCCGGTTCGCCGAGGCCGAGGAGATCGCCGCCGCCGTCGCCTTCCTGGCCAGCGACGACTCCTCCTTCGTCAACGCCACCGACTTCCTGGTGGACGGCGGGATCTCGGGGGCGTACGTCACACCGCTCTAGCGTTCGCCCTACAGTGCCCGGATGAGCATGACGCCCCCGCCCGGCTGGTACCGCGACCCGCACGCCCCGCACCTGGAACGCTGGTGGGACGGCACGGCCTGGACCGGGCACCGGCGCACGCCCGGGGCTCCCGCCGTGCCGCCGGCCCCGCCCACGGGCGGCACCGGACGCGTCAAGGCGATCGCCCTCACCACCGCCGGTGCCGTGCTGGTCGCGGCGATCGTCACCGGCGCGGTGCTCCTCGGCGGGGACGACGGCGACCCGGAGACGCGCACCGGTCCGACGGCCACCACACCGGCCCCCGAGCCCCCGTCCACGTCCGAGGCGCCCGCCGAGGACCCGGACGTCGTCGAGGACCAGCTCAACGGGATCACCTTCCCGCTCCTCGACGGCTGGGTCCGCCCCGAGAACGTGACCCAGGACGACGTCGTCATGACCACCGACGGCACCTACGACTGCCCCGGCGACGGCACCGTCTGCCGGCACGGCCTCGTCATCTCCCGCACCGTCACCGAGAACGACGAGACCTCGCCCGAGGCGCTCGCCGAGGAGGACGTCTCCGACGCGGCCGAAGAGGCCTTCGACGAGGACGTCCTCGGCCGGCGCCCCTACGGCGGCCTGGAGTCCCACGAGGTCGTGAAGTCCGGCCCGGTCGCGGTGGCGGGCCGCGCCGGGTACTTCGTGCGCTGGCGCGTCACCACCGTCGAGGGGCCCGGCGGCTACGTGCAGTCGCTGGTGTTCCCCTCCAGCGTCGGCACCGGGTCCCCGGTCCTCGTCCGCTACGTCTTCGACGCCGGCGAGGACGGCCCGCCCCCGGCCGACATGGACCGCATCACCAAGGGCATCCGTTCGGTCACCGACCCGGCCTCCGGCGGCGGCGTCGGCAGCAGCATCGGCCCGACGGACTGAGCCGCCGAAGGAACGCGCGGACCCCTAGAGGAACGTGTGCCCCTCGCCCCGGTACGTCGGCACGGTCGCCGTCACCGCGTCGCCCTCCACCAGGTGCAGCGCGTCGAACCGCTCGCACAGCTCGCCCGCCTTGGCGTGCCGGAACCACACCTTGTCGCCGATCAGCAGATCGTCGGCGGGCGAGCCCAGCAGCGGCGTCTGCACCTCGCCCGGCCCCTCCTGAGCGTCGTACCGCAGCCCCTCGGGCAGACACGGCACCGGCAGCCGGTCCGCGCCGGGCGCGCCGGACGCCGGATAGCCCCCGCCCAGCACCGTCACCACGCCGACACCGGGCCGCCGTACGACGGGCAGGGCGAACAGGGCCGCCGGACGCCCGCTGAACGACGTGTAGTTGTCGAACAGGCGCGGCACGTACAGCCCCGAACCGGCCGCGATCTCGGTGACCGCGTCCTCCGCGGCGGTGTGCTGCACGCTGCCCGTGCCCCCGCCGTTGACGTACTCCAGATCCGGTACGACCTCCCGCACCGCCCGCACCACCGCGGCCCGCCGCTCGGCGAGTTCACGGCGTGCGGCGGCCTGCATCAGCCGTACCGCACGCGACCGCAGCGGCCGTCCGGCCACCGCGTCGCCGACACCGGCCACATGGCCCTCGTACGCCATGATCCCGACGACCGCGAACCCGGGCCGGCGGGCCACCGCCCGCGCGAACTCGGCGACCTGGGCGGGGGAGTGCAGCGGGGAACGCCGGGCGCCGATCCGCACCCGCCCGCCGAACAGCCTCAGGGACGTGTCCAGCTCCAGGCAGACGCGCACCACTTCACCGCCGCCCGCGCGTGAGGCGTCGATCAGGTCCAGCTGCGCCGGATCGTCGACCATGACCGTGACGGCGGCGGCGAGCTTGGGGTCGGCGGCGAGCTCGGCGTAGCCGGCGCGGTCGGCGGAGGGGTAGGCCAGCAGGACGTCGTCGAAACCGGAGCGGGCCAGCCACAGGGACTCGGCGAGCGTGAACGACATGACGCCCGCGAAACCGTCCCGGGCGAGGACCCGTTCGAGCAGCGCGCGGCAGCGTACGGACTTGCTCGCGACCCGGACCGGCTTCCCGCCGGCCCTGCGGACCAGATCGTCCGCGTTGGCGTCGAAGGCGTCCAGGTCCACGATCGCGAAGGGGGCGTCGAGGTGGGCGGTGGCCCTGTCGTAACGGGCCCGGTCGGCGGCGCGCGCAGTCATGGGCGCAGCCTGCCAGACGGGATTACCGCACGGTAGGGGATGTTCCGGGCAGATGCCGCGGCCGTGCGGACTGGTTCCCGTCCGACGCGGACCACGCCGTAGAGTGACGCGCACGCACGGCGGAACGGGGCCGGCCGGAGGGCCGTGCCGGGATGACGCGCCGTCCGTGCGGGTATCTGTGCCCGGGACGAGTCCGTGCCGGGCGGGCGCGACGAAACGGGGGGTGCATGAGCACGGAAGCGCGCCGCGCCTCCCACCCCCCGCGCCCCACCGTCCCTCCGCGCCCCGCGCATCCGCCGGGGCCGGCGGAGACCGGCACGGAGCAACCGGAGAGTCCCGTCGGCCCCCGAGGCCGCACCTCGGGCGGCTCCGGCCCCTTCGACCCCCGCGAACCGTCCCGCCCCCCGGCCGGCACGCCCGGCGAACCCGCCTCCGGCGCCCCGGTCCCGCCCGCGCCGTCCCACCCGCCGGCCGGCGGCCGCGGCGGCTCGGCCGCGCCCGAACCCCGTGGACGGACCTCCGGCGGATCCGGTGCGTTCGAGGTCCGTGAGACCTCGCACCCGTCGGCCGGGGACGCCGGGCGGGACGGTACGGGCGTCGGTGACGCCGGCCGCCCGGCGCCCCGGCCGCGCTTTCCGGGCTTCGGCGACGGTGTGCCCGCCGGTACGGGGCCGGTGGCGCCCCCGCCTCCGCGTGCCTCCGCCCGCTTCCCCGACGCGCCGCCGGCCGCCGGGCGCGGCACGGGGTCCCCGGCCGGCTCACGCTCCGTACCGCCGCAGCCCACCGCACGCGGCACGGCCACCCCTCCCGAGACCCCGTCGGAGACCACCACCCGCCTGCGCGCCGTGCCGCCCGCACGGCCGGGCACGGACGAAGCGCGCCGTCCGGGCACGACCCCGGCGTCCGGCGCGCGCCCGGGCACCGGCGGCGCGGGCCGCTCCGAGGCGGGCCCGGCGCACGCGCCCGCCCGTACCCCCCGCCCCGCGTGGCGGCCCGGTCCCGGCGACCGGGCCCCGGACGCGCGGCCGGGCGCCGGGACGGACCCGGCGCACGCGCCCGATCCCGCACTCTCCTGGAGCGCCCCCACGGCGCCGGGCGGTACGCCCGG
Organism: Streptomyces sp. AC558_RSS880; assembly: GCF_019049255.1. Classification (GTDB taxonomy): domain Bacteria; phylum Actinomycetota; class Actinomycetes; order Streptomycetales; family Streptomycetaceae; genus Streptomyces. The sequence goes on along the minus strand of NZ_JAGMUJ010000040.1, from coordinate 65,121 downwards.
AGCGGGGCGGCCCGTCGTGTCGTTCGGGGAGCCGGAGGGGTACGACGAGGGGGCGCGGCCGCGCCCCCTCGGACGGCGGGGACGGGCGCAGGCCGTCGCGGCCGCCGCCTGCCTCGTCCTCGGGGCGGGACTCATCGGCGGTGCCGTCACCGGGAGCTGGCTCGCCGGGGACTCCGACGGGCCGGGCACCCGGCACGGCTTCGCCGCCGCCCAGGACATGTGGCACGACGTCCCGGTCGACCAGTTGTTCCCGCCCACCCTGCAGGGCGAGGGCGCGGGCCCCGGCGGCGCCGACCGGTCCTGGACCCGTATCGCCGTGGCCCCCGACAGCGGCTGCGAGGACGCCTTCGACGCCCTGCTGCGCAAGGTCCTCGCCCCCGTCGGCTGCGAGCGTCTGCTGCGCGCCACCTACACCGACGCCACCCAGAGCCACGTCACCACCGTCGGCCTGCTGTTCACCGAGGCCGACGCCGCCGGCATGACCTCCCTCGCCCGCCGTTTCGACGCCGAGCGCCTGGACCGCCGTACCGACCTGATGCCCCTGCCGTACGCGGCGAAGGGCACCGCCGCCGCCGGTTTCGGCGCCGGACAGCGCGCCTCCTGGGCGATCTCCGTCCTCACGGACGCGCCCGTCGTCGTCTACGCCGTCTCCGGGTGGGCCGACGGCCGCAGCGTCGACACCCCGCAACCCGCCGAGGACGCCATGGAGTCCGGAGCCACCACCGCCCCCGCCCAGGCAGGCCTCGGCCACGAGGCCCAGGGCCTCGCCGACCGCGTCGAACGCGGCCTGCGCAAGAAGGCCGGCACCCCCACGGAGCAGCCGTCATGAGGCCCGTCACCGGTCGGCGTCCCGCCACGGCGGCACTCGGCGGCCTCCTCGCCACCGCCCTCGTGCTCGTCCCCGCCACCGCCGCGCACGCCGACGGCATCCGCGCCCGGCAGTGGGCCCTGGAGGCCATGCACACCGAGGAGGCGTGGCGGACCACGAAGGGCGCGGGCGTCACCGTCGCCGTCCTGGACACCGGCGTCGAGGCCGACCACCCCGACCTCGACGGCAACGTCCTCACCGGCAAGGACCTCGTCGGCTTCGGCGCGAGCGAGGGCGACCGCGCCTGGGCCCTCCACGGCACCTCCATGGCCGGCATCATCGCCGGCCACGGACACGGCCCCGGCAACGCCGACGGCGTCATGGGCATCGCGCCCGAGGCGAAGATCCTCCCCGTCCGCGTGATCCTGGAGGACGACGACCCCTCCCGCGCCGAGGCCCGCAAGACCCGCGGCAACGCCCTCGCCGAGGGCATCCGCTGGGCCGCCGACCACGGCGCCGACGTCATCAACCTCTCCCTCGGCGACGACTCCGCCTCCGCGCACCCCGAACCCGGCGAGGACCAGGCCATCCAGTACGCCCTGCGCAAGGGCGTGACCGTCGTCGCCTCCGCCGGGAACGGCGGCGAGAAGGGCGACCACATCTCCTACCCGGCCGCCTACCCGGGCGTCATAGCCGCCACCGCCGTCGACCGCTACGGCACCCGCGCCCCGTTCTCCACCCGCCGCTGGTACGCCACGGTCAGCGCCCCCGGCGTCGACGTGATCATCGCCGCGCCCGACCACAAGTACTACGAGGGCTGGGGCACCAGCGCCGCCGCCGCGTTCGTCTCCGGCGCCGTCGCCCTGGTCAAGGCGGCCCACCCGGACCTGACCCCGGCCCAGATCAAGCGGCTCCTGGAGGACACCGCCCGCAACGCCCCCGCCGACGGCCGCGACGACTCCCGCGGCTTCGGCTTCATCGACCCGGCCGCCGCGATCGAGGCCGCGTCCCGGCTGGAGCCGGAGGGCCTGAAGCCGGCGGCGTACGGCGAGAAGTACTTCGGTCCCGGCCCGGACACCGCCGACTCCGACGACGACACCGCCGACTGGGCGGCCCCCCTGGCGGGCAGCGCCGGCGGCGTGCTGCTGGTCGCCGCGGTGGTCCTCTGGCGCGGCCGCCGCACCCGCTACGACGAGGTCTGACCCCCCGCCGCGCCGTCCCCGGTGAACACGGACACCGCCGCCCGCGCCGCGGCCTCGGTCAGCGCGATCCCCGTCTCCTGGGTCGCGTTGCCCTGCGACAGCGCCGCCACCAGGTAGTCGTGGCCTCCTGCCGTCACCCGCCCGATGCTGTTGACCACCCACAGCCCGGTGGTGCTGCGCCGCAGCCAGCCGTTCTTCAACGCCCACGCCGCACCGTCGGCCGCCGCCGACACACCCCACCGCTGCCCCACGGCGATCCGCTCCATCAGCCCCCGCACATACGCCCGTGAGGCCTCGCTCAGCTCTGAGCCCTCCGTGCCGAACACCTGTTGCAGCAGCGCGATCTGGTCGGCGGCCGTGGTCTGCGTCACCCCCCACACGGGACCGTCCCCGCCCACCGTCTCCGTCAGCCCGAACCGCTCGTTCGCGGCGTCGAGCCCGTCCGCCGTCCCGATCGCCCGCCACAGCGCCGACGTGGAGTCGTTGTCACTGTTCTCGATCATGTCGGCGGCGTACGTCTTCTCCTCGGCGGTCAGTGTCCGCCCCGCGTCCTGCGCCTGGAGCAGCAGCGCCGCCAGGATGTCGACCTTGACGATGCTCGCCGTGTCGAAGGCGCCCGCCCCGTACGAGGCCGACTCCCCGGAGTCCTGGTCGAGCACCACCACCGACACCTCGGTGCCGTCCGCCACGGCCACCGACTTCATGGCCGTCGCCAGCAGTGCGCCCCGGTCCACCGCCGCGTTCGTCGCGCTCTCCACCGCTTCCTCCTTGTCCGCCGCCCGCGAGACCGACGAGGACGCCGACGGGGACACGGGCTCCGCCCGCGGACGCGTCCACGCGCCCATGTACATCACACCGGCCGTCGCGCCGCCCCCGACGACGATCAGGGTGAGCGCGAGGGGCAGCAGGGCGCGACGCCGCGGCCGTCGGGCACGACGGCCGCGATGCTGCGACCGTCGGGCACGACGGTGCCGCGGTGGTCCGCTGTGGGAGGGCATGCCCGCAATGATCGGTACATCGGCTGTGCGGATTGTAGTGCTGGAGTGAGACCTGGCTTAAAAGTCAATGGAAGGCGTCCGAGGAACGCTCTGTTCTTCCCCGATAGGGTCGGTGACCGTGGCGAACAAGAACATTCCCGACTCCCCGTTCCGCGACGACGACGGCTCCGCCGACCCCCGGCTGAGCGCCGCGCTCGCCGCCTGGGCCGAGGACGGCGACGCCGTCGGCCCCGTCCTGGAGGCGCTCAAGGGCGCCCGGCTGCTCGTCCCCGTCGTGGCCCTGCTCGGCGAGGTGGAGGAGGACGAGAACGGCTTGCGCCGCGAGAAGACCAGCGACATGGCCGTACCGACCCTGAAGGCCGGTGGGCGCACCGCCCTGCCCGCCTTCACGTCCACCGAGTCGCTCGCCCGCTGGGACCCGGCGGCCCGCCCCGTCGCCGTACCGCTGCACCAGGCCCTGCAGGCCGCCGCGCACGAGAAGGCGGACACGGTCGTCCTGGACGTGTCCGGCCCTGTGCCCTTCGAACTGACCGGTCCCACGCTGCTCGCACTCGCCGAGGGCCGCACGAGCACCGACCCGCTCGCCGACCCGGCCGTCATCGAGGCCGTACGGGCCGCCGTCGCCGCGGAGCCCGCCGTGCTGCGCGCCCACCTCGGGCCCGGGCAGGCCGACGGCACTCTCGCCCTCGTCCTCGGCCCGGACGCCCCCGTCGCCGAGGCCGCCCGCGCCGTGGCCCAGCGGCTCGCCGCCGACGAAACGCTGAGGGCCCGCCTGGTGCGCGGCCTCGACCTGGCAGTCCTGCCGGCCGGGACCACGCCCCCGGGCGAGCCCCTGTACGTGCGTCCCTGACGTCCTAGCCGTAGAGCGGCCCGGTGTACTTCTCGCCCGGGCCCTGGCCGGGCTCGTCCGGGACCAGGGAGGCCTCGCGGAACGCCAGCTGGAGCGACTTCAGGCCGTCGCGCAGCGGCGCCGCGTGGAACGAGCTGATCTCCGTGGCGGAGGCGTCCAGCAGACCGGCCAGCGCGTGCACCAGCTTGCGGGCCTCGTCCAGGTCCTTGAACTTGTCGCCCTCCTCGGACAGACCGAGCTTCACGGCGGCGGCGCTCATCAGGTTGACGGCGACCGTCACGATCACCTCGACGGCCGGGACCTCGGCGATGTCGCGGGCCATGGCGTCGAAGTCGGGGTTGCCGGGGGTCTCGGGGGTGTCCGAGGGGGAGGTGTCACTCATGCCCCACACGATAGGCGCAGCGGGACGACCCCCTTGACAGCAGGAGGCGGGAGACGGCCGGTTGGTGCGCCCCGCCGGGAGCTGCTAACCTTGTGTAACGACCGGTCGGACCCGTATGCCTCGCGGCTCACGAGCCCGGCCCACAAGTGGAGGCTTCGAACTCCCACCTGACCGCCCTCAGGGCGGCGGGTCACCGGTCAGGCGGTCCCGTCCCGAGGCGGCGATCCGCCCGAAAGTGCGCCCCGTGATCATCGCGGCGGTGTTCCGGTAGTTCGAGGAACCCCGCCTGTGATCGTCCGGGGCATTTTCTTTGCTCCGGCGCGGTTAGGTCTCACGAACACAGACGTTACGCGGCTGTCCGCCAGACCGTCGCGTGGTGCTACCGAGGAGGATCCATCAGCGCCGAGCCCCGCATCAACGACCGGATTCGCGTTCCCGAGGTGCGACTTGTCGGTCCCAGCGGCGAGCAGGTCGGGATTGTCCCGCTTGCCAAGGCCCTGGAGCTTGCGCAGGAGTACGACCTCGACCTCGTCGAGGTCGCGGCGAACGCCCGTCCGCCCGTGTGCAAGCTCATGGACTACGGGAAGTTCAAGTACGAGTCGGCCATGAAGGCCCGTGAGGCGCGCAAGAACCAGGCGCACACGGTCATCAAGGAGATGAAGCTCCGGCCGAAGATCGACCCGCACGACTATGACACCAAGAAGGGTCACGTCGTCCGGTTCCTCAAGCAGGGCGACAAGGTCAAGATCACGATCATGTTCCGTGGTCGCGAGCAGTCCCGGCCGGAGCTCGGCTACCGACTGCTGCAGCGTCTCGCGGAGGACGTCCAGGACCTCGGCTTCGTGGAGTCGAACCCGAAGCAGGACGGCCGCAACATGATCATGGTCCTCGGTCCGCACAAGAAGAAGACCGAGGCGATGGCCGAGGCTCGCCAGGCGCAGGAAGCCCGCAAGGCGGAGGCGAAGGCCAACCCCGGCCGCTCGATGAACGCCGCGGACCCCGACGCCGCGAACGCCGACGCTCCGGCCGAGGCTTCCGCCGAGGCGTGACCCCGGGGGACGCGAGTCCCCAGGACGTAACCGATACAAGTACGACGCTCCACCGTGCCCGGTTCTCATGGCCGGGCACCGGAGCGCCACCGACGAGGAGAGAACGGCGCTATGCCGAAGAACAAGTCGCACAGCGGTGCCAGCAAGCGCTTCAAGGTCACCGGCTCCGGCAAGGTGCTCCGTGAGCGCGCCGGCAAGCGCCACCTGCTCGAGCACAAGTCGTCCCGCGTGACGCGTCGCCTCACCGGCAACGCCGAGATGGCCCCGGGCGACGCCGCGAAGATCAAGAAGCTTCTCGGCAAGTGAGACCGGGCGCCCAGCGCCTGATCCACCCACACCGGGACCCAATCGTTTCCGGGCCGTGTGAGGACAACCACGGCCCCGCTACAAGGAGTTAACAAGTGGCACGCGTCAAGCGGGCAGTCAACGCCCACAAGAAGCGCCGGGCGATCCTCGAGCAGGCCTCCGGCTACCGCGGTCAGCGCTCGCGCCTGTACCGCAAGGCCAAGGAGCAGGTCACCCACTCGCTGGTCTACAACTACAACGACCGCAAGAAGCGCAAGGGTGACTTCCGCCAGCTGTGGATCCAGCGCATCAACGCCGCCGCCCGCGCCAACGGCATCACGTACAACCGCTTCATCCAGGGTCTGAAGGCCGCGAACGTCGAGGTCGACCGCAAGATCCTGGCGGAGCTGGCCGTCAACGACGCGACGGCGTTCGCCGCGCTCGTCGAGGTCGCGCAGAAGGCGCTGCCGGCGGACGTGAACGCGCCCAAGGCCGCGTGACGCCGCGCCGGCTCTGAGCCGACGTGACTTTCCAGGACCCGCAGGCTTCGCAGCTTGCGGGTCCTGTTGTTGCCAGGTCGTCGGCCGTCGTTCGGCCGCAGGTCCGTTGTGGCCGGTCGCGCCCACGCGGCAAAGCCGCATGTCGATACAGCCCCGCGCCCCTGGGAATTGCGGCGACGCCCGCTTCCACGGCAGCCGCATCACGCCGACGCCAGGGGACGACACTGTTGTCCCAGTCCCAAGAAGCGCCGCACGTTGTGATTCTCCCGAAGGTGAAGAAGATGCCTCCCGTCAGCCCCGAGCTGATCTCCCCCCGCTCGCCCCGTGTGTCCGCCGCCCGGCGGCTCGGCAAGCGGAACTTCCGGGGGAAGGAGCGGCTGTTCCTCGCCGAGGGGCCGCAGGCCGTGCGGGAGGCGGCCGGGCATCGCGCCGGGAACGCCGGCACGCTCGTCGAGCTGTTCGCCACCGTCGAGGCCGCCGAGCGGTACGCCGACATCGTCGGGGCGGCGCGGGACGCCGGGGCCCGGGTGCACCTCGCCTCCGAGGACGTCATCGCCGACATCTCCACCACCGTCACTCCGCAGGGGCTGGTCGGCGTCTGCCGGTTCCTGGACACGCCGTTCGAGGAGATCCTCGCCGCCCGGCCCAAGCTCGTCGCCGTCCTCGCCCACGTGCGCGACCCCGGGAACGCCGGCACCGTGCTGCGGTGCGCCGACGCCGCCGGAGCCGAGGCCGTCGTCCTCACCGACGCCTCCGTCGACCTGTACAACCCCAAGGCCGTACGCGCCTCCGTCGGCTCCCTGTTCCATCTTCCGGTCGCCGTCGGCGTCCCCGTCGCACAGGCCGTGACCGGGCTGCGGGACGCGGGCGTGCGGCTGCTCGCCGCCGACGGCGCCGGGGACCGCGACCTCGACGACGAGCTCGACAAGGGCACCATGGGCGGGCCCACCGCCTGGGTCTTCGGCAACGAGGCCTGGGGCCTGCCCGAGGAGACCCGCGCCCTCACCGACGCCGTCGTCCGCGTCCCCATCCACGGAAAGGCGGAGAGCCTGAACCTCGCCACCGCCGCCGCCGTATGTCTCTACGCGTCGGCGCGTGCACAGCGCGCCGCCGGAGGGTGCCGCTCCGTCACCGGGAACTAGTAGGGTGACCAGCTCGGGGACCCTCCCCCAAGCTCTCGGCAGGGCTCGAGCACGGGGCGCCCCGAGGACGTTCCGAGAGGTGGGGTACGGGGATGAGCGTCGGCACGAGCAGCGCACCGGGAGCAGAACGGGCGGCGCGCCCGCCCGCGCCCCGGCCCGGTGATCTCGCCGAACTCGGCATCGACCCCGACCAGCTGCCCGACGGACTGGTCGTCGCCGACGAACACGGACGGGTGATCTGCTTCAACGCGGCAGCCGTCCGCATCACGGCCGTCCCCGCCGAGCGGGCCCTCGGCCGGCCGCTGGAGACGGCCCTGCCGTTAGAGGACCTGGAGGGCCGCCGCTGGTGGCAGCTCACCGACCCCTACGGCGGCCTCGCCATCCGCGTCCGCCAGCCCGAACGCAACCTGCTGCTCCCCGGAGGCCGGGAGGTCCTCGTCTCCGCCCGCTACGTCCGCGCCGCACCCACCGGCCCCGTCCGCCGCGTCGTCGTCACCCTGCGCGACACCGAGGCCCGGCGCCGCACCGAGCGCAGCCACGCCGAGCTGATCGCCACCGTCGCCCACGAACTGCGCTCCCCGCTCACCTCCGTCAAGGGCTTCACCGCCACCCTGCTCGCCAAGTGGGAGCGGTTCACCGACGACCAGAAACGGCTGATGCTGGAGACCGTCGACGCCGACGCCGACCGGGTCACCCGGCTCATCGCCGAGCTGCTCGACATATCCCGCATCGACTCCGGGCGCCTGGAGGTGCGCCGCCAGCCCGTCGACATCGGGGCCGCCGTCGGACGGCACATCCAGGCCCACGTCGCCGCCGGGCAGCAGGCCGACCGCTTCCTGCTGCGGGTGCAGCACCCGCTGCCCGACCTGTGGGCCGACCCCGACAAGATCGACCAGGTGCTGGGCAACCTGCTGGAAAATGCGGTGCGGCACGGCGAGGGAACCGTCACGATTGACATCACGCCCTCGGCGTCCCCCCGCGAACGGGAGGACGTCGGTACGTCGGTCACGGTGAGCGACGAGGGGCCCGGCATTCCGGAGGAGTCCATGAACCGCGTCTTCACCCGCTTCTGGCGGGGCAGCAAGCGCGGCGGGACGGGCCTCGGGCTGTACATCGTCAAGGGCATCGTCGAGGCCCACGGCGGCACCATCACGGTCGGACGCGCCCCCGGCGGCGGCGCCGAGTTCCGATTTACGTTGCCCGTGGCGGCACCGGCGTATCTCACCTGAGAGGTCCGAAGGTCCCACGGGCGCATTCGCGTTCCCTCACCCCGTTAGACTCGGCCTTTGGCACCTTTGTGTCCCGAAAACCTGGACGCACCGTCCACGAGTCGGTACGGGGACCATCAGCCAGCCAATCGGAAGCACGGGAAGAGATGTCGGCACCCAATAAGTCGTACGACCCTGTCGAGGTCGAGACGTTGAAACCGGAAGAGATCGAGCGCATGCGGGACGAGGCGCTCGCCGCCTTCGCCGCCGCGGACTCCCTCGACGCCCTCCACGAGGCCAAGGTCGCCCACACCGGCCCCACCTCCCCGCTGTCCCTCGCCAACCGCGAGATCGGCGCCCTGCCCCCGCACGCCAAGGCCGAGGCCGGCAAGCGGGTGGGACAGGCGCGCGGTGCCGTGAACAAGGGCCTCGCCGCCCGCCAGGCCGAACTCGAGGCCGAGCGCGACGCGCGCGTCCTGGTCGAGGAGGCGGTGGACGTCACGCTGCCCTACGACCGCGTCCGGGCCGGCGCCCGCCACCCGCTCACCACGCTGTCGGAGCGCATCGAGGACATCTTCGTGGCCATGGGCTACGAGGTCGCCGAGGGCCCCGAGGTCGAGGCCGAGTGGTTCAACTTCGACGCCCTGAACATCGGCCCGGACCACCCGGCCCGCGGCGAGGCCGACACCTTCTTCGTGCGGGGCCCGGACGGCGGCACCGAGTCCGGCGTGGTGCTGCGCACCCACACCTCGCCCGTGCAGATCCGCTCCGCGCTCGACCGCGAGCTGCCGGTCTACGTGATCTGCCCCGGCCGCGTGTACCGCACCGACGAGCTGGACGCCACGCACACCCCCGTCTTCCACCAGGTCGAGCTGCTCGCGATCGACGAGGGCCTGACCATGGCGGACCTCAAGGGCACCCTGGACCACATGGTCCAGTCGCTGTTCGGCGCGGAGATGAAGACCCGGCTGCGGCCGAACTTCTTCCCCTTCACCGAGCCGAGCGCCGAGATGGACATGCTCTGCTACGTCTGCAAGGGCGCGTCCGTCGGCAACCCCGACCGCCCCTGCCGCACCTGCTCCAGCGAGGGCTGGATCGAGCTGGGCGGCTGCGGCATGGTCAACCCGCGGGTGCTCACCGCCTGCGGCGTCGACCCCGAGAAGTACAGCGGCTTCGCCTTCGGGTTCGGCATCGAGCGGATGCTGATGTTCCGCCACAACGTCGAGGACATGCGAGACATGGTCGAGGGTGACGTCCGGTTCACCCGGCCGTTCGGGATGGAGATCTGATGCGGATCCCGCTTTCTTGGCTGCGGGAGTACGTCGACCTGCCGGCGACGGAGACCGGCCGTGACGTACAGGCCAAGCTCATTTCGGCCGGGCTCGAGGTCGAGACCGTCGAGCACCTCGGCGCCGACCTCAAGGGCCCCCTCGTCGTCGGCCAGGTGCTGACCATCGAGGAGCTGGAGGGCTTCAAGAAGCCGATCCGCTTCTGCACCGTCGACGTCGGACAGGCCAACGGCACCGGCGAGCCCCAGGAGATCGTCTGCGGCGCCCGCAACTTCGCCGTCGGCGACAAGGTCGTCGTGGTCCTGCCCGGCGCCACCCTGCCCGGCGGTTTCTCGATCTCCGCGCGCAAGACGTACGGCAAGACCTCCCACGGCATGATCTGCTCCAGCGACGAGCTGGGCATGGGCGACGACGGCACGCACGGCATCATCGTGCTGCCGCCGGAGACCGAGGTCGGCAAGGACGCCATCGAGCTCCTCGAACTGGTCGACGAGGTCCTGGACATCGCCGTCACCGCCAACCGCGGCGACTGTCTGTCCCTCCGCGGTGTCGCCCGCGAGACCGCCATCGCCTACGGCCTGCCGCTGCGCGACCCGGCGCTCCTCGACGTGCCGGGACCGAACGCCTTCGGCTACCCGGTGAAGGTCTCCGACCCGGTCGGCTGCGACCGCTTCACCGCCCGTACGGTGACCGGCCTCAGCCCCGAGGCGCGCTCCCCGATCTGGCTGAAGCGCCGGCTGCAGAAGGTCGGCATGCGCCCGATCTCGCTCGCCGTGGACGTCACCAACTACGTGATGATGGAGCTCGGCCAGCCGCTGCACGCGTACGACCGCTCCCTGGTCCAGGGCACCATCGGCGTGCGCCGTGCCGCGGAGGGCGAGAAGATCGTCACCCTCGACGGCGTCGAGCGGAAGCTGCACGCCGAGGACCTCGTCATCACCGACGACCGCGGCCCCATCGGGCTCGCCGGTGTCATGGGCGGCGCCAACACGGAGATCGCCGACCACGACGCCGCCGAGAACGGCGGGAACTCGACGACCGACGTGGTGATCGAGGCAGCCCACTTCGACCAGGTGTCCGTCGCGCGCACCGCCCGTCGCCACAAGCTGTCCTCCGAGGCGTCCCGCCGCTTCGAGCGCGGCGTCGACCCGCAGGCCGCCGCCGCTGCCGCGCAGCGCACCGTCGACCTGCTGGTGCTGCTCGCGGGCGGCACCGCCGAGGCCGGTGTCACCGAGGTCATCGCCCCGACCGCGCCGCACACCGTCACGGTCCCCGCCGACCACCCGGACAAGGTCGCGGGGGTGACGTACGGCCGGGAGACCGTCGTACGCCGCCTCCAGGAGGTCGGCTGCGACGTTTATGGAAGTTCTGCCGCGTGGAACGCGTCGTTGGGGGGTGGTGGTCGGGCGACGGGCGGGAAGGACGAGCTGATCGTCACCGTGCCGTCCTGGCGGCCCGACCTCGCCGACGCCAACGACCTGGCCGAGGAGGTCATCCGCCTGGAGGGCTACGAGAACCTGCCCTCCACGCTGCCCAAGCCGCCGGCCGGCCGCGGTCTGACCGCCCGCCAGCGCCTGCACCGCCGTATCGGCCGGGCCCTGGCCGGTGCCGGTTACGTCGAGGCGCCGAACTACCCGTTCGTCAGCGAGCAGGTCTTCGACCAGCTCGGCCTGGAGGCCGACGACCCGGCCCGCCGCGTCGTCAAGCTGGTCAACCCGCTCAGCGACGAGGAGCCCGCGCTGCGCACCTCGCTGCTGCCGGGCCTGCTCGGCGCGCTGCGCCGCAACGACGGCCGGGGCTCGCACGACCTCGCGCTGTTCGAGACCGGCCTGGTCTTCCAGCCGCGCGAGGAGCAGCGGGTCGCCGCGAACCTGTCCGTCGACCGGCGCCCCAGCGAGGACGACATCGCCGCGCTGAACGCCGCGCTGCCCCACCAGCCGCGGCACGTCGCCGTCGTACTGGCGGGCGCCCGCGAGCAGGCCGGCTGGTGGGGCAAGGGCCGCACCGCCGACTGGGCCGACGCGGTCGAGGCCGCCCGGACCGTCGCCCGTGAGGCCGGCGCCGAACTGGGCGTCCGCAAGGGCCAGTACGGGCCGTGGCACCCGGGCCGCTGCGCCGAGCTGACCGTCACCGTCGACGGCGCCGAGCGCGTCATCGGCCACGCCGGTGAGCTGCACCCGCGCGTCCTGAAGGCCCTGGGCCTGCCCGCGCGCGCCTGCGCGATGGAGCTGGACCTGGACGCCCTGGAGCAGGTCGGCGACGGCATCCCGCAGGCGCCGGGCATCTCCACCTTCCCGGTCGCCACGCAGGACGTCGCGCTGGTCGTCGACGCGTTCGTGCCCGCCTCGGACGTCGAGGCGGCGCTGCGCGAGGGCGCCGGTGAACTGCTGGAGTCCATCCGCCTGTTCGACGTGTACGAGAACGCCGAGCAGCTGGGCGAGGGCCGCAAGTCCCTGGCGTACGCGCTGCGGTTCCGCGCGACCGACCGCACGCTGACCGTCGACGAGGCCTCGGCGGCCCGCGAATCGGCGGTCACCCTCGCGGGCGACCGCACCGGAGCGGTCCTGAGGGGCTAGCGCCCCGTTTCAGCCCGTCCGGCACGATCAGCCCGTCCGGCGTTTGAGGACAAAGGGGGGCTGGGGGCGCAGCCCCCAGGGACGGGAAGGGAAGGGGCGGCGGGGGCGACCCCCCTGCCCCGCACCCGCCCGCGCAGCCAAGCGCACCGAAGCCGGTCCGCGGGGCCGATAACCGCCGGGTCCCGGGGGGTGCGGGGGCGTGACATGCGCCTCCCGCACCCCCCGTTCCCCTCATCCCGCCGGTCACCTCACTCGTTCGGGTGACTATTCGAGGTGATACGTCCGGATCAGGCCATATGGTCGACAGAATCAGACCGGCCTCTCGAGGCCGGTCTGCGCTGTCCGGGCCTATATGGGGGGCCATCGGCATGATCCGCTTCAAGCCTGGGGCTCCCCGCAGGGTGCCACCCCGGTTCCTGTCCTCACGGGTGCCCACCCTCGCGGTGCCCACGGCCCTGGGCGCCACCGCGGTCGCCTACCGGCTGGCCTGCCCGCTCGCCCACGACGCCGCCCTCGGCGCACGCCTCGTCAGCAGCGCCGTGATGTGCGCGATCGTCACCGGCCTGGTGATGCACGTGCGGCGCCGACTGCTGCGCGAACTGCGGCGGGCCCGCCGGGTCGCGGAGGAGGCGCAGAGCGCGCTGCTGCGGCCCCCGCCCGCGCGGATCGACGGCCTGGCCGCCGCCGCGGTCCACCTCTCCGCCGACCCGGGAGCCCGGATCGGCGGCGACCTGTACGAGGTGGTCGCCACCGAGCACGGCGTACGGGCCGTCATCGGTGACGTCCGCGGGCACGGACTCGGAGCCGTACGGACCGCCGCCGCCGTCCTCGGCAGCTTCCGCGAGGCCGCCCACGACGAGGCCGAACTCGCCGGTGTGCTGCGCCGGCTGGAGCGGGCGATGGCCCGGCACCTGAGGGAGCGGGTCCACGGCGGGCACGACCCGGCGGGCGCCGCCCAGGACGGCCCGCCCGGCGAGGAGTTCGTCACCGTCCTGCTGCTGGAGATCCTCCCGGACGGGGGAGTGCGGGCCCTGAACTGCGGCCACCCCTGGCCGTATCTGCTGACCGGCGCACGGGCCGAACCGCTCGCCCGCACCGATCCGCTCCCGCCGCTCGGCCCGTTCCCGCTGCCGTCCGAGCTGCCCGCCGTCCCCTGCGGAGCCCTGCTGCCCGGCGACGCACTCGTCCTGCACACGGACGGAGCCGAGGAGGCACGGGACGCCGAGGGCCGGTTCTTCCCCCTGCGGGACGTCCTCACCGAGGCCGCGCGCGAGCACCCGCTCACCGCCCGGTCCGTGCTGCGCACGGTCCTCACGGCACTGCTGCGGCACACCGCCGGCCCGCCGAAGGACGACGTGGCCCTGCTCATCCTGAGGAACGAGCGGCATGTGGGGAGCACCCCCACCGGAATGCGCGCCACCGTGCGGCCGGCCACCGCGCACCCGCACCCGACGGGTCACCTCCAGTCCCCGGCGTGACCGGCGGCGCCACGCCGTCCGTCCCGCCACGGAGTGTCGGGCAGGCAGCAGGGCGGACGGCGTGGAAACGGGCCGCCGCACTGTATGAGGGGGAGCCGGCGGCCCGGCCGGCCTCTTTCGAGGCATTTCAGTCAACCGGCCGGACACGTTCGGCGACAGTGCGCGCACACTGCGGATTCGGGCACTCCGTTCACACCCCGTGTGAACGCGCAGCCACTACTCTGTCCGGCACCGAGCCACCGGGGGGCCTGGAATGCAGCCCAATACTCTGCTCGACGCGATCCTGGACGAGGCCGGGATCTCGCACGCGGGCCTGGCCGCGCACGTCAACCAGGCCGGCCGGGCGCGCGGTCTGTCGCTCCGCTACGAGCACACCGCCGTGGCCCGGTGGCTGAAGGGACAGCGGCCCCGGGGCCAGGTGCCCGACCTGATCTGCGAGGTGCTCGCCGCCCGCCTGCACCGCCAGGTCACCCTCGACGACATCGGCCTCGGCGTGCCCGGCGAGCCGTCCGCCCCGCACACCGGCTCGCTCTGCGGGTTCGTCGAGCGGGCCACCGCGCTGTGGCGCTCCGACCAGCAGCGGCGCCCGCACATACTCGGCGCCCCCGCCGTCACCGGCACGCCCGCCGTCATGCCCGTGTGGGAGTGGGAGAACCCGCCCGAGGACGTGGACGTCTCCCGCGGCGGCCGGCACCGGGTCACCTCCGGCGACCTCGACATGCTGCGCACCGCCCGCACCCACTACGAGCAGATGTACCGCAAGGCGGGCGGCGTCGCGACCCGCGCCCGGATCGTCGGCTTCCTCAACGCCGAGGCCGCCCCGCTGCTGCGCGGCGGCTACACCGACGCCACCGGCCGCCAACTGCACCGGGCCACCGGCGGCCTGGTGGCGGTCGCCGGCATCTGCGCGTACGACTCCGACGCGCACGGCCTCGCCCAGCGCTACTTCCACCAGGCGCTGCGGCTGGCGAAGGCCAGCGGCGACCGGGGATTCGGCGCCTATGTGATCGCGCTGCTCGTCAACCAGTCGCTGTACCTGCGGGAGTACCGGCAGGCCGTCGCCTTCGCGGAGGCCGCGCTGCGCGCCGCCGGCACCCACATCACCCCGGCCCTCGCCTCCGACCTGTACGCGATGCAGGCCAAGGCGTACGCGCACCTCGGCGACGGCACCGCCGCGCTGTCCCGCATCCGGCGGGCCGAGCGGGCCGCCGAGCGGATCCGGCGTGGAACCGAACCCGACGAGACCGGCTATGTCCAGCCCGGCCTGGTCAACGTCCAGGTGGCGGAGGCGCTGCTCAGCCTCGGCGAGCTGGCGGCGGCCGGGGAACACGCGGCGGCGGCCGTGGACACCCCCGCGCACGACCGGGGCCGGGTGCACCGGCTGGCCATGCTGAGCACCATCGAACTGCGCCAGGGCAATGCCGACAAGGCGGTGGCCATCGCGGTGCGGATGGCCGAGCAGGCCCGGGGAATGGAGTCGCAGCGGCTGCGGGACAGACTGCGCGAGGTGCGCGAGCACCTCGTCCGCAGCGGCTGCGCGGGCACCGCCGAGGCGGCCGAACTCATCGACGGGGCACTGCGCGTACCGCTGTAGCGCGGGCGCGGGCCAAGGGCCCCCGTGCCCGGCCGCGCGCCTCCGCCGCGCCCGTCGCTGCACCGCGGGCGGCCTCCCGTGCGCCTGCCTGCCGGACCACCGCTGCTGCGATATTGCCCCTTACCCGTCGGAAGGTGGCAGAACCGTGCAGTGGACGAAGCAGAACGAACAGACCGTGTACTCAAATCGCTGGCTCAGCGTCAATCTCGCGGATGTCGAACTGCCGGACGGCCGGCATCTCGATCACTTCCTCATCCGGCTGAGGCCCGTCGCCGTGGCCACGGTGGTGAACGAGGCCAACGAGGTCCTCCTGCTGTGGCGCCACCGCTTCATCACCGACAGCTGGGGGTGGGAACTCGCGGCCGGCGTGGTCGAGGACGGCGAGGACGTCGCCGGGGCCGCCGCGCGGGAACTGGAGGAGGAGACCGGCTGGCGGCCGGGGCCGCTGCACCACCTGATGAGCGTGGAGCCGTCCAACGGCCTCACCGACGCCCGGCACCACATCTACTGGTCCGACGAGGGCGAGTACGTCGGACACCCCGTGGACGACTTCGAGTCGGACCGCCGGGAGTGGGTGCCCCTGAAAGTGGTCCCCGACCTGGTCGCCGCCGGCGAGGTCCCGGCCGCCGGCATGGCGGCGGCGTTACTCCTGCTGCACCACCTCAGGCTCGGCCAGGACGGCAGGCCCTGACACCGAGGGCCCGGCACCCTCGGGTGTCGGGCCCTCACGGGGTCTCGGCACGTGCGAAAGCCCGAGCCGCCCATGCCGCCCGGCCGGGCCGTCGGACGCACCACCGGCTCGCCGGCCCCCGGGCCACGTCCTGTGGAGACCTTGGAGGAGACTTCGATCAGCGGTCCCGAACTCCAGGACGAATGACTACGCTAGCGGCGCCGGGGCCGATCAGTGGCCTGCCGGTGATGGTCTTCGGGGATGAAGGAGCAGGTCGGTGGCGTGGGACGAGTGGGACCAACTGAAGGCCGAAGCGCTGGAACGCCAGCAGGGCGGCTCGACACAGATGCAGCTCAACCAGTATCCCGGCGACTCCGGCCCGGGCTCGGCCCCGACGACGCCCGACAAGACGGGTGACCTCAACGTCAACCAGCAGGACCTCTCCAAGATCGGCAGCCACGCGCACGAGCTCTACGACCGGCTCTGGGACCAGGCCCGCCTGGACAACACGAGCGTCGACGAGGCGGCGAGCGACCTGTCCTCACAGGGATTCGCACTCGGCTCCGGACTCCAGCACGTGTCGAACCGCTGGTCCACGCAGCTGAACACCGTTCTCGACGCCTGCGCGCACATCTCCAACCACATGCAGGTCACCAAGAAGATCCATAATGGTGACGAGGCCTACATCCAGCGGCAGATGAGCAGCATCGCCACCCTCGACGCCGGTTTCGACGAGCGGGTGGGACCGGCCGGGGAGAAGAACCCGATCTACGGCGAGAAGAAGAAGTAACCGCACAACGGGGGCACCACTCATGGATCTCGACACTCTGCGCCACGCCAACCTCAAGCTGCTCGACGACGCCGTCGAGGACTGGTCGACCATCGTCCGCAACCTGAACACCCTCGCCGAGGACGCCGAGAAGGGCCTGCGCCAGGCGGCCAACAAGGCGAACTGGGCCGGTGAGAACTCACGGGTCTCCAAGGAGTTCATCGGCAAGACGGCCGGCGAGATCAAGGACGCCCACACCCAGGCCAAGTCCATCCACAGCATCCTCAAGGACACCGCCGGGGAGCTGAAGGGCTACCGCACCCAGCTGAAGGACGCCATCGACCGCGGCCTGAAGAAGAACCTCACCGTGATGGACACCGGCGACGGCGGTTTCACCGTCACCATGAACGTCCACCCGGACCGCGCGGCGGAGGGTTACACCCCGCCCTCCCACACCCAGAGCGACGTCAACGCCCTGCGCGACGAGATCCAGGGCATCCTCGGCAAGGCCACCGAGAGCGACAACTCCGCCAGCAAAGTCCTCAAGGCACTGGCCGACCAGACCAACTACGGTTTCGGCGACGCCAGTTACCAGGACCGGGACGCGGCCGCCGAAGCGCTCAAGACGGCCGACGAGCTGGCGGCACTCGCCAAGAAGGACCCGGACAAGCTCTCCACCGCCGAATTCGACCGGCTCAACGCGGGGCTGAAGAAGTACTCCGCCGACCCGCTGTTCGCCGAACGCTTCGCCACCACGCTCGGACCGCGGAAGACACTGGACTTCTGGACCGGCATCACCGACCCGCACACGGGGTGGGACCTGCGCCACGACCGCCGGGAGCAGTTCGACGACCTCCAGAAGCACCTGAGCCTCACCCTCGCCAGCGCCACCCAGAGCGACAGCGCCGCGATGACCTCCTGGAAGGGCAACATGGTGGCCCTGGTCGACCAGCCCGTGGGCCGCGGCGGCGGTTTCCCGCTGGGCGGACAGGTGATGAGCAACCTGATGCGCTGGGGCGACTACGACGACCGGTTCCTGAACAGCTACGGCGACAAGCTCATGGCCACGGAGAAGAAGTTCACGGGCAACGGGCGGCACGGCGCCTGGCAGCGCATGGGTCCCGACGCGACGCTCAACCACACGGGCACGGACAGCGGCTGGGACCCGATGACGGGTTACCTCAAGGCCCTCGCCAACAACCCGGACGCCGCGACGTCCTTCTTCAACGACACCTTCCTCACCAAGGACGAGGACCACGACTTCACCGAGAAGAAGGACGACAAGGAGGTCAAGAAGTCACTGACCAACTTCGACTACCTCTTCGAGGAGCGCGACTGGCCCACCGACTACGACTCCGAACACGAGGAGAGCATCGCGGGCCGGAACAACCTGGCGATGGCCCTCGAGGCCGCCACCACGGGTCACCCGGCCGGTGAGCAGCCGACCCTGGACACACCGCACCACAACGCCGAGCAGACCAAGCTCATGGAACGCCTCGTGTCGTCCATCGGCGAGGACCCGGACGAGCGCCTGCTCAAGCACGGACACATGATCGACAGCGTGGGTCAGATCACCGCCGAGTACCTCCCGGACATCAACCGGTCCATCAGCGGCGCGGACCGGGACGACCCCGAATCGACGTCGTGGGAGCGGACGCAGAAGATGTACCCGATGTACGGGGAAGAGGCCGTACTCGATCCGCGGGACGTGACGAAGCTCCTCTTCACCGTGGGCCAGAACCCGGACGGCTACGCGGCGGTGGAGACGGGTCAGAAGGCGTACATGAGCCAGCTGATGGAGTACCACCTCAACCCCGATCTGCCTGCCGGCCGGGTCGTGGACGACGACACGGAAGGTGTCGTGCGGCAGATCGCGCAGAAGTCGGGGGAGGTCTCCGGCATCCTCGCCCTGGGCCGCCAGGAGGAACTGGCGGCTGCCGGGAAGGAGCGGGACGAGGACTACAAGGACTCGATGGACCTGGTCAAGAGCAGCATCTCCGGTGGTCTCGGTACGGCGGTCGGCGTGGGAACCTCCTTCGTCGCCACCCCCTGGGTCGGGGCCCTCGCGGGTGGCGCCACCACCACCATCACCGGCACCGTCCTCGAATCCGTGTTCCAGGACTTCAAGAGTACGGAACTGGAGGACTCCGAGGACGCGAGGGGCGAGCGCTGGCAGCAGGGCTCGGAGACCAACGGCAACCGCTCGGGCCAGGCGGCACGGCTGGCCGCGGAGGAGTACGGCATGGTCGACCCCGCCGACGCCGAGGCCTGGGCCCGGGCAGGGGGCGAACAGGGCTTCTTGAACGCCCAGGCGATCGTCGACGGCCGTACCCCGGGCAGCCGGACAACGTCCTGACGAAGTCACCGACCCCATTCGGACATCAAGCAGCCCTGGAGAGGTACCCCATGACCCGCCGTCGACCGGTTCCCGGACCACGCTCCGGTGCCTTCGTCGCCGTCGTTCTCGCCGTCCTGACCCCCACGGTCACGGCATGCGGGGGCGACGAAGAGACCAGGGACTACTCCGTGCCGGACACCCTCTGCGGCGTACGCGTCGACGCCGAGGAACTCACTCCGTTCCTCCCTCCGGGTAAGAAGCTCTCCGTCAAGCCCAAAGTCCGCCCCACGTCGATCTGGTGTGATGTGGCCGTGGACGGGAAGCTCGCCGTCAGAACGGTCCAGAAATGGTGGCAGGGCGGCGTTGACACGGCGTACTTCCTCCGCAGCCAGACCCTCGAGCGGGTGGAGAAGACCGCGGACGAGGGGCGGTACGTGTATTCCGACTGGCAGGCGTTCGGCAAGACGGAGGGCTGCGTCGACGAGAAGTACGAGCAGGAGCTCTACACCGGAATTCAGGCCTACGGTTCCGACCACAGGGACGCCGACGCCATGAAGCGTCTGATCGTCTCCTTCACGAAGGAGGTCGAGAAGTCGGACGAGTGTGACGAAGGAGCGTCGTGAGGGACAGGCCGTCCCGGGAGTGACGCGACTCCGTCCAGCCGTCGCCCGGCGGGAACGACTGTGGGCCCGACCCGGAACCACCGGACCGGGCCCACGACCGCGGTGTCAGCCGTAGGTGTAGAACCCCGAGCCCGACTTCCGGCCCAGCCGGCCCGCGTCGACCATGCGCTGCAGCAGCGGCGGAGCGGCGTACAGCGGCTCCTTGTACTCCTCGTACATCGAGTACGCCACCGAGGCCACCGTGTCCAGGCCGATCAGGTCGGACAGCTTCAGCGGGCCCATCGGGTGGGCGCAGCCCATCTCCATGCCGTTGTCGATGTCCTCGCGGCTGGCGATGCCCGACTCGAACATCCGGATCGCGGAGAGCAGGTACGGGATCAGCAGCGCGTTCACCACGAAGCCGGAGCGGTCCTGGGCGCGGATCGCGTGCTTGCCCAGCACCTTCTCGGCGAAGACCTGGGCCCGGCTCAGCGTGCCCTCGGAGGTGGTCAGCGCCGGGATCAGCTCGACCAGCTTCTGCACCGGGGCCGGGTTGAAGAAGTGGATGCCGATGACGTGGTCGGGCCGCGAGGTGGCGACCGCCAGCTTCACCAGCGGGATGGAGGAGGTGTTGGAGGCCAGGATCGCGTCCGGCCGGGTCACCACCTGGTCGAGGACCTGGAAGATCTCGGTCTTGACCTGCTCGTTCTCGACCACGGCCTCGATCACCAGATCACGGTCGGCGAACTCGCCGAGGTCCGTGGTGAAGCTCAGCCGGGCCTGCGTGGCCGCCAGCTCCTCCTCGGAGATCTTGCCGCGCTCGGCCGCCTTCGACAGGGAGTTGAACAGCCGGGTACGGCCGATCTCCAGGGCCTCGCCGGTGGTCTCGGCGACCCTGACGTCCAGTCCGGCCCGGGCGCACACCTCGGCGATCCCCGCACCCATCTGACCGCAGCCCACCACTCCGACGCGTTCGATGTCGGTCACATCGGTCCTTTCGCTCCTGCTTACGGCTGTGGCAGGTCGCCGGGTCCCGGTTCCTGCTCCGTCCGTGCACGTTACTCCGAAGTATCGATGATCGATCGCGGGGGTGGGGCATCCTGGGCGCAGGACCGTGTCCGGCCAGGCGGTTCGTCGGTGTCCAGGGGGGCGTCATGGGGCGGGTGTCACGCAGGATGTTCGCGACGGCGGGGCTGGCCGCGCTGGCGATGGTGCCGCGGGCGTCCGCCGCGCCGCGGCGACGCGCGGTGCCGGCCGAGGCGACCGGTGAGATGCGGGGCATGTGGGTGGCCACCGTCACCAACCGGGACTGGCCCTCCCGGCCGGGGCTGAGCGCCGCGCGGCAGCGCGCCGAACTGCTCGCCCACCTCGACGCGGCCGTCCGCAACCGCCTCAACACCGTGATCTTCCAGGTGCGGCCCACGGCCGACGCGCTGTGGCCCTCGCCGTACGAGCCGTGGTCGCAGTACCTCACCGGCACCCAGGGCGCGCATCCCGGCTGGGATCCGCTCGGCACGGCCGTCGCGGAGGCCCACGCCCGCGGTCTGGAGCTGCACGCCTGGTTCAACCCGTACCGCATGGCCCTGCACACCGATCCCGGCCGGCTCACCGCTTCCCACCCCGCCCGCCGCAACCCCGGCTGGACCGTCCCGTACGGCGGGAAGCTCTACTACAACCCGGGGCTGCCCGAGGTCCGCGCCTTCGTACGGGAGGCGATGCTCGACGCGGTGCGCCGCTACCCCGTCGACGCGGTCCACTTCGACGACTACTTCTACCCGTACCCGGTGGCCGGCCAGACCTTCGACGACGACCTCGCCTACGACACCCACGGCGGCGGCTTCCCCGACCGGGCGGCCTGGCGGCGGGACAACGTCGACCGGCTGGTGCGCGAGACGGCCGCCGGGATCAAGGAGATCCGGCCCGGCACCCGCTTCGGCATCAGCCCCTTCGGCGTGTGGCGCAACGCCGACGTGGACGAGCGGGGCTCCGACACCCGCGCGGGCGTGCAGACGTACGACGACCTGCACGCCGACACCCGCCGGTGGGCCCGGGAGAACTGGATCGACTACATCTGCCCGCAGCTGTACTGGAACATCGGCTTCGCCGCCGCCGACTACGCGAAGCTGCTGCCCTGGTGGGCCGAGGTCGTCCGGGGCTCCGGGACCCTGCT
Source organism: Streptomyces sp. AC558_RSS880 (assembly GCF_019049255.1). GTDB lineage: Bacteria > Actinomycetota > Actinomycetes > Streptomycetales > Streptomycetaceae > Streptomyces. The sequence goes on along the minus strand of NZ_JAGMUJ010000040.1, from coordinate 43,211 downwards.
GTACGCGGGGGAGGCCCTCTACAAGGCGGGCGACCCGGCCCAGCCCGCGGCCTGGCGGGACCCGGCCGAGCTGTCCCGCCACCTCACGCTGGCCGCCGAGCACCCGGAGGTGCGCGGGCACGTCTTCTTCGCCGCCCGTGAGGTGACGGCCGACCCCGTCGGGGCGATGGCGCGGGTGGTCGCCGACCACTACCGGCAGCCGGCGGAACCCCCGCGCTGATCTAGTGCTGTGGGGTCTTGTGCCGGATCTCGGTGTCGGGTCCCGGCGAGCACACGCCCTCGTGTCCGTCCTGGAAACGGACGCGGTAGGGCGGGTTCCCTTCCTGGCCCATCACTTCGACGATCTCTCCGACCTTGTCGTGCTGGCCGACCACCCTGCCGTGCTGGACAAGCTGGTCGCCCTCGGTTGCGCGCATCGGGGCCTCCTCTCAACCGCGTGCCCGCTGGGTGACGGCGATGCACACGAGCACAGCCGCGGCCGTCAGCGGGGCGGCCACCGTCAGCTGCTCGTTCAGCAGCAGCACCGACCACACCAGTGTGAGCAGAGGCTGGGCCAGCTGCAACTGGCTGGCCTTGGGAATGCCGATGGCCGCCATGCCCCGGTACCAGGCGATCAGCCCGAGGAACTGCGAGCCCGCCGCCACCCACAGCAGGCCGGTCACGCTGTGGGCGGTCAGCGTCACCGGCTCGACGGCCAGCGCGATCGCGGCGGCGGGCACGGTGAGCGGCAGGCACAGCATCAGCGCCCAGCCGATCACCTGCCAGCCCGGCATCACCCGGGCCAGCCTGCCGCCCTCGGTGTAACCGGCCGCGCACACCAGGAGCGCCGCGAAGAGGTACAGGTCGGCCGTGGTGAGCGCACCGCCGCTCTGCTGCACCGTGAACGCCACGACGGCGGCGGCCCCGGCGAGGGCCGCCACCCAGAAGACGCGCGAGGGCCGGGAGCCGACGCGCAGGGCGGACAGCAGCGCCGTGGTCAGCGGGAGCAGGCCCACCACGACCGCCGCGTGCGCGGTGGTCGAGGTCCGCAGCGCCAGGGTGGTCAGCATCGGGAAACCGAGCACCACTCCCGCGCCGACCACCGCGAGTCCGGGCCAGTGCCGCCGGGCCGGCGGCGCGACGCGCAGGGCGAGCAGACAGCCGCCGGCGATGAACGCCGCGAGCACACTGCGCACGGCCACCAGCGACCAGGGCCCGAAGCCTTCGAGACCCCAGGCGGTGGCCGGGAAGGTGAGGGAGAAGGCGATCACGCCGAGGGCGGCCTGGAGGGTGCCGAAGCCGCGGCGGTCGCGGGGGGCGGTGACTGCTATCGGCAGGTCAGTGGTAGCGCTACTCTGTGCTCTCATGCATGAGCGTAGCAGTGTCGGTGAGCTGGCGGAGCAGTTGCGGAGGGAGCTGGACCGCTACTCTCCCGGTGGAAAGCTCCCCTCCAGTCGGGCCCTGGTGGAGCGGTTCCGGGTGAGTCCGGTGACCGTCTCCCGGGCGCTGGCGCAGCTCGCCGCCGAGGGCCTGGTGGTCACCCGGCCCGGCGCCGGCGCCTTCCGCGCCCAGCCCCGGACGACGGCCGGGCCCGCCGGGGACACCTCCTGGCAGGAGGTCGCCCTCAGCGCCGACGGCGCCGCCGACCTCGTACCGCGCTCGGTGGACGCCTCCGGGGTGCTGGTCTCGCTGGCCGCGCCGCCGCCCGGCGTGATCGAGTTCAACGGGGGCTATCTGCACCCCTCCCTGCAGCCGGAACGGGCCATGGCGGCGGCGCTGTCCCGGGCCGGACGACGGCCGGGCGCCTGGGGACGGCCGCCCATGGAGGGGCTGCCGGAGCTGCGCGAGTGGTTCGCGCGCAGTGTCGGCGGGCCGGTGACGGCGGCGGGCGTGCTGGTCACCTCGGGCGGACAGTCCGGGCTGACCACAGCCCTGCGCGCGCTCGCCCCGCCGGGCGCCCCCGTCCTCGTCGAGTCGCCCACCTACCCGGGCATGCTGGCCATCGCCCGCGCGGCGGGACTGCGCCCGGTGCCCGTCCCGGTGGACGCGGACGGCGTACGGCCCGCGCTGCTCGCGGACGCGTTCCGGGCGACCGGCGCCCGGGTCTTCGTCTGCCAGCCGCTGTTCCAGAACCCCACCGGAGCCGTGCTCGCCCCCGACCGGCGTGGTGAGGTGCTGCGCATCGCCCGCGAGGCGGGCGCCTTCGTGGTCGAGGACGACTTCGTACGGCGGCTGGTGCACGAGGACGCGGGCCCGCTGCCGCGCCCGCTCGCCGCCGACGACCCCGACGGGGTGGTGGTGCACGTCTGCTCGCTGACCAAGGCGACCTCGCCCAGCTTCCGGGTGAGCGCCCTGGCCGCGCACGGCCCGGTGCTGGAACGGCTGCGGGCCATCCAGGTCGTCGACACCTTCTTCGTGCCCCGGCCCCTCCAGGAGGCCACGCTGGAACTCGTCGGCTCGCCCGCCTGGCCGCGCCATCTGCGCGCGGTCTCGGCCGCGCTGCGGGCCCGCCGGGACGCGATGACCGCCGCGCTCCGCCTGCGCCTGCCCGAACTCGCCCTGCCGCACATCCCGTCCGGCGGCTATCACCTGTGGCTGCGGCTGCCCGACGGCACGTCCGAGTCGGCCCTGACCGCCGCCGCCCTGCGCGCGGGCGTCGCCGTCACCCCCGGCCGCCCCTACTTCAGCGCCGAACCCCCGGCCGGCCACCTCCGCCTGAGCTTCGCGGCGGTGGCCGGCACCGAGGAGATCACGGAGGGGGTACGGCGACTGCGCGCCGCCTGCGACGAGGTGCCGGGACACCGGGGATAACGGTTCGACGCCGCCCCGCCCGACCTGCGAGCATCCGGCCATGACCGACACCCCGCGCCTCCCCGAGGGCTACGAGATCTCCACCGACACCGCCCGGATCGACGCCGAACGCGTGCACCGGTGGCTGTCCACCGACGCCTACTGGGCGCTGGGCCGCTCCCGTGAGAAGCAGGACCGGGCGATCGAGGGCTCGCTCAACTTCGGCGTCCACGACATGCTCTCGGGGGAGCAGGTGGCGTACGCCCGGGTCATCACCGACCGGGCGACCTTCGCCTGGCTGTGCGACGTGTACGTGGACCCGTCGGTGCGCGGCAAGGGCATCGGTACGGCCCTGGTGGCGGCCGTGCGGGAGGAACTGCGGCCCTGCGGGCTGAAGCGGATCATGCTGGCCACGCACGACGCGCACGGGGTCTACGCGAAGCTCGGGTTCCGGCCGCTGGAGCGGCCCGACCACTGGATGGCGCTCGTCCAGGAATGACGGCGCGTTTCGGGGCACTTGTCCGAGGCGTCCCTACCAGCCGGTAAGCCCGGATGTACCTTGAGTGACGTCTCCGTGACACCTCTTGACCCGCGCACCCCGGAGACTCACGATCCCCGCATGGCACTTCGGGTCACGTTCGTCGCCGCCGCGGGGAGCTCCTCGGTCCTCGCCGAACGTTTCGAGGACGACCGGCCGCTGGACCAGGCCGGCTGGAGCGAGGTGCAACGGGTCGCGCACGAACTGCTGCCGCTCGCCGCGGCCGATCTGCGCTACTGCTCCCCGGCCCCGCGCAGCCGTGCCACCGGGGAAGGTCTCGGATACGCGCCGCTGGTGCAACTCGCCCTGCGAGACTGTGACATGGGCCGCTGGCGAGGGCTGACCCTGGGGGAGGCGATGGCCCGGGAGCCGGGGGCCGTCGACGCCTGGCTCGCCGACCCGCGGTCCACCCCGCACGGTGGGGAGTCGCTGCCGGCCTTCATCGGCCGCGTCGGCGGCTGGCTCGACACCCGGCCGGTCGAGGACGGCTGCCGGATCGTCGCCGTGGCCGAGCCGTCGGTGATCCGCGCGGCCCTGGTGTACGTGCTCAAGGCCCCGCCCGCCACGTACTGGAACATCGACGTCCGCTCGCTGTCGACGATCGGCGTCGCCGGCCGGGCGGGCCGCTGGAGCCTGCGCCTCGAAGGGGTGTCCGCTCAGCCCACGCGCGCGTAGCCGGTGGTGAGCTCCAGGTCCTTCGCGGGACCGCGCACCCGCCAGAGGGTCCGCCAGTGGTCCGCGTCCCGGACGGTGAACTCGCCCCGGTAGAGGTCGGCCGAACAGGGGTGGTCGGCGACGTACCGTCCCGCGGAGAGGTCCAGGTCGTGGAAGGGGCGCCCGTCCGCGAACCGTACGTCCGCCGTGCCGCCCGGACCGGGCAGGAAGCGCAGGGTCCGCTCGGCGGGCCGGGTGACGCCCCGCCAGGTGAAGTCGCCGGACTCGCTCTGCAGCAGGCCGCCGCCCTCCAGTGGGCCGAAAACGACCGTCCCCTCGAAGCGCCCTTCCTCGCCGCTCGCCAGGTCCCGCACGGTCCGTTCCGCCCGCCAGCGGCCGCTCAGATAGCCCAGTACGTCGGGCACTGGCCAGAACTCGCCCATCCCGCCTCGTTCCCGCGTGGTGTTCGTCGTCGCACGACCCATTGACGTGCTCCTGCCTCCTCCCTATCTTGCCGTTCGAAGTGCTGACCAATGATCGATATATCGAACACCTCCTAGAGTCACCCACTCCTAGAGAGAGCCGCTGAGTATCCATGTCACGCACGGCACGCCACCGCACCCGCCTCAGACTCGGTCTCACCGCCACCGCGCTCCTGACGGCCGCCGCCCTCGTCCCGGCCCCCGCGCACGCCGAGGACACCACCGACTACACGATCACCGTCGACCCGGGCGCCGAGGGCGCGGAGATCGACGACACGATGTACGGCGTCTTCTTCGAGGACATCAACCGGGCCGCCGACGGCGGTCTGTACGCCGAGCTCGTGCAGAACCGGTCCTTCGAGTACTCCACCGCAGACAACGGCTCCTACACGCCCCTGACCTCCTGGGCGGTGGGCGGCACGGCCGAGGTGGTGAACGACTCCGGCCGGCTCAACGAGCGCAACCGCAACTACCTCTCCCTGGCCGCCGGTTCGTCGGTCACGAACTCCGGCTACAACACCGGCGTCCACGTGGAGGAGGGCGAGCGGTACGACTTCTCCGTGTGGGCCCGCGCCGAGAGCGGCACCACCCTCACCGTCACGCTGAAGGACGCCGCCGGTGAGCTCGCGAAGGCCCGCAAGGTGGCCGTCGAGGGCGGCTGGGCCAAGTACGAGGCCAGGTTCACCGCGTCCCGCACCAGCAACCGCGGCCGGCTCACCGTCGCCTCCTCCGGTGCCGCCGCCCTCGACATGGTGTCGCTGTTCCCGCGCGACACCTACAAGAACCAGCCCAACGGCCTGCGCAAGGACCTCGCCGAGAAGATCGCCGCCCTGGATCCCGGCTTCGTCCGCTTCCCCGGCGGCTGTCTGGTCAACACCGGCTCCATGGAGGACTACAGCGAGGCCTCCGGCTGGCAGCGCAAGCGCTCCTACCAGTGGAAGGACACCGTCGGCCCGGTCGAGGAGCGCGCCACCAACGCCAACTTCTGGGGCTACAACCAGAGTTACGGCCTCGGCTACTACGAGTACTTCCGCTTCGCCGAGGACATCGGCGCGATGCCGCTGCCCGTCGTCCCCGCGCTGGTCACCGGATGCGGCCAGAACAAGGCCACCGACGACCCCGCACTGCTGAAGCGGCACATCCAGGACACCCTCGACCTGATCGAGTTCGCCAACGGCCCGGCCACCTCCACCTGGGGCAAGGTCCGCGCCGAGATGGGCCACCCCGAGCCCTTCGGCCTCACCCACATCGGGGTCGGCAACGAGGAGAACCTGCCGCGCGAGTTCTTCGCCCGCTTCCAGCAGTTCCGGGCCGCCATCGAGGCGGAGCACCCGGACATCACCGTCGTCTCCAACTCCGGCCCCGACGACTCCGGCACGACCTTCGACACCGCCTGGCAGCTCAACCGCGAGGGCGAGGTCGACATGGTCGACGAGCACTACTACAACAGCCCGCAGTGGTTCCTGCAGAACAACGACCGCTACGACTCCTACGACAGGAACGGCCCGAAGGTCTTCCTCGGCGAGTACGCCTCCCAGGGCAACGCCTGGAAGAACGGCCTCGCCGAAGCCGCCTTCATGACCGGCCTGGAGCGCAACGCCGACATCGTCAAGCTGGCCTCGTACGCGCCGCTGCTCGCCAACGAGGACTACGTCCAGTGGTCGCCGGACATGATCTGGTTCAACAACCACGACTCCTGGGGTTCGGCCAACTACGAGGTCCAGAAGCTGTTCATGACCAACGTCGGCGACCGCGTGGTCCCGTCGCGGGCGAGCACCACCCCGGACGTCAGCGGCCCCGTCACCGGTGCCGTCGGCCTGTCGACGTGGGCGACGAGCGCGGCGTACGACGATGTGAAGGTGACCGCCGCCGACGGCACGACGCTGCTGAGCGACGACTTCTCCGGTGACGCCTCGAAGTGGACGCAACAAGGCGGCGGCAGCTGGAGCGTCCAGGACGGGCAGTACGTGCAGAGCGACGAGGCCGCCGAGAACACCCTGGTCACGGCCGGTGACCCGGCCTGGCACGACTACGACCTGCACGTGAAGGCCACCAAGAAGGCCGGCAAGGAGGGCTTCCTCGTCGCCTTCGGCGTCAAGGACACCGGCAACTACTACTGGTGGAACCTCGGCGGCTGGAACAACACCCAGTCCGCCGTCGAGCAGGCCTCGGACGGCGGCAAGTCGACGCTGATCTCCAAGGCCGGCTCGATCGAGACGGGCCGCGCCTACGACATCGACGTCAAGGTGCGGGGCCGCCAGGTGACCCTCTACCTCGACGGCCAGGAGTGGGGCGGCTTCACCGACGACAAGCCGGCCGAGCCGTTCCGCCAGGTGGTCACCGAGGACGCCCGCACCGGCGACCTGATCGTCAAGGTCGTCAACGCCCAGCCGGCCGAGGCCCGCACGGCGATCGACCTCGGCGGTGCGCGGGTCTCCTCCAAGGCCCGCGTGACCACCCTGGCCGCCGACGCGGACGCGGTGAACACCGAGACGGACGCCCCGGTCACCCCGGTGACGTCCACCTTCCGGGGCGCGGCGGAGAAGTTCACGTACACCTTCCCGGCGAACTCGGTGACGTTCCTGCGGATCAAGCAGCGGTAGCGGGTACCGGGACACGGGCCGCCGTCTCCATGACGGCGGCCCGCACGCGCCTACCGTTGCATAAACGTGCAAGGAAACGTATAGTCATGCCATCCAGGAGGAGGGTTTTCCATGGCGGTACGTGCGGCGGTGGCCGGAGCGAGCGGGTACGCGGGCGGTGAGCTGCTGCGTCTGCTCCTGACACACCCCGGGATCGAGATCGGTGCCCTGACCGGAAACTCCAACGCCGGCCAGCGGCTGGGTGCGCTCCAGCCGCACCTGCTGCCGCTCGCCGACCGCGTACTGGAGCCGACCACGCCCGAGGCGCTCGCCGGGCACGACGTCGTGTTCCTCGCGCTGCCGCACGGCCAGTCCGCCGCCGTCGCCGAGCAGCTCGGCGAGGAGGTGCTCGTGATCGACATGGGCGCCGACTTCCGGCTGCGGGACGCCGCCGACTGGGAGACGTTCTACGGCTCCCCGCACGCCGGCACCTGGCCCTACGGCCTGCCCGAACTTCCGGGCGCCCGCGCCGCGCTGGAGGGGTCCAAGCGCGTCGCGGTGCCCGGTTGCTACCCCACCGCCGTCTCCCTCGCCCTCTTCCCGGCGTACACCGCCGGTCTCGCCGAGTCCGAGGCGGTGGTCGTCGCCGCCTCCGGCACCTCCGGCGCGGGCAAGGCACCCAAGCCGCACCTGCTGGGCAGCGAGGTCATGGGCTCCATGTCGCCGTACGGCGTGGGCGGCGGGCACCGGCACACCCCCGAGATGATCCAGAACCTCAGTGAGGCGGCCGGCGAGCGGGTCGTGGTCTCCTTCACGCCGACCCTCGCACCGATGCCCCGCGGCATCCTCGCCACCTGCACCGCGAAGGCGAAGCCCGGCGTCACCGCCGAGTCCGTGCGCGCCGCCTACGAGAAGGCCTTCGCCGACGAGCCCTTCGTCCGTCTGCTCCCCGAGGGGCAGTGGCCGGCGACCGCGTCCGTCCACGGTTCCAACGCCGTTCAGGTCCAGGTCGCGTACGACGCCGCCGCGGGCAGGATCATCGCGATCAGCGCCATCGACAACCTGACCAAGGGCACCGCGGGCGGTGCCGTCCAGAGCATGAACATCGCCCTGGGGCTCGACGAGTCCACCGGGCTGACGACGATCGGAGTTGCGCCGTGAGTGTGACGGCAGCGAAGGGATTCACGGCGGCGGGCATCGCCGCCGGGATCAAGGAGAACGGCAACCCCGACCTGGCCCTCGTGGTCAACAACGGCCCCCGCCGCGCCGCCGCCGGCGTCTTCACCTCCAACCGCGTCAAGGCGGCACCCGTGCTCTGGTCCGAGCAGGTGCTGAAGAGCGGGCAGTTGTCCGCCGTCGTCCTCAACTCCGGCGGGGCCAACGCCTGCACGGGACCGAAGGGCTTCCAGGACACCCACGCCACCGCCGAGAAGGCCGCCGAGGTGCTCGGCACCGGCGCGGGCGAGATCGCCGTCTGCTCGACGGGACTCATCGGCGTCCTGCTCCCCATGGACAAGCTGCTCCCCGGCGTCGAGACCGCCGCCGCCCGACTGTCCGAACACGGCGGTGAGAAGGCCGCCATCGCCATCAAGACCACCGACACCGTCCACAAGACGTCCGTCGTCACCAAGGACGGCTGGACCGTCGGCGGCATGGCCAAGGGCGCCGGCATGCTCGCCCCCGGCCTCGCCACCATGCTCGTCGTCCTCACCACCGACGCCGACCTCGACGCCGAGGTGCTCGACAGGGCCCTGCGGGACGCGACCCGGGTCACCTTCGACCGGGTCGACTCCGACGGCTGCATGTCCACCAACGACACCGTGCTGCTGCTCGCCTCCGGTGCCACCGGGGCGACTCCCGCGTACGCCGAGTTCGCCGAGGCGGTACGGACCGTCTGCGACGACCTCGGACAGCAGCTCATCCGCGACGCCGAGGGCGCCAGCAAGGACATCAAGGTCGAGGTGATCAACGCCGCGACCGAGGACGACGCCGTCGAGGTGGGCCGCTCCATCGCCCGCAACAACCTCCTCAAGTGCGCCATCCACGGCGAGGACCCCAACTGGGGCCGGGTCCTCTCCGCCATCGGCACCACGAAGGCCGCCTTCGAGCCCGACGAGCTCAACGTCGCCATCAACGGCGTCTGGGTCTGCAAGAACGGCGGCGTCGGCGAGGACCGCGACAAGGTGGACATGCGCTACCGCGAGGTGCACATCGTCGCCGACCTCGCCGCCGGTGACGCCGGCGCCGTCATCTGGACCAACGACCTCACCGCCGACTACGTCCACGAGAACAGCGCCTACTCGTCATGAGCACCACGCGTAAGCACACCGCGCTGCCCAAGGCACAGATCCTCATCGAGGCGCTGCCCTGGCTCACCCGGCACCACGGCAAGACCGTCGTCATCAAGTTCGGCGGCAACGCCATGGTGGACGAGGACCTCAAGGCCGCCTTCGCCCAGGACGTCGTCTTCCTGCGGCACGCCGGCCTCAAACCCGTCGTCGTGCACGGCGGCGGCCCGCAGATCAGCCGCGCGCTCGACCGGCACGGCATCGTCAGCGAGTTCAAGGCCGGCCTGCGCGTCACCACCGAGGAGGCCATGGACGTCGTCCGCATGGTGCTCGCCGGACAGGTGCAGCGGGAACTGGTCGGACTGCTCAACCGGCACGGCCCGTTCGCCGTCGGCCTCACCGGCGAGGACGCGCACACCCTCACCGCCACCAGGCACCGGCCCGAGATCGACGGCGAGCTCGTCGACATCGGGCGGGTCGGCGAGATCACCGCGATCGACACGGGCGCGATCGAGGCCCTGCTCGCCGACGGCCGCATCCCGGTCGTCTCGTCGATCGCCCGTTCCCAGGACGACGGACATGTCTACAACGTCAATGCTGATACGGCGGCTGCGGCACTCGCTGCGGCGCTCGGCGCCGAGACTCTCATGGTCCTCACCGACGTCGAGGGCCTCTACGAGGACTGGCCGAACTCCGACGAGGTGATCAGCCGCCTCACCGCGTCCCAGCTCGAGAAGCTCCTGCCGGAGCTGTCCTCCGGCATGGTGCCGAAGATGGAGGGCTGTCTGCACGCCGTGCGAGGCGGCGTGACCACCGCCCGCGTCATCGACGGCCGGGTCCAGCACTCGATCCTGCTGGAGATCTTCACGGACGAAGGCATCGGCACGATGGTCGTGCCCGACGAACAGGGGGAGTCGTGAGCAACGCAGAACTGACCGCACGGTGGCAGGGCGCGCTGATGAACAACTACGGCACGCCGCGCCTGCCCCTCGTACGCGGCGAGGGCCCGAAGGTCTGGGACGCCGAGGGCACGGAGTACCTCGACTTCGTCGGCGGCATCGCGACCAACGCCCTCGGCCACGCCCACCCGGCGATCGTCGAGGCCGTGAGCCGCCAGATCGGCTCCCTGGGCCACATCTCCAACTTCTTCATGGCCGAGCCGACCGTCGCCCTCGCCGAGCGGCTGCTCCGGCTCTTCGGCCGGGACGGCAGGGTCTTCTTCTGCAACTCCGGCGCCGAGGCCAACGAGGCCGCCTTCAAGATCGGCCGGCTCACCGGACGGACCCACGTCGTCGCCACCGAGGGCGCCTTCCACGGCCGTACGATGGGCGCCCTCGCGCTCACCGGGCAGCCCGGCAAGCGGGAGCCGTTCCAGCCGCTGCCCGCCGACGTCACCCACGTGCCCTTCGGCGACGCGCAGGCGCTGGACGCCGCGGTCACCGAGGAGACGGCCCTGGTCGTCATCGAACCCATCCAGGGCGAACGCGGCGTGGTCGTCCCGCCCCCCGGCTACCTGAAGGCGGCCCGCGCCATCACCGCCGCCAAGGGCGCGCTGCTCGTGCTGGACGAGGTGCAGACCGGCATCGGCCGCACCGGCAACTGGTTCGAGTACCAGGCCCACGAGGGCGTCCTGCCGGACGTCGTCACCCTGGCCAAGCAGCTCGGCGGCGGCCTGCCGCTGGGCGCCACCGTCGCCTTCGGCCGCGCCGCCGACCTGCTGGGACCCGGCCACCACGGCACGACCTTCGGCGGCAACCCGGTCGCCTGCGCCGCCGGACTCGCCGTTCTCGACACCGTCGAGAACGAGGGACTGCTGGAGAACGTCAAGCGGCAGGGCGAGAAACTCCGTGACGGAATCGAGGGATCCGGCCATGCCCTGATCGACCATGTCCGGGGTGCGGGCCTCCTCCTGGGTATCGTGCTCACCGAGCCGCTCGCGCCCCAGGTGCAACAGGCGGCTCAGGACGCCGGATTCCTCGTGAACGCGCCCGCCCCCGATGTCGTACGGCTGATGCCGCCGCTGAACCTCGGGGACGACGCGGTGGACGCCTTCCTCGGGGCGCTGCCCGGCATCCTGGACCAGGCCGGCACGGCGGGCGGGGAAGGACGATCCGGAGAATGAGACGACGATGAGCCAGGAGCAGGACCAGGGCCAGCACGCCGGGCCTGCCGTGCCGCAGACGCGCACCGCACGCCACCGCCGGATCGTGGACATCCTCAACCGGCAGCCGGTGCGGTCGCAGAGCCAGCTGGCGAAGCTGCTCGCCGACGACGGGCTGAGCGTCACCCAGGCGACGCTCTCCCGCGATCTGGACGAGCTGAACGCGGTGAAGATCCGCAACACCGACGGCGACCTGATCTACGCGGTGCCGAGCGAGGGGGGGTTCCGCACCCCCCGGGCGCCGCTGGGGGAGTCCGCGAAGGAGGAGCGGATGCGGCGGCTCTCCCAGGAGTTGCTGATCTCCGCGGAGGCCTCCGCGAACCTGGTGGTCCTGCGCACCCCGCCCGGTGCCGCGCAGTTCCTGGCCTCGGCGATCGACCAGGCGGAACTGCACGACATCCTCGGCACGATCGCCGGCGACGACACGCTGCTGCTGATCAGCCGGGAGCCGACGGGGGGCCAGGCGCTGGCCGACCACTTGCTGCGCCTGGCCCAGAACGGCCACTGAACGCTCCGCGGGGGGCGGGGACACCGGGCACGCGGGTGCGGGCCGTATGCGGCTGGTCGCGCAGTTCCCCGCGCCCCTGAGGGAGCTGCAGTCCCCGCGCCGCAGCTGCGGGCAGTCGTGCCTCCCCCAGTGCCTTAAGGGCCTGGGAGGTACCCCCAGGGCGGCACGGGTGGGCGCAGCGGCACCCGCGAACGCGGGTGAGTGACACGCTGGTACCTCAGCCGCGGCGCTGCTCACCCCAGCCAACCCGCCAGCCCCCCGGTGCACCGCACCTCGTCACCCGCGGTGATCAGCAGCCCCTCGACGTCCGGCAAGGACTCCAGCCACCGCAACCCCTCCCGCGACCCCATCGCGAACGCCGCCGTGGCCCAGCAGTCCGCCCACGTCAGCCGAGGCGCGACGACCGTCACGGCGACCAGATCGGTCACCGCCGGCCGCCCCGTCCGGGGATCGACGATGTGATCCCCCCGCTCCGCGGTACCGGACGTCGCCACCGCCAGTTCGCCCGCGCCGGCCGCGGAGACGACGGCGGCGAGACCGCCCGGACGCAACGGGTCCGACACGCCCACCCGCCACGGCCGCCCCGCCCCCGGCGCCCCCAACAACTGGACGTCACCGCCCCCGTTGACGCTCACCCCCGTCGCCCCCGCCGCCGCGAGCCGCCGCGCCGCCCGCTCGGTGGCCCAGCCCTTGACGATGCCCGTCGGATCGAGCCGCCCCCGGTAGCGCGGACTGAACCAGCCGTCGCTCACCCGCTCCGCCTCCGCGGCCAGCTCCAGCACCTCGGCGACCTCGGCATCGCACTCCCCGACGCCCAGCTCCCCCCGCGCCAGCCGGGAGAGCTGGCTGTCGTCGCGGTACGTGCTGAACACCTCGTCGACCCGGTGCAGCCCGGCGACCACCTCCTCCAGCGCCGCGCGCACCCCAGCGGGTTCCCCGCCGCGGACGTCGAGGGAGAAGACGGTCCCCATCGTCTCCTCCGCGTGACGCACCGCGGCGGGAGCCTCGGCGGGTTCGGCCACCGCGTCAGCCACCGGCCCGGTCCAGCGCCGACTGGAGCGACTGTTTGTACCCCGCGCTCGTGTACGTGGCCCCCGACACCGCGTCGATCTCCGCGTCGCCGGCCGCCACCGCCGCCTGGTTGAGCTTCGGCACGGCGTCGGAGGTGATCCGGTCGCTCTGTCCGCCCTTGGGCGTCTGCACCGCCTCGGCCTTGGTGATCTTCCCGCCGCTGACGGTGATCCGCACCTGTACCGGCCCGTACTGCGTCCGCGCCACGTCCCCGGTGACGGTCCGCGCCTGCGCACTGCCGGCGTTCCCGCCGTTCCCCGGTCCGGAGGACTCCGCGGGCCCGGCCGCCCGCGCCTTGTCCAGCGCCGACTGCAGCGACTTCCTGTAGCCGGAACTCGTGTAGGTCGCCCCCGACACCGCGTCGATCTCCGCGCTCTGCGCCGCGACGGCCGCCTGGTTGAGCCTGGGAACGGACCGGGAGGTGATCTGGTCGCTCTGTCCGCCCTTGGGGGCCTGGACCGCCTCGGCCTTGGTGATCTTCCCGCCGCTCACCGTCAGCCGGACCTGTACCGCGCCGTACTGGGTCCGCGCGGCGTCACCGGTGACGGTGCCGTTCCCGATGGGCTGGGCGCCGCCCTGCGGCGACTGGGCCGCCGCGGGAGGGGCCGCGCCGCCGGCCGCGGCGGCCGAGCCGGGATCGGACGCCGGTTTGAGCGACAGCAGCAGCACGATGCCGGACACGGTGGCGGCGGTCGCGAGCACGGCACGCCGGACGGGGTGACTCTTCTTCACCTGGAACCTCCGAGGAAGCCCTGGGCTTCAGCCCGGGGGTGATGCGGACGCCGGGGGAGCAGGTCGAGGCGCGCGATTTCGCCCAGAAGGCAACAGACCGTCCGCAGGTCCGGGCAGGATGACTGTCGTGCGGTGCGAGAACCAAGCACACGCAACTCCTTTGTCTTAACGGGCAACCGGGCAGGTTCCGTCCCGGCTGGTGCCGAGAGCGTCAGACTCTTTCGTTCGCTGAGCGGATGAGCTGCTTGAGCCAGGAATCCCCTGCTCCAACTGGGGAGGGTTCAAATCTCGAACGACTCGTGATGGATGCGCCGGGCGGGGACTCCCGCCTCGCGCAGTGCGTCGTACACCGACTGCGCGAACCCGGGCGGCCCGCACAGGAACACGTCGTGGCGGTCGACGTCCGGGATCTTCCGTTGCAGGCTCTCCGCCGAGATGTCGGGGCGCTCCCCGTCGGGGCTGTTCACCGCGTACATCAGCCGGGCGCCCCGCTCGTCGGCGATCCTGGCCAGCTCGCCCCACAGCGCCAGGTCCTGCGTGCTGTTCGCCCGGTACAGCAGCGTGATGTCACCGGAGGCGCCGGGCAGCGTCTCGAACAGCGCCCGCATCGGGGTGATCCCCACCCCGCCCGCGACCAGCAGCACCTTGCCGCGGCTGCGGCGCTGCGCGGTCAGTGCCCCGTAGGGACCCTCCGCCCACACCCGCGTGCCGGGCTCCAGCTCGCGCAGCCGGGAGCTGTGGTCGCCGATCGCCTTCACCGTGATCCGCAGCATGTCGGGGCGGGGCGCCGCCGACAGCGAGTACGGGTGGGAGCTGAAGCGCATCCCGGGCGCCAGGAACCGCCAGCGGAAGAACTGCCCGGCCTCCGCCCCCATCCGGTGCAGTCTGCGCCCGCCGATCAGCACGGACACGATGCCCGGCGTCTCCTCGACGACCGCCTCGACCCGCATCCGGTGCCGCATGTTCAGCCGCACCGGGGTGATGATCCGGTACCACAGGACCAGCGCGGTCACGACGCCGTAGAGCCCGTACCAGAAGGTCTTCGCGGTCGGTTCGACGGCGAACTCGTTGCCGGTGGTGATCTGGTGCCAGAACGTCAGGAAGACGGCCGCATAGGTCAGCAGGTGCACGTGGTACCAGCCGTCGTACGGCAGCCGGCGCCGGACCGGGCCGATGGAGAGGAAGGCGATCACGAACAGCAGACCGGTGCCGATGGCCGCCTTGCCCATGTCGGGCAGCGTGTTGATGGAGGTGATGGTCTGCTGCACGATGTCGCCGAGGCTCTTGCCCGCCTGGCGGGCGTAGCCCCACATGATGAGGAAGACGTGCGCGATGACCAGGCTGACGGTGTAGCGGCCGCTCATCGCGTGCCAGCGGGCGACCCGGTCCGAACCCACCCGGCGCTCCAGCGCGGGCACCCGCGCCATCTGGAGCACCACCAGGGCCATCAGATAGCCGGCGAGCAGGCCGGTGATCCGGCCCGCGGCGACGATCTTCCCGGTGGTGTCCGCGATGGACGGTGTGTTGGTCCACCACAACCACAGCACGCCCCCCGCGCCCGCGCCCACGGCGAGCAGCAGGGGCACGGCGGGGGAGCGGCGCGGACGGATGCGGCGCATCGTCTGGCGGCGGGCGGCACGGCCGCCGGCGAGCGTGGTGGTCACGGTTCCTCCGTGGGGACTTGACCCTTGGCCCACAGATACGTGCCGTCACGCAGGAGTGTTCAGAGGAGATTCGCGGCTCGGCGGCGAGTGACCGTCGTGCGCCCCCTCCCGGTGTTTGCCGTCCGGTCCGGCGGCGGCGCGGACGGCCGACGCCGAGCAGGAGCAGGTGGACGAGGACGGCAGGGGGCGACACCCGGGCGCGCGGCTCAGGCGGTGGAGGGGGGCAGCGGCAGCGGCAGCCCGGGGAGTCCGTCCAGGCTGGTCGCGATGTACTCCTTCTTGGTGAAGTACGCGTCGAGCGAGGCGTCGTCCTCCCGCGCGAACCGCTTCGCGTGCAGGTCCCGTTCGCTCTCGTACGCCATGAAGGGCACCGCGTATCCGCAGGTGTCCCGGATCAGTTCGGCCGTCACCACGATGACGGCGCGCAGGCCGTGGAGGGAGGTGTCGATGTCCGGGAAACGGGTGAGCAGCTCCCCGAAGCGGGGGTCGTCCCGGAAGACGGGCTCGCCGCGGCCGTGCACGCGCACGATGTTCGGCGGCCCCTGGAACGCGCACCACATCAGGGTGATCCGGCCGTTCTCCCGCAGATGGGCGATGGTCTCGGCGTTGGAGCCGGCGAAGTCGAGGTAGGCGACGGTGAGCTCGTCGAGGACCGCGAAGGAACCCTTGAGTCCCTTGGGCGAGAGGTTGACCGTGCCGTCGGCGGACAGCGGGGCGGTGGCGGTGAAGAAGACCGGCTGTTCCTCGATGAAGGTGCGGAGGCGGCCGTCTATGCGCTCATAGGTCTTTCCCATGTCCACCGATTATGAGGCCAGATCTTTCGTTTGTCTAAGCAATTGGTGGCCGACCGGAGAAATACCGTGGCCGCCCCGGCCGGCGCTTGTGCGGGGCGGCCACGGCGCCTGTCACCTCACTGGGTGAGCGTGCAGGCGGCCAGGGAGTCCAGCCCGGAGGGGCGTTCGGCGGTGCGGCCGATGGCGGTGGCGATGCGGTTGATGGCGGCGACGCGCTTGTCCTCGAGGGGGCCGAGGATGGCGTTCCGGACGAAGTCGGGTCCGCCCTGTCCGGCGGTGTCGACGAGGCGTTTGTCGGCTTCGGCGATCTGGGTGTCGAGGTCGCCGAGGTTGCGCTCGACCTCGGCCTGGGCGGAGGCGGGGATCGCGGGGAGCCGCGGGGCCACGTCGGGGCAGGAGACGGTGCCGACGCCGGTGTCCCCGGCCTGTCCGGCGTCCTCCCCGGCGCCCTGTCCGGCGTCCTCCCCGCCGTCCTCGGCGGGCGGTGCCGTCGCCTCCTCGCCGGCGCCCGCGTCGTCCTGCCCGGCCGAGCCCTCCGCGTCGAGCGAGCACGGGGCGAGCGCGTCGAGTCCGGAGGGGCGTTCGGCGGTGCGGCCGATGGCGGTGGCGATGCGGTTGATGGCGGCGACGCGCTTGTCCTCGAGGGGGCCGAGGATGGCGTTCCGGACGAAGTCGGGTCCGCCCTGTCCGGCGGTGTCGACGAGGCGTTTGTCGGCTTCGGCGATCTGGGTGTCGAGGTCGCCGAGGTTGCGTTCGACCTCGGCCTGGACGGAGGCGGGGATCGCGGGGAGCCGCGGGGCCACGTCGGGGCAGGAGATCGTGCCCGGTCCCGCCAGTGTCCGGGCGTTCGCGTCGCCGCCGTCCCCGGACGACTCACCGGCGAGGGCGGAGCCGGCGATCACCGCGCCGGACAGCGCCAGCGCGGCGGCACCGCCGATGAAGCCGACGCGGCGCTTGTTGTACTTCGGAAGGGCCCTGGACATGCGGATGCCTCACTCGGGTCGGGGTGTCACGGGTGTCTGTCGTGGTGTCTCGATCGGTCCGACGCGGCGCCTGCGTCCGGCGACAAGTACGCGAAAGCGGTTTCCGATGTTCAATCCGGCCCCGGGTCGACGGCCGGATTGACGATTCATGCGGACTACTGCATACTCATGCATGTCAGCGAATGCACTGTGAGGAGAAACCCGTGACCGAGCGCGTCGTACTCGCCTACTCAGGCGGTCTGGACACCTCCGTCGCCATCGGCTGGATCGCCGAGGAGACGGGCGCCGAGGTCATCGCCGTTGCGGTCGACGTCGGCCAGGGCGGCGAGGACCTGGACGTCATCCGCAAGCGCGCCCTCGCCTGCGGTGCCGTCGAGGCCGAGGTCGCGGACGCCAAGGACGAGTTCGCCGAGGAGTACTGCCTCCCGGCGATCAAGGCCAACGCCCTCTACATGGACCGCTACCCGCTGGTCTCCGCGCTGTCCCGGCCGACGATCGTCAAGCACCTCGTCGCCGCCGCGCAGAAGCACGGCGCCACCACGGTCGCCCACGGCTGCACCGGCAAGGGCAACGACCAGGTCCGCTTCGAGGCCGGCATCGTCGCCCTCGCCCCCGACCTGAAGTGCATCGCCCCGGTCCGCGACTACGCCATGACCCGTGACAAGGCCATCGCCTTCTGCGAGACCAAGGGCCTGCCGATCGCGACCACCAAGAAGTCCCCGTACTCCATCGACCAGAACGTCTTCGGGCGCGCCGTCGAGACCGGCTTCCTCGAGGACATCTGGAACGCGCCGATCGAGGACGTCTACGAGTACACGCAGAACCCCGCCCTGCCGCGCGAGCCCGACGAGGTGATCATCACCTTCAAGGAGGGCGTCCCCGTCGCCATCGACGGCAAGCCCGTCACCGTCCTCCAGGCGATCCAGCAGCTCAACGAGCGCGCCGGCGCCCAGGGCATCGGCCGGATCGACATGGTCGAGGACCGCCTCGTCGGCATCAAGTCCCGCGAGGTCTACGAGGCCCCCGGCGCGATCGCCCTGATCACCGCCCACCAGGAGCTGGAGAACGTCACCGTCGAGCGCGAACTCGCCCGCTACAAGCGGCAGGTCGAGCAGCGCTGGGGCGAACTGGTCTACGACGGCCAGTGGTTCTCCCCGCTCAAGCGCGCCCTGGACGGCTTCATCACCGAGGCCAACCAGCACGTCAACGGCGACATCCGGATGACCCTGCACGGCGGCCGCGCCGTCGTCACCGGCCGGCGCTCCGAGTCGTCGCTGTACGACTTCAACCTGGCCACGTACGACACGGGCGACACCTTCGACCAGGCGGCGGCCAAGGGCTTCATCGACATCTACAGCCTGTCGTCGAAGATCGCGGCCAAGCGCGACCTCGCGTAACCGGCTGACGACCCCTCACACGCACTAGCCTGACAGCCGCCTCCTCACTCGACCGTGGGGAGGCGGCGGCACATCCGGAACCTTCGAGGAGCACCAAGTGAGCAGCAACAGCGGTGACGTACGGCTCTGGGGCGGCCGTTTCGCCGACGGTCCCGCCGAGGCCCTGGCGAAGCTGTCCGCGTCCGTCCACTTCGACTGGCGGCTCGCGCCCTACGACATCGCCGGCTCGCGCGCCCACGCCCGCGTGCTGCACACGGCGGGCCTGCTCACCGAGGACGAGCTGACCCGCATGCTCGCCGGGCTCGACCGGCTCGAAGCGGACGTCGCCGACGGCTCCTTCACCGGCACCATCGCCGACGAGGACGTCCACACCGCCCTCGAGCGCGGCCTGCTGGAGCGCCTCGGCCCCGACCTCGGCGGCAAGTTGCGCGCCGGCCGGTCCCGCAACGACCAGGTGGCCACCCTCTTCCGCATGTACCTGCGGGACCACGCCCGCACCGTCGGCGGTCTGATCGCCGACCTCCAGGACGCGCTCATCGGCCTCGCCGAGGCCCACCCGGACGTGGCCATGCCCGGCCGCACCCACCTCCAGCACGCCCAGCCGGTGCTCTTCGCCCACCACGTCCTCGCCCACGTCCAGGCGCTGTCCCGGGACGCCGAGCGGCTGCGCCAGTGGGACGAGCGCACGGCCGTGTCGCCGTACGGCTCGGGCGCGCTGGCCGGTTCCTCCCTCGGCCTGGACCCGGAGGCGGTCGCCGAGGACCTCGGCTTCGAACACGGCAGCGCCGCCAACTCCATCGACGGCACGGCCTCCCGGGACTTCGTCGCCGAGTTCGCCTTCATCACCGCGATGATCGGCGTGAACGTCTCCCGGATCGCCGAGGAGATCATCATCTGGAACACGAAGGAGTTCTCCTTCGTGACCCTCCACGACGCCTTCTCCACCGGCTCGTCGATCATGCCGCAGAAGAAGAACCCGGACATCGCCGAGCTGGCGCGCGGCAAGTCCGGCCGCCTGATCGGCAACCTCACCGGCCTGATGGCCACCCTCAAGGCCCTCCCGCTCGCCTACAACCGCGACCTCCAGGAGGACAAGGAGCCGGTCTTCGACTCCATCGACCAGCTGGAGATCCTGCTCCCGGCCTTCACCGGCATGCTGGCCACCCTCACCGTGCACCGCGAGCGCATGGAGGAACTGGCCCCGGCCGGCTTCTCCCTCGCCACCGACATCGCCGAGTGGCTGGTCAAGCAGGGCGTGCCGTTCCGCGTCGCGCACGAGGTGGCCGGCGAGTGCGTCAAGGTCGCCGAGTCCGAGAACAAGGAACTGGACGAACTGACCGACGAACAGTTCACGAAGATCTCCGCCCACCTCACCCCCGAGGTGCGGTCGGTCCTGAACGTCCCGGGCGCCCTCGCCTCCCGCAACGGCAGGGGCGGCACGGCCCCGAGCGCGGTCGCGGTCCAGCTGGCGGAGGTGAAGCGGGACCTGGCCAACCAGCACGCTTGGGCAACGGCAAAGAAGCGGTAGGGCGACATCCCTCAGGGGCGCGGGGCTGTGGAGATGTGCGGCTCCGCCGCGTGGGCGCGACAAGTCACGACGGCGCCGCACTCGCCGAACCACCGCACGACCCGAGCTCCAAGGCGCCCCGGTTGGCTGAGCGGAGCGACACCGCGGGTTACGTTGGTCGGAACGCCGAACCGGACCCGACCGACGGAGCCCGCGATGCCCTTCGCCCGACTGGCAACAGCGACAACCCCCACCTGCCACCTCGGCCTCGGCCTCGCCGCCATCGGCCGCCCCGGCTACATCAACCTCGGCCGCGACGACGACCTGGGAGAGAACCGCAGCGTCGAGACGCTGCGCACCCGCACGCACGAACTCCTCGACGCCGCCTACGCCCAGGGCGTCCGCTACTTCGACGCCGCCCGCTCCTACGGCCGCTCCGAGGAGTTCCTCGCCGACTGGCTGAAGAGGAGGACCGACGTCGACGACGTCGTCATCGGCAGCAAATGGGGCTACACCTACACCGCCGACTGGTCCACCGACGCCGAGCGGCACGAGGTCAAGGACCACTCCCTCGCGGCGTACGAGCGTCAGCGCGCCGAGACCGAGGCGCTGCTCGGGGACCGGCTCGACCTCTACCAGATCCATTCGGTGACCCCCGAGAGCCCCGCCCTCACCGACAAGGAGCTGCACGCCCGGCTCGCGGAGGCGGCGGGCCGGGGCCTCACCGTCGGCTTCTCCACCAGCGGTCCGGCACAGGCCGACGCCATCCGCGCCGCCCTCGCCGTCACGGTCGACGACGCGCCCCTCTTCCGTACCGTCCAGTCGACGTACAACGCCCTGGAGACCTCCGCCGGGCCCGCGCTCGCCGAGGCCCATGACGCCGGGCTCACCGTGATCGTCAAGGAGGGCATGGCCAACGGCCGGCTCGCCGCCGCGCACGCCCCGGAGGCGCTGCGGGCCGTCGCCGAGGAGACCGGGCTGGGCCCTGACGCCGTCGCCCTCGCGGTGGTCCTGCGGCAGCCGTGGGCCGGCGTGGTCCTCTCCGGCGCGGCCACCACCGCCCAGCTCGCCTCCAACCTGCACGCCGCCGCCGTCGACCTCACCGACGACCAGCTGTCCCGCCTCGCCGCCCTGGTCGAGGAGCCCCGGGCCTACTGGGAGCGGCGCGGACAGCTGCCCTGGCACTGACCGTTCAGCCGTTCCTCACGCGACAGCCGTGAGACCCGTACGCCTTGAGTGAGACATTTATGTCTCACGTGGAGTACGGTTGTCTCATGGCTGTCGATCGTGACCATGTGCTGCGCAGCGCCGCCGCCCTGCTGACCCGTAGATCCACCGCGACCATGGACGAGGTCGCCAAGGCCGCCGGGATCAGCCGCGCCACGCTGCACCGGCACTTCGCCGGGCGGGACGCGCTGGTCCGGGCGCTGGAGGCGCTCGGGATCGCCGAGTGCGAGGCCGCGCTGGAGGCGGCCCGGCCCGACGAGGGGCCGGCCGCCGACGCCGTGCGCCGCCTGGTCGCCGGGATCGAACCGCACGCCCCGTTGCTCGCCTTCCTCTACTCCGAGAACCAGCTGTTCGAGGGCGAGGAGCAGAACGCGGGCTGGGCCGCGATCGACGAGCGCATCGCCGCGCTGTTCCGGCGCGGCCAGGCCGGCGGAGAGTTCCGCATCGACCTCACCCCGGCCTGGCTCACCGAGGCGTTCTACGGACTGCTCGCCTCCGCCGCCTGGGCGGTGGCCGAGGGCCGGGTCGCCCCCAAGGACTTCACCCACATGATCGTCGAGCTGCTGCTCGGCGGCGTACGACGCCCGGACGGCCCGGCGTGAGGGAAGGAATCATGACCAGCGCCCTGGGGCCGGAGACCACGATCGAGGAGCTGAAGCGCCCGGGCCGGTGGCTCGCCCTCTCCGTCCTGGTGCTCGCCGTGCTGCTGGTGGCCGTCGACGCGACCGTCCTCGGCCTGGCCACCCCCTACATCAGCGAGGACCTCGCCCCCACCGGCACCCAGCTGCTGTGGATCGGTGACGTCTACTCGTTCGTGATCGCCGGTCTGCTCGTCTCCATGGGCAGCCTCGGCGACCGCGTCGGCCGCAAGCGGCTCCTGCTCGTCGGCGCCACCGCGTTCGGCGCGATATCCGTGCTCAACGCCTACGCGCACACGCCCGAGCTGCTGATCCTCGCCCGCGCCCTGCTCGGTGTCGCCGGCGCCACCCTGATGCCGGCCACCCTCGCCCTGATCCGCAACCTCTTCCACGACCCGCGCGAACGCAGCCTCGCCATCGGCATCTGGGGCGCGACCGCCTCCGCGGGCACCGCCGTCGGGCCGGTCCTCGGCGGCTTCCTCCTCGAACACTTCTGGTGGGGCTCGGTCTTCCTGATCAACCTGCCCGTGATGGCCGTCCTGGTGGCCGTCGGCGCCAAGCTGCTCCCCGAGTCCCGCACCCCGGCCCCCGGCCCCTGGGACCTGGCCGGTGTCGTCCTGTCCCTGGTCGGCATGGTCGGCGTCGTGTACGCGGTGAAGGAGACCGCGAGCCACGGCTTCACGTGGTCCGCCCCGGCCGCCGGGCTGCTGGGCGCGGGCGCCCTGTACGGCTTCGTGCGCCGTCAGCTCACCCTCCCCGTCCCGCTGCTGGACATGCGGCTGTTCCGCCACCGGGGGTTCAGCGGAGCCGTACTCGCCGATCTGCTGACCGTCCTCGGCCTGTCCGGGCTGGTCTTCTTCCTCTCGCAGTATCTGCAACTCGTGCAGGGCAGGCGCCCGTTCGAGGCGGGCCTGGCCGAACTGCCCGCCGCGATCGGCGCGGTGGCGGCCGGACTGGTCGCCGGCCGGGCCGCCCGGCGCTGGTCGGTGCGCTCGGTCGTCGCCGGGGGACTGGCGGCCATCGGTCTCGCCCTGGCCGCGCTGACGGTGATCGGACAGTCCACCGGCTACCCCCTGCTCGGGGCGGCGCTGCTGGTGGTCGGCCTGGGCGCCGGCTTCTCCTTCACGGTGACCGCCGACGTGATCCTCTCCAGCGTGCCCAAGGAACAGGCGGGCGCGGCCTCCGCCGTCTCCGAGACGGCGTACGAACTCGGCGCGGCCCTCGGCATCGCCGTGCTCGGCTCCATCGTCACCGGTGTCTACCGCGGCTTCACCGGCCCGGCCGGCACCCCGGCCGAGGCGCACGAGTCGCTGGGCGGCGCGGTGGAAGCGGCGTCCCAGTTGCCCGCCGGCATCGCCGGCCCGATGCTCGACGAGGCCCGCCAGTCCTTCGTGGACGGCCTCACCCTGGCAGCAGGCGCAGGAGCAACAGTCCTACTGGCAGCGGCGGCAGCGGCATGGTTCATGCTCCGGAACCAACGGCTGGACGACCTGCCCTAGAAGCACGGGGGCCGGGAAACAAGCGGCTGGGCAGCCAACCTCAGGGGCGCGGGGCTGTTTCAATATGCGGCTCCGCCGCGTGGGCGCGACAAGCCACGACGCACCCGCGCCCGAAAGCCGACCCGAGCCCGCCCCTACCCCTGCAAAGCTCGCGCTACGCCGCCTTCGCCTTGCTGGCGTACATGTCCACGTACTCCTGCCCGGACAGCCGCATCACCTCGGTCATCACCGAGTCGGTGACCGCGCGCAGCACATACCGGTCACGGCCCATGCCGTCGTAACGGGAGAACTCCATCGCCTCACCGAAGCGGACCGTCACCTTGCCCGGCCGGGGCAGACCCGCACCCCCCGGCTGCAACTTGTCCGTGCCGATCATCGCGAACGGCACGACCGGCGCGCCGGTCATCAGGGTGAGCCGGGCGATGCCGGTGCGGCCCCGGTAGAGACGGCCGTCGGGGGAGCGGGTGCCCTCCGGGTAGATGCCGAAGATCCTGCCCTCCTCCAGCACCCGGCGCCCGGTCATCAGCGCCGCCACCCCGCCCCGGCCGCCGTCGCGGTCGACCGGGATCATGCCGACGCCGGTGAAGAACCACGCCATCAGCCGGCCCTTGAGGCCCTTGCCGGTGACGTACTCGTCCTTGCCGATGAAGACGACCTGACGGTCGCAGACGAGCGGCAGGATCATCGAGTCGATGAACGTCAGGTGGTTGCCGGCCAGGATGACGGGGCCGTCGCCCGGGATGTTCTCCGCGCCCTCCACCTGTGGGCGGAACATCAGGCGCATGATCGGACCGAGCACTGCCTTGATGAGCGCGAAGCGGGACAACGGGCCCTCCGGTGGGAAACGGACGTCGGTTTATGCCGTATGAGTCTGTGCAGGTGAGGACATTACTCGCGGCCCAGGGGGTTGCGCACACCGGGCTCGGCGGAGTTCACCGAGGTCTTACTCACTCTTGACCCGGGTTCACCCGCGGTGGCCCGCCCGCAACACGGCGGTCACGCCGTGCCGGAAGCCGTCCGGACCCGCACACCGCACGCGTGCCCCCGTCCGTCCGGCCCAACCGGACGAGCCATCACATCTCCGACGGAATACGACAGACGTACGTCATCCGTATGAGGGGCGTGCGCCACGCAACATCATCCGTGTGTTCGGCCCGGGGTCTCCCGTGCGTCATCCGCGCCCACCTACGATCGCCCCGCACCGGACGAGCCGAGACAGCAGAAGGGGTCCTCATGGGAACGCGGGAGTCGAACGAACAGGCGGGCGGAACCGGACGGCGGGCCCTCCTCGGCGCGGCGGTGCTCGGCGCGGGCGGAACGGTCCTGGGACTGGGCGGCACCGCGAGAGCCGCCGACGCCCGGCACGGCGGCGGCCGGGGGCTGAAGGGCCTGCCCGTGCCGACCATCGTCGGCCACCGCGGGGCCAGCGGCTACCGGCCCGAGCACACCCTCGGCGCCTACCAGCTCGCCCTCGACATGGGCGCGGACATCGTCGAGGCCGGCGACCTCGTCCCCACCAGGGACGGCCACCTCGTCTGCCGGCACGAACCGGAGATCGGCGGCACCACGGACGTCGCCGACCACCCCGAGTTCGCCGGCCGCCGGACCACCAAGACGCTGGACGGCGTCCCCGTCACCGGCTGGTTCACCGAGGACTTCACCCTCGCCGAGCTGAAGCGGCTGCGCGCCGTGGAGCGCATCCCCGCCAACCGCCCGCACAACACCCTCTACGACGGCCGCTGGGAGATCCCCACCTTCGAGGAGGTGCTGCGCTGGCAGGACGAGCAGACCCGCAAGCGCGGCAAGCAGGTCTGGATCTACCCCGAGCTCAAGCACCCCACCTACTTCCGCAAGCTGGGGCTGGGCCTGGAGGAGCGGGTCGCCAAGCTGCTGCGCCGGCACGGCAAGGACGACAAGAACGCGCCGGTCATCCTCCAGTCCTTCGAACCGACCAGCATCGAGCGCCTGAACAAGCTGGTCGACAACTCCCTCGTCGTCCTCCTCTCCGGCGCCACCACCCGCCCCTGGGACTTCGTCGAGGCGGGTGACCCGCGCACCGTCGCCGACCTCGTCACCCGCAAGGGCCTGCGCGAGATCGCCGGCTACGCCCAGGGCATCGGCCCCACCCTCGACCTGGTCATCCCGCGCGACGCGGCCGGCCGGCTCACCGAGCCGACGACCCTGGTCCGCGACGCGCACCGGGCGGGACTGATCCTGCACCCCTACACCCTGCGCAACGAGAACCCCTTCCTGCCCGCCGACTTCCGCAAGGGCACCGACCCCGACGCCTACGGCGACGTCTTCGGCGCCTACCGGGCGTACTTCGCCACCGGCATCGACGGTGTCTTCACCGACCACCCGGACACCGGACTGCTGGCCCGCGAGGACTTCGTCAACAACTGACCTGTTTCGCCCCGTCAGGGGTGAGTTCGGGCCGCCCCGGGCAACCCTGCCGGGGGCGGCCGAGTCGTCGCCCGTATGACACACGAGCCGGTCCCCGCGTACGAGCTGGTCGTCTCCCTGCGTCCGCTGCTCACCGCGGAGGCCGCCGCCGAGACGCTCGGCTCCGGGACCGAACCGGGCGATCTGGAACAGGCGGTGTGGCTCCGCCTCCTGGAGCGCCTCGACGCCTGCGGTCCGCCGCCCGACCCCCCGGGCTGGCTCCGCCGGGCCGTCCGTACGGAGGCCCGCCGCATCCGCCGCAGGGCCCGCCGGGAAACGGCGTTGACCGGTGATCCCGCCGGCACCGGCCAGCACGACCCCGAAGGGCTCGCACTCGCCGCCGCCCGTCGCCGCGCCCTGCGGGACGCCGTACGCCGACTGCCCGGCCGCTGCCCGGAGCTGATGGAGGCGCTGCTGTCCCCGCGCGACCCGACATACCGGGAGATCGCGGGGGAGTTGGGTATCTCACAGGGCGGTCTTGGCCCGGAACGTTCCAGATGCCTGGGATGTCTGCGTCGTTTGCTCACACGGGAGGTTGCGGCGCGCTGAGGACGGGGATAGGAGTGAAGGACGACAGGTGATCAGGTGAGCGGGAGGCATGCGCACATGGGCATGAGCGTGACCATCTCTGCGGCGGCCGGGCAGGACGCGGAGCAGATCTTCAGGTTGCAGTACCTGTGCTTCCAGAGCGAGGCGGCGCTCTACGGCAACTACCGCATCGACCCACTCGTCCAGAGCCTCGACTCGGTCCGCGAGGAGGTCGCCGTCGACTGCGTCTTCGTCGCCCGCCTCGGTGACGAGATCGTCGGCTCGGTGCACGGCAGGATCACCGAGGACGGCGCCGCCGCGATCGGCAAGCTCTGCGTCCACCCCCGCCTCCAGGGACACGGCATCGGCGCGCGTCTCCTGAGGGCCGCGGAGTCCGCCCTCGCCGACGAGCGCGGCGCCAGGACGTTCCGCCTGCACGCCGGGCACCGCAGCGAGAGCAACCTGAGCCTGTACAGCAAGGTCGGCTACCAGCGGGTGGGCACCTCCCAGGGCGCCGACGGCGTACCGATGATCGTCCTGGAGAAGCAGGCGCAGGCCTACGCGACGACCGCCTGATCAGGACGCGGGCCGCGCCCTGCGCAGCCAGTACACGGCCGTGAGGGGCAGCAGCACGGGGATGAAGAGGTACCCCATCCCGTACTCCGACCACACGGTGGCGTCGGGGAACGCGGACGGCTCCACCAGCGTCCAGGTCCCCACGGTCAGTACGCCCACGAGCTCGGCGGCGCAGCACACCAGCGCCGCCCTGCGGGCCGTCTCCCCGCCGCGCACCAGGGTGTAGGTGATGAAGCCGTAGACCACGCCGGCCGCCGCCGACAGCGCGTAGGCGAGCGGCGCCCGGTCGAACTCGGTGGCGATCTGGTACGCGGAGCGCGACACCGCGCCGACGACCATCACCCCGTACAGCCACACCAGCAGCAGTCCGGGACCGCCGATCAGCCGCGTCCCGGCCGGCTTCTCCTGCGTCGCGGCCATCTCAGCCTCCCCAGATGTCATAGAGGCGCACCTCGAGCACGGCGAGCACGACACCGCTCGCGGCGACCGTCAGCGAACCCCAGCGGGAGCGCTCGCCCAGCGACATGAAGCCGGCCGCCGGGACGCACGCGAACGCGCCGAGCAGATACGCCACGAAGACCGTCGTGCCCTGCTCCGGCTTCTCGCCCCGGGCCAGCTGCACGATCCCGACGACCAGCTGGACCAGCGCCAGCAGCGTGACCACGGCCATCCCGATGAAGTGCCAGTCCTTCGTCGGCTGGTCACGGTAGGCGGCCCACCCGCACCAGGCGCCGAGCAACAGCGCGGCGACACCGGTCACCACCGTCAGGACATCAAGCATGTCAGTGACTTTATTACGCCGGAATTCCCCCACCGCGCCCGCCCCCGGGAGCGTCCGGGCCCGCGGGCCCGCCGGGGCGACCCCGTAGGGTCGATGGCATGACCATCCACGCGCAGGCCCTGCTGTTCGACAACGACGGAACCCTTGTCTCGTCCCTCGACTCCGTGAACCGCTGCTGGACGCGGTGGGCCGTCGAGTACGGGATCACGGCCGAGGAGTTCGGGCGGGTCGAGCTGCACGGGCGGCCGGCCGCCGAGATAGCCGCCGACCTGCTGCCCGCCCACGTCGTGCCGGAGGCCGTCGCGCGGATCGAGGACCTGGAGGTGGAGGACGTACCGGGCGGCGGTGTGCGCCTGCTGCCCGGGACCGAGGACTTCCTCGCCGCGCTGCCCGCCGAGCGCTGGGCCGTCGTCACCTCCGCCACCCGGCGCCTCGCCGAGGCCCGCCTCGAAGCCGTCGGCATCCTGCCCAAGACCCTGATCGCCGCCGACGACATCACCCGCGGCAAGCCCGACCCCGAGCCCTACCTCCTCGCCGCCCGCACCCTCGGCGTCGACCCCGCGCACTGCGTCGTCTTCGAGGACGCTCCCGCCGGACTCCAGGCCGGCCGTGCCGCCGGCATGACCACCGTGGCCTTGGCCACAACCCACCGGGCCCACGAACTGACCGCCGACCTCGTCGTCGAGGACCTCTCGGCCCTGTCCGCACTGGTCACGGACGGGGGAGTGGAGATCTCCGTACGTCCCTGACGTGCGCGCACCGCTGTCCACGGCTGTCCAGAATGCGGACAGCCGTGTCCGGTCAGGAGCGAACGTCTGCTTTACTGATCGCATGACCACGACGAGCGACCGCACCCCTGCGACCGAGGCGACCCTGACGCCCGGTGCTCGTTGTATGTGTCAGCGCCGAATGTGCGCCTTCTAGAGGGCCCCCGCACCATCTGAGCCTCGCGCCCCGAAGCGAGAGCCGGCTCATGTCCGTCCCCATGCCCCGCATGCGCGGCTGAGCCACGCCCCGCGCGCACGTTTCTCCACGGACTCCTTCGCCACGCCCGCGAGAGTCGTGCCGCCCGCTGCTTCCGACCCTGAATGCCTCGTGCCCGGCGCCCACGACGTGCCGCGCACTCGACAGTGACGGATACCCACGTGATCACCACCTCGGGCCTCACCAAGGTCTACCGCTCACGCGGCCGCGAGGTCACCGCCCTCGACGGCGTCGACCTGCACGTCCGCGAAGGCGAGGTCTACGGCGTCATCGGCCAGTCCGGCGCCGGCAAGTCCTCCCTCATCCGCTGCGTCAACCTGCTCGAACGCCCCACCTCGGGCACGGTGACCGTGGACGGCCAGGACCTCACCGCGCTCGCCGGCCGCGGACCCCGGGCCGGTAGGGAACTGCGGCAGGCGCGCAGCCGTATCGGCATGGTCTTCCAGCACTTCAACCTGCTGTCCTCGCGCACCGTGCAGGACAACGTCGAACTGCCGCTGGAAATCCTCGGGAAGTCGGGGAAGGAACGTTCCCGCAAGGCGATGGAACTGCTCGACCTGGTCGGCCTCGCCGACAAGGCCAAGGCCTACCCCGCCCAGCTCTCCGGTGGCCAGAAGCAGCGTGTCGGCATCGCCCGCGCCCTCACCGGCGACCCCAAGGTGCTGCTCTCCGACGAGGCCACCAGCGCCCTCGACCCGGAGACCACCCGCTCGATCCTGCACCTCCTGCGCGACCTGAACCGCCGGCTCGGCCTCACCGTCCTGCTCATCACCCACGAGATGGACGTCGTGAAGTCGATCTGCGACTCGGCCGCCCTCATGGAGAACGGCCGCGTCGTCGAGTCCGGCACGGTCACCGGACTCCTCGCCACCCCCGGCTCCGAACTGGCCGCCGCGCTCTTCCCGGTCGGCGGCGAGGCCTCCGGCGACGACCGCACCGTCCTCGACGTCACCTTCCACGGCGAGAGCGCGACCCAGCCGGTCATCTCCCAGCTCTCCCGTACCTACAACATCGACATATCGATCCTCGGCGCGGCCATCGACACCGTCGGCGGCCTCCAGGTCGGCCGGATGCGCATCGAACTGCCCGGCCGCTACGAGGACAACGTCGTACCCGTCGGCTTCCTGCGCGAACAGGGCCTGCAGATCGACGTCGTGAACCAGGCGGAGCCCGCACTTGTGAAGGAGGGGGCCAAGTGACCTGGTCCGAGATGCAGCCACTGCTCGAACAGGCCTGTACCGAGACGCTGGTCATGGTCGGCTGGTCCACCCTGATCGCCGTCGTCGGCGGCCTTCCGCTGGGCGTCCTGCTCGTCCTCACCGACAAGGGCGGACTGCTGCAGAACACGCTGGTGAACAAGGTCATCGGGCAGATCGTGAACATCGGCCGCTCGCTGCCGTTCATCATCCTCATGGTCGCCCTGATGGACTTCACCCGCTGGGTCACCGGCACCACCATCGGCAGCGAGGCCGCGATCGTGCCGCTCGCCATCGGCGGCATCCCCTTCTTCGCCCGCCTCGTCGAGACCGCCGTACGCGAAGTGGACCACGGGCTCGTCGAGGCCGTGCAGGCCATGGGCGGCAACACCTGGACGATCGTTCGCAAGGTCCTCGTCCCCGAGGCGCTGCCCTCGCTGATCGCCAGCACCACCACCACGGTCATCGCCCTCATCGGCTACTCGGCCATGGCCGGCACCGTCGGCGGCGGCGGACTCGGCGACCTCGCCGTCCGCTACGGCTACCAGCGCTTCGAGACCGGCCTGATGTGGATCACCGTCGCGGTCCTCGCCGTGGCCATCTCGCTCATCCAGTTCGCCGGCGACTACGCGGCCCGCGCCCTGCACCGCCGCGGCGGCCGCTCCGGTCCCTCGCCCAGGCTCCGGCTCCTGAAGGCCAAGGAGCCCGCCGCGGCCGACATCGGCAAGGTCGCGTAACCCCCGAAGACTCCCCGTAACACCCGACACGGGGCCGCACCACCCAAGGAAAGGCACTTTTCGTGCGTAACACCGCCAAGATCACCACCGCCGTCCTCGCCGCCGGAGCCCTCACCCTCGGGCTCACCGCCTGCGGCTCGGACAAGGACGCCGCCTCCGACACCTCCGGACCGCTGGTCGTCGCCGCGACGCCCGTCCCGCACGCCGAGGTCCTCACCTACGTCAAGGACAACCTCGCCGACAAGGCCGGCCTCGACCTGGAGGTCAAGGAGTTCACCGACTACGTCACGCCGAACACGGCCACCGAGGACGGTTCGGTGGGAGCCAACTACTTCCAGACCGAGCCCTACCTCGAGGACTTCAACAAGAAGAACGGCACCCACCTGAAGTCCGTCGCCTCGGTGCACCTGGAGCCGCTCGGCCTGTACTCGAAGAAGACCGAGAAGGCCGACGGCCTGAAGAACGGCGCGACCGTCGCCGTCCCCAACGACACCGTCACCGAGGCCCGCGCCCTCCAGCTGCTCGCCGCCAACGGGCTCATCACCCTCAAGGACGGCGTCGGCACCGCGGCCACCACCGCGGACATCACCGAGAACCCGAAGAACCTGAAGTTCAAGGAGCTGGAGGCGGCCCAGACCCCGCGCTCCCTGGACGACGTCGACGCGGCCGTCATCAACGGCAACTACGCCCTGGAGGCCGACCTCAAGCCGGCCGAGGACGCCATCGCCCTGGAGTCCGCCGAGAACAACCCGAACGTGAACCTCCTCGTCGTCAAGGAGGGCAACGAGGACGACCCGCGCGTCAAGAAGCTCGCCGAACTCCTCACCTCGCCCGAGGTGAAGAAGTTCATCGAGGACAAGTACGCGGGCTCCGTCATCGCCTCGTTCTGACCGGCGCGACCCGCACGGCACCCACGGGGTCCACTCCGCGTACCGGAGTGGACCCCGTGGTGCGGTTCAGTGCTTTCATGCTGCATGCTGGGCAGTTCAGCAGCACCCGACGGTCTCTCAGGTTACGGAGCGGCGCATGACGAGCACCTTCCCCAACATCTCCATCAGCACGGAGCGGTTGGTGCTGCGTCCCCTCGACACGGACGACGTCCCCGCCCTCGCCGAGATGATGAACGACGAGCAGGTCGCCGCCTGGACCGACGTCCCCCGGCCCTTCACCGAAGAGGCCGCCCGCACCTGGATCACCGAGTGCGCCCCCGCCGAACGCGCGGCCGGCGACGGGCTCGCCCTCGCCGTCACCGAGTTCCTCACCCAGCGCCTGGTCGGCGTCATCCAGCTCACCAAGACCAACTGGCACGTACGGTCGACCGAGATGTCCTACATCGTCGCCCCCTGGGCGCGCGGCGAGGGCTACGCCTCCGAGGCCGCGCTGGCCACCGCGCAGTGGCTCTTCGGCGACCAGAAGTTCGAGCGCGTCGAACTGCGCACCGCCGCCGACAACACCGCCGCGCAGCAGGTCGCCCAGAAGATCGGCTGCATCAGCGAGGGCGTGCTGAGAGGCGCCTGCATAGCCCACGTCCACACCGAGGACGGCGGCTGGAGCGACGTACGCACCGACTTCATCGTGTGGAGCCTGCTGCCCGAGGACATCGAGGGCACGGACGGACAACTGACCGACACCGGCGGATTCGCCCCGTACGCGGACTGGAACTGACCTTCGCACGAGGCACCGGCGGCACGGTCCCCGGCCGCACCAGGTAGTCTCACGGAGCCCGCCCATGGCGGGACAGCCGACGACGACCTGCGCAAACCCCAGGAGACTGACGACGATGGCCGACCGGGTCACGGTGATCGGCTGGGACGGTTCGCCGCTGACCGCAGCGGCCCGCGCCGCGCTGGGCGCCGCCACGCTGGTGGCCGGCGCCGCCCACCACTTGGCACTCCCCGAGGTGCCCCCCGGCGCCGAGCGCATCCGGCTCGGCTCCGTCGCCCTCGCCGCCCGCCGCATCGCCGCCCACCGCGGCACCGCGGTCGTCCTCGCCGACGGCGACCCCGGCTTCTTCGGCGTCGTACGGACCCTGCGCGCACCCGAGTTCGGTCTCGAGGTCGAGGTCGTCCCCGGCGTCTCCTCCGTCGCCGCGGCCTTCGCCCGTGCCGGCATGCCCTGGGACGACGCCCAGGTGGTCGTCGCACACCCGCGCACCCTGCGACGCGCGGTGAATGTATGCCGAGCCCACACCAAGGTGGCGGTTCTCACCTCACCCGGTGCCGGGCCCGCCGAACTGGGTCTGCTCATGGAGGGCGTCCACCGCACCTTCGTCATCTGCGAGGAGCTCGGCACCGGGCGCGAGCAGGTCAGCGTGGTCACCTCCGACAAGGCCGCCGACCACACCTGGCGCGACCCCAATGTCGTCATCGTCGTCGGCGGCCGGGCCGGCGCCGGTGAGTCCGGCGGCTGGCTCGCCGGACGCGACCTCTCCGCCGGGCCCCGCGGCTGGTCGCTGCCCGCCGAGGAGTACGGCGGCGACCTCGGCGAGGGCGAGCGGGAACCGCTGCGCGTCTCCCAGCTCGCCCGGCTCGGGCCGCGGGTCGGCGACCTCGTCTGGGACATCGGCTGCGCAAGCGGCGCCTTCGCCACCGAGGCGGCCCGCGCGGGCGCCGCCGTCATCGCCGTCGACAGCGACCCGCGCGCCTGCGCCCGCACCGAGTCCACCGCCCGCCGGTACGGGGTCCAGCTCCAGATCGTGCACGGCACCGCCCCGCACGTCCTGGAGAACCTCCCCGAGCCGGACGTCGTCAGGGTCGGCGGCGGGGGAGCGGGCGTCGTCTCCGCGGTCGCCGACCGCCGTCCGCAGCGCATCGTCACGCACGCCGCCACCCGCGACGGGGCCGAACTCATCGGCCGGAACCTGGCGGAGCACGGCTATCAGGTGGAGTGCGCCCTGCTGCAGTCCGTCGAACTCGACACGCGGGCCTGGACGGAGAAGGAACGGAGCGTCGCGTTCCTGCTCAGCGGGGTGCTGCCCGCACGCGGCAACTGATCCGATTGCCGTCCCCGTGATCGGATTGTCCGACCGTGCGAGGTAGGCTGGCCGATCGTTGTACCGCACCCGGACGCCCGATGCTTCGTCGGTCAATGTCCGGAAAGCGCGCCCCTTTTGGGGTGGGTCGTGGTACGGCAGGAACCGGAGGACGCGCAACGTGGCGCAGTCCACAGCGGAACCGTCGCCGATCAAGCTGACGCGACGGCCGTACGGCCGCGACAATGACGGTGAAGGGCTTTGTCGCCTTTTTCGGACGGGCCGTTCGTGCCGCTGGGGACGCACGCTCGTTCTTCAGTGTGGGGCGGTCGGTGCGCCGTTCCGGGTGAGCTGGTCGTAGGAGCACTAACCGATGGGCGAGGGGTACGCATGACCGACACCGGCCAGGTCCCGGGCGAGGGACTGCCGGAGAACGCAGGCATGGTGGAGCAGCCGGGCGTCCCCGCGCCCGACGCGTACGCCTACCTCTCCGACAGTCCCGCCGAGGACGAAGACCTGTTGCTGCCCGGCGCGCAGAGCGCGTGGGGCAACGAGATCGCCCCGCCCGCGCCCGAGCCGGTCGTCGAGACCGTGCACCAGCCGGGCCCGCACGAGATGGCCGGCCGCGACAGCGGCTCGGTCGACCTCGGCGGCGTCCGGCTCCCCGAGCCGCCGCAGCCGGCGCCGCGCCGCCCGCTGCACCTCGGCCCGCCCATCCCCGACGTCAACGCCGGCCCGGTGCGCTCCCTCGCCGACCGCGGTCCCGCCGACGTGCCGGCCCGCCAGGCCGGTCCGCCGTCCCTCGGCCCCGAGTACCTCGACGTTCCGCACGCGCGCGAGGCGGCGGCGGTACCGCAGGCCGCGGCGCCCTGGGGCGCGCAGCCCACGGTGGGTCCGGGGGCGGTGGCCGGGGAAACGGTTGTTCCGGCTCCGGAGCCGATGGACGCGGCCCAGGCGGTCGTGGCCCGCGTCGCCACGGAGGCGGTACGACAGGACACGGCGGGTACCGCTGTCGCGATCGCCGCGCAGGACACCGGGGGTGTCGCGGTCGCCGGCGCCGGTGAGGCCGAGGCCGGGGAAACCGGACCCGGTGCCGCCGCGGGCGGCGCCGAGGCCGCGGCGAGCGTTCCGGCCGGGGGCGGGGAACCGGGGCCCGTCCCGGGCCCGGATCACGGCCTGCCCGACACGCCCGCCGCCGGTCCCGAGCAGGCGGCCGAGGCGCCGCGGACCGCCGAGGCGGCCCAGGCACCCGCACCCGGGCTCACCCCGTCCGCCGAGCCCGCGGCACCGGAGCACGCCCAGGAGCCGGAGGCGTCCCCGGCCGCCGAAGCGCCGTCCGCCGAGCCCGCGGCACCCGAGCACGCCCTGGCGGCCGAGGTACCGCAGACAGATCAGGCACCGGTCGCCGTGCCCGCCGCTCCGGCCGTCGTGCCGGACCCCGCTCAGGTCGCCGAGGCACCGCGGGCCGCCGTTTCCGAGTACGTCCCGGGGACGGACGCTTCCCACGGCGCTCAGGTGCCGGGTCTCGGCCCCGCAGCACCGCAGGCCGACGCGGCGGCGGGCGCGGAGGCCGCCGTACCGGTACAGCCCCGGGCGGCGGAGGCGCCACAGGACGCTCAGGCACCGGGTGCGGTGGCCGACGCCCCGGACCACGCCCAGGAGGCGGAGGTTCCGCAGGCTGAGTCGCCCGGACCGGAGGCCGTCGCGCCGGAGTCCGCGCAGGAGGCCGAGGCGTCCCAGGCCGTCCAGGTGCCGCCTGGTGCTGCCGTGGCGCAGGCCACCGAGGCGGCCGAGTTCTCGCAGACCGACCAGGTGCCGGGTGCCGAACCCGCCCCGCCGCAGGCCGTCGAGGCGGCCGGCGCGGGTGCCGTCGAAGGGCCCGAGGCTGCCCGGGCCGTTCCGGTGCCAGGTGCGGAGGCTTTCGCTCCGGAGCCCGCCCCGACGTCCGAGGCTTCCCCGGACGCCCCCGCGCCGGGCGCCGACACCGCCGTACTCCCCGGGACTCCCGCCGCGGAAGCGGACGGCACCGCGGCCGAAGCCGCCGCACCCGCTTCCGGGACGCCGGGCGACGAAGCCCTCCCGGAGACCCCCACGCCCGAGGTCCCGGCCGCCGTAGGCCCGGAGACACCCCGTGCCACCGACGAGGCGGCCGACGCCGTCCCCGTCATCGGCACGGGCGCGGCCGAGTCCGACGCGGCCCCGGTCCAGGGCCCCCAGCAGACTCCCGCCACCCCCCTGACCGGCACCGTCCCCCCGGAGCCCGAGCCGGGCCGGCCCGTGGGGGAGTCCGTCCCCGTGGACGGCACCGTGCCCACCATCCCGCACCTCGCGCCGACCCCGCCCCAGGGCGTGGCCGTCCCCACCGGGGAACCCCGCGAGGCGGACGCCGAACCCGCGCAGAGCCCCGACGACCTCGACACCCAGGGCGCCGGCGTGGACGCGGAAGCCGCGCGCCCCACCGGTCCGGCCGCCCCCGGCTACGACGACGCCGAGCGCGAGGCCGTACTGAAGGTCATGCGCGAACGCCGGGACATCCGCAACGGCTTCCGCAGCGACCCCATCCCGCACGAGGTGCTGCTCCGCGTCCTGGAGGCCGCCCACACCGCGCCCTCCGTCGGCCACTCGCAGCCCTGGGACTTCGTCGTCATCCGCTCCGCCGAGACCCGGCGCAGCATGCACGAACTGGCCGTGCGCCAGCGCGACGCCTACGCCAAGTCGCTGCCCAAGGGCCGGGCGAAGCAGTTCAAGGAACTGAAGATCGAGGCCATCCTCGACACCCCGGTGAACATCGTCGTCACCGCCGACCCCACCCGCGGCGGCCGGCACACCCTCGGCCGGCACACCCAGCCGCAGATGGCGCCGTACTCCTCCGCGCTCGCGGTGGAGAACCTCTGGCTCGCCGCCCGCGCCGAAGGCCTCGGCGTCGGCTGGGTCAGCTTCTTCGACGAGCGCGAGATGGTCCGTGCGCTGGGGCTCCCCGAGCACCTCGAGGTCGTCGCCTACCTGTGCGTGGGCTACGTCGACGAGTTCCCGGACGAGCCCGAGCTGATGCAGGCCGGCTGGTCCAAGCGCCGCCCGCTGTCCTGGGTCGTGCACGAGGAGACGTACGGCCGTCGTGCCCTGCCCGGAGAGGACCCCCACGACCTGCTCGCCGAGACCGTCGCACAGATCCGTCCGCTGGACGCCAAGGCCCTCGGCGAGGCGTGGGAGCGCCAGAAGCGCATGACCAAGCCGGCCGGGGCGCTCGGCATGCTGGAGATCATCTCCGCCCAGCTGTCCGGCCTGTCCCGCCAGTGCCCGCCGCCCATCCCGGAGCCCGCGGCCGTCGCGATCTTCGCCGGGGACCACGGTGTGCACGCCCAGGGCGTCACCCCCTGGCCGCAGGAGGTCACCGCCCAGATGGTGGCCAACTTCCTCGGCGGGGGAGCGGTCTGCAACGCCTTCGCCACCCAGGTCGGCGCGGAGGTCTGCGTCGTCGACGTGGGCGTCTCCTCCGACCTCCCGGCCACCCCCGGTCTGCTGCCGCGCAAGATCCGCGCCGGTACGTCCGACATGACCACCGGGCCCGCGATGACCCGCGAGGAGGCCAAGAAGGCCATCGAGGTCGGCATCGAGACCGCCCGCGACCTGGTCGCGGCCGGCAACAAGGCCCTCCTCACCGGCGAGATGGGCATCGCGAACACCACCGCGTCCGCCGCCCTCATCTCCGTCTTCACCGGTGCCGACCCGGCCGAGGTCACCGGCCGCGGCACCGGCATCAACGACGAGACCCTCGCCCGCAAGACCGAGGTCGTCCGCCGCGCCCTGGAGCTCCACCAGCCGGACCCGGCCGACCCCGTCGGCGTCCTGGCCGCCGTCGGCGGCTTCGAGCACGCCGCCATGGTGGGCCTGCTCCTCGGCGGCGCGTCGCTGCGTACGCCGGTGATCCTGGACGGCGTCAGCGCCGGCGCCGCCGCCCTGGTGGCCCGGGCCATCGCCCCCGAGGTCCTGGCCGCCTGCATCGCGGGCCACCGCAGCGCCGAGCCCGGTCACGTCGCCGCCCTCAACAAACTGGGCCTGCGCCCCCTGGTCGACCTCGACCTCCGCCTCGGCGAGGGCACGGGCGCGCTGCTGGCGCTCCCCCTGGTCCAGAGCACGGCGCGGGCCATGCACGAGGTGGCGACCTTCGATTCGGCCGGGGTGACCGAGAAGTAGCCTGGACGGCTGTGGGCAATCGTTCCGCAGAGCGGAACGGGTGGGCACAGCCGTCCACCCACCCGCACGTGCGGGGGCCGGGGGCAGCGCCCCCGGTTTCGGGAAGGGGAGGGCTGGGGAAAACACCCCACCCACCCCGGCCCCCACCGGACGCGCGCTTAAAATCCCCACGTCAGGCCCGCTCCGAAGCTGCAGCGTGCCCGCTGACCCACCGCTTGTCCGAGGAGCCTCACCTGATGGCCGAACACCCCGCCTACCCCGTAGGCCTCCGCCTCACCGGCCGCCGCGTGGTCGTCCTCGGCGGCGGCCAGGTCGCCCAACGCCGCCTCCCCGCCCTGATCGCCGCCGGCGCCGACGTCCACCTCGTGTCCCCCGAGGCCACCCCCTCCGTGGAGGCCATGGCGGACGCCGGCGAGATCACCTGGCACCGGCGCCCCTACGCCGAAGGCGACCTCGCGACCGCCTGGTACGCCCTCATCGCCACCAGCGACACCGAGGCGAACACCCGTGCCTCCGCCGAGGCGGAAGCGCACCGCGTGTGGTGCGTCCGCTCGGACGACGCCGACGCGGCGACGGCGTGGACCCCGGCCACGGGCTCCAGCGAGGGCGTCACGGTGGCCGTCCTCACGACGGAGGCGCGCGGCCGCGACCCCCGCCGCACCGCGGCCATCCGCGACGCCGTGGTCGAGGGCCTGCGCGACGGCACCCTGGTCGCCCCGCACCACCGCACCCGCACCCCGGGCGTCGCCCTCGTCGGCGGCGGCCCCGGCGACCCGGACCTGATCACCGTGCGCGGCCGCCGCCTGCTCGCCGAGGCCGACGTCGTCATCGCCGACCGGCTCGGCCCGCGCGACCTGCTCGCCGAACTCCCGCCGCACGTCGAGGTGATCGACGCGGCGAAGATCCCCTACGGCCGTTTCATGGCCCAGGAGGCCATCAACAACGCGCTGATCGAGCACGCCAAGCAGGGCAAGTCGGTGGTCCGGCTCAAGGGCGGAGACCCGTACGTCTTCGGCCGCGGCATGGAGGAACTCCACGCGCTCGCCGAAGCGGGCATCCCCTGCACCGTCGTCCCCGGCATCTCCAGCTCCATCTCGGTCCCGGGCGCGGCCGGCATCCCCGTCACCCATCGCGGTGTGGCGCACGAGTTCACCGTGGTCAGCGGCCATGTCGCCCCCGACGACGAGCGCTCCCTGGTCGACTGGCCGTCCCTGGCGAAGCTGACCGGCACCCTCGTCGTCCTCATGGGCGTCGACAAGATCGGCCGGATCGCCGAGACCCTGATGGCCAACGGCAAGTCCCCCGACACCCCGGTCGCCCTCGTCCAGGAGGGCACCACGGCCGCCCAGCGCCGGGTCGACGCCACCCTCGCCACGGTCGCCGAAACGGCCGCCGCCCAGGAGGTCAGGCCGCCGGCCGTCATCGTCATCGGCGAGGTCGTCGCCGTGGGCCCGCGCGGGACGGCGTGACATGGCCGGACTCATCACCGTCGACGACCCCGCCGACCCGCGGCTGCACGACTACACCGGCCTGACCGACGTGGAACTGCGCCGCCGCCGCGAACCCGCCGAGGGCCTGTTCATCGCCGAGGGCGAGAAGGTCATCAGGCGCGCCGGGGAAGCGGGCTACGCCATGCGGTCGATGCTGCTGTCCGCGAAGTGGGTCGACGTCATGCGCGACGTCATCGACCGGGCCACCGCCCCGGTGTACGTCGTCGACCCCGCGCTCGCCGAACAGGTCACCGGCTACCACGTGCACCGTGGCGCGCTCGCCTCCATGCAGCGCACACCGCTGCCCGCGGCGGCCGACGTGCTCCGGACCGCCCACCGCGTCGTCGTCATGGAGTCGGTCAACGACCACACCAACATCGGCGCGATCTTCCGCTCCGCGGCGGCCCTCGGCATGGACGCCGTCCTGCTCTCCCCGGACTGCGCCGACCCTCTCTACCGCCGCAGCGTCAAGGTCTCCATGGGCGCGGTCTTCTCCGTGCCGTACGCCCGTCTGGACACCTGGCCCGAGCAACTGGAGGCGGTGCGCGAGGCCGGGTTCAGGCTGCTCGCCCTCACCCCCGACGAGCAGGCCCGGGCCCTGGACGAGGTGGCACCGCACCGCATGGACCGGGTGGCTCTGATGCTGGGCGCGGAAGGGTCCGGTCTGTCCGGCCGGGCCCTGGCCGCCGCCGACGAACGGGTCCGCATCCCGATGTCGCACGGCGTCGACTCCCTCAACGTGGGAGCCGCCGCGGCGGTCGCCTTCTACGCGGTGGCCACGGGACGTCCAGGGGAGTAGCGGCCCGGATGTCGTTGCTGCCGGGTTCCTAGCCGGGGCCCTGGCAGCCCTGCACCAGTGCGATACCCAGCGCCACCACCAGCGTCACGACGACGAACACGAACAGCCGCTGCCTGAGCAGGCGCGGATTGGCCGGCCGCAGGCCGGTCCCGGTCGTCCGGGGTCCCGGACGACGGGCACCGGTGCCGGACCGGGTGGTGTTGCGGGACGCCGGCGTGGGGCGCGGACCGGACCGTGACGGAGTGCCTCCGCGCGGGGAGCTGTGCGGGGAGCCGTCGCGCGAGGAGCCGCTCCGCGAAGGGGGCACGCTCCGGTTGTTCCGTCCGGGGGACGAGCCGCTGTTCCTGGGCGCGGGACCGCGTCTGCGCGGCGGCGGGGTTCCCTGACCGCTCTGCCGGCGCTGCGCCCGCTCCGGGTAGGTGTCCGCGAGGCGTCCGGTCGGCCGCTCCGTCTCGGCGTCGCGCGGGGCCGGCGGACGCACGTCGGCGAGGCCCTGGGCCTCCCGCGCGGCGATCTCCTTGAGCCGCAGCGACAGCTGGAGCGTGCTGGGCCGCTCCTCGGGGTTCTTCGCCAGACACGCGCGGACGAGGGGGGCCAGGGCGTCCGGGACGCCGCGCAGCTGGGCCTCCTCGTGCACCACGCGGTACAGCATCACCTCGGAACTGCCGTGCCCGAAGGGCGAGTCGCCCATCGACGCGTACGCGAGCGTGGCGCCGAGCGAGAACACGTCCGTGGCCGGGGTGACGGCCGCGCCGCGCACCTGCTCCGGGGCGAGGAAACCGGGCGAGCCGACCGCCGTGCCGACGTGCGTGAGCGTCGACGCGCCGGTCGCCCACGCGATGCCGAAGTCGATGATCCGCGGCCCCTTCGGGGACAGCAGGATGTTGGACGGCTTGAGGTCCCGGTGCACCACACCGGCCTCGTGCACGGCGACCAGTCCCTCGGAGAGGGCCGCGCCGACGGCGGCGACGTCGGCCGCGCCGAGCGGCCCCTCGTCGGCGACCTTGTCGTGCAGCGAGGGCCCCGGCACGTACTGCGTGGCGAACCAGGGACGGTCCGCGTCGAGGTCCGCGGCCACCAGCCGGGCCGTGCAGCCGCCGCGGATGCGGCGGGCCGCCGACACCTCGCGCGCGAACCGTGAGCGGAACTCCTGGTCCTCGGCCAGGTCGGGCCGGATGACCTTCAGCGCGACCCGCTGCCCCTTCTTGTCGGAGCCCAGGTAGACCACGCCCATCCCGCCCGCGCCGAGTCGTCGGTGGAGCCTGAAAGAGCCGACGACGCGCGGGTCCTCGCGCCTCAGGCGCATCATCGCCATGTTCATCCCCGCTGCCCGGTCCTGTGACGTGCCACAGCTTACGTTTCCACGGCCGCCCGCGCGCAGAGGCCGCGCCCTCTCGGGGCGGTGGATTGTCAGTGGGGGGTGGGAGACTTGAAGAGTGGTCAGGGAGCGCGCGGGCAAGCCTGGTTCGCGCGGCCGATGGTCCCAACCACCCGACGGCGAAGGGGGATTGATCGCGTGAAGGGTGACCGTGTGGAGATCGTCGTGGACGCGGGGGACACGACGCGTACGTACGAGGTGGTGGCGAGCAGGGCCGGGCGCCGGGTGGAGACGGCGGTGCGGCGGGGGGTGGTGGAAGTGAGCGAAGTCACCCGAACCGGGGCCGTGGTGCGGACGGCCCGGTTCATGGCGAACCGGGTGCTCGCGCTGGTGGAGCAGCCGGTGCCGCGGGAGGACGGCTCGGAGAAAGCGGGGCAGAGCGGGCGGCCCTTCGGGGATGTCCCTGAGGCGTAGCACCCCGTCTCCACCCAGGGGAGTACACCGGGGGGAGGGGCTCATCCTCCGGGAGGCCCGGCAATCGGTACGAGGGCATGACGTCGAGGGAGGGTCCGGCGCCTAGATTTGAGGTCAAGCGGCGGGTGCAGCACTCGTCCCCCGAGGTCAGACGCCCGCCGCTGCCAACGACAACAGAAACGGTCAGGAGAGGGACCATGGCGTACACGGCACCGCGGACGCTGATCCGCACGCGGGAACGCGGCGAGGGGCGTCGCCATCCGCTGGTGGCGACGCTGATGGCCCTTCCCCTGGCGGTCCTGCTCCTCCTCGTCTTCGACGGGTGGGAGACGGTGGCCACACAGGCGTCGTCCGTGGGCGAGATGCTGGGGCGCTGAACAGCGACCCCAGGCCCGGAAGAGCGGTCCGGGCGGGGACATCCACCCATGAAACCCCGTGGGGACGGGGGTGCGGCGGACGGCAAAATGCCGGCGCAGCTGGGGAGCTGCGCCGGCATTGCTCTGCCCGCGCTTCTTGCGCCTGCGGCCGCCTGCCGCCGTTCCCGCGGGCAGTCGTGCCTCCCCCAGTGCCTTAAGGGCCTGGGAGGTGCCCCCAGGGCGGCACGGGTGGGCGCTGGGGGTACCCCCTCTGGGGGAGGCACCCCGCTGGCGCCGGGTCGCGCGAACACCCCCCGGCCCACCCCAACGCGGAGCGCCCGCAAGCGCGGGCCCACGCCGCCCCGGCAGCCGCCCCGTACCCTCACCCCGTGACCACGGACCTCCTCCCCGCCCTGACAGCCCACGTCACGGCAACGGCCCACGCGAGCCCCCGCACCTGCCGCTGCACCACCGCCACCCTCGCCGCCCGCGAAGACGCCACCGTCGTACGACACGCCGGCACCGTCGCCAAGGCCCACGCCCCCGACGCCGACCCCACCGAGCTGACCCTCCGTCTCACCGTGGCCACCCGACTCCCCGGCATCCTCCTCCCCCCACTCACCCCGACACCCGCCGAACTGCACGGACGACTCGTCACCCACTGGCCGTACGGCACTCCCGTGGACCCGGACGACCCGGACGCCGCCCCCTGGGAAGCCGCGGCCACCCTCCTCGCCCGCCTCCACCGAACCCCCGCCCCCACCGCCGTACCCCCCATGCGCGGCCCCGCCAAGGCCGCCCACGCCATCGCACTCCTTCACACCACCGCCCCCCACCACCCCGCCACCGCCCCCGTCCTGCAGGCCTGGGC
>NZ_JAGMUJ010000039.1 GCF_019049255.1 Streptomyces sp. AC558_RSS880 | reverse complement strand
GCGTTTCCCTTTCCGGCGGTTCCGACTCTATCAGATCCTTTCGGTCCTGATTCCCGGTCAGATCGGGTTGTCTTCGCGGCCGTTGGGCCGTTCCGACGTCTCAAACCTTAGCGGACTCTCTCCGCGTTTCTCAAATCGAGAGATGGAATTGAATTCGGGCATGCCGAAATCTTTCCCACCGGGAGGTTGTGCTGAGGTTTTGAGTGCCGCAGTCGCGGCGGAAGACGCTGCCGAAGAACCGTTACGGCCCCGTGGCAACCCGAAGAACCTTACGGACCGGCAAGGGGGCTGTCAAGCGTCCCTGGTCGAGATCTTTCAGTCCAGGTCGCTGAGGCGTCCGCCGGCATCCGGCTGGGCGTGTTCCACCCGGCGCAGGAGGCGGGTGAGGACCTCGCCCAGCGTCGCCCGCTCGTCCGGGGCGAGGTCCTGGAGGAGGTCCTCCTCGAAGACGGTGGCGAGGCGCATCGCCTCGAGCCACTTCTCCCGGCCGGCGGAGGTCAGCTCCACGATCACGCGGACCCGGTTGGTCTCGTCCCGCTCCCGGTCGACCAGCCCTTCGGCGACCATGCGGTCGATCCGGTGGGTCATGGCGGCCGGGGTCAGACCGAGGCGCTTGGCGAGGTCGCTGGGACCCATGCGGTAGGGGGCGCCGGAGAGGACGAGGGCCTTGAGGACCTCCCA
The DNA here is from genome assembly GCF_019049255.1 of Streptomyces sp. AC558_RSS880. Taxonomy (GTDB): domain Bacteria; phylum Actinomycetota; class Actinomycetes; order Streptomycetales; family Streptomycetaceae; genus Streptomyces. The sequence goes on along the minus strand of NZ_JAGMUJ010000039.1, from coordinate 6,971 downwards.
GTCGGCGTTGGTGATGCCGAGCTCGGCGGTCTGGCGGCCGTAGGCGACGTTCATGCGGCGGTTCAGGCGGGACAGCGCGTTGACGATCTTCTCGACCTGGGGGTCGAGGTCCTGGAACTCGCGCTGGTAGGCGGCGATCTGCTCTTCGAGTGTCGGCTCGCCGAGGCCGCCGGAGGTGTCGCCCATGGCCGCAGTATGGCACGCCCCCTCTTTGCCTCGAAGTCCTTCTCTATGTACTCTTTAGCATCGAACTTTAGCTTCTAAGTCTTCACTCCTAACTACTTGAGAGAGGTGAACGTGACCAGGGCGATGGGCGCGGCGATGCGCCGGATCCACGTGGGCAACGCACTCAGCGCGTTCGGGCTGGGTTTCACGGTCCCGTACCTGTACGTCTATGTGGCGCAGGTGCGAGGGCTGGGAGCCATGACGGCGGGTCTCGTACTCGCCGTCTTCGCCGTGGCCGCGCTGATCGTGCTGCCGTTCGCCGGACGGGCGATCGTCCGGCGCGGCCCGCTGCCGGTGCTGCTCGTCGCCCTGGTCACGGCCGCGGTCGGGGCGCTGAGCCTGGGGCTGTCGAGTGGTGCGGCGACCGTGCTGCTGTCGGCGGCGGCACTGGGCGCCGGACAGGCGGTGATGCAGCCGGCGCTCGCGACGATGATCGTGGACTGCTCGACCGCGGAGAACCGGTCGCGGGCGTTCGCCACGCAGTTCTTCCTGCAGAACCTCGGGCTCGGCGTCGGCGGTCTCATCGGCGGTCACCTCGTGGATCCCACGGAAGCGAGCTCTTTCGTCCTCCTCTTCGCGATCGAGGCGGCGATGTTCCTGCTGCTGGTCGTGGTGATGGCGACGGCGCGGATGCCGCACGCGCCACGCGTCGGGGGCGCTCCGGCCCAGTCGGCCAAGGCCAGCTGGAAGCAGTTGCTGGGCAACCGGGCCATGGTGCAGCTGTGTGTGCTGGGCTTCGTGCTGTTCTTCGCCTGCTACGGACAGTTCGAGTCGGGGCTGAGCGCGTACGGCGTCGAGGCTGCCGGGATCTCCACCTCCGCGCTGGGGACGGCGCTGGCCGCGAACACCCTGGTGATCGTGGTGGCGCAGTTCGCGGTGCTGCGGTTCGTCGAGCGGCGCAAGCGCTCGCGCGTGATCGCGTCCGTGGGGCTGATCTGGGCCGTGGCGTGGGCCGTGGCGGGGTACGCGGGGCTGGGCGACGGGAGCCGGACGATGGCGACCGCCGCGTTCATCTCGACGTACGCGCTGTTCGGGCTCGGTGAGGCGATGCTGTCGCCGACGCTCGCGCCGCTGGTCGCCGATCTCGCGCCGACCGGGATGGCGGGACAGTACAACTCGGCGTTCGCCCTGGTGAAGCAGCTCGCGCTGGCCGTGGGGCCGGCGGTGGGCGGGCCGCTGGGTGCCTCGCTGCACGCGCCGTACGTCGTGATCTTCCTGCTGTTCTCGCTGGGCATCACGGTGCTGGCGGTACGGCTCGGGCGGCAGCTCACGGACGTGCAGAACCAGCCGTCGGTGGCGCGGAGCCGTGTGGTGGTGCAGGGGGGCGCGGCAGCGGGGCAGGCTCCGGCGCACGCCTGAGTCACGCGCCCCGGCCTCACTCCCGTAGGCCCCACCCCGTACGCCCGGCTCGGTTACGAGCCGGGCGTCTTCGGCAGGAGGAACTCGCACCAGACCGCCTTGCCGCCGCCCGGGGTGCGTCTGCTGCCCCAGCCGGAGGCGATCGTCGCGACGATCGCGATGCCCCGGCCGGACTCGTCGCCGGGTTCCGCGCGACGGCGCCTCGGCAGGTGGTCGTCGCCGTCGGTGACCTCGATGATCAGACGGCGGTCGGTGCGGCGCAGCCGCAGCCGCATGGGCGGGGTGCCGTGCTGGAGGGAGTTGGCGACCAGTTCGCTGGCGGCCAGGACGCCCAGGTCGTGCAGCTCGACGGGGAAGCGCCAGCTGGTCAGCACGCCGGAGGCGAAGGCACGCGCGCGGGGGGCCGCCTCGACACCGCCGAGGAGCTCCAGCGCGGCGTTGCGGAAGAGCTCGCTCTCCGCGCCCTTGCGGGCGGGGTGCTGGAGGACCAGCACGGCGACGTCGTCGTCGTGGTCCGGGGTCACGCCGGCCGAGCGGACCAGCCGGTCGCAGACGACCTGGGGGCTGCCGGTGGCTCCGGCGAGGGCGCGCTCCAGGGCGGCGATGCCCTCGTCCAGGTCCTCGTTCCTCCGCTCGACCAGGCCGTCCGTGTAGAGGACGGCGGTGGAGCCGGGGCCGAGGGGGACGGAGCCGGACGCGTGCATCCAGCCGCCGGTGCCGAGCGGGGGGCCGGTCGGTTCGTCGGCGCGCCGGACGGTGCCGTTCTCGTCGCGGACCAGGATGGGCAGGTGGCCGGCGGAGGCGTACACCAGGCGGCCCTCGTTGGGGTCGTGGACGGCGTACGCGCAGGTGGCGATCTGGTTGGCGTCGATCTCCATGGCGAGGCCGTCGAGCAGCTGGAGCACCTCGTGCGGGGGGAGGTCGAGCCGCGCGTAGGCCCGTACGGCCGTACGGAGCTGCCCCATGACCGCCGCCGCGCGCACTCCTCGTCCCATGACGTCGCCGATGACGAGGGCGGTGCGGCCGCCGCCCAGGGTGATCACGTCGTACCAGTCGCCGCCGACGGCTGCCTCGGTGCCGCCGGGGTGGTAGGTGGCGGCGACGCGCAGGTCGTCGGGCTCCTCCAGTTCCTGGGGGAGGAGGGAGCGCTGGAGGGTGACGGCGGTCTCGCGCTGGCGGCGTTCACTGGCGCGCAGGCGTTCGGCGGCCTCGGCGTGGTCGGTGACATCGGTGGCGAAGACCAGCACGCCACGGCCCTCGACCTCGGTGACCGGGGTGCAGGTGAAGGTGTAGGAGCGGCCGCCGGGGGCCTTGCGGGACTTCACCGTGCGGGGTTTTCCGCTGCGCAGGACCTGGTCGAGGAGGGGCAGCAGGCCGAGTGCTTCCAGCTCGGGGAGGGCTCCGCGCGCGGGGGCGCCGATCGGGCGGGTGCCGAAGGCCGCCGTGTAAGCGTCGTTGACGTAGGCGATGCGGTGGTCGGGGCCGTGGACCAGGGCGACGAGGGAGGGGACGTGGTCCAGGACCTCGCGCACCTTGAGCTCGTCGACGGCGGGCACGGGCCGTACGTCGTCGGTGAGCTGTTCGGCGCGGGCCCCGGGCACGGAGCCCTCTCCCCGCCGGTCCGGGGAGACCGCCTGCTCGTTCCGCGCTGCGGCGCGGCGCTGCGTTCCGGGGAGCCGGGCGCTCCAGCGCGTGAAGTTCACGAATCCTTGCCTCGTGTAGTTGTCGGCGGCCGGAAACCGGGACCGGCCGGGGCCCCGGGGGCCGCACCGGGGTGGGCGGGGGCCCGCCCGCGGTGGTGGACCAGTCTGGCAGGGTGCCGACCGGGCCGACATCCGTCAGACGCCGGGCCGGCCGGTGGAGTTCCTGGGTCCGGTCAGGACGACCCCTTCGGGTTGTGCGGGGGGTCCTGAGAAGGCTTTCCACCGGCCGCCAGTTCGAACTCCGCCCGGGGGTGTTCGAGTGAACCGAGCGAGACGACCTCCCGTTTGAAGAGCCCGGCGAGCGTCCACTCGGCAGCGACCCGGGCCTTCCGGTTGAAGGTCGGAACGCGGCTGAGGTGATAGGTCCGGTGCATGAACCAGGCGGGATAGCCCTTGAGCTTGCGCCCGTACACCTGGGCGACGCCCTTGTGCAGTCCGAGGGAGGCGACGGAACCGGCGTACTTGTGGGCGTACGTCTCCAGCGGTTCCCCCCGCAGGGAGTGGACGATGTTGTCCCCGAGGACCCGCGCCTGGCGGAGCGCGTGTTGCGCGTTGGGGGCGCACTCCCGCCCCGGCTCCCGCGCGGTGACGTCGGGGACGGCGGCGGCGTCCCCCGCGGCCCACGCGTGCGCGGCCCCGTCCACGGCCAGCTCGGCGGTGCACTTCAGCCGGCCCCGGTCGTTCAGCGGCAGATCGGTGGCCGCGAGGACGGGGTGCGGTTTGACCCCGGCGGTCCACACGACCGTACGCGTGGGGAAGCGCGACCCGTCGCTGAGCACGGCGATCCGGTCGGCGCAGGACTCCAGACGGGTCTCGAGACGTACGTCGATGTTGCGCCGGCGCAGTTCGGTGACGGTGTACCGCCCCATCTCCTCCCCGACCTCGGGCAGGATCCGCCCGGACGCCTCGACGAGGATCCACTTCATGTCCTCGGGCCGGATGTTGTGGTAGTACCGCGCGGCGTAACGGGCCATGTCCTCCAGCTCGCCGAGCGCCTCGACGCCCGCGTAGCCGCCTCCGACGAAGACGAAGGTCAGGGCGGCGTCCCGGAGGGCGGGGTCACGCGTGGAGGAGGCGATGTCCATCTGCTCCAGCACGTGGTTGCGCAGGCCGATGGCCTCTTCGACGGTCTTGAAGCCGATGCCGTGGTCGGCGAGGCCGGGGATCGGGAGGGTGCGCGACACGGAACCGGGCGCGAGCACCAGTTCGTCGTACGCGATCCGCCGTCCTCCCGTGCCCTCCTCGCCGGTGGCGAGCGTGCTGACGGTGGCGGTGCGTGCGGCGTGGTCGATGCCGGTGGCCTCGCCGATGACGATGTGGCACCGGTCGAGGACACGACGCAGCGGTACGACGACGTGCCGAGGGGAAATGGCACCGGCGGCCGCCTCGGGGAGGAAGGGCTGGTACGTCATGTACGGATCCGGGGTGACGACCGTGATCTCGGCCTCGTCCCGCCCGAGTTCCCGTTTCAGTCTCCGCTGGAGGCGCAGGGCCGTGTACATCCCGACGTAGCCGCCGCCGACAACGAGAATGCGCGCACGTTCCTTCACCATCCCATGACGCACCCGTCGCTTGCGTTTGTCCACAGCCCCGACGAATTGTGTGACCGGAAGGCCCGCGCACCCCTGGTTGGCCGATTCACCGCCCTTACCGGAATCCTCACAGGTCAGCAGCGGTGAAGCTGCCCCCGCCCAGGGGTACATTCAGGACGTATACGACCCGTACTCCGATCGAGGGGCGCTCCGTGCGGAACCTGCCCCTTCTGAATTGACCCCCTCTCAACTATGTTCGTCTGTCGACGGGGTGTAGGGGGATGCGCTCATCGGGCTCGCGACGGGCGGGACCGACAAGCCGGACCTGTTCCACACGCCCCGGCCATCAATGGCGGGGAGAAGTCTCCGGGGGGAGACGTCATTACCGGGGGAATACATATGCATGTTCAGGACTCTCATTGGTCTTCCGCTCTCGCGGCCGGCGCGACGATGAGCGCGCCCACGGGCGGCGGACGTCCGGACGGAGCGCGCACGACACCGCTGCGCGTGGACGCCCAGCGCAATCTGGAGCACGTACTGCGTGCCGCGCGGGAGGTCTTCGGCGAGCTGGGTTACGGCGCGCCGATGGAGGACGTGGCACGCCGGGCACGGGTCGGCGTGGGCACGGTGTACCGGCGCTTCCCGAGCAAGGACGTCCTGGTGCGGCGGATCGCCGAGGAGGAGACCTCCCGGCTGACCGACCAGGCACGGGCGGCGCTCGGCCAGGAGGACGAGCCGTGGTCGGCGCTGTCCCGTTTCCTGCGCACGTCGGTCGCGTCCGGCGCGGGACGGCTGCTGCCGCCGCAGGTGCTGCGGGTGGGTGTGGCGGAGGAGCACGGTCTGCCGGACCAGGCGCGGTTGCCGCAGCAGCGGACGCAGGCGGCGGGTGAACTGCGGCTGGTGCCGGAGGCGCCGGTGGCGCCGGTGGCCGTGGCGGCGGAGGACGACGCGGGGGCGGCGCAGCTGCTGGACGTCGTGGGGCAGTTGGTGGACCGGGCGCGGGCCTCGGGTGAACTCCGGCCGGATGTGTCGGTGTCGGACGTCCTGCTGGTGATCGCTACGGCGGCGCCGTCCCTGCCGGATGCGGCGCAGCAGGCTGCGGCGTCGGCGCGGCTGCTGGACATCCTGCTGGAGGGGTTGCGCTCACGCCCGGCGTAGGGGGTGGCTCAGGAGCACCGGTGTGTGCGAGCGGCCGCCCGGTGCTTGCAGGGTGCCCCGCGTGAGCGTGTGCCGGGAGTCGGTCTGCGCGGCCGGGGTTTTGCGGGGTGCTCCGCGTTGACTGGTCGCGGGGGCCGCAGCCCCGGCGTGTTGCGGGGTGCCCCCTGTTGGTGTGGGCCGGAGGGTGTTCGCGCAGCCCGGCGCTTGCGGGGTGCCGTCGCGCCCACCCGTGCCGCCCCAGCGGCACGACTGCCCGCGGGAGCGGGAGGGCGGCGGCAGCGGCTGCCCGCGGGAGCGGGAGGGCGGCGGCAGCGGCTGCCCGCGGGAGCGGGAGGGTGACGGCAGTGACTGCCCGCGGATCGCGTACGGCGGGAGGGGTCGGGGCGGGGGTGGCCGCCCGCAGTGGCCGGCGCGTCCGCGCCCCGCACCCCGTCCGAGCAACGTGATCCGCGCCGGTCCGAGGACGGACACCCCCGACGCGGCCCCGCCCCACCCACCGGCCGTAGGCGCTACGCACGCCCCCACCGGAGCGAAGGCTGCGCCGCAGGCATCCCACCGGACCCGACACCGCGCCACAGGCATCCCACCGGACCCGACACCGCGCCACAGGCAAGTCTCAGCGTGGGCCGGCCGCGCCGGCGCCCAGGGCGCCGCGCTGGGGGGCGATTCCGCCCGGTACCGCGCGCTGGCGGGCCGGAGTGCCCGTCCAGCAGGTTCCCCTGCGGGCCAGCAGACGGCGCAGCCACACCTCCAGGGCGACCAGATCCGCCAGGCCGTCCAGCGGCAGCGGCTCGCCCTCCGCCGCGCCCCGCAGGGCCTTGCGCACCACCCGCGCCTCGACCAGCCCCGCCTCCGCCAGCAGCGGCGTGTCGAACAGCGCCACCAGCGAGTCCGCCGCCACCCGCAACCCCGTACGCGCCGCGGCCGCCGAGCCGGCGGCCCCCGGCGCCCCCCACCCCGCCGGCAGCTCCCGCACCCCCGCCCCCTCCAGCAC
>NZ_JAGMUJ010000232.1 GCF_019049255.1 Streptomyces sp. AC558_RSS880 | reverse complement strand
GCCAGCCGGGCATCCCCGCGCACGGTGCCCAGCCGGACCTGCGGCCCGGGTGTCCCCTCGGCCAACGAGGCGAGCCCCGCGAGCAGTTCGGCCCGGTCCCGGGCCGTCACCACGGCACGGTGGTCCAGGGGGGCGCGGGTGGTGGCGAGCGCGGCGGCGAGGTCGGCGGGAGGGAGGTCGGCGCCGTCCCGCGCGAGATGCGCGCGCAGCCGCTCGGCCTGGGCCGCGAGGGCCTCGGGGGTCTTGGCGGAGAGCAGATACGGCAAGACGCCCGGGTCGGCGGGTCCCGCGGTGTCCGGGACGTCGGCGGGCTCGGGCGGACGGTGCTCGAGGACGGTGTGCGCGTTGGTGCCGCTGATGCCGAACGCCGACACGGCGGCGCGGCGCGGGCGGCCGGTCTCCGGCCAGGGGCGGGGCTCGGTGAGCAGTTCGACCGCGCCGGCCGACCAGTCCACGTGCGGCGTCGGCGCGTCCACGTGCAGCGTCTTCGGCAGCACACCGTGCCGCATCGCCATCACCGTCTTGATCACCCCGGCCACGCCGGCGGCGGCCGTGGTGTGGCCGATGTTGGACTTGAGCGCGCCCAGCCACAGCGGCTCGTCCGCGTGGCGTTCCCGGCCGTAGGTGGCCAGGAGGGCCTGGGCCTCGATCGGGTCGCCGAGTTCGGTGCCGGTGCCGTGCGCCTCGACGGCGTCCACGTCCCGGGCGTCCAGCCGGGCGTCGGCGAGGGCCTGCCGGATCACCCGCTGCTGGGAGGGGCCGTTGGGCGCGGTCAGGCCGTTGCTGGCGCCGTCCTGGTTGACGGCGGAGCCGAGGACCGTCGCCAGGACGCGGTGTCCGTTGCGCTGTGCGTCGGAGAGCCGTTCGACGAGCAGCAGGCCGATGCCCTCGGACCAGCCGGTGCCGTCGGCGGCGGCGGCGAAGGGCTTGCAGCGGCCGTCGGCGGAGAGCACCCGTTGCCGGCTGAAGTCGACGAACAGCCCGGGGTTGGCCATCACCGTGACGCCGCCGGCCAGCGCCATCGTGCACTCTCCGGTGCGCAGCGCCTGGACGGCGAGGTGGAGGGAGACCAGGGAGGAGGAGCAGGCGGTGTCGACCGTGACGGCGGGGCCCTCCAGGCCGTAGGTGTAGGCGAGGCGGCCGGAGGCGACGCTGGCGGCGTTGCCGGTGCCGAGGTAGCCGCCGAGTTCGTCGGGCACCTCCATGCCGGCCAGATAGCCGATGTGGGCGGCGCCGACGAAGACGCCGGTGGCGGAGCCGCGCAGCGTGGCCGGGTCGATCCCGGCCCGTTCGAACACCTCCCAGGAGGTCTCGAGGAGCAGCCGCTGCTGCGGATCCATGGCGAGGGCCTCGCGCGGGGAGATGCCGAAGAAGCCCGCGTCGAAGTCGGCGGCGTGCTCGATGAAGCCGCCCTCGCGGACGTAGCTGGTGCCGGGGTGGTCGGGGTCGGGGTGGTAGAGCTCCTCGACGTTCCAGCCGCGGTCGGCGGGGAAGCCGGTCAGTCCGTCGCGGCCGTCGGCGAGCATCCGCCAGAGGTCCTCGGGTGACATGACGCCGCCGGGGAAGCGGCAGGCCATGGCGACGATGGCGATCGGTTCCCGGTCGGCGCCGGGGGTGGTCACGGCGCGCGGTGCGCCGGTGGGGGCCGGGGCGCGGGTGCCGAGGAGTTCGGTGCGCAGGTGGGCGGCGAGCGCGGTGGTGGTCGGGTGGTCGAAGACCAGGGTGGCCGGCAGGCGTCGGCCGGTCAGGGCGGCAAGCCGGTTGCGCAGGTCGACCGCGATGAGGGAGTCGAAGCCGAGGCTCTTGAAGGCGGTGCCGACGTCGACGGCCGCGGGGTCGTCGTGGCCCAGCACGGCGGCGACCTGGGCGCGGACCAGGCCGGTCAGTTCGCGTTCCTGTCCGGCCGGGTCGAGGGCGAGCAGATCGCGGACGAAGCCGTCGGCGGCCCGGCCGCCGCCCGCGGCCGCGGCGGTGCGGCGCACGGGTCCGCGGACCAGGCCGCGCAGCAGTCCCGGCAGCACGCCCGCGTCGGCCTGGGCGCGCAGGGCGGCGCGGTCCAGCCGGAGCGGCACCGCGAGGGGTTCGTCGGCGGCGGTCGCGCGGTCGAACAGGTCGAGGGCGGTCGTGGAGGACAGCGGGACGACACCGGAGCGGGCCATCCGCTGGCGGTCGGCCTCGGCGAGCCGGCCCGTCATGCCGCTGGCCCGCTCCCAGAAGCCCCAGGCCAGTGCGGTGCCCGGCAGGCCCTGGGCGTGCCGGTGCTGGGCGAGGGAGTTGAGGAACGCGTTGGCGGCGACGTAGTTGCCCTGGCCGGCGCTGCCGAGGACACCGGCGGCCGAGGAGAACAGGACGAACGCGGACAGGTCGCGGTCGCGGGTCAGTTCGTGCAGGTGGAGCGCGGCGTCGACCTTGGGCCGCAGGACCGCGGTGAGCCGCTCGGGGGTCAGCGAGTCGATGACGCCGTCGTCCAGGACGCCCGCGGCGTGCACGACGGCGCTGAGCGGCCGGTCGGCGGGGATCCCGGCGAGCAGCCGCCCGAGCGCGGCCCGGTCGGCGGCGTCGCAGGCCACGATGTCCGCGGTCGCGCCGAGCGCCGCCAGCTCGGCCCGCAGTTCGGCGCATCCGTCGGCGTCGGGGCCGGTGCGGCTGGTGAGCAGCAGGTGCCGTACGCCGTGTTCCGCGGCCAGGTGGGCGGCGATCAGCCGGCCCAGGGTGCCGGTGCCGCCGGTGACGAGGACGGTGCCGTCGGTCCGGAACGGCCGGCGCGACGGGTCCCGGCCCGCGGGGTGGGAGGTGAGCCGGGGGGCGAGCAGGTGTCCGTCGCGTACGGCGACGGCGGGTTCCCCGCAGCCGGGGACGGCGGCCAGCGCCCGTCCCCAGGTCTCGGGATGTGCGGCGGGCAGGTCGGCCAGGAGGAACTGGCCGGGATACTCGGTCTGCGCGGAGCGGGTGAGGCCCCAGGCCGTGGCCGACGGCAGGTCCGGTACGTCCTCGTCGGGCGCGGTGGCCACGGCGCCGCCGGTCGCGACGATCAGCCGGGACGCCTCGAGGCGGGAGTCGCCGATCCAGGTGTGCAGGACGGGCAGGAGGCCGGTGGCGGCCGCGTGGGCGGCGGTGGGCTGCGCCGTGTGGCCGGGTGCCACGGGGTGGACGACCGTGTCGGGTACGGCGGCTCCGTGGTCCAGTGCGGTGCTCAGGGCCACCGGGTCGGGGTAGGCGCGGACGTCGGCGCCCGTGCCGCGTAACGCGTCGGCGAGGCCGCCGGGGTCGGCGCCCAGGACGGCCCAGGTCGTGCCGGCGGCGTCGGCGGGGTGGGGGTCGGCGGTGCCGACGGACACCCAGTCGACCCGGTACAGGGCGTCGGTCCGGTGGCCGTGGGCGGCGCCCGGCGTCGAGGAGTCCTCCCGGGCGGACACGGTGTCGATGCGGGCCACCGGCTGTCCGGTGGGGTCGGTCAGCAGCAGCGCGTGCCGGACGGCGCCGTCGGCGGTCGGGCGGGGGCGCAGCCGTACCCGCAGGGTGGTGGCACCGGCCGCGTACAGCGCGATGCCGCCGAGCGTGTCGGGCTGAGCGGTCACGGCGGCGTCGTCGTACGTCCGCAGGCGCAGTGCGGCGTCGAGGAGGGCCGGGTGCAGGCCGTAGGCGCCCGCGTCGTCGCTGTGCCCGTCGGGCAGGGCGACCTCGGCGAGGAGTTCGTCGTCGAGCCGCCAGGCCGCGCGCAGGCCGCGGAAGGCCGGGCCGAGGACGGGCGCGGCGTCGGCCGTCCGGTCGTGCGGGCCGTCGAGTCCGAGGGGTTCGCTGCCGGGCGGCGGCCAGGTTTCGGCGTCGGCCTCCGGCGTGGGGCGGCCCGGGCGGAGCAGGCCGGTGGCGTGCCGGGTCCAGGGTTCTCCGGCGTCGGCGTCGGACGGCCGGGAGTACACGGCGAGCGAGCGGCGGCCGTCCGGCCCAGGCGGGCCGACGGCCACCTGGAGCCGTACCGCGTCGGTGTCCAGGTCCAGGGGTGCCTCCAGGGAGAGTTCCTCGACCTGGTCGCAGCCCGCTTCGTCGCCCGCGCGGATCGCCAGCTCCACCATGGCCGCGGCCGGGAGCCGTACGGTGCCGTCCACGGTGTGGTCGGCGGGCCAGGCCAGGCCGCGGGCGGTCAGCCGTCCGGTCAGCAGCAGTCCGCCGCCGTCCGCGAGGGCCGCGGTGGCGCCGAGCAGCGGATGCCCGGCCGCCAGCAGGCCGAGTCCGGCGGCGTCCCGGGCCGTGTCGGCGGGGGCCTGGAGCCAGAAGCGGCGGCGGCGGAAGGGGTAGGTCGGCAGGTCGACACGGCGCGGCGGGACAGCGCGTCCGGCGAACACCTTCGGCCAGTCGACGGTGAGCCCGTGGACGTGGGCGGCGGCCAGCGCCTCGGCGAACCGGCCGGGGCCGCCGGCGCCTCGCCGGAGGGTGTCGAGGACGACCGCGGGCGCGTCGGCGGCGGCGATGGTGTCCTCGAGCGCGACGGTCAGCACCGGGTGGGCACTGACCTCGACGAAGGCGGTGTGGCCGGCGGCCAGCAGGGCGCCGACGGCGGCGTCGAAGCGCACCTGTCGGCGCAGGTTGTCGTACCAGTAGGTGGTGTCGAGGAGGGTGGTGTCCAGCAGGGCGCCGGTGGTCGCGGAGTAGAACGGCACGGCTGAGCCGGTCCCGGTGATCCCGGCGAGTTCCTTCGTCAGCCGGTCGCGGATCGTCTCGACCTGCGCGGAGTGCGAGGCGTAGTCCACCGGGACGCGGCGGGCCCACACGCCCTGTCCTTCGCAGACGGCGAGGAGTTCGTCGATGGCGGGCTGGTCGCCGGCGACGGTCACCGAGGTGGGGCCGTTGACGGCGGCGATGGTCAGTTCCCCGTCGAGTGGTCCGATCAGCTCGTGGGCGCGGGCCGCCGGGAGGGAGACCGAGGCCATGCCGCCGGTACCGGCCAGGTCGAGGAGGGCCCGGCTGCGCAGGGCCACGACCTTGGCTCCGTCCGCCAGGCTCAGGCCGCCCGCGACGCAGGCCGCCGCGATCTCGCCCTGTGAGTGGCCCACCACGGCGGCGGGCCGCACCCCGTGGGTCTGCCAGAGCCGGGCGAGGGCGACCATGACGGCCCACAGCACGGGCTGGACGACGTCGACCCGCTCCAGCCACTCCTCGTCGGGCGAGCGCAGCACATCGACGGCTGACCAGTCGACGTAGGGGGCGAGAGCGGTCTCGCACCGGGCGATCTCGGCGGCGAACTCGGGCGCGGTGTCCAGGAGTTCCCGGGCCATGCCCGCCCACTGCGAGCCCTGGCCGGGGAAGACGAAGACCGGACGCCGGTCCTGTCCGGCGACGGTGCCGGCGCTCTCGCCGCGGGCCAGGGCCCGCAGCCGTTCGGTGAAGCCGTCGAGGTCGGCGGCGGTGAGGGCGGCGCGGTGTTCGAGCGCCGAGCGGGTGGTGGCCAGCGAGTAGGCGATGTCGTCGGGCGCGAGGTGGGGTGCGGCGGCGACGAAGGACGCCAGCCGGTCGGCCTGGGCGCGCAGCCCCTCCTCGTCGCGTGCGGACAGCACCCAGGGCGCCGGTGGCCGGTGCGCCGCCGTCCGCGGCGGGGGTGGGGGCGTGGTGGCCGGTTCGTCGTCCTGCGGGGCCTGTTCGAGCAGGAGGTGCGCGTTGGTGCCGCTGATGCCGAAGGACGAGACACCGGCGCGGCGGGGCCGGCCCCCGGTGTCGGGCCAGGGCGTGGCCTCGGTCAGCAGGCGTACGGTGCCGGCCGACCAGTCGACGTGCGGGGTGGGCTCGTCGACGTGGAGGGTGGGCGGCAGCAGGCCGTGGCGCAGGGCCATCACCGTCTTGATGACCCCGGCGACGCCGGCGGCGGCCTGGGTGTGGCCCAGGTTGGACTTGACGGCGCCGAGCAGCAGCGGGCGGCGCGGGTCGCGGTTCTGACCGTAGGTGGCGAGCAGGGCCTGGGCCTCGATCGGGTCGCCGAGGGTGGTGCCGGTGCCGTGTGCTTCGACCGCGTCGACGTCGTCGGTGGTGAGCCGGGCGTTGGCGAGCGCCTGCCGGATCACCCGCCGCTGCGAGGGGCCGTTGGGGGTGGTCAGGCCGCTGCTGGCGCCGTCCTGGTTGACCGCGCTGCCGCGCACCACGGCCAGCACCCGGTTGCCGTCGCGCCGTGCGTCGGAGAGCCGCTGGAGCAGGACCAGCCCGGCGCCCTCGGACCAGCCGGTGCCGTCCGCGGCGGCGGCGAACGCCTTGCACCGGCCGTCGGGCGCCATGCCGCGCTGCCGGCTGAACTCGCTGAACATACCGGTGTTGGACATGACGGTGACACCGCCGGCGAGGGCCATCGCGCACTCTCCGGCGCGCAGTGCCTGCACGGCCAGGTGCAGGGCGACCAGGGAGGACGAGCACGCCGTGTCGACCGTGACGGCCGGGCCCTCCAGGCCGTACACGAAGGCGAGACGGCCGGACAGGACGCTGATGATGGTGCCGGTGCCGAGGTAGCCGCCGACGCTCTCGGGCACCTGCTGGAAGCCGGTGCCGTAGCCGGAGGAGCCGGCGCCGACGAACACGCCGGTGCGGCTGCCGCGCAGCGCCGCACGCTCCAGGCCGGCCCGTTCGAACAGCTCCCAGGCGACTTCGAGCAGGACACGCTGCTGCGGGTCCATGGCGAGGGCCTCGCGGGGGCTGATGCCGAAGAACTCGGGGTCGAAGTCGGCCGCGTGGTCGAGGAAGCCGCCGGTGCGGGCGTAGCTCTTGCCGGGGGCGTCGGGGTCGGGGTCGTAGAGGCCCTCGATGTCCCAGCCGCGGTCCCCGGGCATGGGGCCGATCGCGTCCTCGCCCTCCGCGACCAGGCGCCATAGGTCCTCCGGGGAGGTCACGCCGGCCGGATAACGGCAGGCCATGGCGACGATCGCGATCGGCTCCGTCTCCCGCTGCTCGGCGCGGCGCAGCTCCGCCCGCGCGTCGTGCAGTTCCGCGGCCACCCGCTTGAGGTAGCCGACCAGCTTCTCGCTCTCCGGCGTGTCGCCGTCCTGCATCGTGGTGTCGCTCCTTCCTGTGCTCGGGCTCGGGTCCGGCGGGGTGGGGACGGCGGCGCTCACGCCAGGCCGAGTTCGCGGTCGATGAAGTCGAGCACCTCGTCGGCGCTCGCCTCCTTGAGCTGCTCCGCGGCGGTCTCCGGCGCGGCGTCCGGGGTCTGGTGGTGCTCGGGTTCCTGGTTGCGCCAGGCCGTCAGGAGCCGGTCGATCCGGGTGGAGATCGCGGCCCGGTCGTACGCGTCGGCGTGGACCTGGGCGAGCCGGGCCTCCAGGCGGTCGAGTTCGTCCAGCAGCGCGGGCACCGCGGCGGCGGAGGCGTCGGGGACGAGCTCCTCGAACAGGTGGTCGGCGAGGTCGGCCGGGGTGGGGTGGTCGAAGACGAGGGTGGCGGGCAGCCGCAGTTCGGTGGCGGCGTCGAGCCGGTTGCGCAGTTCGACGGCGGTCAGCGAGTCGAAGCCCATCTCGGTGAAGCCCCGGTGCGGGTCGATCGCGTCCGCGCCGCCCAGGGCGAGCACCGTGCCGGCGTGGCCGCGGACCAGGTCGGTCAGCAGGCGCCGCTGGTCGTCCTCGGCCAGCGCGGACAGCCGCCGCACGAGCGCGGCGGCCGGCTCCGGCGCGGCGGCGGACTGAGCGGTGCGGCGTCCCGGGGCACGGACCAGGCCGCGCATCGCGGCGGGTACGGCGGTGGCGCCGGCGTCGCGTCCCAGGGCGGCGCCGTCGACCCGGACCGGCAGCAGCAGCGGGTCGGGCAGGGCGGCGGCCGCGTCGTAGAGGGCCAGGCCCTGCGGCGCGGACAGCGGCAGCATCCCGGAGCGCGCCACCCGCGCCCGGTCGGCCCGGTCGAGGCCGGCGGTGACGTCACTGGCCTGGTCCCACAGGCCCCAGGCGAGCGAGGTGGCGGGGCGGCCGGCGGCGCGGCGGTGGTGGGCGAGCGCGTCGAGGAAGGTGTTGGCCGCGGCGTAGCCGCCCTGGCCCGCGCCGCCCAGCACGCCGGCCGCCGAGGAGTAGAGGGCGAACACGGCGAGGTCGGCGTCGGCGGTCAGCCGGTGCAGGTTCACCGCCCCGTCGATCTTCGGCCGCAGGACGCGGCGGAGCTGATCGGACGTCAGGGAGGTGACGACGCCGTCCTCGACCACGCCGGCGGCGTGCACGACCGCGGTCAGCGGGTGTGCGGCGGGGACGCGGGACAGTGCCGCGGCGAGCTGGGCCCGGTCGGCGACGTCGCAGGCGGCGATGTCCACGTGGACGGCGCCGAGCCGGGTCAGTTCCTCGCGCAGTCGCGCGGCGCCGGGTGCCGCCTCACCGGCCCGGCTGGTGAGCAGCAGGTGCCGGGCGCCGTGCTCGGTCACCAGGTGCCTCGCCAGGAGGCCGCCGAGCGCGCCGGTGCCACCGGTGACCAGGACCGTGCCGTCCGGGTCGGGGGCGGCGGGCACGGTGAGCACGATCTTGCCGATGTGCTTGGCCTGGCTCATGTACCGGTACGCCCGGGACGCCTCCCGGATGTCCCAGGCGCGCACCGGGAGCCGGCGCAGGGCGCCGCTCTCGATCAGGTCGACGGTGCGGGTGAGGATCTCGCCGATGCGTTCGGGGTCGGCGTCGACGAACGGCTGGTAGCTGACGCCGGGATGGGCGGCGGCCGTGTCGGCCGGGTCGCGCAGGTCGGTCTTGCCGATCTCGACGAGTCTGCCGCCCGGTGCCAGCAGCCGCAGTGAGGCGTCCACGTACTCGCGGGCCAGGGAGTTGAGGACGACGTCGACGCCGCGTCCCCCGGTCGCGGCGGCGATGGTGTGCTCGAAGTCCAGGGAGCGGGAGGAGGCGATGTGGTCGTCGTCGAGGCCCAGCTCGCGCAGGGTGTCCCACTTGCCGGGGCTCGCGGTGCCGTACACCTCGGCGCCGAAGTGCCGGGCCAGCTGGACGGCGGCCATGCCGACGCCGCCGGCCGCCGCGTGGACCAGCACGGACTCGCCGGGCTTGAGTCCGGCGAGGTCGAACAGGGCGCGGTAGGCGGTCAGGAAGGCGATCGGCATCCCGGCGGCCTCGGTGAAGGTCCAGTGCGGCGGCACACGGACGACGGACCGGTGGTCGGCGACCGCGACCGGACCGAGCGAGGCGGGCAGCACGCCCATCACCCGGTCGCCGGGCCGCCAGTCGCCGGCGGCCGAGCCGACCTCGGTGACCACTCCGGCGCCCTCGGTGCCCATGCCGGCCTGGCCGGGCACCATGCCGAGACCGACCAGCACGTCACGGAAGTTGAGGCCGGAGGCGCGGACGGCGACACGGATCTCGTGCGGGGCGAGCGGGCGTGCGGCGGGCGGGTACGGCAGCGGCGCGAGCCGGTCCAGGTCGCCCGCGGCGGTGGTGTCCAGCAGCCAGGGGCCGTCGGGGGCGGCGGGCAGCAGCCGGCCGGGGTCCGTACGCACGATCCGCGGGGTGAGGACCGCGCCCGCCCGGACGGCCGTCTGCGGCTCGCCGGCGGCCAGTGCCGCCCGCACCGCGTCGGGCAGGGCCGTCAGGGAGGCGGCGTCGGTGTCGAGGTCGGTGAGGAGGATCCGTCCGGGGTGCTCGGCCTCCACGGAGCGCAGCAGGCCCCAGACCGGCGCGTGGGCCAGGTCGGTGACGCTCTCGCCGTCGCGGGCCGCGACCGCGCCGCGGGTCACGACGACCAGGCGGGTCGTGTCCCACGCGGAGTGGGCCAGCCAGCCCTGGACGGTGTGCAGCATCCGGTCGACGGCCCGGTCGGCCGCGGTCGGCAGCGCCGCCGCGGGGACGGGGGCGAGCGGCAGCAGGACGACGTCGGGCGCCGCGGGTTCGTCGGCGAGCGTGGCGACGTCGGGGTACTCGCTCGCCGCGGTCCCGGCCGCCGCCAGCGCGTCGCACAGGCCGAAGGGGTCGGGGCCGAGGACGGCCCACCGGCCGGCGGCGGTACGGTCCGGCTGCTCGGGGGGTGTCAGCGGGGTCCAGTCGAGCCGGAACAGCACCCCGCCGTCGGCCGGGTCCGCGGGGGCGGCCGGGCGCATCACCAGTTCGCGCACCGAGATCACGGGGTTGCCCGTGCCGTCGGCGGCGGTCAGCTCCACCGTGTCGGGGCCGGTGACCGTCATCCGTACCCGCAGCGCGGCGGCGCCGACGGCGTGCACGGTCACTCCGCTCCAGGAGAACACCAGCCGTGCCTGCCCGGTGTCCTGGCCGAGTCCGGTCAGGCCGCTGGCGTGCAGGGCGGCGTCGAAGAGCGCGGGGTGCAGGAGGAAGTCCGCCGTGGCGGCGGTGTGCTCGTCGGGCAGCGCCACCTCCGCGTAGACGGCGCCGTCGAGCCGCCAGGCGGCGCGCAGGCCCTGGAACGACGGGCCGTAGGCGAATCCGCCGGAGGCGAGGTCGGCGTAGAAGTCACCGATGTCGACCGGCTCGGCTCCGGCCGGCGGCCAGGCGCCCTGCGGGGCGGGCGCGGGCGTGGAGTGGGGGGTCGTACGGGCGTCGGCTTCGGGGGTCAGGGTGCCGGCCGCGTGACGGGTCCAGGCGGTGTCGTCGTCCGTGCCGGGGGTGTCGTCCGCGCGCCGGGAGTGGATCTCGACCCGGCGGCGTCCGTCGTCCTCCGCCGGTCCGACGGTGACCTGGAGGTGCACCGCGGCGTCGGCGGGGAGCGGGAGCGGGGCCTCCAGCATGAGTTCGGCCAGGTGCGGGCAGCCGGCCCGGTCACCGGCCTGGACGGCGACTTCCACGAACGCGGTGCCGGGGAACAGCACGACGCCCTCCACCGCGTGGTCGGCCAGCCACGGGTGGGTGTGCGGGGACAGCCGTCCGGTCAGGACCAGTCCGCCGCCGCCCGCCAGGCGCAGTTCGGCGCCGAGCAGGGGGTGACCGGTGGTGGCGAGGCCGAGTCCGGCCGCGTCGGGTGCCGTCGTGCCGGCGTCGAGCCAGTAGCGCCTGCGCTGGAAGGCGTAGGTGGGCAGGTCGGTCCGGCGGGCGCCGGTGCCGGCGAAGAACCGCTCGCCGTCGATCCGGCCGCCGGACAGATGGACCGCGCCGAGCGCGGTCACCGCCGTGGCCGGCTCGGGCCGCCCGGCGCGCAGGGCGGGCGCGCACACGGGGGCCGGATGGGGTGCGGGTCGGCGGGCGGCCAGGCAGTCTCGGGCGAGCGCGGTCAGCACCCCGTCGGGGCCCAGTTCGACCAGGGCGGTGGCGCCGGCGTCGGCGAGGGCGGTGACGCCGTCGGCGAAGCGGACGGTCGCACGCACGTGCCGGGCCCAGTAGTCGGCGCTGCCCAGCTCGTCGTCGGTGGCCGGACGGCCGGTCACGTTGGAGATCACGGGGATGCGGGCGGGTGAGGCCGTGACGCCGGCCGCCACCTCGCGGAAGCGGTCGAGCATGCCGTCCATGTGGGCGCTGTGGAAGGCGTGGCTGGTGCGCAGCCGCCGGGTCTTGCGTCCCTGGGCGGCGAAGTGGCCGGCGAGCGCACGCACCGGCTCGCCGTCGCCGGAGAGCACCACCGCCGACGGGCCGTTGACGGCGGCGAGGTCGACGGCTCCGCCGTGCTCGGCGAGGGCGGCGCGCACCTCCTCCTCACTCGCGGCGACCGCGATCATCGCGCCGTCGGCGGGCAGTTCCTCCATGAGGGTGGCGCGGGCCGCGACCAGGGCCACCGCGTCGGACAGGGACCACACACCGGCGAGGTGCGCGGCGCTCAGTTCGCCGATGGAGTGGCCCAGCAGCAGGTCCGGCCGCACCCCCCACGATTCGTACAGCCGGAAGAGGGCGACCTGGAGCGCGAACAGGCCGGTCTGCGCGTACACGGTCCGCCCGAGCGGTTCCGCGGCACCGGTTTCCGGGGCGTCGGGGGTCAGGGCGTCGGGGGTCAGGGCGTCGGGGGTCAGTACGACCTCGGCCAGCGGCCGGCTGACGTGTCCGGCGAGCCGGGCGTCGAGGGCGGCGGCCACCTCGTCGAAGGCGTCGGCGAACGCGGGCCAGGCGGCGTGCAGTTCGCGGCCCATGCCGGGGCGTTGGCTGCCCTGTCCGGTGAACAGGAAGGCCAGGCGGCCGCCCGGTACGGCCCGGCCGTGCGCGGCGTTCGGCGCGTCCTCACCGGCCGCCAGTGCGTCCAGGCCGGCCAGGAACTCGTCGGGCCGGGTGCCCACGACGACGGCCCGGGAGTCGAGGGCGGCGCGCGAGGTGGCCAGCGTGCAGCCGACGTCGGCGGGGCGGAAGCCGGGCCGTTCCCGCAGGTGCGCGGCGAGCCGGGCGGCCTGCGCGCAGAGGGCTTCGTCGGTGCGGGCGCCGAGGACCCAGGGGAGGGCGGGAACGACGGCCGCCCGGCCCGGGGGTTCCGGTCGCGGTGAGCGGAGGGACTCCGCGGGGTGGGAGGGGTCCGCCGGCCGGGGGGCCTCCGTGGGCCGAGAGGCCGCCGTCGGCCGGGGGGCCTCCGGCGGCTGGGAGGTTCTCGTGGGCCGGAGGGCCTCCGCCGGCTGGGAGGCCGCTGTCGGCTCGGGTGCTTCCGGCCGTCGGGTCGCCTCCTGCGGCTCAGGCGTTTCCGCCGGCCGGGAGGGCTCCGCCGGGCCGGAGGGCTCCGCCGGGCCGGAGGGCTCCGCCGGCTGGGAGGGCTCCGTCGGCTGGGGGGCCTCCTCCACGATCACGTGCGCGTTGGTGCCGCTGACGCCGAAGGAGGAGACGCCGGCCCGGCGCGGACGGCCGTCGCGGGGCCACGGGGCGGGCCGGGTGAGGAGTTCCACCCCGCCGGACGACCAGTCGACGTGCGGGGTCGGCTCGTCCACGTGCAGGGTCCGCGGCAGCAGCTCGTGCCGCATCGCCTCGATCATCTTGATCACCCCGGCGACGCCCGCCGCCGCGCCGGTGTGGCCGATGTTGGACTTGATCGCGCCCAGCCGCAGCGGCTGCCCCGCGGGCCGGTCGCGGCCGTACGTGGCCAGCAGGGCCTGCGCCTCGATGGGGTCGCCGAGGGTGGTGCCGGTGCCGTGCGCCTCGACCGCGTCGACGTCCTGGGCGGTCAGCCGCGCGGCGTCGAGGGCCTGGCGGATCACCTCGGCCTGCGCTCGGTCGTTGGGGGCGGTCAGGCCGTTGCTGGCGCCGTCCTGGTTCACCGCGCTGCCCCGGACGACGGCCAGCACCGGATGACCGGCCCGCCGGGCGTCGCTGAGCCGTTCCAGCAGCAGGAGTCCCGCGCCCTCGGCCCAGCCGGTGCCGTCGGCCGCGGCGGCGAACGCCTTGCAGCGCCCGTCGGGGGCGAGGCCGCGCTGGCGGCTGAACTCGATGAAGATGCCCGGCGTCGACATCACGGTCACGCCGCCCGCCAGTGCCATCGTGCACTCGCCCTGGCGCAGCGCCTGCACGGCGAGGTGGATCGCGACGAGCGAGGAGGAGCAGGCGGTGTCGATGGTGACCGCCGGTCCCTCCAGGCCGAGGGTGTAGGCGATCCGGCCGGAGGCGACGCTGGTCATGCTGCCCGTGCCGAGGTATCCCTCGACCTCCTCGGGAACGCTGGTGAGCCGTTCGGCGTAGCCCGAGGAGATGGCCCCCGCGAACACCCCGACGCGGCTGCCCCGCAGCGAGGTGGGGTCGACGCCGGCGCGTTCGAACGCCTCCCAGGAGGTCTCGAGCAGCAGCCGCTGCTGGGGATCCATGGCCAGCGCCTCGCGCGCGTTGATGCCGAAGAGCTCGGCGTCGAAGTCGGCCGCGCCGTCCAGGAAGCCGCCGCGCCGGACGTAGGTCTTGCCGGACCGTTCGGGGTCCGGGTCGTAGAGGCCGTCGACGTCCCAGCCGCGGTCGGCGGGGAAGTCGCCGAGGGCGTCCACCCCGTCGGCGACGAGCTGCCAGAGCTCCTCCGGGGTCCGTACGCCACCGGGGTAGCGGCAGGCCATGGCGACCACGGCGACGGGCTCGGCCGCGGCCGCCTCGATCTCGCGCAGCCGCTGCCGCGTCCGGCCGAGGTCCGCGGTGGCCCTCTTGAGGTAGTCGAGGAGTTTCTCTTCGTTGGTCGACACGCGAGCCCACTTTCACCGGGTGCCCGGAGGGAAGCCGGAAGGAGTACGTCTACGTCGGGGTCAGGTGGTGCCCAGCTCCCGATCGAGCAGGTCGAAGATCTCGTCGGCGGAGGAGGCGGCGAGCGCCTCCCCGCTCAGGCCGGGTGCCGGCGCGTCGGCCTCCGCCGGGTCGCGCCACTTCCACAGCAGGGCCTCCAGGCGCCGGGTGACCGCCGCCCTGGTCCCCTGGTCGGACGGCAGCCGGTTCAGGGCGTTCTCCAGGCGGCTGAACGCGCCCGCCGCGGGGCCGGCCGTGGTCGTGCGTTCCAGCCCCAGTTCGGTGACCAGGTGGGCGGCGAGCGCCGCCGGGGTGGGGTGACTGAAGACGAGTGTCACCGGCAGCCGCAGGCCGAGCGCGGCGCCGAGCCGACCGCGCAGTTCGACCGCGGCCATCGAGTCCAGTCCGAGGTCGCGCAGCGGCTTGTCGGCGGCCACGTCGCCCGCGGTGTGCCCGAGGACGGCCGCGACGTGGGCGACGACCAGGTCGCTCACCGCGCGCTGCCGGTCCTCCTCGCCCAGGGCGGCCAGCCGCCGCAGCAGCGCGTCGCTCTCGGCGGTCCCCGGCGCGTCTCCCGGACCGGGGTCGTCGGCGGCCGGGCGGGGTGCCGCCACGGGCCGCAGCACGGGGACGGATCCGGCGCGGGCGGCCGGGGCCCCGGCCCGGGTGAGGGTGTCCGCGAGCCGCTCGGGAGAGACGGCCCGCAGGGCGAGGGAACGCACCGTGAGGGCGGCCGCCCCGGTGTCGGTCGCGGCGGCCAGGGACAGCGTGTCCGGCGTGTCGCCGTCCGCCTCCAGGCGTACCCGCAGCGAGGTCGCGCCGGGGGTGTGCAGTGTGACACCGGACCAGGCGAACGGCATACGGATCTCCCCGTCGCCGGGCTCTGCCGCGGACCCGGACTCCTGCTCGCCGCCGGACGCCTCCATGGCCCCGGGTTCCTCCGTGGCCCCGGGTTCCTGCCGTCCGTCGGGCTCCTCCGTGGGCCGGGTCGTCCCGGCCGCCGCCTGGAGGGACCGCAGGGCGGCCGTCAGGAGCAGTGGGTGCAGTCCGTGGCCGGCGGCGTTCTGACGCTGTTCGGCGGAGAGGGCGACCTCCGCGTAGAGGGCGGTGCCGGACCGCCACACTCCGCGCAGCACGTCGTACGCGGTGTCCTCCGGGGCGTCGGGCTCGGCGGGCGCCGGCACGGACAGGGGCACGGCTCCGGCCGGGGGCCAGACGACGAGATCGTCCGCGATCTCGTCCACCAGCCCCTCCACCAGGTCGTCCGTCAGGCCGTCCGTGTGGCCGTCCGGCGCGGGTGCGAGCAGGCCCTCGGCGTGCCGGGTCCAGGATCCGGATCCGGTGGCCTCCGTGTCGTCCGGGCAGGAGTGGATGGCCACCGGGTGACGGCCGTCGGGCCGCGCGGCGCCCACCGACACCTGGAGCTGCGCGCCGCCGCGCTCGGGCAGCGGCAACGGCGCGTGCAGGGTCAGCTCCTCGACGGTGGCGAGGCCGGTCAACCGGCCCGCGTGCAGGGCGAGTTCGACGAAGGCGGCGCCGGGCAGCAGCGCGGTCCCCGGGGACAGGTGCTCGGCGAGCCAGGGGTGGGTGCGCCGGCCGACCCGTCCGGTGAGCACGACCCCGTCCGTGCCGGCCAGGTCGACCGCCGCGCCCAGGACGGGGTGCCCGGACGGGATCAGCCCCAGCCCCTGGGCGTCGGCCGTACCGCCGGACGTGCCCGCCAGCCAGTACCGCTCCCGCTGGAAGGCGTACGTGGGCAGTTCCGTCAGGCGCGGCTCGGTGCCGGCGAAGGCGGGCTGCCAGTCGACGTCGACGCCGTGGACGTACGCCTGCGCGAGGGCGGCGGTGAAACGGTCGGGGCCGCCCTCGCCGCGGCGCAGTGTGCCGAGGACCGCGGCCCGCGCCCCGGCCGCTTCGACGGTCTCCAGGACGCCGGTGGTCAGCACGGGGTGGGCGCTGGTCTCGATGAAGGCGTCGTGGCCCGTGGCGAGCAGGGCCCTGACGGCCTCGTCGAAGCGGACGGTCTGCCGCAGGTTGGTGTACCAGTACTCGGCGTCCAGGGCGGTGGTCTCCAGCGGGCCGCCGGTGACCGCGGAGCAGAAGGGGATGCGCGCGGCGCGCGGCGCGACGCCCGCGAGGGCCGCGAGCAGCGGTTCGCGGACCGACTCGACCTGCGGGGAGTGCGAGGCGTAGTCGACCGGGACGCGCCGCGCCCAGACTCCGTCGGTCTCGCACCGGGCGAGCAGCTCGGCGAGCGCGTCGGGATCGCCGGAGAGCGTCACGGAGTGCGGGCCGTTGACGGCCGCGAGGGAGATCCGGTCGCCGAACGGCGCGGTCAGCTCGGCGACGTCCTCGGCGGACAGGCCGACGGAGGCCATGCCGCCCTTGCCGGACAGGTCGAGGATGGCCTTGCTGCGCAGCGCGACGACCTTCGCACCGTCCTCCAGCGACAGCGCGCCGGCGACGCACGCGGCGGCGATCTCGCCCTGCGAGTGACCCACCACGGCGGCGGGCCGCACACCGTGCGCCTGCCACAGCGCGGCCAGCGACACCATCACCGCCCACAACACCGGTTGCACCACATCGACCCGCTCCAGCCACGCGTCCGACTCAGAGTTCAGGACCGAGGTCAGCGACCAGTCGACGAACGGCGCGAGCGCCTCCTCGCACGCCAGGATCTGCGTGGCGAACGCGGGTGACGCCGTGAGCAGCCCGCCGGCCATCTCGGCCCACTGCGAACCCTGACCGGGGAAGACGAACACCGGACGGGCACCAGACTGTGCCACCCCTACGACCGCGTCGACCCCAGACTCCCCCGCGGCCAACCCCGCAAGGGCCGTCCGCAACCCCTCCCGGTCGGCCGCCGTGACGACGGCCCGGTGGGCGAGCCCGGCGCGGGACACGGCGAGCGAATAAGCGAGGTCGGTCAGCGCGGGACGGGCGTCGGCCGGGTCCGGGCCGGCCGGGTCCGCGAGGTGGTCGACGAGCCGGGCGGCCTGCGCGCGCAGCGCCCTGCCGGAGTGGGCGGAGAGCAGGAAGGGCAGCGCGGTGCCGGGGGCGGGGACGGGCCGGGGTCCGGCCGGTTCCGCCGGTGCGGCGGGCGGCTGCTCGAGGACCACGTGCGCGTTCGTGCCGCTGATGCCGAAGGCGGAGACACCCGCGCGGCGCGGCCGGCCGTGCTCGGGCCAGGCGCGGGGCGCGGTGAGCAGTTCGACGGTGCCGGCCGACCAGTCGACGTGCGGGGTCGGTTCGTCGACGTGCAGGGTCGGGGGCAGCACGCCCTCGCGCATCGCCATCACCATTTTGATGACGCCCGCGACGCCCGCCGCGGCCGTGGTGTGGCCGATGTTGGACTTGACCGAGCCCAGGTACAGCGGGGTGTCGTCGGGCCGGTCGCGGCCGTAGGTGGCGAGCAGCGCCTGTGCCTCGATGGGGTCGCCGAGCGAGGTGCCGGTGCCGTGCGCCTCGACGGCGTCGACGTCCCGGGCGGTGAGCCGGGCGTCGGTCAGCGCCTGCCGGATGACGCGCTGCTGGGACGGCCCGTTGGGGGCGGTCAGGCCGTTGCTGGCGCCGTCCTGGTTCACGGCGGAGCCGCGCATGACGGCGAGGACGCGGTGTCCGTTGCGCACGGCGTCCGACAGTCGTTCCACCAGCAGCAGGCCGACGCCCTCGGACCAGCCGGTGCCGTCCGCGGCGGCGGCGAACGCCTTGCAGCGGCCGTCCGGGGAGAGTCCCCGCTGGCGGCTGAACTCCACGAACCCGGTCGGGGTGGCCATCACGGTCACCCCGCCGGCCAGCGCCATCGAGCATTCGCCGCGTTGCAGGGCGCGGCCGGCCAGGTGCAGCGCGACCAATGAGGAAGAGCAGGCCGTGTCGACGGTGAGGGCCGGGCCCTCCAGACCGAAGGCGTAGGCGACCCGGCCCGAGAGCACGCTGCTGACGCTGCCGGTGAGCGCGTACCCCTCCACACCGTCCGGCAGGTCCCCGGCGCCGGTGCCGTAGCCGCAGGCCGCGCCGCCGACGAAGACACCGACGGTCTCGCCCTTGACGGAGGTCGGGTCGAGGCCGGCGTTCTCGAACACCTCCCAGGTCGTCTCAAGGAGCAGCCGCTGCTGCGGGTCCATGGCGAGCGCCTCACGCGGGGAGATGCCGAACAGGGCGGCGTCGAACTCGGCGGCCGTGTCGAGGAATCCGCCCTCGCGCGCGTAGCTGGTGCCGGGGCGGTCGGGGTCGGGGTCGTAGAGGGCGTCGAGGTCCCAGCCGCGGTCGGCCGGGAAGCCGGACACGGCGTCGACGCCGTCGGCGACCAGCCGCCAGAGGTCCTCCGGTCCGGCGACCCCGCCGGGGTAGCGGCAGGCCATGGCGACGATGGCGATCGGCTCGCCGTCCACGGCCGGGCCGACGGCGGGGCCGCTGCCGGCGGGATCGTTGTCGGCGGGCCGCGCACCGGCCAGTTCGCCGAACAGGTGGCCGGCCAGGGCGGTCGGCGTGGGGTAGTCGAAGACCAGGGTGCTGGGCAGCTCCAGTCCGCTGCTCAGGGAGAGCCGGTCGCGCAGCTCGACCGCGGTGAGCGAGTCGAAGCCGAGGTCACGGAAGGCCCGTTCGGCCGACGGCGCTTCAGCGGCCGGCAGGCCGAGTACGGCGGCGACCTCGCGGAGCACCAGGTCCAGCAGGATCCGCTCGCCCTCACCCGGCGTGGCCTCGGCCAGCCTGCGGGCCAGCTCCGGTTCGCCGGCCGGGCGGCCGTCGCCCGCGGGAAGGGCACGGCCCGCGGCCTGTTCGGCCAGGTGGACACGGGCCTCCGGCAGGTCGCCGAGCAGGGCGCTGGGCCGCAGCGCGGTGAAGCGGCGCAGGAAGTGCGGCCAGTCCACGTCGGCGAGGACGGTGGCGGCCTCGGGCCGGGCCACCGCGCGGGCCATCAGGGCTACGGCGGTCTCCGGGTCCATCGCGCGCAGTCCCCGGCGGGCCAGTTCCTCACCGCTCTCCCCCGCCGCCATACCGGCGCCCGCCCACGGGCCCCAGGCGACGGCCGTCGCGGTGAGCCCGCGGGAGCGGCGGTGACGGGCGAGGGCGTCGAGATACGCGTTGCCGGCCGCGTAGGCACCCTGCGCTCCGCTGCCCCACACGCCGGCGATGGAGGAGAACAGCACGAAGGCGTCGAGCGGGCGGTTACCGAACAGCTCGTCGAGGTGCGCGGCGCCGAGCACCTTGCCCTCGGCGATGTACGCGCAGGCGGCGAGGTCCGTCTCGGTGACGGTGGCGGCCTGGCCGATCCCGGCGGTGTGCACCACGGCCCGGACCGGCGGTCCGTCCGCCTCGACGTCCGCCACCAGCCGGGCCAGCGCCTCGCGGTCGGCGACGTCACAGGCGGCCACGGTGACGCGCACGCCGTGGGCGGTGAGCTCGGCGGTGAGCGCGTCGGCTCCCGGCGCGTGCGGGCCCCGGCGGGCGGTGAGCACCAGGTGTTCGGCGCCGCGGGCGGCGGCCCAGCGGGCCACCTGGGCGCCCAGGCCGCCGGTGCCGCCGGTGATCAGGACGGTCCCGGCGGGCGTCCAGCCCGCTTCGGGGCCCGGCTGTGCGACGGCGATGCGGCGCAGCCGGGGCACCCAGGCACCGGTGACGCGCACCGCCACCTGGTCCTCCGCGCCGTCCGCCGCGAGGGTGCGGGCCAGCCGGGACCACACCCGGTCGTCGGCGTCCACGGGGACGTCCACCAACCCTCCCCAGGAGGTGGGGAGTTCGAGTGCGGCTGCCCGGCCGAACCCCCAGACCTGGGCACGGGCGGCCTCGGCCGCGGGGTCGTCGCCGACGGCCACGGCCTGTTCGGTCACGCACCACAGGGGGGCCGTGCGGCCCGCGTCGGAGAGGGCCTGGACGAGGGTCACGGTGTCGGCGAACCAGGTGGTCAGCGCCGGGTGTCCGGGGTGCCGCCCCGGGTCGCCGGTGAGCAGCGACACGATCCCGGCGAGCGGGCCGACGGCACGGATCCGCGCGGCCAGTGCGTCGCGTTCCAGGTCGGCGGGGAGCAGCCGCAGGATCTCGACGTGGGCTCCGGCCTCGGTGAGCGCCCGGGCGCAGCTCTGTGCGGGTACGGAGCAAGGGGTCCCGGCGCCGGTGGTCTCGACGCCGACGGTTTCCGCACCGGCGGTTTCCACGTCGGCGGTCTCAGTCCCGGCGGTTTCCACGTCGGCGGTCTCAGTCCCGGCGGTCTCGGTGCCGACGGTCTCGGTCCCGTGGTCGATCAGCAGCCAGGTCCCGGTGAGGCGTCGGCCGTCCCGCGGTGTCCACGGCTGCCAGGCGGTCTCGTAGCTCCAGGCGTCGAGCAGGGTGCGCTCGCGCTGGAGACGGCGCCAGGAGGCGAAGGCGGGCAGCAGGCCGGCGAGGGATCCGCGCCGCTCCTCGTCGTCGCCCAGGTCGAGCGTGGTGGCCACGTGGTCGGCGTCGCCCCGTTCGACGGCGGCCCAGAACGCCGGATCCGCGTCGGCCGGGGCGGTGGGCGGGACGGCCGCGGGGGCCGTGGGTTCGAGCCAGTAGCGGCGGCGTTGGAAGGCGTAACCGGGGAGGTCGGTGACGTGTGCCCCGGTGCCGGTGAAGAAGGCCGACCAGTCCACCGGGACGCCGGCGAGCTGTACGGCGCCGAGCGCGCCGATGAGCGCGGTCGGCTCGGCCCGGTCGGAGCGGAGCAGGGACGTCGCGGCGGTGCCGGGCCGCACGATCGTCGTCTCGCGGGCCATCGCGGTGAGCACTCCGTCGGGCCCCGCTTCGAGCAGGGCGGTGACCTGGGCGTCGGCGAGCGCGGTGACGCCGTCGGCGAAGCGCACGGCGTTACGGACCTGCTGTACCCAGTACTCCGGGTCGGTCAGTTCGGCGGCCTCGGCAGGCCGCCCGGTCAGGTTGGAGACGACCGGGATCGCGGGCTCGGCGTACGACACCCCCTCCAGCACCGTGCGGAACTCCGCGAGCATCGGCTCCATACGGTGCGAATGGAAGGCATGACTGACCTGGAGCCGCTTCGTCTTGCGCCCCCCGGCCGCGAACCCGGCCGCCACCCGCAGCACCGGCTCCTCGTCACCGGACACCACCACGGACGCCGGCCCGTTCACCGCGGCGACACATACCGCGCCCTCCAGCGCCGCCACCACCTCCGCCTCACTCGCCTGCACCGCCACCATCGCGCCGCCCGA
>NZ_JAGMUJ010000038.1 GCF_019049255.1 Streptomyces sp. AC558_RSS880 | reverse complement strand
CGGGCTGGGGGTGCGTGCCGGACGGGCTGAAAGGGCGCTAATCCGACGTCGTCGCTTTCAGGGCCAGCCACAACTCCATGCGGGTGTCCGGGTCGTCGAGGGAGCGGCCGAGGATCTCCTCCACCCGGCGCATGCGGTAGCGGAGGGTGTGGCGGTGGACGCCGAGGTCGGCCGCCGCCGCGTCCCACTGGCCGTGGCGGGAGAGCCAGGCGCGCAGGGAGGCGACGAGGTCGCCGCGGCCCGTCGCGTCGTGTTCGCGCAGGGCGCGCAGCAGTCCGTCGGCGAACGCCCTGACCGCGTCGTCGGCGAGCAGCGGCAGGACCGACCCGGCGGCCATGTGCTCGTGCTCCACCAGCACCCTCCCCCGCCGCCGCGCCACCGAGAGCGCCTGTTCGGCCTGCTTGTAGGCGGCGGACGCGGCGATCGGCCCGGCCGGTGCGGACAGTCCGACGACCAGTTCGTCGTCGTCGGACTTGCGGGCCGCCTCCCGCGCGGCGGCGTGGTCGCGGCAGGCGGCCACGACGGCGCCGCCGTCGCAGGCCAGTACGACCAGTCGGTTCCCCTCCGGCACGACCAGGACCACCTCCCCGGAGCGGGCGGCGGCGGACTCCGCGACCTCGGCGAGGGCTCCGAGGGCGTCACCGTTCGCCTCGCCCCCGGTGGCCACGATGATCCGGAAGGGCGCGTCGAGCAGGCCGCCGTACAGGTCCCCGGCCACCGCGCGGGCGTGGTCCGGCTCCCCGGCGAGCAGCATGCGCAGGACGGCGGCGCCGATGCGCTGCTCGGCGGCGTGCAGGGAGCGGGAGCGTTCCGTGGTCAGGGTGAGCAGGGCGACCGCGGAGTGGACGGCGTACCGCTCGGCGGTGCCGAGGGCGGCGGCCGTGCCGACGGCGAGCGCCGCGCGGGGGCGCCGGCCGGTGCCGAGGGAGTGCAGTTCGACCCGGTCCTCGTTCTCCGGGCCGGCCACGACCGAGGAGGCGGGCGCGGGCCGTTCCCGCAGCCGGGTCACGTCCGGGACGAGCCGCGCGGCGCGCCGGCCCGCCCACTCCGGTGCCGCGGCCACGACGGCGCCCGAGGCGTCGTACAGCGCGGCCCACCCGTCGACCTGGGCGGCGAGTGCGGCCAGCAGTCCCGCCGGCCCCTCGGCCAGCGCCTGTCTGGTCAGTTCCCGCTGGGCCGCGAAGCCCGCGGTCACCGCGCGGTACTGGTCGGCGGCGATGGCGGCGGACACGGCCTTGCTGATCGCCAGGAAGGGGGTGCGGCGCGGCACCTCGAGCAGCGGCAGGCCCTCCGCGCGCGCCGCGTCGACCAGGGCGTCCGGAACGTCCTCGTAGTGGACCCCGACGGCGAAGCCGAGCCCGACGACACCCGCACCCACCAGCCGCTTCACATAGCGGCGCATCGCTTCCCGGTCCTCCGCGTCGAGCTTGAGCGCGGTGATCAGCAACAGCTCCCCGCCCTCCATGTACGGCACGGGGTCGGCGAGCTCACTGGCGTGCGCCCAGCGGACCGGCACGTCGAGGCGGTCCTCGCCCGCGCGCACCGTCAGTTTGAGCGCGGAGTGGTGGACGAGCGAGGCGAGCGTCGGGGGCATGGGTGCCTTGAGCCTTCGGGTCTGCGTCGGGTGTGTGAGAACACGGTGATCTTTTGGCCGCCGCGTATGAACGGCCTGTGTCGATTCTGCCTCACTGTACGGTCCCTGGCTGCCCGGCCGGTGACATCACCCGCGGAGGTCCACCAGCAGCGGCGGCGCGTGCTCGCCCTCGACGGTCGTCAGCGACAGCACCGCGTGCCCGGGCGGCACCGCGTGCGCCAGTTCCGAGGCGGACCACCGCTCCCGCTCGACCTGGCGCACGGTGACCGCTTCCGTCGTCACGTCCTCGCCCGTCAGCCGCTTGCGCACCGCGTGGAGGAACCGCGTCATCGGCTGGTCGGCGAAGACGGTGTGCTTGGCGACCTCCGTCGTATCCACCCACTCGGTGCCCCAGGTCTGTGCGAACCGGCTGCCGTCCCAGGTGGTGACACCGCAGAAGGCCATACGGCAGCCCACCGCTCCGTAGAGCGGGCCGTGCAGCGCCTCGGGGACGTCACCGATGGTGCGCAGGGCGAGCAGCACGCCCGCGTTCTGTGAACGCAGCCGCTGGATGCGCCGGACCGACTCCGCGGTGACCGTGCCGGTCGCGTCGTCCAGGACCAGAGCGGCGAAGTGCGCGCGCCCGCCGACCCGGACGGCGGCGTGGAACTGCGCGAGCACCAGCCGTGTGATCAGCCGGCCGGCCTCCTCGTGGCCGTGCTCGGGCAGGTCGATCCGCACCCGCAGGGGGTGGTGGGCGATCGCGCGCAGGGAGAAGAGCCGGCCCGGGCCGCCCCTGCCGAAGAAGCCCGCGAACACCGGCCGGTCCAGCAGGGCCAGCCGGTCGGCCAGGGGCCGGCCCGCGTCGCCCGGCGTACCCGTCTGCCGGACGCGCGCGTCGAGCTCGCGGCACATGATGTCGTTCCCGCTCTCGGCGAGCGCCTGTCGCAACGGGGTCAGCGCCCTCTCCTCGCCCTCCAGCAGCTCGCGCAGCTCCGGCAGGGCGGGGAAGCGCCCGTGCACCGCCCGGAAGGGGCCGAGCAGCTGTGCCAGGGCGGTGGCGGCACTCTGCGCGCCGCCCGTGTCGAGGTCGCCCACCAGCGCCTCGGCGAGCATCGCGGCCGCCTCGTCCGGATCGGCGGACTCGGCGTACGGGTCGAGGTCGTGCACCGAGGACGCGTCACCGATCCGCACGATCACGTCGAAGAGGTCGTCGCCGCCGAGCGGGCTCCCGGCGGCGGAGACGGCCACGACGGCACAGCTCCCGGTGAGCGCCTGCACGGCGAGCGCCTCGGTCACCGGCTCGACGAGGGTGCGGGTCTTGCCGGACCCGGAGGGGCCGACGGCGAGCAGCGAGGTGCCGAGCACGTCCGGGCCGAGGGCCGCTCCCGCGCCGTGGTACGGCTGCGGGGCGTGCTCGTGCTCCACCCAGCGGCCGATGCGCACCTGACCGGCGAGCAGGTCGTGGTGGGCGGACCGGCGCGGTACGTCCCGGGCGCCGGAGGGATGCGTCCACGCCGCGCCGCCCCGGCTCAGGACGGTGTCGCGGAAGGCGCCCAAAGCGGCGGTGCGCCGGGCGGTGGCGAAGGCGTGCTCGATGCGGGCGCAGTCGACGTCGTTCATCCGGCCGCCGGTGACCTCGGCGGTGAGCAGGTCCGCGGCCTCGTGCTGGCCGGCGTCGCGGAGAGCGGGCCACTGGGAGCGGGGCCGGTCGGGTACGTCGGGGGCGACGGTGGCCGGCCGGCGGGGGGCGAGCAGCTTCTTCGCGTACGGCCACCAGTCGCCGAGGCGGGCGAACGGCCACAGCACGAGCAGCGTGACGACCGTGTACAGCGTGTACGTGTAGAGGGTGGAGGCCATCAGGTCGTAGCTGTCCGTGATCAGCACGGTGAGGGACAGCAGCGGATAGACGACCGGCGCCTCCGCCCAGCCGAGCCCCGGGAAGGCGTCGGGGAAGACGAAACTGAGGACGAGGACGGCCAGACCGGCGGCGATCAGGGCCTGTCCCGGCTGGGACACGTGGCTCACGTAGTGGCGGACGATGGCCCGCCAACTGCCGAGCGCACCCACCGCGAGCACGAGCGCGACGAAGAAGACGGCGTCGGCGACATGCAGGAAGAGCATCCCCGGGAGCGGCTCCACACGTCCTTCGACCGGCTTGGGAGTCACCACCGAACCGGCCCACCACCAGTCGTTCGGTGTGAAGAGCCGCAGGACGGCGCCCTTGAACGGGAAGTAGCCGCGCTGCCAGAGCGACCATGCCCCGATCGCCAGGGCGACCGGGATCAGCATGCCGGCGACCGTCATCGGAGCGATTCGTTCCGGGATCTGCTTCGGGCGGTAGCCGTACCGCCAGATCCCCGGCCGGGCGGCCGGCCTCGCCGTGTCGAGCCAGGCGGCGACGGTGGACGCGGGCCGGGGAGCCTGTTCGGTCGCGGGCGGTACACCCGGTGCCCGGCTCGGGCGCGGTGGCGTCCTCGGTACGTCCGGTGGGCCCGCCGGGCGCGGTACGGGGTCGGCATGTGTGCCCCGTGCGTCCTGGGTACCGTCGCTGTCCATCGCCCTTGCCCCCTGAGCAGCCGCTCCATCCGCCATCAGCGAGTCAATCTAACGCCCTGGCAGGTCGAGTTCACTGCTTACGCGGCGGGGCCGCACGCCCGCGGGCCGCACCCGCCATGTCCACCACGGACAACGACGGACCCCGGACAACGCCCACATGGAGCATGCCCAGCCCTCTTCGGCGGCCCTAGCCTGCGAGAAAAGAACGCAAGCGTCCGAAACACCCCCCAGGAGCCCCGCATGACCGCACTTCCGCAGGAGCGCCGCGTCGTCACCGCCATCCCCGGCCCGAAGTCGCAGGAGCTGCAGGCCCGCCGCACCGCCGCGGTCGCGCAGGGCGTGGGCTCCGTGCTGCCCGTGTTCACCGTCCGCGCGGGTGGCGGCATCATCGAGGACGTCGACGGCAACCGGCTGATCGACTTCGGCTCCGGCATCGCCGTGACCTCCGTCGGCGCCTCCGCCGAGGCCGTCGTCCGCCGCGCCTCCGCCCAGCTCGCCGACTTCACCCACACCTGCTTCATGGTCACGCCGTACGAGGGCTACGTGGCCGTCGCCGAGGCGCTCGCCGAGCTGACCCCGGGTGACCACGCCAAGAAGTCCGCGCTGTTCAACAGCGGCGCCGAGGCCGTCGAGAACGCCGTCAAGATCGCGCGTGCGTACACCAAGCGGCAGGCGGTCGTCGTCTTCGACCACGGCTACCACGGCCGCACCAACCTCACCATGGCGCTGACCGCGAAGAACATGCCGTACAAGCACGGCTTCGGCCCGTTCGCGCCCGAGGTGTACCGCGTCCCGGTCGCCTACGGCTACCGCTGGCCGACCGGCCCGGAGAACGCCGGTCCGGAGGCTGCCGCGCAGGCCATCGACCAGATCTCCAAGCAGGTCGGCGCCGAGAACGTGGCCGCGATCATCATCGAGCCGGTGCTCGGCGAGGGCGGCTTCATCGAGCCGGCCAAGGGCTTCCTGCCCGCGATCAGCGAGTTCGCCAAGGACAACGGCATCGTCTTCGTCGCCGACGAGATCCAGTCCGGCTTCTGCCGCACCGGCCAGTGGTTCGCCTGCGAGGACGAGGGCATCGTCCCGGACCTGATCACCACCGCGAAGGGCATCGCCGGCGGTCTGCCGCTGGCCGCCGTCACCGGCCGCGCGGAGATCATGGACGCCGCCCACTCGGGCGGCCTGGGCGGCACCTACGGCGGCAACCCGGTCGCCTGCGCGGGCGCGCTCGGCGCGATCGAGACGATGAAGGAGCTCGACCTCAACGCCAGGGCGAAGGCGATCGAGGCCGTCATGAAGGCCCGCCTCACCGCCATGGCCGAGAAGTTCGACGTCATCGGCGACGTCCGCGGCCGGGGCGCGATGATCGCCATCGAGCTGGTGAAGGACCGCGCCACCAAGGAGCCGAACCCGGAGGCGACCGCCGCGCTGGCCAAGGCCTGCCACCAGGAGGGCCTGCTGGTCCTGACCTGTGGCACCTACGGCAACGTGCTGCGCTTCCTGCCCCCGCTGGTCATCGGCGAGGACCTGCTGGGCGAGGGCCTGGACATCATCGAGCAGGCGTTCGCGCGCATCTGAGCCGGCATCGGGGCAGGTGAGCCGCCCGGAACGGCCACCGGGACCAGTGAGCGGCAGAGCGTGTGAAGAACGTGTGCGAGGTGGATGACAGGAGCCCGTCGGCCCTGTCGCGGGGCCACCCCCTGCCGTAGGTTTCTCCGCGGATGAGAGATACACCCCGCCCACGGGGAACCGTGGACGGTTCAGGCCGGGGCCTCCCCAGCTTCGACCTGGTCGTGCCTCGCGCACACAAACCGGGGCCCCAGGGGCCCCGGGTCTCCTCACGATCGGACGGTCGCCCGCCCCAAACCCCCCGGGGCGCGCGACGTTCCGGTCCGGACGGCCATCCGGGCACCTCACACGGCACGCCGTTCCCCGAAGGGCCAGTGCATCCCCCCCTTGCACCGGCCCTTCGGCGTGTGCCGGGCCCCCATCTGCGAAGCTGTGCGGCATGCTGCTGTTCGGACCGCCGGTTCTCCTCTTCGCCCTGATCACCTGGCAGGTCGTCGCCGACGGTCCGCTGGTGGGCCTCGACGAGCGGCTGAGCCGGGAGCTGGTCCATCCGGACCAGGCGTCCGAACTCCTCGCCGACCTCGGCAACGTCCAGGTCGCGGTGCCGGCCCTGGTGATCGCGCTGGCGTACGTCGCCCTGCGCGGGCGTGCCACAGGTGTGGACCGCTGGTGGCTGCCGCCCGCGGCCGGGGTCGCGGCGATGGCACTGGTGCCGGCGCTGGTCGCGCCCCTGAAGGAATGGACCGACCGCCCGGGAACCCCGGCCGTGCCCCCGGCGGTCGGCTACTACCCCTCCGGCCACACGGCCACCGCCGTCGTGGCGTACGGCGCGGCGACGCTGCTCCTCCTCCCGCTGCTGCGTTCGCCGGGGGCGCGCCGCGCGCTCGTCGCGGTCTGCGCCGCCCTGGTCGCCGGCGCCTCGTTCGGGCTGGTGCGCCGGGGCTACCACTGGCCGCTGGACGTGGCGGCCAGCTGGTGCCTCGGCGCGGTGCTGCTGATCGGCCTGTGGCTGCTGGCCGGCCGGGGCGGCCGTCGGAGGTCCGCCGGGGCTCCCGGCTCCCGGACCGGTACCGGCTGACCGGCCCGGCGGCCCCGGTCCGCCGGCTCAGCTGTCGAAGCCGAGGCCCAGCCGGTCCATCGTGCGCAGCCACAGGTTGCGGCGCCCGCCGTGTGCGTCCGCCCTGGCCAGGGACCACTTGGTGAGGGCGATGCCGGTCCAGGCGAACGGCTCCGGCGGGAACGGCAGCGGCTTCCTGCGCACCATCTCCAGCTCCGTGCGTTCGGTCCGTTCCCCCGCCAGCAGGTCCAGCATCACCTCGGCGCCGAAGCGGGTGGCACCGACGCCGAGTCCGGTGTAACCCGCCGCGTACGCCACCCTCCCCGCGTGCGCCGTGCCGAAGAACGCCGAGAAGCGGGAGCAGGTGTCGATCGCGCCGCCCCAGGCGTGGGTGAAGCGGACGCCCTCCAGCTGCGGGAAGCAGGTGAAGAAGTGCCCGGCGAGCTTGGCGTAGGTCTCCGGCCGGTCGTCGTACTCGGCACGCACCCGGCCGCCGTAGGGGTAGACCGCGTCGTAACCGCCCCACAGGATCCGGTTGTCGGCGGACAGCCGGAAGTAGTGGAACTGGTTGGCGCTGTCCCCGAAGCCCTGCCGGTTCTTCCAGCCGACCGACGCCAGCCGGTCGGCGGTGAGCGGCTCGGTCATCAGGGCGTAGTCGTAGACCGGGACGGTGTAGGAGCGGACCCGTCTGACCAGGTTCGGGAAGACGTTGGTGCCGAGCGCGACCGTGCGGGCGCGGATCCGCCCGTACGGGGTGCGTACGGACATGCCGGCGCCGTACGGCTTCAGGGTGAGGGCGGGGGTGTGTTCGTACACGCGCACCCCGAGGTCGCGGCAGGCCCGCTTCAGTCCCCAGGCCAGCCTGGCCGGGTGGAGCATCGCCACGCCCCGGCGGTCGTACAGGCCCGCCCGGAAGGTCGGGGAGTCCACCTGTTCCCGTACGGCCTCGGTGTCCAGGTACTCGATGCCGTCGGCGAGGCCCTCGGCCCGGATCTCCTCGTACCAGTCCTTGAGTTCCCACGCCTGGTACGGCTCGGTGGCGACGTCGATCTCGCCGGTGCGTTCGAAGTCGCAGTCGATGGAGTGGCGGGCGACCGTCTCCTCGATGGCGTCGAGGTTGCGGGCGCCCAGCCGCTGAAGGGTGTGGATCTCGTCCGGCCAGCGGGCCAGTCCGTTGGGCAGGCCGTGGGTGAGGGAGGCGGCGCAGAATCCGCCGTTGCGGCCGGAGGCCGCCCAGCCCACCTCACGGCCCTCCACCAGCACGACGTCCCGGGAGGGGTCGCGCTCCTTGGCGATCAGCGCGGTCCACAGCCCGCTGTAGCCGCCGCCGACGACCAGCAGGTCGCAGGTCTCGGCGCCGGTGAGGGCGGGCTCGGCCCCCGGCCTGCCGGGGTCGTCCAGCCAGTAGGAGACCGGCCGGGCCTCGGAAAGGGATTTCGTCCAACGGCTCATGGCGCTCGGGGCCATGATTTCAACTCCCTACGGGGGACTGCGGATTGGTTTCTATGCCTTCTGCCGATTGCGGCGGTTTCCGATGACCATCGAAACCAGCACCAGCAGAACGGCGATGACGAACATGGCCGTGCCGATGACATTGATCTGCACGGGAGTTCCGCGCTGCGCGGAGCCCCAGACGAACATCGGGAAGGTGACGGTCGAGCCGGCGTTGAAATTGGTGATGATGAAATCGTCGAAGGAGAGCGCGAAGGCGAGCAGCGCGCCCGCCGCGATTCCGGGGGCGGCGATCGGCAGGGTGACCCGGACGAACGTCTGGACCGGGCCGGCGTACAGGTCCTGCGCGGCCTGCTCGAGCCGGGGGTCCATCGACATCACGCGCGCCTTCACGGCGACCACGACGAAGCTGAGGCAGAACATGATGTGGGCGATCAGGATCGTCCAGAAGCCGAGCTGGGCGCCCATGTTGAGGAACAGGGTGAGCAGCGAGGCCGCCATGACCACCTCGGGCATCGCCATCGGCAGGAAGATCAGCGAGTTCACGGCGGAGCGGGCGCGGAAGCGGTAGCGGGCCAGCGCGAAGGCGATCATCGTGCCGAGGAGGGTGGCGCCCAGGGTCGCCCACAGCGCGATCTGGAGGCTGAGCGACAGGGAGCCGCACAGTCCGGAGACGCCGCAGGGGTCCTTCCAGGCCTCGGTGGAGAATTCCTGCCACGTGTAATTGAACCGCCCCTTCGGACGGTTGAAGGAGAACACGGTGACGATGATGTTCGGCAGGAGGAGGTACGCGAGAGTCAGCAGTCCCGCGATGACGACGAGATGGCGCTTGAGCCAGTGGGTGACGAAGGCCATTTAAACCAGATCCTCCGTGCCGGACTTGCGGATGTAGAGCGTGACGACGGCGAGGATCGCGGCCATCAGGAGGAACGAGAGCGCCGCGGCCGTCGGATAGTCGAGGATCCGCAGGAACTGGGACTGGATGACGTTGCCGACCATGCGGGTGTCGGTGGAACCGAGCAGGTCCGAGTTGATGTAGTCGCCCGACGCCGGGATGAAGGTCAGCAGCGTGCCGGAGACCACGCCCGGCATCGACAGCGGGAAGGTGACCTTGCGGAAGGTGGTCGAGGGCCTGGCGTACAGGTCGTTCGCCGCCTCGTGCAGCCGGGGGTCGATGCGCTCCAGCGAGGTGTAGAGCGGCAGGATCATGAACGGCAGGAAGTTGTACGTCAGACCGCAGACCACCGCGAGCGGCGTGGCGAGGACCCGGTCGCCGGCGGTCCAGCCGAGCCAGGCCGTGACGTCCAGGACGTGCAGCGCGTCCAGGGCGCCCACCAGCGGACCACCGTCGGCGAGGATCGTCTTCCAGGCGAGGGTGCGGATCAGGAAGCTGGTGAAGAACGGCGCGATCACCAGGATCATGATCAGGTTCCGCCAGCGTCCCGCGCGGAAGGCGATCAGATACGCCAGCGGGTAGCCGAGCAGCAGGCACAGCACGGTCGCGGAGGCCGCGTAGAGCACCGAGCGCACGAACTGCGGCCAGTACTCGGACAGCGCCTCCCAGTAGGTGGCGAGGTGCCAGGTGACCTCGTAGCCCTCCTCCAGGGAGCCCGTCTGCACGGACGTGGAGGCCTGGTAGACCACCGGCAGCGCGAAGAACACGAACAGCCAGAGCAGGCCGGGCAGCAGCAGCCAGTACGGCGTCCAGCGGCCCCGCCCGCGCGGTGGTTTCGGCTCCGGCGGGGCGGGCGCCAGGGGCGGCGCCTCGGTGACCGTGGTCATCGGGCGACCTCTTCCTCGGCCGTCTCGACGCCCGCGGAGCCCACTGTCCCAGCGAGCAGGGACTGAGCCGCGTCCAGGCCGAAGGTGTGCGCCGGGTTCCAGTGCAGGACCACCTCGGCGCCGGGCACCAGCCGGGTGTCGCGGTCGACGTTCTGGACGTAGACCTCGAAGTCGGCGCAGACCGGGCTGTCGACGACGAACTGCGTGGACACGCCGATGAAGCCGGCGCCGGTGATCCGGCCGGTGATCCGGTTGCGGCCCTCGGGTATCTCGCCGGCGTCGTCCGCGTGGGTGAGGGAGATCTTCTCCGGGCGCACCCCGACCAGCACCTTGCCGCCGGTCGTCGCGGGGGCGCTGGTGCGGGCCTCGGGCAGGACCAGCCTGCCGCCGCCGGCCTTGAGGACGATCTCGTCGCCGGACTTCGAGTCGACCTCGGCCTCGATGAAGTTGGAGGTGCCGAGGAAGTTGGCGACGAAGGTGGTGCGCGGATTCTCGTAGAGGTCGGCGGGCGAGCCGAGCTGCTCGACGCGGCCCGCGTTCATCACGGCGACCGTGTCGGCCATGGTCATGGCCTCCTCCTGGTCGTGCGTGACGTGCACGAAGGTGATGCCGACCTCGGTCTGGATGCGCTTGAGCTCCAGCTGCATCTGGCGGCGCAGCTTCAGGTCGAGGGCGCCGAGCGGCTCGTCGAGGAGCAGCACCCTGGGGTGGTTGATGAGCGCGCGGGCCACCGCGACGCGCTGCTGCTGGCCGCCGGAGAGCTGGTGCGGCTTCTTGCGGGCCTGCTCGCCGAGCTGGACCAGCTCCAGCATCTCGTCGACCTGCTTCTTCACGCTCTTGATGCCGCGCCGGCGCAGACCGAAGGCGACGTTCTCGAAGATGTCGAGGTGCGGGAAGAGGGCGTAGGACTGGAAGACCGTGTTCACCGGCCGCTTGTACGGCGGCAGCGCGGTGACGTCCTGGTCGCCGAGGTGGACGGTGCCGCTCGTGGGCTCCTCCAGACCGGCGATCATCCGCAGGGTGGTGGTCTTGCCGCAGCCGGACGCGCCGAGCAGGGCGAAGAAGGAACCCTGCGGGACGGTCAGGTCGAGGGGGTGTACGGCGGTGAAGGAGCCGTACGTCTTGCCGATACCGGTGAGGCGGACGTCCCCGCCGCCGTGGCCGGCCGTGGTGGTGTCTTCGGTCGTCTTCATCTCGTCACGCCCCAGTGAGCTTCGCGAACTTCTCTTCGAATTCCGTCTCTTCCTTGGAGCTCAGGGAGCGGAAGGCACGGGACTTGGCCTGCATGGCCTGGTCGGGGAGGATCAGCGGGTTGTTCGCCGCGTCCTCGTCGATCTTCGCGAGGTCGTCCTTCACCCCGTCGACCGGACAGACGAAGTTGATGTAGGCGGCCAGCTCGGCGGCCGGCCGCGGCTCGAAGTAGTAGTCGATCAGCCGCTCGGCGTTCGTCTTGTGCCGGGCCTTGTTGGGGATCAGCATGTTGTCGCTGGACGTCATGTAGCCGCTGTCCGGGATCAGGAACTCGATGTCCGGGTTGTCCGCCTTCAGCTGGACGACGTCACCGGCCCACGCGAGACACGCGGCGAAGTCGCCCTTGGTGAGGTCGGCGGTGTAGTCGTTGCCGGTGAAGCGGCGTACCTGCCCCTTGTCGACGGCCTTCTGCAGTCGGGCGATCGCCGCGTCGTAGTCGTCGGCGGCGAACTCCGCCGGGTCCTTGCCCATGTCGAGCAGCGTCATGCCGACGGTGTCCCGCATCTCGGTGAGCAGTCCGACGCGGCCCTTGAGCTTCGGGTTGTCCAGCAGGTCCGACAGGGTCCGCACCTCGACGCCGTCGAGCGCCTTCTTGTTGTAGGCGATGACCGTGGAGATGCCCTGCCAGGGGTAGGAGTAGGCGCGGCCCGGGTCCCAGTCGGGGTTGCGGAACTGGGCGGACAGGTTGGTGAAGGCGTTCGGGAGGTTGGCCGGGTCCAGTTTCTGGACCCAGCCGAGGCGGATCAGGCGGGCGGCCAGCCAGTCGGTGAGGACGATGATGTCGCGGCCGGTGTCCTGGCCCGCGGCGAGCTGCGGCTTGATCTTGCCGAAGAACTCGGTGTTGTCGTTGATGTCCTCGGTATACGTGACCTTGATGCCGGTGCGCTCGGTGAACGCGTCCAGCGTGGGGTGCTCGCGCCCGCTGTCGTCGACGTCCATGTACTCGGTCCAGTTGGAGAAGTTGACGGTCTTCTCCTTCTTCGAGTGGTCCTCCGCCGGGACGCCGCCCCGGGTGTTGCCGGCCGCGGGGATGCCGCAGCCGCTCAGCGCGCCGAGTCCGCCGACCGCGAGCGCGCCGCCCGCGGAGGCGCGCAGCAGGGAACGGCGGGACAGGGCCGCCCTGCCGGTGCGGAAGCTGCGCCGCACGGCGGCCGCCTGGGCCGGTGAGAGGCGGTCGGGCTCGTACTGCTCCATGCGCGTGGTGCCCTTTCGGGAGGGTGGCCGCGGGTCGGGCGGCCTGGCTGCTATCGGTCCCCGAAGATGGTGCGGTGCCAGTCCTTGCGGACCACCGCGGTGTTGTCGAACATGACGTGCTTGATCTGCGTGTACTCCTCGAACGAGTAGGCGGACATGTCCTTGCCGAAGCCGGACGCCCTGGAGCCGCCGTGCGGCATCTCGCTGATGATCGGGATGTGGTCGTTGATCCACACGCACCCGGCCTTGATCTCGCGGGTGGCGCGGCCCGTGCGGTACACGTCCCGGCTCCAGGCGGAGGCGGCGAGTCCGTACGGGGTGTCGTTGGCCAGCGCGATGCCCTCGTCGTCGGTGTCGAAGGGCAGGACGACCAGCACCGGACCGAAGATCTCGGACTGCACGACCTCGCTGTCCTGCGCCGCGTCGGCGATGAGCGTGGGGCGATAGTACGCGCCGTCCTTCAGGTCCCCCTGAGGGGCCTCGCCGCCGGTCACCACGCGGGCGTGGGCGCGCGCCCGGTCGACGAATCCGGCCACCCGGTCGCGCTGGACGTGCGAGACCATCGGGCCGAGGTCGGTGCCGGGGGCGAAGGGGTCGCCGAGCCGGACGGTGTCCATCAGGGCCGCGGTGCGCTCGACGAACGCCTCGTGGAGCGGGCGCTGCACATACGCGCGGGTGGCGGCCGTGCAGTCCTGCCCGGTGTTGATGAGCGCTCCGGCGACCGCGCCGTGGACGGCGGCGTCGAGGTCGGCGTCGTCGAAGACGACGAAGGGGGCCTTGCCGCCGAGTTCCAGGTGGAGGCGCTTGACGGTGGCGGTGGCGATCTGGGCGACCCGCTTGCCGACGGCGGTGGAACCGGTGAAGGAGATCATGGCCACATCGGGGTGGCCGACCAGGTGCTCGCCCGCCTCCGCGCCGGTGCCGGTGACGATGTTGATCACACCGTCCGGGATGCCCGCGTCGGTGGCGGCCTGCGCGAAGAGCAGCGAGGTCAGCGGGGTGAGCTCGGCGGGCTTGAGGACGACGGTGTTGCCCGCGGCGATCGCCGGGAGGATCTTCCAGGCGGCCATCTGGAGGGGGTAGTTCCAGGGGGCGACGGAGCCCACGACGCCGATCGGCTCACGGCGGACGTAGGAGGTGTGGTCGCCGGAGTACTCGCCGGCCGACTGCCCCGTCAGATGGCGGGCGGCACCGGCGAAGAAGGCGATGTTGTCGATCGTGCCCGGGACGTCGAACTCGCGGCTCAGCTTCAGGGGCTTGCCGCACTGCAGTGACTCCGCGCGGGCGAAGTCCTCCGCGCGGTCGGCGACGACGGCGGCGAACCGGTGCAGGGCGTCGGACCGCTCGCCGGGAGTGGCGCCGGCCCACGCCGGGAACGCCTCCCGCGCGGCGGCGACGGCCGCGTCGACGTCGTCGGGGCCGGCGAGTTCGTACGTGTACACCTCGGCACCGGTGGCCGGGTCGACGACCGCGTGGGTCCGGCCCGAGGTGCCCTTCGTCAGGCGACCCGCGATGAACTGCGCGCCGTCCGCGAACCGGTCCTGGGCGGGAAACCGTTCCGGGGTGGTGGTGCCCGGGTTGTGCATGTCGCTCTCCTCCGTGTCCCCGAGGGGGCGGCGTGGCTCCAGCTCGATTTGAGTGCCGATCCTGACAGAGCGGTGGGACTCCAACAAGTGATTCCGTTGTTGCCTTTTGGTTACGCGACGAAATCTGTCGACCAGGTGTCGAGTGGCCACGGAAAAGGCAGGACGAGGTGTCAGTGGTTGCTGCCAGACTCGCGTGCATGGAGAGGATCACGGGGGCGACGGACTCGCGGGAGACGCTGATCGAGGCGGCCCGCGCCGGGGCGAGGATCAAGTACCTGCACTTCTGGGGGCACCGGCCGCTGCCCGACGGCCGGATCGGGGCGAGCTGTCTGAGCCAGTGGTGGCCGTCGCCGTTCACGGTGGACGGCGTGGAGTACGCGACCGCCGAGCACTGGATGATGGCGGCCAAGGCCCGGCTGTTCGGTGACCCGGAGGGGGAGCGGCGGGTGCTGGCCGCGGGGCATCCCTCGCAGGCGAAGAAGGCCGGGCGGCTGGTGCGGGGCTTCGACGAGGAGACGTGGCTCCGGGAGCGGTTCGGCATCGTCGTCGAGGGCAGCGTGCACAAGTTCGCGGCCCACGACGACCTGCGGGGTTTCCTGCTGGGCACGGGCGAGCGCGTCCTGGTCGAGGCGAGCCCGGTGGACCGGGTGTGGGGCATCGGCCTCGCGGCCGGCGACGAGGGGGCGAGCGACCCGGAGC
The DNA here is from genome assembly GCF_019049255.1 of Streptomyces sp. AC558_RSS880. Lineage (GTDB taxonomy): Bacteria > Actinomycetota > Actinomycetes > Streptomycetales > Streptomycetaceae > Streptomyces. Next base: position 23,429 of record NZ_JAGMUJ010000038.1, on the reverse strand, counting down.
GCTGGCGGGGTCCGAACCTGCTGGGATTCGCGCTGATGGAGGCCCGGCGACGACTGCGCACCGGCTGAACGGGAGCCTTCGCACACGGCGGAGGGCCGGTCCGTTCGGACCGGCCCCCGCAGGACGGGCGTTCAGGACGCGGCGCCGATGCCTCCCATGACGCTGGCGAACAGCAGGATGCCGAGCAGCGGCAGGATCACCGTGGCCACGATGCCGCAGATGAGCCCGGCGGTCGCCGAGCCCCTGTTGGTGGCCTCGCCCCGGTTCGCCTTCCCCCGGCCGACGGCGCCGAAGACGATCGCCAGGATGCCCAGGATCACGCCGAAGATCCACAGGAAGAAGGTGAGGCTGCAGACCAGGCCGATGATGCCCAGCACCAGTCCGGCGGTCCCCATGCCGTTGCTCGGCTGCATGGGCATCGCGTAGCCGGGCGTCTGCGGATAGGGCGCGGGGGGCATGCCCTGCGGAGCGGGACCCGACGGGTAGCCGTAGGACGGGCCGGACTGCGGATAGCCGTAACCGGGGCCCGGCTGCTGCGGGGGCTGGGACGGCGGCCCGAACCCACCGGGTGCGGGGTTGGTGCCGGACATGAAAACGCTCTCCCCTCCGTTGAACCTGACCCCGGCATCATAGGGACCGCGCGGCTGCCCGAAGGACGGATTCCGGGGGTGCGGGCCTCCTTTGGAGCGGCACCCCGGAAAGGTCCGCGCCCGACGTGAAGGGGCCCGGCACCGGTTCCCACCGGTGCCGGGCCCCTTCATCGCGCCGGCCGCCTCCGGACCCTCAACCGGAGAAGCCGACGTGCGCGAGCCGCAGCGGGCCGCGCAGTCGCAGGCGCACGTCGTGCACACCGTCGACGACGGCGAAGGACGCGCGGAGCGTGGTGTAGTCGTACGGGCCGGACGTGGGCGCTCCCGGCGACAGCTCGGCGAGCACCGGCCCGCCGTCGAGCGAGACCTCGGCCGTGCCCTCGCCGGACACCTCCACGGTCACCTCCGTCGCCCCGCCGCCGAAGTCACAGCGCCGGAAGAGGAGTTCGCCGTCCTTCCCGGCCGCGGCGGTGACCGAGTCGCCCACCGCCTTCGTACGGTCGACGATCTCGACGCCGCTCTGCTCGTCGAAGCCGGCGGCGTCCAGGCCGCGTTCGAGGACGGGGCGCGGAGCGGTCGGCTCACCGTCCAGTGTCACGGTGGTCCGTGCGCGCACGTCCTCGCTGGAGGCCCCGGCCAGCAGCTCGTACGTCCCCGGCTCCACCCGCCACCGGCCCGCCGCCACGTCCCAGAACGCGAAGGCGGACAGCGGCAGGACGAAGGACAGCCCGACCGACTCCCCGGGCGCCAGCGTCACCCTCCGGTGCGCCAGCAGTTCGCGGCGCGGACGCGGGACCGAGGGGTCCACGGCCCGGGTGTAGAGCTGGGGCACCTCGTCGGCGGTGACGTCACCGGTGTTGGTGACGGTGAAGGAGACCCGCACCGCCGAGCCGTCGACGTCCGCCGCCGGCTCCCCGTAGGAGAAGCCCGCGTACGACAGGCCGTGTCCGAAGGGGAACAGCGGGGTGCCCTCGAAGTACAGGTAGGTCTGCCGGCCGCCGATCACGTCGTAGTCGAGGAGGTCCGGCAGGTCGGCGTCGTCGGCGTACCAGGTCTGCGGCAGCCGGCCGGCGGGGGAGACGTCGCCGGCGAGCACCCGGGCCAGCGCGGTGCCGGCGGCCTGTCCGCCGTGCGCGGTCCACAGCAGCGCCGGGAGGTCCGCCGTGTCCACCGCGTACGGGTAGGCGGAGGTCAGCACCAGCACCGTGTTCGGGTTGGCGGCGCGGGCCGCGCGCAGCAGCAGCTCCTGCTGGGCGGGCAGCCGCAGCGTCGTACGGTCCTCGGTCTCGCGCCCGTTGATGTGCGGATCGTTGCCGGCGACCACCACGACCACGTCGGCGCCGGCCGCGGCACGCGTGACCGCGTCCTCCCCGCGCTCGACGACGACCAGTTCGAAGACCTCGGGGTCCTCCTCGGCAACCTTCACGCCGTCGGCGGCGACCCGCACATGGCGTCCTGTCCCCACATGCCTCAGGAGGTGACCGTCCCCGTGCGGTTCCAGCCGGAACGTCTCCTGCACGACCCAGCCGCCCGGCTGGTCGGCGGAGGCGCGCACGTACCCGTCCTCGGCGACCGAGAGGTAGCGTCCGTCGGGCGCCCGCAGGGTGAGCACGCCCTCGCCCCAGTCGGCCAGGGCGAGTTCGGTGCCCTCCGCCCCGGCGGTGAGCGGCGGCAGGTCGGTGCGGCCCGCGAGCAGCGCCGGGTCGAGGGCGCCCTCGGCGCCGCGCGCCGTCTCGGGGGCCTCGGGGGTCGGCGGGACGTGCAGGAACGTACCGGCGGAGGTCTTCAGCAGCACCCGGTCCACGCCCTCGGCGAACTCGACGCGCTCGGCGCCGAAGCGCTCGTGGAGGCCCTCCAGCGGGGTGACGCGGTGGATGAGGCTGCCGCTGTACCAGTCGAGCTTGCACTCGTCGGCGAGCAGCCCGACGACCGCGACACGGGCGTTCGGGGCGAGCGGCAGCGGGCCGTCGTTCTTCAGCAGGACGATCGCCTGCTCGGCGGCCTCCTGGGCGAGCGCCCGGTGCTCGGGGGTGTCGAAGGGCTGCTCCCCGGCGTACGGGTCCGCGCCCGGGTCGAACTCGCCGAGCCGGAACCGCACCGAGAGCTGACGGCGCACGGCCGTGTCGATGTCGGCCTCCGTCAGCAGGCCCCGCTCCAGCGCGCCCCGGATACGTCCGATGATCGTCGAGCTGTCGGTGCCGTGGTCGGTGAAGCTGTCCACCCCGGCCCGCAGGGCCGCCGCGGTGGCCTCCTCGTGGCTGTCGAAGTAGTGCTCGGAGTCGACCAGGTTGGACGGCGCCCCGGCGTCCGAGCAGACCAGCAGGTCCTCCTCGGTCCAGGCGCGCAGGTGCTCCCGCAGGTACGGAGACACGTGGTTCGGGCGGCCGTTGACCAGGTTGTACGCCGGCATCACGCCGGCCACTGTGCCCGCCTCGACCGTCTCCCGGAAGGCGCGCAGGTCGTACTCGTGGAGCACGCGCGGGCGGACGGAGCTGGAGGTGGTGTCGCGCTCCGTCTCGTTGTTGTGCGCCAGCCAGTGCTTGAGGACGGGGGCCGTGCGCCAGTAGGCCGGGTGGTCGCCGCGCAGGCCCTGGGTGTAGGCGGTGGCGATCGCCGAGGTGAGCTTCGGGTCCTCCGAGTAGCCCTCCTCGTTGCGGCCCCACAGGGGGTGGCGCAGCAGGTTGACGGTCGGCGCCCAGACGTTGAGGCCGACGCGGTCGTCGCGGGTGCGCATCGCGCGGACCTCCCGGGACACCGCCTCGCCCACCCGGCGCACCAGCTCCTGGTTCCAGGTGGCGCCCAGGCCGACGGCCTGCGGGAACACCGTCGCCGGACCCATCCAGGCGACACCGTGCAGGGCCTCCTGTCCGGTGCGGAAGGCGGCGACGTCCAGGCGCTCGACGGCCGGCGCGAACTGGTGCAGAAATCCGATCTTCTCGTCGAGGGTGAGCCGCGACAGGAGGTCGTCGATGCGCTTCGCGAACGGCAGGGTCGTATCGCGGAAAGGCGGCGTAGGCGGCGTTTGTGCGGTCACGTGGGGTTCCCCTCGGGATGGAGCGACGAGGCGCTTTCGAAGCGCTTCGATGCTCATTCGGGGCAGGGGTGGGTGTCAAGGGATCCGAGCACAACAGATCGGACGCCTGGTGGAAGATCCATGGGCATGATGCCTGCATCGCAATCGCGCATACATCCGAGGAATCTTCGATGCGACCCTTGTGTGCCCCCAGGTGTTCACTTAACCTCGCAGCAACATCGAAGCGCTTCGACTGCGAGGCCCGCCTTTCCGGCGCACCTTCCGCCGAACCACCGCTTCGGCTCAGCCAGTTCCACTGAAGACACCGCAGCCGACGGCCACCGCCGGGTGTCCTGGTGCGCCATGAAGGGTTGACGCAATGACGCCGAACGCCGCCCCCAACTCCTCCGGACCGAGCCGGAGAAGCTTCCTCGCCTCCACGGCGGTCGCCACCGCCGCGGTGGCGGGGGGAATGCCGCTGCTCGCCGCGTGCGGCGGGTCCGACGGAGGCTCGCGGGACGGCACCACGTCGGGCAAGGACGCCAAGAAGATCCTCCCGGCGTACGTGGCGAGCAACGTGGTCACGCCCGACCTCCCCAGCAAGAACGGTTCCGCGGTCGGCTTCACCAGCAAGCTCGACCTGGCGGACCTGAAGACGTCGGTGCCGAAGAAGCTCGGCAAGGGCGGCAAGGTCACCGTCATGTCGCCGTTCTGGGGCTCCCCGCCCAAGGACGGCAACGCCTACTACACGTCGATGAACGACCTCATCGGCGTCGACGTGGTCTGGCAGAACCAGGACGGCAACACCTACGACCAGAAGCTCGGCGCGGTCCTCGCCTCCAGCGAGGTGCCCGACGTGGTGGTCGTGCCCGGCTGGAACATGACGGGCAAGATCCCCAGCGCCATCATCGGCAAGTTCGCCGATCTCGGCCCGTACCTGTCCGGCGACGCCGTCAAGGACTACCCGAACCTCGCGGCGATCCCCACCGACGCCTGGCAGCGTTCCATCTTCGGCGGCAAGCTGCGCGGCCTGCCGATGCCGTCCTCGTACGTGTCCGGCATCGTGCCGCTGTACCGCCAGGACATCTTCGAGAAGGAGGGCTACGAAGTCCCCCGCTCGTGCGACGAGTTCATGGCACTGGCCAAGGACGCCACCAACGCCAAGGCCAAGCGCTGGGCCTGCCTGGACATGAAGTGGACCGCCTTCAACGCCTTCGGTGTGCTCTCCGGCAACGAGAAGTCGCTCGGCTGGAACCTGGTCGACGGCAAGCTGGTCCACCGCATCGAGACCGAGGAGTACCTCGAGGCCCTGGAGTGGACGCGCAAGCTGTTCGCCGCCGGCGTCGTGCACCCCGACGCCAAGCTGGGCAAGAGCAACGCCACCGACCCCGGGCCCAAGTTCGCCGCCGGTGAGTTCCTCATCTACAACCAGGACATCTCCCAGTGGTGGAGCCGCACCGCCGAGCAGGCCACCCAGAACCCCGAGTTCAAGATCTGGGGCATGGACTTCTTCGGGCACGACGGCGGCGACCCCACGCTGTGGGCGCAGAACCCGGCGAGCATCTTCGCCTTCGTCAACAAGAAGGCGTCCGAGGCCGTGATCCGCGACGTGCTGGCCGTCGCCAACGTCACCGCCGCGCCGTACGGCACCAAGGAGTACATGGCCACCAACTACGGTGTGGAGGGCACCCACTACACCGTCAAGGACGGCGTGCCCACCAAGACCGACCAGGGCAACATCGACGTGATGAACGCCTTCGTGATGATCGCGAGCCCCGCCGCGACCATCGCCCACCCCGACTTCCCCGAGGTCGCCAAGGGCCAGGTGGAGTGGCAGCAGCGGATGGGCGCCTTCACCAAGAAGCCGTCCTTCTACGGCATGCAGATCACCGAGCCGGCCCGCTACACCAACCTCTCCAACGACTTCGAGCAGCTGGAGGACGACGTCGTCCGCGGCCGCAAGAAGGTCAGCGACGTGCAGCAGGCCGTCTCCGACTGGAAGAGCAAGGGCGGGGACGAGCTCCGGGACTGGTACAAGAAGATCCTCGACGAGAACGGCTCGGCGGCCGGCTGACCGGGTACCGAGGCAAGGAGAACCGCCGTGTCCCACAGCACGGTGCCTCGGACCGACACCGAGGCCGAAGCGAAGGAGAACCCCCCGGCGGCGCACGGCGGCGCCACCGGGGCCACGAAGAAGCCACCCGCCGAGAAGCTCAGCCTCCGGGTGAGGTTCAGACGCGACCGCGTGCTGCTGCTGATGACCCTGCCGGCCGTGCTGCTGGTACTGCTCTTCAACTACGTGCCGATCCTCGGCAACGTCGTCGCGTTCCAGGAGTACGACCCCTACATCAGTGACAACGGGGTCGTCTCCATCCTGCACAGCCCCTGGGTGGGCCTGGAGAACTTCCAGCGCATCTTCGAGGACTCCGCCTTCTGGAACTCGGTGCAGAACACGCTGGTGCTGTTCTTCCTCCAGCTGGTGCTGTACTTCCCCATCCCCATCCTGCTCGCGCTGCTCATCAACAGCGTGGTCAGGCCGCGGGTGCGGGCGATCTCGCAGGCCATCCTCTACCTGCCGCACTTCTTCTCCTGGGTGCTGGTCATCGCCGTCTTCCAGCAGCTGTTCGGCGGCGCCGGGCTGCTGTCCCAGCTGCTGCGCGACCACGGGTACGACGGGCTCAGCCTCATGACCGACCCGGAGACCTTCAAGTTCCTGGTCACCGCGCAGAGCGTGTGGAAGGACGCGGGCTGGGGGATCATCGTCTTCCTCGCCGCGCTGGCCTCGGTCAGCCCCGACCTGTACGAGGCCGCCGCGATGGACGGCGCGAACCGCTGGCGCCGCATGTGGCACGTCACGCTGCCCGCGCTGCGCCCGGTGATCGCCCTGCTGCTGGTGCTGCGCGTCGGTGACGCCCTGACGGTCGGTTTCGAACAGATCCTGTTGCAACGCGACATGGTCGGACCGGATGCCGCGGAGGTCCTCGACACCTTCGTGTGGTGGAACGGCGTGCGCAACCAGGACTTCGGCTACGCGGCCGCCGCGGGACTCGTCAAGGGCGTCATCAGTCTCGGCCTGGTCCTGATAGCGAACAAGGTGGCCCATCTCATGGGCGAGCAGGGGGTGTACAAGAAGTGACCGCCGTCATCGACAAGCCCGCGCGCACGCCCGGCCGCTGGGCGGCCCCGCCCCGGCCGGTGTGGGAGGAGAAGCCCGGCCGGGCCGGGCTCGCGGCCAAGGGGCTGGTCCTGTTCCTCGCCTGCCTGGCCATCCTGTTCCCGCTGTGGATCGTCGTGGTCACCAGCCTGTCCACGCGCAAGGCCATCGACGAGGCCGGCGGGCTGGTGATGATCCCGACGGACATCACCTTCGTCGCCTACCAGGAACTGCTCAGCGGCGGCCAGGTCACCCGGGCCGCGCTCGTCAGCATCGGCATCACCCTCGTCGGCACCCTCTTCTCGATGGCGGTGTCGGTGCTGTGCGCCTACGGATTGTCCCGCACCGGCTCGCTGGGCCACCGCTCGATCCTCATGGTGCTGCTGGCCACGATGTTCTTCAGCGCCGGCCTCATCCCTACCTACCTGCTGGTGCAGTCCATCGGCCTGACGGACAGCTACCTCGCGCTGATCCTGCCCAGCGCGATCAGCGTCTTCAACATCCTGGTGCTGCGCGGCTTCTTCATGGGCATCTCGCAGGAGCTGATCGACAGCGCCCGCATCGACGGCGCCGGGGACCTGCGCATCCTGTGGCAGATCGTGCTGCCGCTCTCCCGCGCGGTCGTCGCGGTGATCACGCTGTTCTACGCCGTCGGCTACTGGAGCGCCTGGTTCAACGCCTCCCTGTACCTGAACGACCAGGACATGCTGCCGCTGCAGAACGTCATGATCCAGCTGGTGCAGAAGCAGGAGGCGCCGGTCGGTCTGGGCCAGGCGATCAAGACCGGTGAGCTGTCCGGTCTGGCCGTGCAGATGGCCGTGATGGTGATGGCGTTGCTGCCGGTGGCCGTGTTGTCGCCGTTCGTCCAGAAGCACTTCAAGAAGGGCATGCTCACGGGCGCGGTCAAGGGCTAGCGCCCTGAGTTGTGGGGGAACTCGCGTGGTCTTTCGGCTGCCGGTTCGTTGTGGTTGATCGCGCAGTTCCCCGCGCCCCTTAGGTTCTCCACTCACCCCCCCCGCATAGGCGAGGTTCTGTCATGTTCGCGTCTCCCTTGAGTCGGCGTGCCGTTCTTGCCGGAGCGGCGGCCGTCGCCGCTGTCGCCGGTGTTCCCGTCCTCGCCGGCCAGGCGAAGGCCGCCGGGTCCTCCTCCTACCGCTGGCGCAACGTCGTCATCGGCGGTACCGGGTTCATCACCGGTGTGCTGTTCCATCCCTCCGTGCGCGGGCTCGCCTACGCCCGGACCGACATCGGGGGTGCCTACCGCTGGGACGACCGGCGTGACCGCTGGATCCCGTTGCTCGACCACATCGGGTGGGACGACTGGAACCTGCTCGGGGTCGAGGCGATGGCGGTCGACCCCGCCCACCCGGACCGCCTCTACCTGGCCTGCGGCACCTACGCCCAGTCGTGGGGGAGCAACGGTGCCGTCCTGCGCTCGGACGACCGCGGCGCCACCTGGCGGCGCACCGACCTCACCGTGAAGCTCGGCGCCAACGAGGACGGCCGGGGCGCCGGTGAGCGGCTCCTCGTGGACCCGCGCGACAGCGACACCCTGTGGCTCGGCACCCGCCACGACGGACTGCTCAGGTCCACCGACCGGGGCGCCACCTGGGCGCCGGTGACCGGCTTCCCGGTCACCCCGTCCGCCACCGGCCAGGGCGTCACCCTCCTCGCCGCCGCCGGGCGCACCGTCTACGCCGGCTGGGGCGACGGCGGCGACGCGAACCTGTTCCGCACGGCCGACGGCACCACCTGGGAGGCCGTGCCGGGACAGCCGTCCGGCGCCGCCGCACGCGTACCGATCCGGGCCGCGTACGACCGGCACACCCGCGAGCTGTACCTGACGTACGCCGACGCGCCCGGCCCCAACGGGCAGTCCGACGGCAGTGTGCACAAGCTGCGCACCGGCGGCGACGAGTGGACCGAGGTCACCCCGGTGAAGCCCGGCGGGACCACGGACGAAGGCTCCGCCGACACCTTCGGCTACGGCGGGGTCGCGATCGACGCCCGCCGCCCCGGCACCGTCGTCGTCTCCACCAACAACCGCTGGGCGGCGGTCGACACGCTGTACCGGTCCACCGACGGCGGCCGCAGCTGGCGCTCGCTGAAGGACACCGCCGTGCTCGACGTCTCCGAGACGCCGTACCTGAAGTGGGGCGAGGACAAGCCCAAGTTCGGCTGGTGGATCCAGGCGCTCGCCCTCGACCCGTACGACTCACGGCACCTCGTGTACGGCACCGGCGCCACCCTCTACGGCACCCGCGACCTGCGTCACTGGGCCCCGCAGATCCGCGGCCTGGAGGAGGCGTCCGTGACCCAGCTGGTCTCGCCCCCGGTCGGGAGGGCGCACCTGATCAGCGGGTCGCGGGACATCGGCGTGATGTACCACGAGCGGCTCACCTCGTCCCCGGCGCACGGCATGGCGACGAACCCCGTGTCCGGGTCGGCGACGGGACTCGCGCAGGCCGCGCGCAGACCGGCGTACGTCGTCCGGGCGGGCTGGGGCGATCACGGCAACGGCGCGTACTCCCACGACGGCGGGCGGACCTGGGCGCCCTTCGCGGCCCAGCCCTCCATCGCCAAGGACGCGCCCGGGCCGATCGCCGTCAACGCCGACGGCAGCGTGCTCCTGTGGTCCTTCGTGCACTGGGACGGCACCAGGTACCCGGCCCACCGCTCGGCGGACGACGGCACCACCTGGTCCGAGATCCCCTCCTTCCCGAAGGGCGCCACGCCGGTCGCCGACCCGGCCGACCCGACGCTCTTCTACGCGTACGACACCGACACGGGAACGCTGCTCGCCAGCACGGACAGTGGCCGTTCCTTCACCGCCCGTGCGACCGGACTGCCGGCCGGCGACAGCCAGTTCAAGCTGGTCGCGGCGCCCGGCCGCACCGGCGACCTGTGGCTGAGTACCAAGGGGAACGGGCTGTACCGCTCCATCGACGGCGGCGTCACCTTCACCAAGGTGGAGAGCTGCTGGGCCTCCTACACGCTCGGCTTCGGCAAGGCCGCCGACGGCGCCGGCTACCCCGCGATCTACCAGGTCGGCTCGACCGGGACCAGCACCGCCGTCCACCGCTCCGACGACGAGGCGAAGACCTGGGTGCGGATCAACGACGACGCCCACCAGTGGGGCTGGACCGGCGAGACCATCACCGGCGACCCGCGCGTGTACGGCCGGGTCTACCTCGCCACCAACGGGCGCGGCATCCAGTACGGGGAGCCCGTCTGATGCCGAACCTGAGCGACGCCACCCGCGGCCGCCTCCTCTACGGCGGCGACTACAACCCCGAGCAGTGGCCCGAGGAGGTCTGGCGCGAGGACGTCCGCCTGATGAAGGAGGCCGGCGTCAACTCCGTCACCCTCGGTGTCTTCTCCTGGTCGAAGCTCGAACCCCGCCCCGGGGAGCGGGACTTCGGCTGGCTGGACCGGCTGATGGACCTGATGCACGACAGCGGCATCGGGGTCGTCCTCGCCACCCCGACCGCCTCCCCGCCGCCCTGGATGGGTCACCTCCACCCGGACACCCTGCCCCGTGACGCGGAGGGCCGGACCGAGTGGTGGGGCGGACGCCAGCACTTCTCGCACTCCAGCGCCACCTACCGCCGGCACGCCGCCGCCATCACCGAGGACCTGGCCGCCCGCTACGGCACCCACCCGGCGCTGAGCATGTGGCACATCAACAACGAGTACTGCACCTACGACTGGGGCGACGAGGCCGCCGCCCGCTTCCGCACCTGGCTGCGCCACCGCTACGGCACCCTCGACGCCCTCAACACCGCCTGGGGCACCGCCTTCTGGAGCCAGGGCTACGGCGACTGGGCCGAGGTGCTGCCGCCCCGTCACGCGCACTACCTGAAGAACCCCACCCAGGTGCTGGACTTCAAGCGCTTCACGTCCGACATGCTCCTGGAGTGTTACACCGCCGAACGCGACATCGTCCGCCGGCACACCCCCCACCTCCCGGTCACCACCAACTTCATGCCGCTGTGGGCCGGCCAGGACGCCTGGCGCTGGGCCGAGGAGGAGGACGTCGTCTCCGTCGACCTCTACCCCGACCCGCGCGACCCGCTCGGCGCCCAGAGCGGCGCCCTGGTCCAGGACATGACCCGCTCCCAGGCCCGCGGCCCGTGGATGCTGATGGAGCAGGCGGCCGGACCGGTCAACTGGCGCCGCGTGAACCACCCCAAGCCGCGCGGCCTCAACCGCCTGTGGTCGCTCCAGGCCGTCGCCCGCGGCGCGGACGCCGTCTGCTACTTCCAGTGGCGCCAGTCCCGGCAGGGCGCCGAGAAGTTCCACTCCGGGATGGTCGGCCACGCGGGTGCGCAGGGGCGTACGTACCAGGAGGTCAAGCAGCTCGGCGCGGACCTGGCCCGGATCGCCCCGCACGTCACCGGCGGCCGGATCACCGCCGACGTCGCCGTGCTGCACGACTGGCACTCCTGGTGGGCCGGCGACCAGGAGGCCCGGCCCTCCCACGAGGTCGACTACCCGCAGGTCCTGAGCGCCTGGCACCGCGCCCTCTGGAGGGCCCACCTGACCACCGACTTCGCCCACCCCGAACACGACCTGTCCGGCTACCGGCTGGTCGTCGTCCCGCAGCTCTACCTCCTCACTGACACGGCCGTCGACAACCTCCTCGCCTACGTACGCGGCGGCGGCACCCTCGTCTGCGGCTTCCTGACCGGCGTCGCCGACCAGGACGACCGGGTCCGGCCCGGCGGCATGGACGCCCGGCTGCGGGAACTCTTCGGCATCCGCACCCTGCACGAGTGGTGGCCGCTGGAGCCGGGGGAGACCGCGGAGTGCGACGGCCTGCGCGGCACCCTGTGGTCCGAGGAACTGGAGCCCGACGGCACCGCCGACGAGACCGTCCCCTACCGGGGCGGGGAACTCGACGGGCTGCCCGCCGTGCTGCGCAAGGGCCGCGCCTGGTACGTCTCGACGCTCCCCGAACCGGAGGCGCTGCGCGCGCTGCTGACCCGCGTCGCGGCCGGTGCGGGCGTCCGGCCGGTGCTCGACGGACTCCCGGACGGAGTCGAGGCGGTCCGCCGCGGGGAACTGCTGTTCCTGCTCAACCACGGCCGCGAGCCGGTCACCGTGGACGTCCCGGGAACCCACCACGACCTGCTGACGGAGACGACCGTGACCGACCGCGTCACCCTCGGCCGCCACGGCGTGGCGGTGCTCGAGCCATGAGCGCCACGCCCGTCCACGGAACCTGGGAACCACGGCCGGCCGCCCGCTGGGAGGACGCCTTCCTGAGCGGCAACGGCCACCACGGCGCCCTCGCGTTCGGTGATCCGAACGACGACCGGACCGTCGTCACCCATCACACCCTCGTCCGTCCGGGCGAGGGCGACGACCGGAACCGGCTGCCGCCCCGGCTCGCCGACGGACTGTCCGACCTCCAGGACCGGCTGCTCGCCGGTGACCCGACCGCCGCCGAGGGCTTCACCGACGGCCGCCCGCTCCAATGGGTACAGCCCTTCCACCCGGCCTTCCAGGTCCGCGTGCGCCGCCCGGACGGCGACCCGGACCCGGACGGATACCGCCGTACGCTCGACTTCGCCACGGGCGTCGCGGAGGCGGCCCGCGCCGGCTGGACCAGCCGGGTCTTCGTCTCCCGCGCCGACGACGTGATCGTCCAGCACGTCACCGGCCCCGGACTCACCCTCGACGTCTCCCTGGACCACCGGCTCCCGGGTGCCCCCACCGGCCTGGGCGTCGGTCACGGCGCCGTCCTCACCCCCGAGGGCGCCCTGCTGAGCCTGCGCGCCCGCTACCCGGGCAGCGACCTCGCCTGCACCGGCGTCACCCTGGTCGCCGTCACCGGCGGCCGCACGGCGCTCGCCCCGCCGGGCGCGCACGTCGAGGGCGCGCGGTCGGTGCTGCTGCTCACCCGGGTGCGGCGGCACACCGGGGAACTCGACGTGGTCGCCGAGGGCCGCGCCCTGCGCGATCTGCTCGCCGACGCCCCCGGGTCCTCGTACGACGACCTCCTCGCCCGCCACCTGCCCCCGCACCGCACCGCCTACGAACGCGTCACCCTGGACCTGGCCGCCGACCCGGACGAACGCGCCCTGCCGGGTTCGGAGTTGCTCACCCGGCCGCGCAGCGCCGCCCTGCTCGAACGGCTCTTCGCGGCCGGCCGCTACCACCTGCTGTCCTCCAGCGGCCTGTTCCCGCCCCGGCTCACCGGACTGTGGACCGGCGACTGGGACACCGCCTGGTCCGGCGCCTTCACCAACGACGCCAACCTCAACCTCCAGACCGCCTCCGCCGCCGCGGCGGCCCTCCCCGAGGTCACCGAGGCGCTGTCCGCCCTGATCCGGCGGCAGTTGCCCGACTGGCGGGACAACGCCCGCGCGGTCTTCGGCGCCCGGGGCGTGGTCGCGCCCGCCCACAGCGACGGCGAGTCGGGGCACGCGTACCACTTCAGCCGCGAGTACCCGCTGCACCTGTGGACCGCCGGCGCCGACTGGCTGCTCAAGCCCCTGGTCGACCACGACGAGACCCGCGGCGCACGCGACCCGCACACCGCCGCCGTGCTCGCCGAAGTCGCCCTGTTCTACGAGGACTTCCTCACCCGCACCGACAGCGAGGGCCGGCTGGTCGTCGTCCCCTCCTACTCGCCCGAGAACCGGCCCGCCAACGCGAGCTGGGGCACCGTCAACGCGGCCATGGACCTCTCCGCCGCCCGGCACGCCCTGCGCACCGCCGCCGCGTACCACCCGGAGCACGCCGACCGCTGGCGGGCGCTCGCCGACCGCCTCCCGCCGCACCGGATCAACGCCGACGGGGCGCTCGCCGAATGGGCGTGGCCCGGACTGGAGGACTCCTACGACCACCGCCACCTCAGCCACCTCTACGGCGTCTGGCCCCTGGACGAGATCACCCCCTACGACACCCCGGACCTGGCCGCCGCCGCCCACCGCGCCCTGGAACTGCGCGGCGCCGAGAACGACTCCGCGCACGGCCACCTGCACCACGCGCTGATCGCGGCCCGCCTCCGGGACGGCGAGCGGGTCGCCCACGCGCTCGGCCAGGTCCTCGACGGCGACTTCTTCCACGCCTCCCTGATGAGCGCGCACTACCCGCACCGCCACGTCTACAACGCCGACGCCGCCCACACCCTGCCCGCCGTGCTGATCGAGGCGCTCGTGCAGTCCACCCCCGACCGGCTGGTCCTGCTGCCGGCCCCCCTCCCGGCGTACCCGAGCGGCCGGCTGCGCGGGATCCGCACCCGCTTCGGCGCCTCGCTCGACCTCACCTGGTCCCCGGACGGCGCCACCGCCGTCCTGCGGCCCACCCGCACCCACCGCATCACCCTGTGGACTTCCGCCGGCGCCGAGCAGCTCGACCTGGTCGCCGGAGAAGACCGCGTCCTCACGCCGAAGACGCGGTGACCTCCCAGCGATTCCCCCCACCCATGGAAGGACACCATGGCAACGAACATCCTGAGCAGGATCACCAAGGCCCTGCTGGCGCCCGTCCTCGCGCTCGGCGCGACGGTCGGCCTCGCCTCCGCCCCCGCGCACGCCGCCGTCTGGAGCTCCTGCGACCAGTGGGGCAACACCGGCCTCAACGGCTACACGCTCTACAACAACATCTGGGGCTCCGGCGCCGGCGCCCAGTGCGTCTGGGCCAACTCCGGCACCAACTGGGGCGCCTGGGCCGACCACCCCAACACCGGCGGCATCAAGTCCTACCCGAACGCCAAGAAGGTGATCAACAAGTCGATCACCTCCCTCTCCTCGCTCACCAGCAGCTACAACGTCACCGTCCCGTCCTCGGGCGCGTACAACACCTCGTACGACATCTGGGACACGGACTACGACTACGAGATCATGCTCTGGGTCAACCACCACGGCGCCGTGGGCCCGCTCGGCTCCTCGCAGGGCGCCGTGAGCCTCGGCGGCCACACCTGGAACGTGTACAAGGGGAACAACGGAGCCAACGAGGTCTTCTCGTTCCTGCGCACCTCGGACTCGAACTCCGGCACCGTCGACATCCTCCCGATCCTCAAGTGGATCAAGGACACCAAGGGCTGGATGGGCAACGAGACCATCGGTGACGTGCAGTTCGGCTACGAGATCACCTCGTCGGCCGGCGGCCTCGACTTCCGCACCAACAACCTGACGGTGTCGGGCGGTTAGTCACCCCGCCTCCGTGCCGCCCGCACCGGTGCCCGGTGCGGGCGGCCCCGTGCTTCCCGGCGCCGCCCGGCCGCCATAACGCCGTGCAGGGGCCGGAACGGGAGCTGTCGCCGTATCCGCCGGCGCGCATAGGTTCTCCGGCGATCAGGCACGCCCCGTCCTTCCGCCCCCACCGAGAAGCCCGAGGAACCGTCATGACCCCATCCCGTCCCGACGCGCCCGGAACCGGCGCCGAACGCCCGATCAGCCGCAAGAACCTGCTCCGCGCGGCCGTCGCCGCCGGAGCCGCCGTCCCGCTGCTGGCCACGGGCACGGTGGCGCTCGCCAGGGAGACCGGCTCCCAGGGGCGGCCCCTGGCGCCCACCCCCTCCTGCGACGACGGCGACGACCCCACGCCCGACCAGATGGAGGGCCCCTACTTCAAACCGAACTCCCCGCTGCGCACCGACCTCGTGACGCCCGGCACCCCCGGCACCCCGCTCACCGTCAGCGGCTACGTCTTCGGCCGGAACTGCGTGCCCCTTCCCGGGGTGCTGCTCGACTTCTGGCAGGCCGACGACGCGGGCGCCTACGACATGGCCGGATACACCTTCCGCGGGCACCAGTTCACCGACGCCACCGGCGCCTTCACCCTGCGGACGATCGTGCCGGGCCTCTACCCCGGCCGCACCCGGCACATCCACGTCAAGGCGCAGGCACCGGGCGAGCCCGTGCTCACCACCCAGCTGTACTTCCCCGGCGAGCCCCGCAACAGCACGGACGCGCTCTTCGACCCGGCGCTGCTGATGAACGTCCGCGCCGCGGGCGGCGGCAGGCAGGGCACCTTCGACTTCGTGCTCGACGTCGAGGGCGACCCGACGGACCCGCCGACGGACCCGCCCACCGACCCGCCGAGCGGGAGCTGGGCTCCCGGCCGTCCGTACGCGGCGGGCGACCGGGTCGTCCACGGGGGCGCCGGTTACCGCTGTCTGCAGGCCCACACCTCGATGACCGGCTGGGAGCCGCCCCACGTCCCGGCGCTGTGGCGCCGCGAGTGACCGCGGCCGCCTCACCGGGCGGGTGGGCTACGGGGCGGGCGCCGGGCCCGAGCTGGCGCGGACCGTCAGTTCGGGCGCGATCAGCACGACCTCGTCGCCGCCCCGCCCGTCGAGCTTGGCGACCAGCTGTTCCACGGCGAGCCGGCCCATCTCCTGCGCGGGGACGGCGACCGACGTCAGCCGCACCGAGGCCTGCACGGCGACCTGCTCCGGACAGATCGCGACCACCGAGACGTCCTCGGGCACGGCCCGCCCCTGCTGCCGCAGCAGGGCGAGCAGGGGTTCCACCGCCGACTCGTTCTGCACGACGAAGCCCGTGGTGCCGGGGCGTTCGTCGAGGATCCGGGCCAGGGTCACGGACATCGCGTCGTACCCGCCCTCGCACGGCCGGTGCAGCAGCCGCAGTCCCAGCTCCCGCGCCCGGCCGCGCAGTCCGTCCAGGGTGCGCTCGGCGAAGCCGGTGTGCCGTTCGTAGACCGCCGGCGCCTCGCCGATGACGGCGATGTCGCGGTGTCCGAGCTCGGCCAGGTGCTCCACGCACAGCGCACCGGTGGCCTTGAAGTCGAGGTCGACGCAGGTCAGCCCGGCGGTGTCGGCCGGCAGCCCGATCAGCACCGCCGGCTGGTCGTCCCCCACTCTCGACTTCGCTCGAGCGGGGGGACCCCCACCCCGCAGCAGCGGCAGCCGCTCGTCGTCGAGTTCGACGTCCATCAGGATCATGCCGTCGGCGAGTCCGCTGCCCGAGACCCGGCGCACCGCGTCCGGGCCCTCCTCACCGGTGAGCAGCAGCACGTCGTACCCGTGGGTGCGGGCCGTGGTGGCCATCGCGATGGCGATCTCCATCATCACCGGCACGTACATGTCCGTACGCAGCGGGATCATCAGCGCGATGATGTTCGACCTGCTGCTGGCCAGGGCACGGGCCCCGGCGTTCGGGTGGTACCCGAGCTCGTGGATGCTCCGCTCGACCCGCTGCCGGGTGTTCGCGGAGATGGACCGCTTGCCGCTGAGGACATAGCTCACCGTGCTCGCGGAGACTCCGGCGTGCTGGGCGACCTCGGCGAGGGTGACCATCCAGTCTCCAAGCTTGTGAAGCGCTTCGACAGTGCGCGCAATGTGTAGGGGCAGGTGAGGGTGGTTCGACAGTAGCCTCACAGGATGACGGGTGTCCATAGGCTGTCGAAGCGCTTCGACAGCTTTCTCCAGGGCCGGGTCGAACCGAAGGGGCGCCGGAGGAATTGTCCCTCACCCCACCCGCCCGCCGGGCGCGGGAGCATCGGCCGTACGGCCGCACGAAGGGTGGCGGAGCGGCTACGGATCGGGTACATACGATCGAGTAGCACCAATCGGTAATGTAATGACACCATCCCATTCGCGGCGAGGTGAGCCTCATGTCCGCAGCACCCGAGTCTCCGTCCCGGCCCACGGTCACCGAACGTGAGGCCCGTCAGGTGGCGGAGGCGGCCCGGGAACAGGATTGGCGCAAGCCCAGCTTCGCCAAGGAACTGTTCCTCGGCCGCTTCCGGCTCGACCTGATCCACCCCCACCCCCTCCCCGCCGACGAGCACGTCCAGCGCGGTGAGGAGTTCCTCGCCAAGCTCCGCGACTTCTGCGAGACGAAGATCGACGGCGCCCGGATCGAGCGTGACGCCCTGATCCCCGACGACGTGATCACCGGGCTCAAGGAGCTCGGCGCCTTCGGCATGAAGATCGACACCAAGTACGGCGGCCTCGGCCTCACCCAGGTCTACTACAACAAGGCCCTCGCCCTGGTCGGCTCCGCCAGCCCGGCGATCGGCGCGCTGCTCTCCGCGCACCAGTCGATCGGCGTCCCGCAGCCGCTGAAGATCTTCGGCACGCGGGAGCAGAAGGAGACGTTCCTGCCGCGCTGCGCGCGCACCGACATCTCGGCCTTCCTGCTCACCGAGCCCGACGTCGGCTCGGACCCGGCACGGCTCGCCACCACCGCCGTACCCGAGGGCGAGGAGTACGTCCTCGACGGGGTGAAGCTGTGGACCACCAACGGCGTGGTCGCCGACCTCCTCGTGGTCATGGCGCGCGTACCGAAGTCCGAGGGCCACCGGGGCGGCATCACCGCGTTCGTGGTCGAGGCGGCCTCCGAAGGCGTCACCGTGGAGAACCGCAACGCCTTCATGGGCCTGCGCGGGCTGGAGAACGGGGTCACCCGCTTCCACCGGGTCCGCGTCCCCGCCTCGCACCGCATCGGCGAGGAGGGCCAGGGCCTGAAGATCGCCCTGACCACGCTCAACACCGGCCGGCTGTCCCTGCCCGCGATGTGCGTCGGGTCCGGGAAGTGGTGCCTGAAGATCGCCCGCGAGTGGTCGGCGGCCCGGGAGCAGTGGGGCAAGCCGGTGGCGCTGCACGAGGCCGTCGGCTCCAAGATCGCGTTCATCGCGGCCACCACCTTCGCCCTGGAGGCCGTGGTCGACCTCTCCTCGCAGATGGCCGACGAGGACCGCAACGACATCCGCATCGAGGCCGCCCTCGCCAAGCTGTACGGCTCGGAGATGGCCTGGCTGATGGCCGACGAACTGGTCCAGATCCGCGGCGGACGCGGCTTCGAGACCGCCGAGTCCCTGCGGGCGCGCGGCGAGCGGGCGGTCCCGGCCGAGCAGATGCTGCGCGACCTGCGCATCAACCGCATCTTCGAGGGCTCCACGGAGATCATGCACCTGCTGATCGCCCGCGAGGCCGTCGACGCCCACCTCTCGGTCGCCGGTGACCTGATCGACCCGGAGAAGTCCCTCGGCGACAAGGCGAGGGCGGGTGTGGGCGCGGGCGTCTTCTACGCCAAGTGGCTGCCGAAACTCGTCGCCGGACCGGGACAGCTCCCCGGCACGTACGGCGAGTTCAAACACGGCGTCGACCTCTCCCCGCACCTGCGCTACGTCGAGCGCACCTCCCGCAGGCTCGCCCGCTCCACCTTCTACGCCATGTCCCGCTGGCAGGGGAGGATGGAGACCAAGCAGGGCTTCCTGGGCCGGATCGTCGACATCGGCGCCGAACTGTTCGCCATGAGCGCCGCCTGCGTCCGCGCCGAGCTCCTGCGCGGCCGCGGCGAGAACGGCCGTGAGGCCTACCAGCTCGCCGACGCCTTCTGCCGCCAGGCCCGCATCCGCGTCGAGGAACTCTTCGACCGCCTGTGGACCAACACCGACGACGTCGACCGCAAGGTCGTCAAGGGCGTGCTCTCCGGCACGTACGAGTGGCTGGAGCAGGGCATCACCGACCCCTCGGACGACGGTCCCTGGATCGCGGACGCCACACCCGGCCCGAGCACCCGGGAGAACGCGCACCGTCCGGTCCGCTGACGACGCGTGCCACCACGGCGCCGAAGGGAGGGCGGCCGGGTCCCCGCACCCGGCCGCCCTCCCCCCTTCCCGCCCGGTGCGCCCAACTCCCCTACCGCTGCGGGTTTTTCCTGTTTTGCGGGACGTGCGCCGGACCCTTGGACGTTTGCTTACCCTTCCTTGCCGTTCCCTGTGCGAACCTTGCCCCGTTCGTTGCGGTCGATGGCGAAAGGTGGATGACCTCCCACAACCCGATGAGGGGTCATCCGCATGTCTTCCCACCACATACGCACGGCCGTCGTCTCCGCGCTCGCAGCCCTCACGGCCGTCACGGCGACCGCCTGCACCGCCACCGCCTCCGCCTCCCCGGACGGCAAGTCCCCGGAGACCCCCCACTGGAGCTACGAGGGCGCCACCGGCCCGGAGCACTGGGCCTCGCTCAGCGAGGACTTCGAGACCTGCGAGAAGGGCCGTGAACAGTCACCCGTCGACCTCACCGAGGACGTCGCCGTCGAGACGGACACACCCGTCACCGTCCACTACAAGCCCGTCACCGCGGAACTCGTGAACAACGGCCACACCGTCCAGGCCAATGTCTCCGCCGGCAGCAGCATCGTCGTCGACGGCACCACGTACCAGCTGCGGCAGTTCCACTTCCACCTCCCGAGCGAGCACACCGAGGACGGTGGGCACGCGGCCATGGAGATGCACTTCGTGCACGAGGACAGCAAGGGCGGGCTCGCCGTCCTCGGCGTGCTGATGAGGACGGCGAAGGGGCACTCCGCCTTCACGGACCTGTGGAAGCACCTTCCGGCCGGGGAGGGCGGGCAGAGCCACATCACCAGGCCCGTCGACCTCACACGGTTCCTCCCCGGCGACCGCGACCAGTACCGCTACGAGGGCTCCCTGACCACCCCGCCCTGCACGGAGGGCGTCAAGTGGACCGTGCTGGAGGACCAGGTGCGCGTCACCCCGCGGCAGGTGGCGGCGTACCGGGAGCTGTTCCCGAGGAGCAACCGCCCGGTCCAGCCGCGCAACGACCGTGAGGTCGACCACGTCGACCGCTGACCGGCGGGTGCGGCGCGGCGGGCGGGAACGGCGGCCGACCACCGAGCCGGGGCGCGGAGCCGGGGCGCGCCCCCGTACCGCCGGGACGCGC
The DNA here is from genome assembly GCF_019049255.1 of Streptomyces sp. AC558_RSS880. Taxonomy (GTDB): domain Bacteria; phylum Actinomycetota; class Actinomycetes; order Streptomycetales; family Streptomycetaceae; genus Streptomyces. The sequence goes on along the minus strand of NZ_JAGMUJ010000038.1, from coordinate 3,003 downwards.
CCCCGGGCTGCCGGGGCGGGGGCCCGGCGGCGGTCGCGACCCGACACAATGGGGTCCATGACCGACGCTCCAGCCCCCCTCGCCGACCCGCACCTCGTCTACGACCCCGTGGCGGGAGACGGCCCGAAGGACGTGGTGATCCTCGGCTCCACCGGGTCGATCGGCACCCAGGCCATCGACCTCGTGCTGCGCAACCCCGACCGCTTCCGGGTCACCGCCCTGTCCGCCCACGGCGGCCGGGTCGCCCTCCTCGCCGAGCAGGCCCGCCGGCTGCGGGTGCGCACGGTCGCCGTCGCCCGCGAGGACGTCGTACCGGAGCTGCGCGAGGCGCTCTCCGCGCGGTACGGGGCGGGGGAGCCGCTGCCCGAGGTCCTGGCCGGGAAGGACGCGGCCACGCAGGTCGCCGCCTCCGACTGCCACACCGTCCTCAACGGCATCACCGGCTCCATCGGTCTCGCCCCGACCCTCGCCGCCCTGGAGGCGGGCCGCACCCTCGCGCTCGCCAACAAGGAGTCGCTCATCGTCGGCGGCCCGCTGGTCAAGGCGCTCGCCAAGCCCGGTCAGATCATCCCGGTCGACTCCGAGCACGCCGCCCTCTTCCAGGCGCTGGCCGCCGGCACCCGCGCCGATGTCCGCAGGCTCGTCGTCACCGCCTCCGGCGGCCCCTTCCGCGGCCGCACCAAGGAGCAGCTGGCCCACGTCACCGTCGAGGACGCCCTCGCCCACCCCACCTGGGCCATGGGCCCGGTCATCACGATCAACTCCGCGACCCTCGTCAACAAGGGCCTGGAGGTCATCGAGGCGCACCTGCTGTACGACATTCCCTTCGACCGCATTGAGGTCGTCGTGCACCCGCAGTCGTATGTCCACTCGATGGTTGAGTACACGGACGGATCGACACTGGCCCAGGCGACGCCCCCCGACATGGGCGGGCCCATCGCCGTCGGCCTCGGCTGGCCCGAACGGGTCCCCGACGCCGCTCCGGTCTTCGACTGGAGCAAGGCGTCCACCTGGGAGTTCTTCCCCCTCGACAACGAGGCGTTCCCCTCGGTGAACCTCGCCCGGCACGTCGGCGAGCTCGCGGGAACCGCCCCGGCGGTGTTCAATGCCGCGAACGAGGAGTGCGTGGAGGCGTTCCGCGCCGGCGCGCTGCCCTTCAACGGGATCATGGAGACCGTCACCCGGGTGGTCGAGGAACACGGCACCCCGGCGTCGGGAACCTCACTGACCGTGTCGGACGTCCTCGAAGCGGAGACCTGGGCGCGGACGAGGGCCCGGGAACTGACAGTCCGGACGGCGAGCGCGGAGGCGCATGCATGACGACCCTGATGTTCATCCTCGGCATAGTCGTCTTCGCGGCCGGCCTGCTGTTCTCCATCGCGTGGCACGAGCTGGGCCATCTGTCCACGGCCAAGATGTTCGGCATCCGCGTGCCGCAGTACATGGTCGGCTTCGGCCCGACCCTCTGGTCGCGGAACAAGGGCGAGACCGAGTACGGCGTCAAGGCGATCCCGTTCGGCGGCTACATCCGCATGATCGGCATGTTCCCGCCCGGCCCCGACGGCCGCCTCGAGGCCCGCTCCACCTCACCGTGGCGCGGCATGATCGAGGACGCCCGCTCCGCCGCCTTCGAGGAGCTCAGGCCCGGCGACGAGAAGCGCCTGTTCTACACGCGCAAACCATGGAAACGGGTCGTCGTGATGTTCGCGGGCCCGTTCATGAACCTGATCCTCGCGGTGGCGCTGTTCCTCACCGTGCTGATGGGCTTCGGCATCCAGCAGCAGACCACCACCGTCAGCTCGGTCTCCCAGTGCGTGATCTCGCAGAGCGAGAACCGCGACGAGTGCGAGAAGTCCGACCCCCGCTCCCCGGCCGCGGCCGCCGGGATGAAGGCCGACGACAGGATCGTCGCCTTCGACGGGGTCAGGACCGACGACTGGGCCACCCTCTCCGACCTCATCCGCGACAGCGCCGGCAAGCAGGTGCCGATCGTCGTCGACCGCGACGGCCGGGAGGTCACCCTCCAGGCGACGATCGCCACCAACATGGTCGCCAAGAAGGACGGCAACGGCGCCTACGTCGAGGGCGAGTACGTCAAGGCCGGCTTCCTCGGCTTCAGCGCCGCCACCGGCGTCGTCAAACAGGACCTCGGCGAGTCCGTGGTCTGGATGACCGACCGGGTCGGCGACGCCGTCGACTCCCTCGCCGCCCTGCCCTCCAAGATCCCCGCCCTGTGGGACGCGGCCTTCGGCGACGGCCCGCGCGAACCCGACTCCCCGATGGGCGTCGTCGGCGCGGCCCGGGTCGGCGGCGAGATCGCCACCCTCGACATCCCCGCCTCGCAACAGCTCGCCATGTTCGTGATGCTGCTCGCCGGCTTCAACCTCTCCCTGTTCCTGTTCAACATGCTCCCGCTGCTGCCGCTCGACGGCGGACACATCGCGGGTGCCCTGTGGGAGTCGCTGCGCCGCAACCTCGCCAGGGTGCTGCGCCGCCCCGACCCCGGCCCGTTCGACGTGGCGAAACTGATGCCGGTGGCCTATGTGGTGGCCGGGATCTTCGTCTGCTTCACCCTCCTCGTCCTGATCGCGGACGTGGTGAACCCGGTACGGATCTCGTAGCCCCGAGGAGCGTCACCTGCCGTTCACGATGGCCTGGAACCCTTTCGTTCCGGGCCATCGTCCTTTGGGCGGGTTTACGACCGTGATGTGCTCGGGCGTCGGCCAGTGCCGTAATCTCGGAGCCCGGAGCCCGCTGCTCACGGGGAGCCGGACCTTGATCCACGACTTGGGGTTGCACAGCAGATGACTGCGATTTCTCTCGGCATGCCGTCCGTTCCGACCAAGCTCGCCGAGCGCCGGAAGAGCCGGCAGATCCAGGTCGGGTCGGTGGCGGTGGGCGGGGACGCCCCGGTGTCCGTGCAGTCGATGACGACCACGCGTACGTCCGACATCGGTGCCACGCTGCAGCAGATCGCCGAGCTCACCGCCTCCGGCTGCCAGA
>NZ_JAGMUJ010000231.1 GCF_019049255.1 Streptomyces sp. AC558_RSS880 | reverse complement strand
ACAGCTCGACACGGACGGCTTCATCAAGGCCATGCAGGCCCTCCCCACCGAGTGACGAACGGCTCATGACCACAAAGATCACGAGCGCCCGGCCCGCCGCCGGACCCCGCAAGGGGGCCCGGCGGCGGCCGCCCGCCTCGTCCGCAACGAAGGTGGGACGCCCCGGCTTCGCCTGGGCGCTGCCCGCCGCAGTGTTCTTCGCCCTCTTCGCGATCACCCCGCTGATCA
>NZ_JAGMUJ010000230.1 GCF_019049255.1 Streptomyces sp. AC558_RSS880 | reverse complement strand
ACCCCTCAACGCGTTCCAGATCGCCTTCGAGGGTCGCCTGACCCCGAGCAACAACTGACCACTCAACAACCAAGATCAGCCGTTAAATTGACACACCCCGGCCGACATCAGCGGCGACGGGGTGACGGACCTGGTCTACCGCAGCGACGCCTCCGGCCGGCTCCTCTTCCGCAAGGGCATCAAGGCCGACGGCGGCGGAACCGACCTCACCTCCCTGGCCTCCGCCGCCAACTCCGCCGACGGCGTCGACGCCGTCTACGGCGCCTCCGGCTGGGGCAGTTCCAACATCTACCTGCTCATCGGCACCCCCGACGCCAACGGCGACGCCATCCCCGA
>NZ_JAGMUJ010000229.1 GCF_019049255.1 Streptomyces sp. AC558_RSS880 | reverse complement strand
ACAAGCTGTCCGCGAGCTTCGCCCAGAACGGCGGCATGTGGGCGTCCAAGCACAGCGGTCAGGACTACGCCGTCCCCACCGGCACCCCGGTGATGGCCACACACGGCGGCACCGTCGTCAAGGCCGGCCCCAACGGCGCCGGTGACGGCCCCGCCTACGGCAACGCCGTCGTCATCAAGCACGGCAACGGCACGTACTCCCAGTACGCCCACCTGTCGCAGGTCGAC
>NZ_JAGMUJ010000002.1 GCF_019049255.1 Streptomyces sp. AC558_RSS880 | reverse complement strand
CCGCAAGGCCGAGGCGTGGTTCGACCCCGAGGGGTTCTTCCTGGCGGAGAAGGAGGGCCGGCTCGTCGGCTTCCACTGGACGAAGGTGCACGCGGCGGAGCGCCTCGGCGAGGTGTACGTCCTCGGGGTGAGCCCCGACGCGCAGGGCGGCGGCCTCGGCAGGTCCCTCACCACGATCGGGCTGCGGCACCTGGCCGGCCGGGGCCTGCCGACCGCCATGCTCTACGTCGACGCCGACAACAAGGCGGCGGTGTCCGTCTACGAGCGGCTGGGTTTCGTCACGTACGAGACGGACCTGATGTACCGGACGGAGACCTGAGTCCGCGGAATCCGCGGAGGGTGAGGCGGCGCCTCGGTTCCGTCGCGCACGCCGCGCCCACCACCACCGCCGCGCACAGCAGGACCGCCCAGCGGTCGTGGGCCGCCGCCCACCTCACGTCGTCCGGGGTCGTGAACAGGGCCCAGCTCCCGGGGATCAGCAGCGGGCCCAGGACCGACCCGACGAGCAGGGACCCGGCGACCGCCTGGCCCGGCCGGGCGCCGTCGCCCCGGTGGACCGCGAGCGCCGCCCCGGTCAGGGCGAGGGCGAGGACCGTCGCCGCCTCGAGGGTGATCCCGGCGGCCGGGGGGCGGACGGGCCCGGGCACCAGGAGCAGCGCGGCGGTCCACCACACGGCGGCGACCGGGACCACGAGGAGGACGCGCAGTCCGTGGCGGACGGCCCGCCGGGTGGGGACGGCGGCCGTGGTGTGCCGGGCCGGGTCGTCCAGCACGAAGGCCGCTCCCAGCGCGAAGGCCACGGCGGACGCCCGCAGGGCGTTCAGCGCGAGCCGGGCGTCCGCATCGTCGCCCGTCAGCCTCGGCGCGGCGGCGAGCAGCAGGCTCAGGGTGCCGGCCGCTGTGATCGCCCTCCAGGGCATGGTCCGTACGGTCGGCCGCAGCAGCGTCGCGGCGGCGGTCCTCACAGGCACTCCTCCTTCGCCTCCGGCTCGTCCAGGCCCAGCAGTCGCGCGGCCCGGTCCGTCGTCACCTTCGGGGCCGTCAGCTCGGCCCAGTGCGCCTTCACCTTCGCGGCGGTCTCCTCCTTGGGGCGTTGCAGCAGCTCGCGCACCACCTCCGTCTGCGCGGCGGTCATGTACAGCGGGTTCGTCCGCGAGAGGACGATCGCCGAGCCGGCGTCGCTGTCGTCCAGGCGGACCCGCCGCAGGTCCGACATGGGGTCGGGCCGGTCGGCGAGCGCCAGCCACATCACGGTGACCATCCGGCCGTCGCACATCTCACCCGTCTTCGCCTCGGTGCCCGTGACCAGCACACCGGCCACGGCGGCGGCGAACTCCGGGATCCGGTTGCCGCCCCAGGCGGTGCCGACGGTGATCTCACCGGGGTGGGTGGCCGGGTCGATCGCCGCGTCGCCGTCCAGGCCGTAGCGCGCCTCGACCCGCTGCCGTACGACGAGCGGCCGGTCCTGCGCGGTGCCGCCCGCGAGGGAGCGCACGCCGGTGAGGACCTGGTCCCAGTCGTCGGTGCGCGCTCCCCACTCCGGGAAGGCGCAGTACGTCGCGCCGTCCCGTTCGGCGCACCGCTGCTCCTTCTCCGGGGTGACGGAGAACCGCGTACGCGCCTCGGCGATCTCCGGCGACAGGCCCTGGGACTGGGCCACCGCGCCCACCAGGGTCAGCGCCACCGCCCCGGCGACGCCCACCCGGACGGTCCACAGCCGGGCGCCCCCGGAGACCAGCACCGCGAGCAGGGCCGCGCTCAGCGCGAGGCCCGTGAGGTACAGGGCGTGCCAGGCGGCGGGGCGGCCCAGCAGCTCGGACGGCAACGTGGTGGAGGTGTTCTCGCCGACCGTCGGCGCCAGCCACCGCGCCCACCCCTCGTTGCCGGGGCCGGTGGTCAGCAGGAAGGAGAACAGGAGGAAGACGATCAGCAGCGGGGCCGTGAAGGAGGAGGCCAGCAGCCGGGCCAGCAGCACCCCGAACGCTCCGAGCAGCAGCACGGACAGCGGTCCGGCCAGCAGTTCACCCGGCGAACCGTGCCCGACGGCGCCCGGCTTGAGCGCCTCCCAGGTGAACTGGCCGGCCACGCACACCCCGGTGAGCAGCGCGACGGCCGCGACGGACAGCAGATGGGCGACCGTACGGCGCCACGGCGGGACCACCAGCACGGCGAGGTGCCGGTCGGTGTCGTGCCGCCGGGAACGCAGCACGGCCTGGTTGGCGCAGAGCAGCACCGCGAGGCCGACGAGCAGGGGCGCGTTCTGGGTGGCGCGGTCGGCGTCCTGCAGCGCGGGGAAGCCGTCCCAGGAGGTGCGCGTGCGCCACACCGTCCAGCCGATGTAGACCGCGAAGGCGATGAGGACCGGCGCCCGCAGCAGGAGCCGGCGGGTCTCGAAGCGGGCCAGGGCGAACACGGCCGCCCAGGACGCGCGGGGACCGGACGCCGTGACCGTGGCGGCCGGGGCCCCGGTGGTGAGCGTGGTCATGCGGCCACCTCCGTGTCCGTCGTGTCCGTGCCGTCGAGGGTGAGCAGGTAGCCGTCCTCCAGGGTGGGTTCGAGGAGCTCCGCGCCGGCGGGCGGGTCGCCCACGTTGCGGAAGGTGCCGAGTCCGGTGCGCCAGCCGGCCTTCGCGCCGGGGTCGCGTTCGGTGCTGCTCCACACCCGGCCGGCGGCCCGCGCGGTCAGCTCGGCGGGGGTGCCGTCGAAGCGGACGGTGCCGCCGGCCAGCACGACGACCCGGTGGCAGAGCATCGCCACGTCCTCGGTCTGGTGCGTGGACAGCAGCACCGTGCGGCCCTCGCCGGCCCGCGCGATCAGCTCCCGGAACCGCATGCGCTGTTCGGGGTCGAGTCCGACGGTGGGCTCGTCGAGGACGAGGAACGCGGGGTCGCCGACGAGCGCCGCCGCCAGCGCCACCCGCTGCCGCATGCCGCCGGACAGGTTGCGGATCCGCCGGCCGCGCACGTCGCCGAGACCGGCCTCGTCGAGCACTCTGCGCACCTCGCGGTGGCGGGCGGAGCGGTCGGTGAGCTCCTTGAGGATCGCCACGTAGTCGACGAACTCGAAGGCCGTGAAGTCGGGGTGGAAGCCGGGCGTCTGCGGCAGGTAGCCGAGGTGGCGCCGGACCTCCTGGCGACCGCGCGAGGTGCCCGGGTCGTGGCCGAGCACCGTGAAGGCGCCCCGGTCGGCCGGTACGGCGGTGGCGAGCACCCGCAGCAGCGTGGTCTTGCCCGCGCCGTTGGGCCCGAGCAGCCCGGTGACGCCGGCGGACAGCCGCAGCGACACGTCGTCGAGGGCGCGGGTGCCGCCGTAGCGGAGGCTCAGCCCGGAGGCGGAGACGGTGGGGGTCATACGGAACTCCCGTACAGGTGGAGGCAGGTGGACGGAGTCGAAGGCGGCCGGACCGCGATTCCCCGGGGTGAGGAGCGGCCGGGGCCCGGCCGGCAAGGGGCCGGGGCGGCCGGGCCGGGCTCCCTGGCGAGAAGCCGGGGTGGCCGGGCCGGGCTCCCCCTTCCGGCGAGATGCCGGGGCGGTCAGGCCGAGTCTCCCGGCGGAGAGGGGGCCGGGGCGGTCGGGCCGGGCTCCCTCTTCCGGCAGGAAGCCGGGCGGCCGTCAGGCCGCATGCCGGCTGTTGAGGTCGAAGCGGTCCCGGAGCAGGACGAGCAGTCCGGCGGCGAGTACGGCGACCGCCGCCGACACGCCCTGCCCGGCCGCGGTGAACGGGGCGAGCGGGCCGTCCCCGCCGACCCGGACGACGTCCGCCGCGAGCAGCAGCGCGACCCAGCCGCCGCCGACGAGGGACGGGGCGAGCACCGGGCCGAGCCGGGCGGTCAGCGCGAGTCCGGTCGCGGTGAGCGCGAGGGCGGGCAGCAGCCAGGCCAGGGCGCGCAGTCCGTACCCGGGCAGGGCGAGGGTGGCCAGCCCGTTGAGGCCGAGCCCGGCGCCGAGCACCGCCACCGTGCGGATCATCAGCAGCCGGAATCCGTGCATCGGGGCGACGACCGCCATCTCGTACGTCGGGTCCAGCGCGGGACCGTACGACAGGGCGACCCCGGCCAGCGGCAGCAGCGGGGCGAGGGCGAGGAAGAGGGTCGGTGAGCCGGTGGTGCCGTGACCGGCGGTGACGGCCACGGTGAGCAGGAGGACGGCGGCGACCGCGCCCAGCCAGGAGCGGCGCAGCGCCGGGGTGGCGGCGAGCAGCCGTGCGGTGTGGTCGGCGATGCCGAGCCGCAGCAGCAGCGCCTCCAGGAATCCCGGCCGGGGCGCGTCCAGTTCGGCGTCGAGCCGTTCCCATCCGGCGTCGAGGGCCGCGGGGTCGCTCACGCCGGCGAGGACGGCCCGGCAGGGCGCGCAGGCGGTGAGGTGGGTGTCGGCCGACCACAGCAGGGGCGCCGGGAGCTCGCCCCGCGCGTAGGCGCGCAGGTCCGTTTCGGGCACGTGCCAGCCGTTGCCGCCCCCGGACGTACCGCCCGTCGTTTCGTACGTCATGCCAGCGCCTCCCGGAGTTGCCTGCGGGCCCGCATCGCCCGTGTCTTGACCGTGCCCGGCGGGATGCCGAGCAGGACGGCGGCCTCACGGGTGGTCAGCCCGTCGACGACCGTGGCCTGGAGCACCGCGCGCAGTTCCGGCGACAGCCGGACGAGCGCGCCGGCGAGGTCCCCGTGCTCCACCCCCGCGAGCACGCGGTCCTCCGCCGACGCCTCGTCCCGGTGCCGCAGCCGCGCCAGCGCCTGCCGCAGCCGGCCGCGCGCCCCGGCGCCGCGCAGGGCGTCGACCAGCCGACGGGAGGCGATCCGCCACAGCCAGCCGGCCACGTCCCCGTCCTCCCGGTAGCGCGCGCTCCCCCGCCACACCGCCAGGAACGTCTCCTGTACGACGTCGTCGACGATCCCCGCGTCGGCGCACCGGCCGCACATCCGGGCGGTCAGCCACGGCGCGTACCGCCGGTACAGCTCCTCGAAGGCGCGCCGGTCCCCGTCCGCCGCGACGGCGCGCAGCAGCTCCCCGTCGCTTCTCGTTTCGCTCACGTCCCCTCATCGCACGGGCCCGGCCGATCGGTTCACGGGATCGCGATTGACTTTCCCACCCCCCTTGCACCACCCTTTCACTACTCAATTAGTGAAAGGGTGGTTGTCGAGTGGTCGACTACCGGATCGACCGGCACAGCGGCGTGGCCACCTACGTCCAGATCGTGCAGCAGACCAAACAGGCCCTGCGCCTGGGCCTGCTGGAGCCCGGCGACAAGCTGCCCACCGCCCGCGAGGTCGTCGAGGCCACCGCCGTGAACCCCAACACCGTGCTGAAGGCCTACCGCGAGCTGGAACGCGAGGGCCTGGTGGAGGCCCGGCGCGGCCTCGGCACCTTCGTACGGCGCTCCCTGGGCGCCGCCCCCGCCGACTCCCCGCTGCGCGCGGAGCTGGAGGACTGGGCGGCGCGGGCCCGTGAGGCCGGCCTGGAGCGGGAGGACGTGGCCGCGCTCTTCACCGCCGTGCTCGAAACCCACTACCCGGCGCGCACGCCGGGCCCCGCACATCCGAAGAACCCTCAGGGAGACCCGTCATGACCGTCCCGGCCATCGAGGCAGGCGCGCTCGGCAAGCGCTTCGGGCGGCGCGCCGCCTGGGCGCTGCGCGACTGTTCCTTCCGGTTGCCCGCCGGCCGCGTCTGCGCCGTCGTCGGCCCCAACGGCGCGGGCAAGTCCACGCTGCTCGCGATCACCGCCGGGCTGCTCACCCCCACCGACGGCACGATCACCGTCCTCGGCACGGACCCGGCGTCGGCCCGCCCCCGGGTGGGCTTCGTCGACCAGGACAAGCCGCTGTACCCGCAGCTCACCGTCGCCGAGACGCTGCGCATGGGCGCCGATCTGAACCCCGGCCGCTGGGACGCGGACACCGCGCGGCGGATCGTGGCCGGCGGGGACCTGGACCCGCGGGGGCGGATCCGCTCCCTCTCCGGCGGCCAGCGCACCCGCGTGGCCCTCGCCCTCGCCCTGGCCAAGCGGCCGGAACTGCTGCTCCTGGACGAGCCGATGGCCGACCTGGACCCGCTGGCCCGGCACGAGCTGATGGGCGTGCTGATGGGGCAGGCCGCCGCGCACGGCACGACGATCGTGATGTCCTCGCACGTCGTCGCCGAGCTGGAGGACTCCTGCGACCACCTGCTGCTGATCGGCGGCGGCCGGGTCCGCCTGGCCGGCGAGATCGACGACCTGCTGGCCGCCCACACCCGCGTCTCCGCCCCGGCGACGACGGACCTGGCCCCGCACGACCTCGTGGAGTCCCGCACCACCGGCCGCCAGCTCAGCGCGCTGATCCGCCCGGCCGGCCCGCTGCCCGGCGACTGGCGCGCCGCCGCGCCGTCCCTGGAGGAACTCGTCCTGTCCTACCTGCGCAACCCCGAGGCCCCCGGCCCGGCCCCCGCCGCGCCCGAGACCACGGAGGCCGCCGCGTGACCGCCGCCCTGACCGCCCCGGCGGCCACCGACCGCCCCGCCCCCGCGCCCCGCCAGCTGCGCTGGCTGTACCGGCTGCACCGCCCGGCCCTCCTCACCGGTACGGCGATCGTGCTGCTGATCGGCGCGGGACTGCTGTGGCTCGGCGGTCCGCTCACCGACGCCTCGGCGGCGGCCTGGAAGCAGTACGACGCCTGCGGCTTCACCCCGAGCTGCAGCTACGACCAGAGCTCGATCCTGCTCTACAAGGACGTCTACACCTACACGACGGTCGCCGTCCTCGTCGTGCCGTTCCTGGTCGCCGCCTGGGCCGGCGGCTCGCTGACCGGCCGCGAGCTGGAGTCCGGCACGATCCGCCTCGCCTGGACCCAGGGCGTCTCCCCGGCCCGCTGGCTGGCCTCCCGGCTCGCCTTCCCGGCCGTGCTGACCGCCGCCGCGACCGGTCTGCTGGTCTGGCTGCACCGCCTGGCCTGGACGGCGGCCGAGGGCCGCGTCGACACCGCCAAGCCCTGGCACGACTCCCCCACCTTCAACGCCAACGGCACCGTCCCGGTCGCCCTCGCGCTGGCCGGACTGGCCATCGGTGTCCTCGCGGGACTGCTGCTGCGCCGTTCCATGACCGCCCTCGCCACGGCCGCCGCCGCGCTCGGGGCCCTGTGGACGGCCGTCCACACCGCCCTGCCGCACCTGTGGCCCCCGGTCACCGAGGTCAGCAGCCTGCGCGACGGCCCGACAGGAGTGGGCATCGCCGTCGACGAAGGCATCCTGACCGCCGACGGCGACCGGCTGGCCGCTCCCTGCCACAGCGGCACGATGGACGGCTGCCGCTCGACCCTGGCCGACCTGGACGCCGTCGGCTTCTACCGCGACCTCCACCCCGTCGGCCACTACTGGCCGCTCCAGCTGGTCGCCTCCGGCCTCCTGCTCCTCGTCGCCGCCCTGGCGACGCTCGCCGCGTTCCGGCTGCTGCGCCGGCGCACCGGGAGGGCCGCCGGATGAACGGTACGACCACGGCGGCCCGGGCCCGGCCGGCCCGGACGGTGCTGCGGGTGCACCGCACCGCGCTGATCGTCTGGGGCGCCTTCGTCGCGGGCCTGATCGGCTGGCTGGTGTGGCTGAACGAGGTCACCGTGGACTCCGTGCGCGCGGCGGAGGCCGAGTGCTCGCGCGGCCCGTGGACCTGCGTGGACCTCATCGAGGGCCTGAGCTACAGCGAACCGACCGGCTACATCGGCTTCCTCACCTGCTACGGCTTCCTCGCCGTCGCCGCGTTCACCGGCGGCTCGCTGATCGGCCGCGAGCTGGAGTCCGGCACCGCCAGACTGGCCTGGACGCAGGGGATCACCCCCACCCGCTGGCTGACCGCCAAGCTCGCCGTGCCGGCCCTCGCGCTCGTCGTCGGCGGCACCGTCCTGGTCCTGGCGTTCCGCTGGGGCTGGGCGGCCAACCGGGACCTCATGGGCGACCACTGGGCCTTCGCCGACGTGTTCGTGGCACGCGGCCCGGCGACCGTGGCGTACGCGCTGTGCGCCCTGGCCGTCGGCACGCTCACCGCGCTGCTGCTGCCCCGCGCGCTGCCCGCGCTCGCCGTGTCGGCCGCCGCGATGTGGCTGCTCAACCTGGTCCTGGAGCGCTGCCGCGCGTCCCTGTGGCCGGCCGTCACCCGGACCTCGCCGAAGCGGTTCGAGCTGCCGGACGGCGTCTGGCAGCAGGGAGCGGGCCGCACCGGCACCGGCGGCCACTACGCCACGTACCACCCGGCCTCCCACTTCTGGCCGCTGCACCTGGTGGAGACCGGCATCGTGCTGGCCGTCGCGGTCCTCGCCACGGCCGCCGCCTTCGCGGTGCTGCGCCGCCGCACGACCTGACGCACGCGCCCGTACGTCCCCTCCGGCCGGGGACACGCCCCTTCCGGCCGGGGAGGGGCGTACGGCTCCCCACGCCGGGGCCCGGCCACCCCTGCGGGCCGCCGCCCGATATCCGGGACGTCATGTCTCCGTAACCATCGATTCAGACAGGCTTGCGACGCTCGGCCAATGAATCCCGCCGTGCCAGAGCCTTCACCGCCCCGAAGGGTGAACGGGGGGAACGGGGACGCCCCAGGGCCACCACCGCTCCCACCCGCGCTCTCCGACGCGCCCGTGACGCCGGCGGCGCGGAACAATGGGGCCATGAGCCAGCCCAACACCCAGGCACAGGTACAGCACCCGCAGCCCTCCGTGGGCTCCATCGCCGCCCACCGCCCGCACACCGTGGCCGGAGTGGTCTCCGACCTGGAACCCGACATCGACGCGGACCTCGACGGCTACGAGGAGTCGCAGCCCGACGGTGCCGCCCCGCTGCCGCAGGGCCGCTTCCTCGACCGGGAACGCAGCTGGCTCGCGTTCAACGAACGCGTCCTCGAACTCGCCGAGGACCCCGCCACCCCGCTGCTGGAGCGCGCCAACTTCCTCGCGATCTTCGCCAGCAACCTGGACGAGTTCTTCATGGTCCGCGTGGCCGGACTGAAGCGCCGCATCGCCACCGGCGTCGCCACCCGCTCCGCCTCCGGCCTCCAGCCGCGCGAGGTGCTGGAGATGATCTGGGCCCGCTCCCGCGAGCTGATGGCCCGGCACGCCGCCTGCTACCACGAGGACGTCGCCCCCGCGCTCGCGGAGGAGGGCATCCACCTGGTCCGCTGGAACGAGCTGACGGAGAAGGAGCAGGCCCGCCTGTTCACCCTCTTCCGGCACCAGATCTTCCCGGTCCTCACCCCCCTCGCGGTCGACCCGGCGCACCCCTTCCCGTACATATCCGGCCTGTCGCTGAACCTGGCCGTGGTCGTACGCAACCCGGTCACCGGTCACCGGCACTTCGCCCGCGTGAAGGTGCCGCCGCTGCTGTCCCGCTTCCTGGAGAGCTCCCCCGGCCGCTACGTCCCCATCGAGGACGTCATCGCCGCGCACCTGGAGGAGCTGTTCCCGGGCATGGAGGTGCTGCAGCACCACGCCTTCCGGCTCACCCGCAACGAGGACCTCGAGGTCGAGGAGGACGACGCGGAGAACCTGCTCCAGGCACTGGAGAAGGAACTCATGCGGCGCCGCTTCGGGCCGCCGGTGCGCCTGGAGGTCGAGGAGTCCATCGACCGCGAGGTGCTGGACCTGCTGGTGCGCGAGCTGAAGGTCGGCGAGGCCGAGGTGTACCCGCTGCCGGGCCCGCTCGACCTCACCGGTCTGTTCCGCATCCACGGCCTGGACCGGCCCGAGCTGAAGTACCCGAAGTTCATCGCCGGCACGAACCGGGACCTGGCGGAGGTCGAGTCGGCCTCGCAGCCCGACGTCTTCGCCGCCCTGCGCAGCCGGGACGTGCTGCTGCACCACCCGTACGACTCGTTCTCCACGTCGGTGCAGGCGTTCCTGCAGCAGGCCGCCGAGGACCCCGACGTGCTGGCCATCAAGCAGACCCTGTACCGCACGTCGGGCGACTCCCCCATCGTCGACGCGCTCATCGACGCCGCCGAGGCCGGCAAGCAGGTGCTGGTCCTGGTCGAGATCAAGGCGCGCTTCGACGAGCACGCGAACATCAAGTGGGCGCGCAAGCTGGAGGAGGCCGGCTGCCACGTCGTGTACGGCCTGGTCGGTCTGAAGACCCACTGCAAGCTGTCCCTGGTGGTCCGTCAGGAGGGCGAGACGCTCCGGCGGTACAGCCACGTCGGCACCGGCAACTACCACCCGAAGACGGCCCGCCTCTACGAGGACCTCGGGCTGCTCACCGCCGACCCGCAGGTCGGCGCGGACCTGTCCGACCTGTTCAACCGGCTCTCCGGCTACTCCCGCCGCGAGACCTACCGGCGGCTGCTCGTCGCCCCCAAGTCCCTGCGGGACGGCCTGATCTCCCGCATCGACAAGGAGGCCCAGCACCACCGCGCCGGGCGGCCCGCCTACGTCCGCATCAAGGTCAACTCGATGGTCGACGAGGCCGTCATCGACGCCTGCTACCGGGCGTCGCAGGCGGGCGTGCCGGTCGACATCTGGGTCCGCGGCATCTGCGCGATCCGGCCGGGTGTGGCGGGCCTGTCGGAGAACGTGCGGGTACGGTCCGTCCTCGGCCGCTTCCTCGAACACTCCCGCGTGTTCGCCTTCGGCAACGGCGGCGAGCCCGAAGTGTGGTTCGGCAGCGCGGACATGATGCACCGCAATCTCGACCGCCGTATAGAGGCGCTGGTACGGGTCACCGACCCGGCCCACCGGGCGGCCCTGAACCGACTGCTGGAGACCGGCATGTCGGACACCACCGCGTCCTGGCACCTCGCCGCGGACGGCGAGTGGACCCGGCACGCGACGGACGCGGACGGCCAGCCCTTGCGCAACGTCCAGGAGATGCTCATAGACGCCCGGAGGCGCCGGCGTGGCACAGCGACACCTTGACCCGACGGCCGGTCCGGTACCGGCGGACGCCCTGGCCGGTTATCTGCGGGACCAGGCGACCGAGTTCCTCCGCGCGCTGCGCCTCCACCGGGAGACCGGTGCGGGCGCGGCCGCGTCGGACGGTTCCGTCGAAGCGGCCCGCGCGCTGCGCCGCGCGGCCCGCCGCATCAGTGCCAGCCTGCACACCTTCCAGCCGGTGCTGGACCCCGACTGGTCGGAGGCGATGCGCCCCGAACTGGCCTGGGTCTCCGGCACCCTGGCCCTGGAACACGCCTGCACGTCCCGCCTGGACCAGCTCCTCCTCGCCCTCCACCGGTTGTCGGGGGCACCGCCCCTCCCGGCCCGGGGAACGGCCACGCCCCGCACGCGGGCCCTGGCCGGGATGACACTCGGCACGCCCGGCACCACCGCGTCCGCCACGGCCACCGCAGCCGCCCACGGCGAGAAAGCCCTCCAGGGGCCACCCGTACCCGACCACGAAACCCGCACGGGTGGTGCGAGTGGGAACGGCTTTCCGGCCGAAGGCGCGGCCGAGGCCGAACACCCCACACGCCTCCGCCGCACCATCACCGCCACCGCCGACCGCAAGGCCGCCACGCCGGACCGGGGGAACCTGACCGTCGGCGCCGCCAAGGCCGGTGCGCTGCTGGACCGGCAGCTGACGCTGGCCCGGACCCGGGCGCACTCCACCGCGCTCCAGGCGCTCGGCTCCTCCCGGTTCCACGCGGTCGCCGACAAGGTGGCCGTGCTCGCCAGCGAGGTGCCGCTGTCCCCGGCGGCGGCCGGCGCCGATCTGCGCCCGCTCGCCGACGCCGCGCGCGAGCGGCTCGCCGACGCCGTCGCCGCGCTGCCCCTGCTCACCGCGGGCAGCCCGTACAACGCCGAGGCCCTGATCCACGGCCTCTCCCCGGATCCCGCCCCGCACCCGCAGGACGCCCCCTGGCACCAGGTCCGGCTCCTCCTGCGCCTGCACCGCTACGCCCTCGAGGTCCTCCACGCCGGCCCGGACCCGGGCCTCCTCGCCGCCGGCGAGGCACTGGACCGGCACCGCGACGCCTCCGAGGCGGCGGCCGCCGCCGCGCAGGCGGCCCGCACCCCGCGGATCGCCCCGGCCACGGCGTACGCGCTGGGCGTGCTCCACGCCGACCAGCGGCATGAGGTGGAGGCGGCGCGGTACGCGTTCCAGCGGTCCTGGCAGAAGGTAACCATCGGCACGTTATAGGGAGGCGCACGGTGAGCACCCCGGGTTCCGCGATCCACCGCACCCTCACCGTCCAGGCCGCCGGCTGCGTCCTGTGGCGCCGCTCCCCCGTGACCGGCGACCTCGAGCTCTGTCTCGTCCACCGGCCGAAGTACGACGACTGGTCCTGGCCCAAGGGCAAGCTCAAGCGTGGTGAGGACCCGCTGGCCGGCGCCCTGCGCGAGGTCGCCGAGGAGACGGGCCACACGGCCGCCCCGGCCGCCGAGCTCCCCAGCGCGCACTACCTGGCGAACGGCCGCCCCAAGCGGGTCCGCTACTGGGCGGCCGAAGCCGTCTCCGGCGCGTTCACCCCGGGCGACGAGGTCGACCGCGTCCTCTGGCTCCCCCCGGAGGCCGCCCGCGCCCGCCTCACCGAGCCCCGGGACGCCGACCTGGTGGACGCCCTCCTCGCCACCCTCCGTCCGGCACGGTGAGTGTCCTGTTCCCGCCCGGTATCCCCCCGTGTCCTCGACGTAAGCGTTCCGTGACCTCACCGCACCGTCCCCAGGGGTTCACCGTGCGTTCATTTACGCCAATCGGCTCCTTCACCTGTTCTGCCTAATTTCGGCCTTACGCGATGCGGATCGCCCGAAGAGATGGATGGGTGACCGTGTCACCCACACTTCGCACGCCGCCGAATTCAGGACGGCGGCCACTGGAAGGAACTCAAGTGAAGCTTCAGCGCAAGAACCGGCGGGCCCTCGCTCTCGGTGCTCTCGCCGTCTCCGGCGCCCTGGCCCTCACGGCGTGCGGCTCCGACGACACCGGCGACAGCAACGGTGGCGGCGCCTCCGCCACCGCGCAGGCCGGCAACATCGACTGCGGTGACGCCAAGGGCCAGCTGCAGGCCTCCGGCTCTTCCGCCCAGAAGAACGCGATCGACGCCTGGGTCAAGCAGTACGCGGCGGCGTGCAAGGGCGTGCAGGTCAACTACAACCCGACCGGTTCGGGCGCGGGCGTCACCGCGTTCCTCCAGGGCCAGACCGCGTTCGCCGGTTCGGACTCCGCGCTGGAGGCCGAGGAGATCGAGCAGTCCAAGAAGATCTGCTCCGGCGGCCAGGCCATCGACCTGCCCATGGTCGGCGGCCCGATCGCCGTCGGCTACAACGTCACGGGCGTCGACAACCTCGTCCTGGACGCGTCGACCCTCGCCAAGATCTTCGACAGCAAGATCACCAACTGGAACGACGAGGCGATCGCGAAGCTCAACCCCGACGCCAAGCTTCCCGACCTGAAGATCCAGGCCTTCCACCGCTCGGACGAGTCCGGCACCACGGACAACTTCACCACCTACCTCCAGGCCGCCGCGCCCGACGACTGGAAGTACGAGCCGAGCAAGTCCTGGGAGGCCAAGGGCGGCCAGTCCGCGCAGGGCTCCTCCGGTGTCGCCCAGCAGGTCAAGCAGACCCCCGGCGCGATCTCCTACATGGAGCTGTCCTACGCCAAGGACGGCATGAGCACGGTCTCCATCAAGACCGAGGCCGCCGAGCCGGTCCAGGCCACCATCGAGAACGCCACCGCCGCCATCGGCGCCGCCAAGGTCGTCGGCACCGGCAAGGACCTCGCCCTGGAGCTGGACTACACCCCGTCCGCCGCCGGCGCCTACCCGATCGTCCTGGTGACGTACGAGATCGCCTGCGACAAGGGCAACAAGGCGGACACCCTGCCCGCCACCAAGTCCTTCCTGAACTACATGGCTTCCGAGGACGGCCAGGGCCTGCTGGCCGACGCGGGCTACGCCCCGATGCCCGAGGAGATCATCACCAAGGTCCGCGAGACCGTCAACGGCCTCAGCTGACCCGAGAGTGCGGCCCATTCCCGGTCCGGGGATGGGCCGCACCGTCCGGTGCACCGCCAACAGGAGCCCCCGGCCGTCGGGAGGCTCCGACCGAGCCGCTCGTCCCGGCGGCTCCGCAGACCGGAGAACCCGATGGACATCACCACACAGAAACCAGCCGCTCCCCCCGCACCCGGACCGGCCGCGCCGCAGGACAAGCGTGCCGCGCGCGGCGCCACCCGCCCCGGTGACCGGATCTTCCTCGGTCTCTCCCGCGGGTCCGGCATCTTCGTCCTGGTCCTCATGGCCGCCATCGCGGCCTTCCTGACGTACCGCGCGTCCATAGCCATCAGCAAGGACGAGGCGAACTTCTTCACCACCTTCGAGTGGAACCCCACCGCCGTCCCGTCGGAGTTCGGCATCGCGGTCCTGGCCTTCGGCACCGTCGTGTCGTCGGTCATCGCCATGATCATCGCGGTTCCGATCTCGGTGGGCATCGCCCTGTTCATCACGCACTACGCGCCCCCCCGGCTCGGTGGCGCCATCGCGTACGTGATCGACCTGCTCGCCGCCGTCCCCTCCATCGTCTACGGCCTGTGGGGCGCCCTCGTCCTGGTGCCGCACCTGAACGGCCTCTACGGCTGGCTCGACGACTACCTCGGCTGGACCGGCGTCTTCGAGTGGAGCGACGGCGCGCCGCGCTCGCTGTTCACCGTCGGCATCCTGCTCGCCCTGATGATCCTCCCGATCATCACCAACGTCAGCCGCGAGGTCTTCCGCCAGGTCCCGCGGATGCACGAGGAGGCGGCCCTGGCCCTCGGCGCCACGCGCTGGGAGGTCATCCGCATGTCGGTGCTGCCCTTCGGCCGCTCCGGCGTCATCTCCGCCTCGATGCTGGGCCTCGGCCGTGCGCTCGGCGAGACGATGGCCGTGGCGATGGTGCTCTCCCCGTCGTTCGACATCAACCTCAGCCTGCTCGACACGGGCGGCGGCACGTTCGCGCAGAACATCGCGAGCAAGTTCAACGAGGCCACCGTGATGGGGCAGGACGCGCTGATCGCCTCCGGCATGGTGCTCTTCGTCATCACCCTGCTGGTCAACGGCGCGGCCCGCCTGATCATCGCCCGCCGCAAGGAGTACTCGGGGGCCAACGCATGAGCAACGCAACCCTTTCCCCCCGGCGCAGCTCCCTGCGCGGCGCGACCCTGCCCAAGTGGTTCGCCTGGGCGGTCGCCGCGGGCTCCGTCGCCCTCGGTCTCGGCATCAGCGCCGCGGCCGGCCTGAACAGCAGCATCCAGTGGGCGCTGATCGCCGCCCTTCTGTTCGTCCTCGGCTCCTACGGCATCTCGGCGAAGGTCGAGGGCAGCCGCCAGGCCAAGGACCGCACCGCGACGAGCCTGGTCTGGGTGGCCTTCCTCCTGGCCGTCATCCCGCTGGCCTCCATGATCTGGGAAACGGCCGACCGCGGCATCAAGGTCCTCGACGGCTACTTCCTGACCCACTCGATGGGCGTGGTCGCCGACGCCGAGCCCGGCGGTGGTATCTACCACGCCATGCTCGGCACCCTGGAGCAGGTCGGCCTCGCCACCCTGATCTCGGTTCCGGTCGGTGTGCTCACCGCGATCTACCTGGTCGAGTACGGTCGCGGCAAGCTCTCCAAGGCCGTCACCTTCTTCGTCGACGTCATGACGGGCATCCCGTCGATCGTCGCCGGTCTGTTCATCCTGAGCCTCTGGGTCCTGATCCTGGAGATGGGCCCGTCCGGCTTCGCCGGCTCGATGGCTCTGTCGATCCTGATGATCCCGGTGGTGGTCCGCTCCACCGAGGAGATGCTCAAGCTCGTCCCGAACGAGCTGCGCGAGGCGTCCCTGGCGCTCGGCGTGCCGAAGTGGCGCACCATCCTGAAGGTGGTCCTGCCGACGTCGATCGGCGGCATCGTCACGGGTGTGATGCTCGCGATCGCCCGTATCACCGGCGAGACCGCCCCCGTGCTGCTGCTGGTGTGGGGCACGGACTTCATCAACGCCAACCCGTTCCAGGACCCGCAGGAATCGCTGCCGATGTACATCTATCTGCAGTACGCCAACAGCGGCGGTTCCGGCCCGGCGTACGACCGTGCCTGGGCGGCGGCCCTGACGCTCATCGCGTTCATCATGATCCTCAACCTCGTGGCCCGCGGCATCGCCCGCTGGAAGGCCCCGAAGACCGGTCGCTAAGGCCCCCCGGACCCGAAAGAAGAAGTGATACCCATGGCCAAGCGCATCGACGTCAGCGGCCTCAACGCCTACTACGGCTCCTTCCTGGCCATCGAGGACATCTCGATGACCGTCGAACCCCGTTCGGTGACGGCCTTCATCGGCCCCTCCGGCTGCGGCAAGTCCACCTTCCTGCGCACCCTCAACCGCATGCACGAGGTGACGCCCGGCGGCCGGGTCGACGGCAAGGTCATGCTCGACGACGAGAACCTGTACGGCGCCGGCATCGACCCGGTGGCCGTGCGGCGTGAGGTCGGCATGGTCTTCCAGCGCCCGAACCCGTTCCCCACGATGTCGGTGTACGACAACGTGGCGGCGGGCCTGCGCCTGAACGGCAAGTACAAGAAGTCCCAGCTGGACGACATCGTCGAGAAGTCCCTCAAGGGCGCCAACCTCTGGAACGAGGTCAAGGACCGCCTGAACAAGCCGGGCTCGGGCCTCTCCGGCGGCCAGCAGCAGCGCCTGTGCATCGCCCGCGCCATCGCGGTCGAGCCGAACGTCCTGCTGATGGACGAGCCCTGCTCCGCCCTGGACCCGATCTCCACCCTTGCCATCGAGGACCTGATCGGCGAGCTGAAGGAGCGCTTCACGATCGTCATCGTGACGCACAACATGCAGCAGGCGGCGCGCGTCTCGGACCGTACGGCCTTCTTCAACCTGGCGGCCGTCGGCCAGCCCGGCAAGCTGATCGAGATCGACGACACGGAGCGCATCTTCTCCAACCCGTCGGTCCAGGCCACGGAGGACTACATCTCCGGCCGCTTCGGCTAGGCCGTCGAACTCCTCGCGGTGCTGCATGGCGGTGCCACCGCGAGGCACAAAGGGCCCGCCCCTGGCTCCCGGGGGCGGGCCCTTCCGTTTTACTCACGTCACCGCAGGCACGACTGCCGCGTCACCGCAGGCAATCGTGCCGCTGGGGCGATGGGGGTCCCCCGCTCGAGCGAAGCCGAGAGTGGGGGAGGGTGGGCGCGGCGGCACCCCGCGAACGCCGGGCTGCGCAACGACCCCCCGCCCAGCACCCACACCGCGAGCTACAAGAACGCCAGGTGCACCAGCCCGAACGACAACGCAGCCACCACAGCCGCCGCCGGCATGGTGATGAACCACCCGAGAACGATGTTCTTGGCCACCCCCCACCGCACGGCGTTGACCCGCTTCGTCGCCCCCACACCCATGATCGCCGAAGTGATCACATGCGTCGTGGAGATGGGCGCGTGGAACAGGAACGCGGACCCGAACATGATCGACGCACCCGTCGTCTCCGCGGCGAACCCCTGCGGCGGATCCAACTCGATGATCTTCCGCCCCAGCGTCCGCATGATCCGCCACCCACCGGCGTACGTCCCCGCGGACAGCATCACCGCACAGGCGATCTTCACCCACACCGGAATCGGATCGCCGTAATCCTCGACATCCGCGATGACCAGTGCCATCACCACGATGCCCATCGTCTTCTGCGCGTCCTGCAGACCGTGTCCCAGCGCCATGCCCGCCGCGGAAACGGTCTGCGCGATCCGGAACCCCCGCTTGGTCTTGTGCGGATTGGCCCGCCGGAAGATCCAGAGGATCACGGTCATCACCAGGTAACCGGCGAGCAGACCGACGACCGGAGACACGAACATCGGAATGACGATCTTGTCGACCACCCCGTGCCAGTACACCGTCGTCCCCCCGGCCAGCGCCGCCCCCACCATGCCCCCGAACAGCGCGTGGGACGACGACGACGGCAGCCCGAAGTACCAGGTGATCAGGTTCCAGACGATCGCCCCGACCAGCGCGGCGAAGAGGATCCCCATCCCCTTGGACCCCTCGGGTGTCTGGATCACACCCTCGCTGACGGTCTTGGCGACCCCGGAGCCCATGAACGCACCGGCGAGGTTCATCACGGCCGCCATCGCCAGCGCCGCCCGGGGCGTCAGCGCCCGCGTCGACACGGACGTGGCGATCGCGTTCGCCGAGTCGTGGAAGCCGTTGGTGTAGGTGAAGAAGAGCGCGACCCCGATGGTCACGACCAGAGCGAAGGTGTCCATGAAGGGCTCAGGACTCCTTGACGGCGATGGTCTCCACCGTGTTCGCCACGTGCTCGAAGGCGTCGGCCGCCTCCTCCAGTACGTCCACGATCTGCTTGAGCTTCAGCACCTCGATCGCGTCGTACTTGCCGTTGAAGAGGTGGGCCAGCAGCTTGCGGTGGATCTGGTCGGCCTGGTTCTCCAGCCGGTTGACCTCGATCCAGTACTCGGTGAGGTTCTCCATGGTGCGCAGGTGCGGCATGGCCTCCGCGGTCAGCTCCGCGGCCCGCGCCAGGACCTCGATCTGCTGCTCGACGCCCTTGGGCAGTTCCTCGATGTTGTAGAGGACGACCAGGTCGACGGCCTCCTCCATGAAGTCCATGATGTCGTCGAGGGACGACGCGAGGGAGTAGATGTCCTCGCGGTCGAACGGCGTGATGAACGAGGAGTTCAACTGGTGGAAGATCGCATGCGTGGCGTCGTCACCTGCGTGTTCCGCGGCCCGCATACGCTCTGCGATCTCGGCCCGGGCGGAGGGGTCCGCCCCGAGCAGTTCCATCAGGAGTTTCGAGCCCGTGACGATGTTGTCCGCGGACGCGGCGAACATGTCGTAGAAGCTCGTCTCCCTGGGGGTCAGACGAAAGCGCACGTGGGGTCCTCGGTGAGCATCGGTTTCGGTCAGGCTGATGCTAGGCGCATCATCCGGCCGCGACTAACGGGCCGCCCACCAGTGTCGCCCATCAGGCAGATCGACGAGCACGGGGGCAGTCCGAGGTCCGTTTCCGGCCGCAGCGCATGTCATCGGCCAAGATGCCTATACCCAGCAAAGTTCGCTACCATATACCCGCCAGGGGTATATGTCGCCCGTCAGTGCACCAGGAGGACGCGATGACGACCACCGAGACCGGCGCGAACGCGCTCTCCTCCCCGGACGTGACGGACATCGTGACCGATCACGACCGCGGCATCCACGGCTACCACGACCAGAAGCAGGAGCACCTCAAGCGCCTGCGCCGCATCGAGGGCCAGATCCGCGGCCTGCAGCGCATGGTCGACGAGGACGTGTACTGCATCGACATACTCACCCAGGTGTCCGCCTCCACCAAGGCACTGCAGTCGTTCGCGCTGCAACTGCTGGAGGAGCACCTGCGCCACTGCGTCGCGGACGCGGCCGTCAAGGGCGGCGACGAGATCGACGCGAAGGTCAAGGAGGCGACGCAGGCCATCGCCCGCATGCTCCGGACCTGACCGGTCTCAGTGCCCGGCGGACTCGACCCGCGCCTCGGCCACCCTCAGTACCTCGTCGATGCTCTCCAGGCTGAGCCGCTCCTCGGCGTTGGAGGCGGCGATGATCAGCTCCCCGCAGAGTTCGATCTCGGCGAGCGCCACGTGGTCCTGAACCGGAACCGTTCCACCGCCGAGCGGTGCCACGCGCCTCACCTCGTCTCTGTCGTCACCGACTTCCTAGAGTAGGGAGCGCCCTACGCACCGCGCATGGCACGGAAGGGCTAGTTCAGGCCGGTCACTCCCGGCTTCCCTCCTCGGCGATCCGGCCCGCGTAGATGTCCTCGCCCTCGGGAAGCCGTACGTCGGCCGGCACCCCGAAGTCGTACAGCAGCGTGGTCGAGGCGACCGCGACGGGTCTGTCCTGCCGGCCGTTGACGAAGCTGAACCGGTGCCGGAGCTTGCGGATCCGTCCCTCGTCGTCGAGGTAGGCGTCGAACGGCACCCGTGCGGTGGCGAACCCTTTCGCCGCCGCGCCCAGCGCCTCCCGGTTCGCGTCCGAGGCGTCCCGTGAGGCCTGCCGCAGGTCAGCGGTCCCCCGGTAGTGGCGCACTTTCGTCCCGGCGACCTCGGTCCGCCCCACGAACGTCGCCGACCGTGTCCCGCGCAGCACCTCGGCGGCGGCGAACGGATCGGTGGCCCCGCCGGTGACGAGGTTCCCGTCGGACAGCGTCCCGGTGTCCACCCGCACCCACTTGTCGGCGGGCACCCCGGCCCCCCGGTTCTTCATGAACAGCGCCCCGGGTGCGAGCAGCTCGGTGATGGGCCGCCGCACGGTGCCTCCCGCCGGGTCCTGCGGCAGCAGGACCTTCAGCCGCCCGAGCCGCTTCCGGTAGTCGTACACGCCCTCGCCCCGGATGGTGACCCGGGTCCCGCCGGTCGCCATCTCCAGGGAGGTACGCGCCTGGGAACTCCCGGCGTCCACCAGTGCGTCGGCGGCCTGTCGCAACACCCGCACCGGATCCCCGGCGGGAGCCCCTCGGGTCACGGCGTCGCTTCTCGCGCAGCCCACGGCCCCGAGCCCCAGACAGCACACCACCCCGAATCCAGCCACCACGCCGCGCATCCGAGCCATGCCCGGTTAACGACCGGTAAGGGGCCCCGTCACGCCGACGAGCGGGCGCTACCGTGGTCGACGTGCCGCACCAGGACGACGAACCGACCCCCGCCCACCACATCACGACCACCACCGAACAGGGCCCTTTCTGCATGGCCCGCTGCACCTGCGGCTGGCGCGGCCCGGCCAGAAGAGCCAGGAGCCAGGCCAGAAAAGACGCCCAGAACCACACCCCCGAGTGACCCACGCCCCGTCGCCGTACCGGCGTCCGCGCGTGGGCCGCCCCCGGAGGTGACGTCAGCCCCGGCCCTTGGCCCGCGGGCGTGCCGTGCCCTCCTTCCAGGCCCGGGCGAACCGCTCGTGCGCGGGCGGCGGAAGGACCTCCGGCTCGGCCCGGACGGGGCGGGGGGCCTTCGCCGCGGTGAGTTCCCCGCGGACGGCACGGTGGTGGTCCGGGGTCCAGCCGTTCCAGCGTCGTACCGTGCGGTCGGACGGGCGGTCCAGGGCGTGCAGCTGGAGGTGGAGGGCCGCCGCGTCCCGGCCGACGCCGAGGGCCGCCGCCACCTCGTCCACCAGCTCCGGGACGCTGAAGAGGGGATTGGCCTCGTACTGACCCGGCGGGACCGGGGTGGCGAGGGACCGGTCCGCCAAGGCGCGCAGGGCGGTGCGCAGTTCGGTGGGGGCGCCGACGAGCTGATCGATCAGCGCACGTGCGCCCTCGGCGGCCGGGTCGCCGACCGGCCGCTCGGCGAGCGCCCAGGTGACGGCGGTGACGGCGGCCTCGGTCCCGGCGTCGTCGAGCGGTTCCTCCGGGCGGCCGGTGAGCAGGGCGGTGATCCAGGTCGCCGGCAGCCCGTGGTCCTTGGCCAGCGCGGCGGCATGGCTGCCGTCGTCGGTGTACGGGGTGACGGCGAGCAGTTCGGACCAGGTGGTGGCCATCCGGTCCGCGGCGGCGGTCATGCCGCCGGGGGCCCACAGCTCGGCGGGGTCCGCGGGGACGGCGGCGGAGAGCACGGCCAGCCGGCCGGTGAAGCCGAGCTCCCACGCCAGGTCGACGTACACGCGTGCGGTGGCCCAGTCCGCCCTGTACGGCTTCGCGCGGCACACCTTGAGGTCCGCGGCGTGGTCGTCGCAGCCCGCGAAACCGTCGAGGACCAGCGCGGCGACCGCCCGCGGCACACCCGTGCGCCAGCGGAACAGGTCCACCGCCCCGTCGGGCACCGGGAGCGGGCCGTGCTCGCCGAGCAGGGTCAGCAGGCGGGGCAGCCGGACGGTGTCGTCGCCGCTGACGGTGTGCTCCCGGCAGTCCTCCGCGCCGGCGGGCGCGGGGTCGGCGGCGCGCTGGAGGAACGAGGCGAGGTGACCGGGTCCCTGATGGGAGGCCACGGTGGTCCCGGCCGCGCGGAGTTCGGCGATCCGCTCCTGGGGTGCGCGGCCGGTGCGCCAGCGGCTGCCCGCTTCCGCGAAGGGCTGGCGGGACCAGACCTCGAGCAGCGCGGTGAACATCTTCCGCCGGTCGTCCGGGGTGCCCGCGACGACGGCCCGCCAGGCCACGGCGTCGATGCCGCCGACGAGCCCGGTCCAGTCGGGCGGCGGCGCGGGCAGGGCGAGGATCCGCGCCTCGTCGTCGATCTCGCCGCGCAGATGACGGCCGTCGGCGGCGACGGAGGTGAGCAGGGCGGGCCGGGGCTGCAACTGCTTCCGGTAGAGCGCGTTCCGGGCCACCAGCCCTTGCAGCACCGGGACGACCAGGGTGTCGGGCACCGGGTCGGGCAGTTCGACCACCGCTCCGGAGCGCATCACGGCCACCCGGTGCGACAGCTCCCGCCGGCGGCGCAGCACCTCGGCGGCGAGCCGTACGGCACGGGCCACCCCCTGCCGGATCCCCGGCTCGGTCACGCCGGGCAGCTCCGCGTCGCCCCCGGACGACAGCAGCGCGCGGGCGGCCGTGTCGGTGACGGCGCGCAGCGCACGCGACGAGGCCTCGTCGCGCGGGGTGAGGAAGTGCCAGAAGGCGGGCGGCGGCACGGGGCCCGCCTGGTCGCCGAGGGTGGCGCGGACCGGCGTGCGGTCGCGGCTTCCGGCGAAGCCCCGGACCTGCCAGAGCAGGGAGTTGTCCTCGGCGGAGTGGCAGCGGACGGTGGTGCCGCCGGTGACGACGGTGTCCTCCCCGCCGGCCGGCAGGGCGAGGATGCCCCACGGGCGGCGGCCCCAGGTGCGGGTGCGGTAGGACGCGGTGCGCCCGTCGATGGACTCCAGCACGAACTCGCGTGGCGAGTAACCGGAGTAGGCGGTGTGGAGGACCCGGCAGCCGGTGAGCCGGCCGTCCTGGCCGAGCGGTGACGGTGGGGCGCCGGGCGGCAGTTCGGCGAGGATGCGGTGGTCGGGGAAGGGCTGCGTGCCGTCCGGGAACCCGTCCGGACATGCCTCCGGGGAGTGGAAGGCGGGCAGGGTACGGTCGCCGGTGGGTTCGCCGGTGACCGGGTCCAGGCGTGCCCATCCGCCGCGGCGCTCGCTGAACACCTCCGCGCTCCAGAAGTCGCGGCCGTCGTACATCTGGTAGTCCCGGTGGCCGACACCGACCTGTTCGCCGGGACGCAGGACGCGCTCCCCGTCGAAGCGGCCGCCGCCGTCCGGTGTCCGGAACTGGTAGCCGAGGCCCCGCTGGATGTTGCCGCCGTAGGGCCGCAGCCCGTAGAAGTGCTCCGGCCGGAACGTGTCGGCGGGGCTGCCGGACCAGTACGCCCCGCCCCCGTTGTCGTCCGTCCCCTCCCAGGCGACGAGGAACTGGCCGCCCACCCAGTGCACGGAGTGCGGTCCGGCGCCGTCCGGCAGGCGCAGGGTGTACTCGCCGACCCGACCCGCGTGGTCGACGGCGACCGCGCGGGTGTCGCCGTACACGGTGAGCACCGGCCAGGTGCAGGTGACGTACACCTCCTCGTCCGGCCGGAATCCGGTGAGGGCCTGCTCCAGCGCGGGCCAGCCCAGCTCCTCGGGCAGGCCGGCGCGCAGGGCGCGGGCCAGCGGGCCGGTGAGGTCCAGCGCGTCGAGCGCCTCCTCGATGCCGTCCAGGGCGAGGACGGTGGGCCGGTCGAGGAGGTCGCGCAGTTCGTCGACGGCCTCGTCGGCGGCGGCGAGCCCGCCGCCCCGCAGCGCGTCCAGCAGCTTCTCGATCCTGGCGCGCACCTCGGCGGCGATCTCCGGAGTGTGCGGGAGCCCGCTGATGGCGCTGCCGCCACCGGGCCGCCCGTCGTGGACGGCGCCTTCCAGCCGTGCCCCGAACACGGGGTCCGCGGCGAGCGCCCTGAGGTCACGCCGTGAGTGCTCGCCCCAGACCTCCAGCCGGACCAGTGGTCCGGGGTCGTGGACGGGTATGCCCTCGGCGAGGCAGACGTCGAGCAGGTCCGCGTCGAGGTGCGGCCAGCGGTAACGGTCCTCGTGCAGCCGGACCGGGGTGCCGTCCGCCTTCAGCAGCGGCGCGAACCTGGTGACCAGGTCGAGGAGTTCGGCGGGCACCGCCTGCCGTGTCACCCCGCCACCGGCGACGGTGCGGTGCGCGTACCGGGACGCGTAGCGGCGCAGCCACTCGCCGAGTCCGCCCTCCGGGGTGATCCGGCCGGCCGCGGCGGCGTCGGCGGCGCCGCAGGCGAGGAGCAGCCGCAGCCAGGCGGCCGCGTCGTTCTTCGACTCGGGGAACAGGTCGAGGAGGGCGGTGGCCCGGTCGTCGGACGGCGGATGGGCGGAGAGCGGTCCGCGCGCGGCCTCGAACAGCCGGTCCGGGACGGCCTTCCCGTGCGCCGCCGCCAGCACCTCGCCCAGCACCCTCGCCTCCTCGTCGGCGCCGAGCCCCGCGGCCCGCGCGGAGTCCCGGATCCGGCGGGCCAGATCGGCCGGGAGCTCACCGGGCGACGCCGCCCAGACAGTCAGCAGCGCCACGAACTCGTGGTGCGCGTCGACCGGTTCGAGTACCTCGGCCAGCCAGGCCGGGGCGCCGCTGAGTTCGGTGGCGGGGAGTGCCCCGAACCGGGCGAACAGCGCCAGGTTCGCCCGCCGCCAGTCGGGGTCGACGGGCAGGTCGTGGGTGCGCTCGGCGGTGCGGGCCTTCGCGTAGGCGCGGGCGGCGGAGCGGCGGTGCAGCCCCAGCAGCCAGTGGCCGACGGTGTCCCAGAACCACGGCAGATGGGCGCCGGGCAGGTCCCGGGCCGTGCGCTCCGCCTCGTCCACGAACCGTCCGGGCTTGCCCCAGGCCGTCACCTTCTTCCGTCCGACCCGTTCGAGCAGAGTGCGCGCGTCTGCCTCGGCACCCGGGCCCTGCGTACGCGCCCAGTCGGCGTACGTCTCGGAGACACGGTGATCGGCCGGAACCGGAACGGAGGTTCCCGTGCTGCTGGTCATGCGGACGAGTCTGGCAGGAGGAACCGACACCGGGTCCCGAGTCCGCACCCGTCATCGTCTCCCGGCAGCGGCCGAGGCGGGCTCAGGCCGCCAGATCCCGCTCCTCGGGGCCGCCCGACGCCCCGTTCCTGGCCCCCGGAGCGACCCGCCCCGCCTCGACGTGATGCCGCCCGCGCGCCGTGATCAGCCACCCCGCCCGCGGCGACCGCTCGATCGCCCGCATCAGCGGCGTCAGCAGCGCCATGGCGAGCGGCGAGAGCAGCAGTGCGACGGCCGTACCGAGCGCGAGCCCGCCCACGACGTCCGTCGGGTAGTGCACACCCATGTAGACCCGGATGAACCCGCCCAGCAGCCCCAGCACCAGGCCGATGATCCCGAGCCGCCGGTTGACCAGGAACAACCCCACCGCCAGCGCCATGCAGAGCGTCGCGTGGTCGCTGACGAACGAGTAGTCGTTCTTGCCGTCGACCAGGACCTCGAGCCCCTCATGGTCGAGGAAGGGCCGGCGCCGCTCCA
The DNA here is from genome assembly GCF_019049255.1 of Streptomyces sp. AC558_RSS880. GTDB lineage: Bacteria > Actinomycetota > Actinomycetes > Streptomycetales > Streptomycetaceae > Streptomyces. The sequence goes on along the minus strand of NZ_JAGMUJ010000002.1, from coordinate 15,464 downwards.
CGAACCCACGTATCGGCACGTTCACCAGGACCGCGACGCCCGCCGCGAGCGGGGCCCACACCAGGGCCGCCACGGCCGGGGCCGTGTCCTCGCCGCCCCGTCGCCTGACGCCCCACCAGCACCACACCAGCAGCCCCAGCAAGGCGAACAGCAGGCCGAACTCACCCACGAACTCCATGAGGTGATCGAGCCACGGCGGCGCGGCCTTCGCCAGGCCATTGATGTCATAGAGCAGGTCGACGTCGGGGTTCGACCCGGAATCGGCGAATCCAGCCATGGTGCTGCGGCCCCTTCGTCATATCTCCCGGCGCACCGTTCGCACGCCGTTCCCGCCACCCCCGTGGTTTGTAGATCCGCTCGTTCGCTCGGCTACGACAACAGGAACGCACGGTCCCCGTTGATACGTTCCACACTCCACCGAATGATCACGCAGACGTTATCGAAGAGAGATGCATCCCCGCAGCTCAGGGGGAGGGTTGACGCTCCGCTCACACCGTGGTGGGGAGTGCTTTCGCGCCATCTTCGGTGACCCGGGTGGCACCAAAATAGTCAGGCGTGTCGATCGGGTCGAATCGGATCACGGCCCCGGTCCGGGGCGCGTCGATCATGTACCCACCGCCGACATAAATACCCACATGCCGGATGGCCCGGGAATTGGTGAGGTCGTCCGAGAAGAACACCAGATCGCCCGGCAGCAGTTCGTCCCGCTTCGGATGCGGCCCCGCGTTGTACTGGTCGTTGGCCACCCGCGGCAGCGTGATCCCCACGCTCTCGTACGCCGCCTTGGTCAGCCCCGAGCAGTCGAACCGTCCTCCGTGCTCAGGCGTACCGTTACCGCCCCACAGGTACAGCGTCCCGAGCTTCTCCTGCGCGTACGCGATGGCCCCGGCCGCCTGCTTCGACGGATCGACCCGCCCCACCGGCGCGGCGAAGCTCTCCTCCAGCGCCAGGATCCGCTTGACGTAGTTCTGCGTCTCCTTGTACGGCGGAACACCCCCGTACTTGATCACCGCGTACGCCCCGGCGTTGTACGAGGCGAGCATGTTTTCGGTCAGATTCCCGCCGACGTCCTTCACATAGGACGCGAGCGCGCAGTCGTACGCCGCCGCCGACGGAATCGCATCCTTCGGGTCCCACACGTCACGGTCCCCGTCCCCGTCCCCGTCGATCCCGTGCGTGGCCCACGTACCGGGGATGAACTGGGCGATGCCCTGCGCCGCCGCATGGCTCTGCGCCTTCGGGTTGAATCCGCTCTCCTGGTAGAGCTGGGCGGCGAGCAGGGCCGGGTTGATGGCGGGGCAGTGGTTGCCCCACTTCTGCACGAGCGCCTGATACGCGGCCGGCACGCTTCCCTTGGCGAGGGCCTTGGCCGCCCCGCCACCCACCCCGTTGGCGAGGTTCCCGGCGACGACGTAGACCCCGACGACGAGCAGCATCACAAAGGCGAGCGCGGAACTGACGGCGATCCCCGCCGCGACCCATGTCTTACGCACCGCCAACCGCCCCTCGCCGTCCGGCAGTCCACCGCCGCACGTCAGTGTAGAGGCGGTGCCCGCCCTTCGGAATGATCACGAGGTACTTCGGCGTGGTTGCTACGGCTGTGGCGAAGTGCCGTATTCCGGAAGCCCGCCCCTGGCCACGTCGAAGAGGACACCTCGTACGCGTCCAGCCCTTCGGACAGAGCGGCTTCGGGCTGCCGCCGTGCCCGCTTCACCACACCCGCGTGCCCGCCGCGCGGAGTCGGGGACATCACCGGCTTTCCTCCCGCGATCCGCACCACGGACCCGTTGCGCCCTCACTCCTCCCGGCAACGTCGCGCAGGCACCCCGGCCGCGGACGGACCCGGTCCTTCGGTGGCACGGGCGGGCCCGGTGGGAAGTCCGGCGGGAGGTCCGGCGACCCACTCGGTGACGCGTCCCCCGTACCGGGCCGGTTCCGTCACCGCGCCTGCTCCGCGCTCACGCACCCGGCTCCCCTCACGATCTGCCCTCGGACGGCTGCATCGGGCCACCCCGGCCGCACTCCGCCCACAGCACCTTTCCGCCCGACGCGCCCTCCGGTCCCCCCAGCAGCGAGGCGCCCCAGGCGTCGGCGTACGCCCGTACGAGGGCCAGGCCCCGCCCGCCCTCCGAGGCTCCGTGCGGCATGGCACCGTACGCGAAACCGGCGCTCAGCCCGGAGGGGATGGTCGAGCCCTTGTCCCACACCCCCACCCGGAGCTGACCGGACCCGGTCGGGCGGATGTGGAGGGCGTACGGGCCGCCGGTGTGCAGATGGGCGTTGGTCAGCAGCTCCGAGGCGAGCAGCTCGGCCGTGGGGGCGAGTTCGCCGAGCTCGTAGGCGGTCAGGACGGACCGCAGGGTGGAGCGGGCGATCCCCGATGAGCGTGGATCGCGTGAGAGGTGCAGGGTGTAGGACCAGGGCGGGGATACGGTGGACATGGAAGTCTCCGATCGGTGAGGTCAGTTGGGTGAATGCGAACAGTTGCCCAGTGGCAGTGCCGAACCGTCGATCGGTGCGCTTCCGGGCGGGGCGCCTGCAACCAAGCTAGCCGGAACCGTAAAAGCCTTTATACGGTTCCAGTGAAATCCCACATACTGCACTCATGTGAGTGACATGCACGGCAAGGAGGCGGACCAGCCCGTGAGAAGCAATCCGACGGGTCGCCAGCTCCGCTTGGGCGTTGAACTGCGCAAACTCCGGGAGCGTGCGGGCCTGACGGCCGTCGAGGCCGGTCAACTCCTCGGCGTCAAGCCGAACCAGATCAGCAACATAGAGGCGGGACGGGCGGGCGTGAGTCCCGAGCGCGTCCGTGCCATGGCCTGCCACTACGACTGTGCCGACAAGGCCCTCGTCGAAGCCGTCGCCGGAATGACGGGCGAGCGCAGGCACGGCTGGTGGGAGGAGTACCGCGACCTCCTGTCGCCCGCGCTACTCGATCTGGCCGAGCTTGAACACCACGCCGTCCACCTGCGCGGCTCCGTGACCGTCCACATCCCCGGGCTACTGCAGACCACCGACCACGCCCGCTCACTGTTCCGCCAGGTCGTGCCCGAACTCGCGCCGCCCGACATCGAGCACCGCGTCTCGTTCCGCATCAAACGCCAGACCGTGATCTACCGGGACAACCCGACGCCGTACCTGGCGCTCATTCACGAAGCCGCGTTGCGCATGCAGTTCGGGGGCGCCTCCATCGCCAGGGCACAACTGCGGCACCTGCTGGACATGAGCGAGCGGGAACACATCACCATCAAGGTGATCCCCTTCGCTGCCGGAGGCTTCCCGGGGTCGGGACAGTCGGTCTTCTACTCGTGCGGGCCCGTCCCCCAGCTCGACACCGTCCACCTCGACCAGTCACACGGCCCCACCTTCCTCGATGCCGAGGCCCAGCTCGACAAGTACCGCGCCGTCCTGGAGCGGGTGGAGACCCGAGCCCTCGCCCCCGAGAAATCACGGGACCTCATCCACACCATCGCCCAAGGCCTCTGAAGGAACCCGAGATGCCCCAGCTCACCTGGCAGAAGTCGTCGTACTGCGGCGAGGGCGACTCCTGCGTGCACATCGCCGCGACCCCCACCGGGATCCACATAACCGAATCCGCCGACCCCGGCGGAGCGATCCTCACCACCACCCCCGACGCCTTCCGCACCCTTCTCCGCTCCCTCAAGGAAGAACCGCACCGGGACCCCCAGGGCCCCGGCCTCGAAGTGACTGCCGTCGGCGACGACGACCGCACCGTCCGCCTCCACGCTCCCGGCGCCCCCGGAGTCCCCGCCGTCACCACCGACCGCCGTCGCTGGGAGACCTTCGTGCGCGGCGTCCGGGCCGGCGAGTTCGACCACTTCGTGGCGTAGCGTCACGCCCCCGTGCAACGCGGGGCGGGAGAAGACCCATCCTGCTGAAAAGCGTGAACAGTAGGCAGAGCAACGCCCATCAGGCACTCAAATGAGCAGCCCAAGGACAACGAGAGCCGAGATGCTCACGTATTTCAGGTGAGCTGGCCAGTCCGTGCCCTCCCGCCCACCGGCCGACAGAGGAACACCAGGCCGCCAACCGGCCCCGGCTGGGCACAGGCGCCGATCCGCCTCCTGCCGCACGGGGCTCAAGCCGCGCTGAGCACACACCTCGTTGCCCGGCATTACCCAGCGTGATACACAGAGTGACGATACGACTTCTCACCCAGCGGAGCGCGCCCCTACCGGAGTACGGCGCGCGCCGGTGGCAAGCTATTCGTACGAAACCCGCCAACAGATGACGCCAAGTCGACATGCGACAGCGCCATCGTCGGCGACAATGAGGGCTGACCTCTGCACAACCGCAGGGGTGCGGAACTACCCATACAGGGGCGGTGACTTACATGTTCTTCGCGGCCGACGAGGGAGACATCAACACCATTATCGGCGGGATCGCTCCGGATTGGGGCCCCTTCGGCAGCCTGGGCAACGAGGCCAAAATCATGATCGAAGTGGTCATGGCGGTCGCCATCCTCATCTGCCTGGGCATCGCCATCTGGGGGGCGGCCAAACAGCGCATCGGCGCCACGGCGTTGAGGGACACGTTCAGTGCCGAACAGGGCAAGGGCCTCATCATCGCGGGGCTCACGGGCGTCTTCATCATCGGTTCGCTCGGCACGCTGTTCACCATCGTGTACGGAATGGCCGTGTAGTCCCGCCCCCAATCGCTCCCGACCGGGCACGCCCGGCACCCCCTCCACCCCACCCGCCCGTCGTGCCCACCGGCTGAGGTTGCGTTTCCCTGATGTCCAGTCACCACACCGCGCCCGCGCGGGGACCAGCACGGCTACCGTCGTACATGGAGTACGCGGAGTACGAGGCGTTTCCGCACGACACTGAGGGGGCGTACGCGGTATGAGTCTCGGAGACGACACGGGCCAGACCCGCACCCGCCTGCCGGAAAGGGGCGGCGATCCGTACGGCGGCGCGCGCAGAGGCGGCCGTTCGTCGTCGCGCAGCCTGGTGACGGTGGTCGGCGTGGTGGTCCTCCTGATCGCGGCGATCGCCTTCGCGAACCGTGGAGGCGACGATTCCGCCGCAGAGGAGGGCGGCTCCGGCGACTCCCCCAAGTCGGCGGCGACAGCCCCGTCGGGGAAGAAGCCGGTCAGCTCGAAGGCGTCCGGCATCCCCTCGGGCTTCGCCCACGACCAGCAGGGCGCGGAGAGCGCGGCGGCGAACTACTCGGTGGTGCTGGGCTCCGCCGAGATGTTCGACAAGGACCGGCGAGACGTCATCCTTCAGTCGATCATCGTTCCCGACCGCGTCGCGGACTTCGAGGCGACGCTGGACAAGGCGTACACACCGGAGTTCAACAAGAACGTGGGCCTCAACGACGACGGCACCACGCCGAAGGGCCACACGTTCGTCTCGCGTACCAGCCCGATCGGCACCAAGGTCACCGCGTCGTCTGCCGACGCGGCAACGGTGGAGGTCTGGTGCAGCGGACTTCTGGGGCTGGCAGGCGAGAGCTCCACCAACCCGGTCACCAACAGTTGGTTCACCATCACCATGCAACTTGAGTGGACCAACGACGACTGGAAGATCGTGACCCACTCTCAGAAGGACGGCCCTACCCCGGTTCCCGGTGACAAGCGGGCCTCCAGCGCCGACGAGATGGCGAAGGCCGTCGAGGAGTACGGAGGGTTCACGTATGCCCGCTAACCACCGCCTGCTCAAACTGACCGGTGCCGTCGCGGCCGTACAGGCGGCTGCCGTCGTCTTCGCCACGCGGGCCCTCGCTGCACCCACACCGACGCCCACGCCCACGGACAGCGACAACCCCTGCGACCTCATCCCCGGCCGCGCCAAGGACTACTGCGAGCGAGGCAGAGAGGGCGAAGGGTCCGGCAGTTCCTCCACCCTCAACGAACCCACCACCACCCTCGACCCCCTCGCCTCCCTCGCCCAGGGCTGCGCCGACGCCGCCTCCTGGACCGTCGACAAGCTCAGCGACGCCGTACAGGAGACCGCGAACGTCGACTTCACGAACGACACGTTCCTCCAGCAGTACGCCGTCGTCTTCGCCGCGTCGACGATCCTCACCCTCATCCTCTGGCTGCTCGCGGTCGCCAAGCGCGCGGTGCGCGGCGTCCCCCTCACCACCGCCCTGTCCGAGGCGATCGGCTTCCTCTGGCTCACCGTCCTCGCCTCCGCCTTCACCCCGCTGATCCTCTACACGATCGTGTCGGCGACCGACGGCGTCACCGAGGTCCTCGCGAAGGCGACCGGCGACCAGACGGACACGTTCTTCGGCACGTTCTCCGGCGCGCTCGAAAAGGGCGACGACATCGGCGGCGGCCCGATCATGCTGATCGTCGTCTCCCTCGTCTCCATCCTCGCCGCCGGCGTCCTCTGGCTGGAGCTCGTCATCCGCGCCGCCCTGCTCTACGTCGGCGCCCTCCTCGGCACCGTCGTCTACGCGGGCCTCGTGGACAAGAACCTGTGGGGCCACGTCCGCCGCTGGGCGGGGATCATGATCGCCGTGATCCTCGTGAAGCCGGTGATCGTGATCGTGCTCGGCCTCGCCGGGGCGCTGTCCGCCGAGGAGGGGCCCGACGCCTTCTCCGCCGTGGTCTCCGGGCTGGCGATCATCCTGCTCGCCATCTTCGCCTCCGCGATGATCTACCGCTTCGTCCCCGGCTTCGGCGACGAACTCGCCAGTTCCCGCAACAACCGCCTCATGCAGGGCGCCGAGGGCAAGGCCGCCGCCGTCATGAGCTCCCCGGCGACCCTGGTCGCGCAGGGCATCAAGACCCACAGCACCCGCGCCGACAACAACCGCGGCGGCCAGTCCACCGGCCCCCGCCCCTCCAACCCCGCCTCCGGCGGAGTCGCCGCGCACAGCTCGCGCACGTCGAACGGCGGCGGAGCCACCGCCCCCGCGCCCCGCTCGAGCAGCCCGGTGAACACCCCCCACGCCAGCAACACCCGCAACAGCAGTAACAACAGCACGGGAGGTGAAGGGCGTTGACGACCGAGTCCCATTTGTCCCATCCGGTCACGCCCCGCCGTACGTATCTGATCGGCCGCGCCCGGCCGAACGCGATCGTCGGCCGTAATCGCGAGACCGGTGAGATCGCGCTGATCGTCGTGGGCGCGTTCCTCGGCATGATGTGCGGGCTCCTCGTCCCCGTCCTGTCCGTGCGGATCGTCCTCCTCGTCGGTTTCCCGATGCTGGCACTGGCCGCCGTGTACGTGCCGTACAAGCACCGCACCTTCTACAAATGGTTCGAGATCAACCGCAGCTACAAGCGCACCGTGCGCCGCGGCACCACCTACCGCTCCGGCGCCGTCGAGGCAGGCACCCGCCTTGACGGGCGTGAGGTGGAGATCGGGCCGCCGCCCGGGATCGGGCGGATCACCTGGCTCGCCGCCCCCTTCGGACCGGACGAGATCGCCGTACTGCTGCACGCGGACCGCAAGACCGTCACCGCCGCCATCGAGATCGAGGGGCCGGGCGTCGGCCTGCGCGACTCCGAGGACCAGGAAGCCCTCGTCGACCGCTTCGGCACGCTGCTGAAGCACGTGGCCAACGGCGACGGCTTCGTGACCCGCATCCAGATGCTCGCCCGCACCCTGCCCGCCGACCCCGACGCGCACGCCAAGGACGTCGCCGTGCGCGGGGACGCCACGTCGCCGCCGTGGCTGCAGCAGTCGTACGACCAGCTCCAGTCGATGGTGTCGACCAGCAGCGAGCAGCACCGCGCCTACCTCGTCGCCTGCATGCACTACACGCGCGAGCTGGCCGCCGAGGCCAACGCCATGGCCCGCGCGATGCGCAGCCAGGGCGGCGGCAAGGTGGACCGGGACGCGGGGCTCGCCGTCGTCATGGCCCGTGAGCTGACCGACATCTGCTCCCGGCTCCAGGAGGCCGACATCCGCGTACGGCAGCCGCTCGGCCAGAGCAGACTGTCCTCGCTGATCCACTCCATGTACGACCCGGACCACCCGATCGACCACATCCAGGCGATGACGCAGCGCAACGCCTGGCCGGCCGAGCTGGACGCCATGGAGCCCACCTACCTCCAGGCCAAGACCCGCGAGTCCGTCACCCGCGCCCCCTGGTGCCACGCCACGGCCTGGGTGAAGGAGTGGCCGATGACCCCGGTGGGCGTCAACTTCCTGGCCCCCCTCCTCGTCCACACCCCGGACGTGATCCGCACGGTCGCCGTCACCATGGACCTCGAACCCACCGAGGTCGCCATCGAGCGGATGCTGACCGAGAAGACCAACGACGAGGCGGAGGCGTCCCGCGCCGCCAAGATGAACCGCACCGTCGACCCGCGCGACCTCGCCGCCCACAGCCGCCTGGACCAGCGCGGCGAGGACCTCGCCAGCGGCGCGGCCGGCGTCAACCTGGTCGGCTACATCACCGTCTCCTCCCGCAATCCCGAGGCCCTGGCCCGCGACAAGCGGACCATACGGGCGTCGGCCGGAAAGTCGTACCTGAAGCTGGAGTGGTGCGACCGCGAGCACCACCGCGCGTTCGTGAACACACTCCCGTTCGCCACCGGCATTCGAAGGTAGGGGCTGAGCCGATATGCGGGATCCGCTGTCCGTCGTCACCGACGCCTTCACGTCCTTCCTGTTCGGGAAGGTCGAGACGACACGGCTGCCGGTGCGCACGTCCACGGGCCAGGCACAGGCGGTCTACCTCCCGACCGCCGCCCCCGGCCTCGGCGACTCCGGCGTCATCATCGGCCGCGAGGTCTACTCCGGCAAGGGCTACATCTACGACCCCTTCCAGCTCTACGGCCAGCAGCTCCCCGCCCCGCACTGGCTGGTCCTCGGCGAGTCGGGAAACGGCAAGTCGGCCCTGGAGAAGACGTACGTCCTGCGCCAGCTGCGCTTCCGCGACCGCCAGGTCGTCGTCCTGGACGCCCAGGGCGAGGACGGCGCCGGTGAATGGAACCTCATCGCGCAGGAGCTGGGGATAACGCCGATCCGCCTGGACCCGATGGCCGCACTCGACCAGGGCATCCGGCTCAACCCCCTGGACCCGGCGATCACGACCACCGGGCAGCTCGCCCTGCTCCGGACCATCATCGAGGTCGCGATGGGCCACGGCCTGGACGAGCGTTCCGGCTTCGCCCTCAAGGTCGCGCACGCCTACGTCAACGAGACGATCGTCGAACGCCAGCCGGTCCTCTCCGACATCGTGGAGCGGCTGCGCCACCCCGAACCGGAGTCGGCGGAGGCGATGAACGTCGCCATAGACGACGTACGGGCGTGGGGCCTGGACGTCGCGCTGGTCCTGGACCGCCTGGTCGACGGTGACCTGCGCGGCATGTTCGACGGCCCGACGACCGTCGGCATCGACCTCGACGCACCGCTCATCGTCTTCGACCTGTCCCACATCGACCGCAACTCCATCGCCATGCCGATCCTGATGGCGATCGTCGGCGTGTGGCTGGAGCACACCTGGATCCGCCCCGACCGGAAGAAACGCATCTTCCTGGTCGAGGAGGCCTGGCACATCATCAACAGCCCGTTCGTCGCCCAGCTGTTCCAGCGGCTGCTGAAGTTCGGGCGGCGGCTCGGTCTGTCGTTCGTCGCGGTCGTCCACCACCTGTCCGACGTGGTGGACGGGGCGGCGGCGAAGGAGGCGGCGGCCATCCTGAAGATGGCGTCGACCCGGACCATCTACGCCCAGAAGGCGGACGAGGCGCGGGCGACCGGCCGGGTCCTCGGCCTGCCCCGGTGGGCCGTGGAGATCATCCCGACCCTCACCCCCGGCATCGCGGTCTGGGACGTCAACGGCAACGTCCAGGTGGTCAAACACCTGGTCACGGAGACCGAACGCCCGCTGGTCTTCACCGACCGCGCGATGACCGAGTCCTCCGCCGACCTCACCGACGACGCCCTGCGCGCCGCCGAACGGGAGGCGGAGGAACGGGCGGCGGCCTTCGTGGAACAGCACGTCGGCGACTCCGAATCGACGGTGGCGTAAAGGGGGGCACGCGTGAGACCGGACGATCACCGTGAGCACGGCCGGGCCGGCGGCCAGGGCGGCGGCATCCCCGACGGGCTGCTGATCGGCATCCTCGCGTTCCTCATCGGCGTCACCACGATGGTGTGGACGGCCACCGGCCTCGCGGGCCTCTTCGCCCACGGCCACTGGCCGTCCGGCGTCACCTTCGCCCGCACCCCGGTGGCCATGCGCCACCTCGTCGCCGACCCGCAGAACCTCCCCGGCGCCTGGCCGGACACCCCGGAGGCCGCCCTCTCGGGGTACGGCCTCTTCTGGGGCCTGTTCATCGGCCAGCTGATGATCCTGACCGTCCTGACGGTGTTCGTGCTGGGCACGGTGGCCCGCTGGAGAGCGGTACGGGCACGACGCCGGGCGGAGCGGGCGACGGGGGTCATGCCGACGCAACGGCCCGAGCGGCAGCCGCAGCCGACACCGCAGCCGGTGCACGAGGTGCCGACGCCAAGAGGGCCCGAGCAGGAGACGCCGGCACCGCAGCCGGTGCAGCCACCGGCACCCCGGCAGTCACCCTCACCCGCGCCGCAGGAAACGGCGCTCACCTCCCTGTCCGAGAGCGAACGGACGGGCGGGTGGGAAACACCCCGCTCCGGAGGCGCGGGGGTCCACTACGGCCCCCCGGCCACCCGCCACACCACCGCGGCCCAGGCCGTGCGCGACGCGGAGGGCCCCGCCCTCGTCCTCACCTCCAACCCCACCCTCTGGCACGACACCAAGGACGCCCGCGCCAAACTCGGCCCCACCCACCTCTACGACCCCACCCACCTCTGCGACACGCCCGCCCGCCTCCACTGGTCCCCCACAGCCGGCTGCGAGGACAAGGACACGGCCAAAGCCAGGGCGGCCGCACTCCTCGCCCCCGTCCGCCCCACCTCCCGCCTCGACCAGGCGGTCAGCGACACCGCGGAGACCCTGCTCCGCAGCTACGTCCACGCCGCCGCCGTCGACGGCCGTACGATCCGCCACGTCCACCGCTGGTCCCAGGGCCTCCAGGTCCACGACGCCGTACGCATCCTCCGCACCAACCCCAAGGCCGCCCCCGGCGCCGCCGGCGAACTCGAGGCGGCCCTCACCGCGCACCCCGAACGCCGGGACATGGCCCAGCAGCTGACCACCCGCGCCCTGGCCGCGCTCTCCACGGTCAACGTCCGCGAGGCCTGCACTCCCAACCGAAATGATGCCCTCGCCTTGGATTCCTTCGTCCATGAAGGGGGAACGCTTTACGTCGTGGGTGAATCCATCGAGGACCCCCGCACCAGCCCGGGCGCGATGCCCCTGCTGACGGCCCTCGCCTCACACGTGGTCGAGCACGGCCGGCGCATGGCCGAACGGTCATCCTCCGGTCGGCTCGACCCACCACTCACCCTCGTCCTGGACGACGTGGCGGCCGTGGCCCCGCTCCCCCAGCTCCCGGAACTGCTCGCCACCGGCGCCGATCACGGCATGCCCACCCTGGCGCTGCTCCGCTCCCGCGAACAGGGCAGAACCCGCTGGCCCCACGACGAACTACCGGTGTGAACGCGTCCGCGCTCGAGGACCACCCCCCGCTCCCCCGGCCTGTCCGCCAACGGCACGGTCACCCCGCTCTCCACGAAGGGCGCGGCACCCATGGCCGCCGCCGTAGTACCGGGGTACCACCGTCCTCACCCGGAATACGGCCCGCGGTCCGACGCCCGCCGCCCCCGCACGGCCGAGCATCGAAGCATGATTACGGCACAGGACCTCACCAAACGCTACGGCGACCGGACCGTCGTCACCGGCCTGTCCTTCACCGTCCGCCCCGGCACCGTCACCGGCTTCCTCGGCCCGAACGGCGCCGGCAAGTCCACCACCATGCGGATGATCCTCGGCCTGGACGCCCCCACCCGCGGCCACGCCACCGTCGGCGGCCGCTCCTACGCCGCCCACCCCGCACCCCTCACCGAGGTCGGCGCCCTGCTGGAGGCCCGCTCCGTCCACCCCGGCCGCACCGCCCACCACCACCTGCGCGCCCTCGCCCTCACCCACGGCATCCCGAAGAGCCGCGTCGAGCACGTCCTGGGCCTCACCGGCCTGACCGACGTGGCCCACCGCCGGGTCAAGGGCTTCTCCCTCGGCATGGGCCAGCGCCTCGGCATCGCCGCCGCCCTGCTCGGCGACCCGGCCACGGTCATCCTCGACGAGCCGGTCAACGGCCTCGACCCCGAGGGCGTCCTGTGGATCCGCACCCTCCTCAAGTCCCTGGCCACCGAGGGCCGTACCGTCCTGGTCTCCTCCCACCTGATGAGCGAGATGGCCCTCACCGCCGACCACCTGGTCATCATCGGCCGCGGTCGGCTCCTCGCCGACACCACCGTCACCGACTTCGTACGCCACTCCGGCGCGGGCTCGGTCAAGGTCGTCACCCCGGACGCCGCCGACCTCGTACGCCACCTCACCGCCCCCGGTGTCACGGTCACCACCGACGCCCCCGGCACCCTCACCGTGCACGGCACCGACGCCGAGCACATCGGCCGCACGGCCGCCGCCCACGGCATCCCCCTCTTCGAACTCACCCCGAACACGGCCTCCCTGGAGGAGGCGTTCATGAACCTCACCCACGACGCGGTCGAGTACCCCGCCACCCTGGAAGGAGCAGCCGCATGACCACCGCCGTCCAGCCCTACCGGACCACCCCGGCCCGCGTCCTGCACTCCGAATGGCACAAGCTGTGGACGCTCCGCTCCACCTGGGTCAACCTCGTCGCCACCAGCGCCCTCACCCTCGCCATGGGCACCGGCATCAGCGCCGCCTACGACGGCACCGGCGAAGGCGGCCTCGACACGGTCGTCTTCGTCCTCCTCGGCACCCAGTTCGCCACCGTCAACCTGGCCGTCCTGGGCATCCTCGCCACCGCCGGCGAGTACTCCACCGGCCAGATCCGGGCCACGATGACCGCCGTACCGCGCCGCCTGCCCGTCCTGTGGTCCAAGGCCGCCGTCCTGGCCGCGGTCGCCCTCCCCCTGTGCCTGCTGACCAACCTGCTCACCTTCCCCCTGGCCCAGGCCTTCCTCACCGACACCGACCAGTCCGCCGCCCTCGGCGACCCCGGCGTCCTGCGCGGCCTCGTCGGCAACGCGGCGGGCCTCACCCTCCTCGCCGTGACGGCCCTCGGCTTCGGTGCCGTGACCCGTTCGATCCCCCTGGCCATCGGCGCGTACATCGGCCTCGTCATGATCGTGCCGGAGGTCCTGGCGATGCTCCCGTACGCCGTCGTCGACGACGTCGTCGACCACTTCCCCGCCCAGGCCCTGCAGTCCCTCACCGCCGCCGGCACCACCTCCCCGGGCACGGCCCTGCTCACCCTCGCCCTGTGGGCGGCGGCGTCCCTGGCCGCGGCCGCGACGACCCTGCGCCGCCGGGACGTCTGACCCATGCCACCCACCGTGTTCCCCCCGGCGGACGCACCCACGACCATGGACCTCGTGACGGACGACCAGGAGGCTCCGACGACGGGGGTACGGACGACGGAGCCCCTCACCCAGTACCTGCAACGCGCCAACCAGCGGGCACACGCCTTCGACCGGCGCCACCCGCTGCTGTGGGACCTGCACTTCACCGGCTTCTGGGTGACGGCCGCCCTCATCGACTACACCGGCGGCGGCTGGCGCACCATCACCCACAGCCCGGACGCCCCCGGCCCGCTGCTCCTCGCCCTGAGCCTCGGCCTGTCCGTCCCCCTCCTGTGGCGCCGCACCCACCCCGCGGCGGTCCTGCTCGCCATGGCCCCGTTCGCCCTGGCCAACGCCTGGACCGGCACCGCACTCCAGGCGGCACTGCTCCAGCTCGTCGTCGTCTACCACATCGCCCTGCGCCTCCCCCTGCGCAATCTGTGGTGGGCCACGGCCCTGATGCTCACACCCGTGGTGATCTCCACGGCCCGCTACGGAGAGGGCGAGTGGAGCCAGCAGATCGGCTCCCAACTGACGTCCGTCCTCGTGGCCGTCCTCATCGGCATCACGGTCCGCACCCGGCAGAACTACACCGAGGCCCTGGAGGACCGCGCCCGCCGCCTGGAGATCGAACGCGACCAGCAGGCCCGGCTCGCCGCCGCCGCCGAGCGCGCCCGCATCGCCCGCGAGATGCACGACATCATCGGCCACAACCTCTCCGTCATCACGGGCCTCGCCGACGGCGGCAGGTACGCGGCCGGCAAGTCCCCGGAACGCGCCGCCCAGGCCCTGGACGCCATCGCCACCACCAGCCGCCAGGCCCTCGGCGAACTGCGCCGCCTCCTGGACGTCCTGAGGGACGAGGGGACAGCGGCCCACCCCGCGGAACTGGCCCCCCAGCCGGCCCTCACCGACCTGGACCAGCTCATCGACGGCGTCCGCAACGCGGGCCTGCCCGTCCACACCACCGTCGAGGGCCGGACCACCCTCCCCCCGGGCCGTCAGCTCACCGTCTACCGCGTCATCCAGGAAGCCCTCACCAACACCCTCAAACACGCCGGCCCCGACGCCACCTCGGAGATCTCCATCGCCTACGGCGACAAGGGCGCCGTCACGGTCACCGTCACCGACACGGGAACCCCGACGACGACCGCCCCCTCCGACGGCCGCGGACTCCCCGGCATGCGTGAACGAACCGCCCTGTACGGCGGCACACTTGAGGCCGGCCCCCGACCGCGGCCCGAGCAGGGCTGGCGCGTCCGTCTGCACCTTCCGGAGGAATCCCCGCAGTGACCACCGTCCTCATCGCCGACGACCAGCCCCTCCAGCGCTTCGGCTTCCGCATGCTCCTGGAGAGCCAGGACGACCTCACCGTCCTGGGCGAGGCGGCGAACGGCACCGAAGCGATCCGCATGACGGCGGAGCTGCACCCCGACGTGGTCCTGATGGACATCCGCATGCCCGGCCTGGACGGCATCGAGGCGACCCGCCGCATCGTCGCCACCGGCGACCGCACCCGTGTCCTCATCCTGACGACGTTCGACCTGGACGAGTACGCCTACGCCGGCCTCCGCGCGGGCGCCTCCGGCTTCCTCGTCAAGGACGCCCAGCCGGAGGAGCTCCTCTCCGGCATCCGCTCCGTGGCGACCGGGGACGCGGTCGTCGCCCCCAGCCTGACCCGCCGCCTCCTCGACGCCTACGCCCAGCATCTGCCCACCGGCGACGGCACCGTGGCCGTCCCCCCGAACGACGCGCGTCTGTCCGCCCTCACGGAGCGGGAACGCGAAATCCTCACGGTCATCGGAAAGGGCTGGACGAACACCGAGATCGCCGCCCGCCTCCACCTGGCCGAGTCCACGGTGAAAACCCACGTGGGCCGGATCCTCGCGAAGACCGGCTCACGGGACCGCATCCAGGCCGTGATCCTGGCGTACGACACGAAACTGGTGGAGCCGTCCTGAAACGCAGAAAACCCCGCACCATACGGTGCGGGGTTTTCCCGAAGAATTGTTCGGCGGCGTCCTACTCTCCCACAGGGTCCCCCCTGCAGTACCA
>NZ_JAGMUJ010000037.1 GCF_019049255.1 Streptomyces sp. AC558_RSS880 | reverse complement strand
GAAGATCGCCCTGTCCGGCAACACCGGCAACTCCAGCGGTCCGCACCTGCACTTCGAGATCCGCACCACCCCGAACTACGGCTCCGCCGTGGACCCGGCGAAGTTCCTGCGCGCCAACGGCGTCCGGGTCTGACCCCGGTCACACAGCAGCACCCGAGCGACCCCGAGGACGGCCCCGCGCCCGCCCTCGGGGTCGCTTTCGGCGATCAGCCCTCTGAACCGTCCGTGACGCACCCCGGCGTCCTACCCGTACCAACCGTCGGAACAGCCCCGACAGCACCGGACGGTGACCGTACGCAACTTCAGCGCGCGGTTCTCCCCCACACCGCGCGGCGCCCGCTTCGTCCGGCAGCCGGGAACGGAACAACTCCGCTCCTGGGACCGCCCGTCGATCCGGCCCGTCGGATCATCGCGGAGCCCACCACCGACGCGGCGACGCACGGCCACGTACAGGGGCGGGACTTCCGGCCGACGCTCCACGTCGTCGCCGACACCCTCCGCATCGAGGTCACCGCCACCCGGGGCGAACGGCTCCCCGGGCCGCAACCGGCCTCCCCCGACGCCGAGTCCGGCCGTGGCCTGCCGCTGGTCGAGGCGCTCGCGGACCGCCGGGGTGCGACCGGGGGCCGCTTCCCGCGCAAGACCGTCCGGGCCGAACCACGCCTCACCCCACCGGAACCGTCGGCGTCCCGTGCTCCGGTGCGGGATACGGGAAGGTGACGCCGGCCCGCCCCTGGACACGATGCCTTCTGCGATACGTGCACACTCCGGCCGCCCTTGTCCCCATACCGCTCATCCGAGCACCCATGTGGCACTCCCTCGCCGACTGCTCACGATTTTCAGCAAGGCACCCACTTGCCGGCCCCCGCGTCGGCCACCGACCGTGCGTGTCCAAGACCGTACGGGCGCGGGGCATCCTCGTCGAAGAGATCCTCGAGGACCGGTCAGCACCCCCACCCCTGATGTGACTCAGGCCACACCAGGGGACATCGCTAATAAAGTTTGACTAGCACCCGCAAGAGGTACACACTCCCTTGTCACCGACTAGACAAACTTGACTAGTCATCGCCGAAGGAGCCCGTATGACCCACCTCCCCGACACCGGATACACCCCGACCACCGAGGACCGCGCGAGCCTCGACGCCTGGTTCGCCGAGTACGACGCGGCGAGCGGGAAGCGTGACGTCGAGCGCATGGCGGACCTGGCCGTGTTCCCGCTCAACCTCGTGAGTGACGACTCCGCGGGAAACGGGCGGTCGGCGCAGTGGGACCGGGAACAGTTCATCGCGGTCATGACCCACGTGATGGGCGAAGGGGATCAGGACATCACCTTCGAGTCCACCCGGACCCCGGTGTTCCTGTCCCCCTCGATGGCCGTGGTCTTCACGGACTCGACCATGACCGCCGACGGCGGGTCCCAGCGGCTCCGATACGCCGACATCCTGCTCAAGCGGAACGGGACGTGGGCGTTCCAGACCATGGTCCAGGGCGGCTGGGGGGACAACCTGTGATGACGCCCTACGAGTGACCCAGCTCCGCCGCCGACGCGTCCTCCGTCGCCGGGACCGAGCCGGAGTCGGGGGACGGGCGGAGGGGGAACGGGTCGACGCGGGTCTCGTCGATGACCGGCGGGGCCGGCTGCGGGGGCTTCGGCATGACCGCGGCCTCGGAGTGGCCGCCGCAGCCGTAGGCCAGGGAGACGACGTGGCCGTCGGCCGGGGAGAACTCGTTGGCGCACACCCCGAACGCCTGGCCCAGCGAGCCGCCGATGGGGGTGAGGAAGCCGCACGAGACGCACGACGCGGGGGCCGCCTGCGCCATCGGGGTCTTCGCGCCGAACGACTCCTCCCAGCGGTCGGCGGCGGTGTGCAGGCCATAGCGGGACAGGACCCGGGCGCGGCGCATGCCGAGTTCCTCGGCGACCGCCGCGATCGTGCCGCGGGACGGGACCACCGCCAGGTGGGCCGGGGTGCCCTCCGTGACCTCGGCGTCCTCCGCCTCCACCAGGTCGGCCATCTCGCCGGACACCGCGGAGCTCGGCGGCGGCTCCTCCTCGCCGGAGTAACCGGGCTCCAGGCGCAGGTCCTCGGCCTCGGTGGGGAGGAGATCACCGGGTCCCATGTCGCCGGGGCGCAGCCGCTCGCTCCACGGCACCCACTCCGGCGCGAGGACCGCGTCGGGGCCGGGCAGCAGCACCGCCTCGTCGACCGTGACGATCTTGGCGCGGGAGGCGCGGGCGACGGTGACGGCCCAGCGCCAGCCGCGGTAGCCGGGCTCGTGGCAGCCGAAGAAGTGGGTGACGACGCGGTCGCCCTCGGAGACCAGGCCTTCGTGCTCGCCCACGACCCCGGGTGCGGCGGCCTCCTCTGCTGCGGCACGGGCGAGGTCGACGGCCTCGGCGCACAGACGGTCGGGGGTGCGGCTTCGCGTTGTCGCTGCGCTCACAGGTATCGCTTCTCTCCTACGCCGTCTCACGAGTGCGCCACTCCCAGCGCGGGGGGCGGACGGAGCGGACAGTGGGACCGCGTCGACGTCCGCGCCGCAACGTGCTCGGGCGCGCCTCCATCCATTCTGCGGGATGGCTGAGATACGCACGCTACCTTCTCCCGTGCGCTGGGCCTACACCGACGGTTGTTACGGAGTCCCGCGCGCCGGTTTCCGGGGGACGCCCGGCTGCCTCCGGTGACGTGTTCCCATCGGCTTCCGGCGTTCCGCCGTACAGCCGCACCCGGGCGGCATCCATGGCGATACGGCATTACACACCGCCTTCTCGGGGCACTATGGCGTCGTGGCTACCGCGAGGACACCCCAGGGCGCCACCGGGACCGGTGAGCCGAAAGGGGTCAGGGGCAGCGGCCGACGCTTCGGGACGAGCCGGGCGGGCGGCCGTCTTCGCGCGTTCGGGCGTGCCCTGCACCTGCCGGTGACCGGAACCGCGCGGGGGATCCGCCGGGCGACCCACGCGCACGGCGCGGGGGAGTCCGGGCTCGGCAAGCTGATCGAACTGCACGGCGTGAACGGCGCCGGCGATGTCATGATCACGGTCGCGCTGGCGTCCACGGTGTTCTTCTCGGTGCCGACCGACGAGGCACGCGGACGTGTCGCCCTCTACCTCGCCATCACCATGGCGCCGTTCACCCTCCTCGCCCCGGTGATCGGCCCGCTCCTCGACCGTCTCCCGCACGGCCGCCGCGCCGCCATGGCCGGCGCGATGCTCGCCCGGGCCCTGCTCGCGCTGGTGCTGTCCGGCGCGGTCGTCACCGGCGGACTGGAGCTGTATCCGGCGGCGTTGGGCGTGCTGGTCTCGTCGAAGGCGTACGGGGTGGTCCGGAGCGCGGTCGTGCCCCGGCTGCTGCCGCCCGCCTTCTCCCTGGTGAAGGCGAACTCACGGGTGACGCTCGGCGGGCTGCTGGCGACCGGGATCGCCGCGCCGATCGGCGCGGGCCTGCAGCAGGTCGGGCCGCGCTGGCCGCTGTACGGGGCGTTCGTGATCTTCGTGGCCGGGATGTTCCTGTCCTTCCGGCTGCCGCCGAAGGTGGACTCCGCCAAGGGCGAGGACGTGGCGCTGCTCGCCGCCGACGAGCGGCACCTGCACGGCCCGCACCGCAAGACGGAGAAGCGCCCCGGGCTGCGTACGGTCGGCCCGGCCGTCACCCACGCGCTCGGCGCCAACGCCTCCATCCGCTGCCTCACCGGCTTCCTGATCTTCTTCCTCGCCTTCCTCCTGCGCGAACACCCGATGACGGGTCAGAGCGCCGCGGTGTCGCTCGGCATAGTGGGCGTGGCGGCGGGCGCGGGCAACGCGCTCGGTACGGCGGTCGGGGCGTCGCTGCGGTCGCGCGCCCCGGAGATCATCATCGTGACGGTGGTGGCGTGTGTCGTGAGCGCGGCGATCCTGGCCGCCGCGTTCTTCGGCGCGGTCCTGGTGGCGTGTCTCGCCGCGATCGCCGGGTTCGCGCAGGCGCTGGCCAAGCTGTCGCTGGACGCGCTGATCCAGCGGGACGTGCCCGAGCTGGTGCGGACGTCGGCGTTCGCGCGCTCGGAGACGCTGCTGCAGATGTCGTGGGTGCTGGGCGGCGCGATCGGCATCGTGATGCCGCTGATCGGCGCGCTGGGGCTGGCGGTGGGCGCGACGATCGTCGCCGCGGGCTGGCTGACCACGGTCCGCGGGCTGATCCGTTCGGCCCGGCAGGGGAACACGGGGCGGGCGCGGGTGGCGTAACGGCGCGGCCACGCCGCACCCCCGCATGGGGAGAGGAACACGCATGCCCGATAGCCTTCGCCCATGACCACGTTGCAATCCGCTGTGCGACGCCGCCGCGCCGTCGCCGCCGCCGGCGCCGTATCCGCCGGACTGCTCGTCCTGGCCGCCTGTGACAAGCCGACGTCGATGGCCACCCTCACGGTGGGCAGCGACTCGGTGAGCTCGGAGGCCACCTGCGGTGGCGAGGGCGAGGCCCTGACCACCGAGACGCTCAACGAGTGCCTGAAGGACAAGGGCATCGACGAGATCACCGTCGACCCCACCGAGAGCGTGCGCTTCGGCGTCGACCCGGACATCGCCGACAACGGCTGGACCATCCTGATGAACGGTCAGCCGCTGGTCGACTCCAGCAAGAAGACCTACCAGGTCATCCCGGGCAGTGTGTTCTTCAACGCCCAGTACGGCGCCCAGGGCGACTCGACCCTGGTGTCGATCAAGGAGGGCGAGGAGTCGACCACGGGTCTGTGGTCCTTCCGGCTGAAGAAGAAGGACGACTGATCACGTCGTCGTCACGCGTCCTCGTGGCCACCGCGGTCCCCGTCGAGCGGGACGCGGTGGCCGGGGCGTTCCCGGGGGCGGCGAAGCAGGTGCACCTCCCCGGGGTGAGCCTGGTCCGGACGGACGGCGGGTGTGATCTGATGGCCACCGGCGTCGGCCCCGCCTCGGCCGCCGCCTCCACCGCCGCCGCGCTCACCGCCGCCGCGCTCGACGGCACCCCCTACCGTCTCGTCGTCTGCGCCGGTATCGGCGGGGGCTTCCAGCCCGAGGCGCCGGTCGGCTCGCTCGTCGTCTCCCGCACGATCGCCGTGGCCGATCTCGGCGCCGAGACCGCGGACGGCTTCCTCCCCGTCACCGAACTGGGCTTCGGGCACGTCGCGCACCACTCCCCCGAGTCACTCGTGCGGGAGGCCGTTCGAGTGACGGGCGCCCGCTCCGGCACCGTCCTCACCGTCTCCACCGTCACCGGCACCGCCGCCCGCGCCGCCGCACTGCGGGCCCGGCACCCACACGCCCTCGCCGAGGGCATGGAGGGCTTCGGCGTGGCCGAGGCGGCCGTCACACAGGGGCGGCCCGTCCTGGAGGTGCGGGCGGTGTCGAACCCCGTCGGCCCGCGCGACCGCGCCGCCTGGCGCATCGGCGACGCCCTGACGGCCCTCACCGAGGGCTTCGGGAAGCTCGCACCCGTCCTGGAGAGTTGGATTCAGCATGACCACCAGTGAGCAGCAGCGGCTGCGGATCGCCTACTCCCCCTGCCCGAACGACACCTTCGTCTTCGACGCCCTCGCCCACGGCCGCGTCCCCGGCGCGCCCGCCGTCGACGTGACGTTCGCCGACATCGACCTCACCAACGGCATGGCCGAGCGCGGTGAACTGGACGTGCTGAAGGTGTCGTACGCGGTGCTGCCGTACGTCCTCGACACGTACGCCCTGCTGCCCTGCGGGGGCGCGCTGGGGCGGGGCTGCGGGCCGCTGGTGCTGACCCGGGAGGCCGGGGTGGACCTGACCGGTCGTACGGTCGCCGTGCCGAGCGAACGGTCGACGGCGTATCTGCTGTTCCGGCTGTGGGCGGCGGACGTCGTTGGAATCAAGGGGGGCGGGCCCGAAGGGCCCTCGGTTGAGGGCGGTGGTGGGCGACGGGCGGGCGGGGTCGGGGAGATCGTCGTGATGCCATTCCACGAGATCATGCCCGCCGTACGGGACGGGAAGGTCGACGCGGGACTCGTCATCCACGAGGCGCGCTTCACGTACCGGAACTACGGGCTGCACCGACTGGCCGACATGGGTGAGCACTGGGAGCGGACCACCGGGCTGCCGATCCCGCTGGGCGCGATCATCGCGAAGCGGTCGCTGGGCGAGGAGGCGCTGACGCGGCTCGCCGACTCCGTCCGGACGTCGGTGCGGATGGCCTGGGACGAGCCCGAGGTGTCGCGCCCGTACGTCATGGAGCACGCCCAGGAGATGGACCCGGCCGTCGCCGACCAGCACATCGGGCTGTACGTCAACGAGTTCACGGCCGGTCTCGGCGAGGACGGGTACGCGGCCGTACGGGGGCTGCTCACGCGTGCGGCGGCCGAGGGGCTGGTGCCGCCCCTCGGCCCGGACGCGCTGCGGTTCCCGTAGGGGATCCGGCGTCCTAGACGTCCAGTTGGTCGGCGACCGCGCGGAGCAGGCCGGCGATCTTCTTGCCGGAGGCGCGCTCGGGGTAGCGGCCGCGCTCCAGGTTCGGGGTGATGCTCTCCAGGAGGGTCGTCAGGTCCTGGACGATGGAGGCCAGCTCGTCCGGCTTCTTGCGCTGGGCCGCCGCGACCGACGGGGTCGGGTCCAGGATGGTCAGGGAGAGGGCCTGGTCGCCGCGCTGTCCGGCGACCACGCCGAACTCCACGCGCTGGCCCGGCTTGAGGGCCTCGACTCCGGCGGGGAGGACGGAGGAATGCACGAAGACGTCGCCGCCGTCGTCACGGGAGAGAAAGCCGAAGCCCTTCTCACTGTTGAACCACTTGACCTTGCCGGTGGGCACGTCTGTCCTCGTCCTCGTACTCGTCGGGAAAACTGCTTCGGAAATCGGCTCTTGATAGCACTCGGGCGGGCCCGATGACCCGCCGGTACCAAGGCTAATGGTCTTCAGGCCGGTGACAAGACGTCACCGGGTTGTTCCTTCGCGCTGGGAACTACCCTGGTCCGGTGCGTGACAAAACCCAAGCGAATTCCCCCGTGCCCGGTGACGGCCTGGTCCGTGCCGGTGGCATCGTCTTCTTCGTCGGCGCCGTGGCCACTCTGGTCACCGTGGCCCCGTTGTTCCTCGGGACGACGCCCTTTCCGACGTACATGTTCGGGCTGAGCATGTTCATGGCCGTCGGATTCCTGATGGCGGGCGCGGGCGTACTGCGTTCGGTCGCGGCGGGCCGCCGTCGGGCGCGGGCGGGGCAGGTTTCCGCGCCGGTTTCCGGTCAGTTGTCCGAGCAGTAGTCCGAAAACCACCGGGGGAATTCCGTCAGATCGGTGAGGACGACGTCCGCGCCGGCCTCGCGGAGCGCGTCGGGACCGTACGGGCCGGTGGCGACCGCGACGGACAGCGCACCGGCGGTGCGTGCGCCGCGCACGTCGCCGAGGTGGTCGCCGACGTAGACGGTGGCCTCGTGCTCGCGCAGCGCCAGCGCCTTCCGCTCGGCCCACAGGTCGCCGATCACGGCGTCCGGCTCGATCCCGAGGTGGGCCAGGTGCAGCTTGGCGTTGGGCTCGTACTTGGCGGTGACGACGATCGCGCGCCCGCCCGCCTCCCGTACGGCCGCCATCGCCTCACGGGCGCCGGGCAGGGCGGGCGTGGCGGTGATGGCGTACGTCGGGTACATCGCCCGGTACAGGTCCGCCGTCTCCTCGACCCGCTCGGCCGGGAACCAGTTGGCCAGCTCGTCCACCAGCGGCGGCCCGAGCCGACTGACCGCGAGATCGGCGTCGATGTACGTCCCGGTCCGCTCGGCCAGCGCCAGGTAGCAGGCACGGATGCCGGGCCGGGAGTCGATGAGCGTCATGTCGAGGTCGAAGCCGACGGTGGGCGGGAGCGGGGTGGTGATGGCCATATGGGCCATTGTGCCCAGCGCCTGCGGCGGGCAGTCGTGCCGCCCGTAGCTGCGGGCAGTCGTGCCGCTGGGGCGGCACGGGTGGGCGCAGCGGCACCTGGCAAGCGCCGTGAGCGCAACCGGACGCCCGGGTTGGATCGCCTCCGCCGCCCCTTCCCGTCCCGTCCCCGGGGGCGCTGCCCCCGGACCCCCGCTCCTCAAGCGCCGGAGGGGCTGGATTGAGCCGGAGGCGCTGGAGTGAGCCCCGGAAGGGCTGGGGTGAGCCCCGGAGGCGCTGGGTTGAGCCCCGGAAGGACTGGGGTGAGCCCCGGAGGGACTGGGGTGAGCCCCGGAGGGGCTGAGTCAGCGTTGGCGTTGCGAGCGCCAGACCAGGAACAGGGCCGTGGTGAGGGCCGCGGCCCGAATGACCCACGGCCACGTCTCGGAGATCGCGTCGTTCATGTGGCCCTCGGGGACGGGCGTGCCCCAACGGCCCTCCGTCCTGCCCCACAGCCAGACGACCCCACCCGCGAGCGCGAGGCCGGGGAGGACGACCACCGCCCATTTGATCTCCGCCTGGGTCAACCGGCGGGAGGCGTAGGCGATGAGCCAGCCGAGGATCAGGGCGCGCCAGTCGCCGATCACGGTTCCCGCGACCAGCAGACCGGCGGCGAGCAGGAGCAGGGGGTTGCTCCAGCGGCCGGAGGGGAGGCGCGGGAGGAAGCGGCGGCGGCGGGAAGCGGCGGGCTCCGCCTCGGGAGCGACGGGGACCGCGGCCGGCTCGGGCGGCGTCCCCTCCTTCTCCTTCGCCGGGGGCGGCTTGAGGAGCTCGGGGATCTCGACGCCGCCGACGAAGCCCGGCACCTCGTCGCCGACGCCGAACGGGCTGTCGTCCACCCGCCACCAGTCGGGCTGGGTGGCGCTGTCGCCGAGTTCGTCCGTGCCGGCCCGGTGCGGCGGGGACGGTACGTCGGCGGGGGCGGGGCTGCCGTCCGGTGTCCCGGCCGGACGGGGACGGGGCAGGACCCGGCGCAGCACGCCCTTCGGGCGGCCGCCGCGGGCCTCGGCGCCCTGCGGCTCGGGCTCCCGCTGCACCGGGACGGCGGCGGGCGGCACGGGAGCGGCGCCCGGGGCGGCGCGGGAGGCCTCCTCGGCCGCCGTGACGACCGCGGTCGGCGTGCCGAGGCGGGAGATGATGCGGCGGACCGCGGCGGGGGAGTCGACCACGGCCTTCGACCGGCGCCGGTCGATCTCGTCGCGCAGCTCGGCGACCAGCCGCATGCGGGCCGCCGACGGCAGCTGCCGCTGCTGCGCCACGTCGCCGACGCGGCTCAGAAACTCGTAGACGACCTGGTCGCTCTCGATACCCACGAAGTCCCCTCCGGGACGGATGCGTCGGGACACCGTCGCCCGACGGTACCGCGAGCGGGGCCGGCCGGCCCAACTCCCGGCACTCCGGGGACGTACCCACCCGCTAACGTGAGACGGATGAGCACCGAGGAGCACCCCGCGGCGGCCCCCCGATCCCTCGCCGAGGCCCTTCGGGGGCGGGACGACGTCTCCCTGGCCGCGCTGCTGCGCAGCCGGCCGGACCTCATCACGCCCGTGCCCACCGACCTCACCCAGCTCGCCACCCGCGCCGGCACCCGCGCCTCGGTCGTACGGGCGCTGGAGCGGCTGGACCGGTTCGCGCTGCAGACGGCGCAGGCGCTGGCCGTGGCGGCGGACCCGGCGTCGTACGAGGAGCTGCTCGGGCTGCTGGCGGGCGACGACGGGGACCCGGCGGTCTGTGCCGCGCTGCCGCACGCGCTCGGCGGCTTGCGCGAGCAGGCGCTGGTGTGGGGCGGTGACGACCGGCTGCGGCTGGTGCGCACCGCCCGTGAGCTGCTGGCGCCGTCGCCGCAGCACCCGTCGCCGACCGGGCTGGGGCCGACGGTGCGGGAGGCCACCGCCGGGATGTCGCCGGGGCGGATCCAGGAGATCGTGGCGACGGCGGGACTGCCGTCCACGCACGACTCGGTGTCCGCCGTGGCCTCCCTGACCGCCCTGTTCAACGACCCGGCGCGGATGTCCGCGCTGCTCGACGAGGCGCCGGCCGAGTCGGTGGAGGTGCTGGAGCGGCTGGTGTGGGGTCCGCCGTACGGGCAGGTCACCGCCGATCCCGCGCCCCGGCTGCGCTGGCTCCTGGACCGGGGACTGCTGCTGCCGACGGCGCCCGGGACGGTCGTGCTGCCGCGCGAGGTGGCGCTGCGGCTGCGGGCCGGGCGGGCGCACCGGACGCCGGAGCCGGTGCCGCCGCCCGTCGAGGCCGCCGCCACGCACCGTCCACAGGTGGTGGACGCGACGGCGGCCGGGCAGGCGTACACGGCGCTGTCGACCGTCGAGGAGCTGCTGAAGGACTGGCACGAGGGGGGTCCCGCGGTGCTGCGGGCCGGCGGGCTGAGCGTGCGGGACCTGAAGCGGACCGCCACCGCCCTGGACGTGACCGAGCCGGTGGCCGCGTTCTGGGTGGAACTCGCCTACACGGCCGGGCTGCTGGCCTCCGACGGTGAGGCCGACGAGCGGTACGCGGCGACCCCGGCGTACGACGAGTGGCGCGAGCGGCCCGCCGCGGAGCGGTGGGCGCACCTGGTCACGGCGTGGCTGGCGGCGACGCGCACGCCGGGGCTGGTCGGCGGGCGGGACGCGAAGGACCGCACACTGTCGGCCCTGGGCCCGGGCCTGGACCGCTCGGCGGCCCCGGAGGTACGGCACCGGGTCCTGACCCTGCTGGCCGGGCTCCCGGAGGGGGCCGCACCGGCCCCCGAGTCGGTACTGGCACGGCTGCGCTGGGAGCGCCCGCCGCGCGGGGGCGGGCGGGGTTTCGCCGGCCCGGCCCCTTCGGGGGCGGAGGGCGCACCCGGGGCGAGGGGCTCCTCGGGGGTGGGTGGCTCGTCCGGGCCGGCGGAGGGCGAGGACCTGCGGGCGCGGATCGCGCGGTGGACGCTCTCCGAGGCGGAGATGCTCGGGATCACCGGGCGCGGCGCCCTGTCCGCGCACGGGCGGGCGCTGATCGGCGCGCCCGCGGCCAGGCATCCGGAGGCGGAGCCCGAGGGGCCGGGTGACAAGCTGCCCGTGCGGCACCGGCCCGCCCCGGTGCCGACGCCGCTCTCCCCCGCCGAGCAGGCCACGGCCACCGCTGCCGCCGCCCGCCTGCTCGCACCGCTGCTGCCCGAACCGCTGGACCACGTGCTCCTCCAGGCCGACCTGACGGCGGTGGCGCCGGGCCCGCTGGAGCGGCCGCTCGCCGACATGCTGGAGGTCCTCGCGGACGTGGAGTCGAAGGGTGGCGCGACCGTCTACCGGTTCACGCCCGGCTCGGTGCGGCGCGCCCTCGACGCCGGGCAGGCCGCCTCCGACCTGCACGCCTTCCTCGCCGCGCACTCCCGCACACCGGTGCCGCAGCCGCTGGCGTACCTCATCGACGACGTCGCCCGCAGGCACGGGCACCTGCGGGTGGGCGCCGCCTCGGCGTACGTCCGCTGTGACGACGACGCCGTGCTCAGCGAGATCCTCGCCGACAGGCGGGCCGCGGGACTGGGCCTGCGCCGACTGGCCCCGACCGTGCTGGCCGCGCAGGCCGGTCCGGCCGGTCTGCTGGAGGGGCTGCGCGCGATGGGGTTCGCCCCGGCCGCCGAGTCGGCGGAGGGCGATGTGGTGATCGCCCGGGCCGACGCCCACCGCACCCCGCCGCGCACCCCTCCCGCGCCGGTCCCGGAGGGGCCGCCGGTCCCCGACGACACCCTGCTCACGGCGGCGCTCCGCGCCGTCCGCGCCGGCGACCTCGCCTCCACCACCCCGCGCAGACCGGCCGCCGGGGGCGACCCGGGCCGCGGGGAGCTGCCCCGCACGACCACCGCCGAGACCCTCGCCACCGTGCAGGCCGCCGTCCTCACCGGCGAGGCGCTGTGGATCGGCTACGTCAACGCCGAGGGCGGCGCCAGCCAGCGCGTCATCGCCCCGGTCCGGGTCGAGGGCGGCTTCGTCACGGCGTACGACCACACGGCGGACGAGGTGCGTACGTATCCGCTGCACAGGATCACGGGGGTCGCGGAGCTCGCGGACGGCCAGGACTGACCCGTTCGGGTGTACGGCGGACTTCATGCACGCCACGCCGGGGATGTCGCTCCGACGAGCGAGCTCGCGGGCCGTTCCGCATCGTGCGGCGGACCGTGGGCAGCCACTGGGTGTCCTGAACGGGCCGGAGACCACAGCCCGTTCGCACACAACAGAAAGGAAATCCCATGCGTGCCGTTCGTCGTGTCGCCGCCGTACTGACCTCCACGGCCGTGTTGCTCGGAGCGTTCGCGGCCGAGGCCGCCGCGGTCGGGATCGACCTCGGCGGGGGCGTGACCTTCTGACACGTTCCGCGTCCTGACACGTCTCTCGTTCTGATCCGTTCCTCGTGCACGGCGGGCCGGCCCCTCGTCCCCCGGGACCGGCCCGTCCCGTCGGCCGAAGACGAACCGAAGATGAAAGGGTGTCCCGTGCCTTCCACGTTCCGTGCGGTGGCCGTCTGTCTCTCCGCTCTCGCGCTCGTCGCGGTGCTCGGTCCGGCCGCCGCCGCGCTGCCGTTGCCGATTCCGGCCGCCGGAGGGGAGCCGCTCGTCACCGAGGGGGTGACCGTCGAGGGGCCACTGGTGAACAACCTCACGCTGCCCCTGCTGAAGTAGCCCGGTCCACTCAGGACCCCCAGCGCGCGCGATCGGGCAGACTGGAGGTTTGGCCGTGCAGTGCCCGTGCCGAGCCCGTCGCAGAAAGGCAGCCGCGCGTGAATGGTCCGCTCATCGTCCAGTCCGACAAGACCCTGCTCCTCGAGGTCGACCACGAGCAGGCCGACGACTGCCGTCGGGTCATCGCGCCGTTCGCCGAGCTGGAGCGGGCGCCCGAGCACATCCACACCTACCGGGTGACCCCGCTCGGCCTGTGGAACGCGCGGGCGGCCGGGCACGACGCCGAGCAGGTCGTGGACGCGCTGGTGCAGTACAGCCGCTACCCGGTGCCGCACGCGCTGCTCGTCGACATCGCCGACACCATGGACCGCTACGGCCGGCTCAGCCTGGTCAAGCACCCGGCGCACGGCCTGGTCCTCACCAGCACCGACCGGCCCGTGCTGGAGGAGGTGCTGCGCTCCAAGCGGATCGCCCCGCTCGTCGGCGCCCGGATCGACCCGGACACGGTGGTCGTGCACCCCTCCGAGCGCGGGCAGATCAAGCAGACGCTGCTGAAGCTGGGCTGGCCCGCCGAGGACCTCGCCGGGTACGTGGACGGCGAGGCGCACCCCATCGAGCTGGTCGAGGACGGGTGGGCGCTGCGCCCGTACCAGAAGCAGGCCGTGGAGAACTTCTGGCACGGCGGCTCCGGTGTGGTCGTCCTCCCCTGCGGCGCGGGCAAGACGCTGGTCGGCGCGGGTTCGATGGCGCAGGCGAAGTCGACCACGCTGATCCTGGTCACCAACACCGTCTCGGCCCGCCAGTGGAAGCACGAGCTGGTGCGGCGGACCTCGCTGACCGAGGACGAGATCGGCGAGTACAGCGGGACGAGGAAGGAGATCCGTCCCGTCACCATCGCCACCTACCAGGTGCTGACGACGAAGCGGAAGGGCATCTATCCCCACCTGGAGCTGTTCGACTCCCGGGACTGGGGCCTGATCCTCTACGACGAGGTGCACCTGCTGCCCGCGCCCGTCTTCAAGTTCACGGCCGATCTCCAGGCCCGGCGGCGGCTCGGTCTGACGGCGACCCTCGTGCGCGAGGACGGCCGCGAGTCGGACGTGTTCTCGCTGATCGGCCCGAAGCGGTTCGACGCGCCGTGGAAGGAGATCGAGGCGCAGGGCTACATCGCCCCGGCCGACTGCGTGGAGGTCCGGGTCAACCTCACCGACTCCGAGCGGCTGGCGTACGCGACGGCGGAGCAGGAGGAGAAGTACCGGTTCTGCTCGACGACGGCGACCAAGCAGAAGGTGACGGAGGCGATCGTCCGGCGGTTCGCGGGGCAGCAGATCCTCGTCATCGGGCAGTACATCGACCAGCTGGACGAGCTGGGCGAGCACCTGGACGCGCCGGTGATCAAGGGCGAGACGTCGAACGCCCAGAGGGAGAAGCTGTTCGACGCGTTCCGGGAGGGCGAGATCAGCGTCCTGGTGGTGTCCAAGGTCGCGAACTTCTCGATCGACCTGCCGGAGGCCACGGTCGCCATCCAGGTGTCGGGCACCTTCGGCTCACGGCAGGAGGAGGCGCAGCGGCTCGGCCGGGTGCTGCGGCCCAAGGCGGACGGGCACCAGGCCCACTTCTACTCCGTGGTCGCCCGGGACACCATCGACCAGGACTTCGCGGCACACCGCCAGCGGTTCCTGGCGGAGCAGGGGTACGCGTACCGGATCATGGACGCGGACGAGCTGCTGACGGAGAACTGAGCGGTCGCCCCTCGGGCAGGCGGAACGCCGGCACCGGGACGGACTGCCGGGAACGCCGGTGGGGCGGCGTGCGCCGACGTGGTGTCGGGGTACGCCGCCCTCGGGCGGGACGGGCCGTCATGAGGGTTACCTCGGGTCGCGGTTGAACTTGGCGGCCGACCAGAAGTAGCCGAGCACCGCCAGGCCCAGGCACCAGGCCATGGCCAGCCATCCGTTGTGGCCGATCTCCGTGCCGAGCAGCAGGCCGCGCAGGGTCTCGATGGCCGGGGTGAAGGGCTGGTACTCGGCGATCGGCTGGAACCAGCCCGGCATTCCGTCGACCGGGACGAAGGCGCTGGACAGCAGCGGCAGCAGGATCAGCGGCAGCGCGTTGTTGCTGGCGGCCTCGGCGTTCGGGCTGATCAGGCCCATGCCGACGGCGATCCAGGTGAGCGCCAGGGCGAACAGCACCAGCAGCCCGAACGCGGCCAGCCACTCCAGGGCCGTGGCGTCCGTGGAGCGGAAGCCGATGGCCACGCCGACGGCGCCGACGAGGACCACGCTCGCGACCGACTGCAGCACGCTGCCGATGACGTGCCCGATGAGCACGGAGCCCCGGTGGATGGCCATGGTGCGGAAGCGGGCGATGATGCCCTCGCTCATGTCCATGGAGACGGACACCGCGGTGCCGATCGTGGTGGAGCCGATGGTCATCAGCAGCACACCCGGCACGAGGTAGGCGATGTACGCGGAGCGGTCGGCTCCGCCCATGCCCGCGCTCATCACGTCGCCGAAGATGTAGACGAAGAGCAGCAACAGCATGACCGGCGTGAGCAGCAGGTTCAGGGTGAGGGACGGGTAGCGCCGGGCGTGCAGGAGGTTGCGGCGCAGCATGGTGGTCGAGTCGCGCACGGCGAGGGCGAGGGTGCTCATCGGACGTTCTCCTTGGGCTGGGCGGGGACGGCGGCGGGGCCGGTCAGGGCGAAGAACACGTCGTCGAGGTCGGGGGTGTGCACGGTGAGTTCGTCGGCTTCGATGCCGGCGGCGTCCAGGTGGTCGAGGATCGCGCGCAGTTCGCGCTGGGTGCCGTCGCTGGGGATCTGGAGGGCGAGGGCGTCGTCGTCCCGGGTGGCCTCGGTCAGTGCGGTGGCGGCGGACCGGTAGGCGGTCGGGTCGGTGAAGCGGAGCCGTACGTGTCCGCCGGGGACGATGCGCTTGAGTTCCTCGGCGGTGCCCTCGGCGGCGATCTTCCCGTCGTTGAGGACCGCGATGCGGTCGGCGAGTTCGTCGGCCTCCTCCAGGTACTGGGTGGTGAGGAAGACGGTCACCCCGCCGGTGACGAGTTCGCGGATGATGCCCCACATGTTGTGGCGGGAGCGGGGGTCGAGGCCGGTGGTCGGCTCGTCGAGGAAGATGATCCGCGGGGAGCCGACCAGGGTCATGGCGATGTCGAGGCGGCGCTTCATGCCGCCGGAGTAGGTGGAGGCGGGCTTCTGCGCCGCTTCGGTGAGGTCGAACCGCTCCAGCAGCTCGGCGGCCACCCGCCGCCCCTCGGCACGGGAGAGGTGGTGCAGGTCCGCCATCAGGAGCATGTTCTCCTCGCCGGTGATCAGCCCGTCCACGGCGGAGAACTGACCGGTGACACCGATCGCCGCCCGCACGGCCTGGGGGGCGGTGGCGAGGTCGTGGCCGCCGACCCGCAGGTCGCCGGCGTCCGCGGTGACGAGGGTGGAGAGGATCTTGACGGCGGTGGTCTTGCCCGCGCCGTTCGGGCCGAGCAGGGAGAAGATCGTGCCTTCCGGGACGGTGAGGTCGACGCCGTCGAGCACGACCTTGTCTCCGTAGGACTTGCGCAGCCCGTTCGCCGCGATGGCCAAGCCGGTCATGAGGGGTTCTCCTTCGGGTGCCGAGGGGGGTTACAGGCTGCGGGCGGTGATGTCGCCGTAGCCGGTGGTCGCGTGGACGGCCAGGCCGGCGGCGGCGCCGTCGGCGTTGTTGAGCGTGTTGTGGATCCGGCCGTAGCCGGTGCCGGCGTCGAGGGAGGCGGAGACTCCGCGGGCGGCGCCGACGGAGATGTCGCCGTGCTCGGTGCGCAGCGTGACCGTGCCGCGCACGGCCTCGGTGACGCGGATGTCGCCCTTCTGGGTGCTGATCTCGGCGGGGCCGCCCAGACGGCCGACCGAGACGTCGCCGGCGAGGACGGCGAGGCGGGCGCTCGCGGTCTCGTCGAGCTTGACCGGGCCCTGTGCGCCCTCGAAGGTGACGTCGCCGAGCCGTCCGACGCCCCGCAGCTCCGCGGCGGCCGCCTTCCCCTCGACGTGGGAGCCGGCGGGCAGCTGGACGGTGATCTCGACGGATCCGGACGGGCCGAGGAGCTGGTTCTTCGCCGACGGGCCGTCGATCCGCAGGACGCCGTCGCCGTATTCGACCCCGGTCTGCTCCGCCGCCTTCGTGTCGCGGCTCTTCGTGGCGTCCGCGGGCAGGACCTCGACCACGGTGTCGGCCCGGTCGGCGGCGATGAACCGGATGCGGCCCGCGGGGACGTCGAGGGCGACCGAGATGGGGGCGGGGGTGTCGAACTGCATCGTGCGCTCCTTCGGGTTGTCGTTTCTGACACCGGAAACGCTACGTTGCGTTCATGATTGCGGCAACTACTTCGTTGCATGCAATAGCGATTTATGCAGGTCACAGCAGGCAAATCGTTGCAACGAGATGGAAGCTAACGCAACAAGAGAAGGTGCGATCGTTGCAATGAATTGAAGCGAAAGCTATGCTGGCGACATCACGGACCACGAAGGAGACCGCGTTGCCAGGAGGCAGGCTCACCCAGCAGGAACGCCAGCAGATCGCGACGGGGCTGGCCGACGGGCTCGCCTACGCGGAGATCGCCAGGCGTCTGGACCGCCCCACCTCGACGATCACGCGCGAGGTGATGCGCAACGGCGGCCCCGCCGGCTACCGCGCGGACCTGGCCCACCGCGCCACCGAACGCCGGGCCCACCGGCGCGGACAGGCCGCGACGCGGGGGCCGAAGGCGCTCACGGAGGACTACGGCCGCGACGCGGAGGCCGTACGCGCGTACGAGGAGACGCTCACCACCGTCTTCATAGCGTCGGGCACGCCCAAGATGATGGCCCGGGTCATGGCCTGCCTCACCCTCACCGACAGCGGGAGCCTCACCGCCGCCGAACTCGCCCAGCGCCTCGAGGTCAGCCCGGCGTCCATCTCCAAGGCGATCACGTTCCTGGAGAGCCAGGACCTCATCCGCCGATTCCGCGAGGAGGGCCGCCGTGAGCGCTACGGCTTCGACGAGGACATCTGGTACCAGTCGATGATGGCCAGCGCCCGGTCCACCGCCCAGGTCGCCGAGACCTCACGGCAGGGCGTCGGCGTCATGGGGCCCGGCACACCGGCCGCCGTGCGCCTGGAGAACGCCGCCCGCTTTCTCGACTTCGTGGCCGAGACCATGATCCGCGCTGCCGAACAGGCTCGCGAAGTCCTCTACACGAACCCCGGAACGGCCTCGGACGACACCACGGGAACAGCCTCGGACGACACCACCGGGCCACGCCCGGACCGCGGGTAGGCGACCGGCGCCGCCTACCTGCGGCGGACGCCCGCCTCCTCGCCGTACTCGCCGAGGACGATCACGTCGAAGGCGGCGCCGAGGAACACCTTCACGGCGCGCAGGGCATCGCCGAGGCGGTGCGGACGACTGCCCTGGACCGGGGCCGCGCCGGTCGGCCGGACCGGCGATGTGGTGGGGTGGAGGGTCGCTGCGCTCATGTCCCCATGGTTGCCCTCCACCCCCGGCACGGGCATCGGCCGAAGGGACCGACCCGCCGGCCCTCCGCGTACGCCTCCGGAACGACCCGTCCCCCTCAGGCAGGACGGGGCGTCCCCTAGGGGCGGCGGGTCAGCGGCCGATCGTGTCCAGCTCGGCGAGGTCCTCCTCGGACAGGGAGAGGCCCGCGCCGGTGACGTTCTCCCGCAGGTGCGCCACCGACGAGGTCCCGGGGATGAGCAGGATGTTGGGCGACCGGTGCAGCAGCCAGGCCAGGGCGACCGACATCGGGCGGGCGCCGAGCCGGGCGGCCACGGCCGAGAGCACCGAGGACTGCAGGGGGCTGAAGCCGCCCAGCGGGAAGAACGGCACGTAGGCGATGCCCTGCTCGGCGAGCCGGTCGACGAGGTCGTCGTCCTGGCGGTGGGCGAGGTTGTAGAGGTTCTGCACGCAGACGAACGGGGCGATGGTCTGCGCCTCGGCGATCTGATCGGCGGTCGCGTTGCTCAGGCCGAGGTGGCGGATCAGACCCTGCTGCTGGAGTTCGACGAGGGTCTCGTACGCCGTGGCGAGCGAGCCGGGCCGCGGGCCTCCGGCGTCGCCGAGGCGGAGGTTGACGAGGTCCAGCGTCTCCACGCCGAGGTTCTCGAGGTTGCTGTGGACGGCCCGGCGCAGGTCGTCCGGCTCCCGGGCCGGGGGCCAGCCGCCCTGTGCGTCGCGGTCCGCGCCGACCTTGGTCACGAGGTGCAGCGAGTCGGGGTAGGGGTGCAGCGCTTCGCGGATCAGCCGGTTGGTGACGTGCGGCCCGTAGGCGTCGGCCGTGTCGATGTGGGTGACGCCGAGGCGTACGGCCTCGCGCAGCACCGCGAGCGCGCCGTCGTGATCGGCCGGCGGCCCCATCACGCCGGGGCCGGTCAGCTGCATGGCCCCGTAGCCGAAGCGGGTGACGGTCAGGTCGCCCATCGTCCAGGTGCCGCCGGGGAGGGATGTGGTCCGAGTACTCATGCCCCCACCGTCCGTGCCACCGGCCGGCCCGCCCAGATCCCTGCCGATCCTGGGAGTGACAGGGACAGGGACGAACGGCACCGCGCGCCTAGCATGAAGGACATGCCTGAGGAGAATCTGCTCGGTGACTACCTCCGGGCGCGCCGGGAGCTGGTGACGCCCGAGGACATCGGACTCCCGACGCACGGGATGCGCCGGGTGCCGGGGCTGCGCCGTGAGGAGGTGGCCATGCTCGCCGGGATCAGCTCCGACTACTACCTGCGGCTCGAGCAGGGCCGCGACCGCAACCCGTCGGCGCAGGTCCTCGACGCGCTCGCCCGGGTGCTCCGGCTCGACGACACCGCCACGGGCTACCTCCACCAGCTCGCCGCGCCGCGGCCCCGCGCCCACCGCCGGTCCCACCCCCGGCCCCGGCGACGGACCGTTCCGCCGGCCACGGCACAGCTGCTCGAGGCGATCGGGCTGCCGGCCTTCGTGACGGACAGGACCCTCGACGTGATCGCGGCCAACGCGCTCGCCACCGCGCTGGTCCCGAGCGTACGGGTGGGGGGGAACCGGCTCCGGTCGTTCTTCCTCGACCCCGCCGAGCAGGCGCTGCACACGGACTGGGCCCACACGGCGGCCCGGTGCGTCGCCGCCTTCCGCCGACGGCTCGGATCCGACGTCGACGACCCGCGGGTCGTCCGGCTCGTCGGCGAACTCTCCCTGGCCAGCGAGGAGTTCCGACGGGTGTGGGCGCGCCACGACGTGCGGCCGCCGGGCACCGGGCCGATCGGGATGAACCACCCACAGGTCGGCGAGCTGAACCTCACCATGTCCAAACTGGACGTCGACGGCCCCGACGGCATGACGCTCGCGGTCTACCACGCCGAGCCGGGGACCGAGGACGCCGAGCGGCTCGCCCTGCTCGCCTCGCTGACCACGGGACGACCGGTGCGGCGGCCGGCCGACGGGCCCGACGTGTCCGACGTGCGGGAAGCGGACGGTTCGGCGCGTACGAGCTGACCGGGGCGGCCACGGGCGGGCCCGCCCCGCCGCCCGCCGCCCCGTCCGGCGCACAAACCGTTTGGCCCGTACCGGCCGCGCGTCCTAGACTCTCCGCTCTTGCCCGCCTCCCCTCACGGAGCGCCGCCGTCCGGACGGAAACCGGCCGGTACACCGCAGCAACCCCAGCAGCAGGTCCCCCGGAGGCACCCCCTTGTCCGCGTCCACGCCGGTAGACGAGCCCGTAGACGAATCAGTAGGCGAATCCGCAGACGAATCCGTAGGCGAATCCGCAGACGGTCCCGCGAGCATCCCCTCAGACGACCCGCTCGCCCGCGAGCGCACCCACCTCGCCGCGTCCCGTTCCGCACTGCGCGCCATGCGCGAGGACGTCGAGGCCCTCGACATCAGCGACGTCACGGCGAACTGGGTCAACGCGGCCGCGCTGGCGCACCAGATCGAGGAACGCGTCAAGGCGCTGGCCGACCTCAGCGACACCCCGCTGTTCTTCGGCCGCCTCGACTACCTGCACTCCCCCGGCGCCGAGCAGGCCGAGGGCGCGGACGGGGAGCGCTTCTACATCGGGCGCCGGCACGTGCACGACGCGGACGGCGACCCGATGGTGATCGACTGGCGTGCGCCGGTGTCGCAGCCGTTCTACCGGGCGTCCAAGAAGGACCCGCTGGACATCGCGCTGCGCCGCCGCTTCGGCTACACGGGCGGCGACCTCACCGCGTACGAGGACGAACACCTCTCCGACCCGGCGGAGGCCGCTACCACCAGCAAGCTGCTCCAGCAGGAGATCGAACGTCCGCGCGTCGGCCCGATGCGGGACATCGTCGCCACGATCCAGCCCGAGCAGGACGAGATCGTACGGTCCGGGCTGTCCGGCAGCGTGTGCGTGCAGGGAGGCCCCGGCACCGGGAAGACGGCCGTCGGCCTGCACCGGGTCGCCTACCTCCTCTACGCCCACCGCGAGCGGCTGGCCCGCACCGGCACGCTGGTCGTCGGCCCGAACCGGTCCTTCCTGCACTACATCGAGCAGGTGCTGCCCGCGCTGGGCGAGCTGACGGTGGCGCAGGCCACGGTGGACGACCTGGTGGCGCACGTGGAGGTGCGCGGGACGGACGACGCGCCGGCGGCGGTGGTCAAGGGCGACGCCCGGATGGCGGAGGTCCTGCGCAGGGCCCTCTACGCACACGTCACGATGCCCACCGAACCGGTCGTGGTCGTACGCGGCTCACGCCGCTGGCGGGTACCGGCGTACGAACTGGAGGAGATCGTCCGGCAGTTGCTCGACCGCGACATCCGCTACGGGGCCGCCCGCGACGCCCTGCCGCAGCGCATCGCGCACGCCGTGCTGGTACAGATGGAGCGGGCGGGCGAGGCACCGGACGACAGGGTCCAGGACGCGGTGGCCCGCAACGCCGCGGTGAAGGCGGCGGTGAAGGCGGTCTGGCCGGCCGTCGACCCGGCGAAGCTGGTGCTACGGCTGCTCGGCGACCCGGAGTTCCTGGCGGAGCACGCGGAGGGCCTGCTCGACGAGCAGGAGCGGAAGACGATCCTGTGGGCGAAGCCCGCCCGCTCGGTGAAGTCGGCGAAGTGGTCGGCGGCGGACGCGGTGCTGATCGACGAGGCGACGGACCTCATCCAGCGCACGCACTCCCTCGGACACGTGGTGCTCGACGAGGCGCAGGACCTGTCCCCCATGCAGTACCGGGCGGTGGGCCGCCGCTGCACGACCGGTTCGGCGACCGTCCTCGGCGACCTGGCCCAGGGAACCACGCCCTGGGCGACGCGCAGTTGGGAGGAGGCCCTGCTCCACCTGGGCAAACAGGACGCGCTGATCGAGGAGTTGACGGCCGGTTTCCGCGTCCCCACGGACGTCATCACCTACGCCTCCCGGCTCCTCCCCCACATCGCGCCGGGTCTGACCCCGGTGGCGTCGATCCGCGAGAACCCGGGCTTCTTCCAGGTCCGCCGGTCCGGAGGAACGGACGACGTGGTCTCCGCCTGCCGCGAACTCCTGCGCAACGAGGGCTCGGTGGGCCTGATCGCGGCGGACGCCCGCGTCCCGGAACTGGCGCGGGCGCTGACGGCGGCGGGGATCACGTCCATCGCCCCCGGCGAGGAGACGACCCACGCCACCCGCCTGACCCTGGTCCCGGCCTCCCTGGCGAAGGGCCTGGAGTACGACTACGTGGTCCTGGACGAACCCCGCGCGGTGGTCGACGCCGAACCGGACGAACGCACGGGCCTGCGCCGCCTCTACGTGGCCCTGACCCGAGCGGTATCGGGCCTGATCGTGACGCACACGGCCCCGCTACCGGAGCAACTGACGTAACCGCCACCGCCCCCTCGTCTCCGCGGGCAGTCGTGCCGCAGGGGCGATGGGGGTACCTCCCGCTCGAGCGAAGCCGAGAGTGGGGGAGGGTGGGCGCTGGGGGTACCCCCTCTGGGGGAGGCACCCCGCAAGCGCCGGGCCGCGCGACCCACCCCCGCCCAGCCGCAGCCCAGCCCCGCTCAGCCCCCCAGCACCCGCCGCCACTCCGCGACGGCCTCCACCGAGACCGGCCCGTCCCAGCCCTGCGGTCGCGCCGCTCCCCCGATGTGGAAGGCATCGATCCCGGCCTTCAGCAACAGCGG
The DNA here is from genome assembly GCF_019049255.1 of Streptomyces sp. AC558_RSS880. Lineage (GTDB taxonomy): Bacteria > Actinomycetota > Actinomycetes > Streptomycetales > Streptomycetaceae > Streptomyces. The sequence continues at coordinate 18,132 of NZ_JAGMUJ010000037.1, read as the reverse complement.
CACGTGGTCCAGCCGCAACCCACCCCCCACCAGCAACTGCTGCTCGTACCCCGGCTCCCCCCGCCGCCCCGCCTCCGCGAGCAGGGTCGGCATCCCCACGTCGACCCCCTCGGCCGCCCCGGCCGTCAGGTACGTGTCCAGGCCGGGGAAGTCCGCGAGCCGCTTGCGCAGGGCGTCCCGGTCGGCGGCCCGGTCGATGGCCCGGTGGAACGTCCACCGGCACCCCTCCAGCTCACGGGCGACCCGCTCCACCGCCCCCAGGTCCACCCCGCCCTCCGCGTCGAGGAACCCGAGCACGAACTCCTCCGCCCCGGCCTCGCGCATCTCGCGGACGGCAGCCACCAGCCGCTCGACGTCCCCCGCCGCGAACCCGTCCGCCAGCCGCAGCATCACCCGCACCGGGACGTCCACGGCCGCCCGGATCCCCGCGACGGTCGCCGCCGAAGGCGTCAGCCCGTCCGCCGCCATGTCGGTCACCAGCTCGAGGCGGTCCGCACCTCCGGCCTGGGCGGCCACCGCGTCCTCGACGTCGAGGGCGATCACCTCCAGGACTGCACGCTTGCTCATGGGGCCCCATTCCTCGGCATCAGACGGCGACTACAGGTCTAGTCCAATCCAAGCCTACGCCCGACCACCCGCCCGGGGCTCCCCCGCCCTTCCGCTCAGCCCCTCCGCTCAGCCCCCGAAGATGTTCAGCTCCGCCGCCTCCGCCCCGGCCAGCTCGTACGAGGCACCGTCCACCGGACGCCCCGCGTACAGCCGTACGAGCGTCGGCCCGTCGCCGATGTAGCGGGCCGGGGGACGTTCCCCCGTGGCGTCGCCCAGGCGCAGCGGCTCGTCGGCGTCGTCGAGGTCGGCGTGCAGCGGCAGATGCCCCTTCCGTCCGGTCACCTGGCCCAGCAGGGTGAGCGCGTACGGCAGCCCCGCGCCCGCGTACGCGCCCGGTTCCCCGAGCGCGACCCGTACGTCCCCGGCGTGCACCCACTCGCCCAGCGCGAGGACGTCCAGCGCCCCGCCCGCCCGGGCGATCACGGGCCCCGCCTCGGTCATCCCGCGCTCCAGCTCGTCCACGACCCGGGCGTTCGTCCACCCGGCCCGCTCGGCGATGTCCCGCTCATTGCTCTCGGGCGAGAACACCCCGTCCTCGAACCGCCGCTCCAGGACCCGGGTGAACGCGGCCGAGCAGTGCGCCAGCACGTCCCGCACCGTCCACCCCGGACACGCCACCACCGGCAACGCGAAGTCCTCCTCCGCCCTCCCCCTCAGCAACGGGACCAGCACGTCCCGCTCGACGGTCAACAGCCGCCCCGGCAGCTCCGGGTCCCGTACGTTCCGCACATCCGCAGGAGTCGTCATACCGCCCACGCTAGTTGCGGAGCCGCCGGTCCACAGGACCTACTCGCCGTCGATCCGGTGATCGGCCCAGACATAGCTCTCGGGCAGCAGATCGGTGACGGCGACGGCCCGCAGGCGCTCGCCCCCGCCGACGACGACCTTGAGCCCGGGAAAGTAGTCGAGCAGAACCTGCCGGCACCGGCCGCACGGCGGAACGACCCCCCGGTCCCGGTCCCCCACGGCGACGATCGTCTCCAGTTCGTAGATCCCCTGGGCCGCGGCCGCGCCGACGAGAACCAGCTCGGCGCAGGGCCCTCCGGTGAAGTGGTAGGCGTTCACCGCGGTGACGATCCGCCCGTCCCGGCCGCGGCCGGCGGCCGCCATGGTGTGGTTGTCGCCCCGGCAACGGGTACGGGCGACCCGGGCGGCGGCCTCGACGAGTTCACGGTCGACGGGGTGGATCTGCGTGGTCATCCCCTCAGTGTGCGGCAGGCGTCGGGAGCCGGGGCGGACAATGGGCCCATGGCCGACACCGACGCCCTCCGTGCCCGCTGGCTGCGCGCCCTCCTCCCGGCACGGGACGGCGCGTGCTTCCCCGAGCCGTACCAGTACGCCGACGCACTACTGCGCCGCTGGTCAGAGCCCCAGCGGCACTACCACACGCTCACCCACCTGACCGCCGTCCTGGACCACATCGACGTGCTGGAGGAGTACGCCGACAACCCGGACGTCGTACGGCTCGCCGCCTGGTTCCACGACGCGGTCTACCTGCCGGACCGGTCCACCAACGAGGAGCGGTCCGCCCGGCTCGCCGAGCGGGCCCTCCCCGAGGCCGGGGTGTCCGCGGAGAAGACCGCCGAGGTGGCCCGGCTGGTGCGGCTCACCGTCACGCACGATCCGGCCGACGACGACCGCGACGGGCAGGTGCTGTGCGACGCCGACCTCGCGATCCTCGCCGCGTCGCCGTCGTCGTACGCCGCCTACACCGCCGCCGTGCGCGAGGAGTACCACTTCGTGCCGAACGAGGCCTTCCGCGCGGGCCGTGCCGACGTGCTGCGGCAACTCCTCGCCCTGCCGCGCCTGTTCCGTACGCCGTACGGGCGGGAGCACTGGGAGGCCACCGCCCGCTACAACATGCGCGGCGAGCTGGAAATGCTGTCGACCGCGCCCGCACCGCCCGCCTAGCCTGCCCCGCATGCATGCTGTGGGAGCGGAACAGGTGGAGGAAGCCGTCGCGGACTGCGTGGCGGCGCTGGGGGCGGTCACCGACCGGGACTGGGCGGGGGTGAGGGCCGGGCGGCTGGAGTGGAGCTGCCGGGAGACGGCGGCGCACATCGCGAGCGATCTCATCGCGTACGCGGGACAGATCGCCGGGCGGGCGCAGGACGCGTACGTACCCTTCGAGATCACCCTCGAAGGAAGCGAGGACGGCCTGGACCCCGCCGACAACGCGGGCGCCCTCCAGGTGATCACCACGACCGGCGCCCTGCTCGCCGCCGCGGTCCGCACCACCCCGCGCGCGGTCCGCGCCTTCCACCCCTACCCCTTCCGGCACGCGAACCGCGAGGGCTTCGCCGCGATGGGCGTGGCCGAGGTGCTGCTGCACACGCACGACATCGCCGAGGGGATGGGAATCGCGTACGAGCCGCCGGCCGAGCTGGCCTCCTTCGTCCTCACCCGGATCTTCCCGCGGGTCAAGCCGGGGCCCACACCGTGGCGGACGCTGCTGTGGGCCACCGGGCGCGGCGAACTGCCGGGACGGGAGCCCGTCACCGGGTGGCGCTGGAGCAACAACCCGGTGCTCCGGTCGGAGCGGCTGACCCTGGAGGGTGTCACCCCGGCGACCGCCGCCGACCTGTCCCTGGCGGGTGACGGCGGTCACGAGTGGGTCGGCGGGGCCGCCGCCGACGGCACCCGCGAAGGCGCCGGGATCATGGTCACGCAGTACGAGGAGGGCGTGTTCCACCCGGAGTGGGGCATGTACGTGCTGGTCCGGCGGGACGACGACCGCGCGGTGGGCGCGATGGGCTTCCACGGCGTCCCGGACGGGGACGGCCGCGTGGAGATCGGCTACGACCTCGTCGTGGGCGCCCGCGGCCACGGTTACGCCACCGAGGCGCTGCGCACGCTGTCGCGCTGGGCGCTGGAGCAGGACGGCGTACGGACGGTGGCCGCCGTCGTCGACCAGGAGAACGTGCCCTCGCAGAAGGTCGTCACCCGGGCCGGTTTCACCGAGGTGTCCCGGCAGGAGGGTCAGATCTCCTACGAACTCCGCGGCTGAGCCGCGCCCTTGCGGCGCCGCAGCCCCGCCCCGTGCAGCAGCCGCACCACCTCGCGGCTGCTGACCTCGACCGCCCCGGCGCGCACCGCGTCGGCGTACCGGTGCCGGGGGATGTCGTAGTGGTCGCGTTCGAAGGCGCGGCGGGGAACGCCCAGGCGGTCGGCGAAGGCGTGCAGTTCGTCGTAGGAGAGGTCGCTGACGAGGTGGGACCACATCCGGCCGTGGCCCGGCCAGGTGGGCGGGTCGATGTACACGGTCACGAGGAGCCCGCTCCGTCCGCGGCCCCGCCCAGTCCGCCCACGGCCGCGACCCGCACGCCCGCCTTGTGGCACACCCAGTGCGGATCGGGGCCGAGTTCCGGCTCCACGTCCAGCGCGTGCGGGTCACCGGTGCGGCAGACCGGGCACAGCGGCCAGCGGCCGTACCGTTCCAGCAGGGCGTCCTGTACGTCCTGGGCGACCAGGCCGGGGAGGAACCCGGCGCCGTCCGGCCACTGTTCCACCCACCAGCGCCGGTGCGTGACGGACTTCTCGACCAGGGACACCACGTCCGCCTCGGCGACCTCGCGCGCGACCAGATCGGCGAGCACGAGGGCGCGCGCCGCGTGCAACGCCTGTTCCAGGGGGCTGACGGGGTGGGTGCCGGGTTCGCCGTGGGGAGCATGGGGGTCCATGCCCCTATTGTGCGCACTCTTGACCGTACGACCGGAACGAAAATATCTTTCACACTGTGACCGATGAAGTGAAGGAAATTTTCGCGAGCGGGCGCGGGCCGGGCGGCCCGGGCGCTCCGGGCACGGGCGGCGGCGCGCCCGCCCCTCCCGCGCCCGCCGCCCTGGCGGCCAAGGTCCGCACGCTGGCTCCGTCGATGACCCGTTCCATGCAGCGGGTCGCCGAGGCCGTCGCCGACGACCCGGCCGGCTGCGCGGCCCTCACGGTCACCGGACTCGCCGAACTCACCGGCACCAGCGAGGCCACCGTCGTCCGCACCGCCCGCCTGCTCGGCTACCCCGGCTACCGCGATCTGCGGCTGGCGCTGGCCGGTCTCGCCGCCCAGCAGCAGTCCGGCCGCGCGCCCGCCATCACCACCGACATCGCGGTGGACGACCCCATAGCCGACGTCGTGGCGAAACTCGCCTACGACGAGCAGCAGACCCTCGCCGACACCGCGGCCGGACTGGACACCGTCCAGCTCGCGGCGGCCGTGACCGCCCTGGCCGGCGCCCGCCGCACCGATGTGTACGGCGTCGGCGCGTCGGGGCTCGTCGCCCAGGACCTCACCCAGAAACTCCTGCGCATAGGCCTGCTGGCGCACGCCCACAGCGACCCGCACCTCGCCGTCACCAACGCGGTGCAGCTGCGTCCGGGGGACGTGGCGATCGCCGTCACGCACTCCGGGTCGACCGGGGACGTCATCGAACCCCTCCGGGTCGCCTTCGAGCACGGGGCGACGACGGTGGCGGTCACCGGCCGCCCGGACAGCCCCGTCACGCAGTACGCCGACCACGTCCTGACCACGTCCACGGCCCGCGAGAGCGAGCTGCGGCCGGCCGCGATGTCCTCCCGGACGGGGCAACTGCTGGTGGTGGACTGCCTGTTCGTGGGGGTCGCCCAACGGACGTACGAGTCGGCGGCGCCGGCGCTGTCCGCGTCGTACGAGGCGTTGGCGCACCGGCACCGGGCCGCTCGGAGGGGACCGTAGGAGTCGATCGTCACGGTCGTCCGCGGGTGGTCCGTGGTCGATCGCGCGCACGCGGCGGCAGTCGCACGTCCAGCACAGTCCCGCGCCCCTGGGTAAGCCGTCCCACCCCGAATCGGAAAGTCACCCATGCCTTCTGCTTCCCACCACCGCGACGTCCGCGCCCAGTTGGAGACGCTCACCACCGAGGCGTACCGGCCCGAGCTGGCGGACGTCGACCGGTTGCCCACCCTCGACATCGCGCGGCTGATGAACGGCGAGGACGCCACCGTGGCCGGTGCCGTGGCCGAACAGGTACCGGTGATCGCCGCCGCGATCGACGCCGTCGCCGAGCGGATGGCCCGCGGCGGGCGGCTGGTCTACGCGGGCGCCGGCACCGCCGGCCGGCTCGGGGTGCTGGACGCCTCCGAGTGCCCGCCCACCTTCAACACCGACCCGGCACGGGTCGTCGGCCTGATCGCAGGCGGCCCCGACGCCTTGGTCACCTCGGTGGAGGGCGCCGAGGACTCGCGCGAGCTGGCCGAGTCCGACCTGGCCGCGCTGGAGCTGACCGCCGACGACACGGTGGTCGGGGTCTCCGCCTCCGGCCGCACCCCGTACGCGCTCGGCGCCGTCGCGTACGCCCGCGCGCGCGGCGCCCTCACCGTGGGGCTGGCCTGCAACCGGGGCAGCGCGCTGGCGGCGGAGGCCGAGCACGGCATCGAGGTCGTCGTCGGCCCGGAGTTCCTCACCGGCTCCACGCGCCTGAAGGCCGGTACGGCGCAGAAGCTGGTGCTGAACATGCTGTCGACGATCACGATGATCCGGCTGGGCAAGACGTACGGGAACCTGATGGTCGACGTGCGCGCCTCCAACGAGAAGCTGCGCGCCCGTTCCCGCCGCATCGTCGCGCAGGCTACGGGCGCGGCGGACGACGTCGTCGAGCGCGCCCTGACCGCCACGGACGGCGAGGTCAAGCACGCGATCCTGGTCATCCTGGCCGACGTCGACGGCCCGACGGCCGCCCGCCTCCTCGCGGAGTCCGACGGCCACCTGCGCGCGGCTCTCACCAGGGCGCGGGAGTGAAGGAAGCCCGTGGGCGGATACTGGAGAGCACCCGACCCGGAGACGAACCATGAACCACGCGCAGCTCACCGCCCTGGGCCGCGCCCTGCGCGTGCTCGGGGAGCACGGCGAGGCGCTGTCCGCCGACACCCCTGACGCCCGGCTGCACGAAGTGAAGGACGACCTGCGGCGGGCCCTGGACCTGCTGGAGGAGAGCGTCACCACGGCCGCGCCCAGCACGCGCTGCGCCGAGCACCCGACGGGACCGGTCGACGAGAGCGCCCCGGACCTGTGCCTGCTCTGCGAGACCCGGCGCCGCGCCGCCCGCCGCGCCGAGTTCAACGGTCCCGCCCCGCAGGCCCGGCCCGCCGAGCCCACGCCGTCCCGGTACGGGGTGCGCGAGGACCGGCCGCAGCCGCAGCAGCGCTGGCTGCCGGAGCTGTGGAACGGCCAGACCTGGCAGCTGTGCGGCACCCCGCGCCGGGACCGGCGCGAGGCGGAGCTGTACATCGCGGCGCAGCGGCGCGGGCCCCGTCCGGCCATGGCGTACCGGATCGTGCACGAGTTCACCGACTACGAGGTGCTGCGCGTGTGGGGGACGCCGGTGCGGGTGGACATCGAGCCGATGGGCACCATGTAGTACGCCGATGGGCACCATGTAGTACTCGGAGTGGCCGCCGCCCGGACCCACGTCCGGGCGGCGGCCGGTGGTCACGCGGACGCGCCTACGCCTACGCCTGCGCCGCGGAGGCCTCCGTGGCCGGCCGGACGGGTTCGCCGGCGGCCGCCGTGTCCGGGGCCGCCGGACGCTGCCGCGGGATGAACGCGGCGATGGCGAAGCCGATGAGCGCGGCCCCGGCGCCGAGCGCCAGGACGGTGCGGAAGCCGTCCTCGCCGGGCAGCGCGTACGGGCCGAACCGCGTGGTCATCTGCGCCAGTACGACACCGGCGACGGCGCTGGCGACGGAGGTGCCGATGGAGCGCATCAGGGTGTTGAGGCTGTTGGCGGCGCCGGTCTCGGAGGCGGGCACCGCGCCCATGATGAGGGCGGGCATCGCGCCGTAGGTGAAGCCGATGCCGGCGCCGATGACGCAGGACGCCAGCACGAAGTGCCAGACCTCGCTCATGAGCAGGACGTTCAGGCCGTAGCCGGCGGCCACGATCAGGGCGCCGATCATCAGCGTCACCTTCGGGCCCTTGGCGCGGGAGACCAGCGCGGAGACGGGGGCCAACGCCATCATCACCAGGCCGGACGGGGCCATGACCAGTCCGGCGGCGAGCAGGGACTGGCCGAGGCCGTAGCCGGTCCGCTCGGGCAGCTGGAGCAGCTGCGGGATGACCAGGGACATGGAGAACATGCCGAAGCCGATCGCCACCGAGGCGAGGTTGGTGATCAGCACCTGGGGGCGGGCGGTGGTGCGCAGGTCCACCAGCGGCTGGTCGACGCGCAGTTCGAAGAAGCCCCAGCCCAGCAGGACGACCACGGCCGCCACGAACAGGCCGAGGGTGGTGCCGCTCCCCCAGCCCCAGTCGGCGCCCTTGGAGATCGCCAGCAGCAGGCAGACGAGTCCGGCCGCCATGCCGGCCGCGCCGGCCAGGTCGAACCGTCCGCCGGTGCGCACCTTCGACTCCGGTACGAGGGCCAGCACCAGGACCAGGGCGACGACGCCGAGGGCGGCGGAGGTCCAGAACAGCGCGTGCCAGTCGAAGTTGTCGGCGATCAGTGCGGCGGCGGGCAGGCCGAGGGCGCCGCCGACGCCGAGCGAGGCGCTGATCATCGCGGTGGCCGAGCCGAGCTTCTCCGCGGGCAGTTCGTCGCGCAGGATGCTGATGCCGAGCGGGATCACGCCGGACGACAGGCCCTGCAGGGCCCGGCCGACGATCATCGGGACCAGGGAGTCGCTGAGTCCCGCGACCACGGAACCGATCACCAGCATGGTCATGCTGACCAGCAGCATGCGGCGCTTGCCGTGCATGTCGCCGAGCCGGCCCATGACCGGGGTGGCGACGGCCGCCGCGAGCAGGGTGGCGGTGATGGCCCAGGCGGTGTCCGACGCCGAGGCGTCCAGGTACTGCGGCAGCTGTCCCACGATCGGGATCACCAGGGTCTGCATCAGCGAGACCACGATGCCGCTGAAGGCCAGTACGGGCACCACGGCACCGGTCTTGGGCGGCGCGGCGGTGCCGGTCGTGTCGGATCGGGCGGGCGCGTCGGACATGAGGGAGATCTCCGTGACGACTCAGGTCTACTTGACTCAGGCAACCTTATGGCGATTGATTGACTTAAGCAAGTTAAAAGGGGGTGACGAGGGGATGACACACACGACGGTGCGGCGCCCCCTCGGCCGGGGGGCGCCGCACCACTCCGCCGGGGCCGGCCGGCTCAGCTCAGCGTCTGCAGGGACGCCGCCTCGTAGGGCGTCAGCTCGTCGAAGCGGCCGGCCAGCACCTTGGCCGCCCACTCCGGGTCCTGGAGCAGCGCGCGGCCCACGGCGACAAGGTCGAACTCGTCCCGCTCCATCCGGTCGAGCAGGTTGTCGAGGCTGCCGAGCTCGGCGCCCTCCCCCTGGAACGCCTTGGAGAACTCGCCGTTCAGGCCGACCGAGCCGACCGTGATGGCGGGCTTCCCGGTCAGCTTCTTCGTCCAGCCGGCCAGGTTGAGGTCGGAGTCCTCGAACTCCGGCAGCCAGTAGCGGCGCGTGGACGCGTGGAAGGCGTCGACACCGGCCGCGGCGAGCGGGGCGAGGATCGCCTCCAGCTCCTGGGGCGTCCCGGCGAGCCGGGCGTCGTAGGCGTCCTGCTTCCACTGCGAGTAGCGGAAGATCACCGGGAACTCGGGCGACACGGCGGCGCGCACCGCCGCCACGACCTCCGCCGCGAACGTCGCGCGGGCCACCGGGTCACCGCCGTAGGCGTCGGTGCGGCGGTTGGTGCCGGACCACAGGAACTGGTCGATGAGGTAGCCGTGGGCGCCGTGCAGTTCCACGCCGTCGAAGCCGATGCGCTCGGCGTCGGCGGCCGCCCGGGCGAACGCGGCGACGACGTCGTCGATGTCGGCCTGCGTCATCGCCTCGCCCTTGCCCTCGGTGCCGTCCGTGCGCACCCCGGACGGGCCGATCGCCGGGGCGTCCGGGTACGGCGCCTGGCCCTGCTCGCGGACCATGCCGATGTGCCAGAGCTGCGGCACGATCGTGCCGCCCGCCGCGTGCACCGCCTCGGCGACCTTCGCCCAGCCCGCGAGCTGCTCCTCCCCGTGGAACCGCGGCACCCGGTCGCTCTGCCCGGCCGACTCGTGCCCCACGTACGTCCCCTCGGTGACGATCAGCCCGACACCGGCCGCGGCACGACGGGAGTAGTACGACACGACGTCCTCGCCGGGAACACCGCCCGGCGAGAACATCCGGGTCATCGGCGCCATGGCGATGCGGTTGGGGACGGTCAGGCCGTTGATCGTGGTGGGCCGGGAGAGAATCGCGGCCGCTCGGAGGGCGGTGTCCGGGGAGGCGATGGTCACGTGGGGGCTCCTCTGCTTCGAATACCGGTCGGTATGTGTACGTGCATTAAATGCACGTACGACGGCAACCGGGAAGCGGGTGGAGGCATTCCCGCTCGGAGCCCGGATGTGACTCCGGTCACGAAACGTCTTCCTGCGCACCGGGGTACGGCCACCCGATGAGGACACGCCTGCTGCGCTTCGGCCTGTACGCGGACGAGGACGGGCCGGCGTGGGTCGGCGCGCTCGCCGACGGGGCCGCGGCGGCCCGCGGTGCCCGGCTCGTCGGGCGGACCGTGGTGCGCCGCCTGAAACGCCCGAGGGCGGCACCCCCTGTCGGAACAGGGGGTGCCGCCCTCGGTACGTGACGGACGGATCCGATCCTCGGAAGGATCAGAAGTCCATGTCACCGCCCGGCATGCCGCCGCCGGCCGGGGCCGCGGCCTTCTCCGGCTTGTCGGCGATGACGGCCTCGGTGGTGAGGAACAGCGCGGCGATCGACGCGGCGTTCTGCAGCGCGGAGCGCGTCACCTTGGCCGGGTCGATGATGCCTTCCTTGACCAGGTCGACGTACTCGCCGGTCGCGGCGTTCAGGCCGTGGCCCGGGGTCAGGTTGCGCACCTTCTCCACCACGACACCGCCCTCGAGGCCGGCGTTGACGGCGATCTGCTTCAGCGGGGCCTCGAGCGCCAGCTTGACGGCGGCGGCACCGGTGGCCTCGTCGCCCTCGAGCTCCAGCTTCTCGAAGACCTGGGAGGCCTGCAGCAGGGCCACGCCACCACCGGCGACGATGCCCTCCTCGACGGCGGCCTTCGCGTTGCGGACGGCGTCCTCGATGCGGTGCTTGCGCTCCTTGAGCTCCACCTCGGTGGCGGCACCGGCCTTGATGACCGCGACACCGCCGGCGAGCTTCGCCAGGCGCTCCTGCAGCTTCTCGCGGTCGTAGTCCGAGTCGCTGTTCTCGATCTCGGCGCGGATCTGGTTCACGCGGCCCTGGACCTGGTCGGCCGAGCCGGCACCGTCGACGATGGTGGTCTCGTCCTTGGTGATGACGACCTTGCGGGCCTTGCCCAGCAGGTCGAGCGTCGCGTTCTCCAGCTTGAGGCCGACCTCCTCGGAGATGACCTCGCCGCCCGTGAGGATGGCGATGTCGCCGAGCATGGCCTTGCGGCGGTCGCCGAAGCCCGGGGCCTTGACGGCGACGGACTTGAAGGTGCCGCGGATCTTGTTGACGACCAGGGTCGACAGGGCCTCGCCCTCGACGTCCTCGGCGATGATCAGCAGCGGCTTGCCCGACTGCATGACCTTCTCCAGGAGCGGGAGCAGGTCCTTGACGTTGGAGATCTTGGAGTTCGCGATCAGGATGTACGGGTCGTCGAGGACGGCCTCCATACGCTCCATGTCGGTGGCGAAGTACGCCGAGATGTAGCCCTTGTCGAAGCGCATACCCTCGGTGAGCTCCAGCTCCAGACCGAAGGTCTGGGACTCCTCGACGGTGATGACGCCTTCCTTGCCGACCTTGTCCATCGCCTCGGCGATGAGCTCGCCGATCTGGGTGTCGGCGGCGGAGATGGAGGCCGTGGAGGCGATCTGCTCCTTGGTCTCGACATCCTTCGCCTGCTCGAGCAGGGCGCCGGAGACGGCCTCGACGGCCTTCTCGATGCCGCGCTTCAGAGCCATCGGGTTGGCGCCGGCGGCCACGTTGCGCAGACCCTCGCGCACCAGGGCCTGGGCGAGGACGGTCGCGGTGGTCGTACCGTCACCGGCGACGTCGTCCGTCTTCTTGGCGACTTCCTTGACCAGCTCGGCGCCGATCTTCTCGTACGGGTCCTCGAGCTCGATCTCCTTGGCGATGGAGACACCATCGTTGGTGATCGTGGGGGCGCCCCACTTCTTCTCGAGGACGACGTTGCGGCCCTTGGGGCCGAGCGTCACCTTGACGGCGTCCGCGAGCTGGTTCATGCCGCGCTCGAGGCCGCGCCGCGCCTCCTCGTCGAACGCGATGATCTTGGCCATGTGAAGTGGTCCCTCCAGGACTGGGGGTGATTCCTTCGGACCGCGCCCGCGCCCGCGACGGACGGCTCGCCGGCCCCGTGGTTCCTTGCCCCACACGGCCCGCGGGCCTCACCGACCCGGTCCTTCGTTGTCACTCTCACCTTCAGAGTGCTAACGCAATGATTAGCACTCGACCCATGCGAGTGCAAGCGCCTTCGGGGAGTCGCGGGGTGCTCAGCCGCACGCGAACACCGCCGCGCACCACCCCCGGGCACGGCGAAGGGCCCGCACCCCGGGAGGTGCGGGCCCTTCGTCGGCAGAAGATGCTTGCGGCTGATAGCGCGTTCAGGCGCTGAGACGAACCATGTCGGCCTGCGGGCCCTTCTGACCCTGCGAGATCTCGAACTCGACCCGCTGGCCTTCTTCGAGGGTGCGGTAGCCGTCCATCTGGATCGCGCTGTAGTGGACGAAAACATCCGCACCACCGTCGACCGCGATGAAGCCGTACCCCTTCTCCGCGTTGAACCACTTGACGGTGCCCTGAGCCATGCCTAACTCCCCTATTACTGGCCCTTGCACGGATCCGCACTTCGCGGATCCGGGTCAGACCTCACCCCCCAATGGTTGGGGGCGTGCGCCGGAACGCGTCGACCGCGGCTGAATGTATCTGTCCAACTGCCGTCTGCAACAGGTCAGTCGGACGAGAAATCTGGACGACGCCGGTCCGGAATGTGGCGAGAATTCGCCTGAATCCAGGGCAAGTCGGGCCACACAAAGGTCACAAATGCCGCGAAAGGGGCCGATACTTTGGCTACATCCAGTCGGGCCCGCGGCAGGAATTCAGTGTTTCCGATCAGTGGACCGGGAGCGCGTTCCCCAACTCTACCGCGCTCAATCCCATGGAATTGCCCCCTCCGCTTCTCTCACGGAGGGGGCAATGACCCAAACACTCGGTAACCGTCATTACCGAAGGTAATGATCAGCCGCCGGCCACCGCCGGAATGATCGACACGCCGGCCCCGTCCGGGGTGGCCGTCTCGAGCCCCTGCTCGAACCGCACGTCGTCGTCGTTGACGTAGACGTTCACGAACCGCCGCAGCTTGCCCTGGTCGTCCAGCACCCGGGCGGCGATCCCGGTGTGGTTCTTCTCCAGGTCCGAGATGACCTCGGCGAGGGTGGCCCCCTCGGCGGCGACCTCGGCCTGCCCACCGGTGTAGGTACGCAGGATGGTAGGGATACGAACGGTGACGCTCACTTTGAAACCTCCGGGAAGGACGACACCCTAGGGGCGCGGGGCTGTGGTGATGTGCGACTGCCGCCGCGTGGGCGCGGCCAGCCGCGACGGGCAGGCAGACGGAACGACTCAGCCGAGCCCGGCCTCACGGAACGACTCCAGATTGGGACGGATGGTCGCGGTCATCCCCGTACCGGCGACCGCGTCCAGCGTCTTCAGGCCGTCCCCGGTGTTGAGCACGACGGTGCTCAAGGACGGGTCGAGCGCCCCGCTCTCGAGCAGCTTCCTGGTGACCCCCACGGTCACACCCCCCGCGGTCTCCGCGAAGATCCCCTCCGTGCGCGCGAGCAGCTTGATCGCGTCGACGATCTGCTCGTCCGTGACGTCCTCCACCGCGCCCCCGGTGCGACGGGCGATGTCCAGGACGTACGGCCCGTCCGCCGGGTTCCCGATCGCCAGCGACTTGGCGATCGTGTCCGGCTTCTGCGGACGTACGACGTCGTGCCCCGCCTTGTACGCGGTGGACACCGGCGAGCACCCCTCGGCCTGCGCACCGAAGATCTTGTACGGCTTGTCCTCGACCAGGCCGAGCTTGATCAGCTCCTGCAGCCCCTTGTCGATCTTCGTGAGCTGCGAGCCGGACGCGATCGGGACGACGATCTGGTCCGGCAGCCGCCAGCCGAGCTGCTCGCAGATCTCGTACGCGAGGGTCTTCGACCCCTCCGCGTAGTACGGCCGCAGGTTGACGTTGACGAAGCCCCAGCCCTCGCCGGCCGGGTCGCCGATCAGCTCGGAGCAGAACCGGTTCACGTCGTCGTAGTTGCCCTCGATGCCGACGAGCTCACCGCCGTAGACGGCGGCCATGACGACCTTGCCCTGCTCCAGGTCGTGCGGGATGAACACGCAGGACCGGAACCCGGCACGGGCCGCGGCGGCGCCCACCGCGCCGGCGAGGTTGCCGGTGGAGGAGCAGGAGAGGGTGGTGAAGCCGAAGGCGCGGGCGGCCTCGATGGCCTGGGCGACGACGCGGTCCTTGAAGGAGTGCGTCGGGTTGCCGGAGTCGTCCTTGACGAACAGCTTGCCGGCGTCGACGCCCAGCTCACGCGCGAGGTTGTCGGCCTGGACGAGCTTGGTCCAGCCGGGGTTCAGGTTCGGCTTGGTCGCCACGTCCGCCGGGACGGGCAGCAGCGGCGCGTAGCGCCAGATGTTCGCGGGTCCCGCCTCGATCCGCTTGCGGAGCTCCTCGGTGTCGTGGGCCGAGAAGTCGTACGCGATCTCCAGCGGGCCGAAACACTCCTCGCAGGCGAAGACGGGGCCGAGGGGGACCCGGTGTCCGCATTCGCGGCAGGAGAGCGCGGCGGCGGGGCCCAGGTCGACGGAGTTCGCGGCGGCGGAGTCGGTGGTGCTTGCAACGGTCTGCACAGCCATGGAGGCGAGGCCCTTTCTCCTCATCTTCCTCACGACGCACCTCGCCGTGAGACGGATTTGGCACCTTCCCTAGCCGGGAGCCTCGCCACGTCCGTGTGACAAGAACCGACTGGAGGGTTGCCGGGGCTTCATCGGGCCGTGTCCCTCTGCCCCTCTGGATGAGCGGTGTTCAGTTGTCCCGCGCGGTGACCCCGGCATGCGGTGGTCATCGGCGTTGTTCAAGACTGTAACCGAAGGCCTGCATGGTTGAGATAGTCGTCCGAACCGCGAGATGGATCACAGGCCAGTGAGGAGCCCGGGACCGTGCTGGAAGAAGTCGAGCGCTGGCTGATCGACCGCTCCTGGTCCGTGGCCGACCGCCCGCTCCACCGGATCCTGGCGGCGAAGCGTGCCACGGGGCAGACGGTGAGCGTGGTGCTGCCCGCGCTCGACGAGGAGGCGACGGTCGGCGACATCGTGTCGGTGATCCGGCACGACCTGGTGCTCCAGGTCCCCCTGGTCGACGAGGTGGTGGTGGTCGACTCGGGCTCGACCGACCGCACGGCCGAGGTGGCGGCGGCGGCGGGCGCGCGCGTGGTGCATCGGGACGCGATCCTGCCCCGGATACCGGCGGTGCCCGGCAAGGGCGAGGTGCTGTGGCGCTCCCTGCTGGTCACCCGCGGCGACATCGTGTGCTTCGTCGACGCGGATCTGCGGGAGTTCTCCTCCGACTTCGTCTCCGGCATCGTCGGCCCGCTGCTCACCGAGCCGGACGTGCAGCTGGTCAAGGCCATGTACGACCGCCCGCTCACGGTGTCCGACGGACGCGCCTCCGGCACGATCGCCGCCGGTCAGGGCGGCCGGGTCACCGAGCTGATGGCCCGTCCGCTGCTGAACATGCACTGGCCCCAGCTGGCCGGCTTCGTCCAGCCGCTCGGCGGCGAGTACGCGGCCCGCCGGAGCCTGCTGGAGCAGCTCCCGTTCCCGGTCGGGTACGGCGTCGAGCTCGGCATGCTGGTCGACGCCCTGCACCTGGCGGGCCTGGACGCCCTGGCCCAGGTCGACGTCGGCGTGCGCAAGCACCGCCACCAGGACGGCCAGGCCCTCGGCCGGATGGCCGCCGCGATCTACCGCACCGCCCAGCTCCGCCTGGCCCGCGGCCATCTGATCCGGCCGTCCCTCACCCAGTTCGAGCGGGCGGGCGACAACTTCGAGCCCCGTACGTACTCCGTCGACACGGAGGAACGGCCCCCGATGACGGAGATCGCGGAGTACCAGGCGCGGTGGGTGGCCTGACCCGTATACGGCCGATCAGGTGCGTTTGAGGTCTCCGGGGCCGGGCTAGGTTGACGTTTATGGCTGTCACGCAGGCTGCTCAGGGTGCTCAGGTGCTGGTCGCGTCGAATCGCGGGCCCGTCTCGTACACGGTGGAGGACGACGGTTCGCTGCGGACCGGGCGGGGCGGTGGCGGGCTGGTGTCCGGGCTGTCGGCGATCGGGCCGGACGCCGGGGCGCTGTGGGTGTGCTCGGCGCTGTCCGACGGCGACCGCGAGGCGGTGCGGCGCGGAGTCGGCGAGGACGGCGTGCGGATGCTGGACATCCCGGCGGACGTGCACGCGGACGCGTACAACGGGATCGCCAACTCGGTGCTGTGGTTCGTGCACCACATGCTGTACCAGACGCCGCTGGAGCCGGTCTTCGACGCGGAGTTCCGCCGGCAGTGGGCGTCGTACGAGGCCTACAACCGGGCGTTCGCCGAGGCGCTGGCCGAGGAGGCGGCACGGGGCGCGGCGGTGCTGGTCCAGGACTACCACCTGACACTCGTCCCCGGGATGCTCCGCGAGCTCCGCCCCGACCTGCGCATCGCCCACTTCTCGCACACGCCGTGGGCGCCGCCGGAGTACTTCGCGCTGCTGCCGGACGACATCGCGCGGCAGGTGCTGCGCGGGATGCTCGGCGCCGACCGGCTCGGCTTCCTCACCCGCCGCTGGGCGGACGCGTTCACCGCGTGCTGCGAGCGGTTCGCGGACGGGCTCGGGGAGACGCGTATCGGGGTGCACGGCCTCGGCGCCGACGCGGACTTCCTGCGCGCCCGCGCCCACGAGGCGGACGTCGAGGAGCGGATCACCGCGCTCCGGGAGGAGATCGGCGCGGGGCGCCGGACGATCGTCCGGGTCGACCGGACCGAGCTGTCGAAGAACATCGTGCGCGGACTGCTGGCGTACCGGCAGCTCCTGGACGACCACCCCGAGTGGCGCGAGCGCGTCGTGCACGTCGCGTTCGCCTACCCCTCCCGGCAGGACCTCGCCGTGTACCGCGACTACACCGCCGAGGTGCGGCGGGTCGCGGAGGACATCAACGAGCGGTACGGCACGCCGGGCTGGCGGCCGGTCGTCCTGCACGTCAAGGACGACTTCGCGCGCTCCCTCGCCGCGTACCGGCTGGCGGACGTGGCCCTGGTCAACCCGATCCGCGACGGCATGAACCTGGTCGCCAAGGAGGTCCCGGTCGTCTCCGACGCGGGCTGCGCGCTGGTGCTGTCGCGGGAGGCGGGCGCCCACGAGGAACTGGGCGAGGACGCGCTCACGGTCAACCCGTACGACGTCGTCGGGACCGCCGGCGCCCTGCACGAGGCCCTGGCGATGGGCCCGGGCGAACGCGCCGAGCGCGCCAAGCGCCTGGCCGCGGCGGCGACCGCGCTGCCCCCGGCGCGGTGGTTCCTGGAGCAGCTGGAGGCGCTGCGGGACGGAACGTCCGGCTGACCGGAGGTATGGCCGGTCACACAGGCGTGTGCGGGGGCGGGCGCGGATAGGTTGGACGGTATGGCCAGCCATACGGATTCCACGGACCCGAATGCCACGCCGACGCCCGCCACGCAGGCCGGGCGGGAAGGGCTGGACGCGCTTCTCTCCCGGCCGGGGAAGGCGCTGATCGGGCTCGACTTCGACGGAACACTCGCGCCGATCGTGGCCGACCCCGAGCAGGCCCGCGCGCACCCCGACGCGGTGCCCGCACTCGCCGCGCTCGCCCCGAAGGTGGCCGCGGTCGCCGTCGTCACGGGCCGACCGGCGGGGGTCGCGGTCCGGAACGGAGGCTTCGCGGGCGTCCCCGGTCTGGAGCACCTCGTCGTTCTCGGCCACTACGGCGCCGAGCGCTGGGAGGCCGTCACCGGCACGGTCACCGCGCCCGCCCCGCACCCCGGTGTCGCCGCCGCCCGCGCGGAACTGCCGGGGCTGCTCGACCGGGTCGGCGCGTGGCGGGGCACGTGGATCGAGGAGAAGGGCGGCCGGGCGGTGGCGGTCCACACCCGCCGGGCCACCGATCCGCAGGCCGCGTTCGAGGCCCTGCGCGAGCCGCTCACCGACCTCGCCACCCGGCACGGCCTCGTCGTCGAGCCCGGCCGCATGGTCCTGGAGCTTCGCCCGCCCGGGATGGACAAGGGCGTCGCCCTGCTGGAGTACGCCCGCGAGATCGGCGCCGGGTCGGTCCTCTACGCCGGGGACGACCTGGGCGACCTCGCCGCCTACACGGCCGTCGACAAGCTCCGCTCCGCCGGCACTCCGGGGCTGCTGGTGTGCAGCGGCAGCGACGAGGTCGCGGAGCTGCGGGAGCGTGCGGACGTGGTGGTCGACGGGCCGGCGGGGG
>NZ_JAGMUJ010000036.1 GCF_019049255.1 Streptomyces sp. AC558_RSS880 | reverse complement strand
GGCATCGGCGACACCATCCGCGTGTCGCTGTCGGCCCCGCCGGTCGAGGAGATCAAGGTCGGCATCCAGATCCTGGAGTCGCTGAACCTGCGTCAGCGCGGTCTGGAGATCGTCTCCTGCCCGTCCTGCGGCCGCGCCCAGGTGGACGTGTACAAGCTGGCCGAGGAGGTCACCGCGGGCCTGGAGGGCATGGAGGTGCCGCTGCGGGTCGCCGTCATGGGCTGCGTGGTGAACGGTCCCGGCGAGGCCCGCGAGGCCGACCTGGGTGTCGCCTCCGGCAACGGCAAGGGCCAGATCTTCGTGAAGGGCGAGGTCATCAAGACCGTGCCCGAGTCGAAGATCGTGGAGACGCTGATCGAGGAGGCGATGAAGATCGCCGAGGAGATGGAGAAGGACGGCGTGACGTCGGGCGAGCCGCAGGTCTCGGTGGCCGGCTGACCACGCCGGCCGGCCCGTCCGGCGCCCGAGGACGGGGCGGGTTCAGGACCGAAGCGGGATCCGGGGTCGGCGTCCCCCGGATTCCGCGGGTACAGTGCGGAGAAATCAGCAGACCCCAGTGTGTGAGGCCCCGCACGTGTTGACGCAGACCACATCCCGGGTCCTCGAACCGAGCGACCTGGACGCCGCACTCGCCGTACTCGACCGCGAGCCGGTCGCGAACGCCTTCGTGACGGCCCGCGTCCAGATCGCGGGCCTGGACCCGTGGCGGCTCGGCGGCGAGATGTGGGGCTGGTACGAGGGGGGCGTCCTGACGTCCCTGTGCTACGCCGGCGCCAACCTGGTGCCCATCTGCGCCACCCCCCGGGCCGTCCGCGCCTTCGCCGACCGTGCCCGCCGGGCCGGCCGCCGCTGCTCCTCCGTCGTCGGCCCGGCCGAGCCCACCGCCGCGCTCTGGCGGCTGCTCGAACCCCAGTGGGGCCCGGCCCGCGAGGTCCGCACCCACCAGCCCCTCATGGTCACCGACCGCATGTCCGACGTCATAGCCCCGGACCCCTACGTCCGCCGCGTCCGCAAGGACGAGCTGGAGACGATCATGCCGGCGTGCGTGGCGATGTTCACCGAGGAGGTCGGCGTCTCCCCGCTGGCCGGCGACGGCGGCCTGCTCTACCAGGCCCGGGTCGCCGAACTCGTCGGCGCCGGCCGCTCCTTCGCCCGCTTCGGCAGCGACGGCAAGGTCGTCTTCAAGGCCGAGATCGGCGCCGCGACCGACCGCGCCTGCCAGATCCAGGGCGTCTGGGTGGCCCCCGAGCACCGGGGCAGGGGCGTCGCGGCCCCCGGCATGGCGGCCGTCCTGCGCTACGCCCTGACGGAGATAGCGCCCGTGGCGAGCCTCTACGTCAACGACTTCAACACGCCCGCCCGCAGGACGTACGAGAGGGTGGGCTTCCAGGAGGTCGGCGCCTTCATGAGCGTGCTGTTCTGACGGGGCACGCCCTGTAGTCTCCCCGGCATGGTGCGCTTTCCCGGTCACGGCCGCTCCCACCCCGACGACATCGTGATCGGCCCCCTCGACCTCCCCGGCCACGTCGACGAGGCGCTGGCGGTGCAGGCGGTGGCGTTCGGGCTGGGCCCGGAGGAGGTGGCCGTACGCCGGCAGATCGTGCTGCGCCACATGACCCTCCCGGGTGCCCGGGCCTTCGGCGCCACCGTCAAGGGCCGCCTGGCCGGCTTCGTCTACGGCATGCCCAACGACCGCGCCCACTGGTGGTCCACCGTCGTCGAGCCCTATCTGCGCGCCCGGGGCCACGACGACTGGCTCGACGACTCCTTCGTCATCACCGAGCTGCACGTCCACCCCCGGCACCAGAAGCACGGCATCGGCCGCGCCCTGATCACCACGATCACCGACGGCGCCGAGCAGCCCCGCTCTATCCTTTCCGCGATCGACGTCGAGAGCCCGGCCCGCCGGCTGTACCGCTCGCTCGGCTACCAGGACCTCGCCCGCCAGGTCCACTTCCCCAGCGCCGCCAAGCCGTACGCCGTCATGGGCGCCCCGCTGCCGCTCCTCCGCCGATAGGGACAATGGATTTCCGCCGTCCCGTCCCGCCCGGCTAACCTCCTGTCATCACCCAGACGCAGCAGGAGTACGGAAACCATGGCGAACGCACCGGTCCAGCGCATGTCCCAGTTGATGGCGAAGACGCTGCGCGACGACCCGGCGGACGCCGAGGTCCTCAGCCACAAGCTTCTCGTCCGGGCCGGCTACGTGCGCCGCACCGCCGCCGGCATCTGGACCTGGCTGCCCCTCGGCAAGAAGGTCCTCGCCAACGTCGAGCGCATCGTCCGCGAGGAGATGGACGCCATCGGCGCCCAGGAGGTGCTGCTCCCCGCCCTGCTGCCGCGTGAGCCCTACGACGCCACCGGCCGCTGGGACGAGTACGGCCCCGAGCTGTTCCGCCTCCAGGACCGCAAGGGCGGCGACTACCTCCTCGGCCCCACCCACGAGGAGATCTTCACCCTGATGGTGAAGGACCAGGCGTCCTCCTACAAGGACCTGCCGGTGATCCTCTACCAGATCCAGTCCAAGTTCCGGGACGAGGCCCGCCCCCGCGCCGGCATCCTGCGCGGCCGCGAGTTCCTGATGAAGGACTCCTACTCCTTCGACCTGGAGGACGAGGGCCTGGCGAAGTCCTACGCCCTGCACCGCCAGGCGTACCAGAAGGTCTTCGAGCGCCTCGGCCTCGACTACCGCATCTGCGCGGCCACCGCCGGCGCCATGGGCGGCTCCAAGTCCGAGGAGTTCCTCGCCCCCGCCGAGGCCGGCGAGGACACCTTCGCGGACTGCCCGAACTGCGACTTCGCGGCCAACACCGAGGCGGTCGCCTACGCGTCGAAGCCGGTCGACGCCGCCGGTGTCCCGGCGGCCGAGGAGATCCCCACCCCCGACACCCCGACCATCGAGACCCTCGCCGCCTCGCTCGGCGTGGACGCCTCGGCCACGCTGAAGAACCTGCTGGTCAAGGTCGACGGCGAGATCGTCGCCGTGGGCGTCCCCGGTGACCGCGAGGTCGACATGGACAAGGTCGAGGCGCACTTCGCCCCGGCCGCCGTGGAACTGGTCACCGAGGCCGACTTCATCGCCCGCCCCGACCTGGTGCGCGGCTACGTCGGTCCGCAGGGCCTGGACAAGGTGACGTACATCGCCGACCCGCGCGTGGCACCGGGCACCGCCTGGATCACGGGCGCCAACAAGGCCGACACGCACGCGAAGAACGTGGTCGCCGGGCGCGACTTCGAGGTCGACGCGTACGTGGACGTCGTGGTGGTGCAGGAGGGCGACCCCTGCCCCAAGTGCGGCACCGGCCTCAAGCTCGACCGCGCCATCGAGATCGGCCACATCTTCCAGCTGGGCCGCAAGTACGCCGACGCCCTCAAGCTCGACGTCCTCGGCCAGAACGGCAAGCCGGTCCGCGTCACCATGGGCTCCTACGGCATCGGCGTCTCCCGCGCGGTGGCGGCGCTCGCCGAGCAGACCGCCGACGACAAGGGCCTGTGCTGGCCCGCGGAGGTCGCCCCGGCCGACGTCCACGTGGTCGCCGCCGGCAAGGCCCTCCAGACCGAACTCGCCCTCGACGTCTCCGAGAAGCTGTCCGCCGCCGGCCTCCGCGTCCTGGTCGACGACCGCCCCGGCGTCTCCCCGGGCGTGAAGTTCACCGACTCGGAGCTGATCGGCGTCCCGCGGATCCTGGTCGCGGGCCGCCGCGCCGCCGAGGGCGTCGTCGAACTCAAGGACCGCCGCACCGGAGAACGCGAGGAACTCACGGTCGACGAGGCGGTGGCCCGCCTCACGGCGTAACGGCGTCACGGGGCCCGTGCCGGTCGTCCACCGGCACGGGCCCCGGGTCTCACCCGGCCCGTCTCACTTCCACGGGTCGGTGAAGGACCGGCCGGGCACCGGCTTGGCGACGAGCGCGACGGCGGTGAAGAAGTTGACCTGGCCGATCGCGAACATCAGGGTGGCGAGCGCCTTCGGCTCGTAGTGCTCGGCCACCTGCGCGTACAGCGCGTCGGAGACCCGCTCGCCGTCCGTGGACGGCTGGAGCACGGCCTCCACGAGGGCCAGCGCGGCGCGCTCGGCACCGGTGAAGTACGGCGAGTCCCACCAGGACGCCACCGAGGCGATCCGCTCCTCCGACTGCCCGGCCTTGCGCAGGAAACCCGTGTGCAGGACGGTCAGGTAGGTGCTGCCGGCGATCTGACCGGCGCGCAGCTGGACCAGACTGATCGTGGAGCGCGGCACCGACCCGTTGCCGGTGACCTTGAACAGTGCCGCCGACACCTCCGCCAGCTCGGGGACGAGCTCCGCGGGGTCCTCGGCCATCCGCGGAACCATCGGGATCTCCGCCGTGATCGAACGCGTTTCCATCGCCGTCTCCTCAAGGTCGCTTCGCTTGCTGTCACCGACCTGACGGACCGCGGCGGAGAAGTGTGACGGAGGCCCCGGAGCGAGAACGGGCCTAGAGCCAGCTCGCGAACTCCAGGAGGAGTTCCGCGTCCCGTTCACGGCCCACGCGGCGGGCCCGCACCCCCGACTCCACCGCGCGGAACAGGGTCCAGCCCCGCAGCCGCTCCCGGTCGACCTCCAGCGACTCCGCCAGCCGCTTCACCCGCCGCCGGGTCGTCGTCGCCCCCGACGCCTGCGCGATGAGGTCCTCCACGCGGTCCCGCACCAGCCGGGCCAGGTCGAACGCGTGCTCCCCGACCACCGGGTCAGGCCCCACCGCCAGCCACGGCATGCGCTCCCCGGACAGCACCTTGCTCTGCCGGAACGTCCCGTGCAGCAGACGGTGCTCGGGCGGCGCCGCCACCAGCTCCTCGCGGGCCGTCAGCGCCGCCTCCACCAGCGGGGCCACCTCCGGGTCGGCCGCCGCGCTCGCCCGCATCGCCCGCGCCTGCCGCTCCGTCCGCTCGGCCACCGTCTCGAAACCGTGTCCGTCCGGCGGGTCCACCCAGAGCCGGCGCAGCGTTCCCGCCGCCTCCAGCAACGCCTTCGCCTCCGGCAACGACCGCACCGACACGTCCGGGTGCAGCCGCTCCAGCAGCAGTACCCCCTCGGTCGCGCCCGGGACCGGCTCCAGCAACTGGACCGCCCCCAGACCGCCCCAGTGGGCCAGCGCGGCCCGCTCGCTCTCCGGGCGCGCCCGGCGCGGCGCCAGCTTCAGCACGGCGGGCGTCCCGTCGGCCGTCCGGACCAGCACGACCAGGCTGCTGCGCCCGCCCGGCACCTGCACCCGCTCCACGGTCAACTCACGCTGTGCGACGGCCCCGCGCGCCGCCTCCGGCAGCTTCGCCAGCCAGTCGTCGCCCTCGGGCGCCGTCTCACCGAGCGCCCTCACCAGACGCTTCGGCGGTTCGAAAACCATGCGCGAGTCGTTCCCTTCCTGCTGTACGCGGTGCCCGTCACGCCGTCGGCGCCGGGGTCCCCGAAGCCGTACCGCCCCGCTCGGCGAGCCCAGGGAAGGCTACGCTCTCGCCGCTCCAGCGCACCGACCGCACCGCCGCCTCCCGCATCGCCTCGGCGGCTCCCCGCCGCCGCTCGCCCCCGCTCGCCCGCACCAGATCGGCGTACACCCCGGCCACCCGGTCCTCCAGCTCCGCCGCCAGCCGGACCGCCGCCGCCGCGTCCGGGACCGGGAACGGCAGCGCGTACCCCGCGGCGGCGGCGACGGGTGCGCCCCCCGCGTCCTTCACCGCGCGCACCAGTGCGTCCCTGCGCGCCCGGTGCGCGTCGTACGCCGTCCGTGCCTCGGTGCGCCGGTCCTTGCCGATCCGCCCGCCGACGACCCCGTAGCCGTACACCGCCGCGTGCTCCGCCGCCAGGGCGGCCTGCAGGGCCCGCAGTTCCCGGTCCTTCGCCTCGCGCGACTCGCTCACCCTCGTGCCTCCGTCAGCAGGTACACATGTGCCGCGCCGGCCGCCGCGACCGAGGCCAGCAGCCGGGCCAGCTCGCCCGGCGCGTCCAGCAGCGCCTCGGTGCGCCGGTCGGCGATCTCCCGCTCGGCGGCGGCGAGTCCGGCGAGGGCGTCCTTCTCCTTCGCGGGCACGGCGGCCGGCGGGGGGACCGCGGGCGCGCCCGACCCGGACGACGACGGCGCGGGCGACGGCTTCGCCGTGTCCCCGAACGCCTCCGCGTGCCGTACGACCTCCGCGCGCAGCGGCCGCAGCCGCTCCGCCAGCTTCGGATGCGCGGCCACGACCGCGTCGTACCGCTCGGCCAGCTCCCTGCTGTCCCGGGCCGCACGCGCGCGTGCCCGGTCGGCGGCCGAGGGACGGCTGCCGCCGGAGCCCTCGGGGTCCTCGGACCCGGCGGAGCAGCCCGCCACCAGCAGGGCCGCCGGGGCGACGGCGAGCAGACTCCTTCTGCGCGGCCCCGAACGGGCGCGCGGAGACGGGGGGAACGACACGGCAGACGTCCTCGGGGGCTCGTACGAACGTAGCGACGAAAAGCGGGGCGGAGGGCCCGTGATCACCGTACCCGTGCGCCCGCGCGGGGGCGCTCAGCGGCACCCTCCGTGACCGGGTGGACGGCAACACCCTCTGCGACCGGATACCCTTTGACCAGACACGCGCACCGTCCCACAACAGCACACGCGGCCGAGGAGTCACCCGGATGAGCACCACCCAGAGCGAGAGGCTTCGAGAACTTCTGGAACCGCTCGTCAGCTCCCAGGGTCTGGACCTCGAAGAGATCGCCGTGGACGCGGTCGGCCGCAAGCGTGTGCTGCGCGTCGTCGTCGACTCCGACACCGGAGCGGACCTCGACCGGATCGCCGATGTGAGCCGCGCGCTCTCGGCGAAGCTCGACGAGACGGACGCGATGGGCGGCGGGGAGTACACCCTCGAGGTCGGGACCCCGGGCGCGGAGCGCCCCCTCACCGAGCACCGGCACTACGTGCGCGCCACCGGCCGCCTGGTCCGGTTCCAGCTGGCCGAGGGCGGCGAACTGGTCGCCAGGATCCTCGAGGCGGACGACGACGGCCTCGACCTCGAGGTGCCCGGAGTGAAGGGCCGCAAGGCCACCACGCGCAGACTCGCCTTCGACGACATCACCAGGGCGCGTGTCCAGGTCGAGTTCAACCGCAAGGACAACGAGAAGGAAGAGGAGGCGTAATCGTGGACATCGACATGAGTGCACTTCGGCTCTTGGTGAGGGAGAAGGAGATCTCCCTCGACCTGCTGGTCGAAGCGATCGAATCGGCCCTCCTCATCGCCTATCACCGCACCGAGGGAAGCCGCCGGCACGCGCGCGTGGAGCTCAACCGGGAGACCGGACATGTGACCGTGTGGGCGAAGGAGGACCCCGAGGACCTCGAGGAGGGCCAGGAGGCCCGCGCGTTCGACGACACCCCGTCCGGCTTCGGCCGTATCGCCGCCACCACGGCCAAGCAGGTCATCCTGCAGCGCCTGCGCGACGCCGAGGACGACGCGACGCTCGGCGAGTACGCCGGCCGCGAGGGCGACATCGTCACCGGCGTGGTCCAGCAGGGCCGCGACCCGAAGAACGTGCTGGTCGACATCGGCAAGCTGGAGGCCATCCTGCCGGTGCAGGAGCAGGTGCCCGGCGAGACCTATCCGCACGGCCTGCGGCTGCGCAGCTACGTCGTCCGGGTGGCCAAGGGGGTGCGCGGCCCGTCCGTCACCCTGTCGCGCACGCACCCCAACCTGGTGAAGAAGCTCTTCGCCCTGGAGGTGCCGGAGATCGCCGACGGGTCCGTCGAGATCTCCGCGATCGCCCGCGAGGCCGGCCACCGCACCAAGATCGCCGTACGCTCCACCCGCTCGGGCCTGAACGCCAAGGGCGCCTGCATCGGCCCCATGGGCGGCCGGGTGCGCAACGTCATGGGCGAGCTGAACGGCGAGAAGATCGACATCGTCGACTGGTCCGACGACCCGGCCGAGATGGTGGCGAACGCGCTGTCGCCGGCCCGGGTCTCCAAGGTGGACATCGTCGACATGGCGGCCCGCTCGGCCCGCGTGACCGTGCCGGACTACCAGCTGTCCCTGGCGATCGGCAAGGAGGGGCAGAACGCCCGTCTCGCCGCCCGGCTGACCGGCTGGCGGATCGACATCCGGCCGGACACGGAACAGGCCGGGGAATAGATCCAGGCCGCAGGTCGCTGAGATCACGACAGCTTTGCGCGCGGCAAGTGTTCGATTCTTGCCCCAAAGGGGTGAGGTCGGCCCGGGGAGGTAGACTGAGGAGTGTCTGGCCGGACACGTGCTGGCGTATGCCCCGAGCGCACCTGCGTGGGGTGCCGGGAGCGAGCGGTCAAGAGCGAGTTGCTGCGCATCGTGGTGATCGAGGACGCGTGCGTCCCCGATCCTCGCGGTACGCTGCCCGGCCGGGGTGCGTATGTGCATCCCGTCCCGGTCTGTCTCGACCAGGCGGTGCGCCGCAGGGCGTTCCCGCGGGCGCTCCGCGTCCCGGGACCGCTCGACGTAAAGGCGTTGCGCCTCTACGTCGAGCAGGCACAAAGTTGCTGAGCAGCGGCTGACCGCCGACTGGACAGGCAACACGTAAGAACATGCCGCGCGGAAGCCCCCGTGCGGTCTGGTACCTCGCGAGTCGAAAGCAGGTCGAGATTGCGATGAGCACTCGATGAGTACGCGATGAGTACGCCCATGAACTAGCGACGGTCCGGACGCAACCCGGACCTCAAAGGAGCGAAGTGGCTAAGGTCCGGGTCTACGAACTCGCCAAGGAGTTCGGTGTGGAGAGCAAGGTCGTCATGGCCAAGCTCCAGGAACTCGGTGAATTCGTCCGTTCGGCGTCTTCGACCATCGAAGCGCCCGTAGTACGCAAGCTGACCGACGCCTTCCAGCAGGGCGGGGGCAACGGCAAGTCCGCCGCGAAGCCCGGTGCGCCCCGCAAGGCGGCCCCCAGGCCCGCCGCGCCGTCCCCGGCGCAGGCGGCCCGTCCGGCTGCCCCGAAGCCGCCGGCCGCGCCCAAGCCCGCCGCGGCCCAGCCGCCGGCGGCTCCGGCGGCCCCGTCCGCGCCCGCGCCGGTGACCCCCGGTCCGCGTCCGACGCCGGGCCCGCGCCCCGCGCCGCGTCCGGCTCCGGCGGCCCCGGAGTTCCAGGCCCCGCCCGCGGCGGCGGCCCCGGCTCCGTCCGGCCCGAAGCCCGGCGGCGCGCGTCCCGGTGCCCCCAAGCCCGGCGGTCGTCCCGCCGGTCAGGGCGGTCAGGGTGGTCAGGGTCAGGGCGGCCAGGGCCGTCCGGCCGGTCAGGGTCAGCGTCCCGGTGGCGGCGCACCGCGTCCGGGTGGTCGCCCGGCCGGTCCGCGTCCCGGTAACAACCCCTTCACCTCCGGTGGCTCCACCGGCATGGCCCGTCCGCAGGCTCCGCGCCCGCAGGGCGCGCGTCCCGGCCCGGGTGGTCCCGGTGGTCCCGGCGGTGCCGGTCCCCGTCCGCAGGCCCCCGGTGGCCAGGGCGGCGGTCCGCGTCCGCAGGCTCCGGGCGGGCAGCGCCCGACCCCGGGCTCGATGCCGCGTCCGCAGGGCGGTCCCCGTCCCGGTGGCGGCCCCGGCGGTCCGCGTCCGAACCCCGGCATGATGCCGCAGCGTCCCGCTGCCGGCCCGCGTCCCGGCCCCGGCGGCCGCGGTCCGGGCGGTGCGGGTCGTCCCGGCGGCGGTGGCGGCGGTCGTCCCGGTGGCGGCGGCTTCGCCGGCCGTCCGGGTGGCGGCGGCGGTGCCGGTCGTCCCGGTACCGGCGGCGGCTTCGCCGGCCGTCCCGGCGGCGGTGGCGGCGGCTTCGGCGGCGGCGGTGGCCGTCCCGGCTTCGGTGGCCGTCCCGGCGGTCCCGGTGGTCGTGGTGGCACGCAGGGCGCCTTCGGTCGTCCCGGCGGTCCCGCGCGTCGTGGCCGCAAGTCGAAGCGGCAGAGGCGCCAGGAGTACGAGGCCATGCAGGCCCCGTCGGTCGGCGGCGTGATGCTGCCTCGCGGCGGCGGCGAGACCATTCGCCTGTCGCGCGGTGCCTCGCTCACCGACTTCGCGGAGAAGATCAACGCCAACCCGGCGTCGCTCGTCGCGGTCATGATGAACCTCGGCGAGATGGTCACCGCGACCCAGTCCGTCTCCGACGAGACGCTCCAGCTCCTCGCGGACGAGATGAACTACACCGTTCAGATCGTCAGCCCGGAGGAGGAGGACCGCGAGCTGCTCGAGTCCTTCGACCTGGAGTTCGGCGAGGACGAGGGCGACGAGGAGGACCTGGTGGTCCGCCCGCCGGTCGTCACCGTCATGGGTCACGTCGACCACGGAAAGACCCGCCTCCTCGACGCCATCCGCAAGACGAACGTCATCGCGGGCGAGGCCGGCGGCATCACCCAGCACATCGGTGCCTACCAGGTCACGACCGAGGTCAACGAAGAGGATCGCAAGATCACCTTCATCGACACCCCGGGTCACGAGGCGTTCACCGCCATGCGTGCCCGCGGTGCGAAGTCGACCGACATCGCGATCCTGGTCGTCGCGGCCAACGACGGCGTCATGCCGCAGACGGTCGAGGCGCTCAACCACGCCAAGGCGGCCGACGTCCCGATCGTCGTCGCGGTCAACAAGATCGACGTCGAGGGCGCCGACCCGACCAAGGTGCGCGGTCAGCTGACCGAGTACGGCCTGGTGGCCGAGGAGTACGGCGGCGACACCATGTTCGTCGACATCTCCGCCAAGCAGGGTCTGCACATCGACAGCCTCCTCGAGGCCGTCATCCTCACCGCGGACGCCTCGCTCGACCTGCGGGCCAACCCCACGCAGGACGCGCAGGGCATCTCGATCGAGTCCCGGCTCGACCGCGGCCGCGGTGCCGTGGCGACCGTCCTCGTCCAGCGAGGCACCCTGCGGGTCGGCGACACGATGGTGGTGGGCGACGCCTACGGCCGCGTGCGCGCCATGCTCGACGACAACGGCAACAACGTCGCCGAGGCGGGCCCGTCGACGCCGGTCCAGGTCCTGGGCCTGACCAACGTCCCGGGTGCGGGCGACAACTTCATCGTCGTCGACGAGGACCGTACGGCCCGTCAGATCGCCGAGAAGCGCGCCGCCCGTGAGCGCAACGCCGCGTTCGCCAAGCGCACGCGCCGCGTGTCGCTGGAGGACCTGGACAAGGTGCTCAAGGCCGGCGAGGTCCAGCAGCTGAACCTGATCATCAAGGGTGACGCTTCCGGTTCCGTCGAGGCCCTGGAGTCCTCCCTGCTCCAGCTGGACGTCGGCGAAGAGGTCGACATCCGCGTCCTGCACCGCGGCGTCGGTGCGGTCACGGAGTCCGACATCGACCTGGCGATGGGCTCCGACGCCATCGTGATCGGCTTCAACGTGCGCGCCGCCGGGCGGGCACAGCAGATGGCCGAGCGCGAGGGCGTGGACGTCCGCTACTACTCGGTCATCTACCAGGCGATCGAGGAGATCGAGGCGGCCCTCAAGGGCATGCTCAAGCCGGAGTACGAAGAGGTCGAGCTCGGCACGGCGGAGATCCGCGAGGTCTTCCGCTCGTCCAAGCTGGGCAACATCGCGGGTGTGCTCATCCGCTCCGGCGAGGTCAGGCGCAACACCAAGGCGCGCCTGCTGCGCGATGGCAAGGTCATCGCGGAGAACCTCAACATCGAGGGTCTGCGTCGCTTCAAGGACGACGTCACCGAGATCCGCGAAGGCTTCGAGGGCGGTATCAACCTCGGAAACTTCAACGACATCAAGGTCGACGACGTCATCGCGACGTACGAGATGCGCGAGAAGCCGCGGGCGTAACACCCCCCGGTGCGTACCGGCCGGCGGGACCCACCCGGGTCCCGCCGGCCGGCGCGCGTGTGCGCGGCGGGGCGGTCGGCGGAGCACAATATCCGTCGATCGCCGCGCCCCCTTCGATGTACGGTTCTGATGTCCCTGCCCACCACGGATGGCGGGGCCATCGATCCCGTACCGGCGGGTGAACCGGTTGCACATGTATGTGGGGACGCTGTCCTTCGACCTCCTCCTCGGCGACGTACATTCGCTGAAGGAGAAGCGCTCCGTCGTCCGCCCGATCGTCGCCGAGCTCCAGCGCAAGTACGCGGTGAGCGCGGCCGAGGTGGACCACATGAACCTCCATCGCAGGGCGGTCATCGGCCTGGCCATGGTGTCCGGCGACGCGGGGCACCTGAGCGACGTACTGGACCGGTGCGAGCGGCTGGTCGCCGGGCGCCCCGAGGTGGAGCTGCTGTCCGTCAGGCGGCGCTTCCACGGCGAAGACGACTGACGACCACAGCCCAGAGACACGCAGACAGGAAAGAACGGGAGACGGACCAGTGGCCGACAACGCGCGGGCGAAAAGGCTGGCGGACCTCATCCGAGAGGTGGTGGCCCAGAAGCTGCAGCGCGGGATCAAGGACCCGCGGCTCGGCTCGCACGTCACCATCACGGACACCCGGGTCACGGGTGACCTCAGGGAGGCGACCGTCTTCTACACGGTGTACGGGGACGAGGAGGAGCGCAAGGCCGCCGCGGCGGGCCTGGAGAGCGCCAAGGGCGTCCTGCGCTCCGAGGTGGGCCGGGCGGCGGGCGTGAAGTTCACGCCGACCCTGGCCTTCGTCATGGACGCGCTCCCGGACACGGCCCGCACCATCGAGGACCTCCTCGACAAGGCGCGCCAGTCCGACGCCAAGGTGCGCGAGGCGTCCGCGGGCGCCGCGTACGCCGGCGAGGCCGACCCGTACCGCAAGCCGGGCGACGACGAGACGGACGACACCGCCGAATGACCCAGAAGCACACCACGCCCGACGGCCTTGTCATCGTCGACAAGCCGTCGGGCTTCACTTCGCACGACGTGGTCGCCAAGATGCGCGGCATCGCGCGCACCCGGCGCGTCGGCCACGCCGGCACCCTCGACCCGATGGCGACGGGCGTCCTCGTCCTCGGCGTCGAGAGGGCGACCAAGCTCCTCGGCCACCTCGCGCTGACCGAGAAGGAGTACCTGGGCACCATCCGGCTCGGGCAGAACACGCTCACCGACGACGCCGAGGGGGAGATCACCTCCTCCACCGACGCCTCCGCGGTCACCCGCGAGGCCGTCGACGCCGGCGTCGCCGAGCTGACCGGCGACATCATGCAGGTGCCGTCCAGGGTCAGCGCCATCAAGATCAACGGGGTGCGCTCCTACAAGCGGGCCCGGGAGGGCGAGGAGTTCGACATCCCCGCCCGGCCGGTCACCGTCTCCTCGTTCTCCGTGTACGACGTGCGGGAGGCGGTCGCCGAGGACGGCACCCCGGTGCTGGACCTGGTGGTGTCGGTCGTCTGCTCCTCCGGCACCTACATCCGCGCCCTCGCCCGCGACCTGGGCGCAGGACTGGGCGTCGGCGGGCACCTCACCGCGCTGCGCCGCACCCGCGTCGGCCCGTACAAGCTGGACTCCGCGAGGACGCTGGACCAGCTCCAGCAGGAGCTGACGGTGATGCCGATCGCCGAGGCCGCCACGGCCGCGTTCCCGCGCTGGGACGTCGACGACCGGCGGGCCAGGCTGCTCACCAACGGGGTGCGCCTGGAGATGCCCGAGGAGTACGCCGGCTCCGGAGCCGTGGCCGTGTTCGGCCCCGGGGACCGGTTCCTGGCGCTCGTCGAGGAGCAGCGGGGCAAGGCCAGGAGCCTGGCCGTCTTCGGCTGACCGCTTCCGCGGATCCGCCCGTGGAGCGGCGTCACGGGGACGGACGTGACGCCGCTCCACGGCCCCCCTCGGTTCCCCCACCCCTAGGGTGTATCCATCCACCCACGCCTGTTCACCCGTAAGTGCGGGCGCTCGGAGTGAAGCGGGGGAGCGGAAGGGGGCGCGTTCACCGGGCGATCTGTCCCGGTGATCATCCCGGCCCTACTGTCGCAGCCAAGGGCACGGATGCGCGACGGGAGGCTTCGACGATGCCGTCCCCCTACGAACCCCGTGACGAACGGGACATGCCGGACGGGACCCCGGGCCCGTCCGATGTCCTGGTCCGCCTGCACGACCTCGCCGGCCGGCCGCGCGGAACCGGCTTCGTGGCCGATCACCACGGCACGGTGCTCACCAGCCACGAGGCGGTCGACGGCCTGCCCCGGATCGTGCTGCACGCGGCGGGCGACCGCCGGTGCGTGGTGACCGCGGACGCGGTGACCCCGCTGCCCGCGCTCGGCCTGGCCCTGGTCCGCAGCGAAGGGCTCGGCGTCGCCCCGCTGCCGGTCACCGCGCGGCGCACCGTCCGGCCCGGCACCTATGTGCGGATCGCCGCCGGAGGCTGGCGCGAGGCGCGCGTGCTGGGCACGAGCGCCGTGACCTACACCGCCACCGACCGCGCGTACCCCCTCGGCGACGCCCTGGAGCTGGCGGTCGGCACCGCGGGCCGGGACGCGCTGCGGCTCGGCGGCGGCGCCACCGGCGGCCCGGTGCTCGACGCCACCACCAATGCCGTGCTCGGCGTCCTCGGCACCGCGCTCCGCTCGGGCGACCGCGACGGGGGCTTCGCCGTACCGCTGCCTCCCCCTGCCGCCACCGGAGGGCCGCTCGCCGAGCTGCTCGCCGAGAACGAGGCGACGGTCCCGGCCCACGGAGCCGACCTCAACCTCGCCGGGCTGGTGCAGCTCACGGCCTGCTCGGTCGGAGGGGACGGGGCGCCCGGTGCCGTGGGGTCCGTCGTCCGGTCCGCCGCGCGCGCGGGGTCCTCCTCGGCCGGCGGGGACGGGGCGCCCGGTGCCGTGGAGCCCGTCGTCCGGCCCGCCGTACTCGCGGAGTTCGCCGCGTTCGAGCGGGGCGAGGCCGCCGTCCTGGGCCTGGTCGGGCCGCCCGGCAGCGGTCGTACGACGCAACTCGCGGCGCTCGCCGCCCGCCGTCACCGCGCGGGCCGGCCCACGCTCCGGCTGCGCGGTGCCGACCTGGAGGAGGGCGACGGCTCGGTCGCGGACGCCGCCCGCCGGGCACTGGACCGGGCCGCCGCTGTCGTCGCCGCCTCCCGCACCCCGTTCCCGGCCGGCCCGGACGCCCTCGGCGACGTGAGCCCGGAGCACCTGGCCGGGTTCGCCCGCACGGCCGGCCGGCCCCTGCTGCTGCTCCTCGACGGCCCCGAGGAGGTCCTGCTCGACAGGCCGGCCGAGTGGACCGCCGGGACCGCGCGGTGGCTGCGGACGACGGGAGCCCGGCTGGTGGTGGCGTGCCGCGCGGAGCACTGGGAGGAGGCGGGGTTCCCGGAAGAGCTGCTGCACGCCGGCGCACCCCGCCCCGACGGGCTCCCCGCCTGCGTGGCCCTCGGCGACCTCACCACCGAGGAGGCCCACGAGGCGCGTGCCCGCCACGGCATCCCCGAGGGCGCGGTCGCCGACACCGACGCCCGCCACCCCCTGACCCTGCGGATGCTCGCGGACATCCGGTCCGCCCTCGCTGGTGCCACCCCCGACACCCCCGACACCCCCGTCGACCGCGACGACGTCTTCTCGGCCCACCTGGACCTGGTGTGCCTGCGGATCGCCGTCCGCCTCGCCGACGGGAACGGCATCCGCGGCACCGCCGTACGCCGACTCGCCGCCAAGGTCGCCGGGCAGGTGCACGAGGCCGCCCGGCGCAGCCTCGGCACGGGCGGGCTGGACCGGGAGACGTTCGACGCGGTGTTCCCCCGGGGACCCGCCCCCGGCCGGCTCGGCGGCGGCACCGGCTGGGCCTCGGCCGTGCTCGCCGAGGGGCTCCTCGTCCCGGCCGGGACGACCGGCTACCGGTTCGCGGACGAGGAGCTGGCCGACTGGCTCCACGGCACCCACCTCGACGTGGACGACGCCCTGCGCGCCCTGGTCCACACCGCCCCCACCACCCCGGCCACCCACGACGGCCGCACCCCGCGGCCCGCTGTCGCCGAGGACGGCTCCACGCCGCCCGGCCACCGGACCGGGCCCGCCGCCGCTTCCGGCGACCGGGATGCCACTGAGGGCTCTCTTCCGCCGGCCGGCCGCAGGACCGGCGCGGCCGACGGGTGCCGCACCGTGCCGGCCGCCCGGGCCGCCTCCGGCGACCGGGACGCCGCCGAGGTTCCTCTCCCGCGGTCCGGCCGCCGGACCGGTCCGGCGGCCGATCGTCGTGCTCTGCCCGCTGTCGCCTTCGACCCCTGGACCGTTGTCGGTCCCGACCCCTGGGCCGTCGCCGACACCGACTACCGGCCCGTCGCCGACACCGACTACCGGCCCGCCGACGACGGCCTTCTCCCGGCGCGGTCCTTCCGTCGCGGCGGTGCGGCGGAAGGCGCCCACCCGGGAACCGCCGCCGATGGCGGTGGGACGGGTGCGGCGGCCGGCCCGGGGCCCGCGGCCGACGGCGGCGGGGCCGTCGGACGCCCGCCACTGCCCGCCGTCGACTCCGGCGCACGGTCACGGTCCGCAGCCGGTCTCCGTCTCCCACCGGCCGGCCGTCGGGCCGCCCCCGACACCGAAGCCGTCCTCCCGGACGCCGCCCCCGTCCCGCACCACCGCGTCGGTGTCGTCGTCGAGGCCCTGCTGTTCCTCGCGCGGCGGCACGGGAGCCGGCGGCTCTCCTCGCGGCTCATGGATCTGGTGCACGCCCTCGACGCCGCTCCGGGTTCCTGGTGGGCCGCCCGCCTGCTCGGCGGAACCCTCACGCGCGTGGCCGACGCGACGCCGTACACGGACGTGCTGCGGCTGCTGGCCGACCGTCTCGTGGCCTGGCGGGAGCAGCGGCGGAGCGCGCCGCCGGAGCTGGGGCCCGCCTTCTGGACCGCTCTCCGGCTGCCGTTGGAAACGCGGTGCGCACTGCTGCGCCGGCTCGTCCACGCCGACGGCCCTCCGCGCGGGAACGGGCCCCGCTTCCTCGACGCCGCCGCCCGGCTGCTCGCCGCCGACCCCGTCGCCGTACTGCCGTACCTCATCCGCTGGTTCGAGGACGAGCGGCCGCTGCCCGCCACCCCGCACGCCACCGTGGCGACCGCCGCGCAGGCGCTCCTGCACACCCACCGGCGCGCGGCCCCGGACGCGTTGACGGAGGCGCTCGCCGACAGCGCGCACCGGCGGGCCGACCAGCTGCTCACCGTGCTGGCGGCGGAGGAGCCCGCCGCTATGTGCAGGGCCGTCGACCGGTGGGCGAAGGACGAACGACCCGCACGCCGGGCCACGGCCATCGCCTACGGCCTGCTCGTCGCGCCGTACGCGCGCGACGACACCGACCGCACCCTGCTGCGGTACGCGGCGCTCGCCGTCCTCGTCCGCACCGCCGACCGCGAGCTGCACGGCGGCGCCCTCGCCCTCCTCGTGCGCGACCCGAACAGCAGGGAGCGCCACCTCCCGCGGGCCCTGGAGCGCTTCGCGGCCGGCGACCCCCACCTCCCGCCGAGCGCGCTCGTCCCCGCCCTCGACACCCACCCGGAGCCCGTCCTCGACGCCTTCCGGACCAGGCTCGGCGGAGCCGGCGCGGGCGAGACGTTCCGTGTCCTCGCCGACGCCGCCCCACCCGCCCTGGCCCGCCCGGTCGCCGCACTCGTCCGGGAGACGGTGCGGCGGCGACCGGAGCTGACGGGACACGTGGCCGCGTACGCCGACGGGCGGCTGGAGGAGGGCCCGGCCGCCCGTGCCGTACTGAGGACCCTGCTCACCGACCTGCTCGACGGCGGCCCGCAACCACTCCGGGTGGCCCTCGCCGGCGTCCTCGCCGGCCCCGGGACACCGGCCTCCCGCCCGCTGCGCCGCGAACTGCTGGACACCCTGCTCGCCCGCGAGTCCGACCCCGCCGTCCTGGAGGCGGTGCTGCGCGCCGCGGCCCGGAACACCGGCCCCGAGCCGCGCGTCCTCGTCCACCGCACCGGGCTGCTCCTCGTCCGCACCACGGAGGGCGCCGCCCGCTTCGACCGCTGCCTGGCCGACCTGGGCCGTCATGTGCCGGGCTTCGCCGCCGCCCTGGCCGGCTGGCTGACGGACGCCCCGGGCGAGTGGGCCGTGCTCGTCGGGCCCGCCACCCGCCGGACGATCGAGAACCCGGCCGGCGCGGGCGTCCCCGCCTGACCCCGGCCGGCACGTGCGCCCCGTCACACAGCCCCCATGCCGGTGCGGGCCCCCGGCATACGGCATGGCACCCTTAGAGCTGCGCGGAGAAGTCCGCGGACTCGGGTTCGTCCGACGAGGTTTCGACAAGGAGCAGGCACAGTGCAGCGCTGGCGTGGCTTGGAGGACATCCCCCAGGACTGGGGGCGCAGCGTCGTCACCATCGGCTCCTACGACGGAGTCCACCGCGGGCACCAGCTGATCATCCGGCATGCCGTGGACCGCGCCCGGGACCTCGGCGTCCCCGCCGTCGTCGTCACCTTCGACCCGCACCCCAGCGAGGTCGTCCGCCCCGGCAGCCACCCCCCGCTGCTCGCCCCGCACCACCGGCGCGCCGAACTCATGGCCGACCTCGGTGTCGACGCGGTCCTCATCCTGCCCTTCACCACCGAGTTCTCGAAGCTGTCCGCCGCCGACTTCGTCGTCAAGGTGCTGGTCGACAAGCTGCACGCCAAGGCGGTCGTCGAGGGCCCCAACTTCCGCTTCGGCCACAGGGCCGCGGGCACCGTGGAGTTCCTCGCCGAGCAGGGCCGGGTCTACGACTTCGACGTCGAGGTCGTCGACCTGTACGTGTCCGGTGAGGCGGGTGGCGGCGAGCCGTTCTCCTCCACGCTCACCCGCCGCCTGGTCGCCGAGGGCGAGGTCGGGGGCGCCGCCGAGATCCTCGGCCGCCCGCACCGGGTGGAGGGCGTCGTCGTCCGGGGCGCCCAGCGCGGCCGCGACCTGGGCTTCCCCACGGCCAACGTCGAGACCCTCCCGCACACCGCGATCCCCGCCGACGGCGTCTACGCCGGCTGGCTGCACGCCCAGGGCGAGGCCATGCCGGCCGCGATCTCCGTCGGCACCAACCCCCAGTTCGACGGCACCGAGCGCACGGTCGAGGCGTACGCCATCGACCGCGTCGACCTCGACCTGTACGGGCTCCACGTCGCCGTCGACTTCCTGGCCTTCGTGCGCGGCCAGGCGAAGTTCGACACGCTGGAGGCGCTGCTGGAGCAGATGGCCGAGGACGTCGAGCGCTGCAAGGACCTCGTGGCCGCGGCCGGGAAGCCGTAGCCGGTCAGCTCCTCCCGGCGTGCGCCCAGTGGCACGCCACCTGGGCCGCGCCGCCCCCGCCGAGGATCCCCGGGTCCCGGCCCCGGCACGCCTCCGCCACCCCCGCCCGGTCCGCCTCACCGCCCGCCAGGACCTGGCAGCGGGCGTGGAACCGGCACCCGGACGGGACGCGGGACGGGTCCGGGGGCTCGCCCGTGAGGATCACCGGCTCGCCCGGCGCCTCGGGGAGGACCGACAGCAGGGCCCGGGTGTACGGATGCCGGGGGGCCGTCAGGACCCGCTCCACCGGCCCGGTCTCCACGATCCGGCCCAGGTACATCACCGCGACCCGGTCGGCGATGTTCCAGGCCAGCCCCAGATCGTGCGTGACCACCAGCGCGGACAGGCCCAGCTCGGCGCGCAGCCGCAGCAGCAGGGCGAGGATCTCCCCGCGTACGGACGCGTCGAGGGAGGCCACCGGCTCGTCGGCGACGAGGAGTTCGGGTTCCAGCACCAGCGCGCCCGCGATCACCACGCGCTGCCGCTGACCGCCGGACAGCTCGTGCGGATAGCGCAGGAAGAAGCGTTCCGGCGGGCGCAGCCCGGCCCGGGACAGGGCGCCGGCGACCGCAGCCCGCTCGTCACCGCCGTGGCCGTGGATGCGCAGCCCCTCGGCCACCGCGTCGTACACCGTGTGCCGCGGATTGAGCGAGCCGCTCGGGTCCTGCAGCACCAGCTGCACGCGCTTGCGGTACGCCTTCAGGGAGCGGCCGGAGTACTCCAGCGGCCGCCCGTCGAAGGTGATCCGGCCCGCGGTCGGCTCGACCAGGCCCAGCAGGGCGCGGGCCAGCGTCGTCTTGCCGCAGCCCGACTCGCCGACCAGGGCGACGATCTCACCGGGACGGATGTCCAGGTGGACACCGTCCACGGCCCGAGCGTCCGGGGCGCCGTGCCGGCCCGGAAAGGTGACGTGCACGCCCTCGGCACCGAGGAGGGGGGAAGTGGTCATGGGGTACGGGGCCTCGCTTCCTGCGGGGAGTCCGGTCCACCGGGCGCCGTACCTTCCGGAGCGACCCGCACGCACGCCGCCCACCGGTCCGTTCCCGCCTCCCGGAGCGGTGGGTCCTCCGTGGCGCAGGAGTCCAGGGCCACCGGGCACCGCGGACGGAACGCGCAGCCCGACGGCAGCGCCGCCGGGTCCGGCGGATCGCCCGGCAGACCGCGCGGCGCGAAGCGCGACGCCGGGTCGCCGATGCGCGGGAACGCGGCCGACAGCGCCCGGGCGTACGGATGACGGGCGGCCTCGTACACCTGTCCCGCCGGGCCCTCCTCGACCACCCGGCCCGCGTACATCACCGCGAGCCGGTCGCACGTTCCGGCGAGGACCGCCAGATCGTGGCTGATCATGATCAGCCCGACGTCCTGGTCCGCGACCAGCCGCTCGATCAGCCGCAGGATCTGCGCCTGGATCATCACGTCCAGCGCGGTCGTCGGCTCGTCGGCGATGATCAGCCGCGGATCGCAGGCCAGCGCCATGGCGATCATGACGCGCTGCCGCTGACCGCCGGACAGTTCGTGCGGGTAGGCCGTCGCACGGGCGGCCGGAAGACCGACCTGCTCCAGCAGCTCCCCGGTCTTCTTCCGCGCCCCCGCCACCGTGGCCTTCCGGTGCAGCAGGACCGGCTCGGCGATCTGGTCGCCGACGCGCCGCACGGGGTTGAGGGAGTGCATCGCCCCCTGGAACACGATGGACGCCCCGGCCCAGCGGACCGCCCGTACCCGGCCCCACTTCATGGCCAGCACGTCCTCGCCGTCCAGCAGGACCTCGCCGCCCACCCGGGTCCCCGCCGGCAGCAGCCGCAGCAGCGCCAGCGCCAGGGTGGACTTGCCGCAGCCCGACTCCCCGGCGATCCCCAGCTTGCGGCCCGCCTCCAGCCGCAGGTCCACCCCGCGCACGGCGGCCGCCCCGCCCGCGTACGTGACCGTCAGTCCCCTGACGTCGAGCAGAGTCAACGGGCCACCCCCAGCCTGGGGTTGAGGACGGACTCCACGGCCCGTCCGCACAGCGTGAACGCCAGCGCCACCACGGCGATGGCGATGCCCGGCGGCACCAGGTACCACCAGTGCCCGGCACTGACCGCACCCGCCTCCCGGGCGTCCTGCAGCAGCCCGCCCCACGACACCACCGTCGGATCGCCGAGCCCCAGGAACGCCAGCGTCGCCTCCGCCAGGATCGCCGAGGAGATGATCAGCGTCGTCTGCGCCAGCACCAGCGGCATCACATTGGGCAGCACGTGCCGGGACATGACGTGCCAGTGCCCGCCGCCGAGCGCCCGCGCCCGCTCGATGTACGGCCGGGTCTCCACCGCCAGCGTCTGCGCCCGCACCAGCCGTGCCGTCGTCGGCCAGGTCGTCACCCCGATCGCCACGACGATCGTCAGCAGTGAGCGGGACATCACCGTGGCCAGCGCGATCGCCAGCACCAGCGTCGGCATCACCAGGAACCAGTCGGTGATCCGCATCATCACCGTCGCGTACCAGCCCCGGAAGTGCCCCGCCGTCACCCCGATCACCATGCCGATCGCCACCGACAGCACGGCCGCGAGCAGCCCCACCAGCAGCGACACCCGCGACCCCCAGATCACCAGGCCGAGCAGGTTCCGCCCGAACCGGTCCGCGCCGAAGGGCAGTTCACCACTCGGGCGCTCCAGCGGGCTGCCCGGCGCGTCGGTCACGTCGGCCACGTCGGAGCCGACGAGCAGCGGAGCGGCCACGGCGAGCAGCACGAACAGCGCGAGCGTCGCCAGACCGAGGACACCGGCCCGGTGCGTACGGTACTGCCGCCAGAACCGCGCGGCCGAGGCCCGGCGCCGCTGCCACGCCAGGGCGCGAGGGCGCGCGGCCGGCATCTTCTCGGTCGTCATCGGCCCACCCGGGGATCGAACAGCGGATAGATCAGATCGGCGAGCGTGTTCATCAGGATCACCGCGGCGGCGAACACGAGGAACAGCCCCTGCACCAGCGGCAGATCGGGCACGCTCAGCGCCTGGTAGAACAGCCCGCCCAGCCCCGGCCAGGAGAAGACCGTCTCCACCAGGATCACTCCGGCCACCGTCCGCCCGAGGTTGATGAAGATCAGCGTCACGGTCGGCAGCAGCGCGTTGGGCACGGCGTGCCGACGCCGTACGAGGTCGTCGCGCAGCCCCTTGGCCCGCGCGGTGGTCAGATAGTCGCTGCCCATCTCGTCCAGCAGCGCCGACCGCGTCACCAGCAGCGTCTGCCCGTACTCCACGGCCACCAGCGTCACCACCGGCAGCACGAGGTGATGCGCCACGTCCACGACGTACGCGAAGCCCGCCTCACCGCCCGACTCCATGCCACCGGTCGGGAACAGCCCCGGCAGCGGACCGATCCCCACCGACAGCGTGACGATGAGCAGCAGCCCCAGCCAGAAGGACGGCAGGGAGTACAGCGTCAGCGCCAGCCCGGTGTGGAACCGGTCCCCGAACCGCCCGTGCCGCCACGCCGACCGGGTGCCGAGGACGATGCCGAGCACCGTGTACAGCACGAAGGCGGTGCCGGTGAGCAGCAGCGTGTTCGGCAACGCCTCCGAGATCTTGTCGACCACGGGCGCGTTGAACTGGTACGACGTGCCCAGATCGCCGGTGAGCGCCTTGCCGCAGTAGTCGGTGAACTGCTGCCACAGCGGCAGGTCCAGCCCGAACTGCTCCCGGTACACCGCCAGTTGCTCGGCCGAGACCTGCCGTCCCCCGGTCATGAACTTCACCGGGTCGCCGGGGATCAGCCGGAACAGGAAGAAACCGGTGATGAGGACGGCGAGGAGGGACACGGCCGCGCCGGCCACCTTGCCCGCCACGTACCGCGGATAGGCGGTGGTGGCACGGCCGCCGCGGGGCCCGCGGCCGGCCGCCGGTCCGTCCTGCACCGGACCGGCGGCGGCCCCCGTGCTCCCGCCGACCGATGCGGATGTCGCGTCGGAGGTCATGGGTTCCCGTCCGCCGCCTACTCGCGGTCCTCGGCCGTGGCCCGTCGCCGCAGCGCGACGAACGCCCCCAGCCCCGCGAGGACGACGACACCCGCGACGATCCCGGCGACCACGCCCGTCGACGACGAACCACCGCCCGTGTCCCCGGAGTCCGCCGCCGGCACCGCCGACCACCAGCTCCAGTAGCCGTCCTGGCCGTAGATGTTGCCCGCCTCCGCCGGCATGGTGGTGATCGACTCGATGTGGTCCGTGCGGTACGCCTCGACCGCGTTCGGATACGCCATGACGTTCATGTACCCGAGGTCGTACAGCCGCGACTCCATCTGCTTGACGATGTCCGCCCGCTTGCCGGCGTCGTACTCGGCGAGCTGCCGGGCGTAGAGCTCGTCGTACGTCTCGTCGCAGATGAAGTTGTCGGTCGCGCCGGTCTCCTCCGGGGTCGCCGGGAGCGCCGCGCAGGTGTGGATGGACAGTACGAAGTCGGGGTCCGGGTTGACCGACCAGCCGTCGAAGGCGAGGTCGTACTCGCCGGCGAGCCAGGGATCGGTCACGTTGT
Source organism: Streptomyces sp. AC558_RSS880 (assembly GCF_019049255.1). Lineage (GTDB taxonomy): Bacteria > Actinomycetota > Actinomycetes > Streptomycetales > Streptomycetaceae > Streptomyces. Next base: position 37,925 of record NZ_JAGMUJ010000036.1, on the reverse strand, counting down.
CCAGGCAGTTGAGCGTGACCCCGATACCGAGGTCGCCCCACCACTCCTCGAGGTACTGGCCGATCGCCTTGTCGTTCGGGTCGGTGGCGTGGCACAGCACGCGGTAGTCGATCGGCCTGCCGTCCTTGCCGACGCGTTTGCCGTCGCCGTTCTTCGTGTAGCCGGCCTCGTCGAGCAGCCGGGCCGCCCTGGCAGGGTCGTACGCCAGCTCCTGTTCGGCCGACGGTTCCCAGAAGTACTGGGAGAAGCGCGGCGGGATGTAGCCCGCTCCCTCCACGGCGTGCCCCTGGAAGACCTTCTCGATGATGGTCTTCCGGTCCACCGCCATGAACAGCGCGTTGCGCACCCGCCGGTCGAGCAGCGAGGGGTGCCCGTCACCCATCTTCTCGCCGTTCTTCGCCTTGGCGCCCGGGTTGGTGGCGAGGGCGTAGAAGCGGCGGCCCGGGGCGTCGTTGACGCGGATGTTCTTCTCGCCCTTCAGCGAGTCCGCCTGCGCGGGCGTCAGGGAGGGCGACCCGGCGACGAACGACACCTCGCCCTTGCGCAGCGCCGACACCGCGGCGTCCTGGTCCTTGTAGTAGCGGAAGACCAGCTCGTCGAACTTGGGCGCCCCGCGCCAGAAGTCCTTGTTCGCCTTCAGCCGCACATGGCTGTCCGCCTTGTAGTCGGTGAGGACGAACGGCCCGTTGCCGACGACGGGGAAGTCCTTGTCGTTGTTGAACTTCGCGTAGTCGTCGACCTTCTCCCACACATGCCGGGGCACGATCGGCACGTCCAGCGCCGTCATCGTGGCCTGCGGCTTCTTCAGCTCGATGACCAGCTTGGTGGGGCTCGGCGCGGTCACCTTCTCGAAGTTGGCGACGAAGCTGCCGTTCGCGGTGGCGGCGCCGGGGTCGGACATCATCGTGTTGAACGTCCAGGCCGCGTCCTCGGCCGTGGCCTGCTTCCCGTCCGACCACGTGGAGTCGGAGCGGATGGTGTACGTCCAGGTCAGCTTGTCCGGCGACGACTCCCACGCGGTGGCCAGACCGGGGACGACGTGGTTGTCCTCGGCGTCGTAGTTCGTCAGGTACTCGTAGGTGAGCCGGTGGATGCTCGTACTGAGCAGCCGTACCGCCAGGAACGGGCTGAGCGAGTCGACGCTCTGCGCCACCGCGACGGTCAGCACCTTGGTGCCGTCGTCGGCCGCCCGGGCCTGCTGCGGCGCCGGGCCGAGCGGGGTGGCGAGCCCGGCGCCGAGGGTGAGCGCGGCGGCGCCGGCCGCCATGACGAGCCGGGTGCGTCCCCGGGTGCGGTGGTGACCGCCGTACTGATCGTTCGTGTCCATGGTCGCTGACCTCACGTCATCGCTCGCACGGGAAGGACGGGCTGATCAGATGAGTGATGAGTGTGTCTATCAGCGACAGCTGCGAGCGTCAACGGCGCGTGCACCCCATGTGGCCTGCGAAAACAAGGAGTTGACGCACATGATGCCGCCCATTGGTCGAGACCACTGACGCGTTCCTGGCCAACGCCTGACGGCGGACTCCTCGGACCGAGGCCGGAGGGACCGCCGGTCCGCCCGGGCGGCCCCCTAGGCCAGGTCGACCGGCCGTGTCCGCAGCTTGGCGGCGATGCGGGCCAGGGCGCGCTGGTCCGAGGCGGTCAGCGGGTCGAGTACCAGCCGGCGCACCGCGTCCACATGGGTCGGCGCGGCCGCGACGACGACCTCGTAGCCCGCGTCGGTCAGGGCGGCGATGGTGAAGCGGCCGTCGTCGGGGTCGGGGTAACGCTCGACCCACCCCCGCGCCTCGAACCGCTTGACGACGTTGGACAGACGGGAGAGCGAGCCGTTCGTGAGATACGCCAGCTCGCTCATGCGCAGCCGGCGCTCCGGGGTCTCGGAGATGTGGCTGAGGGTCAGGTACTCGAAGAGCGTGAGGCCGGCCTCGCGCTGCAACGGCGACTCCAGCCGCCCCGGCAGCAGCAGGACGAGTGAGATCAGGCCGGTCCAGGCCTCCTTCTCGTCCGCGGTGAGCCACTGGGGTTCGTCGGGTGCGGCACCGCTGGTGTCGGGGACTGGGGCACTGCTCATCCGGACAGGTTACCAATCGGCCATGACTTCATGCATGAAGTCAACCGTGGTACGTTCACTTCATACGTGAAGTCAATCGAGAGGATTTCCCGATGTCTGGCACCACCACGGACGTCTCCCGTGCCCCGGAGTTCTTCGTCACCCCCGGCTACGGCCCGAAACACCTGGACCTGCTGCACTACAGCCAGGCGGTGCGCGTCGGCGACCGTGTCGAGATCTCGGGCCAGGGGGGATGGGACGACGACACGAACTTCCCGGAGGCCCTCGAGGACGAGATCGTCCAGGCCTTCGACAACGTAGAAAGGACCCTTGCCGAGGCGGGCGCCACCTGGCGCGACGTCATCGCCGTGGACTCGTTCCACATCCCCGGCGCCACGGACTCCATCGGCGAGGACCACAACCGGGTCATGGTCGACCAGTTCCGCCGGCGCATGGGTGAGCGCGCGCCCATCTGGACGCAGATCGGGGTGGCGGCGCTCGGCGCACCGGGCATGCGCGTCGAGATCCGCGTCACGGCCGTCGTCGGCCACGAGGGCTGACCCCGCCGCGAACAGCGGCAGGGGCGGGCCTCCCGTCACCCGGGAGATCCGCCCCTGCCACGTCGGAGCGCCCCTTACCGCTGCGGGGGCGGCTGCTGTCCGGGCGGGGCCGGATAGGGCTGGCCCGGGACCTGCGGATACGGGTGGCCGGGCTGGGCCGGGGGCTGTCCGGGCGGCGCCTGCTGGGGGTACGGGCCCGGCTGACCGGGGACGGCCTGACCGGGCATGGGCTGACCGGGCATGGGCTGACCGGGCATGGGCTGACCCGGGAAGGGCTGACCGGGGACGGGTTGCCCCGGGGCGGGGTGACCGGGGAAGGGCTGACCGGGGGCGCCCTGGCCCGGCAGCGGCGGGGCGGCGACCGGCGGCGGGTTGCCGTCGGAGGTCCACAGACCGTGCGACTGCTGATGCCGTACGAAGTCCTCGGCGACCATCGCCGCGAGGTTGAAGTACGCCTCCCGCACCTTCGGCCGCATCATGTCGAGGTCGACCTCCGCACCCGCGGCCAGGTGCTCGTCGAACGGTACGACGATCACGCCCCGGCATCGGGTCTGGAAGTGCGCCACGATGTCGTCGACCTTGATCATCTTGCCGGTCTCGCGCACCCCGGAGATCACGGTGAGGGACCGCGAGACGAGGTCCGCGTACCCGTGCGCGGACAGCCAGTCCAGCGTCGTACTGGCGCTGCTCGCACCGTCCACGGACGGCGTGGAGATGATGATCAGCTGGTCGGCGAGGTCCAGCACGCCGCGCATGGCGCTGTAGAGCAGACCTGTACCGGAGTCGGTGAGGATGACCGGGTACTGCTTGCCGAGCACGTCGATCGCGCGCCGGTAGTCCTCGTCGTTGAAGGTCGTGGACACGGCCGGGTCCACGTCGTTGGCGATGATCTCCAGACCGGACGGCGCCTGGGAGGTGAACCGCCGGATGTCCATGTACGAGTTGAGGTACGGGATCGCCTGGACGAGGTCGCGGATGGTGGCCCCGGTCTCGCGCCGCACCCGGCGGCCGAGCGTACCGGCGTCCGGGTTGGCGTCGATCGCGAGGATCTTGTCCTGCCGCTCGGTGGCGAGGGTGGCGCCGAGGGCGGTGGTCGTGGTCGTCTTGCCGACGCCGCCCTTGAGGCTGATGACGGCGATGCGGTAGCAGGACAGCACCGGCGTACGGATCAGCTCCAGCTTCCGCTGCCGCTCGGCCTCCTCCTTCTTCCCGCCCAGCTTGAAACGCGAACCGCCGGCCGCGGGGCGGCTGCTCTTCGCCTTCTGCTTCCGGCTGTTGAGCAGCCGGTCCGAGGACAGCTCCACGGCGGCGGTGTAACCGAGGGGCGCCGCACCGGGGTTGGTCGGCTGCCGCTGGTCGTGCTGTATGGGCTGCGGCCAGGCGGCCCCGGTACGCGGATCGACGGGCTGCTGCTGCGGCACACCGGGCTGCTGCCCCTGCTGCGGCTGCGGGGGGATGCCGGGCTGCTGCGGCTGCTGAGGGAAGCCGTAAGCGCCGGGCTGGGCCGGGGGAGCCGGGGCGGCACCCGGCTGGGGGAAGCCGTAGCCGGCCTGCGGGCCGGGCACGGGCGGGGTGCCGGGCTGGGGCTGCGCGGAGGGCTGCTGCGGGACTGCCGCACCGGGCTGCTGGGGGGCCGACGCCGGGCCGGGTGCGGGGGCGGCCTCGGGCTGCGGGTTCGCCGTGCCGGGGGCACCGGCGGGCGGGAAGCCGTAACCGGCGGGCTGGGCCGGAGGAGTCGGGGCGGCACCCGGCTGGGGGAAGCCGTAGCCGGCGGGAGCGCTGGGCGCTGGGGCCCCGGGCTGCTGTGCGGGGGGCTGGGGGAAGCCGTAACCGGCCTGTGGGGCGGTCGGCGGGTTCCAGGCGGCGGGGGCGGGCTGCGGTGCCTGGGGCTGGAACGGCGGCTGCTGAGCGGGGGCGGCCGGCTGGTCCTGCGCCGCCGCGGGCAGAGGCTGTGCGCCCGCGTCCGCCGGCTGGACGGGTGCCTGCGGTGGCTGCGCGGGCCACTGGTCGGGCGGCGCCGGGGCGGCGGGGTGCGCCGGGGCGGCGGGGTGCGCCGACGGCACCGGGGGCACGCCCTGCGGTGCCGGGAGAGTCCAGGCGGGCGGGGCGTCGGGCGCGGCCGGGGCGGCGTCCCGGGACGTGTCGCCCTCGGGAGCCGCGCCGGCCGGCGCCGGATCGTCCGCCGGTCCGGTGTCCTCGGGGCCGGTCTTCGGCTCCGCCGGAGCGGCGTCGCCCTCCACGTCGGTCACCGAGGACCCGGCATCCTCGGTTTCCGCCTCGTCGGCCGTGATGTCCTCGGGGCCGGAGACCGCGCCGGCGCCGGGCTCGTCGGCCGTACCGGAAGCTTCCTCGGAGCCGTCGGCGTCCGACGGGCCGTCGGGGGTCCCCGCAGCGCTCTCGGCGTCGTCGTGGGTTCCGCCCTCACCGTCGGACGGCTCCAGCCGCACCTCGGCCTCGGCCCCGGACTCGGCCTCGGCCCCGGACTCTGCTTCCGCGCCCGCCTCGCGCTCCGCGATCTCCCGCTTCAGCGCGGCGGCGGAGAAGCGGATCGTCGCACCGCTCTCCAGATCACCGTTGTCGGCCTGGAAACCACCGACCGGGCTGTCCGGCACGGCCGGAGGGAAAGCCGCCCCCGACTCCGCGGGCTCCTTCTCCGCTTCCGGCCGCTGTGGCTCGAACCCACTCCCCACCGGAAGCCTCGGCACGGCCACCGGCTCCCCGGAGGGCGGCGCGGGCGGCGTGAACGGCGCGGCGGGCGCGGGCGCCGGAGGCGTGAACGGGGCGCCCGATGAGGGCGCGGGCGCCGGCGGAGTGAAGGGCGCCCCCGGCGCGGGCGCGTGCGGCGGCGGAGTCGACCCCGGCAGCGGCGGAACGGGTCCACCGGAGGAAGGAGCCGAAGGAGCCGAGAAAGCCGGAGAAGCCGAAGGATCCGAAGCAGGCGAGGAGGGCGACGAACCGGATGAAGCGGACGACGCCCCCGGCTCCGAACTCCCCGAAGCGTTCTGCGTGTACCAGGCCGGCGGCGCGTAGTCGATGGTGAACTCGCCCGTCGTCTCGATGGCGGACTCCGCGTCGGGCTGGTCATCGCCGGGTGTCGCCCAGCCCCCGAGCGTCCCGTCCCGATCGCTGCTCACAGTTCCTCCTGGTGTGGTCGAGCACCCTTGTGCCGTGCTGGGGCGACCATTTCTCGTCGTCCGACGTGTCCGAAAAGGAAACGAAGTCGTCCGAACCGGCCCTCCCTGTGGGACGCCGATGCCCGGCCTCCGGGTTCTGGCGTCGCGCCGGGTACCACCCTAATCACCAGTAGCCCCGCCCCGTCAGCCCCGCCCACCGCGCAGCACCTGCGGTGGGCGTCACGCGCCGTCACCCACCGGTCGGCAAACACCTACAGATACGTCAAACCGCACATGACGCCCGAAGGGCTGTGAGTCGTCCGGTCAGTCCATACGACGCGGCGTTCCCACCAGACCGATCTCGGCGTCCGTCGGCTGCGTCATCACGTACTGCCGGTCCCGCTCCGTACACCACAAGGTGACGCCGTCGGCGAGCGTGGGAAGCGCCTCGTACTCGGCCCGGGGCAATCCCGTCACCCGCCCGATCTCCACCGCCTCATCAGGTGAGACGCGTTGCACACCCACCAGGCGTGCCTGACGCGCCAGCCTGGGCGCGACCGGACTCAGATAGGGCAGAAGCGTGAGGACGGACTGCCAGGGCGCCGAGGTCACCCGCCCGCGCGGCGGTCGCATGCCGCAGTCCCGGATCACCAGGACGGGACCCGTCGCCGAGGCACCGAGCGGCGGTACCCGGCCCACCTCGTGCACGGTCATCCCGGACTGGCCGCCGCCGACCGCCTGCACGACCTGCGCCCAGTGACCGGGCCGACCGGTCTCCACCGCGACCCGCGCCCCCGTCGCCGCCGCGCGCAGCGCCAGCACCTGCGTCGTCCACAGACCACCGATGAGCAGGATGTCGAACGGTGTCGGGCGGTTCACCCCGAGAACAGCGGGCTGTCCCTCGGCGTTCACACCCACCACGACTCCGTCGTCGCCTATGGGCAGGGCCAGCATGTCGGCCTCGGCCAAGGACAGTGTGTGCCGTGGGTGCCGGGGTCCCAGCAACCCGAACCCGGTGCGCAGGCGGTCCCGGAGACCGACGGGCGGCTGCGCACCGGCGACCGGACCGGCCGGTGTGGTGGATGTCGGCATGACCATCAGCGGGCACCTCCGAGCGGCAGAGTGGCGAGCACACCGGGCAGTTGCTCCCGGTCCAGGCGTACGATCCCGGTCCGCGCCCGGCGTGCGGTGTGCTCCAGTGCGCGGCGGGCCTCGGCCAGCTCGGTGCTGCTGCGACCGGTGACCCGCATGTGTCCGGTGACCGCCACGTCCCGCTGCCCGCTGCGGGCCAGGGTCAGGCTGAACGTCGTCGCCAGCGCGGGAACCGCCGTCAACTCGGCGACGAGCTGGGGCAGACCGTCGCCGGGACCGCCGAGCGGGGGCCAGCGACGGACCCAGTACGTGGTGTGCCTGCGGTTGTCGCACCGCCAGCTGCGGCTGGACTCCTCGGTCCGCCGCCGGGGCGCGTCGCTCTGTCCGGCCTGGGCGGTCACCATGGGGTTGGCGCACGCCGACGTACTGATGGCGGCCGTCAGTTCCTCCTCGGTCAGCAGGCTCGCCCGGAAACCGGCGCCCGTCAGCCGGCTGGACAGGTGCTCCGCCGACCGCACCAGGCACTTCTGCGCCCCGAGGAGCCCGCCACCACGCGCGGCCACCGCTTCAGGACAGAGCTCGTGGTCGAGTTTCAGCGCGATCCACATGATGCGGACCGCCGGCGAGACGCTTTCGGTCTGCAACTGCTGGTAGTTGGTCACCACGACGGACTGCTGGGGCAGGTGGGGCGCGGGCGCGGGCTGCGTGTGCAGCACGACCTGAGCCGACTCCAGCCGGATGCCGTCCACCTCCAGCGCGTCCCGGACCAGCGCGAGCGGAAGCGGCCTGCGACCGCGCTCGGCACGCAGGGCACCGGCGTCGGCCTCCACCTGGAGGACAGCGCTGAGGAAGCTCCCGTCACCCACCATGCCCACCGGCCGCCGGTCACGGTCGCCACCGTGGTCGTAGGTGTGCGTCCGCAGGTTCGGCTCACACTCCACCGCGGGCATCAGACCGGGGTCGACGTCCGGCGGTACCGGGGCTTTCGCCGCTCTCCGGAGGCGGGCACGCAGAGCCAGCCGACTGCTCAGCCAGTCCGGCAGGGAGTGTCCACGCCGCCGTACGACCGCGAGCACACAGAGGAGGACGGCGACGACGGCACCCGGTATCAGGACGAAAGGGCCGATGAGCCAGCCGCACACCACCAGGGCGGCCGCCAACTCCAGCAGCACCAGCCGTTGGACCAGGAAGGAGCCGCCGTGCCCCGAACGCGTCCGCAGACGGGGTACGGCGGCCCTCGATATCGCCGATTGCGATCGCGACCGGGTCCGTGGCGCGGAAGCCATCACTGAAAAACCCCCGAACTCTCCCTAAAACACTGCCCGCAGGAAACCGGCAGGGCCCCAGCACCCTACCCGTGCCACACACCCGAACGCGCAGCAGGCATAGTAGGGGCCGGGACTGACAGTCGGGGTTCCAGAGGCAGCCGGGGGTGCGGGGACTGATGTTCAGTGGCCACCCACTGAACATCCACCGGTCCTCCACTTCCTCGCACGGGGAGAGAACGAAAGCAGATGGCATCACGGCGCGATGAACTGAACGCCTACACCTTCGCGAAGCGCCGCACGCTCGCGTCCTTCCTGCAGCCCTCCCCCTCGGGTTCGGAAGAGGACGCCCCCAAACCACTCAGGGCGGTCGTGCCGGGCGTCATCGTCGGCGTGGTCGTCCTCGCCGTGTTCGGCGCGATCGGCCTGTTCAGTCCCACGGCCCCGAAGGGGTGGGACGAACCGGGGGCACACGTGATCGTGGCCAGCGACTCCACCACGCGGTACGTCGTGCTCAAGACGGACGGGAAGAAGCAGCTGCACCCCGTCCTCAACATGGCGTCCGCGAAGCTCCTCCTGGACCCCGACAAGGACAGCGTCATCACCGTCAAGGAGAAGGTCCTCGACAGCGGCGAACCACCGCACGGCGCCACGATCGGCATCCCCTACGCGCCCGACCGGCTGCCCTCGCCCGAGGAGGCCGAGGCCGCCAAGCGCTGGGCGGTCTGCGAACGGCCCGGCGCCGGCGGCCGCGCCATCCAGAAGGCGGCGTTCGTTCTCGCGGAGAAGGAGTGGTCCAGGACCGAGGGCTCCGGCAGGCTCACCGGGGGCGAGCTGATGTACGTCGTCGGCCCGGACGGCACCTCCCCGTACGTGGTCGACTCCCGCGGCTCCGCCTACCCGCTGGCCGACCCGGCCGACAAGGAACTCCTCAAGGCCCTCGACACCCAGGGGCGCGCCCCGCAGCGCGTGTCCCAGGAGTGGCTGGACACCCTTCACCAGGGCGACCCGATCTCCATCCCGGAGATCCCGGGCACACCGGGCGCGGAAGCGGGAGCCGCCGAGGCCCTCCGCCAGTACGACAAGGTCGGCATGGTCATCAAGGCGTACGACGGCCGGCGCATGCAGTACTACGTCGTCCTGCCCGGCGAGGTGGCGCGCATCTCCGAGTTCACCGCCACCCTGCTGCTCAACAGCGGCGACCTGGTCGGTGTCGGGCAGGCGGGCGAGGCCCAGCAGGTCAGCCCCGGCGCGGTCGTCGACAGCACGGACTTCGAGGGGGAGAGGAACTGGCCGTCGTACCGGCCGAAGACGGTCAACGACGGCACCACCGCGGCCTCCGGCCACAACACCGTCTGCAACGTCCTGCGCTCGGTGGACGCCAAGAACGGCAGGACGACCCTGTCCACCTGGGTGGGCACCGATTTCCCGGCGCAGTTGCCCACCGGCTCGTCCAGCGCCTACGTCACCCCGGGCTCCGGCCAGCTCTACCGGCAGTTCCAGGGCACGGAGACCGACGCCGGCGGGGTCTTCCTGGTCACCGACACGGGGCTGCGCTACGCCCTGCAGTCCAACAGCGACAGCGCCACGGACGACGAGGGGATCGGAACCTCCGACAAGCAGCGTGAGCAGGGACTCAACGAGGCCAAGATCGCCCAGACCCGCCTCGGCTACGAGAAGGTCGCACCCTCTCCCGTCCCGGCACAGTGGTCGACGTTCCTGCCCACCGGTCCGCGCCTGTCGGAAGCGGCTGCGCGGCAGCCGCAGGGTTCCTAACCGCCACGGCCCGTCAGGAAGCGACCAGCCATGCCGACACACACCCGCACCGGACGTGACGCCACCGAACGGACCGAGGACGCACGCGCGGTCCGACACCCCCGCGCACTGCCGCGCACGACGCTGACCGTGCTCGCCGCCACCGTCCTCACGGGGACCGTCCTGGTGTTCCCGGCAGCCCCCGAGGCACGGGCGGACGACGCCGGACGATGCACGTTCCCGTCCAAGAAGTACGAGGGCCGGCCGTGGGCGCTGCAACGCGTCAACCTCGACGCGCTGTGGGCACAGTCGAAGGGGGAGGACGTCCGGGTCGCGGTGATCGACACGGGCGTCGACGTGAAGAACCCCCAGCTCTCCGACGCCGTCGACGCGTCGAAGGGCAGGAACCTCCTGCCGTCGAAGAACGCCAAGGGCGAGAAGATCGAGCGCGGCAACGCGCAGGGCACCACCGACACCGTCGGCCACGGCACCCGCGTGGCCGGCATCATCGCGGCCCGCCCCGCCGAAGGCACCGGCTTCGTCGGTCTGGCCCCCGAGGCCACGATCATCCCGATCAAGCAGAACGACGCGGAGGGCAACGGCACCGCCGAGACCCTCGCGGCCGCGATCCGCCACGCCGTCCAGGCGGGCGCCGACGTCATCAACATCTCCCAGGACACGGCCAACGCCGTCCGGCCCGACCCGAGCCTGGAGGAGGCGGTCGACCACGCCCTGGACCAGGAGGTCGTGATCGTCGCCTCGGCCGGGAACGACGGCCTCGGAGGCAACGTCAAGGTCACCTACCCGGCCTCCTACGAGGGCGTTCTCGCCGTGGCGGCATCCGACCGCAACAACGAACGGGCGCCCTTCTCCCAGTCCGGTGAGTTCGTGGGCGTGGCCGCCCCCGGCGTCGACATGGTGTCCACCGTCCCCGGCAACGGCCACTGCGCGGACAACGGCACCAGCTTCTCCGCCCCGTACGTGGCCGGGGTGGCGGCACTGCTGAAGGCCAAGTTCCCGAAGTGGACCGCCCGCCAGATCGTCGCCCAGATCGAACAGACCGCGGAACGCTCGATCCCCGGCCACGACCGCCTGGTCGGCTGGGGCGTGATCGACCCCGTCAAGGCCCTCACGGACGTCGATCCGGCCCGCCCCGTGGAATCCCCCCGGGCCGAGGAAGGGGCGATCCGCGCGAAGGCGCCCGCCGTGGCCCCCCTGCACTTCGGCGAGACGGCCGAGGAACGCAACACCCGTCTGGGGACGTACGTGGTGGTCGGCGGCCTGGTCCTGGCGGCGGGCCTGACCGGTACGGCGGTCGCGGTGCGAGACGCACGACGCCGGCACGGAGGCCGGGGAGGCCACGCATGACACAACTGTCGATGATCTGTTTGGTCCTGGCCGCCGTGCTGCTCGCGATGGCCTGCGTCAAGGCCGACCGCGTACGGGCCTGGCGCGCGTCCCTCAACCCGTCGGCCCCCGACGTCCCGGACGCGGCCTTCGTCGTCACGCGCCTGGTGCTGGTCACGATGGCCGTGCTCCTGATCGTCGTGGGCTTCCGCGGCCTGGCCGTCGAGGACGACGCGGAGTGGAGCGCCGACGAACTGACCAGCGCCGTGGAGCAGGCGGTGACGGCCCTGGACGGCACGACGAGACTCGAGGGCTCCAGCGGCAGCGACTCCGCGGTCGACGAGGAGAACGCCACGATGATCGAGGACGAGGTCGTGGAACACGGCGGCGGCGACGCCCCGCAACTCGGAGTCGAGGCCCGCCCGACCGCCGGCAACACGGCCACCGACTCGACCTACACCGTCTCGGGCGACGGCGCGGGAGTCGCCTTCTGCGTCCACGTGCAGCGCACCCGCTCCAAGAAGCACGACCATCTGGTCCCGAGCCTCAGCGGAGGCGATGGAACGACGATACCGGGCTACGCGTACGCGGTGACGAGCCGCAAGGGCGCCTGCTGACCCTCCCGCCCGCCCCTCAACGACACACCGCGGAACGCTCGACCGCCCGGGTGTACGCGGTGAGCTTCCTCAGCGCTGACGCTCCAGGGTGAGGACGGCTGCGGCGATTGACGACAGGCGGTGCGGGCTGCAGCGGGCCCTGCGGAAGATCCGCCAGGACCTCAGCCTTGCGACACCTCGTTCGACTCTTGGTGAGCCCGTCGTCGGCGACCTTGGGGCCGCCGTACGTGCCCGGCCTGCCGGGGCCGCCGAAACCACCGCCCCCGTCCAGCTCGTTGAGCTGCATCTGCGGGGAACCCCGCTGTCGTCGCAGGGCATCGGCCTTGAGCTGCTCCCACTCGTCCCATGCCATGGACGGTTGCCTTCCCCGTGTACAGGACCGTCAGCGCCGTTGCCGGCCGGACGGCACCCAGCGGCGTCCGGACTCCGGCACAAGCCGGCGACCCACCCGAGCAACACCGAGACGCTGGGGCTTCCCTACCCTTGTTGCTGGCGTAAAGGTTCTGGGTGGATCCACCCGTTCCGGTCGAGATGACAGGTGAAGCGCACCTCGATGTCGACATCGTGTCCGCACGCGCGGTGTGATGAGGGCGCCGACCGGGCATCGGCCGAAAAGGCACCTCCAGGGCACAGCCGTAACTGAGTTGGCACACATCACGATTGGCTCTGTCGTACCCGTTGGTTAGAGTGGCGATCACGACTGGTTTGCGAACGTAGGGCGCACAACTGGCCAGCTGGTCGGTCTCGGCCGACGGTGTCACGGGGAAACGGGGAGGGAGCGACGTGCTTCCAGCAGACATGGTGGGTGGCGTGTCCGCCACCAGGGCACTGAACCTGGAAGTCGCCGACGAGGCGCTGACCACGTTCGTGAAGCGTGTGGACGGCGTACTGCGCGATCTGGAGGGCTCCGCCGCCCACCCCACGCGGGTCGGCGGCCAGACCATCAAGCCCACGTCGCTGAACAGCGGCAGTACGGCCGCTTTCCCGGAGGCGCACGGGCTGTACCTCCAGTACAACCGTGTCCACGAGGAACTGACCGCGCTCTCCAAGACACTGCACCTGCAGATCGAGGCGATCGGCATCGCCGTCAAGGGCGCGCACGTGGGCTTCGACAACCTCGAAGAGGAACAGCGCCGTCGTTTCTGGGCCATCCAGACGCAGATCGGACAGATTCAGGACGCCAGGGACGGCGAACAGCGTGCCAAGGGCGGGGACACCAGCGGGAGCCTGTGACGATGACCGACAAGAAGCACGAGGCGGACCTGGAGCGGGTCTCCCAGCAGAACTTCCTCACGGACTTCACCCGAGGCGTCGAGGAGCGGCCCGCGTTCGACCCTCTCAGCAGGCTGATGCGCACGGCGGTCGAATCGACCCCCGTCGGGCAGGCCCTGCAGGGGCGTACGAACTTCGAGAACCACAGCCTCAACGCCATGGTCGACCTGGTCGAGCAGACCGACCCCGAGGACCTGGAGTCCTCGGGCAAGGCTCTCTGGTCGGCGCGGGACGCCATCAAGGACGCGGCCAAGGAGTTGGACGGCCACATCGAAAGGGTCCACTGGGTCGGGGAGTCGGGCGAGGCGTTCCGCAAGTGGGGGCGTTCGCTCGTCACCGACACGTACGCGTTGAGCGACTTCGCCGGCGGAGCGGGTGACCAGATCACCGCCGCGGCCGTGGGTCTTGCGGACGTCCGCAAGGCGATGCCCCCTCGCGACACCCGCACGGAGGCCATGCGCCCCGGCCAGTTCCCGAAGGACGAGCGGGTCGAGAGCAACGACGAGTACACCGCGGCCCTGAAGGTGGAGAAGAACCGCCAAGAGGCGATCAACCAGATGAACCGGTTGTCGTCGTACTACGCGGTGTCCCAGGAGCAACTGGCGGCGCTGGAGCCGCCGAAGTTCAAGGCGATGCCGGATGTGGGGGTGCCGAAGCCGAAGGAAGGAGGCTATCGGGGGCCGGGTTCGCCCGAAACGCCGATTTACGGAACGATTCAGGAAACGGCAACAGGGGAAGTCGCGAGGCACCGTCCGGCGGTTGCTGTGGAAGCGCATGCTGCTCCGCAGAGCATGCGCGGTCTCGCGGTACCTGGGGATGTCACCACCGACAAGAGCGTCGACCTCGGCGCCTCCGTCGGGACGACCATTGACAGTGTCGGCACGCTGCCGCCCCCGACAACGGCCGCCGCGGGACAAACGACACCTATTGGTGTCCCCGGCGCCGCGGGTGGGGCAGCCAACCCCGCTACGAACGGCTTCGGCGCCCCGCTCCCTCCGGTTCTCTCGGGCCGTTCCGACGGGCGGTCAAGCGGTGCGCGCCCTTCCTTGCCCGTCGCGGCGCAAGGGCGGGCGGGTGCGGTCCGTGGGAGTGCTTCGGGCGTGACGCCGGGGCACACGGCGGCCGGAGCACCCTTGGGTCAAGTGGGTCGAGCAGCAGCCGCAGGAGTGACGGCGGCTCAGGGGAGAACCTCCGCTGCCGGGCCGCTGCCCATGGGACCGGGGGTGAGCGGTGGCACACCGCGGGCCGGCGGTGCGGCGACGCCTCGGGCGATGGGGAACACGGTCACGGGCGCCGGCAGCACAGGCGGCGTGGTGGGAGGTCGACCCTCGCCTGTGGCCGGGAGCCCGGTGAGAGGCGGACAGAGGATCCCTCCGGGCACGGTGGCCGGTGCTGAGACGACCTCCGGTTCCCGGCCCGCAGCCGGTCGGCTCGGGCAGTCTGGTGTCTTCGGGGCAGATGCTGCCCCAGCACGATCTGGTTCGAGCACAGTCAACGGGCGAGGAGGCTCGGCTGTGCCCGGAATTGTCGGGAACCCTGCTGGGCGACAATCCGCCTCCAACGCAACGCGCAACGGCATGACTCAGGGCGGAACCGGCTTGGTCCGGGGACCCGGTGGTCGTGGCAGGCCCGGTGATGCCCGTAGAGCGGAGAGAACACAGCGACCCTCGCGCGTGGCGGGGGACGAGGAGACGAGCGAAGCCGGCAAACCGCGGCACGACGCACCACCAGTCAACTAAAGCGCTAGCGAGGACTCACCACACCATGAAGTCAGGGACACGTCGAGGGCGACGCGTACGTGCCATGGGCGCCGTCGTGAGCGCCCTGGTCACGGCGAGCGTGGCGTTCGCCCCGGGCGCTGCTGCCGCCGATGTCCAGTCGGAGCAGTGGTACCTGGAGCCCATGCAGGCCGAGCAGATGTGGAAGGTCAGCACGGGCAAGGGCATCAAGGTCGCGGTCATCGACTCCGGAGTCAATCCCCGCACTGATTCGCTCAAAGGGCAGGTTCTCGTTGACGAGGTGCCTGAGAACGTTGCTTACGGCGCCACCGACGACTACGACGGCCATGGAACGACCATGGCCGAACTGATCGCCGGTACTGGAGCGAACGGTGGTATCCAGGGGCTTGCACCCGGAGCGAAAATCGTTCCGTACCGGATTCCATTCGAGAGCCAGCCGGACGGTGAGGACAAACGGAAGACGGCTACACCAGCGGAAGCCCTCCGAGCAGTTGCGGATACCGACGCGCAGATCGTCAGCATGTCATTTGGCGTAAATGCCGTTTACCCTGAGGTCGAAGCCGCGATCAAGTATGTTGCTTCGAAGGGGAAAATTTTGATTGCTGCCGTAGGAAACCACGGCGGTGAATTCATTGCATATCCGGCCGCCTACCCGTACGTCCTGGGCGTCTCGTCCATCGATGAGTCCAGCAAAGTATCGGACTTTGCTGCCTACGGCAACTACGTTGACCTTGTGGCTCCGGGGGAGAACATCCCGTCATACTGCCGACCCGATTTCAGTACCTACTGCCACGATAATCAGGGCACGAGCCATGCCACCGCCATCACCGCCGCAGCCGCCGCCCTCATCTGGTCCGCGCACCCCGACTGGACCGCGAACCAGGTCACCCGCGCGCTGATCGACACTGCGGGCCGCAAGTGGGCGAAGGACAAGCCGACGCAGAAGTCCGGGTACGGAACCATCCGGCCGCGCGCTGTGCTCGCGGACCCGAACTACGACGCCGGTGACCCCTACTCCGATCCGCTCGGCAAGTGGAACAAGAAGGATGGGGAGAAGCTGGTGACGGAGATCGCGCCGGCCTCGGCCTCTCCCTCCCCCTCTGCAACAGGCGCGTCACAGGGTGAGGGGTCCACTTCCGCGAACAAGGCGGCCGGAGCAGGATCGAAGGCGGAGACCGTGTCCGCGGAGTCGTCGGACGACAGCAACACGCTGTGGATCGCCGTGGGTGCCGCCGCGGCGGTGATCGTGATCGGCGGGGCCACCTTCGGAGTGCTGCGCGCACGACGCGCACGGTGACACCAGCTTCGCCGCCCGCTCGTACCCGCCCAGCTCGAGAAGGCCGAAAGACCGAACCGGGCGGACACCCCGTATCACCGCCGTAAGCCACTGAGCCACAACAGTTGGAATCCAGAACAGAGACAGGGAGGGCCGGCTGACCATGGCCGTCGACCAGAAACTCGAAGATGCAGCAGTAGTCAAGCTACAGAAGGACATGTACGAGAAGTTCGAGAACATCCGGAAGCGGGTGCGCAGCCTCCAGGGTGTGATCGACAGCCTCGAGGGGCAGTGGCACGGCATCGGTCGTGCCGCGTTCGACACCAAGCAGTACGAGATCAACACGTCCCTGCAGAACATGGGTCGCGTCCTCGCCGACGTCATCGACGCGATGACCACGGCGCGCAACATCAAGGACAGCAAGGAAGACGAAGTCCGCGCCTCCGTGAACAAGATCAACGTCCTGGACGGCGCTCCCACGGTGCAGCCGTCCCCGTTCAGCTCGTTCTGAGCCGGCGGAATTCCCGGTCATCGGTCAACAGCACACACGAGCGAGACGAGGTAGGCAGAGATGAGCCGTAACAACGAGGGACTGCAAGTCGGTTACGACGGTCTCGACATCGCGGCGACCACCATCGCCAACGAGGCGAAGCAGCTCGAGGAGGACCTCCAGCAGCTCCGGCAGATGGTGGTCAACAGCAAGCAGTACTGGGCGGGCAAGGCGCAGGACACCTTCGACGAGAAGCTGCGGCGCTGGGACAAGGAAGCCAGTGACATCCACCAGGCCCTGATGGGCATCGGCCAGGTCGTGGGTTCGTCCGGCGGTACGTACATGGAAGGCGACCTGGCGGCGTCCCGATACCTGCAGTAAGCCTTTCTCGTAACCGGCCGTCACTCGTCGTGATCGCCGGATTGGACTGGACTCCGCCGTCCTCAAGTCGGTACAGCCGTAAGGCCCCTGGCAGGAACGATCTTGCAAAAGAAGGATCCGGCCGAGGGGCCTCACGTGCTGACCGGTGTCACATACGCCGCCGTGCGACGAGCGACACCCGCAGGAGTGACGCGCGCCGACCCGCTTCCGTCGGGTCGTGCCGACCCTGATCAATCCCGAATACGAAAATGCGAGGGACGGCTTCCGTCACTCGGTCAAGAAGCCCTTGGAGGACAAGCCGACCGGGGCCCATGAAACCTACAGCAAGGTCATCCGAGGTCTCCGCGGAATGGGTAAATAGTCGGCTCCTAGCTCTGGAAAAGCTTCAAGGTGGGCCCTCAGGAATGGCAGCCGAGCTTTTTCTTGTAGGCGTCGAAGTAGGAAGGCACGAGCTTCTCCAGCAAGGCTTGTGACTTCCCGTTCCATTGGATGTCGTTCACCTCGACGGACAGCACATCACCTTTATCGCTGACCCCAGGGCATGGGATCACCGTTGCTACTCCGAAGTGCCATGAGGCATATTTGCCACCTTTTATGTAACGCAAGTTCTTCACTTCGTACGTCAGGAAGTGATCGCGTAGTTCATATCCGTTTTCGTGCCAACGGGCGTCACTGACTACGGAGTCGTTCCCGTCCACATACATGTGGCAGAACTGGCCTTCTGTGAAAGTAAAATGGCCGGTGTCCTGTTCCAGATTTTCGCCGTCGTCGAGCAGGGATTCCAAGACTTCCTTGTCGGCGGGGATTCCACAGATGTTGTCCGGGACGGGATATGAGAGCCCTTTGTCGTCGGATGCGCCACAGGCGGTGAGTGGCAGCGCAACGAGGATGGCTGACAGTAGCCTCTTCAGTGGCAAGGGTAGGTCCTGCTCTCTAGTGGTTCGACGAGTCGGATGCGGCTCATGTGCCATCTCCCGAGGAATTCCACTGAGCACCGTCGGAGTGACTCACGCCAGCCTGAGTGCGAATGCCTAGCAGGATGTGATCGCGTGTTACCTGGCCGATTCCCTCATGACGCGCGAAATAGCTCTCGGCGGCCGCCATCGATGCCGTTACGGCAGCCTCTCTTCCCTTGGAGTATTCTTTTCCTGCGTCGTGCTCGGCCTTGTCTGAAGTGTCCATCTCGATACTCTTCACGACGCTTTCGGATACATCTTCAGCCAGCCAATTGATCGGCTCTCCTACCACGGAGAAGGGGGCGGGAATAGCGCTTGTCCCCAGCCCCACGATTCGGTTGACCCATTTTGCGTTGTCAGCCACCGCCTCGTTGTACTCCTTGTTCGAGGCCGTGTGGTAGTCATAGATCGCATCAGCCCGCGAGTTGCTCATGATCCCCGCGATGGCGGCTCCCGGCGCCACCAGGTGCCCGACGCGCGCACCGTCCTCCGCGGTCAGATCCTTCCCCTCCGTCCGCAGGAACTCATGCACCACGTTCGTCGTGTACGCCTGCTGCGCGGAAGTGATCGCGTTGTACGCATCCGGATCCTGTCCGACCAGACCGAGGAACTTCTGGGCGTTTCCGGGATCCAGGTTGGCAGCCGCGCCATTGACCGGGAAAATCCTGCTGTCGGACGGCTCCATGTACATCGACCGCTGGAAGTCGCCGATGTAGTCCGCAGAGATGTTGCCCAGACTGTCCCGCAGCGCGTAGAGCGGGCCGGTCTTCTCCTCCTCCAGGTCCCCGTTCATGTTGTGCGTCAGCAGGTCCGGGTTTTTGGTGAACTTCTCCACGATGTCGTGGACCAGCTTCGCCTGCGCCTCGCTGTGCTTGACCGAGGGGTCGATCGTGTTGCTGTCGTACGGGTGGCCCGTCGCGGCGGCCTCCAGGGCGTGGCCGAGGGCGTTCGGCCCGAAGTTGAGCGCGTTCTTCGCCGCCTCCTCATCCGCGAGGACGTGATGGCTGTTCGTGTCGGTCGTCCACTCGAAGTCCTTCTTGGTGAAAAGGTCGAGGTAGGACTTGAAGTCCGTCTTCTCACCGGACTTGATCGTGCCGTCCTCGTTGTACGCCGTGGGCTTCTCCGTGAAGAACTGCTCGGCCGCCTCAGGGCTGTGTCCGAGCGCCTCGAGCACGCTGTTCAGCGGATCGTTGCCGCTGCCGAGCTTTCCGGAAGGGTTGAACCCGTAACGGTCGTCGCTGGTGCCGGGCCTGCTGGACACGAAGCGGTGCGGATCGTCCTGGTGGAGCTGGGTGATGTGCTCCGCGATGGGGGTCAGGAACGCCGGATCGTAGTTCCCGTAACGGAGCAGACCGCCCAGGACCTGGTATCCGTAGGGCTTGCTCCACATGCCGCGTTCCCACTCGATCTTCTGGGTGCCCAGCTTGCGGAACTCCGCCCCCCACCACGAGGGCAGATGCTGCCGGTCGCCCTTGACGCTCTGCGGGGTGTAGGGGTCGGTCGCGTTGGCCAGGGCATGGCCCATGTACTTCTGCAGGTCCTGCACGCCGGCCAGACGGGTCTTCGAGGCCTCCTCGTCGGTGCCGTGGATCGACATGGCCGCGTAGAACTCGAGCGTCTGCCTCGGTCCGCCCAGACCCTCGAAGAACTCGGTCGCGAACTCGCCGTCCTTCTCACGCCCGTTGTGGCGCAGTAGCCTGTTCAGTTCGGCGAGTTCGCGGTCGCTCATGTCCTCGCGCATCTTGGCGAGTTCCAGGGCCCGTTCGACCTGCGCGTCATCGAGCGAACCGTACTTCGCGTGACCGGCGTTGTGCGGGTCGCTCCCATGCGCCCGCTTGAGCGCCAGCTTGGTGGAGAGGTCGATGTCGTTGGCGTGGGCGACTTTCCCCGTGATGGAGTCGGCGTAGCGCTGCCGGTCCTGCTTCGTGTCGTCCTTGCCGTCCTTCGCATCGGCGCCCGACTGGGGCTGGACGCCCACACTCACCGTTCCGTCGCCGTTGTCCTGAACGGTGTAGCCCTTTCCCTTGGCCTCGTTGGTGAGTGTCCTGACGCTCTTCTGCAATGCTTCGAGCTCACGATGGGCGTCGTCCAGAACCTGGAAAATGCTGTTGGCCTCCGTGTGGAGGTCCGCGAACTCCTTGGCGGTCTTGTCCACGAACCCCCGTGTGACGCCGGCGTTCACACCTTCCCAGCGTGCGCGGTCGGACTTCTTCTTGAGGCCGTCACGTGCGTCGGTCTCAAGCTGTTTCAGGTTGGTGACCGCCTTCTTCCAGTCCGATACCGCGGTCCCCAGCCTGCCGAGGTCGACCTGCATCAGGTCGTTGTAGGTGACGGACATACCTGAGCTTCCCCTCCCCCCGTGCTACTTGAAGTACTTGCCGAGCTCCGAGACGGGCACTGCGGACCCGTTGCGGTTCCTGACGACGGCGGCGATCTCGGCATCGTCATCGGCGTGCCGCTTCTTGCTGAAGTCCAGGTGGTTCGAGATGTGGGCACATGCCTGACGAACCGCCTTCACCTGGCTCTCCCAGACCGTCAGCGTCGTCATGAGTTCGTCGCCCATGGTGAAGTTGGACTTCGACAGCGCCGATGCCGCCTGGTGCGTGGAACCGGCATGATCGGAGTTCATGCCGGAACCGGCGATGTCCACCTTCTTCACGAGGTCACCGTGCAGGACGAAAGCGTCATGCCCCACGGCGCCGAGATCGTCCTGCTGCACGACCAGGTCGGGCTTGCCGCCGGCGCCCGGCCCTTGAGTGGGAGCCTGGTTCACCTGCATGTGCGTCGACTGCCGGTCGGCAGCCTGCGCCTTTAACTGTTCCCACTCGTCCCACGCCATGGGTCTGCTCCTCCGTTGCTGTCAGCAGGACATGGTCTACCGGTTCTCTTCCGTGCGGCGCTTTCGGGAGAAGCCGCGGTGAAGTCCTCATCCATTCTCTGGCCCCACCGGACCGGAAACAGCCGATACCGGTCAGAAAGCCTCCTCCGCCACAAGCCCCGTCTGCACCAACGGCCGCCCCCGCCGCCGGGAGACGAACACGCCCCGCCCCGGAGGCATCGGACGCGGACGCACGCCGCCCAGCAGATCGCCCTCGGCCGGATCGCCGCTGAGGACCACGCCCTGTGCGCCGAGTTCCTTCAGCCGCTGCATGAAGGGCTCGTATCCGGAGCGGCTCGCGCCCGCGGTGGAACGGGCGATGATGAAGCGCACGCCGACGTCCCGGGCGAGGGGGAGCATCTCGGTCAGGCCGGCCAGGGGGTTGCCGCTCGACGTGGCCACCAGGTCGAAGTCGTCGATGACGATGTAGACCGTCGGCCCCCGCCACCAACTGCGGTCGCGCAGCTGCTGCGGCGTGACGTCCGCGGTCGGTGTGCGCCGCTGCATCAGTTCGGCGAGCGCGTCCATGTGGTGCTGCATCTGGTTCGACATGGGGACGTACTCGGCCAGGTGCGAGGGCGGGGTCACGCCCAGCAGGGAACGCCGGTTGTCGATGACGAACAACTTGCAGTTGTCGCCGTCGTAGCGCTCGGTCAGGCGCCGGATGAGCAGCTTCAGCAGGTTCGACTTGCCGGACTCGCTCTCCCCGAAGATCAGGAAGAAGGGGTCCTGCTCGAAGTCGACGAACACCGGTTCCAGGTTGTCCTCGTCGAGCGCGAAGGAGATCCCCTGACGGGGGAACCGGTCGCCCGGGGGGAGCTGGTGGGCCGGGAACTCCCTCGGCAGCAGGCGCACCACGGGAGCACCGGGCTGCTGCCAGTGCCGGGCCACCTCGGTCCCGAGCGCCTGGGTCGCCTCCGCGAGGTCCGTGTCGGAGGACAGGCCGTCCATCCGCGGGACCGCGGCCATGAAGTGCTGTTTCTGCGGGGTCTGACCGCGACCGGGCACCCCCGTCGGCACGTTGGCCGCGACCTTGCGGTCGAACTCGGAGTCCATGGGATCGCCGAGCCGCAGCTCCAGGCGGTTCATCAACTGGTCCTTGAGGTTGCCGCGGACCTCCATGGAACGGGAAGCGGTGAGGATCAGGTGGATGCCGTAGCCGAGGCCGCGCGTCGCGATGTCCAGCACGATCGGCTCCAGCGCGTCGTAGTCCGTACGGAAGTTCCCCCAGCCGTCGATGACCAGGAAGACGTCGCCCCAGGGCTGGTCGGTCACGGAGATGTCGCCCCGTGCACGGCGGGTACGGAACTCGGCGATCGAGGAGATGCCCGCCGTACGGAAGTACTCCTCGCGGCGCGTCATGACGCCGTACACCTCGGCCGCCGTACGCCGCACCTTCTCGGGGTCCAGGCGTGACGCCACCCCGCCCACGTGCGGGAGCCCCGCCACGGCGGACAGGCCGCCGCCACCGAAGTCCAGCCCGTAGAACTGCACTTCGTGGGGGGTGTGGGTGAGCGCGAAGGACGCGATGATCGAGCGCAGCAGCGTCGACTTCCCGGACTGCGGACCGCCCAGGATCTGCATGTGGCCGGCCGCGCCGCCGAAGTCCACCCACAAGGGGTCGCGACGCTGTTCGTACGGCTTGTCGACGAGGCCGACCGGGATGACGAGCCGGCCCGCGCCCTCGTAGCCGGGCTGGGTCAGGCCGCGGCCGGGCACCTCGGCGAGGCCGGGCAGCAACGCGTCGAGTGACGGCGGGCTGTCCAGCGGGGGCAGCCACACCTGGTGAGCCGCCGGGCCCTGCGCCTCCAGGCGCCGCACGACGACGTCGAGAACGGTGTCGGCCAGCGCGTCGTCCGTCTCGCCGTCCGTCACGCCGTCGGAGGCGTCGCGCTGTCGCGGAACCGCCACGTACCGCACCGGAACCTGCGCGGCCGTGAACAGCACGGGCCGGCGGTCGACGGGCAGGGGGCCGTCGTACGACGCCGCCCGGTCGGCGCCCGAGCGGTACACACCGGAGACGTACGCGGCCTTGAAGCGCACCATCTCGTCCGTACCGAACTTCAGGAAACCCGAACCGGGGACGTTCGGCAGCTCATAGGCGTCCGGGACGCCGAGGGCCGCCCGCGACTCGGCCGCGGAGAACGTGCGCAGACCGATCCGGTACGACAGATAGGTCTCGAGCCCGCGCAGCCGGCCCTCCTCAAGGCGCTGCGAGGCGAGCAGCAGGTGCACGCCCAGCGACCGGCCGATGCGGCCGATCTGCACGAACATCTCGATGAAGTCCGGCTTCGCGGTGAGCAGCTCGCTGAACTCGTCGATCACGAGCACGAGGGACGGGATCGGCTGCAGCGGGGCACCGGCGGCGCGGGCCTTCTCGTAGGCGTGGATGTTGGCGTAGTTGCCCGCGTCGCGGAGCATCTCCTGGCGCCGGTTGAGCTCACCGCGGATGGAGTCGCCCATCCGGTCGACCAGGGTGAGGTCGTCGGCCAGGTTGGTGATCACGGCCGCCACGTGCGGCAGTTGGGCCATGCCCGCGAAGGTGGCGCCGCCCTTGAAGTCCGCCAGTACGAAGTTGAGGGTCTCGGAGGAGTGGGTCACGGCGAGGCCGAGCACCAGGGTGCGCAGCAGCTCCGACTTGCCGGAACCGGTCGCGCCGACGCACAGGCCGTGGGGGCCCATGCCCTCCTGCGCCGCCTCCTTGAGGTCGAGCATCACGGGCCGGCCGTCCTCGCCGACGCCGATCGGCACCCGAAGCCGCTCGGACTGCGAGCGAGGCCGCCAGGTCCGTCGCGGGTCCACCGCCGCGGCGTCACCCAGGTTCAGCAGATCGGTGAACTCCAGGTTGGACAGGAGCGGTTCGTCGTTGTCCCCGCCCGACGCCATGCGCAGGGGGGCGAGCTGGCGGGCCAGGGCCTCCGCCGCCTCGTACGAGAGCCCTTCGGACGTGCCCTCGTAGACCATGCCGTGCGCCGACTCGAGGCGCAGCTCCTTCGGGCGGACGACGACGGAGAGGTCACCGCGTCCGGTGGTGAGGTTGCCGGGCACGACCTCCAGCACGGTCACGCCCTGCAGGCCCTCCGGACTCGCCAGCAGCGACGTCGGCGGCAGCGAGACGCCGTCGAGCACGACGACCAGGTGCGGCTGCTCGGGCACCGGCGGCCCGCCCGGGTGGAAGCGCGGACGGCCCTGGAGACGGGGCGAGAGCAGTTCCTCCAGCTCCACCGGGTCGGTCGTGACGAGGCGCATGCTGCCGGCGCCGTCCGCGGCCGTCGGACACTGCGCGTGGGGCAGCCACTTGGCCCACTCCCATTCGGGTGCCGACTCCTGTCCGGTGGCGACGGCGAGGACCAGGTCCTCGGGGGAGTGCAGCGAAGCCAGGGAGGCGGTGACGGCACGGGCCGTGCCGCGCACGCTCTTCGGGTCGCCGCTGAGTGTCACGTGGTAGAAGGCGCGCAGGGATATCGCCATCGGGAGGGCGTCGAGGGTGCCGTGGGTGGCCACGAAGCGCTGCATGGCCCCGGCGGTCAGCGGCTCCAGCTGATCCACCGGAGCGGTTTCCGGCGGAACCAGGGGAGTGGCCAGGGCCTGCGGGCCCAGGCCCACCCGTACCTGCCCGAAGTCCGCGTCACCCGAGCGCCGTTCCCACACCCGGCTGCCCTCGGCGACCAGGGCCCACAATTGCTCCGGTGAAGGGTGCAGGTAGTACTGGGCGTCACGCTGGGCCTTCGCGGTCTCCTGGGTGGTGTGCCGGACCTGCGACAGGTAGCGGAGGTAGTCCCGGCGCATGTCCGCCAGCTGCCCCTGGTTGCCGCGTCGGTAGCGAACCAGCATCGCGACGCCCATGGCGATGGTGGAGGCCACCATCACCATGCCCATGATCTTCATGAACGGCTGGGCCTGCGGATTGAAGAAGAACACCACGGACCCGCCCATGCCGAGCATGGGCAGGAGTTGCATCAGGGCGCCCTCCTGCTGGCCGCGCGGCAGCTCCGGAGGCGGTTGCAGCACGACTTCGTTCGTGGGCACGTCCTTCGGCAGCGCACGTGGTGGACGTTTGACGACGATGTGACTCACTCGCACCAATTCCCTTGCCGAACGGATCCGTTCCGCCCGCCGTCCCGTGTTCGGCGAACATTGATCGCGCTGCGCGATCCTACTGACAGCCGCCGACGGTGGTGAGCGGTAGGGTGCCGTGAGACGTGTGAGCAGTTGCGAATCGGCCGCCGAAATCGGTGCACCGCGCGACATGCGGCACACGTGCGGTCCGTCGGCCCGGGCTCGGACAGGGTGGTCGGCGGGCGGATCGGACGAAAGCACCGCCCAGGGACCGTGCGCGACGGTACGCGCGGGTCCACAGTACCGACGAGGGGGAACAACAGGTGAGTACGACGGCCTCCGCGCCGGCCGGCACGGCCGGCGGACCGGGCACCGGAGCCCCGTCCAGGGCAGGCACGGGGCTCGGCTTCTGCCGGGTCACCATCGTGGCCCCCGACAGCCGTGTCGACGTGGCGCTGCCGGACGACGTGCCGGTCGCCGACCTGTACCCGGAGATCCTTCGGTTCTCCCAGCAGAGTCCCGCCGAGGGGGCACCGGTCGGCTACCACCTCGTACGCCGCGACGGGACCGTTCTCGACAGCGCCCGGTCCTTCGCGGCCCAGCGCATCCTGGACGGCGAACTGCTCACGCTGCGCCCGTTCTCCGAGTCGCTGCCCCCCGCCGTCTTCGACGACGTGTCGGAGGCGGTGGCATCCGCCGTCACCCGCGACCGCACCCTGTGGGACGGCGATCTCACCCGCGTCGCCGGCCTCGTGGCGGGCGGTGTCCTTCCGGCGCTGCTGGCGTTCGTGGCCTGGAGCTCCCAGGTCCGCCACGACATGCACGGCCTGCAGGGCATCCTCGCCGCGATCACCGGAGTCCTGCTGATCACCTTCGCGTGCGTTCGCGCGCGCGTGTACGACGATCGCGGCTCCGCGGTCGCCCTCGGCCTGGGTGCCCTGCCCAACGTCGCCGTGGCCGGCTCGGGACTGCTGCCGCTCGCGGAGGGCCAGGGCATCGGGCGGCTCCAGTTCCTCCTGGCGTGCGCGGCGGTGCTGGTCGCCTCCATCGTGCTCGCCCTGGTGTCGCCGGGCGGCGACAGCCCGTTCGTGGCCTTCGTCCTCGCTTCCGCGATCGGCCTGCTCACGACGTTCCTCGCGATGCTGACGCGGCTGGAGCCCACGGAGACGGCCGCCGTGTGCGCGCCCCTGGCGGTGTGCACCCTCGCCTTCCTGCCGGGCCTGTCCGTGCGTTTCGCCCGGCTGCCCATCGGCTTCGAACCGCCCAGTGCGTCGCGCGGTTCCTACCTGACGGAGGAGCAGGACGCTCCGGAACCCGTCGACACCGAGCGCATCCTCGCCCAGGCCCGTCGCGGCCACGAACTCCTCGTCGGACTCGTCGGCGGATGCGCGTTCGTCTCCGTGGGGGCGTCGATCGTCCTCGGCTTCTCCGGCGGCGTCTGGGCGCAACTCCTCGCCCTGGCCACCGGCGTCGCGATGCTGATGCGGGCCCAGCTGTTCCGGTACACCGCTCAGGTCGCCCCCACGCTGGCGGCCGGACTCCTCTGCCTGGTCTTCCTCGGCCTGGGGCTGGCGATGAATCCTCCGGCGCACGACTGGCGGGACGCGCTCCAGGGCGACACCACCGCCCTCGACGTCCGCAGCGTGTGGCTGACGGCGGCCGTGGCCGTGACCATCGCCCTGGTCACCGCCATCGGTCTGATCGTCCCCCGTCGCGGAGTCACGCCCTTCTGGGGCCGGTTCATGGAGATCGCCGAGGGCTTCGTGCTGCTGACGCTGGTGCCGCTGGCGCTCGCCGTCTTCGACGTGTACGCGTCGGTGCGGTCGATGACCGGCTGACGTGCGACGCCCGGCAGGACGCTGACGCGCGACGCCCGGCGGAAGGCACCCGAGCGGGTGCCTTCCGCCGGGCGTCGCGGAGCGGTCACTCCGCCTCGGGGCCCGCCGGCTCCAGGTCGAACTCCCCGTCCCGCGCGCCCAGCACGAAGGCCCGCCACTCCGCCTCCGTGTACCGCAGCACGGTGTCCGGGTCGAGCGAGGACCGCATGGCCACGGCACCGCCGGGCAGGTACGCGATCTCGACCCGCTCCTCGTGCTCCTCGGTGCCCGGCGCGCCGTGCCACTCGACACCGGAGATGTCGAGGGCGTAGAGCTCGTCCTTCTCCCGCTCCTTGCGTGCCTTGATCTCCTCAGCCGTCTCCGCCATGCCGCAGCGACCCCTTCCCGACGTACGAACGGTCCGGAGGCTCACCCTAGTGGCCCACGACGTCCGGCCCGGCCGGTTCGGCGGACCGGGGGAGAGGCACCCGCCACCGCCTGGTATCCTGAGCGACGGCCGTTTGTGTACGCACCCCCGGAGCGAGTTCGCCCTGGAGGCCGCGCCCAGCGGATCCCCGCCTTCCGAGTCATGGAAGACCCCCCGAGACGAAGACCGGGGGCACTCGGTGGCCACTCACAGACTATGAGGAGTACGCGTGTCGCTCGACGCCGCAGTGAAGAAGCAGATCATCTCCGAGTTCGGTACCAAGGAGGGTGACACCGGCTCCCCCGAGGTCCAGGTCGCTCTGCTGTCCCGTCGGATCTCCGACCTGACGGAGCACCTCAAGACCCACAAGCACGACCACCACTCCCGTCGTGGTCTGCTGATCCTGGTCGGCCAGCGCCGCCGGCTGCTGCAGTACCTCGCCAAGAAGGACATCCAGCGCTTCCGTGCGCTGGTCGACCGCCTCGGCATCCGCCGCGGTGCGGCGGGCGCCAAGTAAGACGCCGTGAAGGGAGCGGTTCCCTGGAGAAAGGGGACCGCTCCCTTTGCTGTACGTGCGGAGTGTCACCGCGCCTTTGTAGTGTGGTAGCACAACGCAATAGCCACGACTCGGTGTGATGCCCCGCACCGCATGGGTATGCGGTCCCCAGGGCACCGCCGACCGACGTCATCGGACGTCACGACGCACGAGGAGAAGCGCACCTCGCCGCCGCCGGTCCTCGGTAGTGGCCCCCGGGAGAGTGACCCCCGGGAGCTTCGATCGAAGACCGGCCCGCACCAGTGGAGCGCTTCTCCGTCCCCGTCCCCCCGCCACACGGGCGAGGCGGGACGAAAGACGACAAAGTAACGGAGAAAACGCTAGTGGAGAACGAGACCCACTACGCCGAGGCCGTCATCGACAACGGCTCCTTCGGCACCCGCACCATCCGCTTCGAGACGGGCCGCCTGGCCAAGCAGGCCGCCGGCTCCGCCGTGGCCTACCTGGACGACGACACCATGGTGCTGTCGGCCACCACCGCCTCCAAGAACCCCAAGGACCAGCTCGACTTCTTCCCGCTCACGGTGGACGTCGAGGAGCGGATGTACGCGGCCGGCAAGATCCCCGGCTCCTTCTTCCGCCGTGAGGGCCGGCCCTCCGAGGACGCCATCCTCACCTGCCGCCTCATCGACCGCCCGCTGCGCCCGTCCTTCAAGAAGGGCCTGCGCAACGAGATCCAGGTCGTCGCCACCATCATGGCGCTCAACCCCGACCACCTGTACGACGTCGTGGCGATCAACGCCGCCTCCGCGTCCACCCAGCTGGCCGGCCTGCCCTTCTCCGGCCCGATCGGCGGCGTCCGCGTCGCGCTGATCAACGGCCAGTGGGTGGCGTTCCCGACGCACTCCGAGCTCGAGGACGCCGTCTTCGACATGGTCGTCGCGGGCCGCACCCTGGAGGACGGCGACGTCGCGATCATGATGGTCGAGGCCGAGGCCACCGAGAAGACCATCAAGCTGGTCGAGGGCGGCGCCGAGGCGCCGACCGAGGAGGTCGTCGCCGCCGGTCTGGAGGCCGCGAAGCCCTTCATCAAGGTCCTCTGCCGGGCCCAGGCCGACCTCGCCGCGAAGGCCGCCAAGCCCACCGGCGAGTTCCCGATCTTCCTGGACTACCAGGACGACGTCCTCGAGGCCCTCACCGCCGCCGTGAAGCCGGAGCTCGCCTCCGCGCTGACCATCGCCGGCAAGCAGGAGCGCGAGGCCGAGCTGGACCGCGTCAAGGCGCTCGCCGCCGAGAAGCTCCTGCCGGAGTTCGAGGGCCGCGAGAAGGAGATCTCCGCCGCGTACCGCTCGCTGACCAAGTCCCTGGTCCGTGAGCGCGTCATCAAGGAGAAGAAGCGCATCGACGGCCGCGGTGTCACCGACATCCGCACCCTGGCCGCCGAGGTCGAGGCCATCCCGCGCGTGCACGGCTCCGCGGTGTTCGAGCGTGGCGAGACCCAGATCCTGGGCGTCACCACCCTCAACATGCTGCGCATGGAGCAGCAGCTGGACACCCTCTCCCCGGTGACCCGCAAGCGCTACATGCACAACTACAACTTCCCGCCGTACTCCACCGGCGAGACCGGCCGCGTCGGCTCCCCGAAGCGCCGCGAGATCGGCCACGGCGCCCTCGCCGAGCGCGCCCTCGTGCCGGTCCTGCCGACGCGCGAGGAGTTCCCCTACGCGATCCGTCAGGTCTCCGAGGCGCTGAGCTCCAACGGCTCGACGTCGATGGGCTCGGTCTGCGCCTCCACCATGTCGCTGCTGAACGCCGGTGTGCCGCTCAAGGCCCCCGTCGCCGGTATCGCCATGGGCCTGATCTCCCAGGAGATCGAGGGCGAGACGCACTACGTCACCCTCACCGACATCCTCGGTGCGGAGGACGCCTTCGGCGACATGGACTTCAAGGTCGCCGGCACCAAGGAGTTCGTGACCGCCCTCCAGCTCGACACCAAGCTGGACGGCATCCCGGCCTCCGTCCTGGCCGCCGCCCTCAAGCAGGCCCGTGACGCCCGCCTCCACATCCTCGACGTGATGATGGAAGCGATCGACACGCCGGACGAGATGTCCCCGAACGCGCCGCGGATCATCACCGTGAAGATCCCGGTCGACAAGATCGGCGAGGTCATCGGCCCCAAGGGCAAGATGATCAACCAGATCCAGGAGGACACCGGCGCCGAGATCACGATCGAGGACGACGGCACGATCTACATCGGTGCCGCCGACGGCCCGGCCGCCGAGGCCGCCCGCACCACGATCAACAGCATCGCCAACCCGACGATGCCCGAGGTCGGCGAGCGCTACCTGGGCACGGTCGTGAAGACGACGACGTTCGGCGCCTTCGTCTCCCTGCTCCCCGGCAAGGACGGTCTGCTGCACATCTCGCAGATCCGCAAGCTGGCCGGCGGCAAGCGCGTGGAGAACGTCGAGGACGTCCTCGGCGTGGGCGCCAAGGTCCAGGTCGAGATCGCCGAGATCGACTCCCGCGGCAAGCTCTCCCTGATCCCCGTGATCGAGGGCGAAGAGGACGAGTCCGACAACGACAAGAAGGACGACGCCGACAAGTGACGTCCCGTAGCGCCAAGGCGACGGCCCGCACCTTCTCGGAGGCGCGGGCCGTCGCCCGTACCCAAACCCTGATCAAGGGCGAGAACGGCATCGGTACGGTCCGCAGGACCACCCTCCCCGGCGGCCTGCGCGTCGTCACCGAGACGCTGCCCTCGGTCCGCTCCGCGACCTTCGGCATCTGGGCCCACGTCGGCTCCCGCGACGAGACCCCGGCCCTCAACGGTGCCACCCACTACCTGGAGCACCTGCTCTTCAAGGGCACCTCCCGCCGCTCCGCCCTGGACATCTCCTCCGCCATCGACGCCGTCGGCGGCGAGATGAACGCGTTCACGGCCAAGGAGTACACGTGCTACTACGCGCGCGTGCTCGACACCGACCTGCCGCTCGCCATCGACGTGGTGTGCGACATGCTGACCGGCTCGCTGATCCAGGAGGAGGACGTCGACGTCGAACGCGGCGCCATCCTCGAAGAGATCGCCATGACCGAGGACGACCCGGGCGACTGCGTGCACGACCTGTTCGCGCACACCATGTTCGGCGACAACCCCCTCGGCCGCCCGGTCCTCGGCACGGTCGACACGGTCAACGCCCTCACCGCCGACCGCATCCGCCGCTTCTACAAGAAGCACTACGACCCGACCCACCTCGTGGTCGCCTGCGCCGGCAACATCGACCACAACAAGGTCGTACGCCAGGTCCGCGCCGCCTTCGAGAAGGCCGGCGCCCTCAAGAACCCCGACGCCGAGCCGATCGCCCCGCGCGGCGGCAGTCGCGCGCTGCGCACCGCCGGCCGGGTCGAGCTCACCGGCCGCAAGACGGAGCAGGCCCACCTCGTCCTCGGCATGCCGGGCCTGTCCCGCACCGACGAGCGGCGCTGGGCCCTGGGCGTGCTGAACACCGCCCTCGGCGGCGGCATGTCGTCCCGCCTCTTCCAGGAGGTCCGGGAGAAGCGCGGACTGGCCTACAGCGTGTACTCGTACACGTCCGGCTTCGCCGACTGCGGCCTGTTCGGCGTGTACGCGGGCTGCAGGCCCTCCCAGGTGCACGACGTGCTGAAGATCTGCCGCGACGAACTCGACCACGTCGCCGAGCACGGACTCCCCGACGACGAGATCGAGCGCGCCATCGGCCAGCTGAGGGGCTCCACCGTCCTCGGCCTCGAGGACACCGGCGCGCTGATGAACCGTATCGGCAAGAGCGAACTGTGCTGGGGCGAGCAGATGTCGGTCGACGACATGCTGACCCGGATAGCCTCGGTGACCCCGGACGACGTCCGCTCGGTCGCCCGTGACGTCCTGGGACGGCGGCCCTCCCTGTCGGTCATCGGCCCGCTCAAGGACAAACAGGCGTCCCGCCTGCACGACGCCGTCGCCTGACCCACCCCGTAAGGAAGCAACAGACATGAGCAAGCTGCGCGTGGCGGTCCTCGGTGCCAAGGGCCGGATCGGTTCCGAGGCGGTACGGGCCGTCGAGGCCGCCGACGACATGGAGCTGGTGGCCGCCCTCGGCCGGGACGACAGGCTGGAGACCCTCGCCGAGAACGGCGCCCAGGTCGCCGTGGAGCTGACCACCCCCGCCTCGGTCATGGGCAACCTCGACTTCTGCGTGCGCCACGGCATCCACGCCGTGGTCGGCACCACCGGCTGGACCGACGACCGCCTCGCGCAGCTGAGGGGCTGGCTCGACCAGTCCCCGGAGACGGGCGTGCTCATCGCGCCGAACTTCTCCATCGGCGCCGTCCTCACCATGAAGTTCGCGCAGATCGCCGCCCCCTACTTCGAATCCGTCGAGGTCGTCGAGCTGCACCACCCGAACAAGGTGGACGCCCCCAGCGGCACCGCCACGCGCACCGCCCAGCTCATCGCCGAGGCCCGCCGTCAGGCCGGCAGCGCACCCGCCCCGGACGCCACGACCACCGCCCTCGACGGCGCCCGCGGCGCCGACGTCGACGGGGTCCCGGTGCACGCGATCCGGCTGCGCGGACTCCTCGCCCACCAGGAGGTCCTGCTCGGCGGCGAGGGCGAGACCCTCACCGTCCGCCACGACTCCCTGCACCACAGCAGCTTCATGCCGGGCATCCTGCTCGGCGCCCGCCGCGTGGTGACCACTCCCGGCCTGACCTTCGGCCTGGAACACTTCCTCGACCTGAACTGAGCCCGAGCCGACCCCATGCGCGCGAAGATCTCCTACGCCGTCACGGCCGCCGTCCTGGTCGTCTACTTCGTCCTGGTCGGCAGCCGCGGCGTGCTGCTCATCGAGGCCGGTACGCCCCTCACCGTCACCTTCGGCGTGGCGGTGCTGATCCTGCCGGTCATCGGTGTCTGGTTCCTGTGGAAGAACACCGAGTTCGTCCGCGACGCCAACCGGCTCGCCGCCCTGCTCGACGCCGAGGGCGGCCTGCCCGTCGACGAGCTGAAGCGGCTGCCCAGCGGCCGGGTCGACCGCGATTCGGCCGACGAGGTCTTCGCCCGCCGCAAGGCCGAGACGGAGGACGCCCCCGACGACTGGCGCAGCTGGTTCCGGCTCGCCGTCGCCTACCACGACGCCCGCGACACCCCCCGCGCGCGCAAGGCGATGCAGCGGGCGATCGCCCTGCACAAGACCTCTCACTGAGCGCGCGGAGCGGTGCCGGGGTCCTGGGGCCGCTCAGTCGCGCCGGTACTCGGCGGCCCACGCCTCCACGGTGTCGGCCGCCCGGTCGAAAGCCAGCTGGTCCCGCCCCAGGAAGTCTGCGTTGTGCGAGGTCAGCAGCGGCGCCGACGACTCCGCCGAACGCCCCCGCCGGGTGAGGACCAGCGCCTGCCCCTGCACCGTCCGGGGCAGCCCCAGCCAGCGCACCGGCTGCTGCACCGTGCGCGCGGAGACGACCTGCTCCCAGGACGTCGTACGCGTGCTCACGAAGGCCACATGGCGCAGCCCCCGGGAGCTCACCCACACGCCCATGCGCAGCAGCCGCAGCGCGCAGACCACGACGACCAGTGCGATGGCGAAGACCGTCCCGGCGGACGCCGGCTTCGCCGTCGCCGCGATGATCACCGCGGCGAACAGCACGAACGACGCGAGCAGCAGCAGGAGCGCCGCCGCCCCCACCCGCCACGGCCCGGGACGGTACGGGCGCCGCCAGCGGTCCCGGTCGTCGTACGGCAGGGCGACATCGTCCGCCGTGTCGAAAGCGCGGTCGGCCGTCAGGAAGGGCAGGGGCACGACGGGTCCTCACTCGATCCATGCGTCAGCAGTGCCCGGTGAGGCTATCGATCCGTGCCGCCGGTCACCACCCTCGGGGGTCCGGATGGAGCCGGTGCCACGGCCGGGGGTGACTCAGCGCCCCTCGGTCGCCTGTGACTGCTGTGTCCCCGACCCCGAGGAGTCGGCGGACAGCGCCGGCATCCCGATGACCAGGGAGCCCACCAGCCCGGCCACGAGGGTGAGCCCCAGCAGCCAGCGCCCGGCCATCTGACCGACGGAGGCCCGCTCACGGGGCGGCGGGGTGACATTGCTGCGGAACCTGTCGGCCTCGGCGACAAAGGCGAACGGTACGGGTTCGCGCCGACCGAACATCTGGTGCACGTCTCCTTCGTGTGTCGAACGAATCACTGTCACCAACACAGACGAACGGCGGCCCCGAGAGGTGCCCACTTTCACCGAATTCGCAGAAGTTCGCCGCCGTTCACCGCTGTATGTCGCCCCCGGCGCCGAAGGCCCGGTTGTCGGTGCCGCGCCGTAGAGTGGGCGCCGCCCGAGAGACGTGATGGAAGGACCCCCCGCGCCGTGACCGACACCCCCTCCGACGACCTCAAGCCCGGCTTCCGCAGCGATGTGACCGTCGAGCTGGTCAAGCAGACCGCGTCCGACGCCGACGTGCTGTTCGCCGCCCGCGTCTCGACCATCGGCGAGCAGTCCCTGGCCGAGCTGGACAAGGACCCCGAGCGCTCCAAGGGCCTGATCAACTACCTGATGCGGGACCGGCACGGCAGCCCCTTCGAGCACAACTCGATGACCTTCTTCATCAGCGCCCCGATCTTCGTCTTCCGGGAGTTCATGCGACACCGCGTGGGCTGGTCGTACAACGAGGAGTCGGGCCGCTACCGGGAGCTCCAGCCGGTCTTCTACGTCCCGGACGAGTCCCGCAAGCTGGTCCAGGAAGGCCGCCCCGGCAAGTACCGCTTCGTCGAGGGCACCCCGGCCCAGCAGGAGCTCGTCGGCCGCGCCATGGAGGACTCCTACCGGCAGGCGTACGAGGCGTACCAGGAGATGCTCGCCGCCGGCGTCGCCCGCGAGGTCGCCCGTGCGGTGCTCCCCGTCGGCCTGTACTCGTCGATGTACGCCACCTGCAACGCCCGCTCGCTGATGCACTTCCTCGGCCTGCGCACCCAGCACGAGCTGGCGAAGGTCCCGTCCTTCCCGCAGCGGGAGATCGAGATGGTCGGCGAGAAGATGGAGGCCGAGTGGGCCCGTCTCATGCCGCTCACGTACGCCGCCTTCAACGCCAACGGGCGCGTGGCCCCGTAGAACCGCAGCTCAAGCCTGCGGGTACACAGGTACGGTTCAGTCTCGCGAGGTGTCCGTATTGCGGCATTTCGTGAAGTTCATCTAGCCTGATCAAACGGGCCCGGTACTGCCTGAACCCCCGAGCAGGCAGTACCGGGTCCCCCTTTGTCCCACCCTGTCGACTCCCCCGAGAGAAGACCCCGACCTGAGCAACGAGTAGCGTGTAACCCATGGCTCCGACCTCCACTCCGCAGACCCCCTTCGGGCGGGTCCTCACCGCCATGGTCACGCCCTTCACGGCGGACGGCGCACTCGACCTCGACGGCGCACAGCGGCTCGCCACCCACCTGGTGGACGCAGGCAACGACGGCCTGATCGTCAACGGCACCACCGGCGAGTCCCCCACCACCAGCGACGCGGAGAAATCGGATCTCGTACGGGCCGTCGTGGCGGCGGTCGGCGACCGCGCCCAGGTCGTGGCCGGAGTCGGCACCAACGACACCCACCACAGCATCGAACTGGCCCGCGCCGCGGAGCGCGCCGGCGCGCACGGCCTCCTGGTGGTCACCCCGTACTACAACAAGCCCCCGCAGGAGGGCCTCTACCGGCACTTCACGGCCGTCGCCGACGCCACCGAGCTGCCGGTCATGCTCTACGACATCCCCGGCCGCAGCGGCGTCCCGATCGGCACGGAGACGATCGTCCGTCTCGCCGAGCACCCGCGCATCGTCGCCAACAAGGACGCCAAGGGCGACCTCGGCCGCGCAGGCTGGGCCATCGCCCGCTCCGGCCTGGCCTGGTACTCCGGCGACGACATGCTGAACCTGCCCCTGCTCTCCATCGGAGCGGTCGGCTTCGTCTCGGTCGTCGGCCACCTCGTCACCCCCGAGCTGCGCGCCCTGGTCGAGGCGTACACCTCCGGAGACGTCCAGAAGGCCACCGAGATCCACCAGAAGCTGCTCCCCGTCTACACGGGCATGTTCCGCACCCAGGGCGTGATGACCACCAAGGCGGCGCTCGCCCTCAAGGGCCTCCCCGCCGGACCCCTGCGCGCCCCCATGGCCGAGTGCACGCCGGAAGAGATCGAGCAGCTCAAGATCGATCTTGCCGCCGGCGGGGTACAACTCCAGTAATCAGACTTCGCGCGCCCGGTCGCGCAGATGTACTTCACAACTGAATAAGCGGGCCACCGGTGCCCGCACCCCACACGACAACTGCTTCTGCACGAACGTCACGCGCGCCACGTGCCCCACCGGTACGTGGCGTGCGTGTTTGAGGAGAGTCTTTTGAGTCATCCGCATCCTGAACTCGGCCCGCCCCCGCAGCTCCCCGCGGGCGGCCTGCGCGTCACCCCGCTCGGCGGTCTCGGCGAGATCGGCCGGAACATGACGGTCTTCGAGTACGGGGGCCGCCTGCTGATCGTCGACTGCGGAGTGCTCTTCCCCGAGGAGGAACAGCCCGGAATCGATCTGATCCTGCCGGACTTCTCGTCCATCCGGGACCGCCTCGACGACATCGAGGGCATCGTCCTCACCCATGGCCATGAGGACCACATCGGCGGCGTCCCCTTCCTCCTGCGCGAGAAGCCGGACATCCCGCTGATCGGCTCCAAGCTCACCCTCGCCCTCATCGAGGCGAAGCTCCAGGAACACCGCATCCGCCCGTACACCCTCCAGGTGGCGGAGGGACAGCGCGAGCGCATCGGCCCCTTCGACTGCGAGTTCATCGCCGTCAACCACTCCATCCCCGACGCGCTCGCCGTGGCCATCCGCACGCCCGCCGGCATGGCGGTCCACACCGGCGACTTCAAGATGGACCAGCTCCCGCTGGACAGCCGTCTCACGGATCTGCACGCGTTCGCCAGACTCAGCGAGGAAGGCATCGACCTTCTGCTCGCCGACTCCACGAACGCCGAGGTCCCGGGCTTCGTCCCGCCCGAGCGCGACATCTCCAACGTCCTGCGCCAGGTCTTCGCCGGCGCCCGCAAGCGGATCATCGTGGCGAGCTTCGCCAGCCACGTCCACCGCATCCAGCAGATCCTGGACGCGGCGCACGAGTACGGCCGCCGGGTCGCCTTCGTCGGCCGCTCCATGGTCCGCAACATGGGCATCGCCCGCGACCTCGGTTACCTCAAGGTCCCGCCGGGCCTGGTCGTGGACGTCAAGACCCTGGACGACCTGCCGGACAGCGAAGTCGTCCTGGTCTGCACGGGCTCCCAGGGCGAACCGATGGCCGCCCTGTCCCGCATGGCCAACCGCGACCACCAGATCCGCATCGTCGACGGCGACACGGTGATCCTGGCGTCGTCGCTCATCCCCGGCAACGAGAACGCGGTCTACCGCGTGATCAACGGCCTGACCCGCTGGGGCGCCAACGTCGTCCACAAGGGCAACGCCAAGGTCCACGTCTCGGGCCACGCCTCGGCCGGCGAGCTGCTGTACTTCTACAACATCTGCCGCCCGAAGAACCTGATGCCGGTGCACGGAGAATGGCGCCACCTGCGCGCCAACGCCGAACTCGGCGCCCTGACCGGTGTCCCGCACGACCGCATCGTCATCGCCGAGGACGGCGTCGCCGTCGACCTCGTCGAGGGCAAGGCCAAGATCTCCGGCAAGGTCCAGGCGGGCTACGTCTACGTCGACGGCCTCTCCGTCGGTGACGTCGGCGAGCCGGCCCTCAAGGACCGCAAGATCCTCGGCGACGAGGGCATCATCTCGGTCTTCGTCGTCATGGACTCCTCCACCGGCAAGATCACGGGCGGCCCGCACGTCCAGGCCCGCGGGTCCGGCATCGAGGACTCCGCCTTCGGCGAGGTGATCCCGAAGATCACGGAGACCCTGGAGCGCTCGGCCCAGGACGGCGTCGTCGAACCCCACCAGATGCAGCAGCTCATCCGCCGCACGCTGGGCAAGTGGGTCTCCGACACCTACCGGCGCCGGCCGATGATCCTGCCCGTGGTGGTGGAGGTCTGACGGTCCGCCGGACCGCGCGCACGAGCGAACCAGGAGCGGGGCGCCTCGATTTGCATCGAGGCGCCCCGCTCCAGTACGTTTGCAACTCCTCCCGATCGGGCACCCGACCACCTCGTGCGTCGGAACCGTCGCCCGACAAGGGAGGGGGAAATCCGACTCAGAATCTCTGATAAAGTCGGAACCGCCGGAAAGGGAAACGCGGAAGCGGGAACCCGGAAAGCACCGAGGAAATCGGGTCGGAAAGATCTGATAGAGTCGGAAAC
>NZ_JAGMUJ010000228.1 GCF_019049255.1 Streptomyces sp. AC558_RSS880 | reverse complement strand
CCGCGTCTGCTCCAGCGAGCAACTCCCGTGGTCCTTCCTCACCCACACCGGCCTGATCATTCACCCCTAAACACCACAGAACTAACGAAAAACTCAGTAGCTCCACTGTGCGCACGCATCCGTACGCGGTGCTTTGGTCGGGGGTGACAACGCAGTACGAGTCGCA
This sequence comes from Streptomyces sp. AC558_RSS880, assembly GCF_019049255.1. Classification (GTDB taxonomy): domain Bacteria; phylum Actinomycetota; class Actinomycetes; order Streptomycetales; family Streptomycetaceae; genus Streptomyces. Next base: position 299 of record NZ_JAGMUJ010000228.1, on the reverse strand, counting down.
GCCGTTGCGGATGTTCTGCGCATCGGGTTCCTCGAAGCCGCACTGGTAGGGCTTGGTCATCTTCACTCGTGAGTGGCGTGTCCGTTGGTCTGCGGGTGTCGTTGGGGTGGTGTGACACCTGAGGAGTTGGCCGGGGTCCGGGAGGACCTGGAGGCGTTCGCGGCGGAGTTGTTCGACGGGTTCTTCCGCGCCGATCAGCGACGGTGGGGGCAGGCGTATGTGCGCGGGCTGCTGCTGGACGGGCGGCGCAAGTCGGTGGAGCCGATGGCGGCCCGCCTGGGTGAGGACGGCAACCGGCA
>NZ_JAGMUJ010000227.1 GCF_019049255.1 Streptomyces sp. AC558_RSS880 | reverse complement strand
TGGACGACCCCCGGGCCCTCGCCCACGACCCGGTGACGGTCAACCGCCTCCGCCGCGTACGGGAAACCCGCCGCACAGAGCGTTGATCGCCCCCGCCGCCCCTTCCCGTCCCCGGGGGCGCTGCCCCCGAACCCCCGCTCCTCAAACGCCGGAGGGGCTGACATTCAGCCCCTCCGGCGTTTTGAGGAGCGGGGTCTGGGGCGGAGCCCCAGGATCGGGACGGGAAGGGGCGGCGGGGGCGAGAAAACCTCTCAGCGCATCCGCTCCGCCAACCCCCGCAGCAGCCGTACGACCCCCGCCGGCCCGTCGACCACCACGTCCGCACGCTCCCGCAGCTCCGCGACCTCGTCGCTGCCGCTGCACACCAGCAGCCCCGGAGTGCCGGCGGAG
>NZ_JAGMUJ010000226.1 GCF_019049255.1 Streptomyces sp. AC558_RSS880 | reverse complement strand
GGGTTCGGCATACGTCAGCCGCTCCGCGACGGTACGGAACTGCGCCAGCATCGGCTCCATCCGCGGCGAATGGAACGCGTGCGACACCCTCAGCCGGGCCGTCTTACGGCCCTCCCACCGCGGCAGCCACTCCGTGACGGCGTCCGCGTCACCCGACACCACCACCGCCAGCGGACCGTTCACCGCGGCGATCTCCAGCCGGCCCTCGAACCCGGCCAGCGACCCGGCCACCTCCGCCTCGGCGGCCTGCACCGCGACCATCGCACCGCCCGCCGGCAGCGCGCCCATCAACCGGCCACGCGCCACCACCAGCTCGGCCGCATCCGCCAGCGACAACACCCCCGCCACATGCGCGGCAGCGATCTCACCGACCGAATGCCCGATCAGACAATCGGCACGCACCCCCAGCGACTCCACCAGCCGGAACAGCGCCA
>NZ_JAGMUJ010000225.1 GCF_019049255.1 Streptomyces sp. AC558_RSS880 | reverse complement strand
TCGGGCGGCGCGATGGTGGCGGTGCAGGCGAGTGAGGCGGAGGTGGTGGCGGCGCTGGAGGGCGCGGTATGTGTCGCCGCGGTGAACGGGCCGGCGTCGGTGGTCGTCTCGGGTGACGAGGACGCCGTACTGGAGGTCGCCGCCCGTTTCGCGGCCGGGGGGCGCAAGACGAAGCGGCTCCAGGTCAGTCATGCCTTCCATTCGCATCGTATGGAGCCGATGCTCGCGGAGTTCCGCACGGTGCT
>NZ_JAGMUJ010000035.1 GCF_019049255.1 Streptomyces sp. AC558_RSS880 | reverse complement strand
TGTCCTTGACCCTCCGATCCCGCCACAAGAGGAAGCCCTCTTCGACATCTAACTGGTCACCCCCAGTTACGGACCACAGAACTTGAGCCAGAACCCGAACTCATCAACACCACCCTTCCGTGGAACGGGGTGCCTCCCCAACTCATCGACAGCCGACTTCACCACTGCCGCACAAGGCCACCATCCGGGAGACCCAGGTGACCTCTGCCGCTCCGGCTTGGCGAGGGAGCCGGGACAGCAGCTTGTGAAGGAACCCCCTACAGCCGTCCCGTCCGGATCCGGTTTGCTTGATCCACTGGACATCCGTTGCGAAAGTGCCCGCCCGGGGCGGCGAACACGAGACCGTGGTGGAGTGACCCATCACCCCGGCCTTCTGCGGACCGCTCCCCTGCAGGGAGAAACGACCTCGTCACTGATCTGCCGCATCGCGAGCCGCTACGGGATGGAAGCGAAGGCGTTGCGGTCCAGCTGGAAGTGGCGCAACTACCGGCCTGCGCACGACGGCGGGGGCACGCGGGCCGACGCCGAGGTACTGCTGAACGCAGCCGGACGGCAGATCCTGGCAGGTCTGTGCGGCGTCAAGGAAGACGTACTGGCAAGGGCGTTGCCGTCCTGGGAACAGTGGGAACAGGAGGACGCCAAGCTGCCCGCCGAAGAGGACGGAGTGCCGGCGGCGGCATGGCGGATCGGCGGCGCGGTCGCCGGGCCGGTGGCATTCGGCTGCCGCCTGTGCACCGCCCGGCGTACCGGGACAGCGGTGCGGGTGGTGCGATACGCGCCCCGGTGGGAGCGGTTGGCTCTCCCACCGTGAACACCTCTTCGTCCAAGCCCGTCCACGTGGCGATCCCGTACCCGGCCACGTGCCCGGCCGCCACGGATTCTTCCAGGACGGCGAAGGCGTCACGGATCGCACGGTGCGGCGCCGGGCGGTCGCCCGGGTGGGCGCGCTCGTGATTGTGAAGCAGGACCAGGTCCAGCCGATCACGCCCGAGTTGTTCTGCGTGGTCACAGCAGGCTCCCCACCACGGCGGCCTGCCCGGCTACGAGCTCCTGGACCAGTTCGGTGACGTCCTCCAGAGCGAGGCCGGCCGTGTCGGCGAGCGTGGCCAGGTCCACGGTGTGACCGTCGACCAGCGGGCGCAGTACCGCCTCCGCCTCGGGCGCGAACTCGTACGTGCTGCCGGCGGCGGACAGCGTCACCGCGTCCTGGCCGGTCTCCAGAACGGCGCGGGCGGTGGTCAGCCGTACCCGCAGGCTGCCGTCAGCCGGGATGCCGTCGATGTACGGCAGGCTCGGCATCATGCGGCCGACGTCCTGGCCGTCCATCGCGGCTCGGTAGCGGGCGAGCAGCGTCGGGTCGTTCAGCAGTTCGGCGGGCCGCTTGCGCATCCTGTCCACGGCATCGGCCTGGACGTCCGGCGAGGTGAGCAGGGGCAGGTCGCGCCTCCAGTCCTCGTGTGTGAGCAACTGCTCGCACACCCACGTCATCAGGTCGGTGGGGGTGTGGGTCTGCAGGCCGCAGGTGACGTACAGGGAGCGCACGCCCTGGTCGACGGAGACCGCGTGCCACACAGAGCACGTCGCCGGGTTGGAGGACCGGTTCGGCGACGGGCTCGGTGGGTGCCTCGCCGGGGTCCTCGATGTCGCGGTACAGGGCGAACGGGCGGGTGGTGCCGTAGATGCGCCACCGCTTCGCGCCGTCCAGCTGGACGATGATCGTGTCGTGGTCGTCCCAGTGGACCCCGAAGTCCTCGGTGCTGGTCCAGGAGGCGTACAGGTTCGCCTGCACGCGGGTGCGCAGGTCGCGCTCGATCGCTTCGGCGAGGGGCGGGTGGAGTTCGTCGACGCTGTCCAGGGCGAGGGAAGCGCCCTTGGAGGAGCTGACACAATGCCTGGACTCGCCTGTAGGTGAGCACACAGCGGGCGAGCTTCAGGAACGCCTCGTGGATGTCGTCGCGGATCTCCCAGCGGATCCGTAGCCGTCGGAAGCCGTGGATCCACGCGTTCGTCCGCTCGACCACCCAGCGGACCGAGCCCGGGCCGGAGCCGTGCGGAACTCCGCGTCGGGCGATGACCGGCTTGATGCCGCGCTTCCACAGGAGCCGACGGTACTTGTCGAAGTCGTAGCCCCGGTCGGCGAACAACTGCCGCGGCCGGTGACGGGGGCGACCGGTCACCGGCCGTGGATCCGCGGGATCGTGTCGAGCAGGGGCAGCAGCTGGGTGATGTCGTGGCGGTTGCCACCGGTCAGGGTGATGGCGAGCGGGGTGCCGCCTGCGTCGGTGATGACGTGGTGCTTCGAGCCGGGCCGGGCACGGTCGACCGGGCCCGGCCCGGTTTTGGGCCGCCCCGACGGGCCTGGTGGTGGGAGCCGTCGATCACCGCCCGGGACCAGTCCGGCTTCCCGGCACGGTGCAGCTCGGTCAGCAGCACCTGGTGCGGCCGGTCCCACACCCCGGCCTCGTGCCAGTCCCGCAGCCGACGCCAGCACGTCATCCCGGACCCGGAGCCGAGCTCCTGCGGCAGCCGCTCCCACTGGATCCCGGTGTGCGGCACGAACAGGATGCCCCGCAGGCAACCACGGTCGTCCAGTGGCAGCCGGCCGGGATGGCGCGGACGCCGCTGCCTGACCGGCGGCAACGGCTCGATCCGCCCCTCCAGGTCATCCGGCACCCTCCACGGAGGACCGTTCCCCTTCCCCATGACTCGTTCAACAAGCCGGCCAGGAAGGGGATATGGCTACGACCAGGCTTTCCATCAGGTGCTCTGACTCCCGCAGCTGACGGCCTGGAAAACAGGGTGCGGTCGGCTGAGCTGGGGTGATAGCTAAGCGATGTGACAGAGAGTCTTGAGTATTCCGCCCTGCTGCGACTGATCGACGAGCGGTCGGCCGCGTTCCGGAGTGCGGTTGCCGCCGCGCCCAGCCTTGACGCGCCGGTGCCGTCCTGTCCCGAGTGGACGTTGTTCGATCTGGTGCAGCACCTGGGTACGGGCCAGCGCTGGTGGGCCGCGATCGTCGCCGCGGGCCCGGCCGAGGCTCCGCCGGCCAAGGATGCCGCGGAGGTGCCGCGCGAGCTCGAGGCGCTGCTGGCCTGGTACGCCGAGTCGAACGAGCTGCTGCTGAGTGCGCTGCGCGAGGCCGGCCCGGAGCGCGAGTGCTGGGCGTGGTGGGGCGCCGGCGTGTCGCCGGCGAATGCCTGGGGCGTTGCCCGGCGCCGGGTGCACGAGGTGCTGGTGCACACCTACGACGCCCAGCTCGCCGCGGGCGCCGTGCAGCCGATGCCGGCGGACGTCGCGATCGACGGCGTGGCCGAGTTTCTCGACACCTGCAACTCCACCCCGGCGGCCTGGCCGCACGAGGCCGCCACCATCCACTACCACGCCACCGAGGGCCGCTCCTGGCTCCTCGCGCTGGACGGCACCGGCGCCTGGCCCGCACCCCTCACGGACGACGCCGCGCCCGCCTCCGCTTCGGCCACGGGCACGGCCGAGCAGCTGCTCCTCTTCGTCTGGGGCCGCCTCACGCTGAGCGACCTGAAGATCGAGGGCGACCAGCAGGTGTTCGAGCAGCTGATCGCCTGGGAGCCCGAGGAGTAGCCAGTCGATACCGCCAGCGGACGGCCTCGATGACGTCCGCGTCGGTGAACATCGCGAACAGCTCCGCCTCCGCGCGGCGGACGGCCGGTACGGCCTCGTACAGCTCGGGCTCGAGCGCCTCCCGCAGCACTGCCGACTCAGCCAGGACGGGGATACGGCTACGACCAGGCTTTCTGTCAGGTGCTCTCAGCCAGGCGGGCGTGCAGTTCGGCGGGGTGGAGGTGGTGCCACACGGTGTGCCGGCGTGTGGCCACCGGGGCGGTGTACCCGCCGACCGGCAGCGTCCCGCCGTCGCAGGACAGCCGCCTGCGCGGCGGCTGAAGCCGGTGGCCGGCCGGGATGTGGTTGAGGCCGTCCCAGGTCATCAGCCCGGCCACCTCGAGCGCGCCGGGTACGTGGCGGTATTCGCGGTGCAGTGCCTGGGCAAGGAAGTCCTCGCCCAGGCACGCCGCGACAGACAGATCCGTCATCGCGTCAGGGCTCCCGGTCCGTCAGTCGTTGCCGTCGCTGCGGCCGGTGCCGCCGCCGTCCGAGGGGATGGCGTTGCGGCCCCGGGCGGCGACGATCCGCTGCCGGGAGCGAACCAGGCCACCGGCCTGCGGCCCGGACGCGGCGGGCGAGGGCTGGACGAGCAGACCGTGACGGTCCCGGGCACCGAGGCGGCCGCACTGATCGTCCCGAGCCTGGCCGCCTCGCTGACGTGCTGTCCGAGCAGAGCCTGCACTATCTCACCGCCCGCATCAGCAGCTGGTCCGCGACGGCAAGATCACCTACGTCGGCAGCAGCAACTTCGCCATAGGATGCGGGCATGTACATGCAGGGGCGCAGACTCAGACTCACAGCGGTGTCGGTGATGGTCGTACTGGCCCTGACCGGCTTCTCGTCGGGTCGTGATCAAGGAAACAGCAGCCAGGACAGCAGCGGCGAGGGCGGTTGCAGCAGCTCCAGCCAGGACCACGACGGTTCGACGCCGGGCGGCAGCGACCCGCTCGGCAGTTCGTCCAGCTCGCCCAGCGGTGACTCCTACGACTCCGGGACGAGCAACACCAGCGGCGGCGGTTCGCAGCCCACGCCCACGGTGTCCCCCTCCAGCAGTCCCGCCCCGCCCCTGAAGGACGGCACCGCCGTGCTCGTGCGCTGCGCAAGCATGGAGGACCCGTACGCGACCGTCGAGATCAGGAATCCGAACGGACGTGACGCCGTCCTGAACGTGAAGGTCAGCTTCGCGGACAAGCACGGCTACACCTTGCTCGACACCGGCAGTCAGATATCGGTCCCCGCGAAGGGCAAAACAACCTACCGGGTGCCCGCCAAAATGAGATACACCGACAAGATCGCGCAATGCGAGGTCGATCCCGTAGCAACTGCCGTCTGGTGACGTACGGTCAGGCCCTGTCCTGCGCCAGTGGTGTCCGGCCCCGGTGATGCACCGGTGGGGGCCGACCGTGCGCTTCGTCAGCACCCGCCTTCAGCAGACGCCCGGTACTCCCGCCCGTTACGGGCAGGGCGGCCACGGGCCGGGGCCTGGTGGGGACGCCGACCTGGAGCCGACAGGGAGTGCCCCATCCGCCGGGCGGGGCATCGGCGGCGACCGTCATCCAGGTGGCGCAGGCCCGGGCGTCGACGTCGGGCCGCTGGCGGACCTGGTGGCGGCCCGTGACGACCTGCCGGCCGGCCTGCACGTTCACGTCACCCCCTGGACCCGGGGAGCGCAGAGCACGCAGGGCATGCAGCGGGTCTACCGGCACGCCCTGCGCGAGGGTCTGATCAGCTCTGACGTGTACCGGGTGCTGTCGGGCACCGTCGGCGCGCAGGGGATGCGCGATCTGCTCGGGGTTCCCGCGCACCGGCTGTGGGCGACCGCGGTCCATCAGCAGGTGCTGCCGGCCGGGCCGGGCGCGTACGCCATGAACCGGCTGGTCAAGCAGGAATTCGGAATGGCCAGGGCCGATCGGCAGCGCATCAGCGAGCGGTTGGCGCCGATGGCGCTGTCTGCCTATCGCAGCCAGGAAGACATCGAGCAGGCGCTGCGGGCCTTCTGCGACGGCGGCACGATCACCGACCGGGTGTGGAAGCAGCCGTGGACTCTGACCAAGGGCAGCAACGCCTTGGAGGTCCTCGACGACGTCCTTGACCGCGCCCTGGCCGGCGAGACGGGCGCGGTGGCGGAGCTGACCGTGCTCGGCGGGACCGCCGCGATCCTCGACGGCTACATCGCCCGGGACCACGGCTCGAAAGAGGGCACCGATCGGAACAGCCGTACGGCGCCCTTCCGGGCCACGCCTGTGAACCTGCTGGATGTGCTGTCGAAGACCGCCGGAGGGCTGCGGATGCTGCACTCCATCGCCCGCGCCCACGTCGCCGCTGACCCGGCTGTCTGGCCCAAGCAGTTCCACCCCCAGGACCGCGAGGTCGACGGGCAGCTCGTTCGGGACGGTGAACCTGTGCTCGACAAGACCCGTGAGCAGGTCATCATCGACTACGAGTGGGACCTGGTCTACGCCGCCGACCCGGTCAGGGCCATGGCCACCATTGCCAAGAACAGCCGCGGGCCGCCGGAGTCCGAGGCGGAGGACGTGCGTCAGCGCCGGCTTCCTGCGACTGGTGGGTGCGGTGGCCGATGGCCGCACGTCCGGCCGCTTCTGCGAGCTGTCGTCGGTATCGGTGGACTCGGCCGGCCCGGTGGCGGGAGACCGCCGGGGCGCGGTGTCCCAGGAGCGGCGCTCCGAGGCGCTGTTCGGGACCGATGTTGAGGGGTGGGGCCGGTGAGCGCGCCTGTCTCGCAGCAGTCCCGCTTCGGTGGGATCCGGCCGGCGGCTGTACGTGGTTCGGCGGCGCGGTCGTCATGGCTCTGATGATGGCCAACGCTCCCTGGGAGGCCGTGGTCTCGCTCGTTCTCGGCCTGGCCAAGATCGTGGTGCCCGATGAATCCGAGCACAAGCGGGATCTGCTGCTCGCCTATTTCCGCTACCGCGAGCGCCGGGCCAAGCAGCGTGAGCGTCGGGCTGAACTGCGCAAGCGCCGACGGCGGCAGAGGGAAGGCGTGAATCCGCAGGAGCAGCGCGATCGGGTCGCTGGAGGTGATCACCCGCTTCCGTGATCGTTGCCGGACGTCGGCCGGTGACGGTCACCGGGTGATCGGGACGTGCACGGGCTGAGCAGGCGTAACCGGCCGGGGCTACCGCCACCTGACGGTCTGGGGCGACGCTGCACGCGAGAACGACACCCCGCATGTCGCCCCTGTTTTTGTGACGGGAATACTGCCGACACCCCCCACTTTGTGCGTCGCAGCACTCTTCCTGGAGAGATTCACCCGACCATGACACTCCTTGTCCTCCCCTGTCTGCTGTTGCTCTGGTGCTGGCTCAAGTACGGCCTACTGCCGTTGCGATGGCAGAACTCCTACCTCGCCGGCCCCGATGCCCCGTTGCAACGCGCGTGCAGGGCTGCCGCCCGGGGCCGCTGGGAGCCCTCGGCCCGGCTCTTCGAGGACGCCGGTCAGGACTGGGAGCGCCGCTCCCTGTACGCCCAGCGGTTGGGGGACGTCGCCGCCAGAGGGAGCGACCGTTGGCTGAAGGCATGGGAGGAGGCCCGGCCCAAAGACCCGGACGCCGCGCTCGTGGTGGCGCGCGCCAGAGTTTCGTACGCGTGGGAGCTGCGAGGCGGTGCGCGTGCGGACAGTACGTCACAAAGTCAGTTCGAGGATTTCCATCGGGAGTTGCTGGCCTCGCAGGACGACATCGGGCGGGCTTTGGCCCTGTGCCCCGGCGACCCCACACCGCTCGTCGCGGAGCTCTGGAGGGCGCGCGGACTGGGCTACTCCCACCAGGAGATGGACGCGCTGTGGTCGCAGATCACGGCCCTGGCGCCGCATCACTTCGAAGCGCACAGCAGTGCCCTCCAGTACTGGACCGCGAAGTGGCGAGGCTCGCATCAGCTCGCGCGGGAGTTCGCCGAGCGGTCGGCCGCGGGTGCGCCGCCGGGGAGCCTGCTGGCAGTGTTGCCGGTGATCGCCTGGTACGAGAACCACATGGACGAGCTGGGTCGTGTCGGATTTTGCGGCCCTGAGGTACGTGTACTGGTTGACGCGGCACTCGCCGACGCAGCACTCGCTGACCCGGATCACCCGAGGCTTGCGGAAGTACGGCACCTGTTGGCGTACTTCCTGTACCGGCAGGGCCGGTACAGAGCGGCCAGGGAGCAGTTCCGCCATGTCGACGGCTTCACGGAGGCACTCCCCTGGCGGTATTCACCCGTGACGCCGCTCCACTACCGAGCAGTCCGTACGAAGACGGGCCGCATGGCACTCACGGAACGTCGGCCGCGCTGATCGCCAAGCCGCACTGGACACTCCGTGGCCCGCCCGACGGGGACGTCTCGGTCGGCTGCACACCCGTGCGGGCACACCAGCACGCCGACGGCTCCCGGACCGACCCACGCCGGTGACTGCCCCCTGTGTCACTGCTGCCCGCGAGCACGGTGTGCTGCCGGCCGCAGGCCAGAGCAAAAACGAGGAACTGGTCGGCGCCGTCGGAGCAGCCCGGATCCTCGGACACAGCAACGACGACACCTTCATCAGCGCCCTCGGCCACGGGCTCCTGCCCGATCTCGAGCAGCCCGACGGATTCGAGTGCCGCCGCGGCAGCGCCGGCCGACCACGGCTGGCGACTGGAGGGTGCGCGCCGCATTCGTGTGGTTCGGGAGGGCTCAGTGCGGGGTGCGGACGGTGATCGCGCCGCCGGGGTCGTTGAGCAGGGCGATGCGGACACAGATGCGTTTGCCGACCGGTCCCGGTGGGCTTCGAAGCTCTGGGCCACGGCCATGACGATCTCCAGGCCGTGCTGGCCGACCCAGCCCGCATCGGCGGCTCGCGCCAGGGGCAGGGCCGAGTTCGAGTCCCACACCTGCACCTCGACCGTATCCCCGACACTGCGAAGGTCCATCAGCACCGGGCCCGGAACGTACTTGCGGGCGTTGATGACCAGTTCACTGACGACCAACTGGATCAGGTCCAGCGCCCGCTGGTCAACCGGCGGGCCGTGCTCGGCCTGGAGCCCGGTCAGGAGGGCTGCTGCCAGGTGGCGTGCCCGCCCGCTGCTCCCAGCGGGCGAGGGCAACGGCCGCAGGCCTACAGGGCCCTGGGAGGCTGCCTCGGCTCGAAGACGCTCTGCGGGGCGCTCGGCTGGGCGGTGGCTGCCCCGCGCAGTACCTGCGCCAGGTCTCGGTGTATCCGGTCGGCTTCGCCGCGGACCTGGACGGGGATGTCGCCGCGTTCGGCGACGAGGCGGTCGTAAACAGGAGTCTGCGAGAACACGGTGGGTGGTTTCCCTTCAGCGAGCGGTGCACCGGACCGGCGCAGCATACGGGTCCAGAGACCGCCCTGCTGGAGGCGGGGCGTTCAGACCAGGACGGCGGGGACGGCGTCCTCGGTGGTCCAGTCGCCGTCGCAGAGGGCGGCGACCAGGCGGGCGTGGTCGTCGGGGAGCTGACCGGCACGGTGTTTGGTGCGGGCTTTCGCGAGCCAGGCGCCGGGGGTGACGGTGTCGCCGTCGACGCGGATGGTCTCGCGGGCGTGGAGGCGCGGCCTTCGCGGTGGAGGAGAAGTGCCAGGAGCTGGACGGTCTGGGCGAAGGTGCGGCGGGTGCGGCGGCGGGGTGAGGGGGTTGGTGTCGGAGGTGAGGCCGAGGGTGGTCATCATGTGCTGCTGGCCGCCCTGCGGCGGCGCACCACCCGCCGCACAGCACCGCAACCACGCGTGGGCCGACGGACCCGCCGCAGTGGGGACCAGCGTTCGCTGGAGAACTACGCCTTCACCATGCTCAGCCGCCAGGCCCCGCACCTGCGTACGCCTCATCTGCGTCCCCTGGCGAAGGCCTGGGCGCAACTGGGACTGTGGCCGCACGAGATGCGGGCGTGGATGGGCGCTGTCGGCGTGGACCACGCCGCGGTCGTCCGCGACTGCATCACGGCAGGGATCGCCCTGTCGGCGATGGACACCGTGCTGGACGGTGTCCGCGTCAAACAGCGCCTGCGGGGCGGCGAACCCGCCTTCTCCGTACTGGCCCGCGCCGAGAGTCGCGGGCACATCCTGTCCGCGTGATCACGCCTTCGGTGGCGTGGACGCCGCCCCGTGCCGGGCCCGCCGCCCGGCGCGGACGCGGGTGGGCTCGATAGGGGGCGGGGGTGCGGACAGAGGGGTGCGTACGGAGGGAGGGTGCATGGCCGGGGGCGGGGCGTGTCGTCTCGGGGCGGAGAGCCACACTGTGTGGATGCCTCTGACTGGTGATGACTTCACCCTCTGTGGTGTGAGGTCTCAGGACTTGGTTGACACTTCTGACTCATCAGATCCTTGACGGGCTCAAGACTTACTGGACATGGTCGGGCAGCCGAGGTCCGAAGCCGGCCTGAAGAACCTGGTGGCAGCGCCGTGGTGGACGAGATCAGGGCCCGTCCGAGTCGTCCGCGTTCGGATCGGCGTTCCATCGCTGAGGTAGGTCTGTATCGCAGAAGACGCAGACGAAGTCGCCTTCTCGCACGATGTTGTGCTCCTGGCAGGTGGGACACCGACGGAAGACCACTGCGTGTGTGAAGGAGTCCGGGCGGTCGAGGTCGGCTTGATCCAGTGCCTGTGCGACAGCCGGCCATGAGGCAGGGTCAGGGCAGTAGCCGGTCGACTGGTTGCTGATCTCGTTCACCGCCCAGCGTCCGGCATCGCGGTAGAAGCTGACTTCGCCAGCGCCCAGCACCCGATCGCCGCTCGCGCAGGCGACGTGTTCGCTGCGGCGTGGGGCGAGCCGCAGAGCACCGTCCGTGCCGACGACGAAGGTGAAGGGCTCGTCCAGCTCCTCGGCGGACCGGGCTGCCACCCAGTCCGCAAAGTCGGCGGCTGTGCGGATCGTGGCACCACCGTCCGCTGCGTTGACGGCAGCGATCACATGGTGAGGCCCGACATAGCGGTAGCCCCGTCCCGACGCACTCATGTCGATCAACGTAGAACACGCAGTCTTGGCGTGCTCAGAGTTTCGGAGCGTGGATTTTGGCCTTCCAACGAGTCATCGGATGCTGTTCCTTGCGGGCGTGCAGCGAGATCTCGGCGCCTTCGTAGGTGACGCGGAAGTGGGTGTCCTCGACGTAGCTGGTGACGATCCGGCCTGCGTAGGTGCGTCCAACGCGCAGGCGCTGGCGGGCCACCATCACGACGCCGTCGGTCGGGACTTTGCGTTCAACGCTGATCGCGGCCGGGGCCGGCGGAAGCCGCGTCGCGGCAACACGGGCACCGACGAGCCGTGGGCGCCTCCGGCCGTGAACGGTGACGGCAGGGTCTTGGCCAGCAGCCCGTCGTGCACCGCGTGGAGGAGGTGCCCGTCCAGTCGCACGGTGATCACCCGGTTGGCGAGTTCGGAGCCGATCTTCACCCGCTGCCCGGCCAGGTTGATCCAGCCGTTCGGGTCCACGGTGCGTTCGCCTTCGAGCGCCTGGTGCGAGGGGAGGTCGCCGACGCGGTCGACGGTCGGAAGAGCGGGTGGTGGCCCTGCCGGACGGGCGCCGCGGAGCTTGAGCTGGTGCAGGTGCTCGGCGTCGAGTCACCATCGAGGTCCTGCGCCACATGTGCCAGGGCCTCATGCTCGAAACGGAAATCCGCGGCGACCTGACCTGCGGAGTGCCGACCGTCCTGAACGTCATGCAAGCCAAGACCGCAGCGCTGACCGGCGCAGCCTGCCAGGCCGGGGCGATCCTGGCCGGAGCAACCCCGCAGCAGAACCAGGCCCTGCGCCGGTACGGAGAACAGCTCGGCATGGCCTTCCAGATCCGTGACGACTTACTCCCCTACACCGCCGAGGACCAGGTCACCGGCAAGACGGCCACCAGCGACGTCGCCAACCTCCAACCCGCCCTGCCCGTCCTGTTCGCCTGCGAAGCCGCCGACGAAGCTGACCGCAACCGCCTGCCCACCGTATTCCGCGGCGGCACCGACCCCGTAACCGCACACCGAGACATTCTCGCTGTTCTGACACGCACCGGCGCTCTCACCAAGGCGGCCCGGATGGCATTCTCCCGCGCCGAGCAAGCACGCGCCGAACTCGCCGGCCTGCCACACTCCACCCAGCTCGCCGAACTGGCCACAGCATCAGCCGACCGCCAGCACTGAGGAGGTTCCGGGACTGGCGCGGTGGCCAACGGGCGCAGCGATCGCCTTCGATGCGACCGAGGGACTGCTCACTGCAATCACGGCTGCCGGGAGCCCTCGCCGATTACGTCCCAGGCGGCAGCGTGTGGGCACTGTCTCCGACCCGGGCTTGCACGGGCAGCGTGCGGACGACCGTCGTGCGATCGGCGAGCTGCTGGTGCAGCAGACGATTCTCCGTCATCGACTGGTGCAGGGCGCCGACCAACGCTTCGACGTCGTTCTTCAGCTGGGCGATCTCTTCGGCGTCGGCGGCCCGCAGTTCCTTCAGCTCTCTGACTTGCCGGCGCAGCCGTTTCTCGCTGTCCGGCATCTGGCCGCGGGCGCGGACCTGGTCGTAGAAGGCGTTCTTGAGTAGCTGTTGTCGTTCCGATCGTGAGGGGTGAGTGCCGAACGGGAGTCTCGATCGGGTGATCGCAGTTGACCGCGGGCATGAGAACAGGGCCCCTTGGTGGCTCGGGGTTGCGAAGCCAACCGAGATCCAGGAGACCCTGCTGCCGCAGTTGTACGCGCTGACGCCGGTGGAGTTCGACTCAGCCGCACCGACGTGTGATCGTGTCGCTCACCGGTTCGGGAACGCGGCCGATCATCCGGAACGTGTTCGGCGGTATCCCTCGGACATGACGGACGCGGAATGGACCCGGGTCAGGTCGCTGTTGCCGGTGCCGGGATGGCTGTGTGGCCGTGGCGGTCGGCCGGAGGCGTACTGCCCGCGGGCGATGCTCGGTGCGATCCGGTATCTCGTGGACAACGGCATCAAGTGGTGGGCGATACCCGCTGATCTCCCGCCGTGGGACCGGGTATACGCCTTCTTCCGCCGCTGGCGCGACCATGGCCTGGTCAGGGAGTTCCACGACCGGCTGCGCGGTCAGGTCCGCGAGAAGCTGGGGCGGGATGCGGAGCCGACGGCCGGGGTGGTCGACTCGCAGTCGGTCAAGGCGGACGCCGCCGTCGGTGAGGACAGCCGTGGGTTCGACGGCGGCAAGCTGATCAACGGGCGCAAGCGGCACGTCGTGGTCGACACGCTCGGCCTGCTGCTCGCGGTGATGGTCACCGCCGCGGATGTCGGCGACCGCACCACGACCTCCAGACAACCGCCCGCCAACAGGCCGCCACCGACCCCAACTGGCAGGCCGACTACCGTCGCTGGCGTCCCCCGGTCGAACGGGCCGTTGCCTGGCTCGTCCACCACGGCAACAGACGCCTGCGCTACCGCGGCACCATCAAGAACGACGCCTGGCTCCACACCCGAGCCGCCGCCCTCAACCTCCGTCGACTGATCAACCTCGGACTCACCTACACCAGTGGCACCTGGCACCTCGCACCGGCCGGTACATGACCACAGGGGCTGTCGTTTGGCTCAGGCCGCAGGGGGGGTGACGGTACTGGTGGGGGCCAGACCCCGCTTCTGCGGCCTGATCCAGCCCACATGTTCCGGGACCCGTTCCTTCGTGCGAAGATCCGGCGTCAGGATTCGGCCGACCGGACCGATCGAGTGGTCCCCGGTGGTCGGTGCGTCAAGGAATGAGCACATGCAGACCAGCACGATCAACGCCGGACGGACAGTCGCCGTCATCGTGGGAACGATCCTCGTCACCGGATGCGGTACAGACGCCGGGCCCTCCGCCCCGCCCACCGCTTCCGCCCCCGCCTCACCCTCTGCGGCGGTGCCCTTCGGTCAGGGGGCCGTGCTGAAAGACCTGCGGGCGGCCGTCGTGGCCGCCGGATCGGCCGGGAGCAAGGTGGAGGCAGGGTTCGGCGTGCCCCATGAGCGTCCCGTCCGTGCTGCCACCGAGAAGGAGCGCAAGGTGGCCGCTCTCGCCGCCCGGCTGGCCCCCTGTGTAGTCGTCTGGGCGCCCACGGAAAAGAGGTACAGCTCCCCGGACGCCGCCGATCCAACCGGCACACGGCGACAGCTGGACGCCGTGTTGTCCGGCCTTGCGGCACGGGGCTGGAAGGAGGCCGCGCCGCCGAAAGAAGCGCCTGTTGACAACATCGGCGCCTACTTCATGGCCTCGTACAAGAAGGAGGGCTGGTTCATCAACGCCAGGCACATCAAAGCGTCCGCGCTCGACCAGGTGACCGTCATGGCCACGAAGGAGTCCTGTTTCGACCGCCTCACCGACGAGGAACGAGCCCTGGTCGAGAAGTAGGCGTACGGCGGTTGCCTGCCTAGGTGCCCGGGTCAGGTGGGCCGGACGGCGAGGCTGTGCTGCGCCGGTGCACGTACGGTGTGTGCGGTTGCTGCGCTTGGGCCGGGTCGTTCTTCCGTGGTACCACGGCGGGGGTCGGCTGGGCGCGCTGGCGGGACTGCTCCGCGAGGTGTGCGGCCCGCGCGGCCAGTGTGCCGGGCGGGGTGGGGGCGAGGCCGGGCGAGCGCGTCCGCGGTGACGGACCGGCGCAGCAAGCCTCCCTCCGCTCGCCCCGGAGGCGGCGCCGCCTGCCGGCGACGGCCTAAAGTGGCGGGATGTCTGCACTTGCCGGCCGGGTGGCCCTGGACCTGCTGGAAGCCCATCTGGAGGCGTTGTGGGACGCGACGGACGCCGCGCTCCCGCCGGAGCCAATCGGCCTCACAACGGAAGAAGGGGACGAGCTCGTCCGGTGGGCCCTCGACCGGCTCCGGAACGTCCCGCGCGAGCCGAAGGACGCCTTCTGTCGGGAAGTCGGCAGCTTGCTCGCGGAGTTCCGCTCCCGTCGCAGCCCCTGGAACGCGGCGGCGCTGCGGCTGCTGGACGACACGTACACCTTCGTGGCCACCGGTCCCCGACGGCACAAGGAATGGGCGCACGATGTCCATGCCGTGCTGCACCGGACGGTCACCGATCCCCGCGGCTGGGTCCGGCTGGACTGGGACCGCCGCAACCCCGCCCGCCGGACGGTGCCCGCGTACCCCTTCGACCCGCCGGACCCGGCGGAGTTGCCCGCCCTCCTGTACCCCCTGGAGGCAGAGGCGGCAGTCGCCGCGCTGGCCATCATGGCGGAGGAATGGCAGGGCGAGCCGGCCCCCGTCCGCTCCCGCCCCAACCGGGACGCCCTGTTGACGGATGCCCGGTTGCTGCTCGACCGGTACGGGCCCGATGCGCGCTACTGGACCAACGCGACGGCCGCCGCCTCCGATCCGGCACCGGACTTCCTCACATCCGGCCTTCAGGGCACCACGTTCCACTGCTTCCACACCCGCGAGTACATCGCCGGCCTCGACATATTCGAGGACCTGGGCGTGGTCGCGGTCAACGACGAAGAGGTAGGCGTCTTCTGGTCATTCGGGGCGTACTGACGACCCTCACGGAACATGCGCCCCCGCAAAGACGATGCGCCCCATACCCGCTGAAATTTGGGGTGCTGCGGCTTGCTCATCCGGGCGCCGTTGTGAATGCTCCGGCAGCCGAGGGCTTGGCGCTGCCCCGCGCCCTCTTCCCCGGATGGATCGCCTCGGGATGCGGCATGTGGCGGATCTTGCGGATGCCGGTGGCGTCCGGAAGACGAGCGCGGGAGGCGGAGGAGACGTGGTGGCACCTTTGACTCGGATTCCGCTGGAGGGGGGGGGAGGGTTCCTTCTGGTCGAGCAGCCGGCCGTGGGCGACGGGCCGGTCAAGGCCGACCGTGCCGGTGATGCCGTGCCTCAGGTAGTCGTGGGTGCGCCGCTCCGGCGTGCCGGGCATCATCGGCAGCACCGGCTGCGAGCGGTCCAGCGCCTGGATCTGGGACTTCTCGTCCACACACAGCACCACCGCCTTCTCCGACGGGTGGTGGTAAAGCCAGACCACGTCGACGACCTTGTCCACGAACTGCGGGTCGGTGGAGAGCTTGAAGGAGTCCTGCAGGTGCGGCGTGAGATCGAACCGCTTCCAGATCCGCCCGATCGTCGACTCCGGCAGTCCGGTACGCGCGGCCATCGACGCCCGTGACCAGTGGGTGTCCTGGCCCGGCGTGGATTCCAGCGTTGCCGCGATCACGTCCTCGACCTGGTCGAGCAGGATCGACGGTGGCGGGCCCACCCTCGGCTCATCCGCCAGACCGTCCAGCCGGGCAGCGACGAAGCGGGACCGCCAGCGGTTCACCGTCGCCTGGGCGATACCGAGCTCGGCGGCGACCTGCTTGTTCGTCCCGCCCTGCGCACAGCGCAGCACAATCTTCGCGCGCAGAGCCAGGAACTGTGCCGTCTTCGCCCGCCTCGCCCAGCGAGTGAACTGTGCGTGTTCGTCTGCGGTGAGGACCAGATCCGCCTTGCACCGACCCGGCCGCGGCTCGTCCGCCAGGCCGTCCATGCGTTGGGCGACGAACCGCGAACGCCACTTGCGGACCGTGTCCGCCGTCAGCCCGAGCTTCTGCGCCACCCGCGTGTTCGGCATCCCGGCCGCACAGGCCAAGACGATCCGGGCCCGCTCGGTCAGCCGAGGAGACACCACCCCATCCGCCCAACGGGACAGTTCGGCGAACTCCTCAGCAGACAGACCGACTTCAACAGCACGAGGACCCGGCGACATGACAACACACCACAGACTTACGCTCGTGATTTCTGGCACAGCCCACTGCTGAGTTTTTCGTTAGTTCTGTGGTGGTGGGGGCTTCGGCAGTGTGAGCATGATGGTGTGTCTTCCAAGCCGCAGGATGCTGTTGCTGATGTCTCCGTTCTGCCGTTGACACGGCCGCAGTTGGCCGAGGCTCGTCGCATGCGCGCGGCCGAGTTGTTCGAGCAGAGACGTCCTTCATCCGAGGTCGCCCGGGCAGTGGGAATGCATCCCGAGAGTGTGCGCCGGTGGAAACGCCTGTGGGAGCAGGGCGGGGCTGAGGCATTGAAGATCTACCAACTTCGAATCCGCAGGTCACCGGGGCTGGTGTGGGTCGTTGGTCGTGTACTCGTGCTGGTCGTGGGCGGTTGTCGTAGCTCAAGATCGTCTGCCGTTCCGGCGATCACGGATCTGCGGATTCCCCGGCCTGCGTGAGGCGGGCGTCCGTACGATCCGGGCGGGAGGTACATCAAGGTGACCCAGGACGCGGAGCCGGACCTTCGTGAACTGATCACGGCCCGCAGGGCCGAACTGGAGGCGCAGGCTAAGAAGTTGAGCCAGCAGACTGCAGGAGGTCCGTGACGAGCTGGAGGAACTCGCCGTTGCCGAGCGGGTCGCGAACCGTCTGGCCGAGCAGCTGTGCACCGAGGCCGAGCGGATGATGACGCCTCCCGCCGGGCAGGTCGCGGGCCGTGCGGTGCTCGCGGTGCCGCCGCGTGAGCGGGGCATGGACGAGGCGGTCCTGCCCGCGGACTACCAGCGGATCACGGACGTGGTGCGGCGGGCCGACGGGCCGGTCATGGTCAAGCAGGTCTGCGGTGAGCTGGGAATCTCCCTGGAGCCGGCCCGCTCGGAGGCGATGCGCGCGAAGCTGAACGGCTCGCCGAGCGGGGCCGGCTGCGCAAGCCGGCCGACGGGAAGTTCACCACGGTGCTGTGAGCACGCCGGGGTGGCACCGCCATGGGGCACGGGCCGTAACGTCCATGCGCCCGGCGGCAGTTGATGTCGTATGCGAAACAAGACTGGCTCCGCCAGGGGCACTGAGACGGTTGTCTACCAGTCGAGCCTCACCCTGTCCACGGCCACCCTGACCTTCCTCGGCGACCTGCTGCGCGGCCACCTGAAGAAGATCCGCTCCAGGTGGCGGAAGCTGCCGGCCGGAAAGATCGCCGCGATCGTTCTCGCCGTTCTCCGCCATGACCAGCGGCTTGCCGACATGGCGGGCGGCAACGCCATATCCGCGACAACGGTGCGCCGCTGGGTGCTGGAAGTGATCGGCCTGCTCGCCGCGCGGGCCGAGCGCCTGGACCGCGCGCTGAAGAAGGTCACCCGAAAGGGTGGCCACGTCGTCCTGATCGACGGGACCCTGATCCGCACCCGGCGCCGCACCGGGAAGGACAACCGCCGCAACTACAGCGGGAAACACAAGGCCCACGGCCTGCTCTTCCTCGCACTCACCGACGACCGGGGCCGATTGCTGTGGATCTCCGCGGCCCGACCGGGACGCTCCTCGGAGATCACGACCGCCCGCTACAACAAGCTCGTCGAGCGCCTGCGGGCCACCGAGCTCGGCGCCATCGGCGACCTCGGCTTCACCGGCCTGGACGACAACCCGGACGACCCGGTGGTCATCACCGGCTACAAGGCCGCCCGCACCAAGCCCCTCACCTCGGCGAAGAAGCAGGTCAACAAGCTGATCGCGTCCGTCCGCGCGGTCTGCGAACACGCCTTCGCCCATCTGAAGAACTGGCGCATCCTCACCAAGCTGCGGCTCTCGCCGAGTTATGCGACCACGCTGCTGCGGGCCCTGCTCGTCCTGACGAACCGCGAAGTTTCCCGCTGACCGATGATCTACACCGAAGTCATCCGCCCGTGACCAGCCCGAGCACACCGGAACCCGCGCACACCAGATCCGTGAACTGCAACTTCACGATGCACGCCCCGCACTGATCAACCACAGCCGGATTGCCAGGTGAGATGAACTGTTCACAGGGCCCTCGCTTGGTGGGGTCCGGTAACCTGCCAGTTGGGACCGGGGAGGCCCGACGCCGCCTTGGATCAACTTGGAGGGCTCGTGACGCTTTGGGACCGTTGGCGGCGACGCAGTGCGCCGAATGATCGGCCGACCGACTTGCTGGCAGACCTTGCCGCTTTGCGATCGCCGAGCGGCTTTGCCACTGTGCTGGTCGATGATGTGACGCGCTTTCCGCCCCTTGCTGGTTTCGCGGACACGATTGACCGGGGTGCGCTAAGCCAGGTAACTGAGGGAATTGAGGGGATCGAGAGCAACGAGATCGCAGGAGTGATCTCCCGGCCCAGTGGCAACTTCCGTTGGGAGCCCCACCCGGTCTTCGAACATGTCGGCGTCCCACCGATACATATCGGACGTGCTGAGCTGATGTCAGCTGGCTATTCGCGCCCCACAGCGACGACGCCGGTCCCCCTCTACACAATCACCGCCGCTTCCTTCGCACGACTGAGCTTCTGGATCAAGGACCTTGATCTCTCCTGACCTCCACTGATCGGTAATTTCAAGAAATCGGAATCAGCGGCGAGGGTCAGCCATAGAAGCTGATGGCCTCGCCGCCGCGAACGGCGAGGCCATCAGTCGGCTCGCCAACGCCAGAAGAGCCACACGGAGCGCTTGGTGCCTACCGGCGCTGTCGGTGCTGCTGCGCGGTAGGCGATGAAGTCACCACTGAAGCTGCGCCATCTTGAAGTTGCTGGTCAAGGTGGTGGCATGATGCTGTTTCGGGGTGCTCGTGCTGGTGGTGGGCGGCAGTCTCGGGTGTAGATCGTCTGGCGGGAGTGGTTTCGTGGATTCCCGTCCGTGGTGACCGGGGCTGTTCGTACGCTCCGGTGCATGATGGACCCCGAGATGCAGGCGCGGATCGCCGCCCGGCGGGCGGAGCTGGATGGACTCGAAGAGCAGCTGGTCAAGCAGTTGGCGGAGGTGCGGGCCGAGCGGGATGAGCTGGCCGTGGCCGAGCGGGTGTGGCAGCGGATGAGCGAGCAGCTCGCCGAGGAGCGGGCTGAGGTTGGATCGCCGGTGGTCCAGGTGGCGGGCCGGGCGGTGCGGCTGGTTCCAGACCGTGGGCCGGGGGTGTCCGAGTCCGCCCTGCCGGCGGAGTACCAGCGCATCCTGGCCGCCGTGCGGGCGGCCGCCGGCCCGGTGGCCACCAGGCAGATCGGCGAGGTGCTGGGCTTGGACACCGGAGTGCGGGGCAAGCTGGAGCCGCTGCGCGGGAAGCTGACGAAGCTGGCCGACCGCGGCTGGCTGCACAAACGGCCGGACGGGAAGTTCACCGTCCGCCCGTGACCCCGGGCCGCGCAGCGGCGGGGCGTAACCGAGGTGCCCCCCCGGCGGCTGTTGGAATTGTGTGACGAAAACCAAAGAGCATGCCGGGGGCACCGTGTCCCTGGTCTACCAGTGCCGCCTGCCGCTGTCCACGCGCACCGTGACCTACCTCGCCGACCTGCTCCGCGGGCACCTCAAGGCGATACGGTCCAGGTGGCGGGCACTGCCGGCCGGGCGGATCGCGACCATCGTCTTGGCCGTGCTGCGGCACGACCGGCGCCTGGCCGACATGGCCGGCGGTAGCGACGTCTCCGCCGCCACCGTCCGCCGCTGGCGCGACGAGCTGATCGCCCTGCTGGCCACGAAGGCCCCGCGGCTGGACCGCGCCCTGAAGAAGATCGCCCGGCGCGGCGGCGAGGTCGTCCTGATCGACGGCACCCTCATCCCCACCCAGCGCCGCACCGGGACGGCGAACCGCCCGAACTACTCCGGCAAGCACCACCGCCACGGCCTGCACGTCCTGGCCCTGACCGACGAACGAGGCCGGGTGATCTGGATATCGGCCGCCCGGCCCGGCCGCACCCACGACATCACCGCCGCCCGCCGCGACCGCATCCTGGCCCACCTGCGCGACGCCGGCCTCGGCGCCCTGGCCGACCTGGGTTTCCCCGGCCTGGACGGCGACCCGGATGACCCCGTGGTCGTCACCGGCTTCAAGGCCACCCGCGCCCGCAAGCTCACCACCAGCGAAAAGGAAGCGAACCGGGCACTCGCCGCCGGACGCGCCCCGGTCGAGCACGGCTTCGCCCATCTCAAGAACTGGCGGATCCTCACCAAGCTCCGCACTGATCCCGCCCGCGCGACCGGCCTCCTGCGCGCCCTGTTCGTCCTGACCAACCTCGAAGCAGCCTGCTGACAGATGATCTCCACCCGAGACATCCGCCCACCACCAGCACGAGCACCCGGAAACGGCCTCACGCCACCACACTGACCAGCAACTTCAAGATGGCGCAGCTTCATTGCGGCGGCGTCCGGCTACCGGTCGGCCGCCCAAGCTGGATGAGGCCCAGGTCGAAGCGGTGCGCGCCGCCTTGGAGCAGGGCGCCCAGGCTCAC
>NZ_JAGMUJ010000224.1 GCF_019049255.1 Streptomyces sp. AC558_RSS880 | reverse complement strand
GGTTACCAGCCGGAGATCGCCTACTTCGAGTGCCTGCACGAGCTGAAGCTGATCGTGGACCTCATGTACGAGGGCGGCCTGGAGAAGATGCGCTGGTCGATCTCCGAGACCGCCGAGTGGGGCGACTACGTCACCGGTCCGCGGATCATCACCGACGCCACCAAGGCCGAGATGAAGAAGGTCCTCGCCGAGATCCAGGACGGCACCTTCGCCAAGAACTGGATGGACGAGTACCACGGCGGCCTGAAGAAGTACAACGAGTACAAG
>NZ_JAGMUJ010000223.1 GCF_019049255.1 Streptomyces sp. AC558_RSS880 | reverse complement strand
CGCCCCGTCGCGTTCCACCCCTCCACCACCCAGCCACGCTCGACCGGCGACAGCACCTCCAGCTCACCGACCCGCACCCGCGGATCGGCCGCCACCGCCTTCAGCAGGCGCACCAGGCCCTCGGCCAGCCGGCGCGCGGTCTCCTCGTCGAACAGATCCCGCGCGAACTCCAACCGGCCCTCGACACCACCGGGACGACCCTCCCCGTCCCGCGACTCCACGAG
>NZ_JAGMUJ010000222.1 GCF_019049255.1 Streptomyces sp. AC558_RSS880 | reverse complement strand
CGATCTGCCCGACCCGGTGCTGCCGGACGGCGTGACCGTCCGGACGTTCGTGCCGGGGCGGGACGACGCCGCCTGGCTCGCGGTGAACGCCGCCGCGTTCGCCCACCACCCCGAGCAGGGCTCCCTCACCCAGCGCGACCTGGACGACCGCAAGGCCGAGGCGTGGTTCGACCCCGAGGGGTTCTTCCTGGCGGAGAAGGAGGGCCGGCTCGTCGGCTTCCACTGGACGAAGGTGCACGCGGCGG